>CAVZGP010000010.1:0-249430 GCA_963774765.1 Ilumatobacteraceae bacterium
GGGCCGACCCCTTCGCGCGGCCCGATGCGTTGCCTACAGGTACAAGCCCGTCGATGCCTCGATGCGCTCTGCGGCAACCGCGTGCAGTTCGCGTTCGCGCAACATGACGTAGTCCTCGCCCTGGACCTCGACCTCGTAGCGATCCTCAGGGCTGAACAGCACCTTGTCGCCGACCTCGCACGAGCGCACGTTCTGGCCCTGAGCGACCACGGTCGCCCAGATCAGACGCTTCGACACCTGGGCGGTGGCCGGGATGACGATGCCGCCTGACGACTTGCGCTCGCCCGCCTTGTCGGAGATGCGCACGAGCACCCGGTCGTTGAGCATCTTGATCGGGAGCTTGTCGTCGACGACGGCCATCGGGACAAGGCTACCGTCGGCGGTCGTACCCCGATCTGCGAGTGCCGACCAGTGGTCCGAGCCCGACCCGAGCCCGAAAAATGCCTGGTTTGTCGCGCCGAGCGCGCGACTTCCAGGCATTTTCGGGCGGGAGGTGGGGTGGCTCAGGCCTTGACGGCAGCTTCCATCTCTTCTTTGACCTCGTCGGTGAGGAGTGGGATCACGTCGAGCGCACCGAAGTTCTGTTCGACCTGGCTGACCTTCGAGGCGCCGGTGATCACCGTCGACACATGCGGGTTCTTGGTACACCAGGCCAACGCGAGCTGCGCCATCGTGCAGTCGAGACGTTCCGCGATCGGGCGCAGTCTCTCGACACGGGCGATTGCCTCCTCGTCGCTCAAACGGCCGGCGAGCCAGCCATAGCCCTCGAGCGCGGCACGCGAGTCCTCGGGAATGCCGTCCTTGTACTTCCCGGTGAGCAGACCGGACGCGAGTGGGCTCCAGATCGTGTTGCCGTAGTTGAACTCGGCGTTGATGCGGGCGTACTCCTTGTCGACCTTCTTGCGTTCGAGCAGGTTGTACTGGCTCTGCTCGGTGACCGGCCGGTGCAGGTGATGACGATCGGCGATGTCGATGGCGGCGCGGATCTCGTCGGCCGACCACTCGCTGGTGCCCCAGTACAGCGCCTTACCGGCCGAAATGATGTCGCTCATCGCCCACACCGTCTCCTCGATCGGCGTGTTCGGATCGGAACGGTGGCAGTACAGGACGTCGACGAAGTCGAGCCCGAATCGCTCCAACGAGCCGTCGACGGCGTGCATCAGGTACTTGCGGTTGAGGGTGTTGTTCATGTTCGGCGTATTGCGGTGGAGGCCCCAGAACACCTTCGTGGTCACGACGTACGACCAGCGCGGCCACGCGAGCTCGCGCAGCACCTCGCCCATGATCGTCTCGCTCTTGCCGCCGGCGTACGCCTCGGCGTTGTCGAAGAAGTTGCACCCGGCGTCACCGGCTGCAGCCATGCATTCGAGGGCGAGCTGATTGTCGAGTTGCGTGTCGAAGGTGACCCAACTGCCGAACGACAGCACGCTCACCTGCAGCCCGGTGTTGCCGAGTCGGCGGTATTCCATTTTGGGATTCACGTTGGGGGTGGCCATGTCGGCGACCCTACCCACGATTTCACCAGGGGTCAGACCCCTGCTGCAATCGGACCCCGGCTGCGATCAGACGGGACTGACTCCTGCCGACCGGTCGCTGGCGATCTGTTGCGCCATCAGGTCGAGCACCGGACCGCGGATCGCACGAACGGTGCGCGCATACGCCGACGGATCGAGCGTCGATGCCAGCTCGGCAGCGACGGCGACCGCCCGATCGAGTTCCTCGCCGTCGGGTACGACCTCGTCGAGGAACCCAACATCGACGGCATCGCGTGGCGTCGTGATGCGAGCGTTCGCGAGCGCCCGCTGGAGATGTCGTTTGCTCAGCCGATCGGTCGCGATCGTCAACGCCCAGTCGGGAAGCACCATCTTGATCGCGACCTCGTTGAGCCCGATCTTGGCCTCGACGTCACCGCCGACGCGGACATCGCAGCCGAGCAGCACGAGCGCTCCGGCTGCCAGGGCGTGTCCTGTACTCGCCGCAACGACCGGGATCGACGAACCGTAGAGCCGATGAACCAACGCACCACCGTCGGCGACGAGGTTGATGATGGCCGACATGTCATCGCCGAACATCACGCCAAGATCGAAGCCGGCGGAGAACTTGCCGGGTCGACCGTGCAGCACCATTGCCCGGATCTCGTCATCGCCCTCGGCCTCGTCGAGCGCACCACCGATCGCCGTGATCATGTCGAACGACAGTGCGTTCGCCTTGCCGTCGTCGAGATGCACGACCAGCACCCCATCGTGTCGTTCGGTCGTGACAGCAGCAGAACTCATGCCCCAGAACCTACGCGATTGCAGCAGGGGTCTGACCCCTGGTGAAATTCAGACGGGACGGACGTGGATGCCGGCCGCCGACATCTGCGCTTTGGCGTCGGCGACGGTGTGTTCGCGGAAGTGGAAGATCGAGGCTGCGAGCACGGCGTCGGCACGACCGACGGCCACGCCGTCAACGAGGTGATCGATCGAGCCGACGCCGCCGCTGGCGATCACCGGCACCGTGACGGCATCGACGATGGCTTGGGTGAGATCGAGATCGAATCCATCGCGGGTGCCGTCGCGATCCATCGAGGTGAGCAGGATTTCGCCGGCACCCCGACGCACCGCTTCTTGCGCCCACTCGACCGCATCGATCCCGGTCGGAGTGCGCCCACCGTGGAGGTACACCTCCCAACTGTCCACCACACCATCGGCACGGTGCTTCGCGTCGATCGCGCAGACGACGCACTGTGCTCCGAACTCCGTGGCGATCTCGGTGATCAACTCGGGGCGCTCGACCGCCGCGGTGTTGACGCTCACCTTGTCGGCACCGGCGCGAAGCATGCGCCGTGCGTCTTCCAGCGTCCGGACTCCACCGCCCACCGTGAACGGGATGTAGACCTCGTCGGCCACACGTCGCACCATGTCGATCGTGGTGTCGCGGTTGTCGCTCGACGCCGTGATGTCGAGGAACACCAACTCGTCGGCACCTTCGAGGTCGTAGCGGGCGGCGAGTTCGACCGGATCGCCGGCGTCGCGCAGGTCGACGAAGTTGGTGCCTTTGACGACACGACCGTCGGTGACGTCGAGACACGGGATGACACGGGCAACCTTCACGATCTCACCGCCTCGAGTGCGCTCAGCGCCTCGCTCACCGTGAACCGTCCCTCGTAGACGGCTTTGCCGGTGATGATCCCGCCGAGGTTCCCGATCTGGGCGAGGGCCACGACGTCGGCCAGGCTCGACACGCCCCCACTGGCGATCACCGGCACGCCGGCGTGTGCCGCCGAGCGGGTCAGCCCATCGATGTCCGGGCCGGTGAGCATCCCGTCGAGCCCGATGTTCGTGATCAGGAACATCTCTGCGGTCGGAAACAAGCCATACGCGTCGTCGAGGAGCATCCCGCTGCCCTGGGTCCAACCGTGCACAGCGATCTCGCCGTCACGATGGTCGAGCCCCACGGCGACCGGAACGATGTCGGACGCCGCCTCCACGAGCGCCGGGTCGCGGACGGCGGCGGATCCCATCACGACGCGAGCGACGCCCGCCGCGGCCAGTTCGCGCGCATCGTCGAGCGTGCGAACGCCGCCGCCGGTCTGCAACCGTGTGGAACCGGCGAGGGCCGACACGATCGACGCGACGACGGGCCGATTGACGGGGTCGCCGGACTTGGCGGCGTCGAGATCGACGACGTGGACCCAACGAACACCGGCCTGAGCGAATTCGAGAGCCACCGACACCGGATCGTCGCCGTAGTCGGTGACGTCGTCGTAGTCGCCCTGGCGCAGCCGGACGACGCGGCCTCCCAGCAGGTCGATCGACGGATAGAGGTCAATCATCGTGGCTCCCCGCAGACGTCGACGAAGTTTCGCAGCAGTCGCAGACCCGGTCGGCTCGACTTCTCGGGATGGAACTGCACGGCGAACACGTTGTCGTGGCGGAACGCGGCGTTCAGCGTCGTGTCGTACTCGATCGTGGCCGCCACGACGGCCGGATCGTCGGGCACGCCGTGCAACGAATGGACGAAGTACACGTACGGCTCGTCCCCCAGGTCGCGGAGCATCGGCTCGTGTTCGTCGACGATGTCGAGCCTGTTCCACTGCATCTGCGGGATCTTCGGACCCGGCGGAATCCACGTCACGGTGCCTGGAATCACGTCGAGGCCCGCCGCTGCCTCGTTCTCCTGTGACGTGGTGAACAGCATCTGCATGCCGACACAGATCCCCAAGAACGGACGCCCCGAGGCAACGGCGTCGCGCGTCGGCCCCTCGAGTCCTGCTGCACGCAGCGCGTCCATGCACGCACCGAACGCCCCCACACCAGGCAGTACCACGCCGTCAGCAGCGGCGATCAGACCCGGATCGTCGGTGAGACGTGCGTCGGCACCCTCGTGTTCGAGCGACTTCTGCGCCGAGTGGAGGTTGCCGATGCCGTAGTCGAGCACAGCAATGAGCGGTCGCGTCACGACACTGCTCTCACAGCACGCCCTTGGTCGAGGGCACACCGCCGGCGTCGTCGACGCGCACGGCGTCGCGCAACGTGCGCGCCAACCCCTTGAACGTTGCCTCGATGACGTGGTGCACGTTGCGCCCGCGGACGAGCTCGACGTGCAGCGTGATGTTTGCCGCGGTCGCGAACGACGACACCGCGTGCTCGGCGAGCTGCGGATCGAACGCGGGGTCACCCAACGCCAGTGACTCGGGCATCGGCACGTGCCACTCGACCCACGGCCGTCCGGACAGGTCGAGCGCCACGTCGATCAGTGCCTCGTCGAGCGGATAGCGCCCGCTCGCGAACCGACGCACGCCCGCCTTGTCGCCGAGCGCTTCGGCGAACGCCTCACCGAGCGCGATCGCCACGTCCTCGACGGTGTGATGGGTGTCGATGTGGAGGTCGCCGGTCGCCTGCACCCGCAGGTCGAATCCGCCATGACGGCCGATCTGATCGAGCATGTGGTCATAGAACGGGATCCCCGTGGAGATGTCGGTGACACCGGTGCCGTCGAGGTCGATGTCGACCTCGATCGAGGTCTCATTGGTCGCGCGGCGGCGCTTGCCCGTGCGTGGACGATCGGTACGGGTCATGGCATCACTCCGGTCGGTGTGCGGGCGGGGGCGGGCGCCAGCACGTCGGCCAGCGCGGCGAGGAACTCGGTGTTCTCGTCCGGAGTTCCGATCGTGACCCGTAGACAGTCATCGAGGCGCGGCCAGCTCGAACAGTCGCGGATCAGCACGCTGCGATCGACGAGGCCCTGCCACACCTGACGCCCGGTGAGCGGCCCGGGCCGCACCCGGAACAGCACGAAGTTGGCGCCGCTCGGAAACACGTCGAGCGGAAGGTTTCCCAGCTCCGCCACGACCCGTTCGCGTTCGGCGACGATGTGGCCGACGCGGTCGTTCATGTCGTCGGTGAAGCGAAGTGCGAGCCGGCCTGCGATCTGCTTGACCGCGTCGAGGTGATACGGCAGCACGACCTTGTCGAGTTCGGCCACGAGCCATGACGGCCCGACCAGGTAGCCCAGCCGCGCCCCTGCCATCGACCACGTCTTCGAGAACGTGCGCGTGACCACCAGCGGTCGACCCTCGCTGACGAGATCGAGCGCGGACCAGTCGGCGAACTGGGCGTACGCCTCGTCGACGACGACCAGCCCGGGTGCGAGGTCGAGCAGTTGGCGGACGCGGTCGGCGGGCTCGACGAGTCCGGTCGGGTTGTTCGGCGACGTGAGGAACACGACATCGGGTCGATGTTCGGCGAGTATCCGCTCGACTTCGGCGGGATCGAGCGTGAAGTCATCGGCGCGCTCGCCCTCGACCACCGTCGCTCCGGTGACCCGGGCGATCTGCGCGTGCATCTGATACGTCGGCTCGAACGTTGCGACCGTGCGACCGGGGCCCGCGTACGCGAGCAGCACCGTCTGCAGCACCTCGTTGGAGCCGTTGGCGGCGAACACCTGCGACGGATCGACCCCGTGAACCTCTGCAATGGCCCCGCGGAGATCGGTGGCGCTCCGGTCGGGATAGCGATGCCAGTCGATGCGTGACACCTCCGCCGCGACGGCGTCCCGGAACGCTGCGGGCGGTGCAACGGGCGACTCGTTGGTGTTCAAGCGCACGCGCACGTCGACCTGTGCGGAGTGGTATCCCTCGAGGGCGCGCAGGTCGTCACGGACGGGAATCACCGGGGCAAGTGTAGAGGGAGGGGCCCTCGGCCTCCCGGTAGGGTTTGGCGACATGGCCGGATCCACCGAGTCGACCGCCGCGGAACTGGCCGCCATCGCCGACAATGTTGCGCAGTACCGCAACCGGGTCGCCGGCCTCGCCGAACCGTGGATCGGCACGGAGCGTGACGACGTGGTCACAGCGATCCATGAGGCCGAACGGCAGCTCCGCAACGCCGAGCGCACGTTGATCCGGGCGATCAAGGCGTGCGACTGAGCGGCGTCGCGCCTGGTGAGAGCCGAAAAAGTGGCGACGGCCCCTCGTGAGAAGGGCCGTCGCTCGGTGCGAGGTCGGGAGGCGGATCCCAACCGTCGCAGCAAACCAGGTGGCGGGAACCTGGTTGACGGCAACTATACACCCGCCCGACCTCCCACGGGTACCCTCGGAGCATGCGGTGCCTCGAGATCAAGCGCCAGATGGCGAGCGACGACATCGCCAGTGTCACCGACCTGCTCGATGCTGCTGCCCGGGCTGACGGTCGCAGGCCGCTGTCCGATCACCTCTACCTCGATCTGGTCAACGGCGGCCTCGACGGGTTCGCGGGGTTCGTCGCCTCCGAGCCCGGACACGACCATCCGGTCGCGTACGCCCAGATTTCGCGCGGAAACGACGAGCACGTCTTCGAACTCGTCATCCATCCACACCACCGCTACGAGATGGCCACGATCGGACCCGAGTTGATCGAAGCGGCTCTCGATGTCGTCGCCGCCGACGGTGGAGGGCGTGTCCACTGGTGGGTGTTCGAACCCACCTCTGCGCACACCGCGCTTGCCGATACCGCTCACATGACGCGTGGCCGCACCCTGTATCAGATGAGACGTTCGCTACCGACCGACATGGACGTCGCCATCGAAACGCGTGGGTTCGTTCCAGGCGTCGACGACGACGCCTGGCTCGGCGTGAACAACCGGGCATTCGCCGACCACGGCGAACAGGGCGGTTGGACGATCGACACGTTCTGCCAGCGCCAGCAGGAGGCATGGTTCGATCCCGACGGATTCCGGGTGCTCGACGCCGTCGATGACACCGGTGTCGAGCGGATGGCGGGCTTCTGCTGGACCAAGGTCCACCCGGCCACCGACACCGCCGATGGGGATCTGGGTGAGATCTACGTGATCGCCGTCGATCCCGACTTCCACGGACGCGGGCTCGGTGCCCAACTCACGCTGGCAGGACTCGACCATCTCGCCAGCCGCGGTCTCGACGTCGGCATGTTGTACGTCGACGCCGACAACCGGCCCGCGGTGGCCATGTACGAACGCCTCGGATTCACGGTCCACTCCACGAACACGGCGTTCGTCGCCGACATCGCCGCCGCCGGAAGCTGAGCGACGTGACCACGACAGACCCGCGGTCGGCCCCCGGCATCGGCGAGCTTCCTCGCTGGAGCGTCGCCGACGTGCACGAATCACTCGAGGCCCGAACGTTCACCGATGCGCTCGAGCAAGCTGGGGCAGACGCCGACCGGCTCGTCGCGCTGTTCGACGAGTTCGACATCCGTGCCACTACGACCCGACCGGTCACACCCGACGATGGCGACGCGGCCGACGTCGCGCTCCGCGAGCTGAACCGGGTGACCGACGCCGTCAACCTCCTGCGCGTTTTCGTCTACGCCACCGTCGCCACCGACTCCCGCGACGAGCGAGCGCAGGCTGCGTTCAGCGAGACCCGTCAGCTCGACGCCACGCTGCGACCGCTGTCGTCTCGGCTCGCAGACTGGGTGGCATCGCTCGGCGTCGACGATCTCGCGGACGTCAGCGCCGAGGCGCACGAACACCGTGGACCGCTGCGGCGACTGGCGGCCAGAGCCGACCATCAGATGACCGAGCCCGAGGAGCACCTCGCCGCCGAGCTGTCGCTCACGGGTTCGTCCGCCTGGGGTCGACTTCACGCCGATGTCACCTCGCAGCTGACCGTCGCCGTCGACCTCCCCGACGGTGCCCAGGCGCTGCCGATGCCCGCGGTTCGTGGATTGGCAACCGACCCGGACCCCACCGTTCGCCGGGCCGCGTACGACGCAGAACTCAGGGCGTGGCCCACCATCGAGGTGCCGGTGGCGGCGGCGCTGAACGCCATCAAGGGAGAGGCGATCGCCCTCAACCGTCGGCGCGGCTGGTCATCTCCCGTCGATGCGTCGCTGTTCGCGAACAGCGTCAGCCGCGCGACGTTCGACGCGATGCAGTCGGCGGTCGCCACCGCGTTGCCAGACCTCCAACGCTTCATGCGTACCAAGGCCGGTCTCCACGGAAACCCGCCCGAACAGGGCCTGCCCTGGTGGGACCTCGTCGCGCCGCTGCCATCAGCGGCGGCGAACGTCTCATGGCACGACGGCGTCGAGGTCGTCCGACAGGCGTTCACGGGCTACAGCCCGACGCTCGGCGACCTGGTCGATCGGGCGCTCGACGAACAGTGGATCGACGCCGAACCGCGTGACGGCAAGACCGGCGGAGCGTTCTGTGCCCGGTTCGTCGACGATCGTTCGCTCGTGTTGCTCAACTGGTCGGGTTCGGCCGATTCGACCCAGACCACGGCCCACGAACTCGGCCACGCCTACCACAACACCACGCTGGCGGGACGCACTGCCCTGCAGCGTCAGCTACCGATGGCCCTGGCCGAAACCGCCAGCATCTTCTGCGAGACACTGGTGGTCGAAGCCGGCCTGTCCCGGCTCGATGGCGCAGAGCGCCTGGCCCAACTCGACGTCGATCTCACCGGCACCAATCAGGTGATCGTCGACATCCACTCGCGGTTCCTGTTCGAGACCGAGCTGTTCCAGCGACGAGCGCGCCGCACACTCAGCGCCGCCGAGCTGTGCGAGATGATGAAAACGGCGCAGGCCGAGGCCTATGGCGACGGGCTCGACCAGTCGACGGCGCACCCCTACATGTGGCTGCTCAAGCCGCACTACTACGGCTCTCACTTCTACAACTGGCCATACACGTACGGGCTGCTGTTCGGTCTGGGTCTGTTCGCGGAGTACCGCGTGGATCCCGAGCGATTCCGCGCCGGCTACGACGACATGCTGTCGCGCGCCGGCATGGACACCGCGGAGGAACTCGGCGCGGCGTTCGGCTTCGACGTCACCGACGAGGCGTTCTGGACGGCATCGCTCGACGTGGTGCGCTGCCGTATCGACGACTACACGTCGCTGGCCACACGATGACGGGCCGCGCTCACTCGACGCGCTACGACCTCACCCGCGATCAGCTCGCCGAGGTGCTCGGCGGCGAGCCCCGGTACCGCCTCGATCAGCTGTGGGACGGGATGTACACACAACTCGCCGATCCGACCGACATCACCAACCTGCCCAAGGCGTTGCGGGCCCGCCTCGACGGCGAGCTCCCGACAGCGCTCACGGCGATCACCGAGTCGGTGAGCGACCGCGGCGACACGGTCAAGTTCCTGTGGGAACTCGACGGTGGCAGCCGGGTCGAGACCGTCCTGATGCTGTACGCCGATCGGGCGACGGTCTGCGTCAGCAGCCAAGCAGGCTGTGCAATGGCATGCGGGTTCTGCGCCACGGGCCAGGCCGGCTTCACGCGGCACCTCACCGTCGGTGAGATCGTCGAACAGGTGGTCCGCGCCTCGCAGCGTGCCAGACAGCTCGAACGTCGCGTGAGCAACATCGTGTTCATGGGGATGGGCGAGCCGATGGCGAACCTCGACGCCGTGTGGACGGCCACCGAGAGGTTCCACGGGGATCTCGGGCTGTCGGCGCGGCACATCACGATCTCGACCGTCGGCATCATTCCGGGGATCCGTTCGCTGGCCGAGCGCCCGTTGCCGGTGAACCTCGCAGTGTCGCTCCACGCCGCCAACGACACCTTGCGCGACGAGCTGGTCCCGATCAACAAGCGCTATCCGATCACTGATCTGATGGACGCCTGCGAGGACTACCTCGATGCGAAGCATCGCCGGGTGAGCTTCGAGTGGGCGATGATCGACGGGGTCAACGACCGCGACAGCGACGCCCGCGAGCTTGCGACGCTCTGCCGGCGCCTCTCACCGCACGCCCACGTCAACCTGATCCCGCTCAACCCCACGCCCGGCTATCCCGCCATCGGCACGCCACTTCGCCGGGTCGAAACGTTCCGCGATCTGCTCGAGTCGCTCGGTGCGAACGCCACGGTACGGCGCAACCGCGGGACCGACATCGACGCCGCCTGTGGCCAGCTCGCCGCCGGCCGACCGGTCACGCTCGGCCGCCGTCGGTGACGATTTCACCAGGGGTCTGACCCCTGGTGAAATTCAGGTGTACTTGGGGTTGGCGACGGAGAGCTTGTCGGCGACGGCTTCGGCGAGGAGGGCTCGAAGCTCCTCGGCCCGGTCGTCGAAACGTCGTTCACGGATCGCTTTCGCGAGTTCCGCGTCGTCGGCGACGCCGAGTCGGGCGAGCCGTTGAACGTGCGCAGCCGCCTGGGCGGGTCCGAGTTCGATCTCGCGCTCGACCATCGCCAGCACATTCGAGGCGACCCTCGCATGGAAGCGCAGACGGCCATCGGTGGCCGTGATCACCTCGCGATCGATCCACTCGCGAACGGACTCCAGCAGTTCGATCGCACTCGGCGCATCATGCGGCGAACCCATGCTCACCACCGACCGTCCAACGACACGAGCAGGTCGTGTTCGTTCTCGCACACCCGACGGCCGATCGCTGCCAGCTCGTGACTCCGGGTCATCCCGTTGAGGTGAACACTGGCCTGCAGGATGCACATGATCGCCCACTTCCAGGTACCGAGCACCTCCCACCAGTGCACGACCACCGGATCCACGGTCGCGCCGCCTGCCTCCTCGTACGCGGCGAACAGGTCGTCGTAGTCTCCCAGGCCCGCGACCGGTGGACGACCACCGAACCGCCACGCCTTGACGCACAGCCAGCCGAGGTCCTCCATCGGATCGCCGAGGTGCGCCAGCTCCCAGTCGATCACGGCGCGCAGTCCGTCGGCGCCCACGATGACGTTGCCGAGACGGAAGTCGCCGTGCACGACACAGGTCCGGTCGGAGCCCGGCCGTGTGTCGACGAGCCAATTGCGCACCAGTTCGAGCACCGGATGGGGACGACCCAGCGAGTCGAGGACCTCGGTGTAGTAGGCAAGCTGATCGGTGGCCTCCAGGCCGTCGACAACTGAAGGATCGAGTGCGTGGATCTTCGCGAGGGCGTGACCGAAGTCAGCGACCAATCCGGGTCTGGCAGCGGCGTAGTCATCGTCGCGCTGGATCTTGCGGGCGATCGTCTCACCCTCGATCGCTTCGAGCACCATGAACGCCATCCCGTCGTCGCGTCGCCGTGCGTCGATCAGCTCGGGAACGGGAACGCCGCTGCGCCCGGCGGCGCTGACCACCCCGGCCTCGACGAGCATGTTGCGTTGATCGCCCGAGCGCTGACGCTGCAGGATCAGTGCTCGACCATCGGCCGTGAAACGCCACGTCTCGCGAGATGCGCCTCCGGACAACCGGTGCAGGTCATGGATCTCGGCATCGTCGAGCAACTGCGAGAGCATCGTCGACAACTCCGTTCCCACCGCCGATGTTCCCATCGGTGTCAGGCTAGAACACCGAACCGGCCGACTCAGCAGCCGGCCACCCGCACCGATGGAGTCGGATTGACCGCGAGCCCGCCGCCCGGGTGGATCTCGAAGTGCAGGTGCGGCGTGCCGGATGCGTTGCCGGTGTCGCCGTTGTAACCGATCACGTCGCCCTGGGTCACGCGACGGCTGACACCTTCGTACGAGGCGAAGTGCGCGTAGTAGTAGCGGTTGCCGTTGTCGCCGACCAGCGACGCTGCGTTGCCGCCGAGCTGGTTGTGCTTGAAGTTCACGACCCCGCTGACCACCGCGTAGATCGGCGTGCCCATCGGCGCCAGCATGTCGACGCCTTCGTGGCTCCGCCCACCCGACCTCGGACCGCCCCAGCTGTCACCGTACGCGGAACCGCTGATCGGGCACAGGATCGCATCGATGTAGACCTCACCGTTGATCACGCCGATCGGGACGCTGCCCGCGCCGCCGGTGCCTGTGCGACCGCCGCTGGTTCCACCTGACGCGCCCGACGATCGAGGGGCGCTGCCCGCTCCAGCGTCCGCAGCGATCGCTGGATCAGCGCTGGGGTCGGCGTTCGGGTCTCCAGCCGCTGCGGCATCAGTCGCGGCCTGCGCTGCCGCGATGCCCGGGTTCGGCTGGGCGCGAGCGGCGGCCTCGGCGTTGCGCAGCTCGACTTCGGCAAGCAACGCGAGGTTGGCCGCCTGCTGCTCGGCGAGGGCTTGACGCACTGCCTCGTCGGTGAGCCGCTGCTCTTCGACCTCACGTAGACGCTGCACTTCGGCCTCGGCCTCGTCCTGCAGTTTCGAGAAGAGGTCTTGCTGGTCCTCGATGGCCTGGTGCTGACGAGCGAGTTCGTCCTGCTGCTCGTTCAAGTCCTTCTGTGCAGCTTCGAACTCGTCGATCGAGCTGCTGCCCGCGTTCGTGACGACATCGACGAGAACATCGGCTTGGACCTGATCCTTGGGTGCCTGCAGACCAGTGAGCAGCGGGATCCCTTGAGCACCACTCGTCGCGAATCTCGCGACCGCGAGCGACTCGACGTCACGGCGGAGCTTGGCGACTCGCTGCTCGAGCGCCTCGGTGCGACGTTGCATGCCCTCCGCTTCGTCCTCGAGCACCTCGAGGTCTGACTGGGCCTGGAAGTAGGCCTCGGCGGCAGCGTTGGCGCGATCGCGGGCGGCCTGGATCTCCCGGGCCGCCTCACGGGCAGATTCATCGGTGGTCTGCGCCGTGGCATCTGTCGACATCACGGCGACGATCGGCACTGCCACCGCCAACGCGACGAGCGGTGCGACGCACGCGCGACCGACCCGGCAGCACACGCGACGAAGCGTGAGGACGTGGTGCGAGGTGGTGATGGGCGAGATGGTAGTGGGCATTTCCGTGTGGTCTCCGGCAGTGTCGGGCCGGTCACCTCGTTCTTCGTCAGCAATTCGTCACAACTTGACCAGCGGTTGACGAAATGACCAACGACCTCCCGAAGGATCAGCGTTCGACGTCGATGTCGCCGTCGTCGGCCAACAGCGCGCTCAACGCTGCCGCGCCTCGCTCGATGTGGTCGTCGAGCACTCGTTGCAGCACGGCACCGGTCCACAGGTTGCCCCCGTAGGTCAGCGTCATGGTGAGTCGAGTGTGGCCCGCATCACACGCCTCCGCGTCCAGCGTTGCTGCGAGGACCCACGGCGAGTGCCGCCGGCCGTCGATCTCGTCGCGCTCGAAGACGGCGCGACGATCCTGCTCGTGTGCCACACGCACCATGCGGAGTCGCTTCGATCTCGCGAACGGACCGACCTGCGCCTGGAGTTCGACGTTCCACGTGCGCAGATCATCCGTCGGAGCGGTTTCCTCCACGTCGTGCACGAGGTCCATCCAGGCCGGATACGCCGACAAGTCGTCGACCAGCGCGAATGCCCGCTCCGGTGGTCCGGGAACCAAGGTGTCTCGTTCGATCTTCATGACCTTCGGAGCTGTCCTGGTCACTCGACCGGGCGTTCGGCCGTTCGGAACGCCCGTGACAGCAGCGGGCTGCGCGCTGCGAGCAGCCCGTCGAGGTCGTCGGCTTCGTCGAACGACGGCGTCCACGGACCCGCATCGTTGTCGTCGGCGTGTTCCACCACGACGAGTTCCGACTCGACGTGAGCTTCGTCGGGTGGCGCAGCGTCGCTACCGAGTTCGAGTTGCTCGCCGCCGGAAGGTGTCCGCGTCGGGCGCACTGCTCTCGAACGCACCGTGGGTGCAGGCAGCGGAGGACGGAACAGGTGCAGCTCGGGATCACGGAGATCGTCGAGCGTCCATCCGCGTGGTACCACCATCGAGTTGGCGTGGCGTAGACACAACACTGCAGCGCCGTGCTCGAGCGGATCGGGCAGCGCGTCGATCCAGAAGACGAGGTCCTCGGCGCGCATCCCGTAGACCACGGACGCAGCGTCAGAACACCCGGGACGCCCGCAGAGCCGTTGCATTGCATCGGACCTTAGTGCTCGTCAGCGCCGGCGCGCCTCGAAAGCGCGACCCGACGGCTGCAATCCGTCATGATGTTGGTGCGTTCCGATCCATCCGCTGGCGCACACCGGCGTCACATCACCACCACGAGGACTCCATGACACGAACCTTCGCCCGCGTCGGCCTGTCGCTCCTCGGCAACGCCATCGGCCTGCTGCTCGCGGCGCTCATCCTCGACAAGATGAGTCTCGACGGAGTGGCCTTCGTGATCGCCGTCGTCATCTTCACGGTGCTCAGCGCCGTGTTGGACCCACTCGTGTCGAAACTGGCCGAGAAGTACGCTTCCGCCCTGCAGGGTGGCAGTGCACTGGTCTCGACGTTCCTCGCGCTCGTCCTCACCGCGCTGCTGTCCGATGGCCTGAGTATCGACGGAACGTCGACCTGGGTGGTTGCCACCGTGCTGGTCTGGCTGTTCACGATGCTCGCCGGGATCGTGCTGGCCAAACTACTGTTGAAGGACGTGCCCGAGAAGAAGTAGACCCGCCGACGGGGTACGGCGGGCGCTCGATCAGGATCCGCTGGCGTGCTGGTGATCGCACAGGCGCGTCTCGCCTGCAACGATCTGGCCGGCGCCAGTGGATTTCGAGAAACGTCCTCGCTTTCGCTGCGGAATGCGTCCCGGAATCCGGGACCTGTTCCGCACTGAAATGCTCGGCGGGACGAGTGGGCGATGGGAGTCTCGATCTCCCGACCTCCACGGTGTGAACGTGGCGCTCTTCCAGCTGAGCTAATCGCCCCTGAGGGAAGCCACAAGTTAGCAGCGGCACCCCGATTGTCACACCGGTGTCAGCCGGCGGGTTCGATGCTGACGCCCACGCAGGCGATACCCATCCCTTGACGGTCCCGGTGCGCGACGGTGGCCCCCGGGCATGATTCCTCGAACGGCACGAACGCTTCGACGACGAGATCGACGTCGGGATCCATCGTGCAGAGAACCTCGCGGGCATCGCCGTTGAGCTCGATCGAGACGCACGATCCGATCTGGATGATGCCGTCAGGCCCACGGGGTTCGCCGGGTTCGGTGAACTGGGCGAGCACGACGACGCCGACGATCGCCACGGCGGCAAAGAACGTCACCGACCGCCACGGGAACCGGGCCGGCTCGAGGTGGCTCGGATACGTCGTGGGCGTCGATGCCACGGCATCCGACGGCTGTGCGGAATCCGTCGCGGGCGCCGCCCGCAGTGACGCGTCGTACACCGCACGCCGTGCCGGATCGTTGAGCACCCGGTACGCCTCGTTGATCACCGTCATCGAGGCGTCACCACCGACGCGGTCGTTCGACACCGCACGGTCCGGATGGTGTTCGCGAGCCAGGCGCCGATAGGCCTCGCGGATCTCGGCGACGGAAGCGCTCGACTCCACGCCGAGGACGTCGTAGTGGGTCAGACGCGACACGGTCCGTTCACGCTACGAGAGGCGGTTGCTCAATAGCCGGCGTCGACATCGACGAGACCGATCAGTTCGTCGCCACGGGCGTATCGACGGACGTTGTCGGTGACCCGCTGGGCGAGCAGCGGCTTGGCCATCTCGGGCGTGTTGCCGACATGGGGGGTGATGATGCAGTTCGGCATCGTCCACAGGGGATGTCCGCCAGGGAGCGGCTCGGGGTCGGTGACGTCGAGCGCGGCCCCGCCGATCACCTCGTTTCTCAACGCCTCGACGAGATCGTCGGTGACGACGTGGCGGCCACGCGCGACATTGACGAGCCAGGCGTGGTCCTCCATCAGTCCGAACTCGTCGGCGCTGAACATCCCTTCGGTCTCAGGTGTCAGGGCGAGAGCAAGCACGACGAGATCCGCCCCTGGAAGCGCGTCGGCGAATCGATCGGCCTCGAGCACCTCGTCGACACCGTCCATCGGCTCAGCCCGGTTCCGTACGACGGTGATGTCGCAGTGCCACGGCTGCAGCAGCCGTACGAGCGACTCGGTGATCCCGCCGCCGCCGAGGATGGTGACGCGCCCGTCGAGCAGGTTGCGTCCGCGCGGGCCTGACCATTCGGTCGACTGCGCGTAGGCGCCGATGTGGCGGAGCCCTGCCATGCCGAGGGCGAGCGCCATCTCGGCGACCGGTTCGGCGTACACCCCCTTGCCACACGTCCACGTGCGGTCGTGATCGAGATGATCGACGAAGTTCTCGATGCCCGCAAACGGCAGTTGCACCCAGCGGATCTGGTCGGCGTCATCGAGGATCTCGCGCAGCTCGTCGACCGCTCGGGCATCGGCCCACACCACGGCTTCGGCCTCGTCGGCACCGACGAGTTCACCGCCACCGGCGATCACGGCATCGGCGAGCCAGTCGGGGCCGCCCGTAGGACCGAGGTGGATTCGTGGTGCATCGGCGTTCGTCATCTGGCCACGACGGTAGTGGTCGCGGCGACGGCGGTGATCGATCAGGCATGATGAGGCCATGACCGACTCCGTACCTGCCATCCGCACCGTGGGCGTTCCGCGCGAAGTGAAGACCGCCGAGCACCGCGTCGCGATGACGCCGGACGGGGTGCGCGAACTCGAACGATTCGGCGTCGAGGTTCTGGTCGAATCGGGCGCCGGGGAAGGCGCCTCGATCACCGACGCCGACTATCTCGCGGCAGGTGCCGACATCGTGCCGACCGCCGCCGACGCCTGGGCGCAGGACATGGTGGTCAAGGTGAAGGAACCCAAGCCCGAGGAGTTCGAGTTCCTGCGCGCCGATCTGACCGTGTTCACCTACCTGCATCTGGCGGCGTACCCCGCTGTTGCCGCGGCGCTGATCGCTGCCGGGACGACGTCGGTCGCGTACGAGACGGTGCAGTCGGCCGACGGCTCGCTCCCGCTGCTCGCTCCGATGAGCGAGGTCGCCGGACGGCTCGCGCCACAGATGGGCGCGCACTTCCTCGAGCGGCACAACGGCGGCCGAGGCGTCCTGATGGGTGGCGCACCGGGGGTGCGGCCGGCCAAGGTCGTGGTGCTCGGTGCGGGCAACGTCGGCTGGAACTCGGCGTGGATCGCTGCCGGCATGGAGGCCGAGGTGGTGTTGATCGACAAGAACCTCGACCGGCTGCGCTTCGTCGACCAGATCCACCGGGGCCGGA
Organism: Ilumatobacteraceae bacterium; assembly: GCA_963774765.1. Taxonomy (GTDB): domain Bacteria; phylum Actinomycetota; class Acidimicrobiia; order Acidimicrobiales; family Ilumatobacteraceae; genus Sva-07. The sequence continues at coordinate 17,312 of CAVZGP010000010.1, forward strand.
TCATGACGGCCGCGTCGAATCGTGGCGCCATCGAGCGCGCGACTGGCTGATGCCGACCTGGTGATCGGTGCCGTGCTCGTGGCAGGCGGCCGCGCTCCGGTGGTGGTCAGCGACGAGATGGTGCAGTCGATGAAGCCGCGCTCGGTGATCGTCGACGTCGCGGTCGACCAGGGCGGATGCATCGCCACCACGCGCGAGACCACCCATGAGGAGCCCACCTACATCGAGCACGATGTCGTGCACTATGCGGTCGGCAACATGCCGGGGGCGGTGCCCCACACGAGCACATACGCGTTGACGAACGCCACGCTCCCCTATCTGCTCGACGTTGCCGTCCACGGAGCGATCGGTGCCGCGCGACGCGATCCGGCGATCGCTCACGGCCTCAACACGATCGGCGGCGAGTACACCAACGCGGTGGTCGCCGAGTCGCTCGGGGCCACGGCCATCGACGCCCTGGCCGCCGGGTGACCGCTGTGTCCTGCTGACGCCGGTGTTCACTTACGGTGTGCCGATGACCCCTGTGGCTGAACTCGACCTGCCCTCGATCGACGATCCGAGCTCGAGCGACACCGAACGACAGGAACTGATCGCATCTCTGGCCGGCGACCACTGGATCGTCCGCAACGCCATCGGCCACTCGATCCTGCAGTACCCGGACGTCGTCGCCGTGCTGCGCGACAAGCGCTGGCACAGCGCCACGTCGAAGATCCCCGAGATGATGGGGATCACCGATCCCGACTTCCTCGCCAATCGACGGGTGTCGATCCTGTCGGCCGAGGGCGAGGTGCACATGCGACTGCGTCGGTTGGTGGCCAAGTCGTTCTCACCGCGGTCAGCCGACCGGCTGCGTCCGTTCATGCGCGAAGTGGTCGACGAACTCGTCGATGCCGTGGCGCCGGCGGGACGAGCTGATGTCGCCGTCGACGTCTGCGAGCCGTATCCGATCCCGATCATCTGCGAGCTGCTCGGTGCCCCACGCAAGGACTGGCAACTGTTCTCACGGCTGGCCGAGGACGTCTTGCGCATCTTCAACGGCAACGTGCTCGAGGAACTCGACGTGATCAAAGCGGCCCAGGCCGAACTCGACGAGTACTCGCGGTGTCTGATCGCCGATCGCCGCAACGACCCCCAGGACGACCTGATCACCGACCTGATCGCCGCCGAGGAGGAGGGCGACCGCCTCAGCACCGACGAGCTGGTGATGATGGTCGACGCGGTGATCGTCGGTGGCACCGACACGACGCGCAACCAGTTGGGCTGCGCCGTCGCGTTGCTCGCCGAGCACCCCGATCAGTGGAAGCTGCTCGCCGACGACCCGACCATCGCGGCTCGGGCCGTGGAGGAGATCATGCGATACTTCGGAGCCGTGCGTGGAACCGCTCGGTTCGCCAGCGAGAACATCGAGTACCGCGATGTGATGTTCCCTGCAGGGAGCATCGTGATGCCTTCGTTGGCCATGGCCAATCGCGATGCGACGGTGTTCGACGATCCGGGTGCCTTCGACATCACGAGCGAGCCGTCCGGGCAGCCGCAGCTCACGTTCGGCTCCGGCATCCACTACTGCCTCGGCGCCGCGCTCGCTCGCGCCGAACTGCAAGAGGCACTGCCGATCCTCGCTCGCCGCATGCCCGACCTGGCCGTCGACGGCGTGGTCGAGTGGAAGCCGGCCACGACCGCGATCTTCGGCCCGGTCCACCTCCCCGTCCGCTTCACCCCCACCTGACGGCTCTGGACCCGTTGCGATGAGCGAAACCGCCGTATCCGGTCGGTTCGCTCATCGCTGGCTGGGTTGGATGCGTCAGTCGTCGATGGAGGGTGGGCGGCGGTAGCGCTTGGTCTCACCGCGCTGCTTCTTGGCCTCCACCCGTCGCCGTTGCGAGCCGCGGGTCGGTTTGGTCGCTCGTCGACGGCGAGGGACGTGCAGGGCGCCACGCAACTTCTCGGCGAGGCGCTCCTCGGCCAGCGTTCGATTTCGCAACTGTGAGCGTTCGTCGTCGGCGACCACACGCACGACTGGGCCGAGTTTCGCGATCACCCGTGTGCGTTGCGCCTCCGACATCGCCGAGGTCGCCTCGACATCGAAGAGCAGCTCGGCACGCGTCGCCGCCTTGTTCGCATGTTGGCCACCAGGGCCGCCCGAGGCGCTGAAGCTCACGTCGAGCTCGTAGCGGGGGATTCGCACGCTGTCGGTGACGACGAGGCGATCGTCGGTTGCTCCCACTCCCCCAGCATGCCCCACCGAAACGACGTCGCGTACGGTGAGGCGATGAGAGACATCAAACTCGGATACAACACCGGCTACTGGTCCGCAGGCCCGCCTGCGGGCGCGCTCGAAGCGGTCAAGGAGGCCGAACGGCTCGGATTCAACTCGGTGTGGACCGCCGAGGCGTACGGGTCTGATGCTCTGACACCACTGGCATGGTGGGGTGCGGCAACCGAGACGCTGCAGCTCGGCACCGCGATCATGCAGATGTCGGCGCGCACGCCAGCAGCCACTGCGATGGCCGCGATCACGATGGACCATCTGTCGAACGGGCGGTTCATCCTCGGGCTCGGCGCATCAGGGCCGCAAGTGGTCGAGGGATGGTACGGCCAGCCCTATCCGAAGCCGCTCGCGCGCACCCGCGAGTACGTCGAAATCGTCCGCTCCATCGTGCGCGCGCGACGCGCCGGTCGAGTTCCACGGCGAGTTCTACGACATGCCATTCGAGGGTGGCGCCGGGCTCGGCAAGGCGCTCAAGTCGACAGTCCACCCGCTGCGCCACGACATCCCCATCTATCTCGCCGCCGAAGGACCGAAGAACGTCGCGCTGTCCGCCGAGATCTGCGACGGCTGGCTGCCCCTCTTCTTCTCGCCGAAGGACGACAAGTTCTACCGCGACTGCCTCCAGCAGGGCTTCGATGCCTCCGGACGATCCGACGAAGAAGGACCGCTTCGAGGTCACCGCAACTGCGATGATCATCCCCGGCGACGACGCCGAGAAGTGCGCCGACTTCGTGCGCCCCTTCCTCGCGCTGTACGCCGGCGGCATGGGCGCGAAGGGCGCCAACTTCCACTACGAGGTGTTCGCCCGCATGGGCTACGGCGACGTCGCCGACACCGTCCAAGAGCTGTACCTGCAGGGCAAGAAGGCCGAAGCCGCCGCTGCCATCCCCTTGGCAATGGTCGAAGATGTCGCCCTCGTCGGACCGCCCGACAAGATCCGTGACGAACTCGCGAAATGGCGCGAGACCTGCATCACCGAGTTCCTCGTGAGCGGACCTGCGATGGCGCTGCCGAGCTTCGCCGAACTCGTGCTCGGCTGATCGGTCGACACCATTCCGGGCCGCGACCACCCTGTCCGAGACGACGGGGATCAGAGTCCGCCGCGCCGCGGAATCCGACGCCGACTTGATCGACGACGCCTCATCGCCGCGTCCGGCCCCGACTGACGATCAGACCTCGACCAGTTCGCCATGGTCAGACGGCCGGGGCGCCGGCGGTTCGAGCGCGTCTGGGCCGTGGGCGGGATGGGTTGGCGAACGCATCGTTGCGACCAGCGCTCCAACGGTCACGACGACACCGACAGCGATCAACGCGCCGGCAGCGGTTCGCCACCCGTCGCTCAGCGGGAGGACGCGAAGCGGAGAGGGCGGCAACTGGCCGTCATCGCGAGTGCGGCGCGTGATCGGATCGATGTCGACGGGGAGATTGAGCAGCGCCCACCAACCAGCGATGAGCACCAGCCCGAGCGGCGCCCATCGCGACCAGATCTGTTCCATGCCGATCACGACCAGCACGGCGGCGACGCCGATTGCCGGCATCGTGTAGCGGGCGTGGGCGTTGCCGCCTCCGCTCGCATGTTGGGCAATGGTGAGCGCAACGACCGCGACGGCGACGAGTCCGAGCGAGATCTGCCACCGCAGGGTCGCGGCGTCGTCATTGGCATCGTCGGGCGCGCCGTCGTGCGACACTCCGACACGCCGCGTGATGCGACCCGTGGCGAGCACGATGCCGACCCCGACCGCAGCGATCATCGTGAGCACGAGCGAGCCTGGCGGGACGATTCGTTGCCGGGTCGTCGGCGACATCAGCCCCTCGTACACGTTCGACCACATCGACCAGCGAACCACCATGTCAACGACCGAACCCCGACGGTCGCGGCGGAACATCTCGAGCAGATACTGCGACGCGCCGATGTCGCCGTACAGCACCATGTTGCGGGCGTAGAACCACCCGAACAGCACGACGGCAGGCCCGAGCCCGATCACGGCCACACGGATGGCACGGCGCAGTTGGTCCCGCGCCGATGGTGCAGGCCGACTGAATCGCCGCAACGCCACGACGCCCACGACGGCGATCGCGAGCAGCATCGTGGCCGCCCGTGAACCGAACGCGACCGCCGACGTCGCCCCAAGAAGCGCAAGGTCCCGCCTCGTCAACTGATCGATGCGTCGCAGGCAGCGCGCTCCTGCCCAGACCACAGCCGTGCCGGCGGCAAACCCGAGCCCGTCGTTCAGGCCCTGCGAGAAGACGGCGTGGCCTTGGGGCACCAATGCGGCAAGAGCCGCCGCGAGCAGCGCGAGGCGATGGTTGCGACGAGTGATCTCCGAAGCCAGCAGAAACGTGAACACCACGCCGACCGCCGCGAAAGCAACGTTGGCGAAGCGCATGAGGATCAGCCCACCATCGAGGGCACCGGTGGCCCGGCTCACCCAGATCAGCGGCGCAACTGCGATGTAGTGCAGCGGAGGATGGTTCGCAACCCACACCCCGCGGTACCGGATGTCGTTGGCCATCGAACGCTCGGCCTGCCACTGCCGGGCCTCGACGGGGACCTCGGGGAACACTCGGATCTGCGGCAGCCGGAACGAGGCGATCTCCTGTGCGTATCCGACGTGGGCGGTTTCATCGGGCGCGAAGAACGGCGGTTGCTGGAGTGCGTGAAGCGCTCCGATGCCGATGAACGCGACGACGATGGCGACGAGGCCGACGATCACGCGACGTCGACGGGCGCCGTTGGACACGGACCTCGACCTCATCAGACAACGCGAGTTTCGTCTTCGACACGCGGCGAAACTACCGGCCGGTGGCGGTGAATACTCGGCGGTTGGTCGTCGTCACCGAGCGTTCACGAACCGTGGTGCTCGACGGTTCCATCGATGGTGCCGACGCGGCCCGGATCGACCCATGAGCGCAGTTTGGACGCAGCGGCCCGACTTCAAATCGGGCGCGAACACCGTCGGCGAAGAGCACCTCGACATGCGATGTGCGGTCGACGTCGACCGATTCGCTGTCGTGTGTGGGCACACGGCGAGCGTACCGACGACGACTGACGCGCCTACCCTCACCACCACATGACGTCGTCTCCGATGCCACCGCTGATCCGCCACGTACCGGGCCCGGGCGCCCGGATGGCCGACGGCACGATCGACGGCGACGCGATCCTGGCCGGGTTCACCGACTACGCCGCCGAGATCGGCCTCGAGCTGTACCCGGCTCAGGAGGAGGCGATCTTCGAGGTTGTTCTCGGCAACCATGTGATTCTCAACACGCCGACCGGGTCGGGCAAGTCGCTGGTCGCCGCGGCGGCACACTTCGCCGCGCTGGCCGAAGGGAAGCGCAGCGTCTACACGGCGCCGATCAAGGCGCTCGTGAGCGAGAAGTTCTTCGCGCTGTGCCGGGAGTTCGGGTCGGACCGTGTCGGGATGCTCACCGGCGACGCCGCCGTCAACCCGGAGGCGCCGATCATCTGCTGCACGCAGGAGATCCTCGCCAACTGGGCCCTCCGTGACGGCCGCGATGCTCCGGTCGACGTGGCGATCATCGACGAGTTCCACTACTACGGCGACCCGCAGCGGGGATGGGCATGGCAGGTTCCGTTGCTGGAGTTGCCGCACACGCAGTTCCTGCTGATGTCGGCGACGCTCGGCAACGTCGAGTTCTTCCGGCGGGACCTGACCGAGCGCACCGGACGTGAGACGACCGTTGTCAAGTCGGTGCAGCGGCCGGTGCCGCTCGATTTCGAGTACCGAACCAGCACTCTGCACAACAGCGTGACGTCGCTGCTCGAGTCGGGACGGGCACCGATCTATCTCGTGCACTTCACGCAGAAGGACGCGACCGAAGCGGCACAGAACTACCTCGCGCTCGACCCGTTGAGCAAGACCGAGAAAGCGGCGGTCAAGGAGGCGCTGGCCGGGTTCCGGTTCGACTCGCCCATCGGGAAGGACCTGCGCCGGTTCATCACCGCCGGGGTCGGCGTTCACCACGCCGGCCTGCTGCCGAAGTACCGGCTACTCGTGGAGAAGCTCGCCCAGGACGGGTTGCTGAAGATCATCTGCGGGACCGACACGCTCGGTGTTGGTGTCAACGTGCCGATCCGCTCGGTGCTGTTCACGCAACTCTGCAAGTACGACGGTTCCGGTGTGCGCATCCTGTCGAATCGGGAGTTCGCCCAGATCGGTGGGCGGGCGGGGCGCAAGGGATTCGACGATCGGGGCGACGTGTGGGTGCAGGCGCCCGAGCACGTCGTCGAGAACCAGCGCCTCGGTGAGAAGGCGGCGTCGAGCGGCAAGAAGAAGGTGGTCAAGAAGAAGCAGCCCGAGCGGGGCTACGCGCACTGGACCCAGGAGACGTTCGACAAGCTGGTCGGCGGTGAGCCCGAGGAGCTGAAGTCGCACTTCCAGGTGAGCCACCAGATCGTGATGAACCTCCTCGACCGCCCGGTCGTGCGCGAGGCCGACGGCAGCGAGGTCGACGGGTGTCGGGCGGTGCGGACGTTGTTGACCGACAACCACGAACCGCGACGTCGTCAGCGTGCCCACATCCGTCGTGCGATCTCGATCTACCGATCATTGGTCGAAGCCGAGATGTTGGAGTTCCCCGACGAGCCCGACGAGTACGGCCGCCGGGTGCGAGTGAACTTCGATCTTCAAGACCAGTTCGCGCTGCATCAGCCGCTCTCGCTGTGGGCGGTCGAAGCCTTGCACGCGCTCCCCGCCGCGGAGGCGGAGGCGACCGCCGCCGTGTCCGAGACCCGCTCCGGCGATGCGATCGACCATGCGCTCAACATGCTCACGATCATCGAGTCGGTGCAGGAGAACCCCGGCGTGGTCCTGGCGGCACAGGTCAAGCGCGCGAAGGACGAGCTGATGGCCGAGATGAAGTCGTCGGGGGTCGAGTACGAGGAGCGCATGGAGCGCCTGTCACAAGTCGAGTATCCCAAGCCGAATGCGGCCTGGATCTACGGGAACTTCAACGAGTTCCGCACCCGTCACCCGTGGGTGGGCGGCGACACCGTGGCACCCAAGGCGATCGTGCGCGAGATGTACGAGCGGGCGATGACGTTCGGCGAGTACGTCAACGACTACGGGTTGAAGCGTTCCGAGGGCGTGGTGTTGCGGTACCTCTCGGACGTCTACAAGGGCCTTGTTCAGAACGTGCCCGAAGAACTGGCGACGGCTGAGCTCGGTGACACCGTCGCATGGCTCGGCGCGGTGGTCCGCCAGGTCGACTCGAGCCTGATCGACGAGTGGGAACGCCTGTTGCACCCCGAGGACGCCGCATCGGTCGACGACCTCCGGCCGACGTTACCGACCGGCGAGCGCACGATCGTCGACGACCATCGGGCATTCCGCGTGATGGTGCGCAACCGGGCATTCGACTGGGTGCAGAAGCTGGCCCGCCGGCGCGGCTACGACGAGATCGTCGCCGACGCCGACCGGGAGGTGTGGCCATCGGGTGAGAAGCTGATCGAGGCGGTGCAGCCGTACTGGGCGGAGCACGACGAGATCCTCACTGACCCCGGCGCCCGGTCCGGCGAACTGTTCCGGTACGACGCCGCGTCCGGTCGTGTCACCCAGATCCTGCACGACCCCGACGACACCAACGAGTGGCGATTCGACGCGGTGGTCGATCGAGCAGCCAGCGCCGACGAGGCCCGCGTCGTCCTCCGGCTGCTCGGTGTCACATCTGGGGTCTGACCCCAGATGTCACACTCGCCGTCCCGAGCGTCAGGCCGGCCCGAGCGACGGCGGTGGAAGTGGCAGCGGTGGTTCTGACGCTGACGGCACCGAGGCCTTCGCCGCCGCCAGCAACTGCTCGAGCGCGTCGCGTTCGTCGCGGGCATCCTCGCGGTGCAGTTTCCGGTTCTCGGCGGCCAGGCGAGTCAACTCGTCGTTGACCCGGTCAAGGTAGGCGTCGACCCACTCGCGGTCATAGCCGCGTCGCACAACGGGGAACTCGGGGCGCGGCTCATCCGACATCCGCTGGCGCCTCCTTCGCGATCTGATCCCACTCGAACTCCTCGAGCATCTCCACCGATTCCAGCACGGGAACGACATTCGCCGCCAACCATCGACCGCCCGGAACGAAGCGTTCAGCCCCGCGAGACCGCCGGCAACGTGGTGCAACCATGCCAGCACGAGAACCAGTTCCCCGTGCAACGGTGCGATCGCCGCTTCGCCTGTCGAGCGGGCCTCACCCCCCAGATCGGACATCCACGTCCATCCGGCTCGGGAACCGACCGCCTCGACGGTCGTCTCGCCGATCTGACCCCCCTGGACGCTCAGCCACAAATCGCGCGAGATCGACCTCGGCGAGTCCGCCAGCCTGGCTGTCCTCCCAGTCGACCAGCCCGCTGAGAACGATGGCGTCCTCACCGCGCTGCACCAGTGCATTGCCGATCCAGCAGTCGCCGTGCGTACGGGTCACGACGACCTGTCGGCCGAGCAGACCGGCGCTCAGCACCGCCCACAGCCGGTGGATCTCGCCCAGGTGCTTCCAGAGTCGTCGTTCGGACATCAGCACGTTGATGTGCGTGGTGACCAGTTCGTCGACCAGTTCCCGATCGACGACGCGCACCTCGGGCTGCAGCCCGTGCACAGCCGACACCCCGCGGGCAATCGCACCAATGGTCTCGTGGTCCGCCGCCAGCGCACCCTCACCTGGGCACGCTGTCTCGATGACATAGCGCTGCCCCTGGCACTCCCCCGACTCGACGACCTCGGGCAGGAAGGCCAACACCTCGTCGTGCCCCATCGCCGATCGCCGAACCGCTACGAGGGCGTCGACGTGCCGATCGAGGTTCAGGCCGGCACTCTCGGACACGGCGATCTTGACGATGAGTGGCCGCGATGCGTCGTCGACACGCACCACGGCAACGTCGTTGTCACTCGGCAGCAAGTGGCGCGGCGACAGCGCAGGACCATGTCGATGCGTTGCATCGAGTTCGTCGAGCACCGCAGCGATCGCACCCGCCCGCCGACTCCGGCGAATGTTCGCGCGGCGCACCTTCAGCCAGTCGACGACGCCACCGCCGTGAGCGCCCGACCAGACGGGGCGCAGCGTCGTCGCGGCCAACACTGCCGCCAGAACCGTGTGACCGACCAGCGACACCCAGCCGATCGCGTCGATCCCCCACCATTGTTCGAACGCGAGGATGCCCAACAGCGGTGCCGCTGCAGTCCCTCCGGCGATGCGGATGATCAACCAGATGTCGCGCTCGACCCGTGCCCATCCGAGCGCCACACCGATGACCGCCATCGGGATCGCGTCGACGGCGAGAAGGCGCAGCAGCGTCGTGCCGTTGTCGGCGTACGTCGCACCGAACACCCGCAGCACGATCGGGGCTGCGGCCGCGCCGAGGAGCGCTCCGGGAACGATGATTGCCAGCGAGTGGGTTGCCGCCCGCCGTGCGAGATCGAGCGCATGCAACGGTCGCGCTGCGGCCTCGGCGACGAACGCCGTGACGATGTTGGCCGTCACGAGCTGGCCGGTGGCCGCAATCGTCATGGCGAAGAACGCATAGGCGGTATCTTCGGCGCCACGATTGGCCAGTACGAGCAGGACGACCACCTCGGCACCGAGCAGCCGGATCATGTCGGCAACGTAATCGCCGACCGAGAAGCGGGCGACGGCGCGAGTGCTGAACACCTCAGCGTCGACCGGTCGCTGTTCGCTCTCGCCGAGCAGGCGTCGGAACACCAGGATGTTGAGCGGGACGACGGCGATCAGCGCGGGAAGCGACCACGCGACGGGCAGCGCCCACGCTCCCGTCGCAGCGAGGATCACGAGGAGCGCGAGTTTGGCGATCGAGTAGCCGAAGTTCTCGACGGGAACCCAGACGGCGTGGCGCAGCCCGGTCAACACGCTGTCCTGCAGGACGAAAATGGTCCAGACCGCACACGCCAACGCGAACAGGACCGCATCGATCGGTCGCTGGCGCAGCACGAGCAGATCCTCGGCCCACAGCGGCGTCCCGAACACGAATCCGACAGCGAACAGCAATGCCACCGCCGAACACAGCGCATAGGCGGTGCCGATGAACCTCCCGGCGCTCGATCCGGCGGCGGCCATGAAGCGGATCAGGCTGCCGCGCAGTCCGAGTGTGGCGACGTTGCCGACCAGCACGATCGACGTCACGATCGCCGTTCCGATGCCGACGTCACCCGTCGAGAGCATCCGAGCGGCCACGACCCAGAAGACCAGACCGAGCACGGCGGTGATCATCGAGCTGGCCACGAGCGCGGCCGCGTTCCGCGTCAGGCGGTCGTCGGCGGTTCGGCTGGTCATCGTCGGTCCTCGAAGCCGATCAGCTTCTTGACCGCGCCGCGAACGGCTCGGTCTGCCGCGGTCAGTGGCAGATGTTCGATGCGGTACTCGCCCGACGTCACGGCCACGGCGCCGAAGCGTTCCTTGAACGTGGCAAGGCCGACGGACGAACCGGACTCGCCCATGTTGTACCGGCTCGCTCCGTACTCGATTGCCAGCTCGATCGCCCGCCAGTGGACCGCGTCGTTCACGCCGCTCGACGCGGCGACCGCGACGTCGGTCGCTCCACGGGTGTACCGCACCGTCGGCCCGAGCAGGACGATCGCAGAGGCAGCGGGCACGCCGCTCACGTCGCCGACGATCACACAGAAGCGATCACCGAGGTGCTGCCCGATCGCTCTCAGCTTCTCGATCGGATCGCGTCGGGTGCCTCGCAGTGTCGCGAGCCAGGCTGGGTTCGTGCTGCTGTGCTGCCCACCGCTCGATCGAACGCAGGAACAGGCCGTAGTGGTCCTCCAACATGTCACCGCCACGGCCGACGCGGAGCTGAGTGTCACGCCGCTCAGCGCGGCGAATCGCCCGCCGGGTCATGCCCGGCAGATGCGCGAAGTACGCCTCAGCACCGACAGTCACATCGGCGACGTGGGTCGTGCGTGGCAGCACCGTCACCCGCTCGTCGTCGGCAAGGTGCCGCCAGGGCTGGTCGCGACCGGCCTCGATCCGGATCGACACCCGGGCTGCCCCGAGCGAGTGGAGGTCGTCGACGATGTGGTCGACTGCGAGCACGTCCAGGTCAGCACCGACCGGGCCTCCGATTCCCCACGCGTTCGGGAACGACCACAACGAGGCCATTCGGGTCGGCACTCCCCGCCGCGCCACGAGTGGGAGCACGAACCGGCGTCCGTCGGCGAAGCGGTAGAGCCGGCTGCGGTCGACGAACGACGATGACGATTCGATGGCATCGATCCACGCCGGGAACTGTTCGGCGACAGCTCCGGGATCGGCGTTCGCGATCTCGTCCCAGTCGCGACGTCCGGGAGTCGTCACCGTCGGTGCGATGCTGCTCGGCGACGATGACCGGATCGACAGCGCGAGGCTCACAGTTCCTCCTTCTGGCGGACGACGACCTCGTCGATGCGCATGGTCTGCGGGAGGACGTCGATGTCGACGTCGCCCGCGAAGCCGCCCATCGCGAGGTTGAGGATCAGGTACATGGGCGTGGTCGGGATCAAGTCCTGGTCGGTGACTCGACCGGTCTCGACGCCATCGATCGCGAACACGACGGCATCGGCCGACCAGTCGACGCTGTAGGTGTGCCACCCGCCGGCGAGTGCGAGACCGTTCGTCTCGACTCGCGCCGAGGCGCGTTCACCGTCCACCGACTGGTGGACGTGCGACGTCACGACGTCGGGACGGTCGCCGTATCGCTCGAGGATGTCGATCTCGGGCAGGCTCGTCTTGTCCGCCGACAGCAGCCAGATCGCCGGCCAGGTCCCGTCACCGTCGGGGAGCCAGGCTCGGACCTCGACGAGCCCGTATGTGAACTCGAAGCCGGACGACTCGGCGTCATTCGACGACGGACCCGTCGACACCATGCCCGAACGGATCGGAAGAACGGCACCGTCGGTCGTCTCCTGCTCGTCAGCGGTCGCCGTGAGCTGCAGCTCGCCATCGCGCACCACAACGCCCTCGGGGCGATACCACTGCTGTTCGTCGTTCGAGGCAATCGTGCACCCACCGTCCACTTGCCACCAGTGACACGTACTCCACACGGGGTCCAGGTCGACACCAGAGAACGTTTCGTCGAACACGACGCGCCGGCCGTCGACGTCCACCGGCCCGTCGACCACGACGCGACTTGGTGTCGTGTCACCTGCATCGCTCGCGCCGGCTCGGACCGCGAAGACCACGGCACCGGTGACGACCGCGAACGCAGCCAACGTCAGCGTGCGCTTCCTCATGCCACGCCCAAGGCGGCGCGGTGTCGCAACAGACGCGCGTAGCGGAACCCGCGGCTCAAGACGACGCTGCGTCCGCGTGGCGCCAACGGGGGCGTCTCCAATTCCGCCAGCAGTTCGTCCGCTGTCGTCTTGCCTGCCACGATCAGCCGTGACAGCCGGTATCGGTCCTGACCCACCCAACTCCAACGGTCGGCGACGGCGCAGGCGGAGTCGTAGCCAGCGGCGCGTACCGCAGCGACTTCGTGATCGCGATGATGGCCGTGGGGGTACGCGAACGAACGCACCCGTCGACCGAGACCGTCCTCGAGTTCACGTCGCGAATCCGTGATCTCGGCAATCGACGCGGACCGCGGGATCACGTCGAGCTGCGGGTGCGTGCGAGAATGCGACCCGATCTCGTGGCCCGAGGCGATCACGTCGTGCATGTCTGACCAGGTCATCATCGGCTGATCCGACTCGCCCGGGATCCCGAGCCAGGCACTGGTGCCACCGACCTGCGTCGACACCACGTACATGGTCGACACGACGCCCTTGGCCTCGAGGAGCGGCACCGCATGTTCTGCGTAGTCGGCGCGACCATCGTCGAAGGTGACCAGCAACGGGCGCGGGGGCAACGTGTCGTTCCCGATGGCATCGACGAAACCACTCACGGTCAGGCAGTCGTAGCCCACCGAGCACAGCGCCGACACGTGCTCGGCGAAGAGCGAAGGCTCGATGCACCACCGCTGATACGCGGCCGACGACGTGTGGCCCACCGAGTGGTACAGGAGGATCGGGATCGGGGTCATGACGAGTCGGCGGCGCGTTCGCGTCGCTGCGTCCATCTCGACGAGTGGTAGGCGACGGCCCCCTTGGCCATGCCCTTGAGTTCCGCGAAACGCAGTTCGCGTGGGTAACTGTCGGAGCGCCGGTCGTTCTTGACCGAGCTGTCCGACAGCGCCGTCCAGACACCCGTCGGCAACCGGCGGAGAACCGCCGGCAACGTCGAGCGTTGGGTGAGGTATTTCGAGAAGGTGGCCGCCAGGCCACAGCCGTATCCCTCGATCTGCCTGACGAGCTCGGCGTCGGTGGTCATGGACGAGTGCCAGACCACCGAGGCGGGTTGGCGCACGATCACGTGACCGGCGAGCAGGAGTCGCATGGCGACATCGATGTCCTCGCCACCGCGAGCCGTGGTGCCGGCACCGAGGGCCTCGTCGAAGCCACCGATCCTGCGGAGTGCTTCGACCCGGAATGCCATGTTGGCGCCGGTTCCGAGCAGACGGGGATGGAACGGGAACAGCTTCGACGGCGCCGGGTCCATCGCCAGGTGGTAGGCGGCTTCGTCGAAGTCGGGCACGTACCCGCCGAACTCCTGGAATCGCAGCTCGGCAGTGGTCGTGAGCGACATCGGCAGCACGGACCCGCTGACGCACACCGACCCGGCATGCGCGCCGAAGGTCGCACCGATCACCTCGAGCCAGGTCGGCTCGGGCTCGATGTCGTCGTCGGTGAACACCACGAACGGGTGACGGGCCGCCTCCAGACCGCGGTTGCGAGCCCGCGACAGCCCGGGGCGGGGCTCGAGAATGTGCCGCACGCCGGGGAAGGCCGCGACCGCGTCCGCTGTGGCGTTGTCGTCGGGGGCGTTGTCGACGACGATCAGTTCGTCGTCGGGACCGATGACGGTCTGGATCGTGCGCAGCCCTCGGGTGAGCAGCTCGGGACGGTTGCGCGTACAGATCACCACCGAGAACGGCCCGACCGGCGCCGAGCCAGCGCGACGAGCTGCACGGCGTCTCCGGGGCGAGTTGTTTGCTGGCGCGTGCGATCGCTGAACCGTCGAGCGGGAGGATGTCGACGCCGATGGGCCAGGCGTTGTTGCGGAGCAGGGCAAACACGTTGGTAACCGTCGCTTCCGGATCGGTCGGTTCGCGCAACACCAACGCGCCGGTGTCGACGTCGAGCACACCGACCGCCAGTGGGCCGGCGTCGACTCCGGGAGACACCTGTTCGTCGTCAATGACCGCGGGATACATGGATCCTCCTCGTCGGAGTGTTGAACGTGTCGGAGGCGCTCATCTGCTGACCACCAACAGGTACGTGTCGTCGATCTGTTCGACGAGTTGGAATCGGTCGTTGGCGAGCAGGAAGGCCGTCGCATCGGCGCTGTTGCGCACGGGAAAGGTTCCGAGCGTCCGGATCTCGTCGATCATTCCCGGACTCACGACGACGTAGGGCGTGCCCGACGTGAGCGCCACCAGGTCGTCGGCGACGCCGTCGAGCACCGCCGGCGACGGCAACGCGGTGCTGACTCCCACCATCTGGACGATGTAGGGCGTGTAGGTGTCGTCCACCTGGAACTCGGGGTATCGGGCCGATGCCGCCGCGGGGTATCCGCCGCCGAACTGGGCGATGATCGCCGGTGCGACGATCGTGTCGCCGATGTACTCCTCCATGGCGACCTCGGAGGCCTGGACCTGGTTGATCCGCTCGCGGCCGAAGTGGACCACGACCAAGCCACCAGCGAGGGCCAGGCACAGCACCGTCATCAGGATCGTCGGTTGCGGCCATCGGCGATGTCGCTGAACCGGGGTCCGACTCACCACCCCCCAGGCGATGAGCGCACACATCAGCGGCAGTGAGTAGAGATACACACGGTAGATGGCCTCGCCACCGTAGGACTGCACCAGCGGGATCCCGAACGGGATCACTGCCAGCACGACGAGCAGACCGATGCGCCGGCGGGCCCAGGCCGCGGCCGCGGCTCCGACCATGGCGCAGACCCACACGCCGGCCGAGAAGGTGCGGGTGGCCAACCCGATGAGATCGGCGAGTGCGGGTGGCGTTCCGACAACGGCGTTGCCATCGGCATTGGCGGTGGGCGAGCCGCCGAACCCGAGATCGAAGCCCTGCCCGGCGAAGTACGGGAACGACCGCGCCAGCCACAGCACCGACACGCCGACGAGCGCAAGCAGCAGTGGCCGGTCGGTGACGCGGCCAAGCGCGTAGGCCAGCACGACCGGGCCGACCACGATGACCGGGGTCAACGGGTGGACCATCAGCAGGCCGAGGAACAGCACGGCGACGCCACAGCGACGAGCCACGACCACGCGCTGTGCGACGGGTTCGGCGTCGGCGCGGAACCAGCTCCAGATCATGGCGAGCACGACGATCGCGAGGAACGATCCGAGCGTCTGCGCGGCGAAGTAGTTCTGGCCCACCCAGTTGGTGAGCACGTAGAGGACCACCGACAGGTAGGTGGCGCGGATACTGCTCGTCAGGCGGAGCACGAGGAGCCCGACGGCCAGGACCACGAAGCCTTCCCCGACGACCTGTGCCCACGCCGCATACGAGGTCGGATCGACGCCTGTGGCCCCGCGGACGAGCGCTCCGAGGCCGAAGAAGCCCGAGAAGTTGTTGTAGATGTCGACGTCGGGGTGGAGGCGACCGGTCTCGTCGAGGAGGCGCATCACCCCGATGTGCTTGTAGGACCAGGGGTAGCGGACCGTGCCGATGCTCAGCGCGACGGTGCCATAGATGGCCATGATCAGCGATCCGGTCGCCACCACGACGCGTGCGGTCGCCGGCCGTTCGGCGGTGACGGCCACCGCCGCAGCGACCACCAGAACGGCGAACGAGAGGAACCAGGTGAGCGGGAGCCGCCCGACGAGGCCGGAGAAGCCGATGTCGGACACGTCCAGGCGCGACACCGACCACGCCCACAGTGCGAGGGCGGTGGCGCTGACCGCCAGGTGGCGTGCCCCGATCGAGGCGACGACCCGTCCCCCACCGTTCGCGGCCAGCATCACGGTCTGTGATGGTGACGATCGTCGCTCGCTGCGTGCCGCTCGATCGACGACCTGGGCAATGCGCACAGCTGCACTCGTCGCGAGGACCGCGACGGCGATCGTTCGGGGGGCCCACACGTGCAGGGTCAGGGCCAGGTGGGCGACGATGATCCACGACACGACACTGAGCGCCACGACGGCGACCACCCGTTCGAGGCGATCGACGGGACGGAGCAACCGGACACGAGGATGCCGGGGTGCACGACGAGTGCGAGACCCAGCACCAGACCGGCGAGCGTACCGCTGCTGGCGAGGGCGAGCAGCACACTTCCCGCCACCGCCAACCAGAACGCCGCGTCGGTCGACGGTGCCGGGCACGGCATCACCGTGCGCGGTGTCGACACACGAGGTGACGGCTCCACCGCGACCGTCACTGCCATCGAAGCCCCATCGCGACGCGTTGGGTGACGATAGCCGGCGGCGGCACTCAACAGGCCGGCACTGAGTATGGCGGCGCGCTTGAGGCGACGGGGTTCGCGGAACGAACCAGCGACGTCGTGCGACACGGCACGAGCGATCGCTCGCGAGTACTCACGCTCGTCGGCGGTCGCCTGGCCGGCACCGACCATCGCTCCAAGGCGCGCCTTCGAACGGCCCTCGCCGAAGCACCGCCGGAGCACGTACGACACACGAGTGCGTCCGGGGGTGACGCGGTGGCGCACCAGCGACCTCGGGGCGAACACGACCGTCTCATCGGCGGTCTGACGAATCCGGATGCACACGTGCGTCTCTTCGCAGCCGGCAACGTCGGCGCCGACGCGACCCAACTCGACGGGAAACCCGCCGACGCGCTCCAGTGCGGCGCGTCGGAATGCGGCGCTCGCGCCGAACACGTTGCGGATCTCGACGACCTCGTCGGGCAGTCCGGGGTTGGTGCACCCGACCGTCCAATCGAGGTGGCGCGGGAACCAATCGGGCCGACGGTCCGGCCACGCCGGGTCGACGCGGCCGCCGACCGCAGCGACGCGAGGGTCGCCGAAGGGAGCCAAGGAGCGCCTCGAGCCAGCCGGGCTCGGCGACGGCGTCGTCGTCGATGAACGCGATCACGTCGGCGGTCGTCGCGGCCAGGGCGGTGTTGCGGGCGTACGACAGACCACGCTCGCCCGCGTTCGGCATGGTGGTGACCGACGGGCGGATGCGCTGGGCCAGCTCGGGATGGTGATCGACGACCACGAGCAATTCGTCGGGCGAGCGCTCCTGACGTTCGAGCGAGTCGAGGCAGGCGTCGAGATCTCCGAGACGGTCGAGGCTGTAGGTGCACACGACCACGGCAACGGTCAGGCGGCCCGATCCGCCATCGTTCATGGCGTTCGGCGCTCGATGGTCGGCCGACGGTTCACGTAGTGGTCGGCCGCCTCGCGCACGAGTCAGCGCGAAGATCCGCGTCCCGTTCGCGAAAGGCATGCAGGTTGGAGTTGCCGGCAACCCGCTTGCTCTCGTAACTCGGCACTTCCTCGATCACGAGTCCGAGGCGGGCCGCACGGATGTGCAGCAGCGTCTCGATCTCGAATCCATGGCAGTCGAGATCGAGGATCTCGCGGTGCTTCGTCCAGATCGCGTTGAAGCCGTACGCCAGGTCGGTGAAACGCGTGCCGTAACAGCGGTTGACGAACGTGCGGATGGCACCGTTGCCGAATCGACGCACACCGGTGATGTCGCTGCTGCCGCCACGCTCGAGGAACCGTGAACCCTTTGCGAGATCGGCGCCGCCGACGAGAGCGAGCACGAACCGCTCGACTTCGCCCGGCTCGTTGGAGCCATCGGCGTCGATGAACACTGCGATGTCACCGCGTGCCGCGTTCAGCCCTTCGATCATGGCGTTGCCCTTGCCCTTGCCGGACTGCTGCACGATCCGGACGCTCGGCAACAGCTCTCGGGCGACGTCGATGGTGCCGTCGACCGAATGACCGTCGACGAGGATGACCTCGAAGACCGGCGGGAGGGACTGGAACAGTTGAGCCAGGTTCGGCGCCTCGTTCCGCGCCGGAACGATCACCGACACGGTGGACGCGGACCGTGACGCCATTGAGTACGTAGCTCCACGCCTCGCCCTGGACCGGTGGGCGAGCGCGCCGACGCTCGTACGGAAGCGGCGATTCGCCGCCGCCCGACTGCTCTCGCACGCTGGTACCGGTCATGTCTGTGTCGGTCACGTGCGCTCCTCCGCCTCGGGTGGTCTGGCCGCTCCCACTGCGACTGGTGGGCCATTATCACCAGCGTGCGGTGGGCGACGGAAGGGTCGAGGCGTGATCTTGACCAGATCCTGTCGGCTACGAGCCTCGGATGACGCGGTGCGCCGGTGTGGTCACTCTGCGTCACCGCGTGAACTCGCCCAGCCAGCGATCTGTGCCCGTCCGGTCCCGGTTTCCGGGACACTGGGGGCGCAGATCAGGCCGTGGGACGATGGGGGCGCAGAACCGAACGTGGCACCGAGACGACGCGGGCTCGCAGCCACTCCCCCAGGGCCTTCGCCTGGGCGTCCTGGCGGGTCGACGCGGCGACACCCTCCTGCAGGAGCCCCCGGACGACGAAGTTGAGCGAGCGCAAGTTCGGGAACCGATATCGATCGACGGTGAGCTCGGCAGTCTCGGGGAGCAGCTGCTGCACGCGCTCGACGGTCAGCTCGGCATCGAGCCAGGCCCAGCCGTCATCGGTTCGGGCGTAGACCCCGAGGTTCGCATCGCCGCCCTTGTCACCCGAGCGCGTGCCGACGAACGCCCCGAGCGGCACCTCGACAGTCGGCTCCCCTTCGGTCCGGGTGGGGACGGGGCCGGGGAGGACCGCCACGGTCCGGGTGGGGACGGGGCCGGGGAGGACCGAGGGAATCTGCGTGGTCCGGCCGTTGACGTGGACGTACTGCGGGACCAGGTCGGCGGGCACCGTCGCCGGGCGGTACACACCGAACGGTGACGCGGCACTCGGGCCTCCGCCCAGACCGTACATGCCGGGGATGCCGGCCAGCGCGGTGTGCACCATCGCGTCGTTGAAAGCGCGGCCGACCTTGCGTTCGTCGGGGTCCTTGACCGTGACCCGCCACATCGCGGTCGCCTCTTCCTGCGTCGCGGGATCGAGCTTCTCGGTGTGGATCACCTTGTTCTCGATGAACGCAAAGTCGTCGGGACCAAACGGGCATGCATCCCAGAACGCGGCTTCGGCGAACGCCGCCTTCTCGTCGACGTCGAGGCCCGTGAGTGCCACGGTGAACGAGTTGCGGAACCCGCCGAGTTCGTTCATCGCGACCTTCAGCGTCGACGGCGGAGCCTCACCGCGTGTGCCTGACACCCGTACGCGATCGCGCTCGACCTGCTCGACCTGGATCGTGTCGAACCGCGCCGTCACATCGGGGCCGTGGTAGTCGGGCCCACCGATCTCGTACAGCAGTTGCGACGTGACCGTCTCGACGTTGACCACGCCACCGGTGCCGTCGTGCTTGCCGATCACGCACGAACCGTCGGCGGCCACCTCGGCCCACGGGAACCCGAACCGGGCACCCGCGCCGGCCTGGTTGCGGCCTTCGATCTCGTGGAAGAACGAGTAGTTGCCGCCGGTGGCCTGGGCGCTGCATTCGATGATGTGGCCGGCCACCACGCCACCGGCGAGTTGGTCGAAGTCGTCGCGTTGCCAGCCGTGGTGCCACGCCGCGGGCCCACAGGTCACCGCGGCGTCGGTGACCCGGCCGGTGATCACGATGTCGGCGCCCTTGGCGAGTGCGTCGACGATCCCGAAGCAGCCGAGATAGGCGTTGGCGGTGAGGAAACGCGAGGTGTCGCCGAGGCTGGTCGCCGACCCGAACGGTGAGAGAGCGCCTGACTCGGCCAGTTCGGTGATGCGCGGCATCAGGTCGTCGCCGTCGATGTACGCGATCGTCGGCGACAGGCCCAGGCGGTCGGCGACGTCCTGTACCGCGTCGGCGCACCCGTCGGGGTCGAGG
This sequence comes from Ilumatobacteraceae bacterium, assembly GCA_963774765.1. GTDB lineage: Bacteria > Actinomycetota > Acidimicrobiia > Acidimicrobiales > Ilumatobacteraceae > Sva-07. The sequence continues at coordinate 37,571 of CAVZGP010000010.1, forward strand.
CCACCGGCATTCGAGACCACCTTGATGCCCCGGTCGAGGCAGGTGCCCATCACCTGTTCCATCTGGGCGACGAAGGTCCGAGCGAATCCGCCTTTGGCATGCTTTGCTCGGATCCGGCTCAGGATCAGCATCGTCAGCTCGGCGAGCCAGTCGCCGGTGAGCACGTCGATCGGGCCACCCTCGACCATCTCGAGCGCTCCGCTCGGTCGATCGCCGAAGAAGCCCGAACAGTTGGCGATCCGGATCGGCTCGTCCGGTGCTGTGGTCACGCCTCGTCTCCGTGATCGAGCGCGACGAGGAGTTCGCCTTGATCGACCCGGTCGCCGACGGCGAAGCGCACCTCGCTGACCGTCGCGTCGCCGGACGCGATGATCTTGTGCTCCATCTTCATCGCTTCGACGACCATCAGCACCTGCCCGTCGACCACCGCGTCCCCGGCGGCGACGTGCACAGCGATCACCGTTCCGGGCAACGGACAGATCGGCCCGCCGCCCTCCGCCTGGGCGTCGTGGAGCACGAACCGCGCTGCACGGGTGAACGCGAGCGCCCCAGCGGCACTGCGGGTGTGAACGGTCACAGCACCGACGCCATCGTCGTCGAGGCCGAGCGTGTGGTGCACGATCTCGGTGTCCACGATGTTGCGGCGTCCGTCGATCTCGATCGACACACCGTCGCCACGTCGATCGAGCAGCCGCACGATGCGTTCGATTCGATCGTCGGGCGACAACGCGCCCGCATCGTCCGGCTCGGGCCACGGGCCGAGCCACACCGACGCGGTCGATCGGGTCGAGCCGTCGGCAAGTCGCTCCGGTCGCATCACGTACTCGACGTGGAGGTGCTCGCCGCTCGGTTCCAGCCAGACCTGGCGCTGGCCTTGTGTGCGCAGGTTGCGCCAGCCCGAGGGCGCGAAGTGCGTCGCTCGGTCAGCACCTCGCCGTTCGGCTTCGAGCGCGAACACTGCGCCGAGCAGCAACGCCACGCGATCGTCGCCGGCGGGGCCGATCGGGGTGACCACGTCGGGATGTTCGTCGAGATAGGCAGTCGGCGTATCGGCCGCCAGATAGTCGGTCTCACCGAGGATCGCCACGAGCGAGTCGAGGTTCGTTCGGATACCGGTGATCTGCGATCCGCGCAGCGCCCGAGCGAGTTGGCGCGCCGCCCCGAGCCGGGTCGGGGCGTGGGCGATGACCTTGGCGACCAGCGAGTCGTAGTCCGACGAGATCTCGGCGCCGTCGCGCACACCGGTGTCGACCCGGACACCGTCACCGATCACGAACCGGCCGATCCGTCCGGTCGACGGCATCCAGCCGGCAGCAGGGTCCTCGGCGACGACGCGCACCTCGATCGCATGCCCGGCGAACGTCACGTCGTCCTGGGTGATCGGCAACGGCTCACCCGCGGCAACTCGGAGCTGCAGTTCGACGAGGTCGAGGCCCGTCACCGCTTCGGTCACCGGATGCTCGACCTGGAGCCGAGTGTTGACTTCGAGGAACGTGATCGTCGCGTCGGCACCGACCATGAACTCGACCGTGCCCGCACCCTCGTAGCCGACGTGCCGGGCGAGCGCCACCGCGCCGGCACACAGTGCGTCGCGTACCTCGGGCGTGATGCCGGCCGAAGGCGACTCCTCGACGACCTTCTGGTTCCGGCGCTGGATCGAGCATTCGCGCTCGCCGAGATGCACGACGTTGCCGTGTCGATCGCCGAACACCTGCACCTCGACATGACGACCGCGTTCCAGGAATGGCTCGATGAACACGGCTCCGTCGCCGAACGCCGCCAGCGCCTCGCGCGACGCTGCCGCGACCGCATCGTCGAGTTCATCGGCGCTGCGCACCACGCGCATGCCGCGCCCGCCACCGCCAGCGGCCGCTTTGACCAGCGCGGGGTACGTGACCTCGGCCACGTCGGCGATGTGCCCATCGACGACTTCGATCATCGACGTGGTCGGCACGCCGGCATCGAGTGCCGCCCGCTTGGCCGCGACCTTGTCGCCGAGCAGCGTGACCTGCTCGGGCGTCGGGCCGACCCAGATCAGCCCGGCATCGATCACGGCCTGCGCGAACGCGGCGTTCTCGGCGAGGAACCCGTAGCCGGGATGGATCGCGTCAGCGTCGTTTGCGAGTGCTGCTGCGATGATCGAGTCACCTCGCAGGTACGACTCCGCCGGCGTGGCTCCTCCGAGAGCGATCGCGACGTCGACCAAGTCGGCATGAAGGGCGTTCGCATCCGGTTCGGAGTACACACCGACCGTCGAGATGCCGAGGCGGTGGGCGGTCCGCGCGATGCGCACGGCGATCTCGCCACGGTTGGCGATCAGCAGACGGGAGATGTTCATCAGTGCCTCCACACGCCGTACTCGGTGGCACCTTGCACCACGTTGCTGTGTACCGCCGACAACGCCATGCCCATCACCGTGCGACTGTCGGCGGGATGGATGATCCCGTCGTCCCACAGTCGCCCGGTCGAGTAGAGCGCGGTCGACTCGTGTTCGATCTGGGCCTCGAGACCGGCGGTCTGGGCGGCGAGCACCTCCTCGTCGATCTCGATCCCACGGCCCGCCGCCGCGTTGCGGGCGACGATCTCCATCACGCCGGCGAGCTGCTTCGGACCCATCACCGCCACCCGGTGGTTGGGCCAACTGAAGATGAACCGGGGGTTGTAGGCCTTGCCGGCCATGCCGTAGTTGCCGGCGCCGTAGCTGGCGCCCACCATCAGGTTGAAGTGGGGCACCGTCGAGTTCGACACCGCGTTGATCAGCTTCGCCCCGTTGCGGATGATGCCGCCCTGCTCGGCCTTCGAGCCGACCATGAACCCGGTGATGTTGTGCAGGAACGCGAGCGGGATGTCGCGCTTGTTGCAGAGTTGGATGAACTGCGCGCCCTTCGAGGCCTCCTCGGAGAAGAGGATCCCGTTGTTGCCGAGGATGCCGACGGGGAAGCCATGGATCGAACCCCACCCGCAGACGAGCTTGTCCCCGTAGAGCGGCTTGAACTCCTCGAACCGGCTGCCGTCGAGCAGTCGGGCGAGCACCTCGCGGATGTCGAACGGGATGCGCACGTCAGCCGACGCGCATCCGAGCAGTTCAGTGGGGTCGTACAACGGCGGATCGTCGGGTTCGGTGGCGCCCGGGCCGAGCTTGGTCCACCGCAGGTGACGGACGATGCCGCGAGTGATCCGGATTGCGTCGAGTTCGTCGACCGCGAGGTAGTCCGACAGCCCACTGGTGCGCGAGTGCATCTCGGCGCCGCCCAGCGTCTCCTCGTCGACGATCTCGTCGATCGCCATCTTCACCAGCGGTGGGCCTCCGAGGTACGCGGTGCCGCGCCCCTTGACGAACACGGTGTAGTCGCTCATCCCGGGCGTGTACGCGCCGCCGGCGGTGTTCGGACCGAACGCCATCGTGATCGACGGGATCCCCATCTTCGACAGCTGCGTGAGATCCTTGAAACTCGCCCCGCCCTGGATGAACAGGTCGGCCTGGCGAGGGAGGTCGGCGCCCGCAGACTCGTTGAGCACGATCACCGGGAGGCGGTTCTCCCGGGCGATCTCGTGGAACCGAGACCCTTTCTTCCACGTGGTCGGATTACCCGAGCCACCGCGGTAGGTCATGTCCGAGCCACTGATCGCGCACTCCACGCCCTCGACGATCCCAATTCCGCAGGCACTCCCCACACCGACCGGATCCTGGGTCCCCCAACCGGCCAGCGGGCTCAGTTCGAGGAACGGCGTGTCGGGATCGACGAGCGCCTCGATCCGTTCGCGCACGAGCATCTTGCCGCGCCGACGATGGCGGTCGACATACCGTTGCCCACCGATCGTCGGGACGCTCGCCAGTTCGACGGCGACGCCGTCCCACAGCTGCTGCATCGCGGCGAGATTCTCCTGGTACTCGGCCGATCTGGTGTCGAGCCGACTGCGGATCACGGTGCCGATGGTCACGGACGTCACCGTAGTGGAGCGACCTCGGCCGGCTCCGATGCGCTCGCCCGAGACGAACGTGGGCCCACCGATCGGGTACACCTTGGTCCCATGGACATGACCGACGTGACCGACGTACTCGCCGATCTCCGCACTGATCTCGCGGCCGAACAGCAGACGCTCGACGACATCGTCGCTGGCCTCGACGCCGACCAGTGGCAGCTACCGACACCGAGCCCTGGCTGGACGATCGCTGACCAGATCGGTCACTTGACCTACTTCGACGGTACCGCTGTGCTCGCCATCGTCGAGCCGTCCGCTTTCCAGGATGCGATGACGTCGTTGCTGTCGGGTCTCACCGATGCAGGGTCGACCGACGACGCCGTGCTCGGGCGCTACCGGGCGATGTCGCCCGACGAACTCGTCGAGGAGTGGCGGGCCAATCGCCAAGCCCTGGCCGAGGCGGGTGCGACGCTGCAGAGCGACACACGTGTCCCCTGGTACGGGCCGTCGATGGGCGCCAAGTCGTTCCTGACCGCTCGACTGATGGAAGTGTGGGCGCACGGCCAGGACATCGTCGACACCGTCGCAGCAACACGCGAACCGACCGATCGGCTGCGTCACATCGCGCAGCTCGGCTTCATCACCCGCGGTTGGACCTACATCAACCGCGGACTCGAGGTTCCGAGCACTCCGGTGAGCGTCGAGCTGACGTCGCCCTCCGGCGACACGTGGTCGTTCGGTCCCGACGACGAGACGACCACCGATTCGATCCTCGGCCCCGCGGTCGACTTCTGCCTCGTGACGACCCAGCGGCGTCACGTCGACGACACCGACCTCGTCATCGTCGGCGAGTCGGCCCGCGACTGGATGGAGAAAGCCCAACTCTTCGCGGGCCCGCCCTCCGACGGACCCCCGCCAGCCCGAAAAATGCCTGGTTCGTCGCGCTGAGCGCGCACTTTCAGGCATTTTTCGGGCTCGTTCGGGGCACCGAGGCCCGGCCTAGGGTCGATACATGATCGCACCGTTCACGATCGACGTCCCCGACGAACTGCTCGACGACTTCCGGGCCCGGCTACGCAACACTCGGTGGCCCGAGCGCGAACTCGTCGACGACTGGTCGCAGGGCACTCCGCTGAACTATGTCCAGGAGGTGTGCGAGTACTGGGCGGACGGCTACGACTGGCGGGCGCGCGAGGTGCTGCTGAACCGGTTCGATCACTTCACGATGCCGGTCGACGGGCTCACCGACCCCGGCTTGCACTTCGTGCACGTCCGCTCGCCGCACCCCGATGCGATGGCGTTGCTGATCACCCACGGTTGGCCGGGGTCGATCGTCGAGTTCCACAAGGTGATCGAGCCGCTCACCGACCCGACCAAGCATGGTGGCGACGCGGCCGACGCATTCCACGTCGTCGCGCCATCACTGCCGGGCTTCGGGTTCTCGGGCAAGCCGACGGCCACCGGCTGGGGTATCCACAAGATCGGCGAGCTGTTTGCCGACCTGATGGCCACGCTCGGCTACGACCGCTACGTCGCCCAGGGCGGCGACTGGGGATCGGCCGTCACGACCTGCATTGGGGGAACCGACACCGACCATTGCGCCGCGGTCCACGTCACGCTCGCCATGTCGGCTGCACCGAAACTCGACGGCGATCCGACGGCGGAGGAACAACGTGCGATCGACGGAATGACCTACTACGCGGAGTGGGATTCGGGGTACTCCAAGCAACAGTCGACGCGCCCTCAGTCGGTCGGTTACGGCCTCGTCGACTCACCCGCCGCGCAAGCCGCGTGGATCCTCGAGAAGTTCTGGGCCTGGACCGACTGCGACGGCCACCCCGAGAACGTCCTCAGCCGTGACGAGTTGCTCGACAACGTGATGCTGTATTGGATCAACGGCAACGGGGCATCGTCGGCACGGCTCTACTGGGAGAGCTTCGGCAAGGGTCCCCGTCCCGCTCCCGTGACCATCCCGTCGGGCTTCACGGTGTACCCGAAGGAGATCTTCCCGCCGGTTCGTCGGTGGGTCGAGGACAGCTTCACGGACATCCGCTACTGGAACGAGCAGCCCCGCGGCGGCCACTTCGCCGCATTCGAGATCCCCGAACTCTTCGTGGGCGACCTGCGGGCCTGCTTCCGCCAGTTCCGCTGAGGTCCGAGACCTTCAGCGTCACGGCCAGGTAACTTGACCCGCGGGTCAAGACGACTCCCCACCCCATGACCAGCGCCGCCCGATGACCACCTCCCCACAGATCGACACACCGCCGGACCACGGCCACAAGCCCGGCACCACCCGCGCCGCCTTGTCGTATCGAGGCTTTCGGATCATCTTCATCGGGCTGGCGCTGTCGAACATCGGCACGTGGATGCAGAACTTCACACTGCCGGCCTACATCGACGACCGCACGGGGCGACCGGCGCTCGTCGGTCTGATGGTGTTCGCCCAACTCGGGCCACTGCTGGTTTTTTCGATCCCCGCCGGTGTGGTCGCCGACCGAGTGTCGAAGCAGAAGCTGCAGCTCAGCATGCAGACAGCATCGGTGTTGCTCACCATCGCAATCGCGATCTTCGTCGCCAGAGATGCGGCACTCTGGACGATCTTCGTCGCCCAACTCGGCATCGGAACCGCCAACGCGTTCAACGCCCCGGCGTTCCAGTCGTCGATGCCACTCCTCGTTCATCGCCAAGACCTGCCAGGCGCGATCTCGCTCAACTCGGCGATGATCAATGGCACGCGCGTGGTCGGACCTGTCCTGGCCGCGGTCCTCGCCGTCGCCGGCCTGAGTGTGTCGAGCATCTTCCTCGTCAACGCGGCGACCTACCTGTTCTTCATCGCCGCGCTGCTGATCGTGCGGATGCCCGACGTGCGCAGCGGCAACACCGAGCGTGGGATGCGGTCGCTCACCATCGGCCTGAAGATTGCCAAACAGCGCCTTGTGCTGAATCGACTGTTGCTCGGCATGTTCCTGTTCTCGCTGTTCAGCCTCGTCTACATCGGTTTGTTCCCGTCGGTCGCACGACTCAATTTCGACATCGCACCGTCGAGCGCGACCTACCGATGGCTCTATGCCACATGGGGCGCCGGAGCCTTCCTGGGCGCGCTGTCGGTGGGAACGTTTCTGTCCTCGATCGATCGCAGGGTTCTGATCGTGCGCGGCTTCACCGGCTTCGCTGTCGCGTTGGCCATCTTCTCCCAGGTCAGAGGGCCCCTGCTGGCATTCCCCGTCGGGTTCGTCCTGGGCTGTTTCTACTTCATGACCGCCACGGCGATCACGACCACGTTCCAGCTCAACATGAAGAACACCGAACGCGCGACAGTGATGCCGTTGTGGTTCATGGTGTTCGGCGGCACCGTCCCGATCGGCAACCTGCTGTTCGGCGTCGTGATCGAGTGGATCGGCGCACGTGCCGTGCTCGGATTCGGAGCGGCGTTCGCGTTGTTCCTCGCGTGGTGGGTCGACCTGCGACGACTTCCTCAGTCGGCGTTCCTGCCCGTCGAGGACGGTGGCGAACCGTTCACCCCGAACGCCTCGCGGCTGGTCTGAGTCAGCGGCTGACGAGTTCGGCCACCACGCGTTCGAGTCCGGCCGAGCGGCTTGCCTTGACGAGCACCGCGCTGCGCGGCCCGAGTGGGCCAACGGCTACACCGACGTTCTCAGAGGGCTCGATGCCGTACAACTCGGTGCCGACGGCGACGAGTTCGAGGCCGAGTTCGCCGGCGTAGCTGGCGATCTCGCGGTGCGCAGGTTCGGCATCCTCGATTTCGGCCATCACTCCCAGCACGGCGATGCGTCGCCCCGCGTCCATCGCGGCGAGCGTGTCGAGTGCGGCACGCATCGACGTCGGGTTCGCGTTGTAGGCATCGTTCACGATGGTCGCGCCGCCCGAAGCCGTCACGACTTCCATGCGCATTCCCGACACTGTCGCCCTCGTCAACTCATCGAGCGCGGCATCGAGATCGACGCCGAGCGCCCCCGCCACGGCGATCGCAGCACCCGCGTTGGTGACCATGTGGGCACCCGGTACCGCGAGTCTCGTCGTACCGCTCCCCCACGGGGTGTCGACTCGGAAGCACGCACGTGCGAGCCCGTCGAGGACGATGTCGCTGAGGCGCACGTCGCCGTCGGCTCCGTAGGTGACAACGTCGGCACGGGTGCGCGATCGCATCGCGGCGACCCGTTCGTCGTCCGCGTTCAACACCGCCGTGCCGCTCGCCGGGAGCGCTTCGACCAGCTCTGCCTTGGCCGCTGCGACCCCGTCGAGTCCGGCGACCAGCTCGGTGTGCGCGTGCCCGACGACGGTGACGACGCCGATGTCGGGGCGGGCGATCTCGCAGAGCTGGCTGATGTGGCCGAATCCGCGCATGCCCATCTCGAGGATCAGCACCTCGGTGTCGGCCGGAGCGTTGAGGATCGTGACGGGGAGGCCCTGTTCGTTGTTGAAGCTGCGTTCGTTGGCGGTCGTGCGCCGACCTGCCGAGCACGCGGCGGCCATCAGGTCCTTGGCCGAGGTCTTGCCGACGCTGCCGGTCACCCCGACCACCCGCGCGTCCAGTCGGGACCGCGCCCACTGTGCGAGCGACAGCAGTGCGCGGGCGGTGTCGGCGACCTCGATCGCGGTGCCGTCGCGGCGGAAGGGGTCGGGTTCGCTGGTCAGGTGCACGGCGGCGCCGCGCTCGTGGGCAGCACCGATGAACTCGTGTCCGTCACGGTCGGCAACGATCGGTACGAACAGTTGGCCGGGTTGGGTCGAACGTGAATCGAAGGAGGCACCGTCGAATTCGACGTCGGGGCCGATCAGGCGTCCGCCGATGCCGGCGGCGGCTTCGGATGCACGAATCCTCACAAGCGGCGACGGTACCGTGGGTCGATGGCCGACGAGCGCATTCATCTCGTGGTGTTGTTCGGTGGTGAGTCGGCCGAACACGATGTGTCGTGCACGACCGCCGCGCATGTCCTACGGGCCGCTGATCCCGATCGCTACCGAATCACGCCCGTCGGGATCTCCGCCGGGGGCCAGTGGGCACTTGCCCACGAAGCGGTCGACGCGCTGATCGAGGGCCCGCATGCCATCCCGGGACGTTTGAATCCCGCCGGTACCGACGTGTCGCCCACACCGATGCTCGCCGACGCATCGTCGTCCGACGAGGTCACCGTCGTGCTGCCACTCCTCCACGGCCCGATGGGCGAGGACGGCACCGTGCAGGGCATGCTCGACCTCGCCAACGTCGCCTACGTCGGCAGCGGCGTGCTCGGGTCCGCTGTCGCGATGGACAAAGCGATGACCAAACAGGTCCTCACCGCGGCCGGCATCCCCCAGGCTCGGTACCGAGCGTTCGCCGAGCACGAGATCACCCCGGGGTGGGCGGCCCAACTGGCCGACGACCTCGGTCTTCCCGTCTTCGTGAAGCCCGCCAACATGGGCTCGTCGGTCGGCGTGTCGAAAGCGACCACCGTCGAAGGACTGCGCGAAGCGATCGACCATGCGTTGACGTACGACGAGATGATCGTGGTCGAAGAAGCGATCGTCGGACGCGAAATCGAGGTCGCCGTGCTCGGCGGGATCGAGCCCGAAGCCTCACTCCCCGGCGAGATCGTGCCCAGCGAGGAGTTCTACAGCTACGAGGACAAGTACGTCACCGACGGCGCCCAGCTCCTGATCCCAGCGCCTCTGTCGGATGCAGCGGGCGACGAGGTGCGTCGTCTGGCGATCGACACGTTTCGGGCGCTGCGTTGCGATGGTCTCGCCCGCGTCGACTTCTTCTACGAGATGGACAACGACGGCAACGGTCGCGGGTTCCTGTGCAACGAGGTCAACACGATGCCCGGCTTCACGCCGATCTCGATGTACCCGAAGCTCTGGATCCACTCGGGGATGAGCTACAGCGAACTGATCGACCGCCTGGTCGACCTCGCCCTCGCCCGACACGCCCGCCGACGCCGCAACACCAAACGCTGACCGGACACGCTGTGGTCAGGTCGGGGTGAGGGCGGCGCGGAGGAACGCTCGGAGTTCGTCGCGGAGATGGCGGAGGCCGGCGGGGGTCGGTTGCCAACCGACGGCTCGCAGGGCCTCGGGCTCGGTGGCGATGCCCGTGAGCGTGGCATATCCGAGGGCGGCGACAAGGCGGGGATCGCCGCGGCGTAGTCGTCCGGCGTCCATCTCGGCGCCGAGGTAGCCGACCGCTCGATCGACGAGCGACTGAATGCGCGCTCGCAGACGCTCCGCGTGTTCCGAGTCGAGCCGGCTCACCTCGCGGATCAACCCGAGCAGCGCCGGACGGCGCACGGCGGGACGGAACACCGCCCGCACGACGGCATCGATCCGATCGAGAGGATCGTTCGGGGCCGCGCGCAACGCCGCGTCGATCGTGATCACGAGTTCGGCTGCCGCGACGCCGAGCACCTCGTCGATGAGCGCATCCTTCGATTCGAACCAGTAGAGCACCGTCTGCTTGCGGACACCGACGGTCCGAGCGATCTCGTCGAGCGACACCGCATCGACGCCGCGGGTTCCGAACAGATCGAGCGCCGCCGTCAGAACCCGATCTCGCGTCGACCGCTCACTCACGGCGCGCTCGTGGACCTTCTCGTGAACATTTCCACCTCTGAAAGGTGAAATTGTTCACGAGAACGGTCGGTGGTTGGTGCTCCTGAGACATCTCTCTACCAATTGGTAGACGATCATGCTAGAAAGGTCAACCGTGATCGCCGATTCGCTCGCGGGAAAACGGATTGCCATCACCGGCGCGACCGGGTTCGTCGGCACCGCGCTCGTCGAACGGCTGCTGCGATCGGTGCCCGACTGCGAGTTGGTGCTCCTCGTGCGCGACGGCCAACGAACGAGCGCCGCACGCCGCACCGACCGCGAGATCTTCAAGAACGACGCGTTCGATCGCCTGCGTGCGCAGTGCACCGAACAAGAGGTCGACTTCACGACCGTCACCGGTCGCGTCACCACGATCGCCGGCGACGTCACCCGTGACGGGCTGGGACTCTCCGACGCCGACCGGGCGATCTTCGCCAGCTGCGACACGGTGATCCACTCCGCCGCTGCGGTGTCGTTCGATTCGCCGCTCGACTCCGCCGTCGAGATCAACCTGCTCGGCCCCTCGCGGATCGCCGACCTCTGCAACGCCATCGGCATCACGCCGCACCTCGTTGCCGTCTCGACCTGCTACGTGGCCGGAAACCGCCGCGGTCACGCACCGGAGAAGCTCGTCAGCGACGGCCCGTTCGACATCGGCATCGACTGGCGCAGCGAAGTCGCGGCGAGCCGGCGGCTGCGTTCGGATGCCGACGCCGCGAGCCGCAGCCGCGAGCAGCTCGAAGCGTTCCGCAAGGAGGCGCGCACCGAACTCGGCGCCGCTGGCGCGCCGGCACTTGCCTCGAAGACCGAGCAGTTGCGCGAGAAGTGGGTCAAGGACCAACTCGTCGACGCCGGACGGGCCCGCGCTGCCAGCGTCGGCTGGCCCGACGCCTACGCGTTCACCAAGGCGCTCGGCGAGCAGGCGCTCACCGACGTCAAAGGCCCGGTGCCGGTGTCGATCGTTCGCCCATCGATCATCGAGTCCGCGCTCGCCGAACCGAAGCCGGGCTGGATCCGCGGCTTCCGGATGGCCGAGCCGGTCCTGATCTCCTACGCCCGCGGCCTGCTCGACGAGTTCCCCGGCGTCCCCGAGGGCACCGTCGATGTGATCCCGGTCGACATCGTCGTCGCCTCGATCATCGCCGTCGCCGCGCTCGGCCCCGAGCGTGCACCGGCGATCACGCAGGTGGCATCGGGTGGCATCAACCCGCTGAAGTACCGCATGCTCGTCGACAACGTGAGCGGCTGGTTCCTCGAGCACCCGATCTACGACGCCAAGGGCCAGCCGATCGTCGTTCCGGAGTTCCGATTCCCCGGCCGCGGCCGAGTGCAAGGCCAGCTGAACCGCGCCAAGACGATCCTGACCGCAGGCGAGAAGGTGCTCCAGAACCTCCCGCTTCGCGGCCGTCAGGCCGAATGGTCGGCCCAGGTCGAGATGAAGCGCACCGAGATCGAGCGGGCGCTCACCTACGTCGAGCTGTACGGGCTGTACACGGAGTGCGAGGCGATCTATCAGGTCGACAACCTCATGCTCACGTGGGGCGAACTCGACGACGCCGACCGCGCCACGTTCAACTTCGACCCTCGATCGGTCGACTGGCCGACCTACATCACCCAGATCCATCTCCCGTCGATCGTGAAACACGCCCGGGTGAAGACCACGCCCGGCGCCTCGCCGTCGACCGACCGGATGGGCCGACTGCGCAGGCAGGTGCTCGACCCGAAACGCCAGGTCGTCGCGTTCGACCTCGAGAACACGTTGATCTCCTCCAACGTCGTCGAGAGCTACTCGTGGCTCGCCACCCGCCGCCTCGACACGCCGGAACGCATCCGGTACGCGCTACGCACCCTGATCGAAGGCCCCGGCCTGCTGAAGCTCGACCGTGCCGATCGCAGCGACTTCCTCCGCCACTTCTACCGTCGCTACGAGGACGCACCGGTCGAACAGATCGAAGCCGACGCCCGCGAGATGTTCGGCCAGATCATCATGACCAAGTCGTTCCCCGAAGGGATGCGACGGGTCCGCCAGCACCGGGCGCTCGGTCACCGGACGATCCTGATCACCGGCGCGTTGAGCTTCAACGTCGAGGGGCTCCGACCGCTGTTCGACGAGATCGTCGCTGCCGAGATGTCGATCAAGCCGGACAACACCTACTCGGGTGAGATGCGCACCGTGCCACCGACCGGCGAAGCCCGCGCGCAGGTGCTCGCCGACTACTGCGACGCTGAAGGCTTCGACCTCGACGAGTGCGTGGCCTACGCCGACTCCTCGTCAGATCTCCCGCTGTTCGAGGCGGTCGGCTTCCCCGTTGCGGTCAACCCCGAGACGCGACTCGCCGCGATCGCCCGCAAGCGCGGCTGGCTCGTCGAGCACTGGACGAAGGCGCCGGGCGGCCCGCGACCGCGACTCCCGATCGGACCCTTGCTGTCAGAACGTCAGCGCAACGAACGCTTCGGAAGCGCCCGACGCAGTGGAGCCCGATCGTGAAGGCGCTACAGGTGTCGCGGTCGGTACGCAAGATCGGCATGGCGCGCATCGCGTCAGCGATCTCGCCGATCACGGCGACCAAACTCGGGCCGCTCGAGTTCACCTCGGTCGACGAGCCCGACCTACCCGGCGATGGCTGGCATCGAGTGCACACGCGGCTCGCCGGGATCTGCGGATCTGACCTCTCCCTCGTCGAGGGACACGCATCGCTGTACTTCGACGACTGGGTGTCGTTCCCGTTCGTGCCCGGCCACGAGGTCGTCGGCGAACTCGATGACGGCGCGCGGGTGATCCTCGAACCGGTGCTCGGCCACGAGGCCCGGGGATTCGCTCCCCCGTTCGACGGCGCCGCGCCAGGCGATGGCGATGACTACGCCCACCTCGCGACGGGCGCGTTGGAGCCAGGGATCCAGACCGGGTTCTGCTGCTCGACCGGCGGCGGCTGGGCACCCGAGTTCGTCGCCCACGAGTCACAACTCCACCGCATCGCTGACGAGATGCCCGACGAGCGCGCCGTGCTGGTCGAGCCGTTCGCCGGCGGCATCCATGCTGCACTGCTCGCCGCACCGGTCGTCGCCGTCCGCCAGGACACCTCGGCCCCGGCGATCGTCGCCGTGCTCGGCGCGGGCACGATGGGCCTCGCGGCAATCGCCGGTCTGCGGCGCTATGTGCCCGACGTGCGCATCATCGCCGGCGCCCGCTACCCGCATCAGCGCCAGTTCGCCAAGGAGTTCGGCGCCGACGTCGTCGTCGCTCCCGACGAACTGCCGCGGGCGGTGCGCCGCGCCGCCGGTTGCCACATGGTGGGCGACCACCTGTCGTCGGGCGCCCACGTGACGATCGACGCCGTCGGCACCAGTTCGACCGTGGCCGACTGCCTGCGCATCACACGCCCACGCGGACGTGTCGTCCTGCTCGGCATGCCCGCCGACGTCACGCTCGATCTCACCGGACTCTGGCACCGCGAAACCGAACTCAAAGGCGCCTACACCTACGGCACCGAGCACCTCCCCGATGGCCGCACGGTGCGCACCTTCGACCTCGCCATCGAGACCGCCACCGAGCTGCGCGCCGAGCGCCTGCTCTCGGCCACCTATCCCCTGTCCGACCACGTCGACGCCATCGTCCACGCCGCCACGGCCGGCCGCCGCGGCGCCGTCAAGATCGCTTTCGACATGCGCAAGGAAGACACCTGATGCCTCGCCCCGGATTCGTACTCGACGTCGACAAGTCGACGCCGCCCACCCTGTTCTGGCACGGCGAGGGATTCCGGCTCGAGAAGCTGCCCGCCGACCGTTCCCGGGTGATCTACGCGCCCGAACCGCACGATGCCATCGACGACATCGACGGCGCCATCCGCACCTCACTGCTCAACCCGATCGAGATGGACCCGCTCCCGTCGCTCCTCTTTCCGGGCATGAAGCTCACGATCGCGTTCGACGACGTGTCGCTGCCGCTGCCGAAGATGCGCCGCCCCGACCTGCGCCAACGGATCATCGAGCAGGTCCTGACGATGGCTGCCGACGCCGGCGTCGACGACGTCCACATCATCGCTGCGCTGGCACTTCACCGCCGGATGCACGAGTTCGAGCTGCGCCACGCACTCGGCGACCGCGTCTACGACGCATTCGAACCGCGGGGGCTGCTCTACCAGCACGACGCCGAGGACCCCGACAACCTGGCCTTCCTGGGCACGACCGATCAGGGTGAAGAGATCGAGATCAACAAGCGCGCCGCCGAATCCGACCTGCTCGTCTACGTCAACATCAACCTCGTCGCCATGGACGGCGGGTGGAAGTCGACCGCCGTCGGCCTCGCCAGCTACCGCTCGCTGCGCCACCACCACAACCCCACCACGATGGAGGCGTCGCACTCGTTCATGGACCAGCACGCGTCCGAGCTCCACAAGAGCACCTGGCGCATGGGCAAGGTCATGCGTGACCACGGGCCCAAGGTGTTCCAGATCGAGACCACCCTCAACACCGACACGTTCCCGCAACCCTTCGAGTTCCTCTCCAAGCGCGAGTGGGAGTGGAACGCGAAGGACCGGGCGCTCTACCTCGGCACCGCCAAGTCGGTGGCGAAACTGCCGGCGCGGACGGCGCGGAAGATCTTCCACGGCATCGAAGCGCCGCACCAGATGACCAGCATCCAGTGCGGCGAGGTCGAGGCGGTCCACAAGGTCACCACGCAGAACGTGTACGACCAGCAGCTCGTCGAGGTCGAGGGCCAGACCGACATCCTCACGATGGGCATCCCGTACATCTGCCCGTACAACGTGCACTCGATCATGAACCCGATCCTGGTGATGTGCACCGGGCTCGGCTACTTCTTCAACCTCTACCGCGGCAAGCCGCTGGTACGTGAGGGCGGCGTCGTGATCCTCACACACCCGACCACCAACGAGTTCCACCCGGTCCACCACCCGAGCTACATCGACTTCTTCGAAGAGGTGCTCGCCGACACCCGCGACCCCCACGTGATGTCGCAGAAGTGGGAGAAGCAGTACGCCGAGGACGACTGGTACCGCCACCTCTACCGCACCACCAACGCCTACCACGGCGTGCACCCGTTCTACATGTGGTACTGGGGCAGCCACGCCATGAAGCACGTCGGCAAGGTGATCATCGTCGGCGGCGACGCGGCGACGGTCCGCAAGCTCGGCTTCACGCCGGCGTCGCACGATGAACGATGCCTTCGAGATCGCGTCGGACATCGTCGGGCGCTCCCCCACGATCACCCACATCAAGACGCCGCCGCTGATGATCGCGGACGTGAAGTAGAGGTTTCGATGGTCGACCGGAACCTCCAGCGGGCCCAGCGGGCTGCCGGCGCCGCCGAGGACGCCGTGCGGCGCGCCACGATGCCCCTGCGCAACTTCGGGTTCCCGTACCGGGCGCCGACAGTGCCCCGTGGCGTCGAGGTGCCGACCGAGGTCTCCGGACTCGGAGCGCACTATGACACCGAATGGGCACGCCGACCACTGGCGTCGTCGGTGCGCACCGCGATGGTCGAGGGTCCCGTTCGTCTGGCCGCTCGCATCCTGGCCTCGCCCGAGATCGTCGGCACCGACCGTCTGGCGGACCTCACATCACTCGAGGACCCGCCCGCCGTGATCTTCGCGCCGAACCACCACAGCCACCTCGACACCGGCCTGATGATCCGTTCGGTTCCGGCCGCCTGGCGCCACAAGCTGGTGGTGGCCGCCGCCGCCGACTACTTCTTCGACAAGAAGTGGAAGGCCGCGCTGTCGGCGCTGTCGCTCAACGCGATCCCGATCGATCGAGAACTCACCGGTCGCAAGTCGTCCGACCTGATCAAGGGTCTCGTCGACGACGGATACAGCCTCGTGATCTATCCAGAAGGCGGGCGGTCGCCGGACGGATGGGGCCAGGACTTCAAGGGTGGCGCCGCCTATCTCTCCGCTCGCACCGGCGCCCCGGTCGTGCCGGTGTTCATCGACGGCACCGGAGCCATCTTCGGCAAGGGTATGAAGCGGCCGAAGCCGGGCCGCGCCAAGGTCGTGTTCGGGGCACCGTTGCGCAGCGACGATGGCGAGTCGACGCGGCACTTCAACTGCGCGGATCGAAACGGCCGTCACCACCCTCGGCGACGAAGCGATCACCGATTTCTGGACGGCCCGTCAGCGGTCGGCAGCCGGCACGAGCCCGGCGCTCACCGGCCCGGAACACACCGGCTGGCGGCGCGACTGGGCGCTCGCCGAACGCCGCAAGCTCGGCACCGCCGGCCTGCGCCGCCGCCAGCAACGCCGCTGGCCCGACCTCGGCTGAGGTGAACCGGCGTAGCATCGGCCGAGTGGAAACCCCGATGACGGTGCAATGGGTCGGGCACGCGTCGGCACTGGTGGATGTGGGTGGCCACCGGATCCTGACCGACCCGCTGCTCACCCGACGTGTCGCTCACCTTCGGCGACGTCGACCGTTGCCGACCCCGGACGTCGCTGACGTCGACACCGTGGTGCTCTCTCACGCCCACCTCGACCACTTGCACCTGACGTCGCTGCGCCGAATCCGCCCCGGCACGCGCATCCTCACCCCGGTCGGCACCGGTCGCCTGCTCCGCAACGCCGGGTTCCGCGACGTCACGGAGGTACGAACCGGCGATCGAATCGAACTCGATGGAGGGGCTGTGAGCGTCGAGGTGGTCCCCGCAGCCCACAAGCACGGTCGGGGTCCACACAGCCGCGTGTCGGCACCGCCGGTCGGCTACATCGTCAGCGGCGAGGGTCGCCGCGTGTACTTTCCCGGCGATACCGACCTGTTCGACGAGATGTCCGACCTGCACGACATCGACATCGCGCTGCTCCCCATCTGGGGATGGGGCTCATCGCTCGGAACGGGCCATCTCGATCCGACTCGGGCAGCGATCGCAACGGGCCTGATCCGCCCGGGGATCGTCGTGCCGATCCACTGGGGAACGTACGCTCCGGAAGATGGTCGTCGCCAGCTGCCCAAGTGGTTCGACTCGCCCCCGGAACAGTTCCAGACGGCCCTCACCGACGCCGAGCTGTCACACCACCTCCACCTCCTTCAGCCTGGCGAATCGGTGACGGTGCCGTGACGCCACAGGCCCTGACCCGTCTCGCAGCGGCTGCGTCGATCACGCTGATGATCGCGGCGTGCACGACCGAACAGCAGTCGACGCCGCAGCCGACGCTCACGTCCACGACCTCGACGACCACCATCGCGCCGACCACCACCATCGCTCCACCGGAATCGACCACCACCCAAGCACCGCCCGACACGACGACGACGACGGCGCCGGATGGACCGGCCGACGCCATCGTCGCGCTGTTGATCGGAGGCGCCGGCGATGGCGGCTGGCTCTTCCTCGGAGCGTGGCAGCAGGATCGATGGCAGCAGTCCACCGACCCGTCCGGCAATCCGATCCGTCCCG
This sequence comes from Ilumatobacteraceae bacterium, assembly GCA_963774765.1. Classification (GTDB taxonomy): domain Bacteria; phylum Actinomycetota; class Acidimicrobiia; order Acidimicrobiales; family Ilumatobacteraceae; genus Sva-07. The sequence goes on from CAVZGP010000010.1 coordinate 55,488, forward strand.
GCATCGACCCCACCAGTCCCGTCACGGTCAGCAACCTGGACACCGAGATGTCCGCAGTCGTCGGCGACAACGTCGAGGCATGCTTCGACGGACGCGTCGGGCCGGCGCTCGATGTCGACGTGGCGCCGCCCGAGCCGCCGGGATTCGGGTACAGCGCGGTCGCCGTGGTGCAGCCCCAATGGCCGCTCAAGCCTCGCCAGGTCGCGGTGACGTCGAGCGCACCCGATGCGTACGCGGCGCTCGGCGCGGCTGCCTTCGAGGCTGAACCCGTCGACGCCAGCCTGGGTGACGTCGAGCAACTCGTCGTCGCCGACCTCGACGGCGACGGCGACGACGAAGCACTGGCCTCGTTCGAGTTCGTCCAGTCGAACACGGTCCTCGGCGCGCCAGGCGATCTCGCCGCACTCCTCCTGATCGACACGACGACCCGCGCCGCCGACACGGTGCTGCTCGCGGTGGTCGACGAGGATCTCGGTGACGAGTCGTTCCCGATCATCGAGCGCTATCGAGTGCTCGACGTGGCCGACCTCAACGGCGACGGTCGGATGGAGGTTCTCGTGCATGCCTGGTACTACGAGGGCGCATCGGTCATCGTGTTCACCTACGACGGCACCGAACTCACCGAGGTGCTCTCCACCGGTTGCGGCGCCTGAGAATTTCACCCGGGTCTGACCCCTGGTGAAATTCTCACCAGGTGTCGATGTTGGGGCGGCGCGGGGGTGCGGTCGGATCGGTGGCGGCGCGGTGGGTCTCGGGCGCCGAATCGAAGATCGTGGTGATCCATCGGCGCGTGTCGACCGGGTCGATCACGTCGTCGATCTCGAAGAACGAGGCAACGCTCACAGCCTTGCCGTGGGCGTACATCCGATCGACCATCTCGCGGAACAGTTCCTCACGTTCCGCGTCGTCGGTCACGGCTTCGAGTTCCTTGCGGTACCCGAGGCGGACGGCCCCCTCGAGGCCCATGCCACCGAACTCGCCCGTGGGCCACGACAGGCAGGCCATCGGTGCCTTGGTGGTGCCGCCCATCATCGCCTGGGCCCCGAGGCCATAGGCCTTGCGGGTCACCACCGACACCATCGGCACCGACAGGTTCGCACCGGTCACGAACAGGCGGCTGCAGTGACGCACCAGTGCCGTCGCCTCGACGTCGGGGCCGACCATCATTCCCGGCGTGTCGACCAACGTGACGATCGGCAGTCCGAACGCGTCGCACAACTGCATGAAGCGGGCAGCCTTGTCGGCGCCATCGGAGTCGATCGCCCCCGCGAGGTGGCCCGGGTCGTTGGCGATCACCCCGATTGGTCGTCCCTCGATCCGCGCCAACGCGGTGACCATGCCGACACCGAACTCGCGCCGCAACTCCAGCACCGAGTCGGTGTCGAAGAGCCCGTCGATCGCGCGGCGGATGTCGTAGGCACGCAAGCGGTCGACGGGCACGACATCGCGCAGCGCTTCCTGGTCGGGCGCCTCCCACGTCGTGGTGCGACCTTGGAAGTACGCCAGGTACTGCTTGGCGACTCCGACCGCCTCGGCCTCGTCGGCCACGACGATGTCGACGACGCCGTTGGCCCGCTGCACCTCGATCGGTCCGATCTCGGTGGGCCGGAACACACCGAGGCCACCGCCCTCGATCATCGCAGGCCCACCCATCCCGATGTTCGAATCCTCGGTGGCGATGACGACGTCGCAGCATCCGAGGATCGCCGCGTTGCCGGCGAAGCAGTACCCCGAGTTCACGCCGACCAGCGGCACCGTGCCCGACAGTTCAGCAAACCACCGGAACGCCAGACAGTCGAGGCCGCTCACGCCGATGCCGTCGGTGTCGCCCGGACGACCTCCGCCACCCTCGGTGAAGAACACGATTGGAAGCTGCAACTGCTCGGCCACCTCGAACAGGCGGTCCTTCTTGCGGTGGTTCTGCGTGCCCTGTGTTCCGGCGAGCACGGTGTAGTCGTACGAGACGGCAACGACCTTCGCGGCTCGTCCCGCGGGACCAGACCCGAACAACTCGCCGTTCACCTCGCCGATCCCACCGACGAGCCCGTCGGCCGGTGTCGACACGATCAGGTCGTCGACGCTGCGCCGACGCCGCTGCGCGGCGATCACGAGCGGGCCGTACTCGACGAAGGTACCGTCGTCGACGAGGTCGCCGATGTTCTCGCGGGCCGTGCGATGCCCACGGCCCCGACGCCGCTCGACCGCCTGCGGGCGCTCTTCGTCGAGGCCCACGCTGTGGCGTTCGATCACCTCGCGCAGGTCGTCACGGTCCAACCCGAGCGGCCCCGCCACAACGGTCGGCGTACGAGATGTGCCTGGCACATCGTGTACGCCCGGGGTGATGCGGACGAGGTCCTGGCCGATCGTGACGGTGTCGCCCTGGACGACGGCGAGCGAGGCAATCACGCCGGAGACAGGTGCGACCACCTCGTGGTGCATCTTCATCGACTCGACGAGCGCAAGGGCGTCGCCGGCGACCACTACTGCGCCGACCTCGACGAACAGACCGACGATCGTTCCCTGCAGTTCGGCGGACACGGCGACGTGGTTGGTCATCGTCATGCCACCGGTCTAGTCAGCTGACGCGGTCAGGCGAGCGTTGGAACGTCGTGATCGACTGTTCGCCCATCACCAACTCGGCCGCGACCGCGGCGAAGAGCGCCGGCACGATGAAGCCTGGTTGTCCGGTCGCTTCCGCGACGAACATCACCGCCGCGAGCGGAACCCGGTAGCCGGCACCGAGGAAGGCGGCGATCCCGAGCAGCACGTACAACGTCGGGTCGAGCGGGTTGACGATGTCGCCGACGCCACGGCCGACGATCGCTCCCCCGACGACCAACGGTACGAACAAACCTCCGACGCCGCCACCGGCGAGTGTCGTCGCCGTGGCCAGACACCGCAGCGCGAACACCACCGCGAGCAGCCAGAGGGCGTGCTCCTCCGACAACCATCGGATCACCTCGTAACCGGTCCCGATCGTCAGACTCTCGCCGGTCAACACCCGGCTGATCACGAACAGGACGACCAACGTGATGCTCGCCAGCAGCACCCGCAGCGCCACAGGACGATACGTGAAGGCCTTTGCGTGTCGGATCAAGCGGGAAAAGGCGCGCGCCCCGATGGCACAGCAGATCCCGATCAGGATCGCGCCGGCGAGGTCGCGGTACTGGAACGACGCCACCCGATCGGTCTCGAACACGAAGATCGGGTTGGTGTTGCTCAAGGCCACGAAGACGAGGTAGCCGGACGCGCTCGCCACCAATGCCGGCAGCAGCATGCGGCGCGCCATCTGATCGCGGAAGGGCACCTCGAGCGCGAAGATCGCCCCGGTGGCGGGTGCCTTGAAGATGGCGGCGACGCCCGCGGCGGCACCTGCGACAAGCAACGTGCGGTGATCGACGCCACGGAAGGCCTTGGGAAGCCGACGCTGGATCATCGCTCCGAGCGCTGATCCCCCGTACATCGAGGGGCCTTCGAGTCCCATCGGGCCGCCGAATCCGAGCGTTGTGATCGCCGCCGCCATACGCCCCATGAACGCACGCGGGCGCAACGGATATTCGGGATCGTGGAATGCCCGCAGGTATTCGTCCGACGTCGCCGACGAGGCACCGTTGCCGACGGTCTTCAGCAGGATCGCCGACAGCATCAGGCCGACACCGGGTGCGATGGCGCCGACCCAGAGCGGTCCCTGCACGATCTTCTCGTAGACGAACTCGACGACGATGAACTCGAAGAAGCGCACGAACAACCCGGTGACCGCACCGGTGAACGCTGCCAGCAATACGACTTCTCGGGAGCGTCGTACCAGGTCGCGGAACTCGCCGGTGCGGATGTCGAAGGTGGATGGGCGCCACCCCATCGTCACCTTGTCGCGCCACACGACGGCTCAGTGTAGGCACGACCCCGACGGGCACGAGGTACCCTCGCAGACCATGTCGATGGCAGTGGTGACAGGCGCAGCAGGTCTGATCGGTTCGCAAGCGGCGATGCACTTCGCGTCGATCGGCCTCGACGTGGTCGGCGTCGACAACGACATGCGCCGCGTGTTCTTCGGTGACGACTCCTCCACGGCGTGGATGGTCACCGAACTCGAACGCACCCTCGGCGATCGGTATCGCCACGCCAGCGTCGACATCCGCGACCGCGGTGGCATCGATGCACTCTTTGCCGAGTACGGCTCCGACATCTCGCTCGTGATCCACACCGCGGCGCAACCGTCGCACGACTGGGCAGCCCGCGAGCCGTTCACGGACTTCGACGTCAACGCCGTCGGCACGCTCAACGTGCTGGAGGCCACCCGCCAACACTGTCCCGAGGCGGCGTTCATCTTCACCTCGACCAACAAGGTCTACGGCGACACGCCGAACCGGTTGCCGTTGATCGAGCACGACACCCGCTGGGAGATCGATCCGTCACACACCTACGTCGGTGGGATCCGCGAGGACATGTCGATCGACACCACCCTGCACTCGATCTTCGGCGCCTCCAAGGTCGCCGCCGACGTGATGGTGCAGGAGTACGGGCGCTACTTCGGCATGCAGACCTCGGTGTTCCGCGGTGGCACGCTCACCGGCCCGAACCACGCGGCCGCCGAACTGCACGGGTTCCTGGCCTACGTCATGCAGTGCACGATGACCGGCACCCCGTACCGCGTGTTCGGATACCAGGGCAAGCAGGTCCGCGACACGATCCACTCCGCCGATCTCATCTCGTGTTTCGACCACGTGTACCGCGCCGCCAAGGACGGAACACCCCGTTCCGGCGAGGTCTACAACATCGGTGGCGGGCGTTTCTCGAACTGCAGCGTGCTCGAGGCCATCTCGCTGTGCGAGGAGATCACCGGCAACACGCTCGACTGGACCTACGTCGACGACAACCGCGTCGGTGACCACATCTGGTGGATCGGCGACAACGGACGCTTCGCCGAGCACTACCCCACGTGGTCGCTCACCTACGACGTGCCCGCCATCCTCACCGAGATGCACGACGCCAATCGCGAGCGGTGGGCGTGACGTTGGCCGACGACTCGTGATCGGTGCCCGATGATCGACAGAGGAAAGGTCGACGTGATCGGCGTCGGGGTCGACGCCGTCGACTACGAGGCAGCGGTGTCGCGAATCATCGACGCCGCCGTCGCGCAGCGCCCGTACCGGGTGTCGGCACTGGCCGTGCACGGCGTCATGACCGGTGTCGACGAACCAGAGCACCTCGCCCGCCTCAACTCGTTCGAGTTGGTCACACCCGATGGTCAGCCGGTGCGATGGGCGATGAACTGGCTGCACGACACCGGCCTCCCCGACCGCGTCTACGGTCCCGACCTGACCTTGGCGGTCTGCCGAGCAGCCGTCGAACGCGATCTGTCGGTGTACTTCCACGGCAGCACAGCCGACACGCTCGGGCACCTCGTACGTCGATTGCCGACATTGGTTCCCGGAATCCGGATCGCGGGCACCAGCCCGTCGACCTTCGCAACGTCGACCCCCGCCGAACTCGACGAACTCGCAGCGACCATCCGATCGACCGGCGCGTCGATCTGCTTCGTCGGCCTCGGATGTCCGCGCCAGGAAGTGTTCGTGTACGAGAACGCCCAACGGTTGTCGATGCCCTGCCTGGCGGTCGGTGCGGCGTTCGACTTCCATGCCGGCCTCGCCAAGGAGCCGCCGGCCTGGGTGCAGCGGTCCGGCCTGCAATGGGCGCAACGCCTGATGGGTGACCCGCGACGTCTGTGGCGTCGTTACGTGATTCTCAACCCCCGCTACGTCGGTCGAGTGTTCGCACAGCGCTACGGTCGCTACTCGCCCCCGACCGAACTCCCGCCACCACACATCGGCTTCAGCTGAGCTCCCCGGAGTTCGCGCGAACTCAGCTCCCGACGTTCTCGCCCAACAGCGCCCGCGGCGTCCTCGTCAGGATCTGCAGATCCGTGCGCAATGACACCCGCTGCACGTAGGCGAGATCCCACTGCCCGTTCTCGTGCATTGGGCCGCTGCCACGCGCCGAGACCTGCCACAGTCCGGTGAGCCCGGGCTTGACATAGTGCCGCTGGTGCAGGGCCGGCGGGTACTGCTCGACGACCGAGTCGAGTTCGGGCCGCGGACCGACCACGCTCATCTCGCCGCGCAGGACGTTGAGGAGTTGCGGAAGCTCGTCGAGGCTGTACCGGCGCAACACGCGACCGACCCGGGTGTGGCGTGGGTCGTTGTCGGACTTGTGCGTTTGGCGACGATCGTGGATCACGTCGAGGCGCTGGCCGCGACGATCGGGGCTCATCGTGCGGAACTTGAGGACCTCGAAGGGTTGGCCGTCGGCACCGATTCGGCGCTGACGGAACAGCACCGGCCGCCCGATCGTCGACGCGACCACCCCGGCGATCACCGCCATCGGGATCGCAGCAGCCCCCAACGCGGCGAGCGCCAGCACCCGATCGAACATCGGCTTGACGACGCGCACGTAGAGAGTGCGTGGCTTGTCGACTCTCGGAAGCTCCACGAGTGGCGTCGACGGCAGCCACGCGGTGTCCTGCCTCTCGACCGCGTTCGTTGACCACAGGTGCGTCGAGCCCAATGCCACGACTTCGCTCGTCATGTTTCCGCCTTTCATCAAGCCACGGAGTTGGACATCACTCTCCGTGGCGATACTTCCGCCACCGGTCGCATTTCACCCATCCCAGAGGGATGGATGACCCTTTCCCGGCTTGACGATTATCCCATCCGGGACAGACTCGAGGCAACCACTTGACCAAGACTTGACGACCACTCAATGTGGGATTTATCGAGCGGGGCTACGATCACCGCCCATGCAGGACGTCGTGCGCTCCGTCGGCCGTCACACCGTCCGAGCTGCTGCGATGGCCACTGCCGATCTGCGCTCCGAGCCGGATCTGGTGATCATCGGCGTGAAGCGCGGTGGCACCACCTCGCTCTTCCGAGATCTCGAACGGCACCCGTCGATGTGTCCGATGGTGCCGTCGGCCCGATGTTTCCCGATGCGCGAGAACATGAAGGGTGCACACTGGCTCGACAGCGACCTCGCGCGTTCTCCGCGCTGGTACCGCAGCCACTTCCCGACTTCGACGACCCTGCGATGGCGCACGCACCGAACCGGCGCCGCGTTCACCGCCGAGGCCAGCCCGTACTACCTCTTCCATCCGCTTGCTGCCCGGCGCGCAGCGGATCTGCTTCCGAACTCCCGCTTCGTGGTGATGTTGCGCGATCCTGTGGAACGAACCGTGTCGCACTGGGCCGAACAGAGCCGCAACGGCGTCGAAACCCTGTCGCTGCGCGACGCGCTCGATGCCGAGACCGACCGAGTCGGCAACGATGGCGCACAGCTCGCAGCGGGGACACTCGGTGCGAGCCACGCCCACGAACAACAGACCTATGCAGCCCAGAGCGAGTACGCAGGCTCCCTCGACCGCTGGATCGATACGGTCGGGCGCGAGCGGATCGTGATCGTGTTCTCCGAGGACTACTACACCGACCCGCGACGCGTGACCGGCGTGGTGCTCGATGCGGCAGGCCTTCCAGCCATGCCGGGCGGACTCGACTCCGAACACCGCAACGCAGCACCCCGTCCCTCGACGCTGGACGCTGGCATCGATGCCGAACTGACCGAGCGTTTCCGACCCGACGTCGTCGAACTGATCGATCGGTTCGGTCTCGCCCCACCCTGGCCGCGATTCATCGGCGACCTGATCTGACCGCTCGCGATGCGCATCTTGCAATTGCACGCTCGGTACCGGATCCGCGCCGGCGAAGACACCGTGGTCGACAACGAGGCAGCTGCGTTGGTCCGAGCCGGCCACGACGTCGAGCAGCTCACGGTCGACAATCCCACCGAACCGGTCGCCACCATGGCGGCCCTGGTCCGCAGCGTGCACAACCTGTCGGCGGCGCGACTCGTGCGCACGCGTATCGCCGCCTTCGGACCCGACGTCGTACACGTCCACAACACGTGGTTCGCGCTGTCTTCTTCAGCGGTTGCGGCCGCCGCCGAGTCCGGCGTTGCAGTGGTGATGACGCTGCACAACTTCCGTCTCGGTTGTCTCGGTACCGATCTGTTCCGAGACGGGGCCGTCTGCACGGCGTGCCTCGGGCGAGCTCCCCTGCCCGGTGTGCTTCACGGCTGCTATCGGGGTTCGAGGACGCTGTCGGCCATTCAGGCGACCGAGGTGATGGTCACCCGACGACGCGGGATCCTCGATGCGTCGGTCACCCGGTTCGTTGCACCATCGCAGTTCATGGCAGACCGCCTCGCCGACGTCGGTGTACCGAGTGAACGCCTCGTGGTGAAACCCCACTTCGTCGACGACCCTGGAATGCGGACCGCGCCGCCGTCAGCTTCGGGCGACATCATCGTCGTCGGACGCCTGGCGCAGGGCAAGGGCATCGACACGCTGCTCGATGCGTGGGCGTCGGCCGACGTCTCCTCGAGGGACGATCGGCGGCTGCACATCATCGGCGACGGACCCCTCGCGGAGGCGCTCGAGCGTCGCCTCCCAGCAGGCGTCGAGTTGCTCGGGTGGCGCGAACGCGAGGAGATCCGCGATCGCCTCCTGAACGCACGGGCCCTCGTGATGCCGTCGGAGCTGTACGAGACGTTCGGCATGGTGCTGGTCGAGGCGATGAGCGCTGGTCTCCCGGTGATCGTCAACACGGCTGCGGGCGCTGCGACGATCGTCGAGCCGCCACCACGACTCCTGGTACCGCCCGGGCAGCCAGCGGCACTCGCCGCAGCGCTCGACGCGCTCGACGATGCCACGGTCGACGAGGTGGGCATCGCCAATCGGCGACGTTTCGAACAGCGCTACAGCGAGTCCGTCGGCGTGGCCGCGCTCGAAACCCTGTACGCCGAGGCGATGACCACGAGGGGTGCGACATGACCTTTCGATCGGTCCCGCTGTCACAGCGCGTCATCGTGAGCGACCGGGCCGGCAGAAACGCTCGGCGCGCCCGCATGCTGGCCGGCACGTCTGACTGGCGCCGGAACTCGCTCGATGTCATCGGTGCGGCGGCAATCCTGATCGCCGGTACCCGTCCGTGGCCGCGGACCACTGGATGGCGTTGGCCGGACCTCGACGTCGCCGAACTCGAGGACCGGTTGGGCGCGACGCTCGGGGGCATCCGGATCGAGGCCGCTGTCATCCCCCGTCAGCTCGATCGGGCGCGCCTGTCGCTGCTGTGTCGAACGTCGGACCGAACCAGCGGTGACGAGATCATCGTGAAGCTGGCGAAGACGGCCGACGGCATCGAGAACGAGGCGCTGGCACTCTCATTGCTGACCGATCGGCCGTTGCCCGGAATTGCGACGCCGAGGGTGCTGGCGACCGGTCCGGTCGACGACGACATCACGTTCCTGGCCACCGACGCGTTGGGGCTCGATCGCCAGCGACCCGCCGTCGATGAGCCACTGCGAAGCTTCGAACACGACATTTCGGAACGACTCGACTCGCTGCCGCGCCCGCCCCTGACCCCCGACGACGCAGTTCCGGTTCATGGCGATCTCGCGCCGTGGAATCTTCGCAGGACCGGGCGGGGCCTTGCGCTGTTCGATTGGGAGGCCGCCGGCTGGGGTCCAGCCGGCTCCGATCTGGAGTTCTACCGCCGTTCGTGCGAGCAACTCCGACGGCCGGGGATCAGGGCACCACGGCGGTGACGGTCGGCGTCTTCCACGACGAGTTGCCGGCCGCATCGAAGGCCTGCACCGCGATGTAGTGCGTGCCGACACCGAGCGTCGCCACGTTCACCGACGTCGCAGGCGAGTTCACCAACACCACCTCGGTGTTGTTGCGAGTCACCCGGTAGTACGCCACACCTACGTTGTCAGTGGACGCGCTCCACGACACATCGATCGAACCATTCGGCAACACCGTGGCCACCAGGTCACGCGGCGTCGAAGGGTTCGACGTGTCCAACGCCGGAGGCGGCACGACGACGGCGGTGACCGTCGGCGTCTTCCACGACGAGTTGCCGGCCGCATCGAAGGCCTGCACCGCGAGGTAGTGCGTGCCGAATCCGAGTGTCGCCACGTTCACCGACGTCTGGGTACCCGGCACCACGACCACCTCGGCATTGTTCCGGGTCACCCGGTACGCCGTGACGCCAACAGCATCGAACGATGCGGTCCACGACACATCGATCGAACCATTCGGCAACACCGTGGCCACGAGATCACGCGGGGTGGACGGGCTCGTGGTGTCGGCGACCGGCGGCGCCACGATCACGGCGGTGACCGTCGGCGTCTTCCACGACGAGTTGCCGGCCGCATCGAAGGCCTGCACCGCGATGTAGTGCGTGCCGACACCGAGCGTCGCCACGTTCACCGACGTCGCAGGCGAGTTCACCAACACCACCTCGGTGTTGTTGCGAGTCACCCGGTAGTACGCCACACCCACGTTGTCACTGGACGCGCTCCACGACACATCGATCGAACCATTCGGCAACACCGTGGCCACCAGGTCACGCGGCGTCGAAGGGTTCGACGTGTCCAACGCCGGAGGCGGCACGATCTGCGTGAGCGTCGAGGGAGTCGCAGCCGATTCGTTGCCTGCCGCGTCGCGTGCAGCGATGCGCACGTAGTGATCGCCGAAGTCGACGTCGAGGCGGACCGTGGTGACATCGCCGGCCACGCTCTCCGCGAACACGCCGTTGTGATAGATCGCGTAGGCGGACACCCCGACGTCGTCGGTCGACGCTGTCCAGGTGGCGGTGAGCGACGGGCCCGCCACGTCACCGGTGACCACGAGATCGGTCGGTACGGATGGCGCGGTGACGTCGGCCCCGCCGACGTCGACTTCGACCGAGGGGGTGTCGTACGAGTGATTGCCCGCGGCGTCGACCGCTTGCACCTGGAACCAGTAGGTCCCTCGCGCCAGCCCGGTGATCACTGCGGAGATCTCCGTCCCAGCGACGGATTGCACTTCGACGCCCGTCTGGATGATCCGGTAGCTGTCGACGCCGATGTCGTCGGTGGAGGCGCTCCACGTGAGTGTGACCGCCTGATCGGCGCCGACGGTGAACGCCAGGTCTGTCGGAGTCGTCGGGGGGGTGTGGTCCCCGGGGATCAGGACGGTCGACGTCGCCGAGCGGTTACCCGCCGGATCGACCGCCCGCACGAAGTAACGGTCGGCGGGTGTGCCGGTCGGGTCGACGTAGGACGACGCGTACAGCAGCGGGCTGATGACCCGGTCGTTTCGCAGCACCTCGTAGCCGAGGAAGCCCGGCTCGTTGTCGCTCGAGGGTGTCCAGTCGACGCGAACGCCTCCGACCGTGCTGGTCGACGCCGCGGCGGCGCCGGGAACGGTTGGAGCGCCGGTGTCGCGTGGACAGAACTTCGAGAAGCTCTCGAGGTACTGGCGTTGACCGTTGACGTAGGGTCCACCCAGCATGTCGCCGCCGAACCAGAGGCAACCATCGACATCGGTGTGCAGCGCCCACGCACCCGCTGTGTAGGCCGACCCGAGTCCGGGGACCCAATCGCGTTCGTACCCGTGCGTCACGGGGTCGAACATGCCGATCCAGTTGTAGACGTCAGCACGGGTGTAGTTGTTCACCGACGGCCACGTCGTGGCGTCGCTGTAGATCCAGGCGTTGCCATGACTTCCCTGCATCACCTTGTCACCGCTGAGCTCGATCACCTGGGTGTCACCGCCCTGGTCCGCGGTGACGAAACCGCGAACGAACTGGTGATCACCGGAGCGATACACCTGGGTGTCGTGCTCGGAGCCGCCATTCCACACTTCGGCCCCCAGGTCGAGGACCGCGAACTGGTACTGCCGGCTCGTGGTGCCGGTGGTCCAGACCTCGTCGGCGAGTCCGGGAATCACCTCTCCGGTGTCGGCGGCGAGCGTCGCGATGCTTCGGCGTGCGTCGCCGTTGACCCCGGTGAATCTGCCGGCGACCTGCACCGTGCCGCCCACGGCGTCGACATCGAACGGGACCCCGCCCACGTCCGGACGGAACGAACGATCCGGATCGCCGTTCGCAACCGAGATCTTCCCCAGCCTGCCCATTCCCAGCAACCGGGTGGGACCATCGATCGTGGTGAAGTTCCCACCCACGTAGATCGAGTCACCCTCGCGATCGAGCGCGTACGCGACCGGGCGGGTCGAGGTGCCGCTCACGGTCAACGAGGCGCGCCACACCGGGTCGACGGCGCCCGTGAGCGGGTCGATCGCCGCAAGACCCTGGGTGCGGGGCGCGCCGTTGATGTTGGTGAACTGACCCGCGACGATCAGCCGACCGTCGGCCACCTCGAGATCCCAGACGGTGCCGTCGAGCTGCGGCCGGAACGAACTGATCCAGGCGCCGGTGATGCGATCGAACGCTGCCAGATACGAATGCGACACGAGTTCGCCGGTGGAGGTGTCTCGAACCTGCGAGAACTTCCCGCCGACGTAGACCCTGTCGCCCAGGCTGGTGATGTCGAGAACCGGCGCGCGCAGACCGAGCTCGGAGTCACCGAGCGTGTTGAGTCCCACGACGCCGCCGGCGATTTCTTCGGGTCGGTCGTCGAGCATCGGCGTCATCGTCTGCGCCGCGAGACCTTCGTCGGCAATCGGCGCCAGAGCGATCGTCGTCAGGTTCGGCCGGATGAACAACTGGGTGAACGGCAATGCCGCGTTCTCGGCGCGGTACTCGTACAGGTACGACGTGTCGTTGTTCTTGCCGTTGACCGACCCGCTGTAGGAGAAGCCGGCCTGGCGGCCGTGGCCGCTCCACGGGAACGTGAACCAGCCCTTGAGGTCCGATCCATTTCGGTTTCCCGATCCGACCTCACCCCACATCTTGATGCTCGAGTCCTTGGAGTTCGACCCGGAACCCGTCGATCCGTCGATCGAGAACGAGGCGAGACGATGGCCGCCGTCGAGCGCCCACGACCATGTGCCGAGGTCGAGGAAGTTCCAGCGCAGTTCCTGCCACTTCGTACCGTCGATGCTTCTCGCCCGGCGGATCCGGAGACCGTCGGTGAGATCCTTCACTGCGATGCCGCCGAGGAGCGCGTCGATCGTGTCGGACGACAACGCCGCCGGCGCGAACGCCTCGGCTCCCGTGACGATCTCGGCAACTCGTTGGGTCGTCGACTGTCCGTAGTCCCGGAATGTCCATCCGTCGCGGCCGCGACCGATCATCACCCAGCCGCCACCGTCGGTGGTCATGTCGCAATAGAACTGCTCGGGTCGAACGAGCCCGTCGTTGCGCAGCCAGTACACACCGTCTGCGCTGTCCGGGTGTGCCTGCTTGATCTCCCAGCACGACGCCGCAGCATCGGCTGACGTGAGTCCGCTCAGCGGCGCGCGCACCGGACTCGGCGCAACGATCGGATCGGCGACCTGGGCAGCGGCGTGTGACGCCCCTGCGACGATGGCGAGTCCGGCAGCCATCGAGGTGACGGCGAGGAGAGCCATCAGGGATCGGGCCCGCCGTCCGATCCCTGATGACGACCGGAGACCGGTGTTGGCTGCGTCGAGTTCGTGATTGCGCCACATGACGTTCTCTTTCCGCCCGCTCTCGGACAGGTGCTCCGGTGTTTTCCGTCCTCGACAGTACGACGCCGACAAGGCAGACGACCACCAAACGTGGTCAAGATTCGGGGAAAAACCACACGTTGTGTGGTTTTCGAACAGCGCAACGTGGGCGTGCCCGCCGAATCGTCAACAACGACTCAAGGACACGACGATGGTGGCCGAAACACGACTGATGCATCCATCGACCGCTCACGTGTTCTCGGCCCTCGATCGAGCCGCGCGATGAGTTCGACGATGCCGGAAACCAGCTCGATCGGTCCGGTCGAAGCGTTCTGGCGCTACCGGACGTGGACCGTGCCCGTCACCATCGTGATCGGGTTGTTGGCGGGATTGTTCGTGCTCGCGAGCAGCGCGACGAACACGGCGACCACGACGTTGTTCCTCACCGATCCGCGAGGCACGCCAGTGTTCAGCGATGGTTCGAGTACGCCGATCGACCTCGCCCGATACGCCCGCCAGCGCGCCGAGTTCGTCGACTCGGCGGTCGTCCACCAGGCGGTGGTCGACTCGATCGACGCGCGACGCGAGGCCCTCGGCGCCGACCCCTCCGTCTCCGAGGCGGACATCCCCAGCGCCGAGACCGTCGAGTCGGTCGATGATGCTGTCACGACCGGCACCACGGCGAGCGCCGATGTCCGGATCGACTGCACGACCGATTCCGAGACTCGGGCGCTCACGATCTGCGACGAGGTCGTCGACGTCTACCTCACGCTCACCGAAGAGGACATCACCCAGCGCGCCGATGCCACGATCGACGCATTCCTGCAAGAGCGTGAGCGGCTCGTCGCGCAGCAGGGTGGCCAGAACACCATCGACCAGATCGACCTGCAGATCGCCGAAGTCCGTTCTGAGGCCGCATTGTTCGGCAACGGAGTCGAGTTCGTCGAACCGGCCGAGGTCCAGGTCGACGCCCGAATCCTTCCGGCGCTGCAGTACACGATCGCCGCGATGCTGTTCGCCGCGTTCGGTCTGGCGATCCTGGCCTGGTTCCGGGCCGGACGCCAACCGGTGATCACCAGCAGCTCCGATGCCACCGGGAGCCTCGATGCCCCCCTGCTCGGCGAGGTGACCGAATCCCCGTCGCAGCTCTTCTCGCCGAGCAATCCACCCGGGGCCGCCTATCAGCTCCTGGCGACCAGCCTCGGCGCCGTTCATCCATCCGGCGGTGTGATCCTTGCCGCGACGGCAGTGCCGAGCAGCGACGCCGCCGAGACCGTCGCCCGCTTGGCCGTGGCCGCGGCTCGAGAGGGGCGGCGAATCCTCGTCATCGATGCCAACCTCCGCGATCGTCGACTCAGTCGGCTGTTCGGCTTCGAGCAGGCCGTCGGTGGTCTGACCGAACTGCTCGCCGGTCTGGCGTCGATCGACGACGTCCATCGCTCGATCGGCGTCGGTGGCCAGGCGACATTGCACCTGCTCACCGGGGGCCGGTTGGTCGACGATCCCGCCGGCCTGTTCCGCTCGCAGGCAGCGCGCGCGACGCTGCACACGTTGCGCAATCGCTACGAGTTGGTACTCGTCGCCGTTCCCCCGCTCTTGGCGGTCGCCGACGGATCGGCCCTTGCGGGTGAGTCCGACGGCGTGGTGATGATCGTCGAACGCGGCACGAACGCCCGCGATCTCGACATCGTTCGCCAGCGGCTCGACGTGTTGCGCGCAGATCTGATCGGCGTGGTGTACGACCATCGTTCGTACGACCACAGGGGCTGACCATGCGTCGCCGGCCGCTCGGCGCGATCGTGTCGCAGATGATCGTCGCTGGCACCAGCCTCGCGATCGCGCTCGTGGTACTTCGCCAACTGGGAGCGGCGGGACTCGGTACGTTCAGCCTGCTCTTCGGGGTGTTGATCACCGCGAACTCGATACAGACGGGTTGGATCGGTGATTCGCTCACCGTGCTCGATCGCTTCGATCCGGGGATTCGTCGAGCGCTGTTCCAGTCACAGGCGACGTCCGCCGTGCTCATCTTCGCGGTCACCTGGGCGATCTCGCTGCTGGTCGACGGCGTCGATGCCGCCACCGCGATCCTGTTCGGCGTGGCATCGGTGGCTTGGGCCATCGAGGAGACGATGCGACGGATCCTGATCGCTCGCCGCGAATTCTGGCTGCTCGTCGCCAACGATGGCGCGTTCGCTCTCGGCGCATTCGGCTTGATTGGAACCGTGGTTGCATCCGGCGCAGCCTTCACCCTCGACCTCGTGATCATCTCGTTGCTCGCCGGCTCGATCGTGGCGATCGGACTGGCGGTCGTGCAGCTGCCCCGGATCGAGCTGGTCCGCGGTCCGACGGCGCCGTCGCGGATGCGCGAACTGGCATCGTTCGCCAGTTGGCGGGCAATCCAGGTCGGACTGCGGCCCGCCAGTCAGGCCCTTGCCCGAGTCATCGTGGCCACGGTCGTGTCGCTCGAAGCGGTCGGTCGCCTGGAGGCCGCCCGCCTACTGATCGCTCCGGCGCTCACGGTCGCCAACGGCGCTGGCATGTTCTTCCTGCCGACCTACGCCGATCAGCTCCGCCGACGAGTGAAACTGAACCCGTCGATCTGTCGGGCGATGGTCCTGATCGGTGCCATCTGTGCCGCCTATGGACTGGTCGCTGTCCTGTTGCGCGTACAACTCGCGGGCGTCCTGACGAGCGGCGACTCGATCGTCGCCACGCTCGCCGTGATCTCGTGGGTGCTGTTCTCGATCGCCTTCGGGATCGGCCTGCCGGTCGGGGCCGCGAACGTTGCGGCCGGACGATCGAGGCAGACGTTCGTCATCCGGATGATCGACGCCGGAATCGGTGTCGCCGTCGCCGGCGTCTTCGCTCTCGTCGGCTGGGTCGATGCCGTGCCGATCGGCCTGGCGATCGGCGGATTCGTCGGTGCCGCCCTGCTGGTGCGCGCCGTGCGATCCAGCACCAACGGAGCCGGTGCCGACGACGCCGACGACCGAACCGAGCCAGCGACAGCGCGGACGCTCGACGCCCAAGACGAAGACGAAGACGAAGACGAACCGGCCTCACTACTGACCGACAGCGCACACTGGCGCTGGTCTCCCGAGTCGATCGACACACCGTCGTCGTTTCCGCTGCCCCCACTTCGCCCTGCCCAACCCATCGAACCGAGTGCCTCCAACCGAACGAGGACGGCGTCATCGCCGGCAGCAACCGCGCGTCGCAGCACAAGAAGGCGGCGCGTCGACTGGACCCGCGAGCTGCCGTGGGTCGTTCCACTCATCGTGATCGTCGCCATCGAGTACAAGTTCCGGCGGCGAAGTATCGACGACGCGCTCTCCGGATCGATCGACGCCATGATCGCGCTGGAACTCCTCACGCTCGCGCTCGTCGGCACCTGGTCACTGTGGAGGCTCGTGCCGTCGAAACCCCGTATCGAACCGTTGATGATGTTGATGTGGGGGTACATCTTGACCACCGCTGCCAGCGCGCTGTACTCGGCCTTCCCGATGTTGGCGCTCGCACGAGCCGTCGAGTTGATCATCATCGGCACCGTCATCCAGCTCGTGTCGAACCAGGGAACCTTCAGCACGATCAGCCGGCTCCTGCACGGCTGGGTGACGTTGATCTCGCTGTCGATCGTTGCCGGGCTCGCCTACGTTGCACCGACCACGGGGCCTCAGGAAGGCCGGTTCACGTGGCTGTCGGTCCACAGTGTGAGCGCGGGGTCGATGCTTGCTGTCTCGGTGCCGATCCTGTTCGGGTTGTGGATCGCCGCAGGCCGCCGTCCGCTTGCGTGGCCGCGCTGGATCTATGGCGCCCTGTTGGTGTTCCAACTGGTGTTCCTGCTGCTGACACGTACTCGAGGGTCGCTCGGCGGGGCGCTCGTCGCCCTGGCCTTGATGGCATGGTTGTCGTCGGGACGCAAGGCACGACCAGAACTCGTGCTCGGCAGCCTGATCGCAGGCGGGGCGTTCGCTCTGGCGTTCGGGCGCCAGATCCTCGAGTTCATGACCCGAGGCGAAACCGTGGACCAGATCGGCACGTTCAACCGTCGGACCGAAATCTGGTCGCTCGCCTGGGAATCGTTCCTGCAACGCCCGCTGTTCGGTCTCGGATTCAACTCGGCCAAGGGTGTGTTCTTCGACGAGACCGGATTGGGCGGCGCCCACAACTCGG
Source organism: Ilumatobacteraceae bacterium (assembly GCA_963774765.1). Taxonomy (GTDB): domain Bacteria; phylum Actinomycetota; class Acidimicrobiia; order Acidimicrobiales; family Ilumatobacteraceae; genus Sva-07. The sequence continues at coordinate 73,126 of CAVZGP010000010.1, forward strand.
TGATCAACGTGATGATCGACGTCGGCCTGGCGGGGCTGATCTGGTGGACGCTGGTCGTTGTCGCGGCACTCGTGCTGCTCGGCCGGCTGCGCAGCCGGGAACGACGATCGTCAATCCTGCTTCCCGGTGCCACCGGCACGGCGCGGTCCGATCACCTCATTCTCGTGGGCATCTTCGTGTCGTTGTTGGTCAACAGCATCACCACCGAGGGGCTCGGCGCGGGTGTCAATGTGATGGCGATCTGGTTCTTCCTGGGGTGTGCGTGGTTGACGATCCTCGACGCCGACCAGCGCACGACGACGCAGAGAGCGACGCAGCACCGGCGGCTCGAACCTGCCGTGTCATTCTGATCACGGCGTACGCTCGCCACCATGGCACGAGTCGTCGTCACCGGTGGAGCTGGTTTCCTGGGTTCGCACCTGTGTCGTGCCCTGCTCGAACGCGGCGACGAGGTCATTGCTCTCGACAATCTGGTCACCGGCTCGGTCGACAACATCGAAGCACTGTTCGGCGCCCGGTTCAGCTTCGTCGAACACGATGTCAGCAACTACGTCTGGGTCCCCGGACCGGTCGACGTCGTGATGCATCTCGCCAGTCCCGCCAGCCCGGCCGATTTCGAACGCATCCCGATCCAGATCCTCAAGGTTGGTGGCCTGGGTACGCACAATGCCCTCGGCCTCGCACTCGCCAAGGACGCTCGGTTCTTCCTGGCGTCGACGTCCGAGGTCTACGGCGATCCGCTCGTGCATCCGCAGCCCGAGGAGTACTGGGGCAACGTCAACCCGATCGGCCCGCGTGGCGTGTACGACGAGGCCAAGCGCTACGCCGAGGCGATGACGATGGCATACCACCGCCACCACGGCGTCGACGTACGCATCGTGCGCATCTTCAACACGTACGGGCCGCGGATGCGCCCCGACGACGGTCGCGCCGTGTCGAACTTCCTCGTGCAGGCATTGCGCAACGAACCGATCACGATCTTCGGCGACGGTTCGCAGACACGATCGTTCACCTACGTCGACGACGAGATCCGCGGGTTCCTGGCGCTGCTCGACTCGGACCTGGCGACACCGATCAACATCGGCAACGACAACGAGTTCACGATCGCACAGCTCGCCGAACTGATCGTCGAGGTGACCGGATCGTCGTCGGAACTCGTGTACCTGCCATTGCCTGTCGACGATCCGATGCAGCGCAAGCCCGACCTCACCAAGGCTCGGACACTGCTCGGCTGGGAACCGACCGTGCAGCTACGCGAGGGGCTCGAGCGCACCGCTGCCTACTTCGCGTCGGTGGTGGGCTGACCCGCCTCGTCGATCAGCGTCGGCCGACGCCGTCGTACTCCAAGCCCGCCTCGCGCACGAGGACGGGGTCGAGGAGGTTCCGGGTGTCGACGAGGGTGACCGGGCGAGCGAGGCGCGCCGCCAGACGAGCGAGGTCGACCTTGGCGAAGTCGGGCCACTCGGTGAACACGGCGATCACGTCGGCGCCGTCGGCGACGTCGAGTGCTTCGGACACCAGGTGGATGCCGTCGAGCACGACGGTCTGGTGCGGAGTGAGTTCTCCGACCGTGGTCGGGTCGTAGGCGCGTACGGTGGCACCGCGGGCGCGGAACTCGCTGATGATCGCCAGCGCCGGCGACTCGCGCAGGTCGTCGGTGCCGGCCTTGAACGTGAGGCCCAGCGCTCCGACGGTGACGCCTGCCAGGTCGCCGTCGGCGCGACCGACCGCAGCGCAGATCTTGGCGACCATCCGTTCGAGCTGCTCGTCGTTGACGTCGATGACGCCACGCATCATGGTGAAGTTGTAGCCATGGTCCTCGGCGATCTTGACGAGTGCCCGCGAGTCCTTCGGGAAGCAGCTGCCGCCCCAGCCGGGGCCGGGACGAAGGAACTGGCTGCCGATGCGTTGGTCGGACCCGATGCCGTCGACGACGGCGGCCACATCGGCGCCGACCGCTTCACACATCGCCGCGACGGCGTTGACGAAGCTGATCTTCATCGCCAGGAAACCATTGGCCGCATACTTGATCGTCTCGGCCGACGCCGGGTCGGTGATCAGGATGGGCGTGTCGATCGTGGCGTACAGCTCGGCCACCCGCTCGGCCGCCCCGCGATCGGCGCTGCCGATCACCACGCGATCCGGATGCAGGAAGTCCTGGACCGCTGTGCCCTCGCGGAGGAACTCGGGGTTCGACACGACGAACACGTCATCTCGCTGCAGTACCCGCTCGACAGCGAGCGTCGAGCCGACGGGGACCGTCGATTTGTTGACCACGACCGCTCCCGACTTCAGGACGGGAGCGATCTGGGCGGCGGCGGCCTCGATGTAGCTGAGGTCGGCGCTGCCATCGTCGCCCTGCGGGGTCGGCACGCAGAGAAAGACGATGTCGGCGCCGTCGGCGGCAGCCTCGGCGCCGAGCACGAAGTGGAGGCGGCCGGCGGCGCGTGACTCGTTGACGACGGCCTCGAGGCCCTCTTCGACGATCGGGATGTGGCCGTCGTTGAGCATGGCCACCTTGCGCTCGTCGATGTCACCGCACACGACGTGGTGGCCGATGTGGGCGAAGCAGGCGCCGGTGGTCAAGCCGACGTAGCCCGTACCGACGACTCCGAGACGGATGGCGTTCGACATCCGATCGAGGCTATCTCACGGCATCTCAAGCCCTGGGCAACGTCTCGTCAAGGCTCGCTCAAGGGCGAGTGCGGTCAGCGGTTCGGCATCCCGTGTCAGACACGGCAGGTTGGGTACGGTCGCTGTCGTGGACTCGGAACTGGAGAACGCCTGCGGGTCGAACCCCTCGTGGGTCTGCGAGAGCGTGTTCGACCTCACCGACGGCAACCGATTCCTCGCCGAGACGGCCGAATGGCTCGTCGGGGTCGTCGTCATCCTCGTCGTCGCCTGGATCCTCTCGCTCGTGGCGCGCCGCTACCTCGGTCGGCTCGTCGCCCGGGTGGTGGCTCCGGACAGGACCGCCGCTGCACGCCAGATCCAGAGGCTGGGCGATCGGGCCACGACTCTGGTCGCCGAACCGATCGGCATCACTGTCGAAGACCCGCGTCGCGAGGCGCGCGTGACATCGATCTCGCTCGTGGTCGGCAGTACTGCCGCAGTGATCATCTGGACGATTGCGATCATCATGGCGCTCGGCGAGATCGGCGTCGACCTCGCGCCCTTGATCGCCGGTGCCGGTATCGCCGGCGTCGCTCTCGGCTTCGGCGCGCAGAGCCTGGTCAAGGACTGCATCTCCGGGTTGTTCATGCTGCTCGAAGATCAGTACGGCGTCGGCGACGTGGTCGACCTCGACGAGGCGACCGGGGTGGTCGAGAAGATCTCGCTGCGCACCACCGTACTGCGCGGCGTCGACGGCACCGTGTGGCACGTTCCGAACGGCGAGGTGACCCGCGTGGGCAACCGGTCGCAGTTGTGGTCGGTGGCGCTCGTCGACGTCGACGTCGCCTACGACAGCGACCTCGCCGCGGCGCGCCAGGTGATCCTCGACTGCGCAACCGAGGTCATCGAGAGCGACGAGTGGGCCGAAGCGATCATCGACCCTCCGCAGATCCTCGGAGTGGAAGCGCTCGGAGCAGACGGCATCACGATCCGGGTGACGATCAAGGTGCAGCCCGGAGTGCAGTGGGGGTTGCAACGAGCACTGCGCGAGGCGCTCAAGGCCGCTCTCGACGGTGCCGGGATCGAGATTCCGTTCCCGCAGCGAACGATCTGGGTCCGCCACGACGACAGTACCGAGACGGTGAGCGCCGCGGGCGACGATCCTTTCGGCGCCGTTTCGTGATGCCATGATGGCGCGATGACGTTGGGCGTGGTCGCATTCCTCGCACCGTCGTTCACGGTCGCGTGGCTGTTGTTGAGCGCGCTCTGCGCGGCTGCGGCATTGCTCACCTTCGTGCGTGAACGCGATCGCCTGATGCCTCCACGCCCGGACGCCGATGACGTGGCGGGTGCGTTGCGCGCCGACACTCCGGCCGTCGTCAACCTGCTCACCAACGACGCCACGGTCACTGCGGCGGGGTTTCGGGCCACGATGATCGATCTGGCGGCACGCGGCTGGTTGCGTGTCCTGCCGCCCGAAGACGACCTCGAGGAACTCGCAAGGGTGCGGCCGGCCGCAACGGCCTATCACGGAGACGCGCTTCGTCCGCACGAGCGCCTGGTGCTGCAGCACGTGATGTCCCGATTCACGACCGACCGTGCCATCCCGGCGCGCTACCTCGCTGTCGACATCCGCGGCTCGTGGTGGCGTCGGTTCAGCGGACTGGTGATCGACGAGGCCGTACAGTCCGGACTGGTGCGCCGCCGCTGGGCCGCCACCGACCTGCTCGTGCCCGGAGCGTTCTGGATCGTCAGCGTGCTGTGTTGGTTGATCGCCCGCGGCACCGGCGACACGGAGGTGGCGGTCATCGACTCGGTTGGCGTGCGCGTCGTCGGCTGGATGCTGGCTGTGGTGCTCGCCGCCGGCGTCGCGGTGGTCGCCCGCCTGTGGCTGCGGCCCTCCTACACGCACACCGACGACGGCATCGACGCCACCCGAAGTTGGCTCGCCATTCGGGGACGACTTGCGGTGGGCGGATTCGCCGACCTTGCCCCGAGCGCCGTGGAGACCGGCGACCGGCGCCTCGCCTACGCAACCGCCATGTGCCTGGCCGACGGTGCCGCGATCGAATTGCCGTTGGCGCGCGAGGACCACCATCGGGCGTGGAGCACGGTCGGCGGCAACGCCCGGTTGGTCCGCGTCATCTACCCGTCACGGGTCGGGTACGGCACTGCGCCGTTCATGGCGATCGGCGTCGGGCTCGTGACCTGTTTCATCGGGCTGCGGGTGCGATCGTGGGCGAGCGACGTCGCCCGCGGCGAGGCATTCGACTGGGTCTACGAGCAGTTCCCGGCGCAGACCTGGCTGATCGCCGACATTGCCACTGCGGTCACCTTTCTCGCATACCTCCCGATCGTGCTCGGACTCTGGATGGCACTCGCCGGAGCGTTCGATGGCTTCAACTCCGTCGAGCGGACCGGCGCGGTGATCCGCACCCGTCGACCCGCCGAGGTGTCGCCGTTGCCGAGGCACCTTCAACGCATGATCGAACGCGACCGCTATCGGGTGTATCTCGCCGTCGACGACGGTCACTCCGACACGGTCAGAGCCTGGAAGACCGGGGAACGTCACGCCGTGCCACAAGGTGCGCGGGCCACGGTCGTCGCCACGCCGGCGCTCGGCCATGTTCGCCGAACGAGCCCGGTTGGCCACGTCCTCGTCGAGTGACGGTTGCCGTTCAGTGCCCCGGCGCAACGCGGTCCCATGATCAGCAGCAGCGGATCACCCGCTCCGGTGATGCGTGATGCCGCTCGTCTGGACCGATGCCTTACCCGTGACGGCGCCGGTCGCGGGAGGCGTCAGCGTGCAGCGGCCACCCGCCAGAAGCCTGCCTTGAGGTAGGCGCCTTCTCGGAAGGTGACCGGATGATCGACATCGTGGCCGCTGCGGGCGATCTCGGCGAGCGGTCGGCCCAGCGGCGACAGCCGCGTCGAGCACAGTGTCGAAGAACTGCTCGTCGGTGACGCGGCTCGAACACGACGCCTGCATCAGCGTGCCTCCGGGCCGGACCAACCGCAGCGCGAGATGGGTGAGACGGGTGTAGGCGCGAAGTGCCCCCTCGACGTTGGCCTGTCGCTGAGCGAACGATGGAGGGTCGACGACGACGAGGTCGTAGGTGGTGCCCGCCCTCGCGAGTTGCACCATCACCTCGAACGCGTCACCGACCTCGGTCGTGAACGCGCAGTCGCGCACGGAAGCGAGATGCGCGTTCAGCTCCATGTTGTGCTCGGCAGCGGCGAGTGTGGGTGCTGACAGATCCACGGCGTGAACCGACCGCGCTCCCCCGGCGGCCGCGTGGACGCTGAAGCCTCCGGTCGATGCGAACACGTCGAGGACGTCACGTCCGCCCGCCATCTCACCGACACGGAGGCGGTTCGCACGCTGGTCGAGGAAGTGGCCCGTCTTCTGCCCGGCGCGAACGTCGGCGTCGAACTCCAGACCACCCTCGAGGAATCTGACCGGCCCGTCGGCCAGGTCGCCGGCGATCACGTCGCCATCGGAGAGCCCGAAGGTCTCACGCGTCTGGAGGTTGCGGGCGAGGCGCAGCACGACCCCGCTGCACCCGGTGAGATCGAGCAACGCATTGACCACGGCGACGAGGTGCGGGAACCAGACTGCCGAGTACAACTTGATCACCAGCACGCCCGCAAAGCGGTCGACCACCAGTCCGGACACACCGTCGTTCTCACCGTTGAGGATGCGATACGCGAGTCGGTCGGCGTCGGGCGCCGTCGTGAACGCTGCGCGGACGTCGAGTGCGCTCGTGATCGTCGAGCGCCACCAGTCGGCATCGATCGGTGTGGGCTTGCCGACGTGGAGCACGCGGAACTGGATCGGCGAGTCGGGGTCGTACAGCGCAACCGCAACGAACTTGCGGTCGTTGTCGAAGATCACCGCGAGATCGCCGGTGCTCGCCTCGTGGCTGATCGACGTGACCGACTCCTCGAACACCCAGGGGTGACCGGCGCGGATGTGGCGGAGCGCGTCGGGTGTCACACGTACCGCAAGGCGCTTGTCGTTCGGCCGCGGAACGCGGAGCAGCCGGCGGTGAAGTCGGGGCCGCGTCACGGGTGGAACGACGCGACGACACCGACGTCGGGCGTCACCTCGCCTCCGTAGATCGACGCCCAGGCCGACGCCGGTCCGTCGGGGCCGCGTCGTTCGTCGATCGACATCCAGGCGCGGCTGGCGTCGATGAACTCGTGGGTCGCCTCGGCGGTCCGGCGGCGGTAGTCGGCAGCGCCCCAGGCTTCGACCAGGCGATCGAGCTCCGTCGGGGCGAAGAAGAACTGCGGGACCGGACCGGGAAGAGCGCCTGCCTGGGCGTTCGGGACAGCATCGTGGTGACTCCGGCCGATCATCATCGAGTGCTTGATCCGGTCGCCGAGGCGCTGGTGCACGGCCGCCAGAACGTTCGGGTTGCCGGCCATGTCGATGACGACGCTGTCGATGACCGAGATCCCGGTCTCGGGTTCGTCGATCTCGTCGTAGGTCACCACGGTGTCGTAGAAGCCGAGCGAGCGGACGAAGTCGGCGTTGGCCGCCGAGGTGAGCCCGACGACGGCGAGCCCGTCACGCTTGGCAGCTCGCTGGCTGAACCCGATCGCCGTCTTCGACGAGGCGGACAACACGACGACCTGGGCGGCATCCGAAACCACCGGAAACTCGTCGGCCAGGAACTCGTCGGCGAGGAACCCGGTGAGCAGCAAGACGCGCAACACCGCGTGTCGGTCCTCGCCGTCGGGGAGTTCGTCGTGAAACGGGTCGAGGTCGGTGCGGGTGTAGCTCCGGTAGATCGGCGCGTGGGCCTGGCGGTGCGCTCCGTCATCGCGGAAGCCGTCACGGGTGGCCGTTGCGGTGAACACGACGGTCTCGGCCATCGGGAACCAGCCGTGGTAGCGGCCGCCAACGGGAAGGTCCGAGTTGCGCGACTCGATGATTTCGGCGTAGCCGACCGCAGGGACGCGGCCCCAGGTGGTCGGATCGGAGGACGGGAAGAAGTCCCAGTAGCCGAGCATGTCGCCGGCGCCGGCGTAGCTCACGTTGTTCGCAGTGACGGCGAACCGATCGATGCGGAGACGGATCTGGCCATCGGCGAGTTCGAGGATCGGTTCGGCGTGGACCTCGGCGTCGCCGATCGAGGTCCGTCGGATCTCCAGGACATGATTGCTCTCGGCCATACTGCCCAGCATGCCTGATCCCACCACCACCTCAGCACCTGGTCCTCTCGCACTGAGCACGCTGTTCGGACTCGACGGCAAGGTCGCCGTGGTCACCGGCGGCTCGCGGGGTATCGGGTTCATGATCGCTTCGGGCCTGGTGGCCAACGGCGTGCGGGTCTACATCACGGCCCGTAACGCCGATGCGTGCGATGCGGCCGCTGCGGAGTTGTCGCAGCACGGCGAGTGCATTTCATTCCCGGCCGACCTGTCGACCGACGTCGGCGTGGCATCGTTCGTGGCGTCGCTCACCGAACGGGAGGACAAGCTCGACATCCTGGTCAACAATGCCGGCGCGGCGTGGGGGGCCGACCTGGGCGAGTTCCCCGAGATCGGCTTCGACAAGGTGCTCGATCTCAACGTGAAGGCGCCGTTCATGCTCACCCAGGCGCTGCTTCCCCAACTCACCGCCCGGGCCACTGCCGAAGATCCCGCACGGGTGATCATGATCGGCTCGATCGATGGCATCCGGGTGCCGGTCGGCAACAACTACTCGTACTCGGCGTCGAAGGCGGGCATCCACATGATGGCCCGGCACATGGCCGCGCATCTGGTGAGCAAGCACATCACGATCAACTCGATCGCGCCCGGGCCGTTCGAGTCGAAGATGATGGCCTATCGCCTCGACGACCCCGTCAGCCGCCGCATGGTCGAGGCCGGCGTGCCCCGCAAGCGCCTCGGCTCGCCCGAGGACATCGCCGGCACCGTGATCTTTCTCGCCAGCCGTGCCGGCGCCTATACGACCGGCTCGGTGATTCCGGTCGACGGTGGCATCTCCACCCTCTGACGGCGCTCCGGAGTACGGAGTGTCAGGCCGAGGCGTCGACGCCCGTCAATTCGACCGACAAGGTCCACAGCCTGGCCGCCTGGTCGGGATCGATGGCATGGGAATCGACGCCGATGAATCGGGCGAAGGGGCTGTCGAGGTCGGTCGGTGATGCCACATCACAGTCTTCGCAGTAGACGCCGCCGACAGCGTCGAGCTGCGATGACGTTGCGGCCCACACGGTGGTGGACGCTCCCTGCTCGGGTGACTTGAAGAGTTCGTTGACATTTCCGTCGGCGTCGACCCACCCCATGTTGATCATCTCGTCGAGCGGCAGATGCCGCTGGAGTTCGGTCATGATCCCCCCGGGGTGGACGGCGAAGGCGCGCACGCCGTAGGGCTCACCCAACGTGTCGAGGTGGACGGCGAACAGCGCGTTGGCGGTCTTGGCCTGGCCGTATGCCACCCATTTGTCGTAGCCGGTCTCGAACTGGGGGTCGTCCCAGCGAATCGGCGACAGCTTGTGACCGGTCGACGACACCGACACGACGCGGCCGCCACCGTCGACGATCAGTGGCCACAGACGGTTGACCAACGCGAAGTGGCCGAGGTGATTGGTGGCGAACTGCGCTTCCCAGCCGGGTCCGATGCGAGTCTCCGGGCAGGCCATGATCGCAGCGTTGTCGATCACGATCCCGAGTGGCACCTCGGTGCCGAGCACGCGAGTGGCGAACGCCTCGACGCTGAGCAGATCGCCGAGATCGAGTTCGTCGACGACGACCGTTCCTGGTGCCGCCGCTGCCAAGGTCGTGACGACATCGCCGTCGAGGACGTCGACCACGTCGGCAAGCACGGTTCGCGCATGATCGGGCCGGCGAGCGGGCACGACGACGACGGCACCGGCCCTTGCCAGGGCACGGGTGGTCTCGAGGCCGAGGCCCGAGTACCCGCCGGTGACGACGGCAACCGTTCCGCTGAGGTCATTGCCCGCCAGCACCTCGGCTGGCGTGGTGTCGCGCCCGAAGCCGGACGAGACGGGTTTCTGGGGTGACGGCATGGCCGGACCGTACTGACCCTCCGACGGACACGCCGACCTGGACCGCACGCGATGATCGTCTGATGGTCCATCGCACCGACGTCATCGCTGCCAGCTTCGACTCCAACGATTCGCGAGTGGCGACGTCATCGCGCGGTGCGCTTGCCCGTCGCGAAGCGATCGAGCATGCGCAGCGCTTCGAGCGGCGATTGGAACACGTCACCGACGGCGTGTGGTGTGCCGTCGGCAACGGTCTGTCGAACCAGACATTCGTCGAGGGTCCCGACGGCCTGATCGTGATCGACACCGGGGACTCCATCGAGGAGATGACGTGGTCGCTCGAACAGGTGCGAGCACACACGACAGCACCCGTGGTCGGTGTGATCTACAGCCACTTCCACTACGTCGGCGGCACGCAGGCGCTCGTCGACGCCGGCGCATCCTCCCAGTTGTCGATCTGGTCACACGCCGGCGTGGCGGCGAATCGAAGTCGGCAAGCCGGCGAGGTCGGACCGGTGTCGCAGTACGGGCTCGTCCATCAGTTCGGCATGCTGCTTCCACCAGCGGGACCCGACGGACTGGTCAGCGGCGGCATCGGACCGGCGTTCCGCATCCCCGAGAACGCTCCGTTCACCGAAGGGTTCCTGGCGCCGACCGACACCTTCGACGAGCCGACCACGATCTCGCTCGCCGGACTCACGATCGAATTGACTCCGGCGGAGTCGGACGCAACCGACTCGATCACGATCTGGTTCCCCCAACTCGGCGTGTGCGTCAACAACCTCGCATGGCCGGCGCTGTTCAACGTGTTCGCCATCCGCGGTGAAGAGTATCGCGACCCGCGCATCCTGCTCGCCGGTCTCGACCACATGATCGGCCTCGGCGCCGAACACCTCGTCGGCGCCCACGGCCCACCGATCAGCGGCGCCGAACGCATCAGCACCGAACTCACGCGCAGCCGCGACGCGATCCAGTTCATGTGGGACCAGACCGTTCGTGGCGTCAACAAGGGCCTCACCCACGGTGAGTTGATCGAGTTCGTGCAGCTGCCCGAGTCGTACGGCACTTCGTACTTCCAGACCCAGTTCTACGGGCTGGTCGAACACCACGTCCGCCAGATCCACACCGGTCTGCGGGGATGGTTCGACGGCGACACTGCACAGCTGTTCCCGGTGCCACCGGTCGAGCGAGCGCAGCGGTTGATCGACGGCTTCGGCGGCGTCGGCGAGGTGCGAGCACAGGTCGACGCGGCGCTCGCCGACGACGATCTTCGCTGGGCGCTCGAGTTGGCGAGCTGGCTCGTCCGCCTCGACCCGGAGTGCGGAGAAGACCGTGGCCGCCTTGCGTCGGCATTGCGGGCGATCGGTCAGCGCACGACCGCTGCCAACATCCGCAACTGGTGCCTCACCCGGGCACTCGAGCTCGACGGCCACCTCGACGTGTCACGTTTCCGCCGCCACCGGTTCTCCGGGGGGCAGCTCGCCACCGCCGACGCCGGTGAACTGGTCCACATCCTGCGGGTGATGCTCGATCCCGCCCGCTGCGGTGGCGCCGAACGCCACCTGCGCGTCCAGTTCCCGGACGGAGCCGCGGGCCTGCACGTTCGCAACGGCGTGGCTGCACCCACCGACGGTGACGGCGCCGAGCTGGTGTTGGAGATCGACCGTCGAGTGTGGGGTGACGTGCTGAACGGACGCCGCATGATCACCGAGGTGCTCGACGACGACGGCTCACGGACCGGCGCATCGGACCCTGCCGTGATCACCGAGTTCCTGTCCTGGTTCGACCTGACCTGAACTCCATTGCGGAGGCCATCGCGCGCCGGTCAGTCGGAGCGTCGAGTCAGCGCGAGGCGGACGCCGAGGCCGACAATCGCCAATCCTCCGACGGCGCCGACCAGCTCGAGGCGCTGCGGTGAACCGACGAACCACTGGCGGGCCGTGCCGGCGGCGAGGCCCCAGACACTGTCCGACATCAACGCGATCACTGCGAAGACCACGCCGAGCGCCAGCATCTGCACACCTGCTGGAGCGCCATCGGTTGCGACGAACTGCGGCAGGATCGCCGCGAAGAACACGATCGTCTTGGGGTTGGCGACACCGACCACGAAACCGTCGACGAACAAGGACCGATGTCCAGCGACGTCGGCGCCTTCGACAGCGACAGCTTGCTGGGCGTTGGTTCGACGGTGGATGATCGCCTGGAGACCGACCCAGACGAGGTAGAGCGCACCGATCAGCTTGATCGCGGTGAAGACCGCCGCCGATCGCTCGACGATGGCGCCGAGCCCGAGCGCCACGAGCACGACCTGCACATAGAACCCCGCGGCGTTGCCGGCCACGGTGACGAGCGCCGCTCGCCGCCCGAGCGACAATGCCCGACCGACCACGAACATCACGCTCGGTCCGGGGATGATGATGATCGCGAACGACACCGCGGCGAAGGCGGCCAGAGAGTTCCACGTCGGCACCGCCAGAGTCTGCCTCCCGGAGCCATCCCAACGCGACTCGATTCCCAGCGCCACTCACTCGATCCCGAAAAATGCCTCGTTCGTCGCGCTGAGCGCGCAGATCCAGGCATTTTTCGGGCTGGAGTCAGTCAGACGCGAACTTTGCGGCCATCCGGGAGACAGTCCCGAGGGTGCGCATCGTCATCTCGCCGAGCAACGACTCGATCTGACCGAACGGCAACGCGGACGTGCTGATGCCTGCCTCGGGAAGCCAGTACCAGTGCCGACCCTCCACGACGACCAGATCCTCCGGTGGCACCAGCGCCATTGCCCGATCGATCTCGTCGCGCCGGGGCGCGGCGCGCAGGAAGCCCACCTGCACCTTGCCGGCTGGTTCCGGCCAGCTCATCGCTGCCGAACGGCGAGGCGGCGACGACGCCGCTCACCTCCGTGCCCGTGCGCACGAACGTCGGCACGTCGAACCCGTAGGCATCGGCGAGTGCCTCCTCGATGCGGCGTTCGTCGACGTCGTCCAGGTCGTCAGTCAGGAACGTGACGTTGCCGGCCGCCTGGTACGCCGCCACGTCGGTGAAGCCGAGCTCGCGGAACGGTGCCAGCAACTGCTCGTTGCTCAGCCGTCGATTGCCGACGTTGATCCCCCGGAGGAACGCGAAGTATCGGTCGCCGCTCACCCCACCGACTCTGCCACACGATCGATCATGGGCCGCACGATCATCGTGTAGGTGTCGGCGATCGCCGGCTCGCGGTTCGCCTTCTGGGCTGCCAGGTGTACCGGGTCCATCACGACCGCCATGAACGCAGCCTTGCTCGGGAACAGATCGAACCGCACCTGGTCCCACGTGCGCCCATCGCCGAGGATCGTTCCCTCGGCGGCGAACCACCCCGAGATCCGCACGCCGTGCGGCACCGCGACCCCGCCGGCTGCACCTTGGTAGGCAGCCATGTCCTCGGGCGTGACCGCCGCATCGGCCGCGTCGTGGTACTCGAGTACGTGGACCACCATCACCGGGCCGTCGTCGGCGGTCGGCGGGTGCGCCACGTGGGCCCAGTCGATGGGTTCGGTCCCGACAGGCGCCGTTGGCACCTCGATCGGTTGGCACCCGATCACGATCGTCTGTGCCATCCCGGCGTCCTTGTGAGCATGCAGTTCCTGGAAGTCCGGCCGCGACTGCATCTCGATGAAGGACCGTCGCGTCGGATACTTGACGACGCCGACGCGATCCCAGATCGGTGAGTCGCCGAGCAGCTGCTGGTCGACCTCGCCAGCGAAGACGATCTCCGCGCCGACTGCTGCGAGGGACCCGAGTGGCGTGTAGCGGTCGTCGGCCTCGCGACCGCTGATGGTCGACTCGCGCCCGTCGGCGTAGTCAGCGACGTCGCGGTACTTCATCAGGTTGACCATCCACACCGGGCCGTCGTTCTCCGGAGCCGTGGTCGCCAGCTTCATCGCGTAGTCCGGGTCCACCGTTCCGTAGCGAGGAGCGTTGCTCATGTCTGGACGCCTTCCGAGAGGAGCTGCATCATCTCGCGGGCCACCATCGGCCCGGCGTTCTGGTTCTGGCCGGTGACGAGATTCCCGTCGACGACCCAGTGATTCGCGAGCGGATCGCGGCGGGCGTGCGCGCTCTCGAACAATGCCCCAGCGGCTCGCAGTTCCCGCTCGGGGTGTTGCGGCGTCGACTCGATGCCGAGCTCGCGCACCTGCTTGTCGGTGACCGCCGAGACCCGGCGCCCCTCGACGAGCGGACGACCATCGCCAGACGTTGCCTTCAGCAGGCCGAGCGGGCCATGACACACCCCACCGATCACCTTGCCGAGCGCATTGGCTTCGGTGATCTTCTCGCCGAGCGCGTCCGACGTCCCGAGGTCGAACGCCGCCCCCCATCCACCGGCGAGGAAAACGATGTCGTAGGACGCGATGTCGACCTCGGAGATCGCGAGCGAGTTCGACACCTTCGCCCGGAGTTCGTCGTCGGCGAGGAACCGGTCGTCGTCGGCGCTGCGGATCACCGGTTTCACGCTCTGGGGATCGACCGGGATCACTCCCCCGGTCGGGCTCGCCAAGTCCACGAACAGGCCCGCATCGAGGAACGCGTAGTACGGCACGGTCATCTCGCTGGCGAACACACCGGTCGCCTTGCCGATGTCGAGCACCGCGTGATTCGTGCACACGATCAGCGCACGCCTGCCGAGCAGCTCGAACTCGCGGGCGTCGGGGTCGTTGGGATGCAACCCGAGCTTCTGCAGACCCTTGCGCAGCAGCTTCGCCGGCGGCGGCACCCGCTTGATCGCCGGGACACTCGGGCGTCGCCGCACGTACGGCCACGGCACGTTGCGGTCGGGCACCGATCGCGCCCGCTCCTGCTTCAACACGGTCTTCATGTGCTCGAACACGGCCGAGGCATCGTCGTCGCGCCAACGATTCACGTGTTCGATTCCATCGGCTGTGAGATCGTAGAGTTCCCACTGGTCGGCGAGCGGCTCGGTCCGATACTCGTCGCCCCTGAGCCCGTTGGCGGCGAGATGGCGGACACCGGGCTCGGTCCATGTCGCCGGGTCGTCGAACGTGCGCACGAGCTTCCAGAGATGACCGCTGCCGCCGGACGCATCGGTGTCGTCGACACGTACGACGATGCCCTCGAAGTTCGCGCCGACATGAGCGGGAACCTTGATTCGCAACGGGGCCGGCGGCTTGACCGTCCGCCCGATCCGACGAGCGAATCCCGAGGCCCCGGTGTCGCCTTCGAGCATGTTGTCCCTGGTCAGGACATACACCGGGCGGTTTCGGTCGGGTGCCAGGGGGCCATCGACGACGAGCATCAAGTTGCGGCCCGGCAGCGGATGCACCTCGCTGAACTCGGCTCTCAGGGCCTCCGCGACCGACGCCTCGTCGATCCCCGCCGCGCCCAACAGGGTCGGAACGAGATCGACGTGCGAAGTGGGGGCATCGTCGATCACCCGCGCCTCGGTCGCGCGCGTTCCGAGCCGCACCACCTCGAACGGCACGCGGGTCGCCTCGTCGTAGAGGTTGAACCACTTCTGGTGCAACCCGCCGTGTGCACCGAGCAATTCGCCGTGATCGACGGTTCGCACGATCACCGCCTCATCGAACCCTCCGCTCTCGTGACCAGCCGTGATGGCTCGGCGCACCTGGTCGATCGGGCCGTCGACGTCGGCGTGCAGGCGGTAGTAGAGGTCGCGGTACTCCTGGGCGTGGTCGCGGTACGACCTGCCGACGAGCGCGACCGGGCCGTATCCAGTGGGATACGACTCCCGGTAGGCGATCTGCGCCGCCGGCTTGGTGGAGAGGTCCTCGTCGTCGGTCGGGGACGGCGCGACCGACGGCGGATCGAGCGGACCTGATTCCATCGGCATGCCCTGGCGGATCCACGCCGGGAACAGCACGATGTCGTGCGGGTTGACGAAGCTCGCCACGAGCAGGAATGGCCGTAGGGCATCGGTGTCACCGACCCGGCGACGGGCGTAACGGTCCTCCAGCCAGGCGACGACACGGGCGGCGATCAGTGGGTCGCGGCGCACGCCGGCGTTGGCGAGTGGAGCGCCGTGCGGTTCCGGACCGACCCAGCCGGAGAATCCGTACGGTCCGAGCGGATCGGCCGACAGGTAGCGCTGCACCGCCGCCGCGTCGACGTTGCCGTCGTCGTCATTGGTGGCCAGCACCTCGCCGGTGGCGGTGTCGACGAGGTCGGCGTGGCTGATGTGCCACTTGCCGTCGTAGTGCGTGTCGTAGCCGGCGGCGCGGAACCAGTTGCCGAGCGTCGGCACCTCACCCTCGGGCAGCCAGCGCAACCGCGAATCGTCGTGGAGCTTGCCGAGGCCGTCGGTCTGGGTCACGCCGTGCAGGTCCGGATACTGGCCGGTGAACAACGTCGGGCGGCTCGGCACGCACGCCAACGAGCCGGTGTAGTGCCGCTGGAACGACACGCCGTGATCGGCGAACCACTTGCGGCCGGTCAGGGTTTCGTCGCGCCACGCTCGCAGTTCGTCTGACTCATAGGGCGGCGCCGCCCGCTCCTGGTCGGTCATGATCACGATGACGTCGGGTCGGCTCTGGCTCATGTCGGTGTCCCCTTCGATTCGGTGCTCGTCAGTTCTGCCAGGTGATCGGCGAGGCCCGCGAGCATCACGTCCGATGCCTTGGCCAGCCGATTGCCCACGAGGCGGGCGATGAGTTGTTGCGGTGGCCGAGGTCCGCAGTCGACGTGGGTCGCCAGCGTGACGATGGTGTGATCGGCGTCGGCCGGATCGACGCGGAGTCGCCATTCGTTGGTCGCGGACTTCACCACCGGCGGCAGCCCGCCGAGGTCGTACGCGAGCCGCGCCGGCGGTTCCCACACCTCGATGCGTTCGACGAGCACGACGCGTCCTGCCTGCACCCGGCGGGCCCGGCCGACCATCTCGCCGTCGTCGGACGGGTCGTCGAGCCAACACGTGTGGTCGGCGTTGTCGGCCCACAGGGCGAGACGATCGAAGTCGGCCAGGACCTCCCAGACCCGCGTGAGGTGCGCCGGGATCGTCCGGCTTCGTTCGACTGAGATCATCGTCCGCGCACCCTCCTCACCCGATGAAGCCGATCAGCAGGTCGGCGAGTTCCGGACCGCGGTCTTCCTGGAAGAAGTGGCCACCGCCCTCGATCGTGACGTGCGGCTGGCCCTGCGCTCCGGGCACCTTCGCGAGGAATGGAGCGTCACCGCCCTTGGTGACCGGATCGCTGTCGCTGAAGCACAGCAGGAAGGGCTTGTCGAACTGCGACAGCACCTCCCAGGCAGCGACGTTGTCGGCGCTCGCCGGATCGTTCGGGCTCGTCGGCACCAGCGTTGGGAAGATGCGCGCTCCCGCCTTGTAGGTGTCGTCGGGGAACGGTGCGTCGTAGCCGGCGATCACCGCTGGCGACAGTTCGGTGGTGGTGGCGCTGTTGATCAGGAACCCGATGTCGAACACCGGTGTCTCCTGGGAGAACTTCTGCCATGCCAAGAACGCGTCACTGGCGGGTCCGTGACCGGTCGGCAGGCCCGTGTTGCCGATCGCCACCCGCGCGTAGCGGTCGGGATCGAGCGCGAGCACGCGAAGTCCGACGAGGCCACCCCAGTCCTGACCGAAGAACGTGATCTCGCGCAGCTCGAGATGGTCGAACAGCAGCTCGCGCATCCACTCGACGTGGCGGGCGTAGGTGTAGTCGCTCTGCTCGGTCGGCTTGTCGCTGCGCCCGAAACCGACGAGATCGGGGGCGATCACCCGGTGACCGGCTGCCACCAGCGGGGGGATCATGTGCCGGTACAGGTAGCTCCACGACGGCTCGCCGTGCAGCAGCAGCACCGGCGCGGCGTCGGCAGGCCCCTCGTCGAGGTAGTGCACACGCAGCGTGCCACCTTCGGCGTCGGCGATCTCGGCAGAATGCGGTTCGAACGGGTAGCCGTCGAGCCCCTCGAATCGTTCGTCGGGTGTGCGCAATTTCTCCATGATGTTTCCTTCGGTTATCAGCTGATGGTGACGCGGTGGAGGTCGTCGCCGAGTTCGATGCGACCGGAGAAGTGTTGGGCGGCGAGCTCGCGCCAGTCGTCGCCGCCGCCGGGCGGGATCGCCGGGACGTAGTGGGTGAGCACCAGCGTGTCGATGCTCGCACGAGCTGCGGTCTGGGCGGCCTGTTCGGGCGACGAGTGGTAGTCCAGCGTGTCCTGGAGGCGCGGCACCGCGATGTTGGTGATGACGTCCTTGCGGATCACGGTGTGCACGAGCGCATCCGCACCAGCGCACAAGGCGTCGAGGCGCTCGCAGGGAACGGTGTCGCCGGCGACGATCACCGCGACGTGATCGTGGTCGAACCGGAAGGCGATGCTCGGCTCGACGGGGCGGTGATCGGTCGGCGCGGTCGTCAGGCGGACGCCTCCGACCGACACGTCGGGCTGCCCGGCGCCGTCGGTCTCGGTGATCTCCACCAGCGGTGGCTCGGTCAAGTCCTCGTGGTGCGCGAGGCGGTACCCGATGTCAGGTCCCAGCGAGGCGAGGATGTGGCCGACGACTTCCTTCGTGCCGGGCGGGCCGATGATCCGCAGCGGTGTCGGTTCGAAGGTGGTGATCCACATCGCGGTGATCACGTCGTTGAGGTCGGTGATGTGGTCGCTGTGCAGATGCGTGATGCACACCGCCGTCAACTGGCTCACCGGCACACCGGCGCCGGCCAAACGCATCAGCACGCCGCGCCCGCAGTCGACCAGGTAGTGCTCGCCGCCCGCCTGCACCAGCGTCGCCGGCCCGGCCCGGTTCGGGTCGGCCATCGGGCTGCCGGTGCCGAGCAGGGTGATGTCGATGGTCACTGACGGCTCATCTCGGCTCGGGCGATCGCGTCGCGGGCTTCGGCGTCCCCGCGTGACAGCAGCTGGATCTCGATCTCGTGCAGCGTGCCGGCGAACGGGAAGGGCGACTCGTATCGCTGCGAGACCGCCGAGCCGTGGTCCTCACCGATGCTCGGCCCGACCGAGGACATCATCGACATGAACAGGGCGAGGGCAGCCGATCCGGCCGGTGTGCCGTCGATGGCGATGTGCATCGTGCCGGTCCGGGACGGGCCGCGACGCACGCTGACGGTCACCGTCACGTCGCCGGCCGGCAGCGTCACCTCGGACTCGAGGATCGTGTGGTCGTCGAACGCGTTGTAGTCGACCACCAGGCGGTCGTTCTGCACGAACACGGCCACGCCGCTGTTCTCGGTACCGGTGGCATACAACACCCCATCGTCGCCGGCGGCCCGGGTCAGTCGGGCGGTCAGATCGAAGCTCCGCCCACCGATCGCCGCCGCTGCCTGGCCGGGCAGTGGCGACATCGGTGGCCGGTACACGTATCGCCGGTCGGCCGGATGCGGCGAGTGGTCGCGGAACCGGGCGCCGAACAGCTCGAACATCCGGTCGTCGAGCGGCAGCACGCCGTGGCGTTCGGCCTCCTGCCACCAGAGATCCTGCAGCTCAACAAGCCGTTCGGGCTGCTCGGCGGCGAGGTCCCGGCACTCCGAGAAATCCGTGGCCAGGTGGTACAGCTCCCACGGTTCGGTGTCGTAGTCGGCGCCCGCGGTGTGCTTGCAGACCGCCTTCCACTCCTCCGCCACCAGCGCTCGGCTGCCACCCATCTCGAAGTACTGCAGCTGGTTGGTCGCCGGCGCCGCGGCGTCGGTGAGCGACTCGGCAAACGAGTGGCCGGTCACCGGGAGTTGCTCGACACCTCGGTACTCCTCAGGAGGCGTGACGCCCACCAACTCGTAGATGGTCGGTGCGATGTCGGCGACAAACGTGAACTGGTCGCGCTGGGTGCCGGCAGCGTCGACGCCGATTCGATCGGGCCAGTGCACGATCATCGGCACGTGGACGCCGCCTTCGTGGGTGTTCTGCTTGTACCACTTGAACGGCGTGTTGCCGCACTGCGCCCATCCCCACGGGTAGTTCGTGTGGCTGTGCGGCCCGCCGATGTCGTCGATGCGCTCGACCGCCTCGTCGGGAGTCTCGAAGATCCCGTTGAAGAACTTCATCTCGTGCATGACCCCGAACGGCCCGCCCTCCTGCGACGCACCGTTGTCGGCGAGCACGACGAGGACGGTGTTGTCGAGTTGCCCGAGCTGACGCAGACCGTCGACGAAGCGACCGATCTGGACGTCGGTGTGGTCGAGGAACGCGGCGAACGCCTCCTGGAGACGACATGCCAGGCGCTGTTGGTTCTCGGGAAGATCGTCCCAGGCATCGACGCCGGGATTGCGAGGTGCGAGTTCGGTCCCCTCCGGGATCACGCCGAGTTCGAGTTGGCGCTCGAACCACCGCTTGCGCACGGCGTCCCAGCCCTCGTCGAACTTGCCCCGGTACTTCGCCCGGTACTCGGGCGGCGCCTGGTGCGGCGCGTGCGTCGCGCCGAATGCGAGGTAGGTGAAGAACGGCCGATCGGGCCGCACGCCGACGCTGTCGGAGATCATCCGCAGTGCTTGGTCGACGAGGTCCTCGGACAGGTGGTAGCCCTCGTCCGGGCCAGCCGGCGGCACGATCGGATGGTTGTCGGCGACCAGTTCCGGATGGAACTGGTCGGTCTCGCCCTCCATGAATCCGTAGAACCGGTCGAAGCCGCGCGCCAGCGGCCACTGCTCGAAGGGGCCAGCCGCCGAGCACTGCTCCATCGGCGCGAGGTGCCACTTGCCGACGGCGAACGTTGCGTATCCGGCGTCACGCAGGACCTCCGCCATCGTGGACGCATGGTTCGAGATGTGGCCGAGCATGTTCGGAAAGCCGGTTCGGAAGTTCGACACCGCACGCATGCCCACGGCGTGCTGGGATCGACCGGTGAGCAGCGAGGCCCGCGTTGGCGAACAGAGCGGCGTCACGTGGAAGTTGGTGAATTGCAGCCCGCCCGCTGCGAGCGTGTCGACGTTCGGCGTGTCGATGTCGGACCCGTAGCACCCGAACTGGGCGAATCCGGTGTCGTCGAGCAGCACGACCACCACGTTGGGTGCGTCGTCGCCGGGGTGTGGAGGCTCGTCGTAGAACGGCGTCGAGTCGGCGACTGTTCGCCCGATCGTGCCGTCGAATCGCGATGGTCGTGCCATGTCAGTTTCCGTCCTGCTCCCAGTCGGCGATCAGCGCGTTGACGCCGCGGCGCCAGGTGATGGCGATCTGCGCCTGCGATCGAGCGTGTGTCTTGCGCATCACGTCCCACGCCTCGACCGACGTGAACGCGTCGATCACGGCGACCAGTTCCGCCACTCGGCCGGGCGTGCTGCCACGGGTCTCCGGTTCGAGCGCCGCACGGACCTGAGTAGCGAGGGCCGCTCTGGTCTCGCTCGACGCTTCGAGCAGTGGTGCGTGTTCGAGCGCTCGAAGTCGCCCGAGCGCCATCATCGCCCCTGCCCGGTCGTAGAGATTCAGCCGCGAGTCGACCAGCACTGCGATTCGATCGGCGCGAGGGCCGTGATCGACGGCCTGCACCAACGGCGCGAACCGTTCACGAAATCGCCGGTAGGTCTGCAGTTGCAGGTCGTTGAGGCCGTCGAAGTACCTGAAGATCGACGCCACCGACACGCCGGAACGTTCCGCGATCAGCTCGGCGGTGACCGGGACCTTGCCTTCTTCGGCGAGCTCGAACACGGCGTCGATCACCGCAGCGCGGCCGCGCTCGCGACGCGCTCGCCGACCGTCGACCGGTGGCGCGGTGTGCATCGTCGTGTCCCCCATGACACGACGACACTAACTATTGCGAGTCATATTCGCAATAGGCGTCCCGACGCGCCTACGATGAGCGAGCCGACCGGATACGGCGGTTTCGCTCATCGCGACCGCAACACGCGAGCGTCAGCGGCGGAACCAGCTGGTACGTCCGCCGGCCGACGCGGCGCCGGAGCCGCACTGGCAGCGATCGTCCTGGGGGACGTGGCCGAGCACCTGCTCGACATGAGCTCCGCACCCGGCCCAGCTCGGGCGGCCGCACTTCCTGCAGGTGGTCTGTCTACACATACCCCCAAGGGTATAGCGAGCAACACGCGATTGCTACTCCCCCGTCGGCAATTCGACGATCACCGTGAGCCCGCCGCCGACGGTATCAGCGAGCACGAGCCGTCCGCCGGACGCCGTCGCGAGCGCGTCGACGATCGCGAGTCCGAGACCCGTTCCTTGTCGCGACGTGTCACCGCGCCAGAACCGTCGCATCGCATCGTTCTTCGCTGCATCATCGAGCCCCGAACCGTGATCGACGACGCTCAGTTCCACCGACCCCATCGACATCCGATCGATCTCGACATCGATACTGGAACCGGATGGCGCAACCGCCAGTGCATTGTCGAGCAGGTTGTCGAGGATCTGTTCGATCGCGCCGGGAATGCACCGGACGAGCGTCGGCCGGTCGACGGATCGATGTCGCAGTTCGACGCCGCGCTCGTCGGCGCTCGCCGTCCACGTGTCCACACGGTCGCGCACCAGCGCGCCGAGGTCAGCGATCGACGTGACCGGTTGATCGTCGGCACGCGCGAGCTGGAGGAGGTTCGACACCAGCTCGGTCAGACGCCCTGTCTCGCCGATCGCACGCTCCAACGCCTCGACGGTGTGGACGTCGGGATCACCACGATCGGTCGCAGCCAGATCGCTCTGCAAGTTCTCGAGGCGCAGCCGCAACGCCGTCAGCGGGGTGCGCAACTGGTGCGACGCGTCCGCCACGAACCGCCGCTGATCGCTCAGCACCGCGTCGAGTCGTTGCGCCATCGTGGTCATCGTTTCGTCGAGCGCCCGGATCTCCGCAGGTCCCGTTGCCACGTGCGCGGTCACCGACAGATCTCCGCCGGCGAATCGCGCCGCCGACGCGGTCAGCTCCCGCAACGGCCGCGTCACCGACCTCGCGATCACCCATCCGATCAGCGTCACCGTCGCCAACACCACCGCCGCCACCGCGCCCAGAGCGAACCAGAAGTTGCGGACCCGTTGGTCGACATCGCTCGTGTCGAGTGTGATCCGCAGCGCGCCGTGCACGGTTCCTCCGGAGGCGACCGGCACCGCCACGTACAACAGATCCGTTGCGAGCGTGTCGGATCGGCGTGTGCCGGATGTGCGCACGCCGTCGAGGGCCGCTTCGAACTCTGGTCGCGTGGAGAAGTCGCGATCGACCACGCCGCTGGTGTCGACCTGGGAGATCCCATCGGCATCGACCACGACGACCCGCGCCCCCGTGCGGTCCTCGTAGGTGTCTGCGGGAGTCGGATCGAGCGGCGATCCCGCTTCGAGATCATCTTCGTACAGCGTCGCGATGACGCTGGCGTCGTGTTCGGCATCGGCGGCGAGCCGCTCGCGTTCGCGTTGGGAGTAGAAGACGCCGAGCGGCACCATCAGCATCACCAACACGATCACCGTGATCGTCAGGTAGCTGGCCAGTAAGCGGCGGGTCATCGCGATGTCAGCTCTGCACGGGCACAGCGTCGGAGGCGGTGTACCGGTACCCGACCGAGCGCACGGTCTCGATGACTTCCGGCGCCAGCTTGCGACGCAGCGAGGCGATGTGGACATCGAGCGTCTTGGTCGAACCCCACCAATGTTCGTCCCAGACCTCGCGCATCAGTTGCTCGCGGGTCTTGACGGCGCCGGCGTCGAGGGCGAGGCACAACAAGAGGTCGTACTCCTTCGGCGTGAGAGCGATCGGCTCGTCCCCGAAGCTGACCGTGTGCCGGCGACGATCGATGATCAGGCCGTCGACCACGACCGGCTCAGCCTCGCTGACCGAGACGTCGGGCTGGCCGACTCGACGCAGGACGGCGCGGATGCGAGCGACCAACTCGCGGAACCCGAACGGCTTGACGACGTAGTCGTCGGCACCCAATTCGAGCAGCACGACGCGGTCGATCTCGTCGCTGCGAGCGGTGACCACGATGATCGGCACATTGCTCGCCGCTCGCAGTTCCTGACACACGACACGCCCTTCGAGGTCGGGCAGACCGAGATCGAGGAGCACGAGGTCGACGGGTTCAGCGACCAGCGCCGCGGCGCCGGTGGAGGCAAGGTCGACATCGAATCCCTCGCGCCGCAATCCCTCGATCAACGGGTCGGAGATCGTGGGGTCGTCCTCGACGAGCAACAGGCGCACAACGTCAGGTTCGCGCATCTGAGCAGGTGGTTCAGGATCGCTTACCCAACGTTTGCCTTGGCCTTGCCCCCTGCTGGAACGCCTGTGCGTACGGTCGATCACATGACCTCGACACCACAAGTTGCACCTTCCGAGCCTCGCCGCCCGAAGCGGTCACTCACGAGCCGCACCTCGGTGCTCACCGCCGCCGCAGTCGCCGGTGTGCTGCTGGCGGGAACCGCGGCTGTCGCTGCGAACATCGGAATCCTCAATGCTGCCGACAGCAGCACCATCGGCGATCTCGCTGCGACGGACGAACTGCTGCCCGCGGCCGGCTCCGACGCCGACGCTTCGACGACCGTGACCGTCGAGACCGTGCCGTCGACCACGCTGCCCAGCGCACCACCCGCCAACGCCGCCCAGCAGTACGACATCGCCGGCACCGGCACGGTGTGGCTGATGACGACGACCAGCGGGCTGGCGCTCGATCACGTGGTGGCCGAACCGGGCTGGATCTCGACGCTGACGCAAGCGGACCTGCGCTCGCTCCGAGTCGACTTCGTGAACGACGACCGCACGATCGTCTTCACTGCTTCGATCAGCGACGACGGCCTCGTCGTCGTCGACGTGACGGAACCGACCACGGTCGTCGCAGCGGCACCTGCCACACCCGCCACGCCCACCGCCACGACGCCGAGCACAACCCAGGCCGCCAGCGGTGGCCACGAGGACGACGACCGCGACGACCACGACGACCACGACGAAGACGACGACCACGAATACGAATACGAAGGAGCCGACGACGATGACTGAGTTCGATCCCCTCCTCAACAGGCCTCCGCTGCCACCGCCCGCAGGACGCCCGACGCCCGCCAATTCGACCCCTGCACCCGTGCGGCGGCCTCGGCGGCGCCACGCAGCACGCGGATCGCGAATCGCCAGTGCAGGTCTCGGTGTCACCACGATGCTGGGCCTCGTCGCCTCGATGGGTGTCGCCAATGCCGTCGCCGACGACGCAGCGTCGACGTCAGCTGCGACCACACCGCTGCCGACCGCCGCCACCTCGCCGACCATCCCCGGTTCAACGGCTCCCACGGCGACGCTGCCACCGGCCACCGAGGCGACCACGCCGACGCCGGCGCCGGTGACCACCGATCTCGCTCCGGTGACCCTCACGGCTCGTCCCGAGGTCCGCGTGGTGACGCCGGCTCCGGCCGCGGCGGCTGCACCTACCGCAGCGGCACCTGCACCTGCTCCAGCGGCGACCACCCGTGGCAGCGGCTGAACACCGCGGCCGCGTGATGGCGAGCGACCTGCAGATCGTGACGATCGGCGACGACCGGACCTCGGGTCCCCGCGGCCATGCGATGCTCGTCGACCTGCTCAACCATCTCGAGGCCTGCTGGAGCCGGTTCGTTCCCGACAGCGATCTCTCACGGCTGAACCTCGCAGAAGGCCACCCCGTTCAGGTCGATCCATCGACGATCACGCTGGTCGCGACCATGATCGAGGCGTGGCGCTCAACCGAGCATCGGTTCGATCCCACCACGCTGCCGACGCTGATGGCAGCCGGCTACAGCGCCAGCATCGACGACCCTCGGCGCATCACGATCCTGCCGACCGGTGTCCTCCACTTCCACGACGGCGTCGTCGACCGGCCGACGCTGGACGACATCGAGATGGACCTCGACGCGGGGACCATCCGCCTCCCGATCGGTCTGACGATCGACGCAGGCGGGATCGGCAAGGGCCTGGCAGCAGATCTCGCCGTCGACCTTGCGCTGCGATCGGGCGCCGACGGCGCCATGGTCAGCATCGGCGGCGACATCGCCGCGTCGGAACGATCTCCCGAGCGCGACTGGCGGGTGGTGATCGCTCACCCGGACGACGACCGGGAACCGGTCGGCACGCTCGCGGTGACCGGCGGTGGCGTGGCGACATCGAGCACTCGATCTCGACGCTGGCGCCACCAGGGTGTCGAGCGGCACCATCTGATCGATCCGTGGACCGACGCCGTGTCGACGACCGACCTGGCATCGGTCACGGTGATCGCCCGATCCGGCTGGCTCGCCGAAGCACATGCAACCGCGGCGATCCTCGCCGGCAGCGAGCGGGTGATCGACCATCTCGACCGCCACGAACTGACCGGAGTCGCCGTCACGACCGACGGTGACGTCCTCGCCACACATGACGTGGCAGAACTCGCCAGCCTGACCACCTTCGCACCGACAGGAGACCGATCATGAACCCACAGGTGTGGTGGTACCTCACCCGAGCGTCCGGCATCGTCGCCTGGTTGATGCTCACCGCATCGGTCATCTGGGGCATCGTGTTGTCCACGAAGGCGTTCCCCGAGCACCGGCGACCTGCCTGGCTACTCGACCTGCACCGATGGCTCGGCGGCCTCGCGGTCGCGTTCACCGCGATCCACCTCGGTGCGCTCGTCGCCGACAACTACGTCCACTTCGGCCTGGCTGACCTGCTCGTGCCCTACGCATCGTCGTACCAACCCGGTGCCGTCGCGCTCGGCGTGGTTGCACTGTGGATGCTCGCCGCGGTCGAAGCGACCTCGCTCGCCATGAAACGACTCCCCCGCCGGGTCTGGCGCTGGATCCACCTCTCGAGTTACGCCACCTTCCTGCTCGTCAGCCTGCATGCCGCATTCGCCGGCACCGACACCACGCACTGGCTGTACCAGGGCACCGCGGTCGCCTCGATCATCGCTGTTGCCTGGGCCACCGTGTACCGCCTCACCCATCGCCATCGGCCCCGACGGACCCCGGCACCACGTCCCCGCGCGCAAGCGCGCCTCTGACAACAGGAGACCCCCATGGAAATCGACACGCTGTTCGGCCTGCCCGCGCACCCACTCATCGTGCCTGCGGCCGTCGTGCTGTTGCCGATCGCAGCGATCGGTTTGATCGTGGTCGCGCTCGTCCCGAAGTTACGGCGACACTACGCACCGGTGGTCTTCGGCGTCGCGCTCGCCGCCACGATCGCTGTTGGCGCCACCTGGATGGTGATCGGCGTCGGCCACTCCGGCGCGACATCCGTGTGGATCGACACCACCAAGGACTGACAGTCGCGCCCGTACGACCTCCCCACCGATGAGCGAACCGACCGGATACAGCGCTTTCACTCATCGCAACCCGCCCGACCACCCCACCGATGAGCCAACCGACCGGATACAGCGGTTTCACTCATCGCAACCCGATCGACCTCCCCCGCGATGAGCCAACCGACCGGATACGGCGGTTTCGCTCATCGTTGGCGGGTTCGAGGATCAGACGAGGGTGAAGGTGACGCCACCGATCTCGGTGCGCTCACCGGCCCGCCCCCGATCGGCGGCGACGAGCGCCACACCATCGAGGCCATCGCCGCGGGGTCCTGCCGCAGCGATCGTCACGTCGCGATCGAGCCCGAGCTGCGTCCACCGAGCTCGCATTGCGTCGGGTTCGGTCGCCGACACGACGGTGCCGGCAATTCCCGTGACGACGGCATTCGCCAGCAGTTCGTCGGATCGGGCCTTCCAATCGGGGCCACCCCACCGCCAACTGCCGTTCGGGACCGGTTGGTCGATCGACACCAGGGTCCCACCCACGTCAGCCGGATGGAGATGGCGGCCGCGGATGTCGGGCAGATCGCCGGCCCACACGATGCGGACGTCGTTGGCGGCCAGACGGTCGAGCCGGTCGTCGAGATCGTCGACTTCGAAGATCGCCATGTAGCCGCCGGCGCCGTTGCGCTTGTCGAGCAACCGCTGCACGGTGGTGCCCTCACGGATCGGCGAGAGCACCTCGATGAACTGGTCGCCGACCAACAGGAGTGCGTTGCGCAATCCGAATTCGGCGACGCCAGGATCGTGGAAGCAGACCTGCAACCCGAACGTGTCGCACAACTCCTCGACGACGGGATCGAGATCTGGCGCGATCATCGCCACCTGGCGCAGGCGGATCACGATTCGCCTCGCAGGAACTCGATGACGGCAGGGAACACTGTGCGGTCCTGGATCATGAAGAGATGTCCTCCTTCGAAGACCTGCAGTCTCGCGCCGGGGATGTTGGCGGCGAGGAGTTCGGAGTTCTCCATGGGCGCGATGTCGTCGTAGCGCCCCGCGCACACCAGCGTTGGTTGAGTGATCGAGGAGAGGTCGTCGACCACGTCGTGGCCAGCACGCGCCGCGAGTTGGCGCCGCAGTCCACCGAGCTGCTCCGGATCGGGAATGGCACGTGCCGCAACGACCATCTGGTCGTAGTAGGCGCCGACGTCAGGCATCGGCTCGTCGGCCTCGGGGTCCCACCGTCGGTCGGTCAGGCGCATCCGTGTCGCGAACGCCTCGTCGGGGTCGAGCCGGGCGAGTTCGTGCAGTGGATACGACGATGCAGTGCCGCCGGGCGACGTGCAGCACAGCACCAACCGCTCGACGACGTCGGGGTGTCGCACAGCCAGGTTCAGCGCCACCATTCCACCGAAGCTGGTGCCCAGGACATGGCACCGCGCCCAGCCCATCGAATGGATGAGCGCCGCGGCGTCGTCGGCGTAGTCGGCCATCGAGTAGTCGGCCTCGGGTTTCGAGGTCCGGCCGAGACCGCGCTGGTCGTAGTGAAGCGTCTCGAACGCCTTGTTGACCGGAAGAATCGATGCCGGCGAACGACGCAGGTCGTTGCCGGTTCCACTGATGTTGAGCAATGGCGGCCCGCTGCCGTGGAGCTCGAAGTAGATGTCGATCCCGTTGACGGCGGCGAAGGGCATACCCCGTCTCTAGCCGAAACGACGTCCGCATCTACGCTTCGGCACATGCCATTGCACCATGTCGCCTACGCCACCCGGGACGTCGACGCGACGACCCACTTCTACGAGGACCTGATGGGCTTCCCGCTGATCCACACCGAGGTCCAGGCGATGGGCGAGAGTTGGTTGCGTCACGTCTTCTACGACATCGGCCCGAACGCCCAGGGAGAGGCCGAATGCATCGCCTTCTTCCAGTTCCATCAAGTAGGCGAACAGCCCGAGTGGACCACCGACGTGTCCGACGGCGTCGGTCTCCCGTTCTGGGTCAACCACTGCGCATTCCGCGCAACGGCCGAACAGCAGGAATCGGTGCGCTCACGAATGAGCGCCGAGGGCATCGAGCCGGCGATGGAGCAGGATCACGGGTGGTGCCATTCGCTGTACTACCGCGATCCCAACGGCATCATGGTCGAGCTGTGCCGTGACACCCCTGGTTTCGAGCCGAATCCGGGGGAGGCCCACCGGCTCCTCGGCGTCGACCCACTCGTCGAGACGTCACGCGAGGCGTCGAAGCAGGGCCGACCAGCGACGGCGGGCGCCTGACATGCCGCGCCTCGCGCAGGTCGGCAAGGACGACGCACATCCGGTTGGCCAGGCCGTCTATTCGATGGTCTTCGGCGATCGGGATCCGGTCGCCGAACCCGGTACCGCTTCGGGCACCCCCGGCAACTGGTGGACGGTGTTCGCGCTGGTGCCCGACGCCTTCGACCACACCACCCTCGGCTTCCAGTTCTACCGTGACCCCGGCCGCCAGATCAGCGCCAAGCTCCGCGAACTCGGCCAGACCCGCGCCGGGTTCGCCGTGGGCAGCACGTTCGTGTTCAGCCAGCACTGCAAGGCGATGCGCGACGTGGGTTTCACCGACGACCAGGTCGCCGCGATTCCGGCGTGGTCGGTGGCCGATTGCTGGAGCCCAGCCGAGCGGGCTGTACTCGCCTACACCGATTGCCTCGTGCTGCAGTCGGGACGGGTGCCCGACGCGTTGTTCGCCGAACTGCAGAAACACCTGTCCGACGAGGAGATTCTGGAGTTCACCTACATCACGTGCACCTACGCGATGCACGCCACGATGAGTCGGGCGTTGCGGCTGGAGTACGACGACGTCGACGACCCGGTGGTCGAGGTGGCGGACCCGACCGGCGCGTTCTCCGGCCTCGACGTGATGGCGGTCGTCGACGAGGCGACGACAGGCGTCACGGTCGACGAGGCGACGACAGGCGTGATGGTCGACGATGTCGACGGTGGCTGACGTCCGCTGATGCTCGCCTCGCTCGGCGACCTCGTCGAGGACGTGATCGTCCGCCTCGACGGCCCCGTCAACGTCGCGTCCGACACGCACGCGCACATCTCGAGACGGCGCGGCGGCAGCGCTGCGAACGTGGTCGCTCGGGCGGCAACGCTCGGGTTTCGCAGCCGCTTCCTCGGCCAGGTCGGCGCCGACGCGATCGGCACCGCGCTGCTCGACGAACTCGACGACGAGGGGGTCGATGTCTCGATGGTCGAGCGCGACGGATCGACGGGCACGATCGTGGCGCTCGTCGACCACCTCGGCGAACGCTCGATGCTCACCGATCGCCAAGCCTGTCTCGACTTCCACGACCCGAACCCTGCCTGGCTCGACGGCGTCGACGTGCTCCACGTGCCCCTCTATTCACTGGCGACCGGGCGCATCGCGGCAACGGCCGCGACCGTGATCGGCTGGGCGAACGAACGAGAGATCGCGGTATCGATCGACCTGTCGTCGACGGCGATCATGGCCGAGATCGGCATCTCCGAAGTGGTCCGGCGTCTGGCTGCTGCAGCACCGACGCTCGTGCTGGCCAACGCCGACGAGGCAGCTGCGCTCGGCATCGACGGACCGGTGGTCGGCGCGTTGACGGTTGTCAAGCGAGGTCCTCGCCCGGCGTTGATCCACTCCCCAGACGGCTCGGCCGTCGAGGCCGAGGCGATTGTGATATCGGGCGTCAACGACACCACCGGCGCCGGCGACGCGTTCGCTGCCGGATTCCTCACCGCACCCGGCTGGGTCGACAACCCGCGATCGGCATGCGAGGCGGGTCACCGCGCGGCGGCGGAGCTCTTGCGCGGGCGCTGCTGACGCGCGGCCGGACGTCAGAATCCGAGCAGGCCGGTGAGGTCGAAGACGTCAGCTTCGGCGGGCAACTCGACGTCCAGCGGCTCGTTGCTCGTGGTCATCTCGAGCTGCATCCCGATCGTCTGGCCGGCGATCTCCGTGGCGAACGACACCCGACGGAGCTGGTTGTCGGCGGTGACCCACACGTCGTAGGTCACGGTGTCCGGGAGTTCGATGTCAGGCAGATCGGCACCACCGAGCGCTTCGTCGAGGTCGGCCTGCGGGACCGCTGCGAGGGCATCGGCGAGATCGACGCTGACCTCGTAGTGCTTGACCTCGACGCCGTCGATCGTCTCGGTGCCGACTTCGGTGGCGCTGTCGGTATCGAGCAGCGAACGGGCGATGTCGCTCGGGTCGAGGATGAACTCGTCCTGCCGATCATCGAGCGCCTGTCCGCTCTGCTCGGCGAGGGTGCCGAGGTCGATCGACACCCAGGCGGCGCTGTCGGGAAGGAACCCGCCGAGCGCCGACGCGTCCAGATAGACGATGCCGGTCGAACCGTCGATGAGCAGTGTCATGTCGCCATCGCCGAGCGGCATCGGCGTGTCGCCGAGCGCCAGCAAGGCAGAGAGATCGGTGGTGACGGACATGAGTTGCGAGTCGTTGTCGACTGTCCCCGCCACGGTGATCTCAGCGAGGTCTGACACCGACACCGTCACGTCGAATTCGACCGTGCGGGCGTCGATCGTGCTCTCGGCCGCAGCGATCAGCGAGTACGGCTCGGCGATGTCGGCACGGTCATCCGATCCGCTGTCGGCGAGCGCGACGAATGCCGCCACGCCGAGCGCCATCACCGCAACGACGGCCGCGACGAGCGCAACGGGGCGTCGTCCGCGGCCCGACGGCGGCGTGGAAGCTGAAACGAGCGCGATCTCGGGAACCGAGGACGCCGATGCTGGCGACTCGGTCACCGCTGGACCGGTCGGTGGCGCAAACGTCGAGGTCATGGGCCAAGCGTACGGCGCCGCCACTGCTCGGTCACGTCAGGGTCGCGTCAAGTTCGTCGCGGTCCATGCCCGGCAGTACGGTCGCTCCATGATCGAGCAGCACGTCGACGTTCTCGTGATCGGTGCCGGAATCTCCGGAATCGGAGCCGCCTACCACCTGCAGGTCGAGTCGCCGAACCGCACCTACCTGATCCTCGAGGGGCGCGCGGACATCGGTGGCACCTGGGACCTGTTCCGGTATCCCGGTATCCGCTCCGACAGCGACATGCACACGCTGGGCTTCGAGTTCAAGCCGTGGAACGCTGACAAGGCAATCGCCGACGGCCCGTCGATCATGGCGTATCTGCGCGAGACGGTCGCCGAGTACGGCATCGATCGCCACATCCGGTTCGGCCACCTCGTGCGGCGCGCCGAATGGTCGAGCGAGACCGCGACCTGGACCGTCGAGGCCGATCTCGCCGATGGCGGCACGGCAACGTACACATGCAACTTCCTGTCGATGTGCTCCGGGTACTACTCCTACAAGGAGGGCTACACACCCGACTTCGCCGGCCGCGAGCGCTTCGGGGGCGAGATCGTGCATCCCCAGATGTGGCCGGACGACCTCGACTACGCCACCAAACGTGTCGTGGTGATCGGTTCCGGCGCGACCGCGATGACACTCGTTCCCGCGATGGCGGCGACCGCCGGCCACGTGACGATGTTGCAGCGATCGCCGACCTACGTGGTGTCACGTCCCGATGTCGACGCGATCGCCAACGGTCTGCGCAAGGTGCTGCCTGACAAGGTCGCCTACGGAGTCACCCGGACGAAGAACACCGTGCTGCAGCAGGTGATGTACAAGCGGATGCGCAAGAATCCCGACAAGGCGAAGGACTACATCGTCAAGAAGGTCGGCAAGTCGTTGGGCCCCGACTACGACGTGGCGACCCACTTCACCCCGACCTACGCGCCGTGGGATCAGCGCCTGTGCCTCGTCCCGAACGGCGACCTGTTCGAGGCGATCAACGAAGGGTCCGCGTCGGTGGTGACCGACCACATCGCGTCGTTCGACGAGACCGGCATCCAACTCGAGTCGGGCGAGCACCTCGACGCCGACATCATCGTCACCGCGACCGGCCTCGACATGGTGACGCTCGGCGAAGTCGACTTCGTCGTCGATGGCGAAGCGATCGACTTCTCGCAGACGGTCGCCTACAAGGGGTTCGCCTACTCCGACGTACCGAACCTGGCCTCGACGTTCGGCTATGTCAACGCATCGTGGACGCTACGCGCGGACCTGATCGCGCGATACGTGTGCCGCCTGCTCAACCACATGGACGAAACCGGGACCCGGGTCTGCACACCGCGCCTGAGGGCGTCAGACGCCGCGATGAAGCTGCGGCCCATGCTCGACGACCTGACGTCGGGGTACATGCGCCGAGCGGCCGATCGCTACCCGAAGCAGGGTGACCGGGAGCCGTGGATCAACCCACAGGACTACGGCAAGGACAAGAAGATGTTCCGCAAGGCCCCCGTCGACGACGGCGTCATGCGCTTCACCACCGCATTGCAGCAGCGGTCAGACCCACCACGCCATCCGATTTCACCAGGGGTCTGACGCCTGGTGAAATTCACCAGTCGGTGGGGCGGTAGTCCTTGAGGAACTGACCCCAGACGTGGGTCCCGGTGTTGGCGCCGTCGATGATCGGATCGACGATGCGGGCGGCCCCATCTACGATGTCGAGCGGTGGGTGGAAGCGGTGCTCGGCCTGCTTCTGCTCGGCGATCGCCGCCGGATCCTCGTCGCTCACCCAACCGGTGTCGACGCTGTTCATGTGGATGCCCGACGCGTGGTAGTCGGTCGCCGAGGTGCGCGTCATCATGTTGAGCGCAGCCTTGGCCATGTTGGTGTGCGGGTGACGTGTGGTCTTGCACAACCGGTAGAACTGCCCCTCGACCGCCGACACGTTCACGACGTGCTTGTGTCGTCCGGGTGTCGCCTCCATCAGCGGCTTCAGCCGGGCGTTGAGAACGAACGGCGCAATCGCATTGACCAACTGGGTCTCCAGCAGCTCCACCGACGACACCTCGTGCAGCAGCAGCCGCCACGAGTTGCGCTCACGGAGGTCGACCTGCTGGAGGTCCTGGTCGAGGCGGCCCTGCGGAAACAGCGCATCCTGGGCGACGACCTCGTCGGCAAGCAACGGCGTCTGCGACAGCGCCGCCGCTCTCGTCAGACCGGGCAGCGGCGCCGCCTCGACGACGGCAAGGTCTGCGCCCCCAACCGTTTCGACATCGCTGCCGGGCAGCAGGTGATATCCACGAAGCCCTTCGTAGGCGCCGACGAGCTGCAACACCTCGGGTGTCAACGTGTCGAGCGCAGCCTCCTCGCCCCGCATCATGTGCCGGTAGAAGTCCGGCGGTCGCCGCACCGTCTGGCAGGCGTTGTTGACGATGAAGTCGAGCCGGTCACGCGTCGTCAGCAGGTGATGGGAAAACGCCTCGACGCTCGGCGTGTGGCGAAGATCGAGCCCGAACACCTCGAGGCGATCACCCCACTCGGCAAAGTCGGGCTCGGACGCATATCGAGCTGCCGCGTCTCGCGGGAAGCGTGTCACGACGATCAGCGATGCTCCGCAGCGCAGCAGCTTGATCCCCGCCTGGTAGCCGATCTTCACCCGTCCGCCGGTCAGCAGCGCGACGGTCCCCGACAGGTCGGCCAGTTCGGAGCGCTTCGCGAAGTTGAACCCCGCGCACGACGGGCAGAGCTGATCGTAGAAGTGATGGATCTCGCGGTACTTGACCTTGCAGACGTAACAGTGTTGCTCCTCGACGGTCTCGCGATACATCGGGTCGTCGACGTCGCGCTGGTCGAACTCGCCGGGCGGCATCACGTTGGGTGTGGTGAACACCGTCTGCTCACGCAACGTGCGAATTCCCGTGCCATCCAGCACGTCTTCGTCGCGACGCACGCGCTCGGATCGGCGCTGCCGTTTGAGCGCCTTGGTGCGGATGCGACGTTCCTCGGGGTCGGGGCAGAACACGTCGCCCGCAGCGTTCAGCAGATCCTGCTTCTCCTCGGCCGACAGCGCGGTGAGAAGCGCTCGGTCGGCGCCGACGCGACGCAGGAACTCCGTGGCGCTCAGCAGCTCATCGCGGAGACGTTCTCGGTCAGCGCTGGTGCGCTCAGCGCCCAAGGAGTTCCCCGGGCATCTGATCGCCGAAGTTGATCCCGAGGTCACGGGCCGTGCGCACCGTGTCTCCACCAAGTGGCACCAGCTTGAGTTGGCGGGTTGCTTCCTCCAGCGGCACGTACACGACCTCGGGTGGTTGGAGACCCACCATGATCCCGTCCTGGCCCTCTTCCAGCGCCCGTACCGCGGCGGCGCCGAAGCGGAGCCCGAGCAGCCGATCGAGTGCGGTCGGAGAACCACCACGCAACAGGTGGCCGAGCACCACCGTGCGCGTCTCCTTACCCGTGAGTTCGGCGATCTGCGCGGCGACTTTGCCCCCGATTCCACCGAGTTGCACCGCCTGGCCGACAGCATGACCGATGATCGACACCTCACCGTCGACCGGTTTGGCTCCTTCTGCGACGACGACGATGGTGAAGCGCGCGCCGTTGCGATCGCGCTGCAGGATCGTCTCGACGACCGGCGCCAACTGGTAGGGAATTTCTGGGATGAGGATGCAGTGCGCACCGCCGGCCATGCCGGCGTGCAACGCGATCCAACCGGCGTCGCGACCCATCACTTCGACCACCATGACGCGGCCGTGAGATGTGGCCGTCGTGAACAGTCGGTCGATGCACTCGGCGGCGAAGTCGACCGCCGTGTCGAAACCGAACGTGGCGGTGGTCTTGTCGAGGTCGTTGTCGATCGTCTTCGGCACGCCGATCACGCGGAGTCCGTGCTGATGGATGTGATTGCCGATGCGCAGTGATCCGTCGCCGCCGACGGTGATCAGCGCGTCGATGTCCTCGTCGCGAAATCGTTGCACCAGTTCGGGGGTGCGATCGACCGTGCTCCAGGTTCCGTCGTCGGCCTGCACGGGGTACGACGTCGGGTTGCCACGATTGGTGGAGCCGAGAATGGTGCCACCGAGATGGGAGATACCACGCACAGCCTGGCGGTCGAGCTCGATCAGGCCGCCTGCGGGATAGTCGTCGGGCTGCATGATGCCGTTGAAGCCGTCGCGAATGCCGACGACCTCCCACCCCCGATTCCGCGCGGCCACGGTGGCGGAGCGAATGACGGCATTGAGTCCGGGGGCGTCGCCCCCACCGGTGCTGATCGCGATCTTCGAGACAGTTGACACGACCGACAGGGTACGCCCGTCTCGCGGGTCGGTGGACCGCTCGTCGACAACGTCATCGACCGTTCACGTTCGGCGACGCGTGTCCGATGTGCTTGCATGCCGGGATGGACGCTGCTGACACCCTCGAACCAACCATCGATCTCGCCGGCCAGGTTGCCCTTGTCACAGGAGCTTCGTCCGGGCTCGGACGGCGATTCGCCGTGCTGCTCGCGGCGAACGGCGCCCGAGTGGTTGCGACGGGGCGCCGCATGGAGCGCCTCGCCGACGTCGCCCGGGAGATCACCGACGCAGGCGGCACCTGCCTGCCGCTCGAACTCGACGTCACCGACGCCGATCAGCTCACCGAGATCGTGAGCACGATCGAACGCCACCTCGACCCGGTCCAGATCCTGGTCAACAATGCCGGGATTCCCGACGCGCAGTACGCCACCAAGATGCCACTGGAGTTGATCGACCAGGTCTTCGACACGAATCTCCGGGCACCGTACGTGCTGTCGTGCGAGGTCGCCCGACGATTGATCGAGTTGCAGCTGCCAGGGCGGATGGTGAACATCTCGTCCCTCGGAGGCTTCCATTACTCGGGTGGTGGCGCGGCGCTCTACTCGATCACCAAGGCGGGCGTGAACCGACTGACGGAGACCCTCGCTGTCGAATGGTCGAGGTTCAACATCAACGTGAACGCCATCGCGCCCGGCCTGTTCGCCTCGGAGATGTCCGACGGCATGATCGAGCGGATGGGCGACCTCACGCGGGTGTTCCCCCGCAAGCGGATCGGTCAACCCGAGAACCTCGACAGCACGCTGTTGTATCTCGTGTCGCCTGCCTCGGAGATGGTGACCGGGACGATCATCAAGGTCGACGACGGCCAAGGCGGCCGCTGACGACGGTCCGGGCGGGGACGGGGCCGGGGAGGACCCACAGTCCGGGCGGGGACGGGGCCGGGGAGGACCCACAGTCCGGGCGGGGACGGGGCCGGGGAGGACCGTCAGGCCTGGGGTGTGATGAGGGCCTTGTCGCCGGTGGCCATGCGGGTGTAGCGCTTCACGTGCCCGGGGTCGACGGCATCGACCAGCGACAGGCGCGTTCCATAGGCGCTGGCGAAGGTGGTCGTGATCTCGTCGGCCACCCGCTGACGCAACCGATCCGCCCCCTCTTGGCCGAGCTCGATCAGGAACGGTGTGAGCAGCCATCCGCCGACGCCCCACCGTGCGCCGAAGTCACGGCTCAACGTGGTCGGCCCTCGATCGAGTCCACCGTAGATGTACACCTGCTTGTGCGTGTCGGAGCCGTACCGACTGAACTCGCCCGCCTGTTCACCGGCCACCTTCTCCATCCGTGACAGCAGGATGCCGGCGAGGTCACCACCTCCGATTGCATCGAACGCGATCGTGGCGCCGGTCGCCCTCAGTGCGTCGGTGAGATCGTCGATGAAGCTGTCGCTGCTCGAGTCGACGACGTGCTGCGCACCCAACGAGCGAAGTTGTTCGACGTGTTCCGACTTGCGGACGATGTTGACCAACGCGACGCTGTCGTCGAGACAGAGCCGGTTCAGCATCAACCCGAGATTCGAGGCACCGACGGTGTGGACGAGCGCAGTGTGCCCCTCGGACCGCATCGTCTCGACCATCCCGAGCGCCGTGAGCGGATTGACGAAGGCCGCCGCAGCGTCAGCGGGGTCGGTGCCGTCGGCCATCGCGAGGCATTGGCTGATGTTCAACGTGCGGTACTGGGCGTAGGCATTTCCCGACACGAATCCGACGGTCTTGCCGAGCAATGCTTGCGCTGCGGGAGACGCGCCGGCAGCCACCACGACGCCACCGCCCTCGTTGCCGACCGGCATGGCCATGCCGAGACGGGCTCGCTGGGCGGCAACGGCCGATTCGGTGACGGGTACGGCCACGGCATCGTGGATTCCGTCGCCAGCACGAAGGCAGGCGCTGGCATCGCCTCCGGCGAACATCATGCCGAGATCTGAAGGATTGATCGGCGCCGCCTCGATACGGACGACCACCTGATCGTCAGCGGGATCGACCACGTCGACCTCGCGGATGCCCATGGTGACGACGCCGTCGTCGGTGAGCGTCGATCTCAGTTCGAGGGCGGTGGATGGATACTCGGAAGACATCGACCTACTCAACCACATCGGTGGGGATGGCTCCGATGTGGAGTGACCGGTCCACCGCGTGGGTACGGCGGGCAGCGACCCTCACCTAGGCTCGTGGTTCTCGATGGCTGGCAGACGACCGATTCCGATCCCCACCACCCGGCGCAAGGCCGCACAGGGCGCCATGCTGCTCGCGATGTCCGTGTTGCAGGACGAACGCGTGCGCGCACAACTGCGAAAAGCACCTGTCGCAGCCAAGGAGTGGGCGGCCAGTCGTCGCGCCGACGACGGTGCTGCGTCGTCACCATCGACGGGCCGCGGTCGGTTCGATCCGACCCAACGGTTCGGTCAGAAGGGCATCGAACGTCGCATCGGCGCCCTCGAACGCAACGCGCATCTCGTGTTTCCCGACGCAACCGGACCGGACGGCGTGGCGGTCTTTCAGGCGCTCGACGAGTTGAGCCGCGCAGCGTCGATCTCCGCCACGATGCCGCTGAACGAACGCCGCAAGGCCCGCTCGCGCATCTCCACCGAACTCACGCGCCTCGAGCGAGCCCTGGTCGACGCGGTTCTCCCGCCAGCCCCGAAGTAGCTCGCCCGCAACCCGGACACGCCCCACCGATGAGCCAAACCGCCGTATACGGTCACCTCGCTCATCGCAACCCGGGGACACGCCCCACCGATGAGCCAAACCGCCGTATACGGTCACCTCGCTCATCGCAACGCGAGTCGGGCGGGGGTCAGAAGGGGCGGTCGTTGGCGCGCTTCTTCGGCGGCGCCTTGAACGGCGCCTCGATCAGCGTTTCGAACTGCTGATCGTCGGGCTGCTTGGGGTCGTTGAGATTCTGGAGGTACTTCTTGATGGCAGCACGAGCGGGTGGCACGTGCGCACCCTTCAGGCCCACCGACCGGGTCATCGCGTCCTTGGCCTTGGCCACGCGCTCTTTGCGTGTCGCCTTCTCCTCGTCGGAATAGGTCTTCTGCACCTTGTTGGTGCGAGCATTCTCGGCGGCCTTGCGGTCGGCTTCGGCTTGCTGGAGCGGCGTGAGTTTGGCCTGGGCCATGAGTCGTGTTCCTTCTGATCGGGTGGGACCGAGAGGGTACCGGCATCTACGCTCCCGCCGATGCGACGACTCGTGCCCCTTCTTCTCGCCACCGCGCTGGTGGCCGCTGCATGCGGCTCCGATTCCGACAGTTCATCGACCGGCGATGCCGCGACGACCGACCCCGCCTCGCAGCCCACGGGGCCCGCCACGCCCGAGACCACCGAGGTCGCGCCACCGACGACCGAACCCACGGCGCCCGAGACCACCGAGGCACTCGAACCGTCCGTGACCCCGGCCGGACTCGCGCAGCGAGGCCCGTACGCCGTCGGCATCACCACACGCGTCCTGCCCGAGGGCGGCTCCGTCGAGGTCTGGTATCCCGCGGACGATTCCGTCGCCGGCGGCACCGACACCTACAACGTGCGCGACTTCCTCCCTCCGGCCGTCGCCGATCTGATCTCCGCCGACGTCGACGACACATTCACCATCGAAGCCACGCGAGACGCGCCCGCGGCGGCTGACGGACCGTTCCCGATCGTGCTGTTCAGTCACGGGGCGTCGTCGTTCCGCGTGCAGTCGAGCCACCTCGCGTCACACCTCGCCT
Source organism: Ilumatobacteraceae bacterium (assembly GCA_963774765.1). Classification (GTDB taxonomy): domain Bacteria; phylum Actinomycetota; class Acidimicrobiia; order Acidimicrobiales; family Ilumatobacteraceae; genus Sva-07. Next base: position 112,745 of record CAVZGP010000010.1, read on the forward strand.
CGTGGGGCATGGTGACCGCGTCGACCGACCATCCCAGCCGCGACCTGACCAACTCGCTCGGTGGCACCGCCGACGGCCAGCCTGCGTCGATCGAACAGATGCGCTCGATGCGCACATACCTCACGACGCTCGACGCCGATCCCTTGCTCGGCGGAGTGCTCGACAACGAACGCGTGGCGCTCGGCGGTCACTCCGCCGGTGGCGGCACCATCGCCGAGATGGCGCTCGACGACACCATCTTGGGGTACGTGTCGTACGCGTCCGGCCTGGGCGACAACGTCGCCGACGTGCCGTCGTTGTTCCTGGCCGGCGAACTCGACGGCATCATCGAAGCGTCGCGTACCGCCGAGGCGTTCGCTCTGGCACCTTCGCCGTCGTGGCTCTGGGTGTTCGCCGACACCGGCCACCTGGCGTTCGCCGACCTCTGCGCCATCGGCCCGGGCGATTCGAACCTGATCGTCCTCGCCGAGCAGGCCGGCCTCGGGGACTTCATCGACGACCGTCTGCGCACCCTGGCCACCGACGGGTGTGACGAGCCGAACCGGCCGGTTCAGGAGGTCTGGCCAGGCGTCGAGCAGGCATCGACCGGCTTCTATCGCTGGGTGTTCGGTATCGACCCGGAGCCGATTGGCCTCGATGAGTCGGCCGTCACCGATGGTGTCACGATTGCGAGCAAGTGACCGGAGGCTGGTCGGGCCCGACAGCGGGCAGACTTGGGCCATGAACGAGCCTCGGACATTCGATCCCCCGGACCCGATGTTGCGGGCGGGCATCGAACCTCACGAGCGGGTGGTGTCGGATCCGGGCGCTCCTGTGATCATCGGGGTGTCGTTCACCCGTCATGTCCTCGCTCAGCAGTACCTCCTGGCGATGGGCGGATTGAAGCAGACCGGAGCGCTCGACCTGCAGGATGCAGTGGTCGTCAACAAGGCCGAGGACGGCTCGGTGAAGGTGGTCGAGACCATCGATCCCACCCCGGGGCGCGCAGCGTTGAACGGCGCGATGTGGACGAGCCTGCTCGGCCTCGTGCTCGGCGGGCCGGTCGGATGGATCGCCGGTCTCGGCATCGGGGCCGCATCCGGAGCGGTCACCGCGAAGATCGTCGACCTGGGGATCCCCGACGAGTGGGTCGCCTGGTTCCGCGAAGCAGTCGAGCCGGGAACATCGACCGTCGTGATCCTCGCCGAGCACGTCTACGTGCCGGCGTTGGCCGAAGAGGCGCGGCGCTTCGCCGGCGCCGAACTGCTGTACACCTCGATGCCTGACCACGCGTACGAACAACTCCGCGCCGCCCTCGAGTCCTGACCACCGCGACGAGCGATTCACATGGCGGCAGGCGGTGGTTCGTAGCCGCCGAGCACCTCGGCCATGCAGCGAGCGAACGCCAGCGCCGTTCGGTCGTGGAGGTACGGCGCCACAACCTGGATGCCGACCGGAAGGCCGTTCGCTGTTCGCCCGATCGGTGGGACCGTGGCCGGCAGGTAGGCGCTGCCGATCAGGGCACTCCAGCCGATCAGGTCGCTGTACTGCCGGTCGTTGTGGTCGGCGAGCGCGGCATGCGTCCAATTCGAACCCTCCGACGAATGCACGTGACGGAACGGTGGAACGACCGTCACCGGACACAGCAGCACGTCGACGTCGGCGAAGAACTCGCTCCAACGCTGGCGGGTCTCGCCCCGCCGCCGGTGCAGTTCGTCCCATGCCCGATGGTCGAGCCCACGACCGGCCCCGCTTGCCGCGGAGTTCTCATCGTCGCTGTCGGAGATGGACGTCGCTGAGGAGATCAGGATCAGCCCCTCGAGTGCCGCCGCTGCCAGCTCGATGTCGGGCCGCCGGTCGCGATCGATGCGAGCGCCCTCACGCTCGAGGGCTCCGACGGCGGCGCCCATCACGTCACGAACCGCCGGGTCGACCGGGGCGAAGCCATCGTCGAGCCAGGCGACCACTCGAAAGTCGCGAAGCTCCGTCGCCCGCGGCGGCGGAAGTTCGAGGCGCCATCCGGGCGCGTCGTCGGGGTTTGCTCCGGCGAGCAGGCCGAGGAGGAGTTCGAGGTCATCGACGGAACGAGCGATTGGTCCGAACACGTTGATGTCGGCCACGTTGCGATGCCAGATCGGGTTGTCGAGATAGCCGTACGTCGGGATGATCCCGAAGCTCGGCTTGTGGCCGTACACGCCGCAGAACGACGACGGCACCCTGATCGAGCCGCCGATGTCGGTGCCGATCTCGAAGCCCGTGAATCCCATCGCCACCGCTGCGGCAGGCCCGCCCGACGACCCGCCCGGCGTGCGCTCGGTGTCCCATGGGTTGTTCGTCGTACCGAACATGTCGTTGTACGACTGGTAGTCGCCGGACCAACGCGGCACGTTGGTCTTTCCGAAGACCACAGCACCCGCCTCTCGGATGGTGGTGACGACCGTTGCGTCGACGTCGGGCACATGGTCACTCAGCTCACGTGCTCCCCCGGTCGAGCGGATCTCGGCCGTGGCGATGGCGTCCTTCACGGTCACCGGCACTCCGGCGAGCGGTCCGAGCGCGCCGCCCGACGCGCGCGCCTCATCGATCGCGACAGCCTCAGCGCGCGCCCGCTCCGGCTCGATGGTGATCACCGAGTTGATCTCGCGGTCGAGCCGCTCGACCCGATCGAGATGAAGGTCGAGGAGTTCCCGTGCGGAAACCGAGCGATTTTCGAGTGCCCCGACCAAGTCGACCAGCGAGGACGTGGCGGCGATCATCACCGCAGTCTTGTCCACCGGCTACAGCGTGCTGCGCCGGCGATGAGCCAACGGTCACTCTTCGGTCGCTTCGCTCGTCGCAATCCTGCGCTCGGCGCGTTCAGGCGGCAGCGACAGCGCGGCGGATGGCACCATCCAGCACGACGCGGGTGAGCTTCGGGCAGGTGTCCAGCACGGTCGCGAACTCGGACCGATTGAGCACGTACACGCTCGAGTCGACGGTCGCGACCACCGAGGCGGTGCGGCGCTTGAGCGTGAGGAGCGCCATCTCGCCGATGACGGCACCCGGGCCGACGGTGATCGAATGGTCACCGAGATCCACGCTGAACTCGCCGTCGATGACCACGAAGCACTCACGCCCGACCTCGTCGAGCTGGACGATCTCCTCGCCTGCATCGATGCAGAGGGTGGTGGCGAGCCGGTCGAGCTGTTCGAGTTCGTGGACGGGCACGGCGACCGCCAGGTCGCTGGTGAGGAGTGCGGCGTCGAGGTGGTGCTTGCGGGTGAACATGGAACCTGGTTCTCTGCGAGGAGTTGATGGGTGTGACGCCATCGCGATTGACAATTCGTACAACCCCATCATCGGACGGCCATTCCCATCACCCACATAGATTGCAGTGATATCGATCATCACCGATAGCGATGTTCGTCCGGACGATGGTGACGACGCGCGATGATGTGGCTCCATGGAAGACGTCTTCGTCGCGCCAGGGCCGGGCGAGTGGCAACTCGATCGATCGCACTACCCGGGAGGCGTCACCCCGATCAGCCAGTGGCTGCTCACCGAGGGATTCGAGAATGGCTTCCGTCGTGTCTTCGCGGAGGTTGGTGTGCCGGCGGACACGATCGAAGCCCGGTTCGTCAACGGTTTCCACTACACGCGGCTGCGACCCCTCATCCGCGCCGACAAACCAGCCCGCAAGCCGCCGCCCACTCCCCTGCTCTGGATTTCCGCACGGCTGCATCCCGAGTTCAGACGGCGCGGCGAAGTCGGCCGAACACACGCGTACTGCATCACCGTCCGCCGACGTCGTGACCCGCTGGCACCACGAGATCCGGCCGTCACTGCACGCGACCAACCTGCGCCTGCAAGACGTCGAACCATCCGCGCTCACCGACGACGAACTCCGGCGACACATCGGCGACCTGTTGGATCTCTTGCACGACAACTTCGAGCTGCACTTCTGGCTCCACGGCCACGACCTCGGGCCGATCGCTCGATTTCTCTACGAATGCAACGGATGGGGCATCGACCCGTCGAGGGCAATCGACGCGCTCGCGGGTGCGTCGCCGTCGACCGTGCTACCGAGAGAGCGCCTGCACCGAATCCGGATCCTTGTCGACGAGTCTGCCAGCCCCGTGAGCTCGCTCGACGACGTGCGTGCCGTCTCCCCCGAAGCGGCCGCACTCCTCGACGAGCACCTCCGCGAGCACGGCCACGTGCTGGCGACGGGTTACGACCTCACCGCGTCGACCCTCGGCGAGTTGCCCGACGTGGTGCTGCGGTCGATCCTGACGGCCGCTCCGACGCCCATCTATGGCGACGAGGCGACCGCCGACGTGCTCCGAGATGAAGTCGCGGCCGAGCATCGCGGTGACTTCGATCGTTTGTTGGCCGAGGCTCGCAGCGTGATGGACATGCGTGACGACCAGGGGCCGATCACCATCGAGTGGCCGGTTGGCCTGCTGCGCCGGGCGCTCCTCGATGCCGGGTCACGGTTGGGTGTCGGCGACGACGTGTTCGAACTCACGGCGCACGAGGCCAGAGGACTGTTCGACGAGCACACGCCGTCCGCCGACGAGCTGCGGATACGCGCCGAGGACCGTCGGGCTGGTGCTTCTCTCGACCCACCATCGTCACTGGGTGAGCCAGAAGCGCAGCCGCCGCTCGACGCCCTTCCGGCCGCGCTCGCCACGACCGTCGCCATGGTCCAGTTCGCTCTGAAGTACACCGGGATGTCGGGCCCGAGCGAAGACGGCCCGCTCAGCGGCACCGGTGTCGGCTCCGAGAGCTACACGGGACGCGCACTGGTCGCCGAGTCCGCCGACGATGCGATGGAGCGACTCGCTCCGGGTGACGTCCTGGTCGTGCGAGCAACGTCACCGGCGTTCAATCTCGTGTTGAGTATCGCCGGAGCCGTCGTCACCGTCGACGGTGGCGCCATGTCACATGCCGCCGTGCTCGCCCGGGAACTCGGCATCCCCGCGGTGATCGGCGCATCGGGCGCCCTGTCGATCAGCGATGGTGTACAGGTCGAGGTCGATCCGGTCGCCGGGGTGGTCCGCCCGATCGTCTGACCGCCGCGCGACGAGGACGAGCGTCGGCCCATGGTCTCAGCTCGACGTGACGGGGATCTCGCCATGTTCGAGGACCGCGGCGAGCACGGTGACGCCGTGTACGTCTACCGACGGTTCTGCGGCGCGTGCGGTTCGCCTGGCTCATCGCCGTGAAGGCCGGCACCCTCGACGACAAGTCGGGTAGTTCACCGATGGTCGAGGTGTGGTGCGAACACAAGCAACCGTGGGTCGACCTGCCCGGCATCGCCGCCTCACTCGATCGCGAGTGAACGCCGCGATTTCATCAGGGGTCTGACCCCTGGATATCCCTGGTGAAATTCGGCGGAGGGGTTACTTGGTCAGGCTGCGCAGCTGGAATGCCGAGATGCAGAGGAACAGCCCGAAGATCAGCAGGTAGAGCCCGGAGATCCAGGCGATCACCGTCACGGTCGGCGCCGGCCATGCCACCACGACAATGCCTGCGGCGATCGACAGCAGCCCGCCGAACACGCCGAGCCAGCGGTGGTCGCGGCTCCCGTCGGCGATCGATCCGATGAACTCGATGATTCCGCCGATGATCCAGACGATGCCGAGCAGCACGGCGAGCACCGCCACGGTCTGGAAGGGATGTCGCAGCACGACGATGCCGATGATGATGCCGAGGACGCCGAGGAACCCGGTCCAGCCGGGCGACACGGTGTCGTGCGAGAACGCGGTGACCAGTCGGTAGATCCCGTACACGAGGATCTGCAGGCCGATCAGCACCGAGATCACCGTGAGGGTCTCCTGTGGCCAGACGAGCACCACGACACCGAGCACGATCGTGATCAGACCCATCACGAAGACGGCCGGCCATTCTCGTGCCAGTCGCAGACCTTCCAGGCCGGTGCCGGATTCCATGGTGTTGCTCATGTTCGTGTTCCTCTCATCGTCGGTGGCCAGAAGCTAGCGGTCCAACGAGCACACTCCAGGGATGATGCGGCGTCAGCCGCCGAGGACCCCTTCGGCGGCTTCCGAGGGCATGAAGTCGGGCAGGCGCATCATCCGGAACGAGTTCGCGAAGCCGAGCAGGCAAGCGAGAATCGGAACGAGCATGGCCACCTGCAGCGCAAGGTTGCCGGCATCGGTGTTGATGCTCACGATCTCGTCGACGATCTCGCTTGGTTGCGACGCGAGCTGCTCTTCGAGCTGCGTGGTACTGACGAGCTGGGCATTGTCCTCGAGCGCCGTGGAGATCAGCTCCTGATCGGCCGGCGGGATCACATCGCTCGATTCGGTGAGCGAGACGAAACCGAACGACAGCACCGCGAGCAGGATGCCGCCACCGAGCGCCAGCCCGAACGACAGGCCGAACGACTGTCCAGCCGAGTTCACGCCCGCCGCCTCGCTGACTCGCTCCTCCTCGATCGGGCCGAGGATGTAGTTGTTCAGCTGGGACACCAGGAGCCCGAGCCCGGCGCCGGCGATCAGCAGTGGGATCGCCAGCGCCCAACCGGACTCGCCGCGAGGGATGACGGGGACGACGATGGCCATCCCCACGAAGGCCAGTGCGAAACCGATCCGAATGATGCCCGCCGGCCGGCGCTTCGCGGTTCGCTTCCCCGCGAGCACGGCGACGGCGAACATCGTGAGCGACAGCGGGGCGAGCGAGAGACCCGCCTGCATCGCGTTGTACTCCAAGGTGACCTGCAGGTACAACGGCAGCGCGATCATGGCGCCGCCGAGGGTGATCTGCTGCAGCACCATCGCCGACACACCGACGCGGAAGTTCTTGATCTTGAACAGATCGGCGTCCATCAGGGCGACCTTGCCCTCGCGTTTGCGCTTGACCAACCACCACGCCAGGAGGGCCAGGCCGGCGGCGCCGACCGCCATCAACAGCCCGACGTAGCCGCCACCCTCCTGCCACACCAGGATGCCGAGCACGATGCCGCCCATCCCGACGATCGACAGCCCGGCGCCGACGGTGTCGATCTTGCGCAGCCCGGTGTACGGCACGTCCTGGACCAGCTTGATGTTGATCAGGACGATGGCGATGATGACCACCTCCATCAGAAAGCCGACGCGCCACGAGAGGTAGGTGGTGACGAAACCGCCGATGAGCGGGCCGATCGCCGCGCCGACCGCCGCCGCCGCACCCACCAGGGCGTAGGTCTTCTTCATCGCCGCACCTTCGAAGTTGCCGTGGATGAGCGACTGCATGGCGGGCAGCAGCAGCGAGGCACCGAGCCCACCGATCAGGGCCCAGAAGATGAAGACGGGCACCATGCTCTGGGCGAGCGTCATCGCCAGCGCGCCGACCGCATAGGCGAGCAGTCCGAGCACGTAGGCGCGTCTCCGGCCGATCAGGTCGCCCAGCTTGCTGGCGATCAGGATGAACGCCGCCGACACCAACGCCTCGACCGCGATCGCTGCCTGCACGTCGCTGACCGTGGCACCGAGATCCGCAGCGACCGCCGTGATCGACACGTTCATGATCGAGGTGTCGACCACCAGTACGAACATCGCCATCGCCAGCAGCAGCGACAGCTTGGTGCTGCCGCTCGACGCCTCGGCGCCATCGGAATTCACGGGAGCACTCGTGTCATCGGACATGTGCCAGCTGCCTCTCGGTGGTGTTCGGATCGAACTTCTGGATGGCGATCATGCCACCACCTGTCGGTGGCGACGCGGATGACGATCGCTCGAAGTCGAGCGGACTACGTTGACGAAATGCATGCAGGGCGCAGCGATGGCTGACCAGAACACCAAGAAGCCGGGAATGCGACTCCCGGTGCTCCAGGGGATGCTCCCGCTCGACCGCCAGGGCATCCCCACCGATGTCATCGCGGGGGTCACGCTCGCGGCGCTCGCCATCCCCGAGGTGATGGGATACACCTCGATCGCCGGGATGCCGGTGATCACCGGGCTCTACACGATCGTCATTCCACTCCTGCTGTTCGCGCTGTTGGGTTCGTCGCGGCACCTGGTGGTGGGTGCCGACTCGGCGACCGCAGCGGTGCTCGCCGCTGGGCTTGCCGGGCTGGCGACCGCACAGTCGTCGCAGTACATCGCCCTCGCCGGCATGGTGGCGCTGATGGCCGCCGGCCTGCTGATCATCGCCCGCCTCGTCGGCCTCGGATTCCTTGCCGACTTCATGTCTCGCACCGTGCTCGTGGGATTTCTGACCGGCGTCGGGATCCAGGTCGCATTCGGTCAGATCGGCGGGATGCTCGGCGTGTCGAGCGGCGACGGCATCACGATCGACGGGCACACCTTCGACAACACGCTGGCCAAGTTCTGGAGCACACTCGAGAACGTCGGCGACGTGAGCTGGACCACCGTCGCCGTCACGGCCGGCGTGATGATCGTGATCGTGGGCGGAAAGGCGATCTCACCCAAGATCCCGGGAGCACTCATCGCTGTGATCGGCTCGATGCTCATCAGCTGGCTGGCCGACCTGTCCGACCACGGCGTGGCCACCCTCGGCAAGGTCCCGAGCGGCCTCCCGAGCTTCGAGTTCCCGTCGGTTCCGTGGAGCGACGTGCCAGCCCTGGCGGGCACGGCCGTGTCGATCTTCGTGCTCATCCTCGCCCAGAGCGCGGCGACATCGAGGGCCTACGCCGCCAAGTACAGCGACAAGTTCGACGAGAACATCGACCTCGTCGGCCTCGGCGCCGCGAACCTCGGCGCTGCCTTCACCGGGACATTCGTCGTCAACGGCAGTCCGACGAAGACGCAGATGGTCGACGGTGCCGGCGGGAAGTCGCAGCTCGCATCCGTGACGACCGTGGTCATCGTCGCCATCGTTCTGCTCTGGCTCACCGCTCCGTTGCAGTACATGCCCAGTGCGGTGCTCTCCACGGTGGTGTTTCTGATCGGCATCGAGCTCGTCGATGTCCTCGGCATGAAGCGGATCTGGAAACTGCGCCGCGACGAGTTCGTCGTCGCCGCCATCACCGCAGGCACCGTGGTGCTCGTGGGCGTATTGCAGGGCATCATCGTGGCGATCGTGCTGTCGATCATCGACCACATGCGGCGCTCGTATCGCCCGCCCACGGCGCTGCTGACGTCGATGACCGGTGAGGAAGTCGACGACTGGGCATCCACCAACGTCACACCTGACGTGCGTACCGAACCGGGTCTCGTCGTGTACCGGTTCTCCGCGTCGCTCTACTACGCCAACGCGGAACACCTCAGCGAGGAACTGGTCGCGTTCGGCTCGTCCGACGATCCACCCGAGTGGGTCTGCCTGTACGCGGCGGCCGTGCCGGACATCGACATGTCCGGCGCCGAGTCGTTGCGTTCGGTGTGCACCAACCTGCGTGAGCAAGGAGTGACGCTCGCGTTGATCGAGGTCATGCCCGAGGTCCGTGACGAACTCGACCGCTACGGCCTCACGGAACTGATCGGGGCCGAGCACATCTTTCCGACGATTGCTGCTGCGGAACGGGCGTTCAGAGCGCGCGCGACAGTCTGACCGTCACAGGCCGCGTCGGACCTCGATGCGTCCACTGGCCTCTGCAGCAACAAGCGCCTCGTAGTCACGCTCGTTCTGGTCCGCGTAGGCCTCGGCGAACTCGCCGACCGCCGTGTCGAACGTCGAACCCGAGCCCAGGTACGAGGCGATGGCCACGCGGTCTCCGGAGCGTGCGTGCGCCCGTGCGAGCGCCCGGCCGCACATCCGAGCGTAGACCGCCAGCCCGTTGGGGTCCATCGTCTCGACCATCGCGGAGCCCTTCCAGTCGCGAAGCTGTCGGAAGTAGTAGTCGTGCTTGACGCCGTCGGTCCCCACCAGGGAGGTCCACCCCAGGAAGATGTCGCTGGTTGCCTGCATGAGGTGTTGGCCCGTCACGACACGCTGCCCATTCGACATGCGACCCTTCGGACCGACATACGCGCTCAACACCGATGCCTGCGCCTCCTTGGCCTGTAGGAAGAGCGGATCGTCGCCGTCACGGCCGAGCAGCAACACGATCCAGGCTCGGGTGCCCACGCTGCCGACACCGACGACTTTGCGTGCCACGTCGACGATTCGGAACTCCTCGAGCAGTCGGCGCCGATCGCTCTGGAGGCTCTCGCGGTATCGAACCACCATCTCATGGATCGCTTGCTGCAGGCGCTCCTGCTCGTCGGCAGGGAACAGTTCCGACACCGGCTCGATCAGCGGCGGATCACTGATGATGCGAGGTTCTCCATCGACGAGCCGGGTGAGCTTGCTGTAGGCCTGGTGGCTGTCGCGCGTGCGGGCCTTCGCGATGTTGGCTTCGACACGCTTGAGCCCCTTCGCTCCGATGTCGCCGCGGAGTTCGTTCATGAAGTCGTCGATGTCGAGCGCGTTGTACCACACATCGAGGTTGTTCATCGCTGCGAGCTCGTTCATCGAGGCTCGGTACCCTTCGACCGCTGCGAGCACTGGCGCAGACCGTTGTTTGCGGGCGAACCCGTTGTCTCGGCCGGCGATGGCGACGCTGGCGGCGAGACGTTTGACATCCCATTCGAACGGCCCCGGAGCGGTCTCGTCGAAGTCGTTGATGTCGAACATCATCCGTCGTTCGGGAGACCCGAACACACCGAAGTTCATCAGATGCGCATCGCCGCAGAGCTGCACGTTCAGGCCCGAGCGCGGAGTGCCCGCAAGGTCGGATGCCATCACGAGTGCGGCGCCGCGGTAGAACGTGAACGCCGACACGAGCATGCGTCCGTAGCGGATCGGCACGAGTTCGGGAACCCGCGATGCCGCCTGGCTCTCGAGCATCGCCACCGGGTCGGGCCGCGCGACGCCACTCACGAGCATCGCGTGCGACGACCGGGGCACCTCACGGCGAGCAGCCTTGCCACGGGCGGCGCGTTCGGCGACGGTGAGGTGTGGTACCACGTTGCCGCTGCGCACGGGGGAAACGGGAACCATGTGCTCCGAGATGTCACTGGCACTTGGTGTGGGCCCGGTCATCGGGTCATCCGATCATCACGCCCGTGGAGTGTACGACGTCCGACGAACGGGCGATGCGGGATCGCAAGGACCTCGCGTCCGATGTCGTCGTGCGGTGCCATGGCGTGCTTTCGACGGGTGACCGAAGATTCGATGGCGATGTGGGACGTCCTGATGCCTACGGGAGCGGGCCGACGGGAATCGCCACGCCCGCTGCCTGGGCGGCGTCGTCCTCGTGGAGTCCGGGCACCGTGAGCCCTGGCGAGCGGAACCAGTCGAGCAACGCCAGCACCACGGCGCCGATCACGGCGTAGACGAGCAGGACCGTGAGCGGTTGGGCGATGCCGTTGCCGTCGAAGTACAGCGTGTTGCGAATCAGGAGGAAGGCGTTTCGTGGCGGCAGGAACGGGCCGATGTCGTTCCAGAACGGGGTGAGATACGCGGCGCCGTTCGACCCGCCCGACGACGGGTTGCCGAACTGCAAGATGACGATCAGGGTGACGATGATGCCTGCGGGCCCGAGGACACGTCGCATCACCGCGGCGAAGAGCGCGACGACCAGGATGATCAGCGACAGGATCGGCCACACCACCCAGAACGATGCCGTGGGGAATCCTTCGAGCCAGTAGGTGGTCACCACGTCGAGCAGTAGCCCGGTGACGACCGAGAACCCGGCCAACCACAGGCCACGCCAACGCGCCGACGCCGATCCGACGCTGGTCGTCAGCAACGCGGCCGACATGTATCCGCCGATCAGCAGCACCACGAGCAGCGTCGCGGGAACGAGCGCGAACGGGTCCTTCGGTGCGAGCGGTGTGGGTGTGTAGGCCGTGACCGAGATCGTGTCGCCCGCCGCCGCGGCGGCGCGTTCGAAGTTGGCGGCAATGTCGAGCGGTGAGATGTCGCTGATCGATGGGACCACGGTCAGTTCGGTCGACGAGTCGGTGGTGACGAGCGCGCCGTAGATCTCTCCCCGGTCCATCGCCGTGGTCACCGCGTCCTGGTCCTCGTACACGGTGACGTCGAGGTCGAACAGATCGCCCTGCGCGGCCTCAGCCAAGGCGGTCGACCCGACGACTCCGAACGGCATGTCGTTGGCGATGGGTTCGTGTCCCGAACTCATGTAGTTGACGGCGAAGAGGGTCGTGAGGATGAGCGAGAACGCGACGGGGGCGATCAGATCCTTCGGCACGAGGCGGCGCCGTTGCGGTCGGTGCATCTCGTCGTCGAGCGCGGCGGCATCGACGTCTGTGGTGTCGGTCGGTGCGGGACTCGTCCTGCGGGCGATGGCGACGATGACGGCGATGCTCACCAGCCCGTACGCGAGAAGCACAGCGATGGGCATGGCGATGTTGTTGCCGTCGAAGTACCGCACATTGCGGTAGAGCTCGATGGCGTGGCGGGGAGGAAACAGCGCTCCGATGCGCTGCCAGTACGTCGGCAGCAGGGCGACGCCTCCCCCACCGGCGCCGGCCCCGCCGATGATGATGAACAGCAGCGCGACGACCAGCGAGCCGAGCTTGCCCACGACGGCCTGAATCGCCACCGCGGAGAGACCGACCACCGCTGTGACCAGGAAGAAACACGGCACAAGGGTCCAGAGATGGCTGGTCGGGAACGCGCCGAGCAACGGGCCCGCGGCGATCCCCGTGATCAGCGCGACCACGAACACGAACGCGAACACGATCGCGATACGTCCACGCGCCGCTGCAATCTGACTCGCAGAGAACATCAGCGATGCGATCATGTAGCCGCCGACCAGGGTCGGCAGGAGCAGGAGCCCGACGAGCGCTCCGGTCCGGTCGGCGGTGGGCAACGGCGCGACGGGCGTGGTCGTGTACGTGCGATTCGCGTTCTTGGCCGCTTCCTCGAATCCCGCTGCGACGTACACCTCGCCGAAGAAGCTCTTGGCTGCCACGGTCACCAACGTGTCGCTCGACGAGCCGACGATGTAGCCGCCGTAGATGTCGCCGTTCTCGGCGGCGGCCATCAAGTCGGCTTCACTCGAATACGTGGTGATGTCGAGGCTGTACTCCTGCTGTACGGCGTCGACGACGGGCGACGACGCCGTGACACCAAACGCCATGTCGCGCGGGGCGAGCAACTGAACGGCGCTGACCAGACACACCCCGAACACCACGACCAGCACAGCGACCGTGCTGAGAGCTATCACTGACTTCCTGGCGACGAGAGAGCGCTGGTCTGCCAATTCAGGTTCCGTGGGCATCGCCGGAGGGTAGCAAGAGCAAGCCCGGCGGGCGTCCTCTGGACCGAACGTCGGTTCAGGTCGAAGTCGATGGAGCGATTCTCGGTGGCGTCCTCCCAGACGCCACCGGCGACACAATCGCTCATTGTGGATGATCGCTCCTCGACGGGTAGCTGACATCGTTGTTCGGAGTCCCGTGCGCGTACCCGGCGCGGCAACATCGTGGCGTCCGAGAGAGAACCCGAGGCATCAACATGACGACAGCGCTCCCCATCGACCAACCGTGGTACTGACATCTGCTCGCGATCGCCGTCGCGATGGGGCTCGTCATCGGTCTGCTCGGGCTCGTGTATCTGGGGATCACCGGCGGGTTGACCGATCGGATCTTCGGTGATCCACGAATCGACACATGGTCCGGTGACTGGTGGTGGATCCCGTTCATCGCCGCCGGCGGGCTGGTGGCAGCGGCGGCCCATCATTCGCCCTGGTGATGATCGGCGGCGGCCTCGGGTCGTGGATCGCCTCCAAGCGGTGGCCCGGTGACGAGACCGCCCGTCTCGACACCACGATGGCAGGCATCTCCGGCGGCTTCGGTGGCGCGTTCACCTCGCCCGGTCTCGGCACACTGATCGTCAGCGAGCTGGCACCGACACCGAAGGACCGCTACATCGAGTCGATCCTTCCCCAACTGATCGCCGCGACGATCGCGTTCGCCGTGTTCTACGGCCCGGTCGGAACGACGTTCCTCAACAGCTTCGCCGTGCCCGTCGACGACTTCGCGAGCTGGCACCTCCTCGTCGGCGCCGGGCTCGGCCTCGTCTCGAGCGTGATCATGATCGTGTTCGTCATCATCATGAAGCTGATCCAGACGGTCGCTGCGAAGTTGACCAACCCGTACGTACGTGGCACCGTCGGCGGCAACGTCTTGCCGATGCTGTTCGTCGGCGGAACTGCCGGCGTCGTCGTGCACCTGACATTCCCCGACATCCCGTACGCAATCGCCGTCGGCTCCATGCTGGCGGCCGTCCCAGGGGCAACCATCAAGGCACCGATCGGACTCACCTTCATCGCCGTGCTCGCCGTCGGACTCGGCCCGCTGACCGCGGCACCCGTCATCATCGCCGTGGCGACGGCATACCTGACCACCTCCACCATCGTCGCCATCATCAAGTCACAGCGAGTCGAGCTCCCCGAACCGCACGCCTGAGTCTCGGTTGATGAGTCGCGTTCGAACACGTCGATCACCTGCGCGTTCACACGGGCGAGGTGCAGGTCGATGCCGTGGTCGATGCCGGCCCGGGCGATCGACATCAAGACGTCGGCACCCCCGGTGTCGATGAAGTTGACGCCCTCCATGCTCACGAGCACACCGTCGAGCCCCGCCGGTTCCTCGACACGGATCTGCCGCAAACGGTCAGCGAGCGCATCGGCGACCGTCCGCGCTCACCGTGGTTCAGCTTTCTTCCGCGGCGTCCTTCTGGATCTCCTCGGTGTCGGCCTCGAGCTGCTTCTCCTCGACCTTGTCGGCCTTGGCCATGGCAGCTTCGATCTTCGCGCCCATGTCGGACACACCGACCACGACCAGGCCTGCCTCACCGGCATCGAGGTTCTCGCCGAGTTCCTTGAGATCCTTGCGGCTCATGCCGGCCGCAGCGTGACCTGCGAGGGCACCCAACGCGGCGCCGCCGCCGGTCGTGGCGGCCAGCAGACCACCACCGATCACTGCCGCCGGGAACAGCGCGATGACCAGGCCGGTGGCCAAACCGACGGTCCCACCGCCCACCGCGCCGACGCGTGTCGGCGTCTCGTGCTTCTTGACGATCTTCACCTTGCCGTTGTCCTTGCGCTCGATCACCGCAGCGTCATAGGCATCGATGAGGCCCTCCTTGGTGTGGAGGTCGTGAACCGCCTGATAGTCGGCCTTCGCGGCGTCGACGCTCGAGTACACGCCGACGTATGCCATGAATGTGTCCATTGCCATGTCCTGCTCCTTCATTCGGTGAACTACTTGATACCACCATCCTGGGCGCTGGGCACGGCGTGGACGTCACCCAACCTGAGTGATCATCATCACCGAGAACGCCAACGAGCCACCGCGATGCGCGTCCGCTCGGTCGACGAGTCGGCGTCCAGCGTCACCCATACAACCAGGCGATCGGCGTCCTGCAGCCAATCGACAAGGAGCGTCGTCTTGGCGAACCCGGCAGGCGTGGAAGCGATGACCAGCGGGAGATCCGCACTGGCGGCGAGCCGACTCGTCAGGCGTGCTCACCGCACGATCCCGGAGAGTTCGGCAGATCAGATCCAGATCCGTGCGGCGATCTCACCCCACAGATCTCGGAATGCACGAGCAGCAACACTCCTCGGCGCGAACACGGCGACGGGTGCGCAGTGAGTTCCCATCTGTTCGATCACGCTGGCGTTCGGGATCACCGTCTGCAAGAAGCCCGGGACGTCGCGCATCAGGTGATCGACGAGGTCGCGTTGCAGACGTTTGCGGCGGTCGACCATCGACGCGAACGGCAACAGCATCGGTGGGTCGGCCTGCTCGGCGAGGAAGCGGGTCAGTTGTTCGAGAGTCCGTTCGGACAGCGTCGTTGGAATCGTCGGCACGACCAGCGCGTCGGCGGCGTCGAACACGCTCTCGCTCGTGAGGGTGATCCCGGGGGCGCAGTCGAGCAGCGCCACGTCGTAGCGGTCGTCGATCGGCTCGAGCAGTTCGCCCAGGCGCCGGATGGGGTGTTTGGTGTCGTCGAGTTCGAGGTCGAGGTGCCGCAGGGAGAAGTCGGCGGGCACGACGTGGACGGCCGGGTCGTCGGTGGCACGGATGTTCGCTTCAAGCCGTCCTTTGCGGCTGACGAGTCGTTCGACTCCTCCTTTGACCTTGGGCTTGACCCGAACGAAGAACGTCGCGGCGCCCTGTGGGTCGAGATCCCACAGCAACACCCGTGCTCCCGAGGCGGCTGCTTCGTGCGCGAGGTTGACCGCGGTGGTGGTCTTGCCGACGCCACCCTTGATGCTGTACGTGGCGATGACTTTCACGCCGGGATCCTGTCGAGCATCGCGTCGAGCGCGCGTTGGGTCGCTGCAGTGTCGTAGTGCCCGAAGCGCTCGGCGAACTCGAGACGGGCGGCGAGGCGATGCTGATCGAGTCGCTCGGTGAGCTGGCCGATTGCGATCATCGTGTCAGCTGACGCACCGCCGTCGTGGAGTTCCGCTGCGACGGCTCGGAGCAGGTGGACGTGGACTTCGGCGTCCTGGTGCTCACCGAGGTTGTCCTGCAGCGCCTTGAGTCGCTTCACGTACCGCTTGCGGGGGCGCTTGGGAAGCAGGCTGGCGAAGCATTCCAGGAGGTAGCGGAGCCTCTTGGCGTCCTTGCGGAGATCGTGGAGCCGCTCGGCCGGAGTGTCGGATTCGATCAGGCGACCGCGTTCGAGCAGGAGGTCGTGGGCGCGCGCGATGCGCTTGGCAACCAGGTGGCCGAGTGGTCGTTGGGCTCGCGGTTCGACCTCGTCACGCGATGGCGGTTCGGCGAGCCACACCTGCCACGAGTTCATCAGCGTGGTGGCGCGTGCGGAGCGAAGACCGCGTTCGAGCTCGATGTGGCCGCTGGCGCGTCGTCTCTCGATCAAGGTGCGCACCGGTTCCAACCGCGATGCTGCGTCGGTACCGAGCGGGTCGGTGTACTTCGACCACTCGAGGAGGTAGACGTCGAGGTCGCGGGGCGTGCTCGTGAGCCCGGCGAGCCATGCGAACTCGCCTCGGGTGTGGTCGAGGGTCTCGGCTGGCAGCACGTGCTTGGCGGTGGCGAGCACGACCCGGCTGCGTCGAACTGCGATCCGCAGATCGTGCAGGAACTCGGGATCCGTCTGGTCGATCGTGCCCTGCCAGTTCGCCGTGACCGTCGCGGCGAGGTTGGCGAGGACCAACCGGAATCCGTCGATCGCGTCGATCGCGGGTTCGAGTGGCACTGATGCGGTCGCGGTGAAGCCGGCGAGGTCGGTACCGCTCGCTGCCGCGCAGAGCGCCAGCGTGTCCGCCTCGCTCTCCTCGATCTCCACGGCGCGCAGGGCCTCGATGGTGCGGTCGGCGTGCTGCGCATACCCCGGCAACTCGCGGATCTCGATCGTCGCGGCCGGGCAGTCGATGTCGTCGCGATCGACGACGTGAACACCTTCGCACAACTCCACGGTGGCGACGACCTTGCCGGCGGCGTCACGCAACACGCCGTTGGTGCGGCGAGCTCCGATCCGCAGCCGCGCCAGCAGAACGCGCATCTCGACGAGCGCCGCGACGCGCGCCCGCAACGGACCGGGTGGGAGATCGGCGGGGACACGCGGCTGGGTGTCGACCACGACGTGGGCTGGTGCCGAGTCGTGGCCCGACAGCTCGAGTTCGATTCGGTCAGACGCGGTCACCTGCAGCCGGAGGCCGGCGCGGTGCAAGCGTCCGTCGAAGGTGTCGAGAAGTGTCGTTGTTGTCGGCTGGGGGGAACCAAAGACGAACCCGAGATCACCGAGCGTCTCGACCGTCGCGCGTTCGGCGCCCATGACGAGAAAGGTGGCGGCCGGTGTCACCATGCCAAAGAGTACCGATCACCCTCCGTGACGGCGAGAGCGCAGCGCCAGCTCGATGACCTCGTCGACGGCGACGAGCCCGGATCCCGCCGGCGATCGAGAAGATCACCGGTTCGAGAGCATCTGCCCGGATCACCACCCATTCCCTCTCACCTCTCGACGATCACTCGGATTTCGATCTTCATCGTTCCGGCCGCTCGCATCACTGGCGTCACCCGAACAGAGTGATTCGAGCGCAGCGACGATCGGATGACCCAGAGCGTCTGCATCGCTGGCCGCCTGAAATCACCCGAAGCGAGTGACGGCGCGTCGGCGATTCCCGGCTGCAATGAAGGTCGACTCTGCCGAATCCGGCAAGCAACCCCAAGGAGAACTCCGATGTCCGACCAAACCCCCGTCCTCGACACGATCGCCGTCATGACGGCAGCATCGATCGACGAGTGCGACCTCGAGCCGCGCGAGTTGATGCTCGCCCGGATCGCTGCGCTCGCCGCCGTCGGCGCCCCGCCCGTCTCGTATCTCGCCAACGCGGGAACCGCCGTCGACGTGGGGATCACGCTCGAAGACGTGCAAGGCGTGCTCGTCGCCGTCGCCCCGATCATCGGCACGGTGCACACCGTGACTGCTGCCGGCAACATCGCGCGTGCCCTCGGCTTCGCAATCGCGGCGATCGAAGCAGAACTCGAAGCAGAACTCGACTGAGGTCGGCGCCGCCCGGATTGCGCCCGCTGAGTTGGAGTCGCAGATCACAGGATGGGAGCCGCACCATCGGCTTCGGCTTCACCGAGGTAACTGGCCTCGATCAGACGCCGGTTCGTCGAAAGCAGCTCGACGGGTCCCTCCATCACCATCTCACCGTGGCTCAGCACGTACCCGCGGTCGGCGATGTCGAGGGCCATGTGGACGTGTTGCTCGACGACGAGGATGCCGCAGCCGGTGTCGTCGGCAATCGCCCGGACGACGGGGAGCAACTGCTCGACGACGATCGGAGCCAAGCCGAGACTCATCTCGTCGATCAGCATGCATCGCGGCTCTGACGCCAATGCCCGCGCCATCGCCAACATCTGCTGTTCGCCACCCGACAACAATCCGGCGCGTCGTTTCGCCAACGGCCGCAGAGCTGGCATCAGATCCATCGCGCGGGCGTACGCCTCGCGACGCGATCGGCCGCTCGTGAGACCCAGTCGGATGTTCTCGTCGACGGTCAGATCGAAGAAGAGCGAACGGTCCTCGGGGACATGTGCGAGCCCGCGCCGCGCGATCAGGTGCGGGCGTCGACCGTCGACCGCGGCGCCGAGAACTTCCACGGTCCCGGCCAACGGAGCGATGAGACCCGAGATCGTGAGCAACGTGGTGGTCTTGCCGGCACCGTTCGGGCCGAGCAGCACGACCACCTCGCCGGCAGCGACATTCAGGGTGACATCGCGGACGACCGGCACCGACTCGTAGCCCGCATGGAGCCCTCGAACATCGACGAGCAGGTCGTCACCCATCGTCGGCGACCTCGCGGTCGATCATCGGGTCCGCCCCACGTGCCGATGCCTCCAGTTCGACGAGCGCCCGCTCGCTCGACTCACCGAGATACGCCGCGATCACGGTCGGATCTGTCCGGATGGCGGCGGGCCTCCCGTGAGCGATCACCTTGCCGAAGTCGAGGACGTAGATGTCGTCGCACACGTTGAGGACCAGGCCCATGTCGTGGTCGATCAGCAAGATGCTCACCCCCAGGTTCAGGATCCCGCGCAGGTGTCGCCCAAGCTGCTGGCTCTCGGTCGTGTCGAGTCCGGCGGCCGGCTCGTCGAGCAGGAGTAGTTTGGGCGCGGCGGCCAAGGCTCGCGCGACTGCGATCAGTTTGCGCTGGCCGTGGCTCAGTTCGACGGGATGCGCGTCGGCGAGTTCGCGTATTCCCAGCGCGTCCAACGCCTCGTCGACGCGGGCGCCAGAGTTGCCGGCGTTGCGGTTCGGGTGGAAGACGTCGGAGACGAACGAGTACCAGCGGGGCTGCTCGGCGGCGACCATGAGGTTGTCGCGAACGCTCAGGTCCTCGAACAGCTCGAGTGACTGGAAGGTCCGCACGAGGCCGAGCTTGGCCCGCTCGTCGGGACGCCGTCCGGTGACATCCACCCCGTCGAAGCACACCGAACCAGCGGAGATCGGCGTGAAACCGGTGATCGCATCGATGAACGTGGTCTTGCCCGCTCCGTTGGGGCCGATCAGGCCGACCATCGTGCCCGCCTCGCACGAGAGATCGATTGCAGCGTTGGCGTAGATCCCGCCGTAGATGACGCTCAGGTCACTGGTCTCGAGCAGCGCCATGTCAGGACCCCACCTGTGCGGACACGCCGACGGCGGCGTGACGGGACTCGCGAATGCGGGCTCGACGGCGGTGGCCGACACGAGTCCGGACCCCGCCTGCGATTCCTTCGGGGTTCAACACGGCGGTGAGGATCAACAGCACTCCGCCGATCAGCACCGCCCAGTCACCGAGGCTGCCGATGGCCTCGGCCATGGCGAAGAAGGCCACGCCCGATGTCGCCATCACCCCAGCGGTCACCGCGCCGCTCACGCAGGTGATGCCGCCCAGATACGCGACCGCCAGCGCAGTGAGCGACGCCACGGTGCCGAACGAGGCGTCCGACACGCTGCCGAACCGGTAGGCGATCAGGCAACCACCGATCCCGGCGATGAACGACGATGCGGCGAACACCTCCAGCTTCACCCGGGCGACACCGACGCCGCTCGCACTCGCCGCTCGCTCGTTCGACCGCGCTGCAAGCATGCGTCGCCCCGACGAACTCCGCCGCACGTTGGACACGCCGAGCGCGAGCAACAGGGCCACCGACACCAGCAGCACCCCGAAGATCGGCCGCGACGTGTTGGAACCGAGGATCAACCCCACGTCCCATGACCCGAATCGTGGATTCGGCACCTTCGCCCCTCCGGTCGACGCATCTCCGACGTACTTCGGGTTCTTGAAGATGAACTCCGAAATCGCCACACCGCCTGCCAACGTCACGATCGCGAGGTTGGTTCCGCGGACGCGAAGTGCCGGGAGCCCGACCAGGACGCCGAACACCATCGCGACGAGCGACGCCATGATCGGTGCGAGTGGGAACGGGATGTTCCAGTTCATCGCCAGCTTGGACACGGTGAATCCCGCCACCCCGGCGAACGCCATCTGCGCCAACGAGGCCTGCCCGCCGAATCCGGTGAGCAGCACCAACGACAGCGCAAGCACCGTGGCGATCGTCGTGGTCATGATGGCCTCACGCCACAACGGCCCGAACGCGAGCAGCCCGACGACTGCCAGTGCCACCGGTGCGATCACACTGACAGGCGTGATCTTGGCCGGAGGAATCCTCGGCAGCCTCCACTTGTCGACGGTTCCCCGATCGGGGATCCGCTCGCCCAGCACGACCATCGCCACGATGATCACCAGGAACGGCAGGCCTTCACGGGCGCCGTACTGGGGGAACCACGAGAAGTCGGTCTGCATCTTGATGAACGACGACTGCACCATGCCGATCGCGAGTCCTGCGGCGACGGTGAGCCAGACGTTTCGGAAGCCGCCGAGCAGCGCCGCGCCGAGCGCCGGGATGAGGAACCCGAACGTGAACACACCGGACGAGAGCTGGATCATCGGCGAAGCGAGGATGACGACCAACGCGCCGACGACCGAAGCGAGGACGAAGCTCGCCCGGGCGAGCGAACTCGGCGAGTAGCCGAGCAGTACCGCCCCCTTCTCGTTGCCCGCGGCGGCGCGGGTGGCCATGCCGAGCCGCGTGTACTTCGAGGCGAGGAAGAACCCTCCGGTGATGAGCGCGACGACCACGACGAGCCACAACCCATCGCGCGGCACGGTCAGCCCGTCGGCGATCGTGACGGGCTCACGCGGCAGGATTGCATCCACCCGCAAGCCGGCGTTGTCGGGGAATCGGCGCTCGATCAGCGCGGTGAAGACGATCACCAGGCCGATGCTGGCGACGATCTTGGCCAGTCCGGGCGCCCTGAGCAACGGCCGGAAGACGAACTGGTAGACGACGAGTCCCATCACCGCTGCGGTGAGCAACGAGAGCGCCAGCGCCCACGCGAGGCCGACGTCGTCACCGAAGTGGTACCTGGCGGGGAGCCCCGGGATCGGGAACGTGTAGTTGCCCAGGCGGAGGTCGGCGTACACGTACGCCGACCAGGTCGCCATTGCTCCGTACGCAAAGTTGACGACTCCCGAACCCTGGTAGGTGATCACGAGGCCGAGGCCGAAGGCTGCGATGATCGCCCCGGCACCGGCACCGAGCAGGAGGAAGAACAGATAGTCAGTCATCACGGCGTCGGAGCGACGCGTTCATGGCAGGTAGCCGACGACCGAGATCGCCTCGAAGCCGGGAATCGTCCGGATTTCGCCGCCCGCGACGTACTCGCCGATGGGGAACTCGAAGCTGCAGATGCTCGGGTAGTCCGGTGCGAGCCCGCATGTGAGCAGGTTGTCGTTCGGGAAGTTGCGGATGTCGGTCGCCGTGGCGAGCGCCTCGTAGATCGACGCCCCGGCGACCTCCCCGCCGCCTTCGGCCACGCTGTTCGCCACCCTGGCCAGCGTCATGATCTGCGTCACCCCGAGCGCACCCAGCCCGAGGGAGATCGCGTTCGCATCGCCATGGCCGGGTTCGATCAACGCCGCGAAGTCTGTGGTCGCCGGCGTCTCCTGGGCACTGCCGATCGCGATGAAGCTCCAGCCCACGGCATCGTCGCCGACGACGTCGATGACCTCCGTACTCGCACAGATCGGCGTCGTGATCGCCGGGGTCGTGATGCCGAGCGTGGCGCGGCCCCGCATGGCACCAATGCAGCCCGCATCGGAGTACAACGAGATCAGCACGTCGGGATTGCCCTCGTTGGCCTGGCGCATCAGGCCCAGGAACCCGGCATCGGTCTCGTTGTCGCCGCCCTTGATCGAGACGTAGTCGATACCCGCCTTGTCGAGGGCCGCAGTCAGTGCCGCTTCCGATCCGTTCGCGCCGACGTTGTCGGCGCTGACGATGCCGACGCTCTCCGCCTCGAAGTGGAGGTCGGCGAGCGCGACCATCGCCGCCATCGTCGTGGCGTTTCCACCGGACACGAACAGTGCGTCTGCGGTGTAGTCGCCCGACAGGATCGGCAACGCCCCGGTCACAGGGATCTGCGATGCCGCGTACGTGTCATAGCCAGGAAAGACGTCGAGCCCGAGCATGACCAGTTCGACGTTCTTGCCGGCGAGTTCCTGGGCACAGGCCTGCGAGGTCTCAGGCGAACCGGACGCGGTGCAGTGCACGATCTCGATCTGCCGGCCACCCATGCCGCCATGTTGGTTCAGGTAGTCGACCGCCAGATCGGTGTCGGTGCGCATCTCTGGGAAGTCGAATCCAGGTGTGCCTTCGGTGTTGACCATGCCGATCACGATCGGTTCACCGGTCGGCGGATCGAGGACCGCGAAGCCTTCGTCGGCCGACGGCGACTCCTGCGGACCCGAGTCGGTCGGATCGGTGCCGGGCACGGCGAGCGATAACTCGGTTGGGGTCGTTGCCGTCGGTTCTGCGTCGGTCGCGGGCGCTGAGGCATCCGACGTCGGCGCGCCGTTCGATTCGTCGCTCGCGCACCCCGCCACGGCGAGCGACGCTACGGCGATGATGGCGGTGGTGATCCCGCGTGCGTGGTGGTGCAGTCCTGTCACGATGTCCCTCTGACGTTGTTGCCCGATGTCGACGTGTGCGTCACGCCATGATGTGGTCCGGCACCCAGCTTCCGTGCGCACCATAGGGCACCCGTCTCGGAAGGTGGATCGTGGCCACGGGCGGGGCGGAGAAGTTCTGGGCATCGATGATCAGCAATCGAGATTCGTCGGTGGTCGTGTCGTGCGACAGGCTGATGACCCACCCCTCGTCCTCGCCCGAGTCGACCGACGCCGGCGCGAAGACCGGTTCGGCGCCGCGTACGCCGTCGCCGAGCTGGTGTTCGGTGCACGCGCCGGTTCGCAGGTCGTACTTCCACAGGGCCGAGCCGTACACCGGCTCCTCGGCGATGCCTTCACCGGCCATCGCCATCAGATACCCGTAGCGGGCGTCCAATCCGATCAGGCGATCGTCGATCCGGCCGAAATCCCCCGGTCGGTCGTCGATCTGCACCTCGGTGACCGTGCCGGCGTCGAGGTCGATCGTCCAGCGCCACAGCCGGCCGACCTCGGCATAGTCGTCGTTGCTGGTTCCGAACGCCTCCGGCTGACGCGACACGTGCAGCACGATCGTGTTGCCGACCTCGTGGGCGTTCACGGGATGGAAGACGTAGCACGGGTCGATCTCGAACCAGCGGACGTCGGCGTTCGTGCCCGTGCGCGGCATCACGCCGAGACGCGCTCCTGCATCACGATCGAACTGGAATGGCAGGCCCGTTGACAGAGCAGCGAGATCGAACACGACGGGAAGGTCCATGAACACGACATGGTTCTGCGTCACGTTGAAGTCGTGCATCATCACCAGATTGGGAATGTCGATGCCCTCGATCTGCTGCACCACGCCGTCGGCGCTGATGCGGATGTAGTGCAGGAACGGTGGTTGCGGACTGAGATAGCTGAACGCGATCAGTTCACCGGTGATCGGGCACACCTTGGGGTGCGCCGTCATCGACGTGGTGAGCGCTCCCCCGAAGTTCTCGTACCCGACCGTGTTGAGCTCGGTGTCGATCTCCCACGGCCAGTGCGCCTCTTCGAGACACAGCAGCTTCTTGTTGTGCGCCATCACGTGTGTGTTGCCGGTACCCCGAGCGAGATCGCCCATGTTGGCCATCGGGTCGCCGCCACCCGTGTCGGTGACGTTCGGCGTCTGCACGAATCGATTGCGGTACCACTCGGCTCTACCCCCGGCCAGGCGCACGCCGTGCACCATGCCGTCGCCGTAGAACCAGTGATCGGATCGACCGGACACCGGGTTCGGCCCCGTGCGCACGTAGGTGCCCTGGAGGTCGGTCGGGATGACCCCGTCGACGCGGAGACCGGTGTCGGTGCGTTCGTCCAGTACCGGGGCCCAATTGTTTCGCAGATGCCAGGGAAGCTCGGTGCGAGTGTTCTCGTCGACGGTCATGTGACGAACGTAACACGCCCGACCGAGGTTATTTACCGTAAGTACGATTCTTGTCGTTTGCTCATTCGGCCGGAGTCGGAGCTTGGTACGGTCGGGCGCGTGAGCCCACGAACTCCGGTCGCGAGGTCCCGAACGCAGCGCCGCGGTCCGGGCCGGCCGAAGGGCGGCGAACTCGTCACCAGCAAGGACCAACTTCTCGATGCGGCAGCGCGTGTGATCCGCACGAATGGCCCCGAGGTCACGATGGACGACATCGCGGCGGCCGCCGACGTGACCAAACCGGTGCTCTACCGGACCGTCGGCGACAAGGACGCCGTGATCACCGCCCTGTCGGTGCGCCTCGTCGACGCCATGAACACGGCAGTCGACGAGGCGATCTCGGGAACTCGTGGTACGTCGAATGTCTCCGCTGCCGACGCTGCGCAGGCGGCTTTCGAGGCAGTACTGCGCGGTTGTCTGGTGGCGATCGACTCGAACCGGAACCTCTTCGTCTTCGTCAACGCGGGCGGGCCCGGCACCGATTCATTTCGCTCGTTGGTCGACCGATCGTCGATGAAGATGATCGAACGATTCGCCGCGATTCGCGAGAGCGCCGGACTCGATGCGGCGCCCGCTCGCACCTGGGCCTACGCGCTCGTCGGCGCCATTCACGTCGTCGCCATGATGTGGCTGCGCGACGAATACGACGACCTCGACACCGTCGCGACGCACCTGGCGGCGCTGATGTGGCCGGGGGTGAACTCGTGAACGACGAGGCCGCGCGGTCGAGGGTGCCTTCGTCGCTCTGACCTGCACGGCGCACCCATCACGCCTTGCGGATCGCCGGGAGGGGTTTCACGTTCTGGGAACTCGGCATGCAGATGATCGATCTCGGCCGGTTCGAGGAAGCCGTCGCCGGGTACGCCGACACACCCGTCGCGGCAACGACCGTTCTCGACAGGACCTTCGACGGCCACTTCTTCTCGATGATCGCCGAGAAGCGAGACGGCTTCGAGGTGTCTGCGCTGCTTGCGGGCTACGCCGAAGCAAGAGGCACGACCGGATCTGTCAGACGTCGAATTTCGGTCTTCCACAGCGGCTCTCGGAGTCCCAAGATCGCGTCGAGCGCGAGTTGGGCACCAACCGGTACCAGGAGCTGCGACCGCCGAGGCGAGGACATCGCCTGGGAGGACCTCCCGCTCGTCCACCCGTCGGCCGGACCTCGCCAACGTCTGGCGGCTCGCAGCGAACTCGTGAACTCGTGGTGGAACTATTCCCGTACGAGTTCACGAGAACGGAAGCTGTGGTGTCGGAGGGGGGACTTGAACCCCCACGCCCATAAGTAGGGCACTAGCACCTCAAGCTAGCGCGTCTGCCATTCCGCCACTCCGACGTGGTTGTGGGTCAGTGACTGTATCCGACCTCTGACGCTACTCCACTCAGACCATGAGGAACGGCAGCGCCAACACGGTGAACACCCAGACCAACGCGAACACGAAGGTGATTCGGTTGAGGTTCCGTTCCGCAGCCGACGATCCGAGCGCCGCTCCGCCGCCGCCACCGAACATGTCGGACAGGCCGCCACCGCGGCCGCTGTGCATCAAGATGCCAGCGATCAGAGCGCCCATCGAGACCACGTTGATCGCGAGGGTGATGTAGAGCATGACGTCACGCACGGTCGACAAGCCTACCGGTCACTTGGCTGCTCGGGCGCCCACCGCGCCCGCCGATACAACCACGTCGGATCGGCCCCCGGTTGTGGTCGCGGAACTCGCTCGAGAATCGACCGATCAACTGGATCGAGGAGCCGCTCGAGTTCGGCGAATTCGTCCGCCGACTCACAACGATCGACAAGGATGTAGCGCCTCCGACCGACGACGGCCACCAATCCACCATGCGCCAGTCTTCGAAAACCGGCCACGACCCCTGGCCGCGACCGCGACAACTGGTCGATGCGCGACCACGGCAACCGTTGGCGGCGCAGCAGCGGCCGGCGCGTGAGACCGTCCGAGTCGAAGCTCACAGCGATCGGGTAGTCGAACAACACGATGAGCGTGAAGATCGCACCAGCGACGAGGATCACGGTGGGCAGCAGCTGGACTCCCGCGGAGGCGACAACGAGTGCACCGGCCATCAACACGACGAGCGCTCCTGCATAGGTGGTGACGATGCCCCGCCAGCTGGCGTGCAGCGTCACGGACTCGGCTGCCACGATCAGTCGCCGGCGATGTCGACCTTGCGTCCGAGCTGCAGGGTGCGTTCGAGCAGCGTCTCGCCTGGCTGCAGTGCGAAGTGGCACGCCACCTGATGCCCAGGCGCGATTTCGGTCAACTGTGGTGTCTCCTGCGAGCAGACATCTTGAGCAATCGGGCAACGCGTGTGGAAGCGACACCCCGTCGGCGGATTCGCGGGGCTCGGCACATCGCCCTGGAGGATGATCCGACGCCGCGCCCGTTCGCGGCGAGGATCGGCAATCGGGACCGCAGACAGCAACGACTGCGTGTACGGATGCGCTGCCTCGTCATAGAGTGCGTCCCGATCGGCCAGCTCGGCGATCCGGCCGAGATACATGACGCCGACGCGATCACTGGTGTGACGTACCACCGACAAATCGTGTGCGATGAAGATGAAGCTCAGCTCGTACTCGTCCTGGATCTCGTCGAGCAGGTTCAACACCTGTGCCTGGATGCTCACGTCGAGCGCCGACACCGGTTCGTCGAGAACGATCACCTTCGGACGCAGCGCAAGCGACCGGGCGATACCGATGCGCTGGCGCTGGCCACCGGAGAACTCGTGCGGGTACCGGTTGCCGTGTTCGGGAAGCAGGCCGACGCGGGTGAGGAGTTCGCCGACACGATCGCGGGCCTCCTTCTTCGGCACGCCGTGGATCTTCATCGGCTCGCCCACGATCTCACGGATCGGCAACCGCGGGTTCAGCGAGGCGTACGGATCCTGGAACACCATCTGAAGATCGCTGCGCAACTGGCGCAACCTCTTCTTCGATGCAGTGGTCACGTCCTCGGTTCCGAAGGTCACGGTGCCAGATGTCGGCTCGACCAGCCGCAGCAATGACCGGCCGAGCGTGCTCTTGCCACAGCCTGACTCGCCGACGATCCCGAGCGTCTCGTTGCGCATCAGGTCGAGCGACACGCCGGAGACCGCCTGCACCGAACCGACCTGCCGGCGGAACACACCAGCGCGGATCGGGAACTCCATCACGAGATCCTCGATCTTCAGGATCGGTGCATCCTCAGCGATACCGCTGAGGGCACCCGAGTCGTACAGCGAGGCGGTGGTCACGCCATCGCTCCGACGTCGATTCCGACCTCCGCCGTCCGATGGCATCGGCTCGCATGGCCGTCGCCCACCACCACAACGGGCGGCTCCGATGCAGCACACTCCTCGATCGCGAATTCACAACGCGGTCGGAACGCACAACCGGACGGAGGATTCAGCAGACTCGGGGGGTTGCCGGGGATCGCCTGCAGCGAGTCCTTGACGCCTTCGAGGTCCGGGATCGAATTCAGCAGCGCCATGGTGTACGGATTGCGCGACTCGTAGAAGATGTCGTCGAGGTCGCCCGTCTCCATGAGACGGCTCGCGTACATCACCTGCACGCGGTCGGCCGATCCGGCCACGAGCCCGAGGTCGTGCGTGATCAGCATCATCGCGGAGCCGGTCGCCCGCTGGACGTCGTGGAGGACCTCCATCACCTGGGCCTGCACCGTGACGTCGAGAGCGGTGGTCGGCTCGTCGGCAATCAACAGTTTCGGGTCGTTGCAGATCGCCATCGCGATCATCGCTCGCTGGCGCATACCACCGGAGTACTCGTGTGGGTGCTGCGCCGCCCGGCGCTTCGGTTCGGGCACGCCAACGAGTTCCAGAAGGTCGACGGCGCGATCCCAAGCAGCCTGCTTCGACGAGTCCGAGTGCACCCGGATCGCTTCAGCGATCTGCTCTCCGACGGTGTACACCGGGTTCATCGCGGTCATCGGGTCCTGGAAGATCATCGCGATGTCGCGTCCGCGGATCATGCGCATCTCCTCCTCGGCCAGCGACAGGACGTCGATCCCGTCGAAGACGATGTCGCCCGTGATGTCGGTGTTCTTCGGGTGCAGACGCATCAGTGCGAGCGCCGTGACCGACTTGCCCGAGCCGGACTCGCCCACGACGGCGAGCACTTCTCCCGGGTTGATCTCGAAGCTGATGTCGGTCACCGCTCGGACCAGGCCGGCATCGGTGCGGAACGCGACGGTCATGCCGTCGACCTTCAGCAATGGGGACTGATTCACGTCACCCTCTCTCGTTCTTGGAGCGGGGGTCGAGGGCGTCGCGCATGCCGTCTCCCAGGAAGTTCACACACAGCACGATCATCACGATGAAGAATCCGGGTGTGAGCACGCGTATCGGGTCGTTGTCGATGTTGCCCTTCGCGTCGGCCACGAGCGTGCCCAGCGAAGCGTTGGGAGGCTGGACGCCGAGACCGAGGAACGACAGGGTGCTCTCGAGCACGATGACCGTGCCGAGCAGAAGGGTCACCTCGACGACGACAGGGCCGACAACGTTCGGAAGCACGTGTCGGAGGATGATCCTCATGTGCGAAGCCCCCGCCGCGCGCGCGGCGAGGATGTACTCCTGCTCCTTGATCGACAGCACCACACCTCGTACCACACGCGCAATTCGAGTCCACAGAAGCAACGACAGCACGATTGCCAGGCTGGTTGCATTGCCACCCGAGTACTTCGAGAAGATCGACAGCACGATCAGCGCCGGCACGATCAACACCATGTTGATCACCTGCGAGATGAAGATGTCGGTGCCTTTGGCGAAGTAGGCGGCGAGTGCGCCGAGCAGGGTTCCGACCGCTGTGGCGAGCACGGCGGCGATGAACCCGATACGCAGCGAGTAGAGGCCGCCCTGAGCGGTGCGAACGAACAGGTCGCGGCCGATCTCGTCAGTGCCGAACCAGTGGTCCGACGATGGTCCTTGGAGGCGGTCGGCGACGTTGCGCTGGTCGAATTCCCACGGACTGATCATCGGTCCGACGATGAACATCAGAACGATGAGGACGAGGCCGATCGCTCCGATGATCGCCATCCGGTGGTGACGGAATCGTTTCCACGCCAGCCATCCGAATGTCTGCGGCGCCTCGGTGAGGCCCTCGATCTCGCCCGCCGAGAACACTGGCACGTGGTGTTCATAGGTCTCGGTGTCGAAGAAGTCGGGTTCGAGGTTCTGCTGATCGAAGGTGCTCTTGGCCATGGGGCTCCTCAGTCCAGTCGAATCCGCGGGTCGAGCACGCCGTACATGATGTCGGCGACGAGGTTGAAGAAGACTGTGATCAACCCGGTGAACAACACGATGCCGAGGATCAGGTAGATGTCGGCATCGTTGAGCCCTCGCACGAATGCAGGCCCGAGTCCGGGCCACGAGAAGATGCTCTCGGTGACGATGGATCCGCCGAGCAATGCGGAGAAGTTGAGCGCCCAGAGCGTGACCAACGGGATCAGCGCGTTGCGCAGCGCATGCTTCCAGACCACTCGTTTCTCGGGAAGGCCCTTCGCGCGGGCCGTGCGGATGTAGTCCTGGTTGAGCGTCTCGAGCATCGAGGCGCGCCCGAAACGGCTGTCCGCGGAGATGAACAGGATCGACAACGACATGACCGGCAGCGCGATGTCGCGGATCAGTTCGATGAAGTTCTCGTTGGTCTTGCGACCGGTGTTGAACGGCTTGATGCCGAACCAGTTCTCGAGCTGCACACCGAAGATGTTCTGGATCAGCAGGGCGAGCACGAATGACGGGAAGGCGAGACCGAAGAAGGCGAGACCGGTGAGGATGTAGTCGCCCTTGGAGTACTGGTGGCGTGCGGAGTACACCGAGAGCAGAAGGGCCACCACCGCACTGATGATGAAGGCGGGAACGGCGATGAGTGCGGTGTTCCAGCCGCGGTCGACGATGATCTCGCCGACCGGCTCACCGATGCTGCTGGACGTGCCGAGGTCGCCGCTGAGCACGTCGCGGAACCAGATGAACGGTCGAAGCCAGACATTGACGTCGAGGTTGTAGACGTCGGTGATCTGGTCGAACCCGTCCTGGCAGCGAGGCAGACAGAGGTAGAACCCCGAGCGAGGATCAGTGGTGAGCGAGATCCCCACATGGACCAGATACAGCGCAATGACCAACAGCGGAATCGTTGCCAGGAGACGTCTGGTGATGTAGGCGAACACAGTGCAAGAGACCTCGGATGGAGACAGTAGACGACAAGTCAGCAGATGTTGAACGGGGCCCCGTCAGGGGCCCCGTTCTTCATCTCACATGGTGTTGCAGGATGTTCGGTTGATCAGCCGGCGAACTGGAAGTCCGCAACGTTGGTCAACGGGCCCGCACCCTGGGCGTCGGGAGCAACACCGGCCTGCGAGAGCTGGTCGGTGTAGCCGTAGAACGACGGCTTCTGGGTGAGCGGGAGCATGAACAGACCCTGCACCGGGTCCTTCTCCAGCGTGGTGACGAACTTGTCCAGCTCGTTGTAGCAGGCTGCACGGTCGTCGGCGTCGACGGTGGCGTCGCACTCGTCGGCGAGGGCTTCGAACTCGTCATTGGCGAATCCGTAGGCGTTGTTCTCGCCACCCTTGCGGTACGAAGCGGTCTGGCCACCGGGCCACGGGCCACCGACCCATGCGAACTGGGTGATGTCCCAGATGTCGCAGTTGCCGGCGGTGCCGCCGCTGACCGAGCACTCGATCGAGCCCTCGGAGAACGGCACTTCGCTGAAGTAGGCGCCGCCTTCGACGTTGTCGATGACGATGTCGATGCCGGCGTCCTTCATCTGGGCCTGGATGAGCTCCTCCTGGATCTCACGCAGACGGTTGCCACCGGTGGTGCCAACGCGCAGTGTGAGCACGCCGTCTTCCGGGTGCTCGTAGATGCCGTCGCCATTGAGGGTGTAGCCAGCCGACTCGAGCGCGGCAGCTGCCGACTCGATGTCGCCGGCGCCGTAGCCGGCGTCGCCGGCGTGGTCCTCGTAGGTCGACTGGTTCGACAGCCAGTAGGTGTTGCCCAGGCCATTGGCCGGCAGCGTGTCGCCGAACAACGGGGTGTAGAGGCCGGCCATCACTTCGGCCTTGTCCATCGCGAAGGCAAGCGCCTCACGCACCTCGGGCTTGGCCAGGTGCGCGTTGTTGAGGTTCAGGCCCCAGTGCTCGAAGACCGGACCGGGCGAGGTGGCCACGGTGAAGGTCTCGTCACCGGCGAGCTCTTCGAACGCGAGCTGCGGCTGGGTCATGACGATCTGTGCTTCGCCGGCCTTCAGCGTGTTGATCTGCGCGTCGGTGTCGGTCACGAAGTTGATCTGCACGCCGTCGACGAAGGCCAGGCCGTCGTTCTTGGCGTCGGGGCTGTTCGAGCCGTTGTAGACGTCGTTGCGCACCAGGTTCATCTGGACGCCCTTGTTCCACGACTCGAAGATCATCGGGCCAGAGGACGCGATGACCTCGCCGCCGACGTTCCACTCGCGCAGTGCGTCGTTCAGTTCCGCGGCTGCCGTGACCGGATCCTCGGAGAACTGGTGCATCGGGTACACCTCGTTGAGGACGCCCTGCCAGCCGGCGTAGAACGACTCCCAGGTGATGCTGAACTCGGTCGGGCTGGTCACCGTGAAGTCGGTGACGTTGTCGAGACCGGTGCGGTCACCGAGCAGGTAGATGTAGAGGGGCTCGCCCTCTTCATCGGTGCCGTCGGTCGCCATGAGTGCGTCGTAGGTCCACTTGACATCGTCGGCCGTCAGGTCGTCGCCATCGCTCCACACGAGTCCGTCACGGAGCGTGAACTCGCCCGTGACCGAGCCGTCATCGTTCTCGGTGATCGTGGCCTCGCCGTCGAGCAGCTCGGGGTAGTACTCGGTCGAGCCAGAGATGCCGTGCAGACCTTCGATCAGCGCGGAGCGAATCCACGACGTGACCGAGAGGTTGTTCTCGGGATCATCGAGGTGCAGGTCGGGTGGCTCCTGCTCGTGCGCCCAGATCAGAGTGCCGCCGTCGGAACCCTCGACCATGTCGCCACCCTCGGTGGTTTCGGTGGTCTCGGCCTCGGTGGTGTCGGTCTCGGTGGTGTCACCGGTCTCAGCTGCTTCGGTGCTGTCGGGTGCGCTGGTGTCGTCATCGTCGCTGCCACAGGCTGCGAAGATCAACGCCGACGCGGCCGCAACGGCGAGGAGCTTGGCGCTCCGTCGTGTCGTGTTCACGTATGTGTCCTCCTGAAAGATGGATATGAAACAGGGAAGTCGCGTGCCCCAGGAACCGCCCGGCAGAGCCGGCGTTCAACCACGGCTGAACACCTTCGAGCCCCCTCCCCGGTGACTCGAAGACAACCGACCATAGCAGCGCCCATTACCCAGTGGTAGCCACACCTGTTGCGACTGTGTGAAAAATCAAACCGGCGACAGCGCCCTGCCCGCCCGGACTCGACCCAGAACGCGCCGCCGGAACGCAGGTCAGCTACCGAACTGGACGATCTTGGCGAACTCGTCGGGGTCGAGGCTGGCGCCGCCGACGAGGGCGCCGTCGATGTCGGCCTGCGCCATCAGTTCGGTGGCGTTGGCGCCCTTGACCGAGCCGCCGTACTGGATCCGCACCGCGTCCGCGGTGGCGTCATCGGCGAGTTCGCGGAGCTTGCCGCGAATCGCCGCGCACACCGCCTGCGCGTCGTCGGCCGTCGCGGTCATCCCGGTACCGATCGCCCAGATCGGCTCGTACGCAATGACGAGTGACGCGATCTGCTCGTTCGTGCGACCGGCCAGGCCGGCCTCGATCTGGCCGAGCACCTTCGACTCGGTCTCGCCCGCCTCGCGCTCGGCCAGCGTCTCGCCACAGCACATGATCGGCGTCATGTGGTGCGCCTGGATCGCAGCGACCTTCTTGTTGACCATCTCGTCGGTCTCGCCGAAGATCTCTCGGCGCTCGGAGTGCCCGACGATCACATAGATCACGTTCAGCTTCTGGAGGAATGCCGGCGACACCTCGCCGGTGAGCGCGCCGCTGTCCTCCCAGTGACAATGTTGGGCGCCGAGGTGGAAGTCGAAGTCCTCGGTCTCGATCACCGTCTGGACGCTGCGGATGTCGGTGAACGGTGGATGGATGCTGACGTCGACGTCCTCGAGGGTCTCCTTCGGCACCAGGTAGTGGAGCTTCTGGACGGTCTGGATGGCCTCGAAGTGGTTGAGGTTCATCTTCCAGTTGCCGGAGATGAGCGGTCGACGGGTCATGAGATTCCGTTCTGGTGGGTCACTGCGTTCCTTGTCGTAGGGCGGCGAGGCCTGGAAGGTCGCCGTTCTCGAGGAGTTCGAGGCTGGCGCCGCCTCCGGTGGAGACGTGGTCGACCTCGTCGTCGAGCTTGAACTGCGCGAGCGCCGCGGCGGAGTCTCCGCCGCCGACGACGGTGAACGCCTTGGTGTCGGCCATCGCGTGCGCGACGGTGCGCGTCCCCGAGGCGAACCGCTCGTCCTCGAACATGCCCATCGGGCCGTTCCAGAAGACCATGCGGGCATCCATGATCACGTCGGTGAACGCTGCGGCAGAGCCGGGGCCGATGTCGAAGCCCTTCGCTCCGTCGGGCAGACGGGTGCCGAACGTGGCGTACTCGCCGGCGGCGGTGGTGCCGGTGATGTCATCGGGCAGGTGGATGGTCTTGCCCTTGGCGCCGGCGTCGGCGAGGAGGCGCTTGCACGTGTCGACCTGGTCGGGTTCGAACAGCGAGTCACCGATCGGCTTGCCCTGGGCGGCAAAGAACGTGAAGCACATGGCGCCGCCGATGACCAGCGAGTCGACCACGTCGAGGAGCGCCTCGACGACGCCGAGCTTGTCGGAGATCTTGGCACCGCCGAGCACCGCCACGAACGGGTGCTTGGGCTTGTTGCGCAGGCCGAGGAGGACTTCGACCTCGTTCTGCAGCAGGCGTCCCATGGCCGACGGCACGAACTGCGGCGGGCCGACGATCGACGCGTGGGCACGGTGCGAGGCACCGAACGCGTCGTTGACGTAGCCGTCGATCCCGTCGACGAGCGTGGCGACGAACGCTGGATCGTTGGCGGTCTCACCTGGATCGAACCGCAGGTTCTCCAGCAGCTCGACTTCCGGTGCCAACTCGGCGAGGCGAGCACGCACGGGATCCATCGAGAACTTCGGATCCGGTGCGCCTTTCGGTCGACCGAGGTGGCTGGCCGTGACGACGCTCGCGCCGCGCTCGGTCAACCACTCGATCGTCGGCAGCGCCGCGCGGATCCGGAAGTCGTCGACGATGGCTCCATCGTCGAGTGGCACGTTGAAGTCGGTCCGGACCAGGATGCGCTTGCCGTCGAGGCCACCCAGCGTCGTCTCCAGATCCTCGAGGACCGGGATCTCGCTCACGGCGTTCAGCGCTTGACCTTCGAACCGGTGAACACCGTCAGGTCGACGAGGCGGTTCGAGTAGCCCCACTCGTTGTCGTACCAGCCGTTGATCTTCACCAGCTTGCCCATGCTCATGGTGAGCCCGGCGTCGAAGACGCACGAGTGCGGGTCGGTGACGATGTCGCTCGACACGATCGGGTCCTCGGTGTACTTGAGGATGCCCTTCAGCGACTTCTTGCTCGCCGCTTCGAACGCCGCGTTGATCTCCTCGACCGTGGCGGCCCTCTTGAGGTTGACGGTGAAGTCGGTGAGCGAACCGGTCGGGGTGGGCACTCGCAGCGCCGTGCCGTCGAGCTTGCCCTTCATCGACTCCATCACGAGCGACGTCGCACGGGCGGCGCCGGTGGACGTCGGCACGATGTTGATCGCCGCGCCGCGGGCACGGCGCAGGTCGCTGTGCGGGCCGTCGACGAGGCTCTGATCGCCGGTGTAGGAGTGCACGGTGGTCATCAGGCCCTGCTCGACGCCGAACGCGTCGTCGAGCACCTTGACCATCGGGACGAAGCAGTTCGTGGTGCAGCTCGCGTTCGAGATCACCTTGTGCTGGCTGATCCGGAAGTCCTTGTGGTTGACGCCATACACGATCGTGATGTCGGCGTTCGTGGCCGGCGCCGACACGATGACGAGCGGTGCACCGCCGTCGAGGTGTGCGCTGGCAGCGTCACGGGTGTTGAAGAACCCGGTCGACTCGACGACGACGTCGACGCCGAGGTCGCCCCACGGCAGGTCGGCCGGATTGCGCTCGCTGAGGACCTTGAGCGTGTCGCTGCCGACCTTGATGCTCGACTTGGTGGCCGTCACCTTCTCGGGGAAGCGGCCGAGCACCGAGTCGTACTTGAGGAGGTGCGCCATCGTGTCGATCGATCCGAGGTCGTTCACCGCCACGAAGTCGATGTCGGCGCCGCTGGCCTTGGCGGCGCGGAAGAAGTTGCGGCCGATGCGTCCGAAACCGTTGATGCCGACGCGAATGGTCATGACTGGGTGCCTCCTGGCGTGTGGGGGGAACGACGTTGTCCGACCACGACTGTAGTTCCCTTGCGGGTCGGGCCCGGAAACGACGGGTCGGACCACGCCGTGCGTCAGCGCGAGACGTCGCGGTGCGAGGTGTGCACCGGCGCTCCGCGTTGGCGCAGACGGGCGGCGAGTTCCTCGGCGACCGCGACCGACCGGTGGCGGCCTCCGGTGCAGCCGAGCGCGACCGTGAGATAGGAACGCCCCTCGGCCTGGTACTGCGGCACGAGGCTGCCCAAGAGTTCGTCGAACCGGTCGACGAACGCCGAACCGACCGCGGTTTCGAGGACGTAGTCGCGCACCTTCGGATCGTGCCCGGTCAGTGGGCGCAGGTCGTCCTCCCAGTGGGGGTTGGGGAGGAAACGCAGGTCCATCACGATGTCGGCGTCGAGCGGAAGACCGTGCTTGAAGCCGAAGCTCTCCACCGTCACCTGCAGCCTCGATCCGCTGACGGTGTCGAAGGCGTGATCGATGCGCTCTTTGAGTTGGTGCACGTTGAGATCGCTCGTGTCGATGACGAGGTCGGCCGCAGCGCGAACGGGTTCGAGTATCGACCGCTCCAACTCGATCGACTCGACGAGGCCGTCGGTGTCGTCGGCGAGCGGATGGCGACGCCGCGTCGCGTCGTAGCGTCGGACGAGTTCCGGTGTGGACGCGTCCAGGAACACCACGCGCACGTCGTGGCCGTCGGCGCGCAGCTCGCCGACTTTCGTCAGCACTTCGGCGTGTTGGCGCCCTGCGACGAGCGCCAGGCGCTCGATGTCGCTGGTCGGCTTGGCAGCGAGTTCAACGATCGTGCCGATCAGTGCCGTCGGCAAGTTGTCGACCACGAACCAGCCGAGGTCCTCCAACACATCGGCGACACCCGATCGTCCCGCTCCCGACAGCCCGGAGATCAGCACGATGTCGGCCACCACGCCACCCTACCGACCCGCCCCAACCCCCTGTGCCTTTCCCCGAATCGCAACCACGTTGGCGACCCCGCGATGAGCGAACCGACCGGATACAGCGGTTTCGCTCATCGCAACCCACGTGAACCTCCCCGCGATGAGCGAACCGACCGGATACAGCGGTTTCGCTCATCGCAACCCCCGTGGCGATCGCGGCTCAGGTGCGGCGGAGGCGGAGGTAGAGCAGCCGCGGGATGGCGGCGGCCTCGGCGTACTCGAACGCGCGGTCGAGGAATCCGTCGGGTGGGGCCGGCTCGACCATGCGTTCGAGCACGAGGCCACG
Source organism: Ilumatobacteraceae bacterium (assembly GCA_963774765.1). Classification (GTDB taxonomy): domain Bacteria; phylum Actinomycetota; class Acidimicrobiia; order Acidimicrobiales; family Ilumatobacteraceae; genus Sva-07. The sequence continues at coordinate 150,221 of CAVZGP010000010.1, forward strand.
CTCGGCGAGGGCGTTGAGGTACCGGGAGAGCGGCCGGTGCACGAATCGAATGAACACGCCCTGCTCGACCTGTTCGACCGAGTCCTGTTCGACGAGGTACGGCCCGATCCGCCAGTACTGCTCGGGCGGCTCGACGGTGTGGTCGTCGATCCATCCACTCCCGGGCGTCTGCAGCAGCGGATGGTTGAGGAAGAACGAGAACCGACCGCCCGGTCGCAGCACCCTCGCCACCTCGGCGATCGCTCCGTCGACGTCGTCGATGTGCTCGAACACCAGACATGCCACCACCGCGTCGAACGACGTCCTCGGGAACGGCAGCTCGGCGGCCTCCGACCGCGCGAACACCGCTCCCCCGCCGCGCTCGTGGGCCACCCGGATCTGGTTCCACGTCGGATCGACGCCGACGACCCGCGATCCCGCCGCGGCGAGCAATCGACTGATCTGCCCGTCGCCGCATCCGAGGTCGAGCACCCGATCGAACCCGGCGAGTTCGGCGGTGGCCAGCGGCAGGATCTGCTCGACGTACTCCGGGTCGGCGCCCTCGGTGAATCCCTCGATCCACCAGTCGGCGTGCGCCTCCCACAACTCATGATCCCGTGGTTCCCCGCCCGGACCACGATCGGTCGGGGTCGCTCGTCACGGGGGCAGAGGTTACGGTCGGCGTTCATGAAGTTCTCGATCTGGCCCAACCCCGAACGCCCGCCCGCCGAAGTGCTCGACCTCGCCCGCATGGCCGACGCCGAGGGATGGCACTGCCTCTGGTACGCCGACCACTACATGCCGAACTCCGGCAGCGAGGACGTCCTGCCCGGAGACGTCAACGAGTGCTGGGCGATGCTTCCGGCGATCGCCGCGGTCACCGAGCGCGTCCGGATCGGGTCCCTGGTGGCCCCGACTTCGGTGCACCACCCAGCGATCCTCGCCAATCGGGCATCCACGATCGATCGGATCTCGAACGGGCGCATGGTGCTCGGCATCGGGGCAGGCTGGCAGATCAACGAGCACCAGGCCTACGGCATCGATCTCGAGGAGCCGGCCACACGCGTGAGCCGATTCGAGGAGGCGATCCAGGTGATCCGATCGCTGCTCAACGAGGAGACAACCGACTTCCACGGAGACTTCTACGGCATCACCGATGCACCGGCCAACCCGAAACCCGTGCAGTCACCGCTCCCCATCCTCGTGGGCACCGGCAGCCCTCGCATGTTGCGCATCACCGCAACTCACGCCGACGAATGGAACACCTGGGGCGGTCCCGAGATGGCCGGCGCGGCGCTGACCAAGTTCCACGTGGCGTGTGAGCAGGTGCAACGCGACCCGGCGACGATGTGGAAGTCGACCCAGGCGCTCGTGTTCATGTCCGACGACGCCGACCTCGCAACGAACATCAAGGGCGGCGACATGGGCCCCCGATCGATCGTCGGGTCGAACGCGCAACTCGTCGACGAGATCAGCACGTACATCGAATTGGGATTCGACGAACTGATCATCCCCGACTTCACGCTCGGCGCCACGCCCGAGGAACGAGTCGACCGCTACCGCGCGCTCCAGTCCGACGTTCTCGCCCAGGTCGGCTGACTGCACTCCGAGCCTGGGTCCCCGACTCCTCAATCGGCGTGGAACTTCGCGTACACGGCCTCGGCGACTGCGTCGGGCAGGAAGCTGAACGCCTTCAGCTCGTCGAGTTCGGCCCGCTTCACCGCGTTCACGCCGCCGAGCGCCTTGACCAGCTTCTTCTGACGAACCTCGCCCAGGCCGGCAATGCCGTCGAGCGCGCTGACAGTCATGCGCTTGCTTCGCCGCTCGCGGTGGAACGTGTTCGCAAACCGGTGTGCTTCGTCGCGGATCCGTTGGAGCATGAAAAGCGCCTCGCTCCCCCGCGGGATCTCCACCGGTGCGCTCCGTCCGGGGATGAACACCTCCTCGAACCGCTTCGCGAGTCCGGCGACGGGGATCTCGTCGGTCAGGTCGAGTTCGTCGATCACGCGCTTGGCCGCACTCAGCTGGCCCTTACCACCATCGACCAGCAGCAGCTGCGGCGGGTAGGCGAATTTGCCGGGCTTGTCACCGCGCTCGTTCACCGGCCGGTCGCGTTGGTCGAGGTACGCCTGCAGGCGCCGCCGCACCACCTCGGCCATCGCGGCGTAGTCGTCGCTGGCGCTCACCTCGTCGCCGCCCACGGTGTTGACCTTGAAGCGTCGGTACTCGCGTTTGTTCGGCAGGCCGTCCTCCAGCACCACCATCGAGCCGACGTAGTCGCTGCCCTGCAGATGCGCCATGTCGTAACACTCGATGCGAAGTGGAGCTTCAGGGAGGTCGAGGTGATCCTGCAGTTCGGTCAGTGCCCGACTGCGCGAGTTGTGGTCGCTGGCCCGCTTCATCCGATGCCGGGTGAACTCACCCTCGGCGTTGCGGGTGACGGTCTCCAGCAACGAACGCTTGTCTCCACGTCGCGGCACCCGGACCTGGACGCGCGAGCCCCGTCCCATCGACAGCCACTCCTCGTACGTGGCCAGTTCCTCCGCCTCGTATGGCACGAGCACCTGCTTGGGCACGCCCAGGATCGGATCGTCGCCGTACATCGACTCGAGAATGCGGTCGATCATCCGGCCGGGCGTGAGTTCCTCCACCTTGTCGAGGATGAAGCCCTTGCGGCCGACCACCCGGCCCTTGCGGACGTAGAACACCTGGACGGCGGCTTCGAGTTCGTCCTCGGCGATGCCGATCACGTCGAGATCCTCGCTGCGCTCGGCGACCATCTGCTGCTTCTCGATCGCCTTGCGGACGGCGGTGAGCCGGTCGCGGAGGCGCGCCGCTCGCTCGAATTCGAGCGCGGTCGCGGCCGACTTCATGTCGGCCTCGAGACGGTCGACGATCTCGTCGGTGTCGCCGTCGAGGAACTCGCACAGGTCTGTGACGAGCTGTCGGTACGGCATCTCCTCGATCTCGCCGACGCACGGTCCGGCGCATTTCTCGATGTGGAAAAGCAGGCACGGACGACCGAGCCGCTCGTGCTGGTTGAACTTCGCCTGACTGCACGTGCGGATCGGGAACGACCTCAACAAGAGGTCGAGGGTGTCGCGGATCGCGTAGGCGTGGGCGTACGGCCCGAAGTAGCGGGTGCCCTTGCGTTTGCGACCCCTCATCACGAGCGCCCGCGGCCACTGCTCGTCGACGGTGACGGCCAGGAACGGGTAGCTCTTGTCGTCGCGTAGGCGCACGTTGAACCGCGGGTCGTGCTGCTTGATCAGCGAGAACTCGAGCATCAGCGCCTCGACCTCGTTGCGCACGATGGTCCACTCGACCGACTCGGCGGTCTCGACCATCTGGGCGGTGCGAGGGTGGAGGTTGCGCGGGTCCTGGAAGTAGTTCGACAGGCGCTGGCGGAGGTTCGACGCCTTGCCGACGTAGATCACGCGTCCGTGGACGTCCTTGAACTGGTACGAGCCCGGCGCGTCGGGGATCGTGCCGGCCGGAGGACGCTTCACCATCTCGCTTCCACCATGACGTCCCAAGCATACGGACGGCCAGATACCGTGAGGCCCGATGTCCGACCAGTTCGCCGCCGCCTTCCGCCGACGACCCAACGACGGCTGGTTCCGTGCGGGCAACTACGACATCACCACCACCGACATCCTGTGCGCGTTGTCGGTGCTGTCGATGTTCCTGTGGGGGCTGTTCCGCGACGCGTGGGACCGGCTCTGGTTCGCTCCCGTGTTGGTCCGCGACTTCGAGGTGTGGCGGCTGGTCACCTGGCCTGTCGCCACCGAACCCGCGATCTGGCCACTGCTCGGCGTCGTCTTCTTCTACCTGTTCGGCCAACAGCTCGAATCGTTGTTCGGGCGGGGCAAGTTCCTGGCCTGGGTACTTGCACTCACGATCGTGCCGGCACTGATCCTGACGATGCTCGGACCGTTGTCCGACAGCATCGACTACATGATCCAGTACGGGCTCAACAACCTGTTCCTCGGCGGCATCTGGGTGTATGCGGCGACGTATCCCGGCGTGAAGTGGTTCGAGGTCATCCCGCTGTGGGCACTCGCGGCCATCTTCAGCGTGCTCAACTTCCTGCAGTTCAGCGGCACCGATCAGACCGGCCAGTTGATCTTCCTGCTGGTGTCGATCGGTGTGGCACTGGTGGCGGGACGATCGCTCGGCCTCGCGACCGGCTGGCCGATCCCCCATCTTCCGCTCGACGGTGTCGGCACGTCGCGTCCGAACAAGCGCAAGTCGAAGCCGTCACGTTCGGCCGGTTCCTCCAAGTCGAGCGGCGTCGTGCAGGGGCCGTGGAAGAACGCTCCAGCGCCGATGCCGCCGCCGAGCGCGCCCTCCGCCGCCGACCAGATCGAGCTCGACGCGTTGCTCGACAAGATCGGCGCCAACGGCATGGACTCGCTGACCGGCGACGAGAAGAAGCGCCTCAACGACCTCAGCAAACGCCTCCGCAATCGCTGAGCCCTGGCAATCGCGCCCGGCGATGAGCGAACCGACCGGATACAGCGGTTTCGCTCATCACAACCCCCGAGAATCTCCCACCGATGAGCGAACCGACCGGATACAGCGGTTTCGCTCATCACAACCCCCGAGAACCTCCCACCGATGAGCGAACCGACCGGATACAGCGGTTTCGCTCATCGCAGGCTCTTCGGCGTTGCGGGCTCGGTAGGGTGCTTCTGACCGACTCCCTCCGACGACTTCACGTCCCAGGAGGTTCGATGTGGCCACTCTCAGCTCGCACGCCCACGCGCTACTCGCACGCCAACACGGCGTTGCCTCGACCCGACAGTTGCTCGAAGCCGGGATCTCGGTACGACAGCTTCAGCAACTCCAGCACGACGGCGTCCTCGACCTCGTGCTGCGAGGTGTCTACCGAACACCGAGCGCTCCGGTCACCGAACAGAGCAAATGCGCGGCGGTGTGTCTGGCGCGGCCTGAGGTTGCCATCGCCGGGCCGACGGCGGGACGCCTGTGGGAGTTCCGTCGACTGCCGCCCGACCATCGGATCCACGTGCTCGCGCCACCGGCGAGCAACCCCGCGATCGCCCGGTGGGTGGTCCCGTACCGCACGGCCGCTCGGCACGATCACGACATCATCGAGCGCGACGACGGCATCCGGATCACATCCAGGGCGCGAACGGCCTACGACCTCACCCGCTGGCTCGGCCCTGATGATGTGCTCTCGGTGATCGAGCAGGCGGCGCACGACGGACGGCTCACCGACGACGACTTCCTGGAGGTGGCCGCCGACTGGTTGTCGCCGCGACGTCCATGGGCTCGATCGTTCCTCCAAGCCGTCGACCGTCGACTGCCGGGCGGACCGGCCGAGTCGCACCCTGAGGTCCGCGTCGCCGAGGCGTTACAGCTCGCCGGGGTGCGCGGGCTGGTGCGCCAGTATCGGATCGAGCTTCCCGGCCACGGTGAAGTACGGTTCGACCTCGCCATTGCCGACCTTCGCTGGGCGATCGAGGTCGATCTCCACCCCCGTCATCGCGAGACGCTGGGGATCGCGTCCGACGCCCGCCGCGACCGAGCTGCCGGCGCCATCGGGTGGACCACCAGCCGGATCACGAAGGCCCAGTACGAGGAACGGTTCAACGAGACGATCGCCGAGACCGCCTCCTTCTACGGCGATCTCCGCCGCCGCCTCGCTGGGTAGTGCCCCCACCCAACCCCACCGATGAGCGAACCGACCGGATACAGCGGTTTCGCTCATCGCAACGCAATCAAGTCGCGGTGCGGCGCGGAGCCGAGGTGATCGCTGCGGTGTACCAGGCGAACACGAGCAGGACTGCAGCGAGGACGGTTGCGCCGTCGGCGAGGAGGTGGAACCCGAACGACGCCTTGACGAACCCCGAGCTGAAAGCGGCGGTAGCGCCACAGAGACTGAGGGTGAGGTCGCCCGTGCCCTGTACCTCGACGCGTGACGTCTCCGGAACCGACGCCGTCAGGATCGTCGTCCCGCCGATGAGTCCGAAGCTCCACCCGAGTCCGAGAAAGAACAGCCCGACGAACATCAGCACCGGTACGTAGCCGGCAAGCACGGTTGTGATCGTTCCCACACCGAGGATGACCGCGCCGATCTGGATCGCCCGAACCGGGCCACGATGATCGACGAACCGCCCCACGAACGGCGCCAGTCCGTACATGCCCACGATGTGCAGCGCGATCACGAATGCCGACAGGTCCGCCTGATCATGGTCCTTCATGTGCGGCGGCGTCATGGTCATCACGCCGACCATCGCCGCCTGCGAGATCGCCATCGCTGCGAGGCCGAGGCGAGCGCCTGGGGACGCCCAGATCACCGTGGCCGACGACCGCACGACGCGAAGGAGTTTCGTCCGCTCGGCGTGCGGATCGATTCCGCCGATCACCTCGAGCGGATCGGGTCGCAGCCGGACCCACACGACCGTCGCGGCCACGAGGAAGAAGGCCGCAGCGAACAGGAACGGACCGACCAGCGGATCGAGCCCGATGCGCTCGGCCACCGATTTCTCGAACGGGGTGAGCAGCGGACCGAGCGCTGCGCCGAGCGCTCCAACCCACACGATCGCGGCGATCGACGCACCCTGTTTGTCGGGTTCGGCGAGATCGGCAGCCACGTATCGCTGCTGCAGCGTGGCCGCCTGGCCCGCACCGAACGCCACCATCCCCAGCAGGAAGAGGGGAAACCAGCGCAGCTGGCCGCCAGTCGCCGCGATCGACGCGCCGAGTGCGCCGATCGCCAACACCCGCCAGAGCCCGATCCGTCGGCCTCGACGTCGCATGAACGCTGCGAGCGGGATCGCGGTGAACGCCGCACCGATCGTGAACGAGGCGCTGCCCATCCCGGCGAGGCGGTCCGAGCCGAGCAGATCGCTCGCCAGCAGCGACACGACGGCCACCATCCCGGCAACCGCCGCCTGGCCCGGGACCTGCGCGAACCTCAGCGAGCGCAGCGTGCGCCGCTGGAGTGCCTCCCGATCGACGCCGGTGTCAGCCAGTGCATCGACCACGCCCGTAGTCTGTCACCCCCAGCGATGAGCGAACCGACCGGATACAGCGGTTTCGCTCATCGCAACACCACTGTCACCCCCAGCGATGAGCGAACCGACCGAATACAGCGGTTTCGCTCATCGCAACGCGGGTCGAACCGCGCCGGGCTACAGGACGTCGCGGAGGAAGCGGCCGGTGTGGCTGGCTTCGAGACCGGCGATGTGTTCGGGTGGACCTTCGCCGACGATCGCGCCGCCGCCGGTTCCGCCGTTCGGACCGAGGTCGATCACCCAGTCGGCAGTCTTGATGACGTCGAGGCTGTGCTCGATCACCAGCACGGTGTTGCCCTGGTCGACCAGGCGCTGCAGCACCGTCAGCAATCGCCGGACGTCGTCGAAGTGCAAGCCGGTGGTCGGTTCGTCGAGCAGATAGATCGTGTGGCCGGTGGACCGCTTGGCCAACTCGGCCGACAACTTCACGCGCTGCGCTTCGCCGCCCGACAGCGTCGGCGCCGACTGGCCCAACCGCACGTAGCCGAGCCCCACGTCGACGAGCGTCTGCATGTACCGAGCGATGCCCGGCTGGTTGGTGAAGAAGTCGACCGCCTCGGCAACCGGCATGTCGAGCACCTGGGCGATGTTCTTTCCCTTGAACTCGATGTCGAGCGTGTCGCGGTTGTACCGGGCACCGTGGCACACCTCACATGGCACGTACACGTCGGGCAGGAAGTGCATCTCGATCTTGAGCGTGCCGTCGCCCGAACACGCCTCGCACCGTCCGCCCTTGACGTTGAACGAGAAGCGCCCCGGCATGTAGCCGCGGACCTTGGCCTCGTTCGTGGACGCGAACAGCTTGCGGACGTTGTCGAACACACCGGTGTACGTCGCCGGGTTCGACCGCGGGGTGCGGCCGATCGGCGACTGGTCCATGTCGATGACCTTGTCGAGGTACTCGATGCCGGTGATCCGCTTGTGCTTGCCCGCAGACATCTTCGACTTGTAGATGCGCTGCATCAGGACCGGCAGCAGGATGTCGCGCACGAGCGTCGACTTGCCCGACCCCGACACGCCGGTGACCGCCACGAAGTTGCCGAGCGGGATGTCGACGTCGATGTTCGCCAGATTGTGCTCGCGAGCACCCTCGATGCGCAGCGACTCCAGCCCCTGCGGACGGCGTGACTCGGGCACCGGGATCGACTTGCGACCCGACAGGTACTGGCCCGTCACCGATTCCTTGACCTTGAGGATCCCGGGCACCTTGCCGGAGTAGACGACCTCTCCCCCATGCTCGCCCGCACCCGGGCCGATGTCGACGATCCAGTCGCTCTCGCGGATCGTCTCTTCGTCGTGCTCGACCACGATCACCGTGTTGCCGAGGTCGCGCAGCCGCGTGAGCGTGTCGATCAGCCTCCGATTGTCGCGTTGGTGCAAGCCGATCGACGGTTCGTCGAGCACGTACAGCGTGCCGACCAGACCCGAGCCGATCTGGGAGGCCAACCGGATGCGCTGCGCCTCGCCACCGGCCAGCGTGCCGGCGGCTCGCGAGAGGGTCAGGTAGTCGAGGCCGACGTCGAGCAGAAATCCGAGCCGGGCATTGATCTCCTTGGTCACGCGTTCGGCGATCAACCGGTCGCGCTCGGAGAGTTCGAGTGCGGCGAGGAACTTCGCCGACTCGCCGATCGACATGTCGGACACCTCGGAGATGTGCTTGCCCTCGATCGTGACCGCCAACGTCGACGGCTTCAGTCGGGCGCCGCCGCAGGTGGTGCACGGAACGAGACGCATGTAGCCCTCGTACTGATCGCGGGCCCACTCGCTGTCACTGCCCTCGTGGCGGCGCTTGATCCACGGGATCACGCCCTCGTACTCGGTGGAGTACGACCGCGACCGCCCGTAGCGGTTCTTGTACTTGACGGTCATCTTGCCCTTCACCCCGTGGAGGATGACCTTCTGCTGCTTGGCGGTGAGCTTTTCCCACGGCGCGTTCATGTCGACGTCGTGCACCTCGGCAACCGACTCGAGCATCCTGGTGAAGTACTGGGTGTTGGCGCTACGCCACGGTGCGATTGCACCGTCGAGCAGCGACAGTTCGGGGTCGGGGATGATTAGCTCGGGGTCGACCTCGAACGTGGTGCCCAACCCGTCACAGGCAGCGCACGCGCCGTACGGCGAGTTGAACGAGAAGTTGCGTGGGGCCGGCTCGTCGTAGCTGGTCCCGCACACCGGGCACGCCAGATGCTGGCTGAACGTGAGCGTCTCGGGCTGACCCTCCCCGGCTCGCGGCACGACCTCGATCTCGGCAACACCGTCCGCCAGGCCGAGCGCCTGTTCGAGCGACTCGGTCAGTCGACGCTCGATGCCCTCCTTGAGCACGAGACGGTCGACGACGATCTCGATCTTGTGGTTCTCGTACTTGGCGAGACGCTCGTCGCGTTTGAGGAACTCGTCGATGTCGACCGTCTCACCGTCGATCCGCGCCCTGACGTAACCCTGCCCCGAGAGATCCTGCAGCAGCGTGTCGTACTCGCCCTTGCGACCGCGCACCACCGGCGCGAGCACCTGGAAGCGGATGCCGTCGTCCATGTCGAGGATCCGGTCGACGATCTGCTGCGGGGTCTGTCGCTGCAGCTTCGTGCCGTCGTTCGGGCAGTGCTGGATACCGATGCGGGCATACAGAAGACGGAGGTAGTCGTAGACCTCGGTGATCGTGCCGACGGTTGAACGCGGGTTGCGGCTGGCCGACTTCTGATCGATCGAGATCGCCGGTGACAGACCTTCGATCACGTCGACGTCAGGCTTGTCCATCTGTCCGAGGAACTGACGAGCGTAGGAACTCAGCGACTCGACATAACGGCGCTGGCCCTCGGCATAGATCGTGTCGAACGCCAGGCTCGACTTGCCGGACCCGGACAGGCCGGTGAACACGATCAGCCTGTCGCGCGGCAGCTCGACGTTGACGTTCTTCAGGTTGTGCTCGCGGGCACCTCGAACGATGATCTGAGCCTCGTCGGATTTCGACTTCGTGGAGCGCTGACGGGTGGTGGTGGCGGCCATCAGCGCAAGATCCTATCGCCGAACATGTGTTCCACAAGACCGTGTCAGCCCCGCCTCCAGACGCCTGCGGAGCCCAACATCGACCGCCGTCTGGCCAATCAAGGTCGAGTGCCCAGCCGTGCGGCGAGGTCTGCGTAGCGGTTGCGGGAGTCGACGAGATCGAGATCGCCCAGCACCAGCGGCACCGTCGCCAGGAGAGATCCAGCTCGCTCGAGGTCGCCGCGCGCCAAACAGGATGCAGCCCAATCCATGCTGGTTCGTGCGATCCAGGGAGGGGCCGCGAGGTCGGACTGCTGGGCGATTGCGGCCTCGAAAAGGACCTTGGCTCGTCCGTGTTCGCCGAGTGCGTCATGCAGTAGGGCGAGCAGGCGATCGACCGGCCCCAGGTAGAGACCGCCGATCAACAGGTTCGCGCCTGATGCGTGAGCCAGAAGGTCGATGAACTGGTTGCAGTGCACCTCGCTCCGCACCGCCGCGACGACCTCGGACCAGTACGCAAGACAGACGTGCAGTGTTGCGTCGTCCGCGAACTCGTGAACGTCGAGGCCGTGCAGCGAGGTCCACACGAGGTCCAGGTCACCACGCTGAAGTCGGATGAACGTCGCAGTTGCACGTTCGGGACCAGCGCGATGGGCCGAGGCGGCGAGTTCGTCGACGATCGGGGCCAACCCGGCGAGCGTTGCACGTTCCCGGCTGATCGCCAGCGTCGTGGTCGACCGATAGGCGACGGCCTCGGGGACGCCGAGCTGCTGGAGGTGTGCGACCAACTGGTCGGCCAGCAGTTCCGCAGCACCGACCTCACCGTCGATGACGCTGCGCATCGTCGGGTGGAGCAGCGACATCGCCGTGCGGACCGCGCCGATCTGCGCTCCAAGCGATGCCATGGCGGCGATGGCAGCATCGAGTTCCGAACGATCGCCCAGGTGCAGCGCCGTGTAGGCGAGATGGCCATGGATGCGCCAGCGGTCCGACGCCGACAGCTCCGGTTCGCCTTCGAGCACCGCCGTAGCCTCCCGGATTCGACGACGCAACTCCGACGTGCCAGCGGGGACGTACGATGTTGCACCCGCGGTCGCGACGAGCTCGACCCGCTCGCCGACCGGGAGCGCCGCCAGGAGCCGTTCCTGCTCGTCGAGCGCTCGGCGTCGCCCGTCGACATTGCGCTCGAAGATCAGCTCCTTGGCCAACTCCCCGAGGAGGGCTGCACGCTGCCAGTCCCCGAGCGACCCCATCGACAGTGCTGCGCCGAGCATCTCGACACGCTCGGGATCGGCGGGGTCACTGGCGCTGAAGCTGTGCCGCGCGCGGACTCGGAGCGCAGCGACGACGGTGGTCGGATCGTCGGACACAACTGCCAGTCGCGCTGCTTCGAGTGCATGCGAGCGCGCATCCGGCGCCGAGCCCGACACCCCTTCGGCCTCGGCGAGCTGTACCAGCACCAGTCGCCGCAGCGCCGACCCGTCGTTCGGATCGTCGGCCATCAGTTCGAGCGCACGCTCGAACCAGCGAGCCCCGTTCTCGTAGGCCCCCCGGGCGGCGGCCAGTTCGCCCGCCCTGATGGTGAGCTCGATCGCCCGTGAACGATCGGATCCCACCGTCGCCTCCGCCCAATGCACGGCGAGATCGGAGATGACGTCGTCGAGCGCATCGCCGTGACGTCGTTCGAGTGCGACGGCGACCTTGCGGTGCTCGCGACGGCGACGACTCGACGAAAGCTCGGCGTGGAGCGTCTCGCGCACGAGTCCGTGGGCGAATCGATGACGATCGGCACGCACCTCGACCACGAGGTTGGCCGAGATCGCTGCCTCGAGCGCATCGAGTACGACGTCAGGATCCGATTCGAGCACATCGGCGAGCACATCGACATCGAACTCGTAGCCGATCACCGCGGCTGACCGCAGCACGCGCTCGACCGGTTCGCCCAGCCGATGCACCCGCTGGCCCACGACCTGCCGAACGCCGTCGGGAATGCCGGCTTCGTCCACGCCGAAATCGCTCGTCCACTGGCCGTCACGTTCGACCAGGGTCCCGTTCTCGATCAGGTCGCGCAGCACCTCCCCCAGAAAGAACGGATTGCCCGACGTCTCACGATGCACCCGCTCGGCGAACTGCAGCCCGACGTCGTCGAGCTCGTGTCCGCCAGCACGCTCGAGCAGCTCGCGCACGCCGTCGGGCTCGAGTCCGTCCAGCACGATCTGCGTGACACTCCCCATCGCGTGGGCGTCCGCGAGCGTCGCCGCGAGCGCATGGCCTCGATCGACGTCGGTGTCTCGGTAGGTGCCCACGATCATCAGCCCGGGCACACGGTGTTGGATCAAATGTCTGAGGAGCAGCAACGTCGGACGGTCTGCCCATTGCAGGTCGTCGATCACGAACAGCCGCGGTCGATCCGCACCACCGACTGCCAGCCAGGATTCGACTGCTTGGAACAGACGGAAACGCTCGGCGTCCGGCTCGTCCCGAAGTGGCGGCGGCAGGCCTGGGATCAGGTCGCGCAGATGTGGGACCAGGCGTTCGAGATCGCCGGGGAACTCGCCGAACACGGCCGCCTCCGGCGTCTCTCGTCGGATGAAGCACTCGAGTGCCGTCCCGAATGCCTGGAACGGGGCACCTTCCTCGTCGCAACGGCCCGCGAGTGCGAGCGCGGCCGGCTCACCGTCGGAGCTGGCTGATTCGCACACGGCACGCGCCAACTCCTGGGTGAGCCGCGTCTTGCCGACGCCCGGCTCGCCGGACAGGAACACCGCTTCGAAGCCACCGTCGGCACACGACCGCCACGTCTCGACGAGGCGGCCGAGGGCTTCGGCACGCCCAGAGAACGGAAATCCCGGACCGGCCAGCACTGCCGGGAGGTGCTCGTCCGGTGCCGATCGCTCCGGGATCGGTTCCCAGCGGACGACGCTCACCGGTACGGGATCCGACAGACCCTTGAGCACCAGCGCACCGAGCGAACGGAATTCGTGGTCGCCGCGTCCCCTGGCGAGGTGGGCAACGGTGTCGGTACACCAGATCGAGTCGGGGTCTGCGCCCGACTCCAGGCGCTGCGCTTCCACCACGGCCATCCCGAACCCGTCACCTCCTTCGAAGCTGACGTCTCCGACGGAGACACCGATGCGCACCGAGAGCCGTTCACCTCGCCGTCGACGATTCGCGAGGTCGAGGGCCTGCTGCACGGCGACAGCTGCCGACAGAGCATCGACGCAACTGACGAACGTGGCCATGATGCCGTCACCGAGGTGTTTGACGACCTGACCGAGGTTCGCCTCGACCGCCTCGACCAGAATCTCGTCGTGGCTCGCGCGCAGTGCGTCTGCTGCTGCTTCGCCGAGACGGATCCGCAACTCGGTCGAGCCGACGAGATCGGTGAACATGACCGCAGCCGTCCGGATCACGTTGTCGGCCATCTCACCCTCGATCAGTCCTGCCGTGGTTCGGACAGTAGCCGAGGCACGCCGAGGTCGACGCCGCCGTCACGGTCGCGGCAGCGTCCCCCACCGGACGCTGCCGCTCTGGCACAGTCGTGCGGTGCCAGCGGACGCGCGGACGATCTTCCCGACGGCGATCACCGTTGCCCGCGCGCTCGTCGCGGCCCGATGGCTCGTCTTGCTCTGGATGATCGGCGTGGTCGTCGTGTCGTCCGAACGCGATGCGATCGAGCATCCGCTCGTCACGTGGATGTGCGTGGCCGCCGTGGCAGTGGTCGCGGCATGGACCACCTGGGCCGTACGCGCAGATCCCACCCGGCTGTTCGCGACCGGATTCCTCCTCGTCGAGGCGACGCTGGCGATCGGCCTCAGCGTTGTCGACGGATGGGTGTTCGAACCCGGGCACGTCTTCGAGGTGTCCCAGAGTCTTGCCACGCAGTATCCCCTCATCGCCGTCATCTCGATCGGCCTCGCACGCGGTCCGATCGTGGCGGGAACCTTCGGCCTCTTGATGGGGCCGGCCGAGTGGGCCGGCGCGGTCCTCAACGAGTTCGACGACTGGAGCGCCCGCCACGCCGTGTCGTTGGTCGCCACCTCGTTGTTCTACGCCGCTGCCGGTGCCGTCTTCGGTTGGCAGGCGCAGCTGCTCCGCCGGGCCGAAGCCGACATCGCCGACCGCCGGGCACGCGACGACGTCGCCCGGGTACTGCACGACACGGTGCTGCAGACGCTGGCGCTCGTCGAGCGTCGCACCGCCGACAGCGATCCCGACCTGGCGCGAACGGCACGCGAGGCCGACCGCGAGCTCCGCCGATTCCTGTTCGGAAGCACCAGCCGCGCCGACGACACGCTCGAACAGCGCGTGCGAGCAGCGGTTGAACGTGCTGCCCGACACCACGATCCCGATGCCAGCGTGCCGATCAGCGTGAGCGTGGTCGACACGGCGCCACCTCCCCCCGACGACGTCGCCGATGCGGTGGCGGCAGCGGTCGGCGAGGCCGTGGCGAACGCGCTCGAACATGCGGCGCCCGGCCGCATCGTGGTGTTCGTCGAGACCGACGACGACGGCGACGTGTTCGCATCGGTGCGTGACGACGGAAGCGGCTTCGACACCACCGAATCACGCGTCGGGCACGGCGTCGACCAGTCGATCGTGGCCCGGATGCACGACGTCGGCGGCCGAGCCGAAGTGGTCAGCACGCCGGGAACGGGGACCGAGGTGCGAGTGTGGTCGACGTGAGTGGCGACCAGATCAGGGTGGTGTTGGCAGACGATCACGAGTTGATGCGGTCCGGCCTGCGGGGCGAGTTGGGCGACCGCTTCGACGTGGTGGGCGAAGCCGATGACGCCGAGGGCGCGATCGACGTGATCACTGCACGCCGACCCGATCTGGTGGTTTCCGACCTCCACATGCCTCGCGGCGGGGGGTTGGCGGTCGTCCAAGCGTGCGCGACGTTCTGCCCGATCGTGATCCTCACCGTCAGCGAAGCCGAGAGCGACCTGCTCGACGCGGTCGCTGCGGGCGCCGCCGGATACCTCGTCAAGAGCGCGCCGATCGACGAGATCCGATCGTCACTCCTGGCCGCCGCAGCGGGCGAGCCGGTCTTCTCGCCATCGCTCGCCGCGCTGGTGCTCGGCGAGTTCCGCAGGCTCGCAAAGGCCGCCGACGTCAATCCACTCTCCGAGCGCGAGCGCCAGGTCCTGCAACTGGTCGCCCGCGGCCACACCTACAAAGAGATCGGTGCCGAGCTCGACATCTCGCCGAAGACCGCCGAGAACCATGTCCGCAACATCCTCGGCAAGCTCCATCTGTCGCGGCGGAGCGATCTCGTGCGCTACGCCGTCGAACACGGCCTGGACTGACAGACAAGCCCGCGATGAGCGAACCGACCGTATACGGCGGTTTGGCTCACCGGTAGCGCACCGGACAAACCCACGATGAGCGAAACGACCGTATACAGCGGTTTGGCTCATCGGTGGTCTTGCGATCCCCCAGCAGCGTCTGGGGGGTTCCCCCGATGGCGCTCGCCGGGCACCATCGTCACGATCGGAGGCATGGACACCGACTCATTTCCACCACCGAATTCGCCGTGGCCCGCTCCATCGGGATCGACGCCACCAAATCCCGCCCGTCGACGTCTGCGCTTGTCGGCGGCCGGGTGGCTGGCGGCGACCGGAGCGTCACTGCTGTTGGTCGCAGCCATCATCGTGGTGGCCGGCAACTGGGAATCGATCGACCCGGTGGTCCGCTTCTCCGGACTGGTCGCCGCGCTGCTCGCCGTGTACTTCGCCGCCGAAGCCGGTCGACGGCGGTTTCCTACCACCGCGACCGCGCTGGCCACGCTCGCTGCCTGCCTCACCGCGCCGGTCGGAGTCGCGGCCGCCGCGACGCTCGGCCAGCCGTGGTCGGTGTGCACGTTCGTCGGCGGCGTCGCTGCACTGGTCGCCACCGAAGTGCAGTCACGCCGTTGGAACGTTGCCCCGTTGAAGGCGGCCACGCTCGTTGCGTTCGGCCTCGCCGCGGTCGGACTCTCGGCGCTGACGGCGATTCCGGCGATGGTGATCGGTGCGGTCGGAGCGGTCGCGGCGCTGCTGCTCGGTTCGACGCGTCGGGCCCTCACGCTCGCTGTCACCGTCGGCCTCTCACCGCTGCTGGTGGCACTCGCCGATGCCGGAATCGGTTCGGGCACATTGGCCCGCATCGGGGTGACGGGCGAGGTGCTCGTGTGGTCAGCCCCGCTGTCGTGCGCGATCGCCGCTGGCGTGATCGCCCTGCTCGCGCAGCGCCTTCAGAATCTCCCGTTGGCAGTCGTCAGCCTGGCCGTGCTCGGATCCGGTGCCGTCACTGCGCTCGTGAGCGGTCAGTTCGAAACGATCGTCTGGTTCTGCGTGCCGGCGATCGTCCTGCTCGCCACCGAAGCCGTCGCGGCCACCCGGTTCGACTCGATCTGGCGCAGTCTCGCCCGCACGATCACCGTGCCGCTCGGCTCGGGCCTCGCGGCCGCGGCGTTGGCGTCGCCGAGCGTCACACTGCTGGTCCGGTGGGACGTCCCCGCCGAGGGGATGGCCGACGACCGCTGGTACGTGCCGCTCGCTCTCTGGACGATCGCTCTGGTCGCAGCGTCCGTCGGCAGCGCCCGCCGCGTCGGCGGTGCCTGGCTGACAGCGGCGCCGCTCGCGGCGGGTGTCGCACTGATGTCAACGCTGGCGATGGCCGGCGCGCCGATGTGGAGCCTCGCCATCGCTGCGCTGGTCGCCTGGTTGGGGATCAGCGCCATCACACCGTGGTCGTCGTGGGACGTCACGACCGCCACCCTGGGCACCTGGGTCGTGCTCACCTCGCTCGTCGACGACGCCACACCGGTCTTCTGGACCGTCACCATGGTCATCGCCGGGGCCATCACCGTGGTGACCTGCTCGATCGTCGAGCGTCGCGATGCCGGCCTGCGCACGATTGCGGCCGCAGCGATCGCTGCGATCGGAACGAGCGCGGCGATCGGAGAACTCGCGAGGACGTCTGAGGCGGCACCGTTCCGTGTCGGAGCGCTCGTCTTCGTCGGCCTCATCGGGATCGGCGTCACGATCTGCCCCCAACGCTCGAGGTTCCCGCTCGGCATCGCCGGCTACGTCACCTTCCTGGCGGCTGGCGACGATCCGGACCTGGCGATCACTTGGTCCGCGGTCGCGACCACCATGCTGCTCACGGCCGCGGTTGCCGGCTCGTCGCGTTCGATCACCGGCGCGAGGGCCCATCTGGCCACCGCCATCATGATGATCGCCGGCGGCCTTTCGTTCGCAGCCGCCGGAGTCGATGCCGGGACCAGCGCCATCGCTGCCAGCCTCATCGGGATCGGCCTCAGCGGGTTGGCCGCGCTCGATCGTCGCCTCGCCGTCGGGCAGACAGCCGGTCTGGTCGCCTCGGCCATCGCCGTCGTCGCAAGCGGTGCGGCGAGCCCGATCTTCAAGTCGATCACCTTGGTCGTGTTCGGCGCTCAATTCATCGCCGCCGGTGCCACCAGCGGGCGGCGTTGGGTGATCGCGGCCGGATCGGTGGTGACCGTCGGAGCAACGATCAGCCTGTGGTGGACGACGGGGACGAACCAGTGGGTCATCGACACCATCGCGCCGTACGGCGCTGACGGCGGCGATGTGGCCATTGCGGTCGCGAGCGCTGCGTTGCTCGTCGGCGGCTGGCTGCTGCGACGGCGATTCGGCGCGTCTTCGTGGCTCGCCTACTCCCCGGGCCTCGGGATGGCCGGCACGTGGCTGATCGCGACGCAACTCGAGACGCGCACCGATTGGGCGACGTTCGGCGCGCTGATCGTCGGGGTGACTGCGCTCGCCATCGGCGGAGTGCGCAGACTCGGCTCGCCGCTCGTGCTCGGCACCCTCATGGTGATCGCCACGATCATGGTTTCGGCGGGCGCTCGCCTGTCGGCAGCACCGACGTGGGTGTGGATCGCCGTCGGCGGCACAGGCCTGCTCGTGATCGCCGCGCTCATCGAGCGTTCCGAGCGTCCGCTCCTGCCAATCGGGCGGCGCACCGATCAGCAGCAGTCGTTGATCGAGCAGTTCTGCGACGAGTTCGAGTGAACGGGCAATCGCCGCAGCAACTCAGTCTCAGAGCGTGAGGATCAGCACGCCGATCACGGCGAGGATGCCGATCAGGCCGATCGCCACCATCTTGCCGGTCGAGCCGAAGTCGAGCCCTTTGTGCGTCTCGTGCTCCCACTGCTGGTTGGCCGGCGATCCGACCTTGGGAAGGTGTCTGGACTTCTCGTGGCCCTTGCGAGGCTTGCTGCTGCTACTACCCAAGAGGCTGACACTACTGGGCGTCGCGCAACTCGCGACGGAGATCGTTGATCTCGTCGCGGAGCCTGGCGGCATACTCGAACTTCAACTCCGCCGACGCCTCGTGCATCTCCTCCTCGAGCGTCTGGATGAGGCGTGCGAGTTCCTGTTGCGGCAGCGACTTGAGATCGCGTTGGACCTTGTCGCGCTCGCGCTGGCGGCGACGGTCCTTGCCGGGAATCGGCGCGGAGTCGTCGGGGCGCAGCAGCGACAGGATGTCACCGACCGCCTTGCGAATCGTCTGCGGATTGATGCCGTGCTCGAGGTTGTAGGCGATCTGCACCTTGCGGCGTCGCTGCGTCTCGTCGATGGCCGCCTGCATCGAGCGCGTGACCTTGTCGGCGTACATCACCACCTGGCCGTCGACGTTGCGGGCCGCGCGTCCCATCGTCTGGATCAGCGAGGTCTCCGAACGGAGGAAGCCCTCCTTGTCGGCGTCGAGGATGCACACCAACGACACCTCGGGCAGGTCGAGACCCTCGCGCAGCAGGTTGATGCCGACGAGCACGTCGAAGTCGCCGAGGCGCAGGCCGCGCAGGATCTCGATGCGTTGGATCGTGTCGATGTTCGAGTGCAGGTACCGCACCCGCAGGCCCTGTTCGAGGAGGTAGTCGGTGAGGTCCTCGGCCATCTTCTTCGTGAGCGTGGTGACGAGCACGCGATCGCCGCGGGCGATGCGGTCGTTGACCATCTCCATCAGGTCGTCGATCTGGCCCTTCGTGGGCTTGATGATCGCCTCGGGATCGACCAGGCCCGTCGGGCGCACGATCTGCTCGACGATCTTGGTGGAAACGCGCAGTTCGTAGTCGCTCGGCGTGGCCGACAGGAACACACACTGGTTGACGCGTTCCAGCACCTCTTCGAACGTGAGCGGCCGGTTGTCGCGCGCGGACGGCAGGCGGAAGCCGTGCTCGACGAGCATGTCCTTGCGGCTGCGGTCGCCTGCGTACTGGCCGTGCAGTTGCGGCACGGCGACGTGGCTCTCGTCGATCACGAGGAGGTAGTCGTCGGGGAAGTAGTCGAGCAGGGTGAACGGTGGTTCGCCGGGCACGCGGCCGTCCATGTGCATCGAGTAGTTCTCGATGCCGTTGCAGTACCCGACCTCGCTCATCATCTCGAGGTCGTACTGCGTGCGCATCCGCAGGCGCTGCGCTTCGAGCAGCTTGTCGTTCTCCTCGAAGGACTTCAGGCGCTGCTGGAGTTCCTCCTCGATGCCGACCATCGCGGTGCGCAGCCGTTCGGGGCCGGTGACGTAGTGGGTGGCGGGGAACACGTGGGCGCGCTGAAGTTCGCTCAGTTGCTCGCCGGTCAGCGGGTCGATCGTGGTGATGCGGTCGACGGTGTCGCCGAACATCTCGATGCGCAGCACCGACTCCTCGTACGCCGGATGCACCTCGATCGTGTCGCCGCGGACGCGGAAGTTGCCCCGGCCGAGGGTCATGTCGTTGCGGCCGTACTGCATGTCGACCAAGCGGCGCAGGATGTTGCGCATGTCGTAGTCGACGCCCACCGACAGGTCGAGCAGGTTGCCGCGGTACTCATCAGGGTTGCCCATGCCGTAGATGCACGACACCGAGGCGACCACGATCACGTCGCGTCGGGTGAGCAACGCCGCGGTTGCCGAGTGGCGCAGCCGGTCGATCTCGTCGTTGATCGAGCTGTCCTTCTCGATGTAGGTGTCGCTCGACGGAATGTACGCCTCGGGCTGGTAGTAGTCGTAATAGCTGACGAAGTACTCGACCCGGTTGTCGGGGAAGAACTCACGCATCTCCTGCGCGAGCTGCGCAGCGAGCGACTTGTTCGGGGCGAGGATCAGCGTGGGCCGCTGGGTCTGCTCGATCGTCCAGGCGATCGTGGCCGACTTGCCGGAACCGGTGATGCCCAGCAACGTCTGGAACCGTTCGCCGTCGTCGATCGCACTGCTCAATGCGGCGATCGCCGCCGGCTGGTCGCCCGCCGGCTCGAAGTCGGACACCACCCGGAACCTCGCATCGTCGAACGCCGCGTAGTTGCTTGCCGGTGCTGTGTGCAGCAGCTCTTCGTCCGGCGCGAGCACCTCGGATGCGGGGACCTCCGGCGTGGCGGTGTCAGACGTGGCGGTGTCGGCCATCCGAGCACTCTAACGCGGGAACACATGTTCGCAGCCTCCGTCACACCACGTGCGATGAGCGAAGCGACCGGATACGGCGGTTTGGCTCATCGCGGGCCCGATCGACCTCCTTGCGATGAGCGAAACGACTGCATTCGGCGGGTTCGCTCATCGGTGGACGGACGGCGAGGTGTGGGGTGGGTCGTACAGTGGCGCGGTGGATGCGGACGCGCTGATCGCCGACCTGGATGCAGACCAGCGCGCCGCGGTCACCACCGAATCGCGCCTCGTCGCGGTGATCGCGGGCGCCGGATCGGGCAAGACCCGCGTGCTGACCCGACGCATCGCCCACCGGATCGCCACCGACGCCGCTGATCCCCGGCACACGCTGGCGCTCACTTTCACCCGCGAGGCAGCAGGCGAGATGCGCAAGCGGCTGCTGCGCCTCGGCATCCGCGAACATGTCGAGGCGGGGACGTTCCACTCGGTGATGCTCGGCGTGCTCAAGCAACGATGGGCCGACACCGAACGGCGCCCGCTGACGGTCGTCAATGACCGCCGGCGCCTGGTCGGTGACACCATCGACGCCGGCGACCGTCGCAGCCTTGGCGCCTATGTCGCCGAGATCGACTGGGCGTCCGCCCGCGGGATCGACGCCAGGGGCTACGCGTCCGCGGCCCGACGCGAGCAACGCCACCCCGCTCCCGGCGTCGACGGGTGCGCGTCCGTCTACGCCGACTTCGAGACGTTGAAGCGTCGTCGCGGCGTCATCGACTTCGACGATGTCCTGTCGCACACCATCCGCGACCTCCGCCGCGACGACGGTTTCGCCGACGCCGTACGGTGGCGATTCCGGCATCTGCTCGTCGACGAAGCACAGGACCTCAACCCGCTCCAGCACACACTCGTCGACCTGCTCCGCATGGGCCGTGACGACCTGTTCCTCGTCGGCGATCCGTCGCAGGCGATCTACGCATTCAACGGTGCCGACCCGAGCCTGCTGGTCGAGGTCGAGACCCGCTTCCCCGGCGTCGAGGTGATCCGGCTCCCGGTGAACCACCGGTGCACGCCACAGATCGTCGCCGCCGGCGTCCACGTCCTCACCATCACCGAACAACCGAGTCCGCTCGTGTCGAATCGGGCCGACGGCGCGATCGTCGAACGGGTCGAGGCTGCCGACGAGGCGGACGAAGCTCGACGCATCGTCACGTTCCTCCTGCGATCCGACCCGAACCTGATCCGCACCGGCGAGACCGCTGTGTTGGCGCGCACGAACGCTCAGCTCGGCCTGATCGCCGACGCGATCGAGCGCGCCGGGCTTCCGGTGCGACGACATGCGACCGCAAGTGGCACACCGCTGCAGGCGGCCGTCCGTCAGGTCGCCGCGTTGGGATCGGCGTCACGCCTGCGGGGATGGGCCCACGACATCCTCGACGCCCCGCCCATCGCGCAGTCGCTGCGTCACCGAACCCCTCAACCGGGTCGCGGCGGCGACCCGTCGAGCGATGCCGACAGTGATCCCGAACGTCGCGTGGCCACAGCGGTGCTCGAGTTCCTGCGCGAACAACCGCTTGCCGATGGCGCTGCTTTCCGCGCCTGGGTCGCCACCACGAACCCGTTCGACGATGCGTCGACCGACGGGGTCGACCTGCTCACGTTCCACGCGGCCAAGGGCCGCGAGTGGCACACCGTGGTCGTGACCGGCGTCGAGAGCAGCCTCGTGCCACACAAGTCCGCGAGCACGACCGCGGCCCGGGCTGAGGAAGGTCGACTGTTGTACGTGGCATTCACCCGTGCGACCGATCGGCTCCTCGTCACCCATGCTGCCCGCCGGGGAGGATACGCGCGTACCGTCAGCGCGTTCATCGCAGAACTCGATCTCACCGAGCCGGTTGCCGCTCCCCCACCACAGCGGGTGCGGGCCCGGGTCGATCCGTTGATCGGTGCGCTTCGCGAGTGGCGCGACGAGGCCGCTCGCCGCGCCGACATTCTTCCCGCGCAACTCTGCAGCGACCGCGATCTCGCGTCGATCGCACGGGAACGTCCGGCCTCGATCGAGCAGTTGGCTGCCGCCACGTCGTTCGGACAGATCACCGCGGAACGGCTCGCTCCACAGATCCTCGGCGTCATCCGGTCGGCCGTTGAGGTCGACGGACGGCGTCAGTCGGCCAGGTCGACGATGACCGGTGCGTGATCGCTCGGCTGCTTGCCCTTGCGGGCATTGCGATCGATGACACACCAATCAGCACGTCGGGCGACGGACGCCGAGCACATCAGCAGATCGATCCGCATCCCGCGTCCCTGATGGAAGTCACCCGCCCGGTAATCCCACCACGAATACACACGATCGTCAGCGTGCTTCTCGCGGAAGACGTCGATCAGACCCCATGCCTCCAATGCTGCGAGCCGGTCGCGCTCGGCCCGACTGACGTGGGTGGCGCCGACGAGCTTCGCCGGGTTGTGCACGTCGCGATCATCGGGGGCGATGTTGTAGTCGCCGCCCACGATCACCTCGCGTGACGGGTCGGTGTCGGCGTCGAGGTGGGCGACGAGCCGATCGAGCCACGACAGCTTGTAGGCGTAGTGGTCGTCGTCGAGCGAACGACCGTTGGGGACGTACACGCTGCTGACGCGCACGCCGCCACACGTGGCAGTGATGATGCGGGCGTCGGGATCTGGATCGATCCCGCCCGCGAAGTTGGTCACGACGTCGTCGAGGCCGACCTTCGACAAGATGGCGACACCGTTCCACTGGCCCTGGCCATAGTGGGCGCTGTCGTAGCCGAGCGCACTGAAGGCGAGTGCGGGGAGGGCGTCGTCGGCGAGCTTGGTCTCCTGCAGGAGCAGCACGTCGGGCTGGACCTCGGCGACCCACTCCTCGACGCGCTCGTGCCGAGCGCGCAGCGAGTTGATGTTCCATGTGACGACCCGCATGTCAGTCGCCCTGTGCAGACGGAGCCGCCGCCTGCTTGGCCGGTGTCTTCTTCGCCGGTGTCTTCTTGGCCGGTGTCTTCTTCGCCGGAACCTTCTTCGCCGGCGCCTTCTTCGCTGCAGCCTTCTTCGCCGGAACCTTCTTCGCTGGAGCCTTCTTCGCCGGAACCTTCTTCGCCGGAACCTTCTTCGCCGGAACCTTCTTCGCCGGAGCCTTCTTCGCCGGAACCTTCTTCGCCGGAACCTTCTTCGCCGGAACCTTCTTCGCCGGCGCCTTCGCTGGCGGAGCCTGCTCTGGCTCGTCCACGTCCTGCGTCGAGGACTTCTTCGTCCGACGCTTGCGGCGCGCAGGTTCGGGGGCCGCGTCCACGGTCCTGCCCGCGCGCTCGGCCACAGCCTCGGCTGCCTGATCGGCCTTGATCTCGGCGATTGCAGCGTCGGCCATGTCGGGTACGGCGCAGTCGATGCTGCGCCGAAGCGGCGCGAAACTCACGACGACCAACGTGACCGACTCGCCGAGCTTCATCACCTTGCGGGCGCTGGTCGGCGCCGGCTTCGCCATCAGGCGCAGCGGCACGTATCCACGAACGCCGT
This sequence comes from Ilumatobacteraceae bacterium, assembly GCA_963774765.1. Taxonomy (GTDB): domain Bacteria; phylum Actinomycetota; class Acidimicrobiia; order Acidimicrobiales; family Ilumatobacteraceae; genus Sva-07. Next base: position 174,136 of record CAVZGP010000010.1, read on the forward strand.
TCTCGCCGATCGAGATGTACGCGCCATGCGACGAGTACGACTCGACGGTGCCATTGACGCTCGTGCCCACCGGATGGTGCTCGACGAACTCGAGAAACGGCATCAGTTCGTTGACGACCTCGCCGGCACGGGGCGCACGTTCGCGCCGAGCGTTCGACTCGGACTTCGACTCGGACCTCGTGTCGGGCTTCGCGTCGGACGCTGGAGCATCCGACGGTTCAGCACGCTGACGGCGTGGGGGCGGAGACTTCGGCACCGGCATCGGTTCCATCGCTGCGGCACTCGTCTTGCGGCCGCCGCGCGCCGAGTCGCTGTCCTTCTTGGACCCGCGGCGCGAACCGCCGCGTGACGAACCCGTGGCCTTGCGGCTCACCGGACCTCTGACGGGAACCCGGTCGACGAACACCCAGCCGACGTGCGGCACCGGCTTGCCACCGATCAAGCGTCCCTCGTCGAACAGCCATTCGTAATCGCCGTGGAACTCCTGGAACGAGTCGTTCGAGAGGATCGAGGCATTGGACTTCTGTGCGATCGCGAGGACGAAGGCGTCGCCACGACCGACCGCTCCGGCCGGGGGTGCGACGAGTTCGTTGTTCGAGATGCCCTCCTCGAACTCCTTGACCTCGGACTTGTCGATGCGGTGACCGAACGTGGCATCGACGACCACCGTGATCGAGGTGTTCGGATGCTCCTCCATGAATGCCATCACCGCCTCACTCAGTTGGGCGAGGCTGGGCAGCGAGCGACCTTCGGTGGCGATGTTGGACCCGTCGACCACGACGTGATTGGGCCCCTTGGATGATGTCATTGCTTCTCTTTCGAGTCGTTGAGGGCAGCCGGGCGAGATGACGTCCGGGATGAACCGGGGTCGATCACGTCCGCTGCCGCATCGCCATCGTAGGCTCGTCGACGATGATCCGAGCAGTGCTCTGGGATTTCGGCGGCGTGATCCTGTCGAGCCCCTTCGAAGCGTTCAACCGGTACGAGGTCGCCAACGGCTTGCCCGCCGACTTCATTCGGAGTGTGAACGCGACCGATCCGGACACCAATGCGTGGGCATTGCTGGAACGCAACGACGTCGGGCCCGAGGAGTTCGACGCGCTGTTCGCCGACGAGTCCGAGGCACTCGGCCACCGGATCCCCGGAGGCGACGTGCTCGGATTGCTGTCTGGCGAGATCCGTCCGGAGATGGTCATGGCGCTCGATCGGGTGATCCGGGCCGGGTACCGCACGGCGTGTCTCACCAACAACGTCGTCGGGGGCGAACAGCGCATGGACGTGGGTGACGTGATGGTGATGTTCGACCACGTCGTCGAGTCAAGCAAGGTCGGCTTCCGCAAGCCCGAGCCGCGCTTCTACGAGATCGCGTGCGAGCTCGTCGGCGTCGAGCCGAGCGAGTGCGTGTTCCTCGACGACCTCGGCATCAATCTCAAGCCCGCGAGAGCGATGGGCATGACCACGATCAAGGTCGGCGCCGCCGAACCCGCCATCGCCGAACTCGAATCCGTCCTCGGTATCGCGCTGCGATGAGTTTCCGCGCGACCTGTCCGCGCGAAGACTCATCACTCGCGATGCCCGAGCGATCGCGATGAGTTTCCGCGCGACCTGTCCGCGCGAAGACTCATCGACTATTCGGTTCTGAGGCGGGATCGGTTCGTCCGCTCGCAAGGCGCCGCTGACGGGCGAACCGGACCGCCTCAGCGGAAGGTGCGCTCCATGAGGTCGGTGAGCTCCTGGTCGTGGATGGCCTTCGAGCCGGTGGCGGGGCTGCCTGACTCGACGCGCGCGACATGCTGCAGGTCGTAGCCCTGCTCCTTGACGCGCCACGTGTTGGCCTCGATGAAGCGCCAGGCGCCCATGTTCTCGGGCTCTTCCTGGAGCCATCGCAGCTCGCTGGCGTTGGGGTACTTCTCGAGGATCGCGAGCATCTGCTCGGTCGGGAGCGGATACAGCTGTTCGACGCGCACGATCGCGACAGGTGCGCCGAGACGGTCACGCTCGTCGATCGCATCCCAGGCCACCTTGCCCGAGCAGAACACGATGCGGGTGACCGAGCCGGGGTCGATGCCGGACGGGTCGTCGAGCACTTCCTCGAACGACCCCTGCGTGAGCAGATCGACCGACGAACGCGTCTGCTTCATTCGCAGTCCCTGCTTGGGGCTGAACACGATCAGCGGCGTGCGGCGCTCACTGTGGACCTGGCGTCGCAGGAGGTGGAAGTAGTTCGCCGCGGTCGTCGTGTTGACGATCTGCATGTTGTCCTCGGCGGCAAGCGTCATGAACCGCTCGATCGCGCGCCGAGCTGTGTTCGGGACCCTGCCCCTCATAGCCGTGCGGCAGCAACAACACGACACCGTTGCGCTGGCCCCACTTGTCCTCGGCGGCGACGATGTACTGGTCGATCACGATCTGGGCACCGTTGATGAAGTCACCGAACTGCGCCTCCCACATCACGAGCGCGTTCGGATTGGCGTGGCTGTAGCCGTACTCGAAGCCGAGCGCGGCGTACTCGGACAGCAACGAGTCGAAGACCCAGAAGTGATCGTCGGTGTCGAGGTCGTCGAGCGGGATCCATGCCTCGCCGGTCTCGAAGTCGATCAGCGCAGCGTGGCGCTGACTGAACGTGCCGCGCCGCGAATCCTGCCCGGCCAGACGCACGGGATGGCCTTCGAGCACGAGCGATCCCATCGCGAGTGCTTCGGCAGTGGCCCAGTCGACTTCGCCGTCGCCGTACAGCTTGGCCCGTCCCTCGAACTGACGGCCGAGTTTCGGATGGATCGTGAACCCGTCGGGATACTCGGTGAGTTTCGAGAACACCCGATCGAGCACCGAACGTTCGACGCCGGTCGGAATGTGCGGCAGCACACCCAACGGGCGCGGCGGCTTCGGCACGGTGATCGCCGCGGGCGCCTGCGAACGAGTCTCGTCGAGCGCGACCTGGAGCTTGTCGTGGAAGTCGCTCAACGCCTCCTCGGCCTCGTCGACGGTGATGTCACCACGACGCACCAACGACTCGACATAGAGCTTGCGCACGCTGCGGCGTTCGGAGATCGCCTTGTACATCAGCGGCTGGGTGTAGCTCGGGTCGTCGCCCTCGTTGTGGCCGTGGCGCCGGTAGCACACCATGTCGATCACGACGTCCTTGTGGAACCGCTGGCGATACTCCCAGGCGAGGTCGGCGACGCGAACGCACGCTTCGGGATCGTCACCGTTGACATGGAAGATCGGCGCCTGAACGGTCTTCGCGACGTCGGAGCAGTACAGCGACGAACGGGCGTACTGCGGCGCCGTCGTGAAGCCGATCTGGTTGTTGATGATCAGATGGATCGTGCCACCGATGCGGTAGCCGCCGATGTCGCTCATCGCCAGCGATTCAGCGACAACGCCCTGACCGGCAAATGCGGCGTCACCATGGATCAGCACCGGCAACACGCTGAACGCGCCAGCCGGCTCGATCTGGTCCTGAAGCGCTCGAGCCACGCCCATCACGATCGGCCCGACCGTTTCGAGGTGGCTCGGATTGGCCGCCAACTCGACGGCGACGTCGGCGCCCGACGGGCTGACGTACTTGCCCTTGATGCCGAGGTGATATTTCACGTCGCCGGAGCCCTGCACGGACGACGGGTCGATGTGGCCCTCGAATTCGGAGAAGATCGCCTCGTAGCTCTTGCCCATGATGTTCGACAGCACGTTGAGCCGGCCGCGGTGCGCCATCCCCAACAGAGCGCCGTCGAACTCGGTGTCGGCAGCATGCGACAGCACGGCGTCGAGAATCGGGATCGCCGACTCGGCGCCCTCGATGCCGAAGCGCTTCGTGCCGACGTACTTCGTGGCGAGAAACTTCTCGAAGCTCTCCGCCGCGTTCAGCCGTTCGAGGATCCGGTGCTTGCGGTCCTTGGACACCGCCGGCTGGACACTTTCGAACTGCTCCTGGATCCACTGCTGCTCGTCGGTGTTCTGGATGTGCATGTACTCGACGCCGATTGTTCGACAGTACGCGTCACGCAACACACCGAGCAGGTCGCCGAGACGCATCTTGTCGACGCCACCGACGCCGTCGGTGAGGAACTCGCGATCGAGGTCCCAGATGGTGAGGCCGTAGGTGGCCGGGTCGAGCTCGCGCGGAGTCAACGGCTCCTTCCAGCGCAGTGGGTCGAGGTCGGCAATGAGGTGGCCGCGCACCCGGTAGACCCGGATCAACTTGGCGACTGCCATCTGCTTGGCGAGCATCGCCTCTTCGCGGTCGATCGCGAACGTGTCGGGGCGCCACTTGACCGCCTCGTACGGCATGTCGAGCGCCTGGAAGACGTCTTCGTAGAAGTCGTGTTCGCCGAGCAGCAACTCGTGCACGCGCTTGAGGAACAAGCCGGACTCGGCGCCTTGGATGATCCGGTGGTCGTAGGTGCTCGTGACCGTGACGACCTTGCTGACGCCGAGCGAGCTGAGGTTGCGCCGATCCGAACCCTCGAACTCGGCGGGATAGTCGATGCTGCCGACGCCGACGATGACGGCCTGGCCGGGCATCAAGCGTGGCACCGACTGCACGGTGCCGATCGTGCCCGGGTTGGTGAGGCTGACGTTGGCGCCCATGAAGTCGTCGACGGTGAGCTTGTTCGTCTTGACCTTGCGGATGATCTCCTCGTAGGCAGCCAGGAAGCCGTTGAAGTCGAGCGTGTCGGCGTCGCGGAGAACGGGCACGACGAGCGTCCGGCCACCCGCCTTTTCGACGTCGACGGCGAGACCCATGCTGACGTGCTCGTTCTCGACGACGCGGGGCTTGCCGTCGGCGCCTTCGGCGTAGGTGTTCTTCATCGCCGGCACGGCGTCGGCAATCGCGCGGACGATGGCGTAGCCGATCAGGTGCGTGAAGCTGACCTTGGTCTGGCCGGTCCGGGCACGGAAGCCATTGATCACCTTGCGATTGACCTCGAGCAGCTTGGCCGGAACGTTGCGGAAGCTGGTCGCCGTCGGAACGGTCAGACTGCGCTCCATGTTCGCAGCGATCGCGGCACCAGCCCCGCGGATCGGCTTGCCGGGCTCGTCGGCGGGCGCGTCAGCAGCGCCAGGCGCCGGAGCGGGTGGCGCGGTGGACGCTGGTGCGGTTGCCGGGGCAGGTGCGGGCATCGGGGGCGCCGCCGCCGCAGCAACGGTGCTGCCAGTGGAGCGGACGTCATCGGTCGACGCGCGGTGGGCATCCGCGACTGCCTGCACCGCCGGCGACGTGGCGGCTGCCGCCGCGATGCTGGGCGCCTGGGAGTGGTAGTCGGCGAAGAACTCCTGCCACGATTCGCTCACCGACGCCGGATCGGCGACGAACTGCTCGTACATCTCCTCGACGAGCCACGAGTTCGCCCCGAACCCCGACCCCTGACCGTCTGGTGCTACCACGGCGCCAGCGTACCGGTCGTGTCGTCGCGTGGACGGCCGCTGCCGACGTGGGTTCAGACCCCCGGCTTGAAGACCATCAGGTAGAGCGTGACCAGCAGCAATGCGGTCAGGATCATCCCCCCGGTGTCGACCCGCTTGGCTGCACTCTCGTCACCGTCGGCCACCGCACGCTCGGCCGGGAGGAGCATCGCGTGCAGGACCCCGTTCATCGCGACCCAGACCAAGATCGCCAGCCAGAACCATGTCTGCCCGAATTCGATCACACCATCGGACATCCCCTGCATGGCGAATCCGAACAGCCCGGTGAGGATCAACGCCGGCGCGTAGATCCGTCGCCCGTTGCCCGCGAGCATCCCGAGGACCTTGCCCCGATTGCCCGCATCGAGCGCCTTGGTCTGACTGGAGAGCAATGGATGAACGAATGCCGGCGCCATCGCGGCCAGTGCCGTCAGGATGTGCAGGAAGAGCATGACGTTGTACCCGGTGTCCCGGTATGCGGCGAACATGCCCGCAAGAGTACGCCAATGACGTGACGATCTCTTGACCAGACCTTGACCTGCGTACGTTGACCACGCAGGGTGTTGTCGGGCTACGTTCGGTGACCAGTTGTTCCGTCTGGGGTCAGACCCCGGACGGAACACCGTGACACCAGCGACCGAAGGGGATCCTCATGGAGATGGCACGACTGAGCACCGGCGAGATGCTGTCCGGCAAGGACATCGATGCCAACGCCAACCGCGAGCGCACCCGCCAGAAGCGCCTCACGAAGTGGCTGGTGATCCTCACCCTCGTGCTGACCTACCTCCTGTGGCGTCTGGTCAACGACAACCCGATCCGCCTCGGGATCCCCGGCTGGCTGATGGGCAACCCGGAAATCATCATCGCACTTGGTCTCATCGTGATTCTCGGCACGGTCATCTTCATCCCGTTCCTCACCGCAGGAAAGTCACCTCACACCCTGCTGCGGTCCTCGGATTCGAACATCCGTCTCGACGACGTGGTCGGCGCCGACCAGACCAAGCGCGAGGCGATCGACTCGATGAACCTGTTCCTGGCGTCGGAGACGTTCCAGCGCGAGATGGGCGGCAACGCTCGCCGCGGCGTGTTGTTCGAAGGTCCGCCCGGCACCGGCAAGACGTACCTCGCCAAGGCGATGGCAGCCGAGGCCGGTGTCCCGTTCCTGTTCGTGTCGGCAAGCGAGTTCCAGTCGATGTACTACGGCCAGACCAACAAGAAGATCCGCTCGTTCTTCAAGGCGCTCCGCAAGGCCGCACGCGACGAGGGCGGCGCGATCGGCTACATCGAGGAATTCGATGCCATCGGCGGGGCCCGCAGCGGCATGAACACCGGCTCACAACGCGAGGGCATCGTGGGTGTCGTCAACGAACTGCTCGTGCAGATGCAGAGCTTCGATCTCCCCACAGGCCGTCAGAAGTTCAAGGCGAACTTCATCGACTGGTTCAACGGCTTCCTGCCCGACGACAAGCGGCGTCCACGGCCGAAGCGCACCGAGGCCAACATCCTGATCGTGGCGGCCACCAACCGCGCAGCCGACCTCGACCCGGCGCTGCTGCGACCCGGCCGGTTCGACCGCATCATCGGATTCAACCTTCCCCCACGCGCCGATCGCGTGGCGATCGCGCAGTACTACCTCGACCGCAAGAACCACGAGGAGAAGGTCACCGCAGCGTTGATCGCGGATCTCTCGGCCGGCTACACGCCGGTGAAGATCGAGAAGCTCCTCGACGAGGCGCTGGTGATCGCACTGCGCTACAGCCGCACCTCGATGACCGTGACCGACGTCCTCCAGGCTCAACTGGTCACCGAGGTCGGCGTGGCCCACGAGATGGGCTACCACCCCGACGAGCGCCGTCGAATCGCGATCCACGAGGCGGGCCACGCGCTGACCGCCGTGCTCACGCGCCGCGATGTGAAGATGGCCTCGATCCTGCGCCGGTCGGCGGCTCTGGGTCTGGTCGCGCACGGCGATGTCGAGGAACGGTTCCTGAAGACCCCCAGCGACGCCCGCGACCTGATCTGCGTGGCGTTGGCGGGTCGGGCCGCCGAGCTCCAGGAGTACGGCGAGGCGTCGAGTGGAATCTCCTCCGATCTCGCGGTCGCCACCAATCTCGCCTCCCAGCTCGTCGGCCAACTCGGTCATGGCCCTGGGTTGTTGAGCCTCGAGGCGGCCGGCATGCCCACAGCTGGGAATCTCGTCGCCAAGGTGCTCTCGGACGAATCGAGCCGTGAAGCCGCCGAAGCCCTCATGACCGAGGGCTCCGAGCGCGCGGCCTTGATGACGTCGAAGTACCGCGACGCGCTGTTGCGGATCGCGGACGGGCTCTGCGAGAGCGACGAACTCGAAGGCGATCAGATCAAGGCGATCGTCGCCGAGTACGCCGACGTCGCCGAGCGCCGCGGCCCCGTTCGCATCGCCCCTGTAGCCAGCATCTGACCGTTACATCTGGGGTCTGACCCCTGGTGAAATCGCGCCGGCTCAGAGCAGGAGATCGTCGGCGACGACGTCCTCGCAGGCCAGGATCGCTTCTTCGTCGACGGGAACTCCGGCATCAGCCTCCAGCAACGCCGAGGTGCGAAGGGGAATCACGTTGCGTTTCGCCGACTCGCTCCGCGTGAGATCGGCGGCGATCGCCGCGTAGGGGGCCCACGGGGCGAGTTCGTCGATCTCGTCCACCCTCGCCGCCCAGGCATCGATCCAGCCGCCGAGGTGATCGCGAAGGAACGCCCGGATCGCGTCGGCCACGATCGCGGCCTGGTCGTGGTCTCCGCGCTCGATCGCCTCAGCCTCCAACAACAACGCCATGGCGACGAACTCGAGTTGGGCGACGACGTGATCCGGCCGATCGTGCTTCACGACGGCGTTGAACGCCTGGTAGAAGCCGGCGATGTCGGCGAGGCGTGGTGTCACGCCGCCGACCGTCGTCACGACATTCGATCCCTCGTACGGCGCCACCCGACCGAGATCGAACCACCGCACCCAGCGTCCCGCAAGTTGTTCAGGCGACGCGAGCGGGACCTCGGCGGGGCGCTCCAGCCGTCGTCGCGCCGCGTCCTCCCCCGCCGCATCCAGCGCCGCCTTCAGTGTGTCCACCGCGTCGGTGTCGGTGAGCCAGGTCGTGTCGGGGCCGAGCAGCCGCGCCACCGACGCAAAGCCGACCGAGCGGGCTCGCAGTACCGATGTCGGTGGCGCGGAGCCCATCTCAGGCCGCCACGTGCAGAGTGTGGACCGTGGTGGAGGGTTGTTTGCGGCTTCCGGCGTCCTGGTCACCGCCCGACCAGACGGCAAAGGCACAGGTGCATGTGCTGGCCGGTTTGATGGCGATCTCACCCGGTTCCGTCGGCGACAGTGGCTTGGTGATGATGACCCGCCAGCCGGACTCGGTGCGTTCTCCGCGTCCGAACACGTCCTGGACCGACGCGGTTTCCGTCGTACTGAAGCCATAGGCGATCGCCTTTTCCACGGGCGTGATCCGAAGCGCGGCCGACATCGGGTTGGCGACGTCGACCCCCGGCAGCCACTGAGTGGCGTCGACCGCCTCGTAGGACTCGATGGTCACATCTGCCGGCGCGACGTCGTACACGATCGGATAGACGTCGATGCTGCGGTTGGGATACACCGCATCGAGGCCTTGGCGACCCTCGTTCACGTCGCGTTGCCAATCCGCTTTCCAGTGCAGCAGCGTCGAGGGACGCGTCGCCGAACCCATCGTGCGCAGCGATTCATCCTCCGCACCGGCAACGAGCATCACCGCACAGGCGTCGCGGAAGTCGTCGACACGCACGGTCAGGTCGTTCACGTCGGCATCGTCCCACTCGAGGAGGAACCCGAGCATGGCCTCGTCGTGAAGTGCGGTCACCCGCATCGACGTCACCGACGGGACGAGCTTCTGCGGCAACACGAGATCCTGAGGGCCGAGATCGATCCGACTGTGCAGCCCGAGCGCCCATGCCGCAGCATCGAAATCACCGACAGGAACCTTCTCGACCCGCCCGGCGAGGATGCCGGGGCCGTCGTACACGTCGGGCCCGCACGCGAAGAGCGCCGAGGCGCCCGCACCGAGCACGGCGCCTTGCAGGACACGGCGCCGGGTGAGGCCTTGCGAGACGATCGTCATGACAGCTCCTCAGGTGATGTTGTAGCGGTAGACATCGAGGTCGGGATCGAAGGGGGAGCGTTCGAGGGTGGGGACCTTCACCGGCATGTCGACGACCAGGTCGTCGTTCTCGTCCCATGCCTGCACGTTGTCGCCGTTGAGCGCGAACCGGTGGATGATCCGGTCGGTCGACACCGCGAGCAGCAGCGCTGCGAGAAGTTCGGGGTCCTCGCCGTTCATCGCCCGCTTGTACGCGGTGATCGCGTCACGCGCGCCCGGCCCGAACAGCATCGTCAGGAAGTCGTCGCTGGCGACATGGATGGGCGGGATGTAGTAGACGTTCGGCTCGAGTCCGAACTGCGGGTACAGCGGCTTGCCGACCTTGCGGACGTGGACGAGGAAGTCGATCGGATTGTCCTCACGGGCTTGATCCGGGGTGCTGAGGAATCCGAACGACCGAATCTTGCCGATGCAGTTGCGCATGCACCGCGGCTGGTTGCCCTGCTCGACGGCGGGATAGCAGAACACACACTTCTCCGAGATGCGCGTGGTGTGGTTGTAGAAGATCTTCTTGTACGGGCACGCGTCGAAACACACCCGGTAACCGCGGCAGCGTTCCTGATCGACGAGGACGATGCCGTCCTCGGGACGCTTGTAGATCGACTGGCGCGGACAGGCCTGCAGACATGCCGGATACGTGCAGTGATTGCAGACCCGCGGCAGATAGAAGAACCACATGTCGTGCGGCATCTTGAGGTGATACCGCTTGACCGAGATCGACACGTTCACCTCGTCCTCGCCGCGGTTCGGATACGCGTAGTCCATGTCGGTGGGTGTCCACCCGATGTTCTTCTTGTCCGGCGGAGCCGCCTCGAAGATCGTCTGACCGCTGTAGGTGTCGCCCGTCCAGTGCTGCGGTCCGAGCAGGTCGAGTTCGCGCACGTCCCACGCCAGCGGGTACGACCCCCACGGCTTGGTCTCGACGTTGTTCCAGAGCATGTACTCCTGACCGCTTCCTGAGGTCCAGGCCGTCTTGCACGCCATCGTGCAGGTCTGACAACCGATGCACTTGTTGGTGTCGAACACCGCAGCCGCTTGACGCTGGGGTCGAGACTCCGCGTACGGGTACTGCATCGTGCGGTTCAGCTGCCAGTTGTGGACCTCGGGCATGGCTTCCTTTCGTCTGTCTCAGGGGTGTTCAACTCACATAGCCGCCGGCCAGGAATCGTTCCATGGCCTCGTTCTCGTGTCCGGGGCGGTAGCCCTGCTCGGCCGGGGACCACAGACCGGTCCCGTCCTCCCCACCGTCTTCGGCCTTGGCGAACTTGACGAAGGACTCCTTGGGAGCGCCATCGGCGCAGTAGACGTCGAGTTCGAAGCCCTTGCCGATCTTGCGCCCGTAGGCCTCTTTGCGGTTCATCGAATCGGTCATCAGCGTGGGTCGCAGCCATGCCCGTGTCACCGACTGATGGCTGCCGTAGCGGTACCCGGACTGATAGTCGGTACGCGGGTTGCGCGCCAGGCCGTCCTCGCGGGTCTCGTGGCCCTCGACGCTGCCGTAGGACGCGACATGGAAGTGGAACCACGCCCGAGCGATGCCCATCACCACCGACGGGTTGACCCTCACGCGCACCATCCATCGAGCGACCTTGTAGTCGTCCGGGCGATCCTGCCAGCCCTTGAACGGTCGGTCGGTGGGATCGCCGTCGATCCATACGTAGTCACCGTCGGCCACGCCGAGCTCGATGGCGTCATCGGGATGGATGTCGCAATAGCCCTCGGAGACCCACGGCTTGCGCTTGTCGTGGCGATAGAAGTCGCCGAACGGCCCGAAGATCAAGACGTCGGTGTCCGTCGAGGCACCCATCGAGTGGCACGCGTGACGGTATTTGGGAGTGATCAGCACATGGCTGAATCCATCCGACATCAGAGGATGCTGCGACGCGACGATCTCCTCGGGCGAGCGCATCACATGGCGCACCTGGCGCACCTCGGTACTGAGATCATCGATGTCCAGGTCGTAGCTGGCGGGCTGGGCCGGCACGAGCAGTGGGTGCGGGTTCGCCATGATGACGCCGGGTTCGTGGTGCGTGCCGTCGACCGCCTCGCGGTGCACCGGTAGGTTCTCGCCGTACTCGATGAACTCCGGTTCGTCCCGATAGAACTCGAGACGCCCGGACTTCGTGTACCATGGCTCGCTCTCGTAGGTCTGCTCCCAACCAATGACCTTCGGCAGCGTTCGATACATCATGTAGAACGGCGTGCCCTGCTTGCAGGACTCGTGCAGATCGTCGAAGCGATACCCCTTGGTCGTGTTGCCCGCGTCGAACACCCGCTGGATGTACGGGCTCGGATCGCCGTCGATCACGAAACGCCAGTAGTCGGCAAAGCGTGGATCGTCGAGTTGCTCGCCGAGTGCCGTCGCGATCAGCGCGTTGCACTGCATGTCGTCGAGCGTCTCGAAGACACGCTCCATCGGAGTCGAGCACCAGGCCTGCAGGAACGGGTTCGTCACCGAGCCGTACACGTCGGGGAGTTGTCGCTCCGGCCAGGCATCGACACCGAACACCACATCCGCGTACTCGCACGAGGCGGTCCAGTACCACTCGTGATGGACGATCATCTCGATCTTCGGCAAGGTGTTCACCACGACGTCGTGGTGACCCTTCGCATTGCCGAGCAGCGAGTTCGAGTTGGCGAAGTGCATCGTCTTGGTCGGCGTGGGCATGTGCGTGTGCCCGGTGAACATCTTGTTGCCGACCTTCAGCGGACGGTCGCCGTAGTTGTAGTAGTGGGCCGATTCGCCCTTCCAGTACTTCCGCGTCGTCGACTGTTCCTCGGGATCGAGGGTCGTGTTGAACGGATCCTCGAGCGTCCACTGCGTGATGCCGCCGAACGTGCCGAGGCGGTAGTTGCCGGAGTAGCTCCCGACCGATCCGCCGTAGTGACCGATGTTGTTGGTGAGCGCTGCCAGCAGCAGGATCGCTCGGTCCTTGTTGTCGTTGTTGAAGAAGTGGTTCGGACCCATGCCCATCGCGAACAGCGTCTTGGTCGGGTTGGCGGCGATGTCGGCGGCCAGCTCCTCGATCGCGTCCACCGGCGCCCAGGTCACGCCCGACACCTGCTCGGGCGTGTAGGTCGAGTCCAGGAGTTCTCTGACTGCGTCGAAGACCGGACGCACCTCGACAGTCGAGCCGTCGACCAACGTGACCTCGAAGGTCCCTTCGAGCGCCGCGTCGACACCGCTGGGGAAGTGCGCCCCGGTGTCGTCGTGGGTCACCACCGCCGGAGCACCGACTGCCAGATCCCAGACCATCTGGTCGCCCCACTCCTCACGAAGGTCGCGAGGTGCGATCTGGCGCCCCTGCCCCGACGGTGTGGCCACCTTCTCGCCGGGCTCGATGAGCTGGACCGTGCGCAGCGTGGCGTTCACGTATTCGGGAATGACATCGGATGCTCGCAGCAGGGTCCGGTCGTCGGTGCGGACCAGGAGGGGCAGGTCGGTCTGGGTCTTGACGAAGTCGGCGTCGTAGGTGCCATCGCGGATGATGGCCTGCGCCATCCCGAGCGCGAGGGCGCTGTCGGTTGCGGTACGGATCGTGAGATGCCGGTCGGACTTGCACGTCGTCGACTGGTACTCCGGCGCGATCGTGACCACCTTGGCGCCGTGCAACCGCGCCTCGGTGAGCCAGTGGCCGTCGGGCATCTTGGTGGCGATCCAGTTCATGCCCCACAACGTGATCAGCTTGGAGTTCTCCGCCGTGGCGAGGTCGAAGTCGAGTGACTGCTGCCCCGTGACCATCGGATGGCCGGGCGGGAGATCGGTGTGCCACGAGAAACTGTCCCAGTGGCGCCCTCCGTAGGCATCGTCGGCATCGACGTCGCGAACGCCGACGTCGAGCAGCGCGAGCATGTTCGCGAGCCGGTAGAACCCGCCGACCCGGAACGGCGCGTTGAAGGGCATGCCGCCTCGGAACTTCATCACCTGCGTGCCGGCGCCGTGCATCGTCTCGATCATCTCGGGCTCGTAGTAGCCCTGCGATTCGAGGAGCGCCGCGCCGTCGTCGCCGCTGTAGGTGGTGGCCACGTCGATGTACACCTTGGCCACGATCGCGGCGGCCTCCTCGTGACTCATCTTCACGAAGTCCTCTTGGCCGCGACCGGCGCGGTACTCGAGCGCTGGTTGGCCGTCGGCCTCGCGCGGCATGCCGTCGTCGACCCACCGCTTGAAGCCGGCGCGTACGTAGCAGCCCTTCACCCGTCGATCGCTGTACATGCGGCGTACGTAGGCGAGGCCGGACACACACGCCCGCGGGTCCCAGCGGCTCGACGCAGTGTTGCCGTAGACATCCGAGGTCTTGTGATACCCGAACGACGGATCGGCGTACACGGCGACACCGTTCTTGACGCTCGCCTTGAGGAGACAGCCGTGGGTGTCGTTCGGAGCGCACAGGTAGTGATACGTGCTGTCGGGGGTGTACAGGTCACGGTAGACGTGTTCCCAGTCGCGACTGGGTACGCCTCGAGTGGGTTCGTGATCGGATCCTTCAGCGACAGCATCGTCAGGTGCTCCGCGAGCACCTCCGATCCAGCGGTCCCCACCAGGATCGCGGCCAGCGCCCCGCTTCCAGCCCCGAGAAGCTCCCGCCGAGAGAGACCTGCGCCTGATCGCGGTACTGCCGTTGGATCGACCATCACACCACTCCCTGTCACGTTCGAGCTGTCCGATGAACAGTCCAGGTTCCAGGACGGACCGACTAGGGCCGAAAGGCCCTGCACAACCGCACAAGGCAGTGGATGTCCGCAGACATCAGCTCATGGCAGCGCCGCCTGATGGGTGTAGTCGGCCACGAAGATGCCGACCGCAGCGGCCACGCAGACGCCCGAGATCAGCCAGAAGCGGATGATCACCGTCGTTTCCGGCCAGCCGGCCACCTCGAAATGGTGATGGATCGGCGACAGTTTGAACAGTCGTCGACGCCGACCCGACGCACGGAAGACCGCCATCTGCAGCCCGACCGAACCGGCCTCGATGACATTGATCCCGCAGATCAGCAACAACAGGAGTTGTGTGTTGGTCGCCAGGGCCAGCAGGGCGAGGGCGGATCCCAGCGCGAGCGCGCCGACATCGCCCATGAAGATCCGCGCCGGTGCCGCGTTCCACCAGAGGAACCCGACGCACGCACCAGCGAACGCCGCTGCGAGCACTGCCAGATCGTACGGGTTGACGACAGCGCCGTAGATCTCCGGGTTCCTGAGCGCCCAGAACGCGATGCCGGTGAACGCGATGAAGCCGAAGACCGCGGAGCCCGCAGCGAGGCCATCGAGCCCGTCGGTGACGTTGACGGCATTGGTGGTCGCAAAGATGATCGTGCCCGCCCAGAACACCCACACGACCGGTCCGAGATCCCAGCCGGGCAGATCGGCGCGGGTCAGCGAGATGCGTGTGTCGATGTCGGTCGACATGACGAGCACGGTCGCGATGACCAGCGCCATCCCGTACGACACCAGACCTTTGAGCTTCCAGTACACACCGCGGTTCTGACGCGAGCGCACCTTCATCAGGTCGTCGATCAGCCCCAGTGCACCCATCACCAGAATGCCGCCGATGATGATGAGCGTCTGGTCGGAGAACACGACGCCGGCGCGCACGTGGCTGAGCAGATAGCCGGCGAGTGCTGCGCCCACGATGACCAAGCCGCCCATCGTGGGCGTCCCCGCCTTGTGGGCGTGCGGCGGCACCCGTTCGTTCGCAGCGTTCTGCTGGAGTATCGGTTGGCTCGCGCCCCGTCCCGCGAGCACGCCGATCAGCGCCCGGGTACCGAACAGTGCCAGCACGCCCGCAAGCGCGCTCGCAAGCGCCAGGGCGATCACGCCAGGTCATCCAATTGCACAGTGACACACTCTTCGACTGGTGCCTGCCCGTGCCAGGGCACAACGTCCCAGCAGAACCAGGGTCCAAAGTCCCTGAACCGAGGCGTGCGTCCGCCGTAGTCTCCAGACATGGAGATCGAGGAACTGACCGAGCGCGCCACCGAGCTGGTGCGCGCCAGCACGTTGTCGTACGACCAGAAGTTGCGACGCCTGGCGGCGCTCGCCACCGACGCGTTGCCGTATCCAGCGATCTCCGACGAATGTGCCGAGGCGCTCGAAAAGCGTGTGATCTGCGACATGTTCGAAGGGAACGCACCCTTCACCGCGCGCTACGTGCTGCCCGACTACGAACTCGCGATGCGTCAGGGCCTCGCCTACCTCGAGATGCCCGCGCCGACCGATCTCGACGACGCGTTGGCGTTCCTCCAGGTCATGTACACCTACGTCCCGAGCGTCACCACGTATCCGGTGTACCTCGGTGATCTCGACAAGGTGCTCGAACCGTTCGTCACCGACGACATCTCCGACGCCGACCTCGACGCCAAGCTGCGCCGCTTCTGGATCGGCATCGACCGCATGCTGCCCGATGCGTTCGTGCACACCAACCTCGGCCCACACGACAGCCGGATCACCCGTTCGATCCTGCGCGTCGAGCGCTCGCTGCGCCAGGCCGTTCCGAACATCACGCTCAAGGTCGATCCCGCGCTCACCCCCGACGACCTGATCGAGGACGCAATTCGAACCGTGTTCGAGACGGGCAAGCCCCACTTCGTGAACCATCCGATGATGGTCGGCGATCACGGCGAGCGCTACGCGGCGGTCAGCTGCTACAACTCGTTGAAGATCGGTGGCGGCGCGCACACGCTGGTGCGCTTGAACCTCAAGGAGGTCGCGCTCCTCCACACCGGCGGAGCCGACGACTTCCTCAGCGACACGCTGCCCCACTACGTCGAGCTGACCGCCGAGTTGGGTGAAGCACGCGTGCGGTCTCTCGTCGAGCAGCAGCGCTTCTTCGACACGCATTGGCTCGCCGCCGAAGGGCTGATCGACATCGACCGGTTCGCGGCGATGTTCGGGATCTTCGGCTTGGCCGAGTGTGTCAACCTCCTGATGGCCTACGAGGGTCGCGACCGCGACGGCGAAGCGCGCTACGGCCACGACGCCGAGGCGAACGAGTTGGCGGTGCGCGTCGTCGAGCGAGTCGCCGAGCTGGTCGCCGAGCGCCCGATGCCCTACAGCGAGGGCGGTGCAGGACGCTGCTACCTGCACAGCCAGAGCGGCATCGACCTCGACGACGCGGTGACCGCCGGCACGAGGATCCCCGTCGGCGACGAACCCGGGCTGCTCGAACACATCGCCACCTGCGCTCCCCACCATCACCTCTTCGCGTCTGGTGTCAGCGACATCTTCCATGTCGACGAAACGGCGACGCGCAATCCCGAGGCGCTCGTCGACATCATCCGCGGGGCGTTCGAGAGTGGGATGCGCGACTTCACGTTCAACCTCGACAGCAACGAGTTCATTCGGATCACCGGCTACCTCGTGCGCAAGAGCGACCTCGCGGCGATCGCTGACGACGGTGTCGTACGGCACGCGAGCGATCTTCTGGCCGCCGGCAGCGAGAACGCCTACCACCTCACGCAACGAGCGGTGAAGCGCATCGGCTGTCATGAGCGCGACCCTCGCTGATTCGGTCCGGGGCATTCGATCGCGTTCGGGATACGTCGCCGACACGATCTCGTTCAGCAGCGTCGACGGGCCGGGCAATCGGTTCGTCGTCTTCCTCCAGGGCTGCAACTTCGATTGCATCGCGTGCCACAACCCTCAGACGATCCCAGGGCATCAGCCGCTGGAGGGCCACGACCCCCACCACATGAGCGTCGATGAACTGCTGGTGTCGATACGGCGGGCGGCGCCCTTCATCCGCGGGGTGACCGCTTCGGGCGGTGAGGCGACGCAGCAGCCCGAGTTCCTGCAGGCGCTGTTCGACGGGATCAAACGCGACCCCGACCTGGCGAGGCTCACCTGCTTCGTCGACTCGAACGGCGCCACGGGACTCTCGGCCTGGGACGTACTGGCGCCGGTGATGGACGGAGCGATGATCGATCTCAAGTGTCTCGATTCCGACATCCATCGAGCGATGACCGGCCAGCCGAACGATCAGGTCCTCGCGAGCATCGAGCACCTCGAACGCCTCGGCCTGCTCTACGAGGTCAGGTTGCTGCTGATGGCAGGAGTCAACGACGATCCCGACCTGCTCCGCCGAACAGCCGAGTGGCTCGCGGCAATCGACCCGGCGATGCGGATCAAGCTGATCGGGTTCCGGGCCCATGGCGCACGACCTCACGAACCGGCCCTCGTCGAGCCCACGTGGGAGGCACTGATCGGCGCAGCGGAGCTCTTGGGCGACGTCGCACCATTCGACATCTGCACGATCTGAGCGTCGACAGCGGATGAGCACATCGAGGAGACTGCCAGGATGAGCACACGTCCGATCGACCCGATTCGTCACGTCTCGAACGAGATGGTCCACGACTTCTCACGGGACGGCGTCACGGTGCTTCGCGGCGCGGTCGCCCCGACCTGGCTCGACCTGCTCGCCGAAGGAGTCGAGTACAACCGCACGCATCCGAGCCAGTGGTCGCACTGGTACACCAACCCCGACGAAGCCGTGGGTTTCTGGAGCGACTACGTCACGTGGCCGGACGTCGAGCAGTACCGGCGAGTGGTGTTCGACAGCGGACTCGCCGAGGTCGCCGGCCAACTGATGGGTTCACGGACCGTACGGTTCTTCCACGAACACGTGCTGGTCAAGGAGCCCGGTGCCGCCGAGCCCACGCCGTGGCATCACGACGACCCCTACTACGGCATCGACGGCATGCAGAACGTCAGCATGTGGATCGCGCTCGACGCGGTTCCTGCGTCGTCGGGACTGCAATTCATCGCCGGATCACATCTGTGGGGGCGTCGGTTCGTGCCGCGCAAGTTCATCGATCAGACCCCGTACGGCGAGGCCGACGAACGTTTCGAGTTGCTCCCCGACGGCGACGAGTTGGTCGGCGATCATCGACTCCTGGGTTGGGACGTCGAGCCTGGCGACGTGCTCGCCTTCCACTACCGCACGTTGCACGGTGCGCCCGGCAACTCGCTGTCGACACCTCGACGAGCGGTCAGCCTGCGTTGGCTCGGCGACGATGCCCGCTTCGGTGAACGTCCCTGGACCACCTCGCCACCGTACGAACCGAGTGGTCTCGTGGTCGGCGGCCCGCTCGACGGCGACCCCCGCTTCCCCCTCGTCGTCAGCTGACGTACACGATGTGCCAGAGGCCTCAGCGGAGCGGGAAACAGCGTCTCGGGACCCGAAGGAATCACACGCCGCTGAGGTTCTCCCACCGATGAGCGAAGCGACCGGAGACGATCATCACAACCCACGAGATCCCCCGCTCATCGCAACGCCGACTTCCGCCCGATCCGCTGAGACCCCAGGCACATCTCGTACGTCGAGATGTCGTGCGGCCATGATGACGGGATGACTCCCCCACTGCCTGCTGCGTTCGACAACCGGGTCAGCCGCGATCTCGGGGTCGACATCCCGATCGTCCAGGCCCCGATGGGATGGATCGCCCGATCACAGCTCGCCTCGGCAGTGTCGCAGGCCGGTGCGTGCGGGATCATCGAGACGTCGTCCGGCGAGCTCGACGTCGTGAAGGACGAGATCCGCAAGATGCGTGACCTCACCGATCGGCCGTTCGGGGTCAACATCGCCCAGGCGTTCGTGCGCGACCCTGCCATCGCCGAGTTCGTGATCGACCAGGGCGTCAAATTCGTGACGACGTCGGCCGGTTCACCAACGAAGTACACCGGGATCCTGAAGGAGGCGGGGCTGACGGTGTACCACGTCGTGCCGACGCTGGTCGCTGCGCTCAAGGCGGTCGACGCCGGCGTCGATGGCCTTGTGGTCGAGGGTGGCGAAGGTGGCGGGTTCAAGAGCCCGACGCCGGTGTCGACGATGGTGTTGCTGCCACTCGTGCGCTCGAAGGTCGACGTGCCGATCATCGCCGCGGGTGGCATCACCGACGGGATGACGATGGCCGCAGCGTTCGCTCTGGGCGCCGAGGGTGTCCAGATGGGAACGCGGATGGTGTCGGCAACCGAATCGCCGGTTCACCAGAACTGGAAGCAGACGATCGTCGACGCCGCCGAGACCGACACGCTGTTCCTCAACCAGCGCCACTCCCCCGCGCTGCGAGCGCTGCGCACCGAGCGCACCGAGGCGCTCGTGAACGCCGAGCACAACGTGTTCGCCGACTTCGGCAACGCGCACGATCTCTACTTCGGTGGCGACATGAACGCCGCGTTCGCGCTCTCGGGGCAGGTGGCCGGCCGCATCGAGTCGATCGAGCGCGTGTCGAAGATCATCGACGACACCATCGCAGAGTTCACCGCGACCGTCGCCCGCCTCGCCGGCTGAGTGTCACGTCTGGGGTCAGACCCAAGATGTACCACTCTCGACGACGGCCTCGGTGAACGCGGCGGCGTCGAGGAGGTGAGCGCGGGTCGCCTGGCCAGGTGCTGCTCTGAGGTCGACCGCAGCGTGCAGCATGTCGGCGAAGTCTGGTGCACGGCGCGCAGCCCACCTCCCAGCCACCGACTTCGATGCCACGTCGCCGGTTTCCCACGTGTACAGCATTCGGGCGACACCGAGCGCCACCCATTCGAGCACGGCACCGTCGGCGGTCTCGCTGCTCGTGTCGGCCTCGATCGCCGACGCCAAGCGTTCGCCGACACCTCGCCAGTAGGTCTGAAGGTTCTCGCGAACCCAGCTGCGCCGTTCACCGAGATCGATGTGGACGCCGAGACGGTCGGAGGCGTCGCCACGCAGCGCTACTCCGTACGTCGCAAACGTGTACCAGACGATCGGGTTGATCTCGAACGATTCGCCGTCGACGTGGTAGTCGCCGTCGAGCACCCACGGCCGCTGCACCGCCATCGGCGCCACGACGAGATCACCCCACGCCACGTACGGACCATCGACAGCGATCGACACCTGCTCACGGACCCGTTCTTGGGCCGCCGCGAGGTCGCCGAACAGGTCCGGGTCGGATGGGTCGGCCACGACGGCGACGACGTCGATGTCGCTGTGTGGTGTCCAGTCGTCGAGCGCCACCGAGCCCACCACGTAGAGGCCCTCGACGACACCCGGCGCCACGTCATCGTGCGCGTCGAGCCAGGCAGCGAGTGCCTCGGCGACGGGGGCCGGCAAGAGCACGGGTTCCATCGTGCGAAGTTACGCGGTGCCAGGGGCCGCAGGGGATTGGGAAACAGCGTTTTTCGGGACTCGAACGAATCACGTGCCGCTGAGAACCTCCCACCGATGAGCGAACCGACCGGATACGGCGGTTTCGCTCATCGCAACCCGCGAGAATCCCCCACCGATGAGCGAACCGACCGGATACAGCGGTTTCGCTCATCGCAACCCGCGAGAACCCCCACCGATGAGCGAACCGACCGGATACAGCGGTTTCGCTCATCGCAACCCGCGGGAACCCCGACCGATGAGCGAACCGACCGGATACGGCGGTTTCGCTCATCGCATCGCCAACTCCAGCCCAATCCGCTGACGCCCCAGGCACCGGCGCAACCACCCGCTCGCAACGGCGCCGTTAGCCTCGGGCCCACCATGGCGCACGAATTCATCTACCAGGCCTACAAGCTCGCCCGTCACTACCCGCCCGACAAGACGGTGCTCGAGAACATCTCACTGTCGTTCTACCCCGGCGCGAAGATCGGTGTGCTCGGCTCGAACGGTGCCGGCAAGTCTTCGCTGTTGAAGATCATGGCCGGCCTCGATGACGGCTACTCCGGCGAGGCACGCCTCACCGCTGGGTTCACCGTCGGCTATCTCGCCCAGGAACCGCAGCTCGATCCGGCCAAGGACGTCAAGGGCAACGTGATGGATGGCGTTGCGGAAGTGCAGAGCATCATCGATCGCTACAACGAGGTCATGGCGATGTGGGCCGACCCCGATGCCGACTACGACAAGATCGGCAAGGAGCAAGCGCAGCTCGAGGACAAGATCGCTGCCACCGACGCCTGGAGCCTGGAACGCAACGTCGACATCGCGATGGATGCGTTGCGCTGTCCTCCCGATGACGCTGACGTCACCGTGCTCTCGGGCGGAGAGCGCCGACGGGTCGCACTGTGTCGCCTGCTGCTCTCCCGCCCGGATCTCCTCCTGCTCGACGAGCCCACCAACCACCTCGACGCCGAATCGGTCGACTGGCTGGAGCGCTTTCTCGCTGACTACGCCGGCACCGTCGTGGCGATCACCCACGACCGGTACTTCCTCGACAACGTCGCCAAGTGGATCCTCGAGCTCCACGCCGGCAAGGGCATCCCGTTCGAAGGCAACTATTCGAGCTGGCTCGAACAGAAGCAGGAGCGACTCGAACGCGAGGAGCGCAGCAATGAGGCGCGCAAGCGCACGCTCGCCCGCGAACTCGAATGGGTCCGGATGGGCCAGAAGGCTCGCCAGGCCAAGGGCAAGGCGCGGCTCGCCGCCTACGAGAAGCTGTACAACGAGAACAAGGCGCAAGCCCCGGGACAGTCAGCGCTGGAGATCGCCATCCCGTCGGGCCGACGCCTCGGCGACCAGGTGATCGAGGTCGAACGCCTCAGCAAGGGCTTCGGTGACCGGCTGCTGATCGAGGACCTGTCGTTCACGCTGCCGCCCGCCGGCATCGTGGGCATCATCGGCCCGAACGGCGCCGGCAAGTCGACGCTGTTCAAGATGCTGGCCGGCCGCGAGCAGCCCGACTCGGGTTCGATCAAGATCGGCGACACCGTCGACCTGTCGTACGTCGACCAGGACCGTGACGACCTCGATCCCGACGCCACCGTCTACGAGGAGATCACCGGCGGCGCCGAAGTGCTCGAAGTCGGCGGCCGCGAGATCCACGGACGTGCCTACGTGTCGAGCTTCAACTTCAAGGGCACCGACCACGGCAAGCGCGTCGGCGACCTCTCCGGTGGCGAACGAAACCGGGTCCACCTCGCGAAGCTGCTGAAGTCGGGCGGCAACGTGCTGTTGCTCGATGAGCCCACGAACGACCTCGACATGGACACGCTGCGGGCGCTCGAGGCGGGACTCGAATCGTTCCCCGGCTGCGCCGTGATCATCTCGCACGATCGCTGGTTCCTCGACCGCGTGGCCACGCACGTGCTCGCGTTCGAGGGCGACAGTCAGGTGCGCTGGTTCGAGGGCAACTTCTCCGAGTACGAGGAACGGCGCAAGAAGGAACTCGGTGCCGGCGCCGACCAACCGCACCGCATCAAGTACAAGAAGCTCGCCTGAATTGCACCAGGGGTCAGACCCCTGCTGCAATTCCAGCTGGCAGACTGGCTCGATGCCCTCCCAGGAGACCGACGGACAGCTCGCCACACGCCTGGCGACGCAGGCCGGCCACCTGCTCCTCGAACTCCGCGCGAAGATGTTCGCCGAGGGCGCCTCGACCTGGGACGTGAAGGACGCCGGCGACGCGGTCGCGCAACGGTTTCTCGCCCAGGAGTTCGCCACCCATCGTCCGAATGATGCCGTGTTGTCCGAGGAGGGCCGCGAGGACCCGCGCCGCTTCGGGGCCGATCGTGTGTGGATCGTCGACCCGCTCGACGGCACCCGAGAGTTCGGAGAGCCAGGCCGCATCGACTGGGCCGTACACATCGCACTGTGGGCTGACGGGGGTTTCGGTGCCGCCGCCGTGAGCCTGCCTGCGGTGGGCCACACGTTCACGACCGACGACCCCACGCCGATGCCTCCGTTCGATCGTGAACGTCCGATCCTGGTCACCTCGCGCTCCCGCGCCCCCTACGCCGCCGTCCTGGTCGCCGAGGGGCTCGACTGCGACGCCGTCCGTCTCGGTTCCGCTGGTGCCAAGGCGATGTCCGTCGTGATGGGCGAGACCGACATCTACGTCCACGACGGCGGGATGTACCAGTGGGACTCAGCGGCACCCGCCGGCGTGGCACTGGCATCCGGGTTCCACGTCAGTCGGCTCGACGGTTCGCCGATCGTCTACAACGACCGCGACCCGTGGCTCCCGGACTTCATCGTGTGCCGGCCGGAGTTGGCCGAATCCGTGCTGAAGGCGATGTGGGGTTGAGCAACGAACTCAGCGCCATCCGGTGGCAGGTCGAACACCGCGTCGCCACCGTGTGGCTGCATCGACCGCACCGCCACAACGCGTGGACCGGCACCATGCACACCGAGTACCGCCAGGTGATGGCCGACCTCGAACACCGAGAGGACGTGCGCGTGGTCATCATCACCGGCACACCGCCGGCGTTCTGCGTGGGCGGCGACTCGAAGGCGCTGGAAGGCCACAGTGAACGTGGCGGCTACGACAGCGGACTGCCGCAGGAGCCCGCTCGCCCCGGCTGGGGTCCGGAGACCGACGAACGCCTCGACGCCGACTTCGTGTGGCAGCTCGGCTATCGGCTGCCGATCATCGCCGCCGTCAACGGTGCGTGCGCGGGCGTCGGTCTGGCGCTCGCCCTGTGGTGCGACCTCCGGTTCGTCGCCGCCGACGCCAAGCTCACGACCGCGGCTGCCAAGCTGGGCCTACCCGCCGAGTACGCCATGAGCTGGATCCTCCCGCGCCTCGTCGGCGTCACTCGCGCAAACGACCTCCTGCTGTCGAGCCGCGTCGTCACCGGTGCCGACACCGCCGACTGGGGGCTGTGGAACGGCGTCGAGCCCGACGGGGCTGCCACGCTTACAGCCGCTCAGGACTACGGGCGTCTGCTCGCGTCCACCACCGGACCGACCGCGGTATCGACCACCAAGCGCCAGCTCACCGCCGACCTGCTCCGCCACGATCCCGCGACATCGATCGCGGACTCGCTCCACCTCCTCGATCGAGCGATGGGCACCGCCGAATATCGCGAAGGCGTGCGTGCGCTCACCGAGAAGCGGCCACCCAACTTCTGACGCGTCGCGTCCACACGCCCCACCGATGAGCGAACCAACCGGATACGGCGGTTTCGCTCATCGCAACCCCAGCACACGCCCCACCGATGAGCGAACCAACCGGATACGGCGGTTTCGCTCATCGCGGGACCGGTCCCGCGTGGGTCAGGGCAGGTCGCGGAGTTCGGCGAGGACTTCGGCGGTGTGCTCACCGAGCTTTGGCACCGGGCCGACGTGCAGCGCGTGACCGGCGAAGTCGACTGGTGTGGCAACGGCCCGGAAGGGCTCGTTGTCGTCACGAGGCGTCATCTCGACGAAGCCGGGTTGCGCCTGCGGATCGGCGATCACGTCGACGATCGACTGCACCGGGGCCCACCACACGTCGTGCTCGTCGAAGCGCTCGGCCCACTCCGCCAGTGGACGGGTGACGAATGCTGCGTCCAGTTCGGTGATCAGGCCCGCGGCGTTCTTCATCCGGCCGGTGGCGTCGGCGTAGCGCGGATCGTCGGCGAGGTCGGGACGTTCCAGCGCAGCCAGCACCTGCGGCCAGTGCCGGTCGGCCTCGAGACAGATCAGCCAGAAGATCCGATCGTCGGCGGACCGATAGCTGTTGATCAACGGCGCCCGACTGTTCTCGCGCGACCTCGTCGACTCGCGACGGCCGAACTGCAACTGGATGCCGAAGTCCCACGCGATCGAGTACATGCCGGTGCGCAACAGGCTCGTCGACACGAGACCGCCACGGCCGGTGCGCGCACGTTCGAACAGCTTGGCCATCACACCTGCGACGAGCGTCATCCCGGTCTGATGGTCACCCATCCCCGACCGCAACCCCGGCGGCATCTCACCGGGCGGCACCATCGTGTGAGCGAGCCCCGATCGAGCCCAGAACGCTCCGATGTCGTAGCCCGCACGGTCGCGATCCTCGCCCTCGAGCCCGTAGCCGGAGATCGCCCCGTAGACGAGGCGAGGATGACGGGCGCACACCCGATCCGGCCCGAGTTCGAGCCGCTCCAGCGCGCCCGGCCGCATGTTGGTCACCAACACGTCGGCAGTCGACAGCAGCCGATCGAACACCGCATGGTCATCGAAGTCGCGCAGGTCGAGCAGCATCGACCGCTTGCCGCGGTTGTCGACCTCGAACGGTGGCACCGGCATCGACCCGTCGAGGCCGACCGACCCGAACACCGCCCGCTGCGGGTCGCCGCCCGACGCCTCGACCTTGATCACGTCGGCGCCCCAGTCCGCCATGATCCCTCCGGCCGCCGGACCCGCCACCCACACACCGAGTTCCACCACCCGCACCCCTGCGAGCGGTCCCGCTCCCCCCGAGTCGCTCATCAGCCCAGGGCGGCGATCACGTCGGGCGGAGCCTGCACGAGCTCGATCAACACGCCTTCACCGCTACGGGGCGTGTCGTCGTTGCCCTTCGGGTGGATGAAACACACGTCGTGGCCGGCGGCACCCTTACGGATCCCACCGGGCGTGAAGCGCACACCCTGCTCGGTCAACCAGTCGACGCACGCTGCCAGGTCATCGATCCACACCCCGACGTGGTTGAGCGTCGGAACGTGCACCTTCGGCGAACGTTCCGGATCGAGTGGCTGCATGAGATCGATCTCGACCGCGTGCGGGCCGTCGCCGAGGCGGAGGATGTCCTCGTCGACGTTCTCGCTCTCGCTGACGTAGTCGCCGACCTTCTCGACACCGAGCAGGC
Organism: Ilumatobacteraceae bacterium; assembly: GCA_963774765.1. Lineage (GTDB taxonomy): Bacteria > Actinomycetota > Acidimicrobiia > Acidimicrobiales > Ilumatobacteraceae > Sva-07. The sequence continues at coordinate 200,195 of CAVZGP010000010.1, forward strand.
CGGTCCACAGACCGGTGAGGGCTCCCTTGTCGAGACCGCCGATGGCGATCTGCTGGAGGCCGAGGACACGGAACGGTCGTGCAGTCATGACGCGATGTTGCCCCGCGGCGACGAATCTCCGAGAATCCGGCATCATGACGGGGTGACGATTCCGCCAGCGGACACCGACCGCCCCTCGGACCTCGCCTGGGGATCGTTCACCGACGAGGCCCCCTGGGTGCTCGACCGCGACGACATCCGCTGGTCACACCTCGCCGCCCGCCTGCGCGGTCAGGCCCAAGCGGAGGTCCCCGGCCTGACGAAGCCGTCGAAGCTGCCGCCCGGCTCGCGCGTGCTCACCGTCGTCGGCCACCTCGGCACGGCGATCGCCCCGTGGTTGCTGAGGAAGCGACGAGGGAAGTTCGCGTCACCCGAGGCCAGCCGCGCCGACGTGTCGCGACGCCTCCGACTGGCCGCCGAGGCGCTCGGCCCGACCTACATCAAGCTCGGCCAGATCATCTCGTCCGGCGAGGGCCTGTTCCCCGCCGAACTGGTCAGCGAGTTCAAGAAGTGCCGCGACCAGGTTCCCGCCGAGTCGTTCGACGAGGTGCGCCTCTCGGTCGAGCAGGATCTCGGCGCCCGACTCGAGGACATGTTCTCGTGGTTCGACGAGAAGCCGCTCGCGGCCGCCTCGATCGCCCAGGTGCACGCGGCCACGCTGCACACGGGCGAGAACGTCGTGGTCAAGGTGCAGCGGACCACCGTCGCCCGCCTCGTCCGCAAAGACCTGCGGGTGATGTCGTGGCTCGCCCCGTACCTCGTCGGCCGGATTCCTGTTGCAGCCCTCGCGAACCCACCGGCGCTGGTCGAACTGTTCGCCGAGACGATCGTCGAGGAGCTCGATTTCCGGATGGAGGCGGCCAACATGCTCGACGTCTCCGCGATGCTGCACGACCTCGACCAGCACCAGTACATCGTCCCGCGGCCTCACCCACGGCTCGTCACGAAGCGCGTCCTCGTGATGGAGCGGGTGTACGGCTTCAACTTCGACGACGTCGTCGGCATGCAGGACGCCGGCATCGACACCGAAGAAGTCGTCCGCACGGCGATGATCGCCTTCATGGAAGGCGCCATCGTCGAGGGCATCTTCCACGGCGACCTCCACGGCGGCAACCTGTTCGTGCTCGCCGACGGCCGTACGGCGCTGCTCGACTACGGCATCGTCGGACGCCTGTCGAACGCTCGCCGCAACGCCTTCATGCGTCTGATGCTCGGCGCGACCACCAACGACGTCCGCGGCCAGATGGCGGCGCTGCGCGACCTCGGCGCGCTCCCGGTGGACACCGACCTCGAAGCGGTCATCAAGGACCTGCGGCTCGAGGACGAAGTGATCGACCCGACCACACTCACCGGCGAGGAGATGGTCCACGAGGTGCAACGCGTCGTCAAGGCACTGCTCGGCTACGGCGCGAAGCTCCCCAAGGAACTCATGCTCTACGTGAAGAACATGGTGTTTCTCGACGGTGCGATCGCCCGGCTGGCGCCAGAGCTCGACCTGCTCGGCGAGGTGGCCAACATCTCGATGCTGTTCGCCCAGAAACACGGCGAACGTCTCGGACGCGAGCTCGGCGTCGATCCGGGCGCGATCGAGTTCGACATGGACGGCGTGAAAGCGTCGATGGGCCTCGACGCCAGCGTGAACCGAGTGACGTACCGTGAGCTGCAGGAGCGGCGCGAGCTGATCCAGAGGCGCATGCGCGAGCACGTCGAAGCCGAACGTCCGAAGCTCACCAAGTAGCGTCGCCGACCGTGCGTCTGGTGATCGCCCGCTGTTCCGTCGACTACGCCGGTCGACTCGACGCCCACCTCCCTGAGGCCACCCGTCTCATCATGGTGAAGGCCGACGGCTGCGTCGCCATCCACGCCGACGGCGGTGCCTACAAGCCCCTCAACTGGATGAACGCCCCGAACACGCTCGTCGACAACGGCGACAACTGGGTGGTAAGCAATCCGAAACAGGAAACGCTGACGATCACGCTGCACGAGGTGTTGAGCGATGTGTCGGCCGAGCTCGGCGAGGACCCGGGTCTGCAGAAGGACGGCGTCGAAGCGCATCTGCAGGAGTTGCTCGCCGCCAGTCCCCACGCCATCGAGGAGGGCCTCACACTCGTGCGGCGCGAGTATCCGACGGCGATCGGGCCGATCGACCTGGTGTGTCGCGACGGGTCGAACACCGTCGTCGCCGTCGAGGTGAAACGACGCGGGGAGATCGACGGCGTCGAACAGCTCGCGCGCTACATCGAGCGGCTGCAACTCGATTCGTCGCTTGGCGAGATCCGCGGCGTCTTCGTCGCTCAGGTGGTCAAGCCCCAGGCCAAGGTACTCGCCGAGGCCCGAGGCTTTCGTTGGGTCGAGGTCGACTACGACACCCTGCGCGGCATGAAACCCGACGACCTCCGCCTGTTCTGAAACGCAACGTTTGGTGTCAGACACCAAACGTTGCGCGAGCCGTTGGGTGCGTTGGTCAGCAGGCTGTGCCCGGGAGGATGGGTTTCGCGAGCACCTGGTACGTGACGCCGTCCTCGGTGAAGAACGTGAGTTGATTGGCCGCGGAGAGCGTCTCGCCCACCTCGCTGGCCGCCGCGACCGTGCAGATCGCCGCATCGGCGAGCCGGACGGTGGCGTCGGCCGGCCAGTCGACGACCGTCGGTTCGATGCCGTCGGAGCCGTACACGGACAGGTCGTCGATCGCCAGCGCCTCAATGCCGTACTCGGATGGCTCGAAAGCAGTCTGCTCGCCGAGATTCTCGGCGCCTGTGAGACCCGCAAGATCATTCAGCTGAGCGATGAAGTCGGCGAGCGCTTGACGCTCCGGCGTCGTTTCGTGGCCGCTCTCACCCAGGTTTGCCAGTCCGAGCGCATACGCCTCGTGCACGTAGGTCTCGCCGTTCACGTTGATCGCCACCCGGGCCGTCGGGGCATCCGCGATGTTCGTCGGCTGCTCATAGTCGATCTGCTTGAACAGACCCGCCTCGTCCGCAGCGGAGAGGATCGCCTGGATGCCAGCCTCGGTGACGGGTTGCACCTGGACCGAAGGGAGCAGGGGACCCGGATAGATCTCGATCTGCGCACCTGGCGCGAAGGCTCGGCCGTCGCCCGAGACGAGCACGTTGGGGGTCTGCTGGAAGGCGAACTCACGTGGCACGAAACCCCCGATCTCGGCGTACTCGACGACGACGTCGTCGGCGCCCGTCGGATGCTGGTAGCCATCGACGACCGGCGGCAACGAGTCTTCCGCAGCGGGCGACTCGGAGTCGCTTCCGCACGCCGCGACACCCAGTGCGCCGACCAGCAGGATCGGAACGAGGCGCAGGTTCATCATTGTTCGACGCTTCCCGCCCCCAGTCGGTTCCACACGACGACCGCGATGTTCCTGGGGCTCCGCTGATCGGAGCCACAGCGTTTCGGGACCCGAACGAATCGCGCGCGCCGCTGAGATTCTCCCAGCGAGCTACCGCCCTGTCCGCAGCCCCTCAGGCACCGCGTGGACGCCTGCGAGCCACTACGTTCGCGGACATGAGTCAGGAAGTTCGAGGCATCATCGCTCGCGCCAAAGGCACAGCCGTCACGATGGAGACCATCGTCGTACCGGATCCGGGTCCGGGTGAGGCAGTGGTCGCCATCCAGGCCTGCGGCGTCTGCCACACCGACCTTCACTATCGCGAGGGCGGGATCAACGACGACTTCCCGTTCCTTCTCGGCCACGAGGCCGCCGGCGTCGTCGAGTCGGTCGGACCGGGAGTCACCGACGTGGCGCCCGGCGACTATGTGATTCTCAACTGGCGTGCCGTGTGTGGTGATTGCCGCGCGTGCCGACGAGGCCAGTCGCAGTACTGCTTCAACACGCACAACGCCACCCAGAAGATGACGCTGACCGACGGCACCGAGCTGTCGCCGGCACTCGGTATCGGGGCGTTCTGCGACAAGACCCTCGTCGCCGCCGGCCAGTGCACCAAGGTCGACCCCGCAGCGTCGCCGGCGGCCGCCGGTCTGCTCGGTTGCGGCGTGATGGCGGGTATCGGCGCCGCGCTCAACACCGCCGGCATCACGCGCGGCCAGTCGGTCGCCGTGTTCGGATGCGGCGGTGTCGGCGACGCCGCCATCGCCGGTGCTCGGCTCGCCGGAGCCTCGACGATCGTCGGTGTCGACATCGACGACCGCAAGCTCGAGTGGGCGAAGGGATTCGGCGCCACCCACGTCTGCAACTCGAAGGACACCGATCCCGTCGAGTTCATCCGCTCGGTCACCGGCGGATTCGGTGCCGACGTGTGCATCGAGGCGATCGGCCATCCCGAGGTCTACAAGCAGGCGTTCGAGGCCCGCGATCTCGCCGGCACGGTGGTGCTCGTCGGCGTCCCCAATCCGGAGATGACGTTGGAGCTCCCGTTCATCGAGGTCTTCGGCCGAGGAGGTTCGCTCAAGTCGTCGTGGTACGGCGACTGCCTGCCCTCACGTGACTTCCCGATGTTGATCGACCTCTACCTCCAGGGCCGCCTCGACCTCGACGGGTTCGTGTCGGAGACGATCGGCCTCGACGGCGTCGAGGAGGCTTTCCACAAGATGGAGCGCGGCGAGGTCCTGCGCAGCGTCGTGGTCTTCTGAGTCGATGAGCATCGAACTGATCACGACCGACGGGATCTTCGCCCTCGATGGCGGCGAGTGGGAGGTCACCAACAACATCTGGATCGTCGGCGACGACCGTGAGGTGATCGTGTTCGACGCCGCCCACGACCACAAGCCGATCGTCGATGCCATCAAAGGCCGGCGCGTGGCGGCCATCGTGCTCACCCACGGCCACAACGACCACATCAACGCCGCGATCCCGTTGCGTGATGCCGTCGACGCCCCGATCGTGCTCCACGACGCCGACAGGATGCTCTGGGATGTCGTGTGGCCCGGCGAATCGCCGGACCGGGCGCTCACGCCCGGCGAGACGCTCCGCGTGGGCGGCCACGAGATCGTCGTCCTGCACACGCCTGGCCACTCCCCCGGCTGCTGCAGCTTCCACGATGCCGCCGCGGGCGCTGTCTTCAGCGGCGACACACTGTTCTGCGGTGGTCCGGGCGCCACCGGTCGGAGCTTCAGCGACGAACCGACGATCCTGCGATCGATTCGAGACACCTTGCTCGCACTACCCGATCACACCGTGGTCCACACCGGCCATGGCGACTCGACAACCATCGGCGCCGAGCGCGACGGCGTGCTGGCCCGGGCCACCGAACTCGGGCTCTGACCCGGCGATGAATTCCCGTCCCGTTCCGATCGCCGGCGTTGTCCAGCACTACGCCTGGGGCGACCAGACGTTCATCCCCGAGCTGCTGCACGCCACTGCCGACGGCCGACCCTGGGCGGAGCTGTGGCTGGGCACGCACGCCAACGGACCAGCGTCGATCGAGGATGTCGGTCCACTCGCCGACGCAACAGGTGAGTTGCCGTACCTGCTCAAGGTCCTCGCTGCCGCACGACCGCTGTCGCTCCAGGTCCACCCGACCAGCGAGCAGGCACTCGACGGCCATGCCCGCGACGTCTATCCCGACGACCGAGCCAAACCCGAGCTGCTGTGTGCCCTCACCCGCTTCGATGCGCTGTGCGGCATCCGCCCGGTCGGAGCGACGCTCACGCTGCTGGGTGCGCTCGGTGCCGAGCCGCTCGCATCAATCGTTCGAACAGAGGGAATCGGATCGGTGATCGAGGGCCTGTATCGCGGCCGCATCGATCCTCGTCCGACCGTGGTCGTCTGCGCTCGCAGTCAGCGCCAGGAGGCTGAACTCGTCACGCGGCTCGCGCGCGAGTACCCCGACGATCCGAGCGTCGTCGTGACGCTGCTGCTCAACCGGGTCACCTTGCAGCCAGGCGAGGCGATCCACCTCACCGCAGGCAATCTGCACGCGTACCTGAGCGGTGCCGGCATCGAACTGATGGGCGCGAGCGACAACGTCGTGCGCGGCGGGCTCACCGAGAAGCACGTCGACGTCGACGAGCTGTTGCACATCCTCGACACGACACCGCTCGTCGAACCTGTCATGAAGGCCGCCGCCCGAGCGGGCCGCTATCCACTCCCCGAGGCCGGATGCACACTCGTGCGCATCGAACCCGGCCGCACCCACACGTCGACCGGCCACGAACTCGCCATCGACCTCGACGGTCGCACGCTCTACCTCGCGCCTGGCGTCACGCTCACCCCAACCGCACCGACGTTCGTGGTTGTTACATCTGGGGTCTGACCCCAGATGTACCACTCAGCGGGTGGTCTTGCGGATCTCGACGATCTTCTCGGCGGCGTGGTTGGCGTCGGCGCCCTTGTCGTCGAGGAGCCGGGCCCGGTCCCTCTCGGCCTCGCGTGCGGCCTTGACGAGATCGACGCGGGCGAGGGCAGCATCGACGCCGTGCTCCTGGATGAACTCGGCCCACTCGACGAGTTGATCGACCATCTCGTCCTCAGGGACCACGGCGACGTTCTGACCCTTGACGAACAGGTGTCCCCGCTTGTTGCCGGCGGCGATGCCGAGGTCGGCGTCACGAGCTTCACCCGGCCCGTTGACGACGCAGCCCATCACGGCGATCTGCAGCGGGATCTCCCGGTCGGCGAACGCCTCCATCGCACGGTTGGCGACATCGATCACGTCGACCTCGGCGCGGCCGCACGACGGGCAGGCGATGAGGTCGACGTTCTTGCGCTCACGCAGGCCCAGCGCCTCGAGCAGCGTGCGCCCGGCGCGGGCCTCCTCGACCGGGTCGGCGGTGAGCGAATAGCGGATCGTGTCGCCGATGCCTTCCATCAGGAGCGTGGCGATACCGGCCGTGGCCTTGATCAGGCCGGCGGGGGCGGCCCGGCTTCGGTGACGCCGAGATGCAGCGGATGATCGGTGACCTCGGAGAGCTGGCGGTACGCCTCGACCATCAGCGGCACGCTGGACGCCTTGACGGAGATCTTGATGTCGGTGAACCCCACCTCGTCGAAGTAGGCGATCTCCTGCTGGGCCGATTCGACCATCGCCTCCGGCGTGGCGCTGCCGTACTTCTCGTAGAGCGACGGATCGAGCGATCCGGCATTCACACCGATGCGGATCGGGATACCGCGATCGCGTGCCTCGGATGCCACCGCCTTGATGTGTTCGGGCTTGCGGATGTTGCCGGGATTCAACCGCAAGCCATGCACACCAGCCTCCATGGCGGCGAGCGCCATCTTGTACTGGTGGTGGATGTCGGCGATGATCGGCACCGGCGACCTCGGCACGATCTGCGCCAATCCCTCGGCCGCTTCGGTCTCGTTGCAGGTGCAGCGCACGATGTCGGCGCCGGCCGCCGCGAGGGCGTAGATCTGCTGGATCGTGCCCTCGACGTCGGCGGTCTTGGTGATCGTCATCGACTGCACCGTGATCGGAGCGTCGCCGCCCACTTTCACGTTGCCGACGGAGATCTGACGGGTGGCTTTGCGAGGTACGAGCGAGCTGGAGACGTCCACGGGTTCGTGCTATCCGATCGGCTGCGTGATGTCGAGGTACAGCCCGCTGAACATCAGCATGGCCAGTACGGCGATGACGCCCATCGCGAACGGCATCAAGCGCTCGACATCGGCGAAGTAGCGCCCGGACATGTGGAGCCGCTTCTCCTGGATGCGTTCGTAGACGGCGATCGCCGCGTGACCGCCATCGAGGGGCAGCAACGGCATCATGTTGAACACGCCCACGAAGATGTTGAGGATCGCGAGCAGGTACAGCACGCCGGCCAGGCCACCCGACTCGCCAACGTCATCGGACACCGTGGCGATGCCGTACATCGTGGTCGGCCGAGCGGCCGGGTCGGCGTTCTCGGTGTCGGTGAGCTGCTCGACGAGGTTCACCGGATTGAGCACCTTGACGATGCCCTGCGTCGACTCCCACGTGACCGGGAAGATGTCGGTGACCGAGTTCACGGCCGCCCCGGCGATGCCGTGCTCCTCGTACAGCGGCGGGCTGTAGGAGCTGACACCGAGTAGCGCCGACCCGAACAACGGATCATCCTCGGGTGCGGTGGTGTTGGCGCCGAGCCCGACAGGAATCGTGAGGGTCTCACCGTCGCGGATCACGACGATGTCGACGACCTCGCTCGGCTCGAACCTGCGCACGGCCTCTCCCAACGCGACCGACGACGTCACGGCGATGCCACCGACCGACACGATCTCGTCACCGTCGCGGATGCCGGCACCCCAGGCGGGCAGCTCCTGCGCTGCGGCGCCGACGAACACCCGTGGCTCGTCCTGGGCGGTGATCTCACCCTGAGTGGAGTACACAGCGAACAGCAGCACGATGGCGATCAGGATGTGCATGATCGAACCGGCACTGATCACCAGCAGCCGGCGCGGGAACGTTGCCTGGCGATACGACCGGGCTTCGTCGGCGGGTTCGACCTCGTCCATCCGGTTCATCCCGATGATGCGCACGAACGCGCCGAGCGGGATCGCCCGCACGCCGTACTCGGTCTCACCGCGGCGGAAGCTCCACAGGCGCGGCCCGAAGAACAAGAAGAACTGCGTCGCCTTCATACCGGTCCACTTGGCCGTGGCGAAGTGGCCGAATTCGTGGAGGAAGATCGAAATGACGACACCCACGACGAACACGAAGATCCAGATGTTGACGAATGCCAGCCACACGAAGAGTGCAGCGAGCCCGGCCATCGCGACCCACCCGGTCCAGCCGTTGGCCAACTCGTCGTCGCTGAGCTCGGTCACCGAACCGCCGGCCATGATCTCGCTCTTGACGCGATCACCACGGCGCGGAGGCGCGAACGAGCGCTCGGTCTGCTGGTCGGGCGGAGTCAGTTGGTCGGTCATGTCGATCGCTTCGAGAGGGGTCGTTTCGAGATGAGGTCGCAAGCGATCCGCCGAGCCTGGGCGTCGGCATCGATCACGTCGTCGACGGTATGGGGGATTGCACCATCATGCATCGCAAGTACCCCAACACAGACGTCAGGGATCTCATTCCACCGCAAGTTCCCCGCCAAGAACGCGTCGACTGCGACTTCGTTGGCGGCGCTGAGCCAGGCCGGAGCGGTACCGCCGAGCCGGCCGGCGTCGTAGGCGAGATCGAGACAGCGGAACGCTGCCCGGTCGGGGGCTTCGAAGTCGAGGCGCGACAACGTCGTCCAGTCGATCCGACCGAATGCCGTGCCGATCCGATCGGGGAAGCCGAGCGCGTAGCCGATCGGAAGGCGCATGTCGGGCAGGCTGAGCTGGGCGATCGTGGACCCGTCGGTGAACTCGACCATCGAGTGCACCACCGACTGCGGGTGCACGACCACGTCGATGTCGTCGTACGGCGTGCCGTACAGTTCGTGGGCCTCGATGACTTCGAGCCCCTTGTTCATCAGCGTGCTCGAGTCGACGGTGATCTTCGGCCCCATGCTCCACGTGGGATGAGCGAGCGCCGCCTCGACGGTGACCTCGGCCAGCTCCTCGGCGCTACGTCCCCGGAACGGCCCGCCACTGGCCGTGAGAAGCAATCGAGAGACCTCACGCTCGGCGGCCACCGATGACCGCAGACACTGATGGAGGGCACAGTGTTCGCTGTCGACGGGAACCAATTCGGCGCCTGGCACCGAACGCAACGGCTGCACGACGGGTCCGGCCGCGATCAGGCTTTCCTTGTTGGCCAACGCCAAACGCTTGCCGGCGCGCAGGGTCTCGATGGTCACCGCGAGCCCCGCGAAACCGACCACACCGTTCACGACGACATCGGCAGGCTCGACCACGTCGGCCAACTCGGCAACCACGTCGACACCCGGAAGCGCCGCTTCCACCTCGCGCCTGGCCGACTCGTCGGCGACCGCCACCAAGCCCGGCCCCCAGCGATGCGCCTGCTCGATCACCTCGCCGGCCGACCGGCCGACCGCCAACGCAACGACCTGGTACGAGCCGGGCACACGCGTGTTCTCGGCGTCGATGACGTCGAGGGTCTGGGTGCCGATCGAACCGGTCGACCCGGCGATCGCCACGCGGGTCGGCGACGGCATCAGGTGCTCAGAGCGCAGTCCAGGGCTCGACCACCAGCATCAGGTAGTAGACCGCCGGCAGCGCGAACAGGAAGCCGTCGAACCGGTCGAGGACACCGCCGTGACCGCGGATGATCGCCCCGAAGTCCTTCACGTCGAGGTTCCGCTTGAACATGCTCTCGGTGAGGTCGCCGAGCGGCGCCATCGCCGAGATCACGATGCCCAGCATCAGCAGATGGCTCGTGCTCGACCACGTGTCGCTGAGGTCCTGCATGCCGATGATCAACATCACGACCAGCGTGAGGATCGTGCCGCCGAGCAGACCCTCGAGCGACTTGTTGGGGCTGATCCACGGACGCAGTGGTGTGCGACCGAACGCGCTGCCGACGAAGTAGGCACCAACGTCGTTCGCGACGACACCGATGGCGATCAACACCAACGTGTCGGTGCCCCACGGTGTGCCCGCACCGAAGTTCGACCACGAGAGAATCGAGCGCGGCGTAGGCTCCCAGAACTCCGAGCCACACGACGCCGAGCATCGTGATCGCCATGTTCGGCATCGGCCCCGCTTCGACCGAGTCGGCCGCGATGAACGTGATCGCGCCGGCGAAGAACGCAAACGCCACGACCATCGGAATCGCGGCGTCGCCGACCCAGTACGCGGCCAGCGGGGCTGCCACGCATGCCGCAACACCAACGGCGATCACCGGGCGGTACCCCTTGTCGGTCACGCGGGCGAAGTACTCGACCGACGCCAGGCCCAACGCCAGGGTGACGAACACCAACGCTCCCGCCGGCCGCCACATCGTGAGCGCCAGGAACACCGCGGCCAGTACGAGACCGGAGGCCACAGCGACGGGAAGGTTGCGGCCATCCGCGCTGGGTGGAGTCGCGCCAGCGCTCGGCGGACGCTGCGGGGCGGCACCGCGGCGCTTCGGGTCGGGACGACGAGGCATGCCCGACGGATCGGTGCCGATGGTGATGCGCGCCGGCTCTCGTCGCGCTGGTTCGGCTGCTTCGGTCACCGGTACGGCGCCCGACGATCGCCCCACTGGTGCCGCCGGTGCATCGTCGACGGTCGGGTCGTCGTGCCACGACAACTCGCCCGTGGGGTCCTTCGGTGCCTCGACATCGGTGGCGCCCGGGGTCGACCCGGCGAACGACGACCACACGTCGACGTCGTCGGTCGGATCGGGCGTGACCTCGGCGGCAGCGATACGTGGAACTTCACCCGTCGGCGGGTCGGTCCAGTGCGGCATCGACCCGGAGTCGTCCGAACCGAGACGCAACGGTTCGGAGGCGATGTCATCGTCGAATCCAACGGCGGGTTGTTCGGTGGTCGCTCCGAACAAGGGGCCACCGAATTCGTCGTCGTCGAACGAGTCCATCTCGCTCTCGAACGGCCCCGCCTTGCGATGCGTCGCCTTGTCGTCGTCGTTCCACTCACTCATGACAGTGTCCTTCCCCCTGAGATACGGCTCGAGCAGGTGCAAGATCGCTCATACTTCGAGCAGTTCCTGCTCTTTGCGGCCCAGCGCCGCGTCGATGTGTTCGACGTGCTCGTGGGTCACCTTCTCGAGTTCCTTCTCGGCCCGTTCGAGGTCATCGGCGGAGATGTCGCCGTCTTTCTCGGCAGCCTCCATTGCCTTGCGAGCGTCGCGACGAGCACCGCGTACGGCGATGCGACCGTCCTCTGCCATGTGCTTGACAACCTTGACGTACTCGCGACGGCGCTCCTCGGTGAGCTGCGGCAGCGAAATGCGAATCGAGATGCCGTCGTTGTTCGGAGACACGCCGAGATCACTGTCGCGGATCGCCTTCTCGATCGATTCGAGCGTCCCGCGATCGTGCGGTTTGATCAGCAGTTGGCGCGCCTCGGGCACCGAGATCGAGGCGAGCTGTTGGAGGGGCACCTGCGTGCCGTAGTACTCGACCGTGATGCGCTCGACCAGCGATGGCGTCGCCCGTCCGGTGCGCACCGTGGAGAATTGCGACTGGGTGTGCTCCACCGCTTTGTCCATCTTCTCCATTGCTTCGAGCATGGCGTCATCGATCACGGCAGCAAGCGTACCCAGAGCGACCCCGTCGACCAGACCATCGGCACTGGTCAGACCTCGTGAACGAGGGTTCCTTCGTGGCCGCCCTGCACGATGCTGCGCAAGGAACCGGGTTTGGACATGTCGAACACCACGATCGGAATGCCGTTGTCGCGACAGAAGGCGATGGCCGTGGCGTCCATCACTTTGAGGTTCTTGGTCATCACCTCGAGATAGCCGACCTCATCGTACTTCGTGGCCGTCGCGTCGTGTCGCGGGTCGGCCGAGTAGACCCCGTCGACACCCGAGTGCGTGCCCTTGATCACGACGTCGGCCTCGATCTCGGCTGCTCGCAGCGCGGCCGCCGTGTCGGTGGTGAAGAACGGATTACCGGTACCGGCAGCGAAGATGACGACGCGACCCTTCTCGAGGTGGCGTACCGCTCGACGCCGGATGTAGGCCTCGGCGATGCGCGGCATCTCGATCGCCGACTGCACGCGGGTGTCCTGGCCGAGCCGTTCGAGCGCGTCCTGCAACGCAAGCGCATTCATCACCGTGCCGAGCATGCCGATGTGGTCGGACTGTGTGGCATCCATACCGCTGAGCGAGCCGGTGCGGCCGCGCCAGAAGTTGCCGCCGCCAACCACCACGGCAACGTCGACGCCGAGATTCTGACGGAGATCCACGATGTCGCGGGCGGTCGCGTCGAGCGTTGCACCGTCGAGACCCTTGCCCGATTCGCCAGCGAGCGCCTCGCCGGACGGCTTGAACACGATCCGATTCCAACTGGGCCGAGGCCCTCCACGGGGATGGATCGGCTCGTCGCTCATCGAGCCTCGACCGTACTAGAGCCGACGTTGAGCCACCCAACGTCGTGATCTCGTGAACAACTTCACCTCTGAGAGGTGGAGTTGTTCACGAGAACGGCGTCAGCCGATTTCGACTTGGGCGAAGCTGACGATGGCGGCGCCGCCGATGAACTGGCTCACCGACTGCTTGTCGTCCTTCGCGTACGGCTGATCGAGCAGCGCGACGTCCTTGAAGAACCCGTTGATACGCCCTTCGACGATCTTCGGCAGCGCTGCCTCGGGCTTGCCTTCGTTGCGGCTGATCGTCTCGAGGGTGGCGCGCTCGGCGGCGACCACATCTTCGGGGATGTCGTCGCGGCTGAGGTATGACGGGCGAGCGAATGCGATGTGCACGGCGACGTCGTGCGCGAGCTCCGGCGTGCCACCGGCGACCTCGACGAGGACACCGTTGACGCCGCGTCCACCCTGGATGTGCTGATAGCTGCCGATGACGTTGCCGTCGGCGGCCTCGATGCGCTTGACATCGCCGAGGCCGATGTTCTCCTTCAACGTCACCTTCAGCTCTTCGAGCTCCGTGGCGCGTTCGCTGACGGCATCGACGCCCTTGGCGGCCACGAGCGCGACGAGCGCATCGGCTTCGGCCTTGAACTGGTCGGACCCGGCGACGAAGTCGGTCTCGCTCTTGAGCTCGACGATGGCGCCGACGTTGCCGTCGATCAGGAGGCTGACGACGCCTTGCGATGCGTCACGATCCTCGCGCTTGGCGCTCGCTGCGAGGCCCTTCTCGCGCAGCCAGGTCTTGGCTGCTTCGATGTCGCCGCCGTTCTCCTCGAGTGCCTTCTTGCAGTCCATCATCCCGGCGCCCGACGACTCGCGCAGGGCCTTGACGTCTTGTGCGGTGAATGACATGTCTTCAGCTCTCCGTACTTGTTTCGGGGGTGGCGTCGGCGGCGGCTTCGTCCGCGACGAGTTCGGCGACGACTTCTTCGACAACAGCTTCGGCGACCGCTTCTTCCACGAGTTCGGCGACGACTTCTTCGACAACAGCCTCGGCGACGACTTCCTCCACGATTTCGGCGACGACTTCCTCGACAACAGCCTCGGCGAGGACCTCCTCGGCGGGAGCGGCCTTGGCGGCGGCGAGGCGGGCGTCGCGGTCGGCCTGGGCCTGGGCGGCAGCGTCGCGGGCGGCAGCCTGGGCGGCGGCGAACGCGGCCTCTTCCTCGGGGGTGCGCTCGGCGACAGGCGCCGGCGCCGGGTTGCGCTTGTTGGCGATGAATCGACCCTCTTCGACGGCGTCGGCGATCACGCGGGCGAACAAGCTGTTCGAGCGGATGGCGTCGTCGTTGCCTGGGATCGGGTACTGGATCACTTCGGGGTCGACATTGGTGTCGACGACGGCAACCACGGGGATGCCGAGCTTGTTGGCCTCGGTCACCGCGATGTGCTCCTTCTTGGTGTCGAGCACGAAGATCGCGTCGGGCGCCTTCTTCATGCCACGGAGGCCTCCGAGGTTGCGTTGCAACTTGGTGAGCTCGCGATCGAGCAGCAACGCCTCCTTCTTGATCATGGCGTCGAACTCGCCGGAGGCCTGCATGCGCTCGTACTCGAGCATCTTGTTGACGCGCTTGGAGATCGTCTCGAAGTTGGTGAGCATGCCGCCGAGCCAGCGCTCGTTCACGTATGGCATGCCGCACTTGTCGGCGTAGCTCTTGACGGGATCCTGTGCCTGCTTCTTGGTGCCGACGAACAGGATCGTTCCGCCCCCGGCGACGAGGTCGCGGACGTACCCGTACGCAGTCTCCACCCGACCGAGCGTCTGTTCGAGGTCGATGATGTAGATGCCGTTGCGCTCACCGAAGATGAAACGCTTCATCTTCGGGTTCCACCGACGTGTCTGGTGACCGAAGTGGGCTCCGGCTTCGAGCATCTGGCGCATGGTGATGACGGCCATGTTGATTCTCCTTGTTGCGGTTGATCCCGCCAGTCGGCGCCCTCGACGAGAGCGACCGCATTGGACCGGTGGGACGGTGAGACGTCGCTGCGAACAGCGGTCGATCCAGGTGGAACGACCCGCACGATGCTATCGGCGGGTTTCCAGCTCCCCGCACACCAGCTCGAAGCGTTCGAACACGACGGGAAACCGGTCGCCGAACTCACGCCACGCAGCGGGATACATCCTGGCGAAGTAGCGCGAGTGCATCCTCATCCAGTCGTCACGTGTCCGATCACCTTCGCCCTCGTCCCAGGCGAACACGTCGTCGACCGACGCGATCGGTCCGACGCGGACATCGGTCGTCTCGATGACCGCTCGCGGCGATCCCCGACCGTCGCAGATCACCGCCAGATCGCCCACCGTGGGAAGATCGTCGCCGTCGTCGGCATAGTCGAAACGACAACTCGCCGTTGCCCGCTTCGGCCCGTCGACGACGAGAACGAGCAAGCGGTCGGCCATCTCGGCCGAGTCGCCGAACTGGAACACGTCGGATGGTGTCGCCGGCGAACCCAGGCGATGCTCGGCCACGTACCGCTGCCAGTACTGCTCGACTGCGCCACGGTCGATGTCACCGAGCCCGTCATGACGCTCTTGCACCATCCGTCGCACGGTACTTGGCGGCCGACACGGGTGGAGCCGAACACCTCGGCCGCGCCGGAGGGGCCGGGCGTTCGGGCGTGCCGTCGAGCGGAACCAGTCGAGGGCGAGTTCGTACGACGCCAACGTAGGGCGCCGGGTCGGCGTAGTCGTCGCCGATTCTCAAGCCGAAGAAGAACGTGCCGGACGCTGTGCCGACGACGGAGTTCGCGATCACGGCATCGCCCATCTCCAGTCGGCTCGATGTGAGTTGGCCGTAGGTGTGGCGCCAGCCGCTCGCCAGCTGGACCACTACGTACCGGACGTCGACGACGGTACCGACGAACACCACGCGCCCGCTGGCGGCCGCGCGAACCTCGGTCGTGGCGGCGACCCGGTACTCGAGGCCACGATTGCCGGCACACCACGTGCACGGTGGCTCACGAAACGGATCGGTCACCGTGCCGACGACGGGAGGAAGCCAGCATGGTGTTGCGCCAGCGGGAGCTGACACGGCAACGGCAACGGCAACGGCAAGCTGTGTCAGCTGCGTGCCACCAAGCACCCGCCACCGGGCGCTGCGCGATGGTTCAGACATGGGCCACCCCTTCGACCTCTCTCGGCGACGCCGAGCGCTACGTCGGGCGCGTCGCGCCGAGCATCACATCAGGCCCGGCACGGTGTGATCGTCAGCCGACGCCAGCGGCCGAAAGCCGCGAGCGCAGGTGGAGCACCGACTTGGTGTGGATCTGGGATACGCGGCTCTCGGTGACGCCGAGGACCTGTCCGATCTCGGCGAGGGTCAGGCCCTCGTCGTAGTACAGCGAGAGGACGAGCTTCTCGCGGTCGGGGAGCTTCTTGATCTCGGCGCGCATGATCTGGCCGAGTTCGTGGTCTTCGACGACGGCTGACGGCGAGCCCGAACCCGGGCCGTCGAGTGCGGCGGGCTCGGCCCCGGCGGCGATCGCCCGGTCGAGCGGACCGACCGTGGTGCTGGCGATCGCGGCGAGCCAACGGGTGAGTTCGTCGGTCGAGATGTGCAGGTTCGCAGCGAGTTCCTCGTCGGTCGGTGCCCGCCCTTCTTTGTGTTCGATCTCCGAGATCGCCTTCTCGACGCTGCGCGCCCGGCTGCGGATCGAGCGGGGCACCCAGTCGAGCTTGCGCAGCCCGTCGTAGACCGCCCCGCGGATTCGCGGCACGGCGAACGTCTCGAACTTGACGCCACGCTCGGGATCGAACCGTTCGATCGCATCGATCAGACCGAACACGCCGGAACTGACCAGGTCGCCGGGATCGACACTGGACGGCAGTCCGGCACCGACACGACCGGCCACGAACTTCACCAGCGGCGAATAGTGGACGATCAGGTGGTCTCGCGCCGCCATGTTCCGGCGGTTCAACCACCGGGTCCACTGCATCTGGAGATCGGCGTCTTCGGGAACGATGCTCATGCTCTGGGGTGGGCCTCGCGGTAAGCAGCCGACAAGCGTTCGCGGCTGACGTGTGTGTAGCGCTGTGTGGTGGCCACGTCGGTGTGGCCCAGCAATTCCTGAACGGCTCGAAGGTCGGCACCACCATCGAGGAGGTGCGTCGCGAACGTGTGCCGGAGTGCGTGCGGATGCGTCGGGGCGGGTGATCTCCGGTCGACGATGCGCCGCACATCGCGCGGCGTCAACGGCCGTCCCCGCTCGTTGCCGAAGAGCACGTCGCCCGCCTCTGGCGGCAGCACATCGTGGCGTATCGCCAACCATTGGCGCAACGCGGCGACGGCCGGCTCGCTGATCGGCACGCGCCGTTCCTTCGATCCCTTGCCCCAGACGTTGGCGGCGCCTGCGGTCACCGACACCGACGAGACCTGCAGTCCACACAGCTCGCCGACGCGCAGCCCGGAGCCGTAGAGCAGTTCGAGCACCGCGTCGTCGCGTCGGCGCCGCCAGTCGGGTTCGTCGTCGGCGAGCGGACCATCGAGCAATCCATCGAGTTCGCGCTGGTCGAGCACCCGCGGCAACCGGCCACCACCGGCAGGTACCGAGACGCCACTGGTCGGATCGACCTCGACGATCTTGTTCGCGACCAGCCAGCGGTAGTACCGGCGGATCGCTGCGGTCTTGCGAGCGATCGAGCGTCGGGCGAACTGACGGGTGGTGAGGTGCGCAAGGTAGCGACGCACCGTGGCCCGCTTGACCGCCGCGGGTTCGAGTAGTTCGCTTCGAGCGCACCAAGCAGCGAACGACTGCACATCGGAGGTATAGGCGGAGACCGTGTTGTCGGACAACGATGTCAGCGCATGCGCGAAGTCGTCGATGCGCCAGGGGTCCACATCGACGATGGTATTGCCCGCGGGGCGGCCGGTGCGTGGATGGCCACCTCATGCGAGGTCCGCCCAGTCATCGATCGCTTCGAACCAACCAGCGGTTTCTCGCAACCACCCCGCATGTTCGAGCCTGGCGACCGCCATCGCGGTGTCGACGAGTGAGTCGCCGATTCGCTGCGAAATCGTCTCGAGCATGTGCGGCTGCGTCCGACACACATCGATCAACCGACGGTCGCTCGCGGTCGGCAGCGACCGTGGATCGTGGCGCGAGCGGCCGGCCCGTCGGCGATCGAGACCGAGCGCCATCAACAAATCGGCGGTTTCTGTTGCTGGCGTTGCACCGTCGCACAAAAGCTTGTTCGTTCCCAGCGCCGCACGACTCTGGAGCGCTCCTGGAACGGCGAAGACCTCGACACCACGTTCGGCGGCCTCGCGAGCCGTGATCAGGCTGCCGCCGCGCTCACGACTCTCGACGACGACGAGCACCTCGACGAGCGCAGCGAGGATCCGATTGCGCAACGGGAACCGAAACGCATCGGGCTGGGTACCGGGTGGCCATTCGGAGATCACGGCACCCCGAGATGCCACGGCCTCCCAGAGCTCGCCGTGTATGGCGGGGTAGGGCCGATCCGGGCCGGTGCCCACCACCGCGACGGGCCGCGCACCGTCGACCGCCAGCGCGCCCCGGTGGGCGGCACCGTCGATGCCCTTGGCGAGTCCCGAAACGACCACGACCCCTTCTGCCGCCAACTCGTAGCCGAATCGGGCGGCGGTCTCGCGCCCGTGTTGGGTGGCGTTGCGCGTTCCAACGATGCCGACTCGACGAGCGTCGAGCACGTCGAGATCGCCACGGACGAACAGAGCAGCCGGCCGTCGCGGATCGTCGAGCAGCACCGCCGGGTAGGCAGCATCGCCGGCAACGACCACCTCGATGCCGGCATCGAGACACTGCTGCCACACCTGGTCGGGAACCCGTCGTTCACCACAACGGCGCCACGCCATCGGGAGGTCGGGGTCGCGTGCGAACAGCGAGGCGAACGGCTCCGGCGGCGGTGATTCGCCGATGGCGATCGCGAACGCCTGGGCGGCGGATCGGCGGGCAAGTAGACCGGACAGCCGATTCGTGGTCATCCGGTCGAAGCCGGCCAACGACGCCACGAACGCCGCCGGTGGGGTCGATTCGTCGTTCATGCCGCACGCCCCGTCGGGACCGATCGCGTGAACGTCGCCCGAAAGCGCAGGGCCATCGCGACGTCCTGCTCGTCGACACCGCTCTCGAGATGCCCGCGGAGGTCAGCAATCGTCCGCGCCACCCTGCGAATCCGGTGGTAACCCCGACCGCTCAGGCGGTCGTGTTCGAGCTCGTGGCGCAACAGCGCTGTCGATCCGGCATCGAGGCGGGCGACCTGGTCGAGTTGGTCGACCGCCAGCGCACTGTTGAGACATCCCTGCCGCTTCACCGCCAACTCGCGGGCAGCGAGCACGCGGGCGGCCACGACGCCGGAACGCTCGCCCGGTTGGTTGACGAGCAGATCGTCGACGGCAGGCCGGTGCACCGGCACCCGCAGGTCGAAACGGTCGAGCAGCGGCCCAGACACCCGCCGGGCGTACCGGTTCAGCGCCGCGTCACCGCACACGCAGGCTCCCGGTGCTCCGCCACCGCACGGGCACGGGTTCATGGCGGCGACCAACAAGAAGTCCGCCGGAAGCACGGCCCGGATTCCGGCTCGGCTGACATGGACGACGCGGGATTCGAGCGGCTGGCGGAGGCCATCGAGGACCGATGGGGCGAATTCGGCAAGCTCGTCCATGAACAGGATCCCTCCGTGCGCGATCGACACCTCGCCCGGACGGATGAACTGCGATCCGCCGCCAACCAGCGATACCTGTGACGAGGTGTGATGTGGAGCCCGAAACGGCGGTTCGCGCACGAGACCAGCGGGCGGCAATGAGATACCTGACGCGGAGTGGATCATCGTGACCTCGAGCGCACGATCGCGTTCGAGTGGTGGCAGCAGCCCCGCCAGCCGCGACGCGAGCATCGTCTTGCCGGCACCCGGTGGTCCGATGAACAGCGTGTGGTGGCCGCCGGCCGCGGCGATCTCCAAGGCGTGTCGCGCCACGGGCTGGCCCTGTACGTCGGCGAGATCCGGGGGCGGGCGACGGGTGACCTCGGCGCTCTCGCTGCTGTCGTGGTCAGGCCACGGCGCTTCGCCGCACAGCGCGTCGACGAGTTCGCCGAGGTTGGCGACGAGCCTGACTCGGCCCAACGCGACGACATGCGCTTCGGTGGCGCTCGCGATCGGGACCACGACGTCTCGCTCGCCGACCGCGCCGACCATCGGAGCGACACCGTTGACCGGACGCAGCGAGCCGTCGAGGCCGAGCTCGCCGATGAACGCGATCCCCTTGATCGCTCCGGTCGGAATGACCTCGCTGGCGGCAAGCACCCCGATGGCGATGGCGAGGTCGAGACCAGAACCCGCCTTGCGATCGCCGGACGGTGCGAGATTGACCGTGATCCGATGCTTCGGCCAGGGAAGGCCGCTGCTGAGCACGGCGGCGCGGGCACGGTCCCTCGACTCGCGGATCGAGGTGTCGGGCAGGCCGACGAGGCTGAATCCGGGCAGCCCGCCGGACACCTGGACCTCGACGTGGATCAGATGCCCTTCCGCACAGAAGAGCACCGCTGACGGGACGGATGCGAACATGCGAACCTCCTCGGGACGGCGCGGCGAACCGCGAGAACATCGAGGAGGGGCGACGGGGCCCCACGACCCCGACCGGGCCACGGCCTCGGTCGTGCGACCTACTGTACCGAGGGGGTGTCACACTCCCCCACCTCGACCGGGCTCCACCCACCGCCCACCCGCCCAGCGATGAGCGAAACCACCGCATACGGTCACCTCGCTCATCGCAACCCACCGAACCCGCCCAGCGATGAGCGAAACCGCCGCATACGGTCACTTCGCTCATCGCAACCCGCTGGACGGCTGCTGTTGGTTCGGCGGGCGGGCGTGCGACAATGCGTGCCCGTGTCGAACGTCCGCTCCACCTCGCCGCACCGCTCCTCGCGGCCGCACCGAGCCACGACGTTCACCGCTGCCGTGATCGTCGCCGCGCTCGCAACGGTGAGCGCGTGCGGCGCTGACGAGGCGCCCAGCGCCGAGCGTTTCTGCGGCGAGATCGCGGCCAACAAGGACGCCCTGACCAGCCCGCAGTTGGTTTACGCCGACGACATCGAACCGCTGCTCGACCTGTACCGCAGCGTCGGGGCCCTCGCGCCGCTCGGGGTGGAGGACGACTGGAACCAGATCGTGTCGGCCTACGAGACGGCCAGCACAGTCGTCGTCGGCGATCAGGAATCGGAGCAGGCGGCACTCACCGCTGCGTACGCGAGCGAGAAGTCGGCGGCCGCGGTCGAGACCTGGCTGCTGGCCAACTGCGCCGTCGACATCGGACCGGTCTTCACGATCGTGCCGCAGGGGCCGGTGATCATCACCGCGCCGCCGAGCGAAACCACAGCGCCGACGTCAGCGCCGTGACTCGCGTCAGGCGATCTCGCCGCGACGCAGAATGACCTTGTCGACGAGGCCGTAGTCACGACCCTCCTCGGCGGTGAACCAGCGGTCACGTTCGGAGTCTGCCTGGATCTGTTCGAGAGTCTGGCCCGAGTGCTCGGCAATCAAGGTCGCCATGCGCAGCTTGGTGTAGCGGAGCTGTTCGGCCTGGATCGCGATGTCGGACGCCTGCCCGCGCAGGCCGGCGAGCGGCTGGTGCATCATGATGCGCGCGTTCGGGAGCGTGTAGCGCTTGCCGGCGGCGCCGGCGGTGAGCAGGAACTGGCCCATCGACGCGGCCAGTCCGAGACAGACGGTGGCCACGTCGCAGCCGACGAACTGCATGGTGTCGTAGATCGCCATGCCAGCGGTCACCGAGCCGCCAGGGCTGTTGATGTACAGCCAGATGTCCTGGTTGGGATCCTCACCCTCGAGGTACAGCAGCTGCGCGCAGATCTGGTTGGCGATGTCGTCGTTCACGTCGGAACCCAACATGACCACGCGGTTCTTGAGCAGGCGGTCGAACACGGCTGAACGAGGATCGAATCCGCCCTCGAGTGCTGCTGGTTGCATGAGTTCCGACATGCTCGGCAGGCTATCGGTCTCGACCGCGAGCGATTCAACGAGCACCACTGCGCACTACCGTCAGGACATGGCCGTCACTGCGAAGCTCGTCCCCGACCGGATCGATCTCCATCCGAACACGCCGACCACGCTGACGCTTCGCCTGTACAACGGCGACGACGGCCAGCGAGACGTCACACTCGCCGCGTCAGGGGACCTGATCGAACATGTCCGGCTCGACGCGTCGAACGCGACCATCGACGCCAACCAGATTCTTGACGTCCCGGTCACGGTGTTCGCACCGTCGACGGTGCACGCTGGAACGTATTCGATCGTCGCCGAAGTGACCGTCGTCGCTGGCGACGCTTCCACCGAGACCACGGATGGTTCCGACGTCGTCGTGGCATCGACCGCGGTCGAGGTGAGCGCCCTCAGCGACTACTCGATCGCCCTCCAGCCGACCCGGTCGAGAGGGGCCCGACGCGGTCGCCACACAATCCAGGTCGTCAATACCGGCAACGTCGCGCTCACGCTCGGGCTGTCCACCAACGACACCCATGGCATCGATGACACCGATGGCAGCGCTGTCAGCACTGTCAGCACGGCGATCGACACGTCGTTGCTGGACGTGGCGCCCGGGCTCAGCGGGCGAGCCACTGTGCTGGTCACCCCCGCGACGACGTACTGGAGCGGCCCCACGCTGGAACACCAGTTCACGCTCCACGCCACCTCGACCCTCGGGCGCTCCGACGAGCTGGTCGGCACGTACCAGCAACGACCACGCCTGCCGAACTGGGTGGGACCCGCGGCCGCGGGAGCACTGACCGCCCTCGTGCTCGGCGCCATTGCCTGGTTCGCCCTGCTGCGACCATGGGTACAGGACACCGCCGACCAGGCCGCCGCCGATGCCATCGAGAGCGACCGCGCTGCTCTGCAGGATCGCATCGACGAGCTCGAGGTCGCCGCGGCCGAGGCCGAGGAACTCCCGCTCGGCACACCGATCGACTTCCGTCTCGGCGTGGCCCCGACGGGTGGCAACAGCGAGCAGGACGCGGCGCCCGTCGAAGCCGGGACCATCGTCTCGATCACCGATGTGGTGTTCCAGAACCCGACCGGCGCGGTCGGCACGGTGTCGTTGCGGCGTGGCGGCGACATCCTCCTGCAGTCCGAACTGGCGAACTTCCGCGACTTCGACCTGCACTTCGTCGCGCCGTACCAGTTCGACGACGACACCGAGATCGTGCTCGATGTCGAGTGCCGCACACCCGGCAACGGCGAGAGCACCTGTCCCGTCGCCGCGTCGCTCGTCGGGTTCGTCGACGAGGTCGACTGAACGACCCACCGCCCACGGGGCGTCAGCGACCGAAGGCGCCGACCCGGCCGCTTCGTAGCGCGGCATCGGCTGACGTGCTCCCGCGTGACGACACCAACAGCTCGGCGACCACGTCGTCGAACACGTCGGGCTGACCGATGACCGTCAACGACGCTGGGCCCGTTGGGGTATTGGGCAGCACCACGATCACGTGGGCGAACGTTCCGTCGGCATCGACGATGACCGGTTCGGGCGCCGCCACGCCGGGCTGTGTCACCTCGACCGTCGAACCAGCGGTGAACCCGTTCCCGAAAATGGTGACCGTCTGACCAGCACCCGCCACGGTCGGAATCAGGTCGAGCGTCGGGGCGGCGACGCCCTCGCCCTCGAGCGATGCGGTCACGACCGAATCATCGAGCAACAGGAACGTCGTCGAGCCGATCGAGCGCCCCTCGGTGACGGGCGAGAACTGGACGTCGACGACGCATGTGGCATTGGGCGCGATCGCGACACCTGAGCATCCGTCGTCGACGAGGGTGAACACGCCGGCGACCTCGACCGAGATCGAGCTGACCCGGATCGCTGACGTCGTCGGGTTCGTCAGTGCCACGGACGCCGTGCGGCGTCCCGCGTCGACGACGGTCGACTCGAAGACGACCGGCGACGCGAACGGGGTGGTGTCAAATCCGACGCCGGGGTCGAACAATCGTGACGTCGTGGCCGATGGGTCCGTCCGACGAGGGGTCGATGGGAGCACGACGCGCGGGAACTGACTTCCCGATGTCGGGAACCGGGGCACGGTCACCGTCGGGACGACGGTGGATGCCGGCACCGTCGGCAGGCTGCCAACCTCAGAGCCAGAAGTGGTGGTGGTCGGAGTGGCCGGCACGGTCGTGGCCGTGGTGGTCGTCGGAGATGTGGTGGTGGTGTCGACGACGTCGAGTGCGGAGGATCTGCGGTCGACCGCCCACACCGACGGAGTGTCCCCGGACGGCGCGGGATCGAGATTGCCGCCTGACAGCTCAGAGCGGCTGGCGAACACGATCCATCGGCCGAACTGCGAGACCGAGAGACGACTCGTCGGTCGCGCCGTCGCAAGTTCGGCAATCGGCACGTCGACGGTCGACGTCGCGTCGGATGACAACACTCGTACGCCGTCGCCGCGTTGATACGCGACGTGGTTGCCATCGGTGGACACCGCGGGTTGGCTGGCGTCGTCGACCAGGATCTGGGCGGTCCGAGCGGCGAGGTCGACGCCGACCACGAATGGCGGGTCCACCGACGTTGCGCCGACCACTTCGAGTGCCGCTTCGAGCGACTGGAAGACGACGAACGTGCCGTCGCCCGAGATCGTCGGCGACGTCGAAGGGGCCGTGCCTGGCTCGTCGGAGGATGCGACCGACACCAACTCGGGATCGAGATCCGGTGTCGACGCCGACCACACGTACACGTTTGCAGGGTCGGGTTCGTACGGCGCGGTGCCTGGGCCGGCGACGAACACCGTCGTGGCACCATCGGACGACACGTCGACGTCGGCGCCGGTCACGATCTCGGGTGTCCCACCATCGACGACGTCGAAACTCTGCGTGCGCTGGTGCGTTTCGCCGTTGGCCGGACGAACGAAGCGACGGATCTCGTCACCGGTCGACCACACGATCGTCGAGCCGTCGAACGACAGTGCCGGGGTGCTCAGGCGGCCTGGGTCTCCGGGAGCGGCGTCGACGACGACCGTGTCGATCACCGAACCGATCGGCAGCGGCGCACTGATCGGCGTGGCGCAGCGGTCGACGACGGTGAGTTCGACGGCCGCGTCGCGAATGGAGGAATAGGCGACGATGCATCCGTTCCCGCTGATGCCTGGTGCTGCGCTGTTGGTCTCGGCCACGGGACGGCTCGTTCCCCCGACCCGGTCGCGGATCCAGACCCGTCGGGTCGGCGGCAACGGGGCGTTCGCGGCAGGCTCGGCGACGAGCGCCATGGCGTCGTAGGCCACGACAGCGCCGGTGTCGGAGATCGCCGGCGTCGCCGTGTCGGGCAACTGCTGGATGGCGCCATCGCTGTCGACGGAGACGAGTTCCACTGCGATCGGGTCGGTGGACGGTTGTGCCCCGGTGGTCGACGCGTACGCGGTGGCCAGACCGACGGTGACGACGGCTGCTGCACCGAGTGCCACTCTGCGGCCCCGGTCCGATGTGGAGGTACTGCGCGTACCCATCAGGCTACTGGCTGCGATGTCAGCGGGCGACGCCGCTCATGACGACCGCGACACGCTCGCTCGGCTGCACCGCGTCGACGATCGCCAACAGGCCGGCGAGCCCGGCGCTCCCCGTCGGGCTGACGTCGAACCCGGCCGAGCGAGCCAGCGTGTGGGCGGCGACGATCTCGGCTTCGCTGGCGACGATCGGAGCATCACCCCCGATCGCTTCGAACACGCCGATCCAGTCGTAGGTCTCGTCGTCGAGGATGCCATCGGCGAGCGACTGCGGATGGTCCCACGGTGTCATCAGCTCGGACCATCGTGGCGCGACCAGGTCGGTCCGCGGCTCGGTGACCTCGTCGATCGCGCGATGCCATGCCCGTGCCAGCGGTGCACATCCCTCGGCCTGGACGGCGTGGAATCGGCGCGCCGGGCGGGTGGCACCGACGCACGCAGCGAACGCTCCCCCGCCGACCTGCACGAAGATGCGATCGAGCTCGCCGACGTGCTGCTCGGCGAGTTGTTCGCCGATCTCCCAACCGAGCGTCCGGCCGCCGTCGAGAGCCAGGGCGTTCTCGGGCCCCTGCACGCTGAACGGGACGGCACCTGCAACAACCGCCTCGCGGAACCGGAGCATGGCGGGGTCGCCGGCCTCACCGCGCTGGCGTTCGCACCGGTGGACGTGGGCGCCGAGTCGATCGAGTTCGTCGCCGAAGCCGGCACTCATCCAGGTCGGGACGTACACGTCGATCGGCCAGTTGGCGGCACAAGCCAGGGTCGCGGCGGCCAGCGCGGCGTTGCCGCACGAGGCAATGGCGAGCGGCGGCCGTTGCGCGAGGTGGCCCAACATCTCGGCGGCGCGCAGGTGCAGCAGGATCGTGAACAGGTGACGCGCCTTCTGACTGCCTCCCACTCCCCCGGTCTCGTCCTTCACCCACACGCCACCACCGTCGGCGAACCCGAGGGCGTCGGACAGCGCGCCGGAACGTCCGAACGGGGTCGGAACGAATCCGACGCCCGCCACGTTCCGTACGGCGTCGTCGAGTTCGGCGACGAGACGTCGGCGAGCAGCCAGGTCCATGCCGTTGGCGTCCGCATGTGCCGACCACGCCAGGTCGGCGTCATGACGAAGAAACGGATTGGCGTCGACGTGGTTCCCCGTGCCCAGGTCTCCGGGGGCCTCGCGGTCGCTGTCGCCCTCGACGATGCGCAGCACGTGGCGGTGATCCTCACCCGTCGAATTCGGACACCGCCACGGGAACGACGTCGCGATGTCGACCTCCGCTGCACAGACGGGACATCGCCATCCGGTGGCACGCATCGCGTCGTCAGCGGCCCACGCGGGCGTTGAAGTCGTCGATCATCTCGTCCCAGACGTCGACGTATCGACGCAAACCCTCCCAGAACGACTGACTGCGGCGGGCTTCGAACAGGTCGAACGGCGTCCCCTGCTGCTCGACCCACGTGTAGTAGCCGAGGTTGAAGATGCGTCGCCGGTCGGCCTCGGTGCAGTCGATCACGTTGTCGGTGTCGACCGAGCCAAGATGCTCACCGAACACTTCGGCAGCGTCGGTGACGGTGAACTCGTTGCCGTACCGGGTGGCGAGCAGCTTGGCCCGCTCGCTCGGGTACAGGGCGGCGCCGTCGGTGGCAACCGTGATGATCGCGTCGTCGCAGCCGAGGTCGAGGAGCTTGGCGGTCTTGATGGCGGCGAGCACGTTGCAGATCGCCGAGAAGCCGAAATGCTCCAACGCCTCGACGATCTCGGTGGGCACACCCTTGCGCTGAACGAGGTACTGGCGTCCGATGTCGGTGTTGAAGAGCGCATCGAGTTCGTCGGTCGACTTGTCGGAGATGCCCACGACGACATCGGTGTTCATCACGTTGTGGATGATCGGGATGTGCTTGTCGCCGATTCCCTGGATGTTGTGCTCGCCGAAGCCGTTCTCGAGCATCGTCGGGCATTCGAGCGCTTCGACGGCAACGATTTTCGTGCCGTACTCCTCTTTCAATCGGTCACCGGCGGCGATCGTTCCGGCCGATCCGGTAGCCGACGTGAACGCCGCCAGATTCAGGTCGCGACCGTCGCGTGCGAACTGCTCGCGCACGGTTTCGAAGACATGACCGAAGGCGCGCCCCGTCACCCGGTAGTGGCCGAGGTGGTTGCCGAACTCGGAGAACTGGTTGAGCACGAAGTTGCCCGGGTCGAGAGCGAGTTCGTTGCACGCGTCGTAGATCTCCTTGACGTTCGACTCGGTGCCGTGGGTGCGGATCACGTCGTCGGCGGGGTTGGCGCACCACTGGTCGAGCCAGTCGAATCGTTCCTGGCTCATGCCCTCGGGGAGGATCGCCACGCCGCGGCTGGCCATGATCCGGCTGATCGCGATGCCGCCACGGGCGTAGTTGCCCGTCGAGGGCCAGATGGCGCGGTGATGAGTGGGGTCGAACTGGCCGGTGACCACACGTGGCGCAAGACACGCGTAGGCGGCGAGCACCTTGTGCGCGGTGATCATCGGGAAGCGGTCACCGAACACGACGATGATCGGGCTCTCGACGCCGGTGAGGCTCGACGGCAGAACGACGTGATCAGGGACCTCCACTCGATTGCCGCGGAGATCGTTGTACCAGTGGACGCGCCAGAGGTTGCGGGCGTCGGGACCTTGGGGATCGGCGTCGCCGACCTTCGCCGCGTGATCGAACGTCGAGGGATCCTCGAGTTGGGCGAACGTCGGGAGTGTGATTCCCTGCGCACGGAAGCGCTCGACGCTGTTCGCGAGCGCGGCCTCGTTCACAATCCGGTCGGCCAACCCGAACTGGTTCTCCAGCGCTGAGGCGGTCGGGTCGAGAGAGTCGGCAGTAGTCACGACCGACAGTCTGTCAACAGATGCAGCCCACCGCGGTGTCACGTCTGTGGTCTGGCCCCAGATGTAACACTTCAGAACGGGCGGTCGTCGGGCGGGAGGGTGCTCGGGCCGACGTGAGCATCGAGCCAGGCACAGAGATCGGCCGCGCCGGTCCACGAGTCACGAACCCTCTTGACCGCAGCCTTGGTGTGGATCCACTTCGGCGCTCCGAACTCCTGCACGGCGATCAAACCCTTGCGGCGCAACAGCTCGATGCGCGGGTGATCCTTCGGATATCCGCGCGGCGCGGTCTTGAGTGAGTCGATCGCGCTGATCGTGTACTTCCGACGCTCGGCGTCCGCGACGAGTTGAGCCAGTCTTGTCCCCGCCGCGTCGCCGTCAATGGCCTGCCGAAACCGTTCGAGCTGGTCCTTGGCCATCGAGTAGTACCCGGCACCCACCATCAACCCTGTCGCCGAGAACTGGACGTAGTGACCCGCGCCACCCTCCGATTCGCCAGAGGCGCCTTGCGCGGTCTTGTACGGCGGCTTGTTCTTCGAGAACCGCACGTCGTTGTACGGCCGGAACATGTGGAAGGGACCGAACTCGGCGAGCTCCTCGGTGAGCTCGGCCATCGGCTGTTTCACGAACTCGTCGAAGCGTCCCTTGTTCGCCTGCCAGAACGATCTGGAGTTGTCGGCCTCGAGCTGTTCGTAGAACTCGATGCCCTCGGTTGGAAACCCGCGAAACGCCATCGCGGCACCGTAGCTCCACCGACTGTGGTCGATGCGTGGCGTCCGGCTCGCAGCGAAATGGTCAGGTGACGCGCTCGTGGAAGGTCCTGAAGAGCTGCTCGACGTCGTCGCTCGTGTGCAGCTTCGGAGCGTCAGCGTCGCCCATGTCGACTTCGGTGTAGCTCAACGTGCCACCGATGGGATCATCGACGAAGTAGTAGTCGGTGCCCAATGAGTCCGCTGTGTACGCGAGTTGGCCGATGCCGTCGATCATGGTGACGTCCTCGAACATCGACGGGTCGAAGAACGACGATGCCTCGATCGGCGAACCGGAGTAGACCTGAACGACCACCAACTTGAAGGCAAAGTCCTCCGTGTCGTCCGGATCCTCGATCGACTCCCAAGTGCACACGAGTTGACCCAGGCTGTCGTTGGTCTCCTCGCTCAACTCGACCGGTTCGGCGAGGAACTCCTCCATCTCCGCCATCGAGAAGATCGCGTCGCAACTCGTCGGCGCCGCCTGACCACTCGACTCGTCGGTCGGAGCCTCCGTCGCATCGGTCGCGACCTCGTCGGCGACCTGCGGCGCAGCACTGCCACCAGGCTCATCTGTCGCGGACACTGCTGGTGTGGCGGTGTCGTCGCTGCCACCACACGATGCGACGATCGGGACGATCAGAGCGGCCATCGCCATTACTCGCGTACTGCGTCCCCAACGCATACCAGCACGCTAGGACTGGGGTTTCACAGCGAACAGGGCCGAAAGCCTCTACCGCAACCGATCCGTTCGACTGGTCGATTCAGGGCGGCATGTTCGCCGGCTCCAAAGAGGCACGGCGCAGCGGTGCTACTACTGTCGCCACCCATGGCTGATCTGTTTCTCGGCGGTGCGATCGATCCGGCGACACACGAACGCACGAGCACCGAGCCCTCGGGCCACGTCGTCGTGGCGACCGACTCGCTGACGACCCACGGCGTCATCGTGGGCATGACCGGCTCGGGCAAGACCGGTCTCGGCGTGATCCTGATCGAGGAAGCGTTGCGCGCCGGGCTCCCCGTGCTGGCGATCGACCCGAAGGGCGACCTGACGAACCTGTGTCTCACCTTCCCCGACCTCGCTCCGGCCGACTTCCGGCCGTGGATCGACGAGGCCCAGGCGCAGAACGCGGGCGAGACGCCCGACGCGTTCGCCGCGAGCCAGGCGAACCTCTGGACCAAAGGTCTCGCCGGGTGGGCCTTGACCGGTGCCGACATCGGTGCGATGCGGGCCAGGACAGACTTCACGATCTACACGCCCGGTTCGCAGGCAGGCGTTCCGCTCGACATCGTCGGGTCGCTGCAGGTGCCGGCGGACATGACCGATGCCGAAGTGGTCGCCGACGAGATCGAGGGGTATGTGACCGGGCTGCTCGGCCTGGTCGGCATCGCTGCAGATCCGCTCGCGAGCCGCGAACACATCTTGCTGTCGAACCTGATCCAGCACTCGTGGAGCGAGGGTCGCCCTCTCGATCTGATGACGCTGGTCGGGATGATCCCGGCGCCGCCGATCCGCAAGCTCGGCGTGTTCGATGTCGATCAGTTCTTCCCGGCCGACGACCGCATGGCACTGGCGATGAAGCTCAACGGGTTGCTCGCGTCACCGTCGTTCGCGTCATGGGCGATGGGATCGCCGCTCGACATCCAGTCGCTGCTCTACGACTCCGACGGGAAGGGACGCTGCGCCATCGTGACGACCGCTCACCTGTCCGACGACGAGCGCCAGTTCGTCACCTCGCTGATCCTTGCCAAGCTCGTCACCTGGATGCGTCGCCAGAGCGGCACCACCGACCTGCGGGCGATGCTCTACATGGACGAGGTTGCGGGCTACCTGCCGCCGACGGCGATGCCGCCCACGAAGAAGCCGATCATGACCCTGATGAAGCAGGCCCGTGCGTTCGGAGTCGGGGTGGTCCTGTCGACGCAGAACCCGGTCGACCTCGACTACAAGGCGATGTCGAACGCCGGGACGTGGATGATCGGGCGCCTGCAGACCGACCGTGACAAGGCCCGGCTCCTCGAGGGGATGACTTCGGCCGCCGGCAGCGTCGACATCGCAGCAGTCGACGCGACCATTTCGGGGCTGGGCAAGAGAGAGTTCATCCTGCGTCGCGCCGGCAAGGACCACCCCGAGGTCTTCACGACCCGCTGGGCCATGTCGTACCTGCGCGGGCCGATGACCCGCGACCAGATCGCCCTGGTCACACCACCCGACGCAGCACCCGAACCGACACCGGCGGCAACCGGTGCCCCCGCAGCGGCGGCACCGGTTGCCGATGCCCCCACCGCAGCGCCCGCGACCCTGGCGAGCGACGAGAGCGCGGTCGCTCCCGATGTCGCCGACGGCATCGCCGTCCGCGTCGTCGACGTGGCGGCGCCATGGCTCGGCGACATCGGCGGAGACAACCGCGGTACCGTGCTCGAGGCGGCCGTGGTGGCCCGCGTGGCCATTCGCTACGACGAAACCAAGGCCGACCTCGTTCACGACGAGGAGTTCGAGGCGGTGCTGTTCCCACTCGCCGATCCCGTCGACGTCTCGACACTGACGAAGGTCGACTACGACGATCGCGACCTGCTCGGCAACCTGCCCGTCACCGCCAGCTATCGACTCCCCGAGGCGCGCATCGCCACCAAGTCGTTCTTCAACGACATCGAGCGGGACTTGCGCGATCATCTCACCCGCAGCTTGACCATCGAGATCCCTGCGAACACCGATCTGAAGCTGTTCGGCCGTCCCGGCGAGCCGACCGAGGAGTTCCAGACTCGCTGCGCACGCAGCGCCGACGAACGCGCCGACGCCGAGATTGCCGCATTGCGCGACAAGTACGAGGCACGAGCGACCAAGCTGCGCGATCAGATCGACGCGGCCGAGGACCGTGCCGAGGTGCTGGCCGCGGAGGCCAAGGGCAAGAAGACCTCGGAGTTCTTCTCGACCGCGGGCTCACTGCTCGGCGGCCTGCTCAGCGGCAAGAAGTCGAAGACCAAGGCGGTCGGCGACATGCTCGGCGATGCCGGCACGGCGGCACGACGTCGAGGCAGCACCAGCGCGTCAGGTCGTCGCGTCGACGCCGCCGAGAACAAGGTGCAGCGCCTCGTCGACCAGTACGACGAACTCGAATCGGAGCTCGAGCAGGAGGTGTCGGACATCACGAGCCGCTGGGAGACCGCAGCGGCCGCCACCACCACGATGTCCGTCGGCCTCGAACGCACCGACGTGACCGTCACCCAACTCGTACTCGCCTGGGTGCCGGTCTCCTGAACCCGCTACGGCGCTCGGTGCCGACGGAGAGACTCGAACTCTCACTGACGGCGACCTAAACGCCGTGCCTCTGCCAATTGGGCTACGTCGGCCGGTTGCCTGACGCTACCCGGATTGCACCAGCGGTCTGACCCCTGGTGCAATGACGGCGCTGTTGGCTCGTACCCTGCTGCGGTGCGTCACGGCGGAACACGGGCCCAAACCCTCGAACTCGTCGCGTGGACGGTCGTCGCGTTCGTCGGTGTGATCACGATCACCCAGGGCGTCGGCTGGGCAGGCACGACGTCGATCGCGATCATCCAATCGCTCACCCCCTATTTCGGCGTCGCGCTCGTCCCGGTAATCGCGATCGCGTTGTGGCGGCGGCGCTTGCTCCTGGTGACCGTTGCGTCGTCGGTGGCGTGCGCGCTCCTGGTGCTGGCAGGGCCACTCGCCTTTCCCGATCCGCAACAACCCGTCGCCGCCGACAGCACCGGACTCCGAGTCGCCGCGCTCAACCTCTGGTACGACAACACGGTCGTGGGCGAGGTCGACGATGTCCTCGCCGAGATCGATGCAGACGTGATCGTCTTCAACGAATACACCCTGTCGCACCGTGACACACTCCGATCCAGCGCGCTGGCCGACACCTATCCCGAACGAGTCGACCGTCCAGGGCCCGGCGCGACCGGCGTCGCGGTCTGGAGCCGGTGGCCCCTACGTGTCGGCCACTCGCTCGACACGTACAACGACAGCCTCGACGTCACCGTCACCGGCCCGGACGGCGAGATCCGGGTCGTCGCGATGCACATGACCACACCGTTGGAGGACTTCGATGCCTGGCGCAGGGACCTCGCAACCGCCGCTCAGATCGGAAGTGATACCGACGAACCGACGCTGCTGATCGGTGACCTCAACTCGACGTACTGGCACCCGGACTTCCGACGGTTGTTGGACGCCGGATTCGTCGACGCGAACGCTGCAGCGGGTTCAGGGTTCTCGACATCGTGGCCAACGGGCCGGATCGTGCCACCGTTCGTACGTCTCGATCATGCGTTGACCGCCGGCGGGTTGGTGTCGACCGATGTCGAGGACTTCGAGGTGCCGGGCAGCGATCACCTCGGGTTGGTCGTCACCGTTGCGCCAGCTCGCTGAGCAGGGCTCGGAAAGCTCGCCCTCGATGTGAGATCGCGTTCTTCGCCTCCAGACCCATCTCGGCAAACGTCGCACCGCCGGCTTCGTCGGGTTGGAACACCGAGTCGTACCCGAACCCGATCTCGCCGCGTTCCCCCGTGGTGATCGTGCCGGGGCAGACGCCTTCGGCGTGCAACTCGGAACCATCGGGCCACACCACGATCGCCACCGTCTTGAACGCCGCGCTCCGGTCCGCCACACCGTCGAGTTCTGCGAGCAGCTTCGAGCGGTTGTCCGCGTAGGAACACCCTTCGCCCGCGTAGCGGGCGGCATACACCCCTGGCGCTCCGCCGAGCGCCTCGACTTCCAGGCCGGTGTCGTCGGCAACGGCAGGTACGCCCGTCGCCGCACACAACGCGGCCGCCTTCAGCCGGGCATTGCCGAGCAGCGTGTCGGCGTCCTCGACGACGTCGGGTATGTGGGCGGGGCGCGGGAGCAGTTCGACCACGCCCTCGAGCAGCCGTTGGATCTCGACCACCTTGTCCGGGTTGGCCGAGGCGCACACCAGCTGGATCACAGCGGCGACCTCAACGCGCCGGGCGAGCAGAGGGGGCGGTCGCGATCAACTGTGCCTGGAGATCAGCGATGGTTGCGAGGCCACCTTCCGCGAGCTGCACCAACGAGTCGAGTTCCGCCCGCGAGAACGCCATGCCCTCGGCTGTGCCTTGGACTTCGACGAACTTGGCTTCGCCTCCTGCGATCGGTCGCAGCATCACCACGTTCATGTCGACCTCGGCCGCGCTGTCTTCGACGTACGGAAGGTCGAGCACAGGCGTGCCCCCGACGATGCCGACGCTGATCGCGGTGCAGAACGAGTGCAGCGCGTTGGTGGCGAGGTCGCCGCGCTGAACGATGCGCTGCAGGGCATCGTGCAGTGCGACGAATCCGCCGCAGATGCTCGCCGTGCGGGTTCCACCGTCGGCCTGGAGTACGTCGCAGTCCACGACGACCTGGCGCTCGCCGAGCGCCTGCATGTCGCAGGCGGCTCGCAACGACCGCCCGATCAGACGCTGGATCTCGACGGTACGCCCGCTCTGCTTGCCGCGCGCCGCCTCGCGATCGATCCGCTCCGGCGAGGCGCCGGGCAGCATCGAATACTCGGCGGTCACCCACCCCTTGCCGGAGTTGCGCATCCAACGCGGTACGTCGTCGTCGATCGAGGCGGTGCAGAGCACGCGGGTCTTGCCGAACGACACCAGACACGAGCCGTCGGCCATCTCGGTGAAGTCGCGCTCGAAGCTGATCGGTCGAAGCTGATCGTCGGTGCGGCCGTCGGGGCGAGCCATGGTGTCTCCGTTTCGTCGGTGGGCGGGCACACAGGGTGCCACGGGCGGTCAGGAACCGGACGGGTTCCACGACTCGGTGTGGTCGAGTTCCGGCCCCAACAGCTGTGCGCCGAGCTCGCGGAACAGATCGACGTCACCGCTCGACACGAACCGGTGGCGACCGACACGGTCGGGTTCGCGCAGCAGGCCGAGCGTCCCGAGGCGGTCCATCACGGCAAACGCCGTCTCGTCGGCGGAACTCACCAACGTCACCTGCGGGCCCATCACGTCGCAGATCGTGCGGGCAAGGAACGGATAGTGCGTGCACCCGAGCAGCAGCGCGTCGACCTCGGCGTCGCGGATGGGCGCCAACAGCCGCTCGGCGAGCACCGTCACCTCGTCGCCGGTGGTCTGGCCGCGCTCGACGAATTCGACGAAGCCAGGGCAGGCCGCACTCGTGAGCGTCACCGGCGCGCCGGTGTCGATCACCGCACGAACGTACGCGCCGGATGCCATCGTGCCGACGGTTCCGATCACGCCCACCCGTCCGGTCGTGGTCGTGGTCACCAGCGCCCTCGCGCCCGGTCCGATGACGTCGATCACCGGGACTGGCAGTTCGAGCCGGAGATCGTCCAGCCCAGCCGCCGTGGCCGTGTTGCAGGCGACGACGATCGCTTTCGCGTTGAAGTCCTTGACAAGACTCCACGCAAGTTCGTGCGCGTAGTCGCGCACGTCGTCGAGCGGTTTCGATCCGTACGGATAGCGACCGGTGTCACCGATGTAGACGAGGTCCTCGGCGGGCAGCAGATCGATCATGGCCCGCGCAACGGTGAGGCCACCGAACCCCGAGTCGAACATCCCGATGGGCCGATCCACGATCTGCCAGCCTACGGCGCCGGCCGTACACGATGTGCCAGGGGCCTCAGCGGATTGGGCTGGCGTTGGCGTTGCGATGAGCGAAACCGCCGTATCCGGTCGCTTCGCTCATCGGTGAGAGAATCTCAGCGGCGCGTGATTCGTTCGGGTCCCGAAACGCTGTTTCCGAACCCGCTGAGGCCCCAGACCCATCGTGTACGCCGTCAGTCGATCACGATGGCAGCGTCAGCGGAAACAGCACCTGATCGATGACGTGGAGGACTCCGTTCGATGCCTCGATGTCGGCGACGAGGACCTGGGCGCCACCGATCGTCGGCGGGTTCGCCGCCGCGTCGACGGCGTGCGGGCCTGGGTTGGCGACCACGAACTCCGGTGGTGCGAGCGCCAGGATCTGGGTGATCAGCAGCGCCTGGGTGTCGTCGACGTGGGTCAAGAGCACGGCCTCGACGACCGACGGATTGGTGAAGTCCGGGGCGCCGACGCCACCTTCGGCGGTCGTGATGGCCTGGTTGCTCGGGGCGAGCAGCGTCAGCGTCGCATCCGGATCGGACAGCACGTCCTGCAGGCCGGCGAGTTCGACGAGCGCCCTCAGCTCGCTCAAGTCGGGGCTGTTGAGGATCACGTCCCACAGCGTCGCTTCCGGCTGCGGTGGCACCGTGACGATCGGGACAGTGGTCTCGGGAGCGACCGTCGTCGTGGTCTCCACGATGGTGGTGGTCGTGGTCTCCTCGACGGTGGTGGACGTCGTCGTGGTCGTCTCGACGGGGCGGATGCTCGAGAGGCGGCACGTCACGGTGTCACCGGCCAGGAACTGGTAGTTCGGGAACGTGTAGGTGACGATCTGGTCGGCAGCCGGATCGGGAACATCGACGGCGACGGCCATCGCCACGATGCTGTCCTGCGTATCGGCTCGGGCGAGCACGCAGTCGACGATGGGACCGGGCGGCGTCCAGCCGGCAGGTACGCCTTGCACGATCGACACCGTGGCGGCCCAGGTCGTCGGGTCGGACACAGCGCTCGAGGGTTCCCACTCGAACTCGACACGTCCATCGGCGCCGGTGGTGTCACCGGCGGCTTCGCCCGTGACGGCGGCATCGGGCTGGATCCACACGTAGTCCATGGGTGACGCCTCGGGGCCGACCACATCGACGAAGAAGCCCGCCTCGAGCGACGCCCCGGTCTCGTCGGTCACCTCGAGGACGAGAAGGCTCGACTCGGCCGACGCTTCGGAGTCGTCGTCGCCGCCGCTGAAGAACAGCCAGGCGAGGACGCCGATGGCCGCGAGGGCGACGATCGCCGCCACCACCGGACCAGGCTTCTTGTACCACGGCTTCGGGGGCTTCGGCCCGGTCGGCTCGCCGAATCCGGTGATCGGCGGCGTTCCCGGCGGCATCCCACCCGCTGCCGCAGCACCCGTGACCGGCATCTGCGTGGTTGCTTCGGGATACGTCGGCGCTCCCTCCGGCAACGTCGGCGCGCCCTCTGGCAACGTCGGGCCGCCGAGCGGCGTGTCCGGGCCGGGCATCGGCGGGGTCGGGGGCGGGGTGGGGGGCACGGATCCGGGCGCGTTCGCGTCGCTCATGGAACCAGTGTCGCAGATGGCGACAGCTCGATCCCGGACCACCACATTTCGACCGGGGCAGGTGCCCGAGCGGATCGTTTGGGTTGGTCAGCGCCTGGCATGATCTCGTGATGCCCACGATTCCCGTCAACGACATCGAGATCTGCTACGAGAGCTTCGGCGACTCCGACGCCCCACCGCTGCTGTTGGTGATGGGCCTCGGCGCCCAGATGACGTTGTGGTCACCCGGGTTCGTGTCCGAGCTCCTCGACCGAGGATTCCGAGTCATCCGTTTCGACAACCGCGACGCCGGGCTCACCACCAAGACCGACGGACCGCCACCGGATGTGATGGCAACCTATGCGGCCTTCGCCGCAGGCCAGCCGATCGAGGCGCCCTACACGCTGTCCCTGCTCGCCGCGGACGCCGTCGGGCTACTCGACGCGCTCGACATTCCCGCCGCGCACATCGTCGGCGCATCGATGGGTGGGATGATCGTGCAGACGATCGCGATCGAGCACCCTGACCGAGTGCTGTCGCTCACCAGCATCATGTCGACGACCGGTAACACCGAGGTGGGCCAGCCGAACCCGGACGCGATGATGGCGCTGCTGTCACCTGTGCCCGAAGGCCGAGCAGCAGCGATCGACGCGAGCGTCAACACCACCCGGCTGATCTCGGGTGATCTCTTCGACGAAGTCGAGTCGCGACGCGTTGCCACCGAGTCGTACGACCGTTGCTTCAATCCGGCGGGAACGATGTTCCAGCTCGTCGCCACGGTGGCGAGCGGCGACCGCACCGAGCGACTGCAGCAACTCGAGGTGCCGACGCTCGTGATCCACGGACGTCAGGATCCGTTGATCACACTGTCGGGCGGCGAGGCGACCGCGGCGGCCGTGCGCGGCGCCGACCTGCTCGTGCTCGGCCAGATGGGACACAACGTGCCGAGCCGGTACTGGCCGCAGATCGCCGACGCCATCTTCAACATCGCAGCTCGCGGGGAGGGGCTCTGACGGTGCCCGACGTCGAGAACGATCGGCGGCTCGACCCACGGGTGAAGTGGGCGTTGCGCAATGTGCCGGTGACGGCGCTCGGCGACGTCGACAACCGCGACCGGCTGCTCGAGATCTCCAACAGCCCGAAGGCCATCGCGCTGCGCGACAAGATGGAGGCGCTGTACGACACTCTCGACACCGAAGCGGTCGCGTCGTCGGCGGGGCTGTCGATCACGACGCACGACGTCGTGTCGGCGCCGGACGGGAACACCATCAAGATCCGCCTCGTCCGACCCGAATCCGACGGATCACTTCCCTGCGTCTACTACATCCACGGCGGCGGGATGCAGAACGGCACGGCGTTCGGGGCGATGTACCGCGTGCGGGCGCGCGTGCTCGCCGCCGAAGGCATCGCAGTAGCGATGGTCGACTTCCGCAACTGCGTGACGCCGTCGTCGGCACCCGAGGTCGAGCCGTTCCCGGCCGGTTTGAACGACTGCGTGTCGGGCCTCAAGTGGCTCGTGTCCCGGGCCGCAGACCTCGGGATCGACACGCGACGGATCGTCGTCGCCGGTGAGTCCGGCGGTGGGAATCTGACGCTGGCGACCGGCATGCAGCTGCTGCGCGACGGCGACATCGGCCTGATCAGCGGGCTGTACGCGCTGTGTCCGTACATCGCCGGGCGGTGGCCGCAGGACCGATTCCCGTCATCGGTCGAGAACGAGGGCATCCTGCTCAACCTGCACCACAACCGTGGCGCCGTCGCCTACGGGATCGACCACCTCGAGGCCGAGAATCCGATCGCCTGGCCGTCGTTCGCCACGGTCGACGACGTCGCCGGTCTGCCCCGCACGTTCATCAGCGTCAACGAGGCCGATCCGCTGCGCGACGAGGGAGTCGAGTTCTACCGCTTGCTGCTCGAAGCGGGCGTGGCGGCGCAGTGCCGAATCGTGATGGGCACCAGCCACGGCATGGACGTGTTCACCGCGGTCCTCCCGGACATCAGTCGCGAGACCGCGGCGAGCATCGCCCGCTTCGCGTCGGTCTGAGCCGACGCCTCAGACTGGGAGGCGCTCGGCGACGATCGCCGTGTACCCGTCGATGGTCTCGACCGGAGTCGCTTCCGTCGAGTTCGAGATGGTGAGCGTCGACAGCGACCGTCCACTGCGCATGAGGACGTGATCGACGGTCATCTCGACGACCGAAGGATCACCCGTCACCGGCACGATCACGCGGATCGCCTGGGTGGCGTCGCCAACGGATCCGACCTGCAGACGGGCCGCGGATGGCGTGCCCACCTGCGCACCCTCGGCCAGGGTTGCCGTGAACAGGTCGCCGCCGAGTTCGGCGTACACCGTCTCGAAGCAGACCAGTACGTCCGGCTCGGCGGTGAACGCGACAACCGATCGCGCCTCGTTCTCGGTGGCCAGCACACCGACGTGCTGGCTGACGGAGGCGGTGCCCTCAGCGGCGTCGAATCGACCGGTTGCTGCCGTGGCATCAGCGGCCGAGATCTCGTCTCCCTCCACGCCCGCGCACTCGGCCAAGCGACCGGTCAACGCCGCAGATGCATCGTCGTCGGCCGGGGTCTCCGTCCAGCCTTCGGGCAGGTCGGCCAGGGTGAGCAGCGCTGCCTCGGCCGTGGCGGTGTCGGCCGCGACGTCCTGGGTGGCGTCGTCGGGGACCGTCGAGGACGCAACGCTCGTGTCCGGCGTCGTGTCCGGCGTGGTGGTGGCCACCGTCGTGTCGACGTCGGCGATGGTCTCGGCCGGCGTGGCGTCGCCAGCGCTCGATCCGGGCTCATCGGAACCGCACGCGGCGATGATCAAGGTGGCGGCGAGCGCGGCGGCGGC
The DNA here is from genome assembly GCA_963774765.1 of Ilumatobacteraceae bacterium. Classification (GTDB taxonomy): domain Bacteria; phylum Actinomycetota; class Acidimicrobiia; order Acidimicrobiales; family Ilumatobacteraceae; genus Sva-07. The sequence goes on from CAVZGP010000010.1 coordinate 240,162, forward strand.
GACGCGGAACGGGGAACGCATTGGGGGGCCTTCTCTCAGACGTTGGGGTGTGACGGCGCGGTGTTGTGGTGTCACCGGCCCCGGCGAACGAACACTCGGCTGCCGGGGCGCCGCACTCGCGGCACGCTCGCTCGGCACGATATCGGTCGAACGCGAAGCGCCCAAGGCGCCAGACGTCACACCGCAGCGGAGCCGCGGTCAGAAATAGATGACCTGTTCGGCCTTGGCTTCGGCGGCGTCGAGGTCGTCGGTGTAGGCGCCGGTCGACAGGTACTTCCAGCCACCGTCGCAGACGATGAACACGATGGTCGCCGGACCCTCGGCGTCGGTGTCGATCTGGCTGGCGACCTTGGCGGCCCCGGCGAGTGCGGCACCCGCCGAGATCCCCGCGAAGATGCCGCATTCATGGACCAGCCGACGGGTCCACTCGATCGACTCGCGTGGGCGAACGACTCGCTTCCGATCGAGGATGTCGAAGCCGTTCCAGTTCTCGAACACCGGGGGGATGTAGCCCTCGCCGATGTTTCGCAGCCCTTCGACGCGTTCGCCGAGCGGAGGCTCGACGGCGATCACCTGGATGTCGGGGTTCTGTTCCTTGAAGTACCGGCCGGCTCCCATCAGCGTGCCGCTCGTTCCCAGGCCGGCCACGAAGTGGGTCATCTCGGGCACGTCGCGGAGGATCTCCGGGCCGGTGCCCTCGTAATGCGCCCGCGGGTTCGCGTCGTTGGCGTACTGGTACGGGAAGTACCAGTCGGGATGCTCCGAAGCGAGATCGAGCGCCCTCGCGACGGCGCCGTTCGAGCCCTCTTCGCCAGGGGTGAGGATCAGTTCGGCGCCGAACACCTCGAGCATCTGGCGACGCTCGATCGACACGCTCGTCGGCATCATGATCTTGATCGGGTAGCCCTTGATACCGGCGATGGCCGCCAACGCGATGCCGGTGTTGCCGGACGACGGTTCGAGGATCGTCTGTCCGGGGAGCAGGCGACCCTCCTTCTCGGCGGTCTCGATCATCGACTTGGCGATGCGGTCCTTCACCGAACCGAACGGGTTCTGCATCTCCATCTTGGCGAGAATCCGCACGTCGGGGTTGGGCGAGAGGTTGGAGACATCGACCATCGGCGTGTTGCCGATCATGTCGAGCACGCTGGCGTTCACGAGCCCCGGCATCGTGAAATTCGGGTTCAGAGTGTTCGTCACGATTCTCCCAACACCACCGGCTCCGGAAGCATTCCGACTAATCCGATGGTTTCTGTCAGGAATCGTATCCGGTGACGCGGTGCCGGGGCACTTCGTAACCGGTGACGCGGTGTCTGGGGCGTCAGCGGATTGGGGCACTTCAGGACCCGAACGAATCACGCGCCGCCGAGATTCCCCCACCGATGAGCGAACCGACCGGATACGGCGGTTTCGCTCATCGCAACCCGCGGGATCCTCCCACGGATGAGCGAACCGACCGGATACAGCGGTTTCACTCATCGCAACGCAACTCCAGCCCGACCCGCTGAGGCCCCTGGCACCGGCACAACCGGGTCAGACGATCGCGATGGGTTCTTCGGTGATGTGGCCGCCGACGATGCGGAAGCTGCGAGCCTCGGGAGCGTCGCGCTTGAGGCTGATGATCACGTAGTGCCACGACGGATCAGGTGCCGCGGCGACATCGGTCGGGCTCGGGTACGGCTCGGAGTGAGTGTGGCTGTGCACGACACCACTGATCTCGAAGTCGCGGTCGTCGGCGTCTCGCTCGGCACGCAGATGATCCATCGGGTCGATCGTGTACACGCGCGCCGACTCGGCGACATTCGTGCACGGGTAGAAGATCGGCGCACGGTCGCCCGCTCCCCCGCCGGCTGCCGGCGGCCCGGCGATCAGCCCGCAGGCTTCGAGCGGGTAGGCGTCGAGCGCTGCGCCGACCATGTGTGCGTACGCCTCGCGGGAGATCTCGACCACGGCGACGACGATACGGGCCCGGCACGCTCCGGGGTGGTCGCGGAGCACGCGGTGCTCGTGCCAGTGCGGCTCGCGGATGCTGAGCCGGAACCCTGCGACCTCCAGCGGCGCGACGTAGGCGGCATCGTCGGAGGAGTCGGCCGACGTCAGATCGATGTCGATCACCGGTCTCGCCGCGAGACCCGGGGCAACGCTCAGATGCGTTCGAGGAAGCCGAGCGCGGCGTCGCGGAATCGATCTCGCGACGCGAGTTCGTCGTGGACGAGGTGGCCGGCGCCGTCGATCACCACGAACTCGGTCGATGGCGAGATCGACGAGAAGTGCTCGGCCAGCGCTGGATCTGCCACGGCGTCTGGCTTCGTCGGATCGGCGCAGACGATCAACGACGGCGAACCGAATGGCACGTCAGGTTGCACGAACGACCGAATGGTGCCGGTGAGCACCGGATCGAGCACGCTCGCATCGACGGCGAGCAGGGACCCTGCCATCGAGGAGACGCCGTCTGGGTGGAGCAGTTCGCCGAACGTACCGCCGCTCGCCGTCGGTGACGCGGCGAGGATTCCCGACAACACCTCGACGGTGATGCCCGACGCCTGGAGTTGCGGCGCAGAGTCGCGGATCAGGCGGAACGTGTCGAGCAACGAGTTGCCTTCGAGCGCGTTCGATTCATCGGCTGGGTCGGCGTCCTGGGCGACGCCCGCCAGTCCGAGCGGCGGGTCTTCCATCACTGCGGCAACAACCAGGTCGGAGCGCTGTTGGGTCAACGATGCCGCGGTCGCTCCCCCGAGCGAGTGTCCCATCACCACGCAGGGCCGGCCGGCGGCCTGCTCGATCGCCGCGACCGCGTCGCTGACGTAGCCCTCCGGGAAATAGTCGCCGGGCACCCGATCCGACGCGCCGTGCCCGCGGAAGTCGAGCCGCAGGACGCGATACCGCTCGACGAGGTCGGGAACGATCCAGTCCCACGTTCCTCCGAACGAGGTGATGCCGTGGAGCAACAGGATCGGCGGTGCCGCCGGGTCGCCGTCGTCGGCGACGTGGAGTTCGATGGAGCCGTTGCGAATCTTCATGGCGCCGAAGGTAGATGCAGAGCCGTGGTGCGTCCGGTATCGGAACTCCCGGGTCCCCCGCGAGCCGCACTCGGTAGGGTTGCGTCTCCTCCGAGAGGCACACCGACATGGCCAAGGGCAAGAAGACCAAGAAGGACAAGGGCACCGGCGACGGCACCCAACTGATCGCCTCGTACAAGCGCGCGTATCCGTGCGGCTCAAGCGGTGATCTTGGTCTTGGCGATGTACTTGATCAGCTCCGGGCCGATCCTGGCCTTCCTCTGTATTCGATTGGCCACATCATCTGCGGATGCGCCGCCGGCTGCCAGGGCACGGATCTCTTCCAGCGTGCTGTCTTCCACGACGGAGTACTCATCCAGGTCCTTTCTGTGGCCCCATACGTCGCCTTCCAGCATCTCAACGCCCTGCATCTCCAGGAATACCTGGATGGCACTGGACATGGTCTTGTGGTAGGATGGCGGAACCTGAATCATTCTCAGCCTGGGGCATCTCTGCATCAGGTTAAGGAAATCTACATTGCTGGCCCGGAAGGCCAGGTGAACTGTCTTCTCATTTGGGTTCAAATTGGGGATCTCATTTCTGGCGCTGATTACTCTAAGTCTCATTTTTGCACTCCATACCCTAAACAGCATTCCTAATATTAATATACACTTGCGTGTAATATCATCATTAAAATTCTGGATTTAGCAGCCCGCTGGAGCGAGGAGATTAATACCACATTCAACAATCAGAGAAAAGAGATTGGGCCAAGAAAGCGAAGCATAGTGATGAGCGCGGGTGGGGACTATGGAGTGGCGTTCACGGTGGGGCTGAAGCGGCCCGGCGGGCGGGCGAGTCGACGACGATCGAAGAGGTGGTAAGAGCCCATGATCCTCAGGCTGGGATCATTGAAATTCTTATTAAACAGGGCTACTACGCGGCGGCCCGTAACAGCATCACTGGCCCCCGCGTATGGACGCATGCGATTGTAAAAATTCGGATTACGCCCACCACCCCTGTACGGTATAAAACGTTCGAAGTCGATAACAAGAGCCCGCGGGAGTTCCTCCTCCCCCATACCTGGTCCTCAGGACATCCCCAATAAACGTTACCCCTCCGCGGCTGTAAGGGAATGACTGCGCATATAACAACTCATAGAGATACGCTCCGGGCGCGCGGGTCCAAAAGGCGGACACGGAAATTGAGGATAGTTCCACACAGGAAGGATAGCCGTTTTTTTTACCCGCTTAGGTGGAACAAGCCGTAGATCTACCAAGGACACACATGGCGGCAAGGGGTAGTTCTTCAGGTAGTACTGTTGCGCCACAGAGGATAAACAAACCTCCGCGTAGGTACGGTCAAAGATATCCTTCACAACGGTCAGATACGCAGGATCCGACACCTGCTTACCCATGTAATGCTCAAAACAGGCAACTCGTCATACGCTATTGGCCGCGACGTTACTTTAACCCGGGACCGTTCAGGATCGATCAGGTAAGCATAACCGTCTTGTACGCTGCGGTAGAACATTTCGTAGGTACAAACATTGTACTGGCGCATAGGGCGTTCAAGGATAGACGCAACGAGAACTGCCAGGGCTAGGTGTCCTGCCGTGACGAGGTCAGCGGTATGAGGGATCTTATGGAGGTCAGCCCTACAAGGGTAGCCCAATCGAACGCTACGACGTGAGGGGTGGAGGGGTGTATGTGGGTAGGCCTACCCAGGTGTCAAACCCGGAAACCCCTAAAGGACCGCTCTCGGGGACATCAGAAGGCACAATAGGAGGGGCCACACAGTAGAACGGGAGTAAAGAGGCTGTCGCCTGTTCCTCCAAGTCTGCTGCGAGGTCTTGGAGGAGCACTAGAGGGGTCTTAGAGAGCAAATCCGCAAACAAGGGGGGCTTATACGAGTGTGGCATAGTACAAAAACTCCTTTCAAAAGAGGGTGGCGTAATAGACAGACAGAGAACCCTTAATATTAAACACAAAATTAACAAAAAGTCAAAAACAGCCGCTAAACAGTGAAAAACCCGCTGAGGCTTACCACCACAGGGGTGTGGCGTTTATTCGGCGGATTTCTTATACGTTTTATACTGTACATGTAATTTTCTAGGACCTTAAAGTGAAGTTTGTACTAATACGAAAAAGCAGAGGAGTGTACAAGAGTTTACGTCAGTTTTGGACCCCTACATGTCTGGAGAAGAAGGGCTGAAACGCACAAAAGTACACAGGTACACACAATGTAGTTATACCACCGAAAACGCTGGCGCTAGGAAATTATAAATCGTCGTATAGATGTAATAAGCACAATACGGGTGATAAGGCTTTTTTGAGGTGAAAAACATAAAAATATATAAGACCTATGCATAACAATACAAAAAGAACTAAAGCGTCGGATTTATTGTAGATTGAGGGCCTTGAATATCCGACTAAAATAACGAAGTTACTTGCACAACTAGAGAATAGGCGAATGATAACGCAGAGTTAAAAAACGGTTAAATACCGCTAATCCCGATATAACGTAGGATGACAGAGTTAAGCCAGTCACTTGAACAATTACGAAAAACAGTAAGGATATGAAAGAGTTGTGAAAACGCTATACACGCTGAAAAGGGAGAACGGAAGGGAACCGATTGTTCTAAACAAATGAGAAAAACCGAAAAAAACGCTTCTAAGGGCCTGTAAAGAATAAAGAAACCAAAAAACCGTACTTCTAACTGGCCGCTACCAGCCGGAGAAGACGAAGTACCTACAGAATAATAAAAAAAATTTATATATCAATAATAATATGTATAACCTTATTGATTTCATGAACGAAATTCCTGTGCAATAACAAACACTTAGCTTTATACGTCGTAATACGATATTTCTCACACGTGAGTCTTGTGTTTTAAAATATTATCAGATACTTGGAGTAGAATCCCTGGGACAAGAGAGTCCGGAGTAACAAAAGTAAAACAATACAAGCAATACAATAGTTTAGAGATCAAAAACGCAAAGAAAGCTTCCTTTATATTTATATTTATTAAAAAAAAAGTAGTAGTAGTAGTAGTAAGGGGGTTTTACACCCTTGTTTTTATTGAGGTAATTTATAACTAGCCTTCGAGCAGGCTTAACGCTGTTTATTGCATACTTATATATCTTTTCCTCCTAAAACCTGCATAAACCTGTCCCGTCATAACCTCACAAAGCTCTCCTGCGTCCTCCTGCCGCCCTAGTCTCCGTAGCCTCTTCTCTGGTTTTGCTCCTCCCTCTCTCCCTGCATTTATATCCCGGCATAGGGCTAATTTTTTGTTTATATTAAAAACTGATATACATCAAAAAAAGGGCTTAGCGTCTGTTATTTCCCTTTAAGCCTTTTCTCTAATAATTACAGGGGGTAAGCGTACCTGCTTACACCTCCTACCATTCCCTACGTTTTTCTACCCCCCTTTTTCCATTTCTTCGTCTTTTTTGTCTTCCTTTTCCAGTCTATCTATAAAAAACGGTCATCGTAAATATATCATATCGAAAGCATGATTAACCTACATTGTGTACAACGGGCATTAAACATCTCCCTTTATCCTTCATTGTAGTCAAACCTGCTATCCGAACGAAGTTCGGGTATACGCCCCTCATCCCCCTGTATCCCGTCGTTTCTTCGGCCACGCCTCTCGTCGCACTTTATTAACTACAAACATACACAATACCCTACATAGTCCTACAGAATCCCCTTTGTCCTCCGATTTTCCTACGTCCCCACCCTCCAACGACGTTTGTTCTTTAATTCATTACGGCGTATATTTGGGGAGATGCCGCTGACCAAACACCCAGATATACCGCAAGAACTCATAGACGAGTCGCGTAGTGACCCGTATGTGGGTAATCGCCTTTCATTCGACCCAGAGTTCCCCGTCCGTACTCTCATGGTCGGGGACACTGTGGCAGGCTTTCAACTGCCCGGGCGGATTAAACGCACAGGCGTCCCCTACACAGGCTCCGTCTACATCGCTAAGGCCCACCGGGGTAAAGGTCTGGCTGCACAGGCGCTACGTCGTTTCCTCGATGACTACCCTCGACAGCATCTCCTACGTTAACAAATCTAACGTCGCATCGCAGCGGGCACATCGTAAGGCCGGCTGGGTAAACACGAATAAGCCGGTACCCGGTAACCGCAATTCAACTATTTGGAAACGAAGAGATAAGATGCATAAAACAGCCTCACAGATAGCGGATAGTGTGCTTGTGAAGGTTGCTCTTCGCCGTGAGATCAAAGAACTACGTAAAGGTAACCTTAGTGCCTCCGATATTTCTAGGTTAGTAGCCAATCAGGACTCCGCATACCCCTCCCCCGTCCTGGGGGAGTGGGTCAAAATCCCACCTCTTTTTAGCTTTAAAAAAACAAGGGGTTACTGTTGGTATAAGAAGATGTCTACAGAAACCAACCAACCCCTGTAGGCAAGGAGGTTCGAATGCATATAGTAACTCACGGGGGGCAGGCTCACCGAGACGAGGGTCATCGCGTGCGGCATCGCGATGGCGATCCACGGCCCGCTGAACATCTTCCGGCCCGCGCGACCCGACGCCGGAGGAGTTGGAGGACGAGGACGTGTTGGTGCTGGATGTCGGTGGTAGGCACGAGCCCGAGAAGGGCAACTTCGACCACCACCAGCGGGGTCGCGGCGAGAAGCCCGAGTGCGCGTACTCGCTCTACGCGCAGCACGTCGGCCTGGCCGATGTCCTCGCCCTGCGGAAGTGGTACGAGGTCGGAATCCAGATGGACGTCCTCGGCCCCTTCGCCACGGCCAAGGCGCTCGGGCTGGAGAAGTTCCCGTTCGAGCTGGTGTCCGGCCCCATCAGGGGCAGTTCATGTGCGCCTTCGAGGCGGCGGAGGTAATCTCACCATCAAATCTACTCAACCAGTTCCTCCTCATGATGGGCACCGGGATGGTCCAGTCGGCGAGGGAGTACGCCCAGAAGATCGCCGAGCTGGAGGAGATGTGCTCCACGTGCCAGGTCAAGGGACAGAAGGTGCTGGTGTTCCCGACGGCCGACATCGAGGGGAGCCAGGACGTCCGGGACCGGAAGTACCCCGAGGCCGCCGCGTCCCGAGAGCTGGACGACCGGGGAAAGGCTGGAGCCTCTACAGGTTCAACGACCACCCGGCCGTGGACTTCTCGGTTCTCGAAGGCGATCCGGCCATCCTATTCGCCCACAAGGGGGGCTTCATCGCGAAGACCTCCGCCCGCCTGCACATCGATGAGGTGCTGAGCCTCGTCGAGCGCGCCATCTCTTAGCCCCCTCCCCCGTCCTGGGGGAGTGGGCCAATCCCCCCTCTCTTCTTTTGCTTCCAAAGTGGACCCCCCTTTTTTGGTATAAGTATGTGTCTACAGAAAACCAACCAACCCTTTGTAGGCAAGGAGATCGAATGACCCATTACGAGACACTCCGGAGAGACGGAGACGCCGCCTATAAGGCGGTGATGGATGCGCTCAACGTGCGGCGCACAACCTGGTAGCCGCCCCGCCCCAGCAGAGTGAGCACCACTTCTTGGAGATGCTCACTCTGCTGGGGGTAGTGGAAACCGCCGCAGGGGTACTTCCACGAGGCGCACCGCCTTGTGGCGGAGTCCCCCCGCCTAGGAGCGGAGTGGGTTCTTCGGAACCTATATCCGCCCGAAGGGGTTGATATCCCTACCCGGTTTGAGGACCGGGAAGCGTCCGCAGCAATGCGGAATCTGTGCGGTTAATCGCGCAGACCTCACCCAATATTGCGGCAGCAATAGAGGGGGTTGTAAGAGAGACCTAAAAATCTCTTGGTGAAGATACGACCATAGCACTCCTTACTGGGGGGAGCCAGTGAGTGTTACTAGCTGACACGCTGAACGGTATCGCCGTAGTTAGAGCTGCCGCTCTTATAACTACGGTTCTTTTTTGCTTTCAAAAATGGGCTATTCCTTTTTGGTATAAGTATTAGTACGTAGAATGTACATACAAGCTACCACTAGTGAGTAGGTACCGCTTCTACAGGGTTTGGTGGTGTTCCAACTATCAACAACCATGGGTTATACCCGAGAAGGAGGTCGTTATGTGTCATTCACTGGCTCCCCCCGCCCGTCACCTGGTATCGACTGCGGCCGCCGGTCTAATCCGGATATGCTGACCCGGACGTGCTTATATCCGCTCTGTGCCGCGTGCTACGACGCGGCCGACTGGGACGACGTCGCGGACGTCGCCCTGGCAGACGCCCAGGATGACGATTCCTGGAACGGATATCGTTAGGCCCTAGGCCC
>CAVZGP010000011.1:0-880417 GCA_963774765.1 Ilumatobacteraceae bacterium
CGCTTAATAAATTTCTGTTTTACTTTAACCACTTCTTTGAATATTTAAATGGTAAATATGAGAAAGCTTTACGCTGGTCCTTAACTCATAGAAAAACAATAGTATTTGGTGCCATCGCAATTTTTGTTGCAAGCTTTTTTCTAATGGGAATGCTTGGTTCCCAATTTTTTCCTGAAAGTGATAAAAGCGAGTTTAACGTAACAGTAAATGCTTCACCTGGAAGTTCACTGGAACAAACAAGTTTAATCTGTGAAAAAGTTGAAGCAGTACTTAAAGAAAAACCTGAGATAATAACAGTCCTTACAACCATTGGATCCGGAAATGATCCTGTTACAAAAGCTAATATTTTAGTAAAACTTATTCCAACCAGAGAACGTAAAAAATCTGATAAGCAAATCATGGCTGAAATAAGATCTGAAGTTAAATCCATTGCCGGAGCCAAAATAAGTTTTACAGTTCAAGGAGTTGGCGGCGGAGGCGGAGAAAAACCTGTTACGCTTAGTATCCGCGGAGATGATCTATCCAAACTTGAACAGATTGCAGAAAAAGTTGAAGCGATTGTTAAATCGACACCCGGTGCCGTTGATGTAGATAACAGTCTTGAACTTTCAAAACCTGAGATACGAATCAATATAGACAGAGAAAAAGCTTCTGATCTTGCAGTAAGCCCATATTTGATAGCATCGACAATTCGTGCTATGGTTGATGGAGCCGTTGCAACACAGTTTAAAGAAGGTGATGATCAAATTGACGTGAGAGTAAGACTAAAAAAAGATGATCGCAAGAATTTAAACGATCTTTTGCCGCTTACAATTAAAAGTAACAAAAAAATTGGCAACCAGGATTTTCTAGTGCCTATAACTGATATTGCCACTATCACACAGGATGTTGGTCCTTCGAAAATAAATAGATATGCGAGACAAAAAGAAATTCGCGTTGATGCAAATCTGGATGGAAGATTTTTGGGCGTAGTGCTTGGTGAAGTGCTTAAAGAAACATCAAAACTGGAACTTGAGCCGGGTTACTCAATCAATGTTATTGGTCAAGGTGAAATGCAGGATGAATCAATGGCAAATATGCTGATTACGTTGCTGCTTGCCGTTGTATTTGTTTACATAGTACTGGCAGCACAGTTTGATAGTTTTATACATCCATTTTCAATTATGCTCGCACTACCCATGTCAATAATCGGAGCGGTACTTGCATTATTAATTTTTGGAAGTTCGCTTTCTGTTATGTCTATGATTGGTATTATTATGTTGATGGGTTTGGTAACTAAAAATGGAATTCTGCTCGTAGATTATACAAACGTTATGCGCGAACGAGGAATGTCGCGCTTTGATGCGTTAATAAAAGCAGGACCCACAAGATTGCGTCCAATATTGATGACAACTTTCGCAATGATTTTTGGAATGATACCTGTTGCACTGGCACTTGGTGAAGGTGCTGAATTCCGTGCACCGATGGGTCAGGCAGTAATTGGAGGATTGATAACATCTACATTATTAACATTGTTTATAGTGCCTGTTGTATATTCAATTCTTGATGATCTTGGCACATTTAGTTTTTCAGGTTTTTTTAGAAAAATATTTTCCGGACGTAAAAAATAAAATTGGATAAAAAATGAAACTTACATTTTTGGCTTATCGTGAAATTCTTGATGATCGGGTATCTAAAGCATTAGATGAACTGGGTATAGATTATTACACCGAGTGGGAAGAAGTTAAAGGCAAAGGACATAAAACAGATGCACATCTGGGTAATCGTCCTTTTCCAGGTTATAATAATGTGCGTATGATAGCATTCACTGATGAAGATATACTCGAAAAACTTATCGTCAAACTACACGAACTAAATACAATAGTTGAAAAAGAAGATGATAAGATTCGTCTTTTCCAGGTTCCGCTGGAGAGAATAGTCTAAGTGAACACAACACATCTCTGACCAGAGCAACCTAAAACAGAGCAACCTGCGGAGAGATAATATATCGTAGATGGTAGATGGTTAATGTAAGATGTTTTTGACCAGAGCAACCTGCGAAGTTTTTTTTTGTAAGCTCTGAGGTCACTTTAGTACGAGGGTGATTTATTTTCGTAGAACAGCTCTCCAGAGCTGTTTTTTTTTGCATTATGATTCTCATATGGGCAGGCGTAGCATGAGGGATTTTTTTTGTAGAGACGTAGCGTGCTACGTCTTTACTGTATAAGTTATGAGACGACTCACCGAGTCGTCTTTACTTTACTATTAAAAATGCTGTGCTTAATTCTAACCCCCCCCTTCCCTCCCTTTCTAAAATGGAGGGTGATAATAATACACTAGCAACTTGCGAGGTTTTTGTTTTGTAATCGTGGAGGTTTCCGATAACTTGCAGGAAGGGATTTACCATAGGCACAGGCCTGCTCTTCGAAGAACATTGCATCCTTGCATGTTTGAATAAGCGTAACAGGTAAGTCGTGTTTCCTGCGCCGACTTTTTTTTGAATATTGAATATCGAATTTTGAACACCGAATTATGAATCCTGACCAGAGCAACCTGCGAGGGACTTGTCTTGCAACCTCGGAGGATTCTTAACGCAGGAAACTTGGATTATTAGAAATGGTTGGCTAGACTCTTCGCACTTCAACTCCCCCGATGAACCTGTCTGCCGGCAGGCAAGTAAATCGGAATGTTGGTAAAACCTATAATAGCTGATTTAGTTCAGTCCGCTAATGCGGAGAAAAGGTTTAGGTTAAGCTTTTAGAAAATGGAGATAACAAGTTGTTGTTAATAAGAAATTATGTATAATTTTGTAGTAATCTTGAATTTATCTACTCAATGAAAAAGACTATACAAATATTAAACGAAATGGTGGAACTTGAAATTATAAATGAATATGCTATTGCAGGTGGTTTGGCACATTTTTATTACATTGAGCCATCAGTTACATACGACTTAGATTTAATTGTAAATATAACTGCCGCACAAAATTCCCTGGCACCATTATCTAAATTGTATGAATGGGCAGGAGAGAATAATTACAAAACCGAAGACGAACATATAATAATAGGTGGAATACCCGTACAATTTTTGTTAGTTTATAATGTGCTTATCGATGAAGCATTATTAAAAAAAGAAAAGGTCACATTATTTGATGAAACTACATTTATTCTGAGTGCAGAATATTTAATGGCAATAATGCTGCAAACAGGAAGAGCGAGTGATTATGAAAGGCTTATCCGATTTTTTAATGAAGCAGATTATGATGAAAATAAATTTATTGATATTATTAATAGATTTGGACTCATAGATAAATACTTAAATTTTAAAAAGAGATTAAATGAATAAGGAATATATTTTACATATTGCAGAATCTAAGGCTAAATATCATAGAGTTCAGGCACATATACCGTTTGAAGAGAAATTTAAGAAAATTTTAGAGTTGCAAAAGATAAACGCTGAGTTTGCAAAAATTAATAAATCAAGAGCTAGTTCAATTAAGTCTAATAAAGTCTGGAAGCCTGAGTAACTTAATTAGGCATTAGATTTAGATAAATTAGAACTCAGTAGTCTGAACAGATAAAATGCATGATTGTATTGCTAGAGGATAATTTAATCATTAATTGAACCCAGCCAAAAAAACTTTCCCCCGATTTAAAGCAGAACTAGAAGATGGGATATGGTAAATGGAAAATGTCCTTCGCCCTTAAACACCCCCGATGAACCTGTTTGCCGGCAGGCAGGTCGGGACAAGATACTCAGGGTGACGTGGTTGATAGGAAATGTTTAAGGTGCCAGAGATGCAACGGATCGATCGGGAGATCGATCCTACAGTTGATTGACACGGCCGCTTTACCGGGCTGCCTGGAACCACTTCCTGGCAGGTATTATTTGGGTGCTTTTACTTTCAACTTGTCAATCTGTGAGCCACACGGGATCTATCCTATTGCACTCCTCTCTTATTGAATAACTAATACTGATTCCTATTGGGACGAGTAGCGAATATTGAATAATGAAGTGCTTAGAAATGTCACCAAGTGGTTGGTGACAGCTAAGAAAAGATGCAATTAACACGCAGGACTGATCCGCCGCGGCGAACCATGCTGCAAAGACCACTGCAACTTTCGAAGCTTCTGGAAACTCCTCCTGTCTTATCCCGAACTGATTCGCTACGGCAGATCGACTCTTCCATCTTCTCCCATCGGGATGTCTTCGGCACTTCTCCCCTCTAACTTCTGACTGTTATTCCATCGCACCTAAATCAAATAAAAGATCCATTTATTAATGGCACACATTTTTTCAATTTATTTTACTAAGTTTAATAGTCATTTTCTTTCCTGCAGTTAGTAATTAAATATTTTTTTATCACTTCTTTTGAATGGAAAAATATTATGGAAGATTCAATACATCTACAGAATTCATTTCTAACAGAAACAGTCCTTAACAACACAATCAACGAACTGAAAAAGCTAAATCTATCCTCTAAAGACTATATTAACTTGGCTAATTCACTTTTAGATATCGCTATCAATGGTCATAAAACCCGCCAGGTTGAAGAAGAAGTAAATTATTCAATTGATAAAAAGATTGATTTCCCTATCATTTTTGAAGATATAGTTATTATTAAGTTTGATAATAAGAAGCATAAGAAACTTCTGGAGGAATGGACTAATAACGAATTTGGTAAAGAGTTTCTGCTTTCCCGTATTGATAATGTTGAACGAAATTTAGATGAGCTGATTAATGACAAAACAAATATTTTTGGAATAATCGAAACTGAGGATAAAATACCTATCGGTATTATGGGCTACCTGCATTATGATAAATTGAACAATAAAGCTGAACTTAGAAAACTTATCGGTAATAGGAATTATTCTGGCAAAGGATTTGGCAAAAAAGCTACTAAGGCCTGGGTATCATTTGGACTTAACAAACTTAAACTTAGAAAAATATTTATATATACCTTTGATACCAATTTAAGAAACATTCGTATAAACAGAGAGCTTGGGTTTAACCTGGAGGGTGTTTTCAAATCAGAAAATATGGATAGGGATACACCTAAAGACATTCTTCGAATGGCGCTTATAACAAAATAAGTTTTAGATATTAATTCTATTCTGTTTCTTACTTTTACTAGATTGCAAGGATTAGCACCCAATAATCATAACCCCCCCCTGCCCTAGTGTAATGGAATATGGAATATGGTTAATGTAAGATGTTTTTGACCAGAGCAATTTGCAAGTTTTTTGTCTTGTAACCTTGAAGGTTACTTTAGTTCGGGAAATTTATTTTCGTAGAACAGCTCTCCAGAGCTGTTTTTTTTTGAATTATGATTCTCATATGGGCAGGCATAAAAGAAGGGAGTTTTTTTGTAGAGACGTAGCATGCTACGTCTTTACTATTTGTGATTTTGAGACGATCCGACGAGTCGTCTTTACTGTATAGACACTGCGGTGCGGCGGCTTGTATTTGAATAATGAATATCGAACAGGGAATTTTGAATGATGAATTTTTTTATGAAACAGTTATCAGCAGTGAGTTGTTTTCGGATTGATCGGGAGATCAATCCCTACGTTGGATTTTAACGCTTAAGACTTGATCCCGAATCCTGTTCGCGACAGACTATCTGATATTTTCCATCTAACAGCGAAGGTTTAACAATGCCCTTTCCTTTTTACTCACTAACAACCAACTTTATATTGCTAACAAACTTCAAAAAGATGTAAAATATTTTTTGAAATAATTGTAATTCTTACCACATGATATAATGTGGATTCAAAAATAAGTACTTTTTTCGGTCTGATAATTGTTTAACTTTGAAGTAATCACAATGTAAATCGGAAAAATGGAATTAAAAAAAATTACGCTTTTATTATCTTTAATTATAATAATATTTACTTCGAACTTTATAATTGGGCAGGAAGAAGAAGAACCGATATTATACTACCAGATGGAACCTCTGGACGATTCATTATTCCTTAAAATACAGGAAGAAATGTTTATCGATCCGCCTGACCCGAAAGCAGAAATTGTTGTTGATCTTCGTGATGCAAATAATCAGACTATTTCAATTAAAGGCAGTCTATACCCTTTTCTTGCAATAAAACCCGATACGCGCGCAAGAATAATAACCTATCCTTTCAAGCTTAATCTGGAAGAATCAATACATTACGGCAGTGTATTCAGCAGAGTGATTGAAAAATTAAGATTATCTAAAGTACTTAATACACCAAGCGTACTTCAGATATCACCAACTCTTGGATACATAAATCCATTCATTCAAGTGCAGGGCGGTGAAAGATTTGGGTTCCCTATTAAAAGCGATATAGGTGTTTCAATCGGATTTGGTACTCCCTATTCCGGTGTTATGGAAACAAACTTTATAGAAATGAATTTTCATATACTCGGATTCAGAGCAGGTGTTTTCCAGAGTGTAGATGCTTTTGTGGAGATAAAAGATTTTGATAATCACAATAATTTATATGTCACCAGCGGTTTTCAGGTTGCTTATGTAATTCCCTTTGGTAATTTTTTTGAATTTGGTTACTTAAGTAGTTCAGATGATTTTACTGAATCACAAATTCAAAAATATACAGAGCAAACGGTAAATCAGAAGAATATTGTGTATAATCCTGACGGGACAATTAAATATCAGCCATATTTGCTTGAAGGAAGTTTTATAAACTGGGAATTACGTTATCCTATAAAAATTCTTGGAGCAACACGCGGTAAATTTTATGTAGCCAGATTTGTTGATGAAACTCATATCGGATTCCTTGGAAGAGAAATGACTTTAGGCGGTAGTGTTTTTGATTTAAGAATGGATGCTATGTTTGCTAGTAAAATAAGGCAGCCTCAGTTTGTACTTGATATTTTAGTACAAAAAATATTTGACTCCTGGGCTTCAAGTGCCATTGCCATCGGACCAAGTGCCATTATAGGTACTAAAAATAATGGGGATCTAGGAATTACTTCTATCCTGTTTAATTTACGTATAAAGGTCGGTACTTCGTTCTGATAATTTAGAATGTAAAATTCTAGATTCTTGGTAAAAGATACTAGTTACTTTAGGGTTTGCTGCATAACGATTAACTGTCACCCTGAATTTGTTTCAGGGTCTCAATAATTCGATAATTTAGATGCTGAAATAATCCGCCCAGGCGGACAGCATGACAAATTGAACTTACGCAACAGACTCTTCAGGAAGGGTGTCTATCGCCCTGAATTTGATGCAGTGAGCCTCGGTTTTCCATAGGGGTAAACTTATAAAAATGTAATCGACGAAGGATTATGGTTAAATAATTCTATTTGCCAATCCTCCGCTTCACATATTACTGATCACTTCTTGCTTTTATTGAACTCCTATTAAACTTATTAAGACATTTACTTAATTTTTAGTTAAATGTTTTTTAATTTAGGAAAGAAAATGCAAATCACTTTAAAATCTAAATTATTCGGATGATATATGAATAGTTCGAAATTATTTTTTTCACTAATTCTTTTTTCCGCTTTTTTTGTTTTATCATATCCGCAAACAGAGCAGCAGATACAACAAAGATTAAAACAAGAAGGAATCTCTACTAAAGCAGATGTTACGGAAGAATTAAAAAAAAGAAATATGACCGAAGACGATGCACGACGTCTTGCAAAGCAATACGGAATGGATTATGATTCATTTATTGCAACTTATATTCTTGGCGGAAGCACACCGCCTCTGTCACCAACAGTTACCAACGTAACAAATGCACCCGACAGCTCCACAAAAAATGTTACAAACATAATTGTTGCACCGGGCGATCAAACTTCGCCGGTTGTTCAGAATGAAATAGTAGTTGACAGATCCCCAGCCCCGACCGAAGCAGGTTTGGAATACTTTGGATATAATTTGTTTAAGAACATTCCAACATCATTTGAACCTTCAGAAACAGGTGCAGTTGATCCCGGTTATATAATCGGACCGGGTGATAATTTACGTTTATCCATGTGGGGTGCGGCAGAATTTCAATATCAACTTATTGTTGATCAGCAGGGAAATGTATTTATACCAACTGCAGGCCAATTTTTTGTATCAGGCACATCATATGAATCGCTGCAAAAAAAACTTACTTTGTATCTTTCACAATTTTACGAAGGATTAGCAAGTGATCCCCCTACTATATTTTTAGATATTACTTTAAGCAAACTAAAACCAATCAAAATTTTTGTAACCGGTGAAGTTGCACAGCCGGGCGGATATAATATAAGCAGTTTTGCAACTGTTTTTAATGCTCTCTACTCAGTCGGCGGACCATTAACATCCGGAAGTTTGAGAGAGATTAGAGTTATAAGAAATAACAAAGTTTTAACAACAGTAGATATTTATGATTACATACTTAAAGGTCAGTTAATTGGCGATGTAAGGCTGCAGAATAACGATATGATTTTTATTCCTCCAAGAAAAAAATCGGTTTCGATATCGGGTGAGATCTTTAGACCTGCGATATATGAATTAAAGGAAGGCGAAAATCTTCAGAAAATTATTGAATTTGCGGGCGGGTTAAATGCCACGGCATACACAGGAAGAATACAGATTAACCGGATTGTGCCGTTTGAAAAAAGAGTTTCAAGCACATCGGACAGAGAATTGATAGATGCAGATCTATCCGCTGTACTTAGAAAAATGTCCGATATACCATTATATGACAAAGATATTCTTACTGTATTCCCGATCTTAAACAAATTAGAAAATTTTGTACGCATTGACGGTTCTGTTTACAGACCGGGAACTTATGAATTCAGCACTGTGAGAACATTGAATGAACTGATAAAAAAAGCTGAGGGAGTACTGCCTGAAACTTATTACGGCAAAGTTGATATTATAAGAACCAGGCCTGACGAGAGTTTTGAATTTATCTCTGTTGATTTGAATGAAGCAATGCGCGGAGATCCAGAAGCCAACATTAACCTTGAACCAAGAGACCAGGTTAAAATATATTCTATCTATGAACTAATTGACAGAAAGAATGTATCTATTTCCGGTTATGTAAAACAGCCTGTTACACTGCCATATGCAGACAGTTTAACATTATTCGATATGGTATTCAGGGCAGGCGGTTTACAGGATCCATACTTTAGAGGTAGAGCTTTTACATCAAGGGCAGATCTTATTCGAGTAAATCCCGATGGCTTAACCACACGCATAATACCGTTTGATCTTGAAAAACTTTTATATGATCAATCATTTAACATGCAGCTGCAGCCGGGTGATAAGATATACATATATAGTTCGGAGGTGGAAAAAATACTTGATAAATTTGTTACTATTGAAGGAGAAGTTAACAGACCGGGAAGATTTGTATTGAATTCCAATATGAATATTATGGATCTTATTCTGCAGGCCGGTGGTTTTAATGAGCGCTCTTTAAGAACTGAAGTGTACGTTAACAGGGTAAGACCGGGAGGCTATTCTGGTGAAAAAATCTCGGAAACTTTTACAATACCTCTGCCATTATTCTTTTCGGAAACAAATGTCAGCAAAACTGATTCAATACACAATGCATTTGCATTGCAGCATAATGATATTGTAGTAGTTAGAAAGAATCCGAACTATGTACCGCAGCGTGTAGTAAAAATTATGGGCGAAGTAAATTACCCGGGTACTTATGTTCTCGAAAGAAAATCTGAGAATTTGCTTGAACTGGTAAGAAAAGCAGGAGGACCAACGAGTGAAGCATACCTTTACGGATCTACATTTACACGAAACGGTCAAAGACTTATGATTGATCTGGAAAAACTGGTAACTGATGAAGATACCGACCAGGATGTAATTTTAAATAATAGTGACGAAATATTTATTCCCAGAAAACCGAATACAGTTTTTGTAACAGGCGAAGTGAATAATCCGGGTTTATATAAATTTATACCGGGCGACGATGTAAAAGATTATATTGATAAGGCTGGAGGTGAAACCGACAGTTCTAATTATATACTTTATAGAAAAGCAAACGGTGAAACAAAGAAAGTTGGCTTTGGCTGGTTTTCAAGCAACCCCGAAGCATTTGATGGATCAACCATTGTTGTGACTAAAGAACCGCCTGAACCACCTTCAAATTCAACTTTTGATGTGGGAACGACAGTAAAAGATATGTTTGCAATACTTGTAGCCGCGCTTACTATAATTGTGCTCGTGGATCAGCTATAGTGAATTGTGAAAAGTGAAACGAAAGACGAGAGAAGTAGAGGGAAATATTCAATGTTCAATCCGCCACGGCGGATCAATTTTCAATGTTAGAAAGTAATTAAAATAATGTCAGAAAAAATACAGGACCAGGAAACAGATTTAGAGCCTGAAGACAACAGATCTTTTGAAGAGAAGTTTAAATCTTTTGTTGAAAAAGTAAAACCATACTTTAATAAGTTATGGATTAACCGCAAAAAAATTATAATTATTAATACTGCAGTTTTAGTTCTTACCCTGGCATATTTATTATTTCTAACAAAACCATATTTTCAGAGTAACGTTACAATCTTACCTGAATATGGAAGTAAATCCTCTATGTTTAGTCAGCTTAGCGGCCTTGCTTCTATTGCAGGAGTAAAAGTCGGGGATTCAGCGCCTACGGAGTTGTATCAGAATATAATTACTAGTGAGACTGTACTTCAGGATGTAATTTATTCCAAATATAAAACAAATGAATTTTCTGATTCAGTAAATTTAATCAAGTATTTTGGGATTGATGGAAAAGATGAAAATACATTCTTAAAGAAAAGAAAAGAATTTCTTGCATTGTATGAAATTCTTCTTCAAGGTGGAATTTCAACAGAAGTTGACAGGATGACAAAAATTCTAAATGTTACCGTTAAAATGCCCGAAGCGCAGTTATCTGCTGATGTAGCTAACAACTTAGTTAAGTCTTTAGATCTTTATATCCGCACGCAGCGCAAATCTTATGCAACTGAACAAAGTTTTTATCTTGAAAAAAGAACATCACAAATAAAGGATTCTTTGATAAATGTTGAAAACAGATTAAAAAATTTTCGTGAACAAAATAGAGTTACTTCTCAATCCCCTAAATTACTTTTAGAACAGGGAAGATTAATGCGCAATGTAGAAATTCTGCAAACCGTTTTTATCGAACTAACCAAGCAGCTTGAGATTGCAAAAATAGATCAAATAAAGGATGCTCCTGTCCTTAATGTTAAAGAATATGCAAAAAATCCTGTTAAAAAAGCTGGCCCCAAAAGAGCTTCTTCACTTATTACAATAATGTTTTTTAGTTTCATCTTAAGCAGTTTATATTTTGTTTTTAAAGACGATGTGAAGAAGTATGTAAGGATAGTGAAAAGTAAGTAGTAGGTAGAAAGTAGTTAGTAGTTAGAAATTAGTATATAGCCCACTGCTTTAGCTGGGGAAAAAGACAAAAGAATTCAGTCTACAAGTCGGCAGTCCTCAACAATTTAGAATTATTAATTAAGAATTTAGCAATTAATCGTTATCGCAGAAAATGTATATGTGGTAAATAAAAATGTTTTTTGCCTTTGCTGACACGGACCATTCCGTGGCAGTAAGTTACAAATTCATCCCAACTCTCTCTTAAAAATAGAGGGAGCAAACACATTTTTACCACAAAGTACACGAAGGATTTTTCGCAAAGGGCATAGAGGTTAGCGCAAAGAACAAAGCGGTAATAGTACATACCTTTTGCACGGGAATTACCTAAAGCTTCAATAAGCTATATACAAACTGCTAAAGAAAAAATATTTTTTGTTTTAAAGTTTTATCTCTAAAGATTTGTAAATTCTGTATATGGAAAATCCAATTAAAAAATTTACACCTGAAAAAAAATTGTTTTTATCACTTAATCTCTATTATGCTGCTAAAGAACTAAAAACAGAATCAATTAAAAAATTTCATCCTGAATTGACTGAAAAAGAGATAAGAGAAAAAGTAAAAAGAATATTTTTATATGCAAGATCTTAATCTTTTTGCGCTTTACATTGATATACTTGGGAAGTATCAAATCCCGTATTTTGTTACAGGCTCCGTCGCATCTATTGTATACGGTGACCCGAGAGTAACACACGATATTGATTTGGTTATAAATCTTAATAACGTAAATATTGATATTTTCTTAAAAGCATTTCCTTCAGAACAATTTTACTGCCCACCAGAAGAAGTTATTAGAACCGAAATGAACAGAAGTGCAAGAGGTCATTTTAACCTGATTCATCACGAGACTGGATTTAAAGCAGATATTTATCTTGCAGGCAACTCCGAATTGCAGTTTTGGGCAATGCAGAATAGTAAGAAAATTGACTTTGCCGGAAGTAAAATTAATATAGCACCACCTGAGTATGTGATTGTTAAAAAACTGGAATTTTATAAAGAGGGAAATGTTCAAAAGCATCTATCGGATATTAAATCAATGCTTACTAATTCAAGTGATCTGATAGACTTCAGTTTATTACATAAGTTAATAAGCGAAAAATATTTAATTGCAGAGTGGGAAATAGTGAAAAGTAAGACGTGAAACGGGAGAAGGAAGTAACAAGCCGCAATCTTCAGTCGGCAGTCCTCAACAATTTAGAATTAAAAATTAAGAAGTTAATAACTAGAGACGAGAGAATAGCCCACTGCTTTAGCTGGGGGAAAAATAAACCCGACCACCAACCCCCGGGTTTTAACCCAATTCTTTTATTGTTAAAGGTAAGACGAGAAACGAAAGACGGGTTATTTCAGTCCTCAGTCCACAGCGGGCAGTCTTCAATAAGCAAATGAAGATTTCAGTTTTTAATCCCGTAGGGATGGAATGTTTGTAATCCCAAAATACCAGACACTATGCTAAACCCCCTAGGGGTGATATGTTGGATTATTGAAAAAAATGCTTATCACACCCATAGAGATGGCTATGCCAAAAACTCATCAAGAATTTTAAACAAAGACCTCAAAAAATCATTTATTATAATCTGCCTCAATCATTTATTAAGACTATTTACTCAGAGAATAATCAAGATTTATTTTTTTATATTATTGATTAAAAATAATCTGTTATTATTACATGAGAAACATCCTATAAATAATATTGACAGAGTGTTCACGATTCTAAATTAAATTTTTAACCAGGGATATTTGACATACCTTGAAAACAAGCACCGAATCATTAAAAAAATTTATTCTAATTGGCTTATCAATATTTCTCTATAAATCCGTTTTTATTGTTTATGCATATACTTTCAATCCGGTACAGTATAATTTATTTAACCAGGCATATTATACTGCTTCCCTGCTGATACTTTTTGGTTCGTTGGGTTTTGATATTGCCCAGACAAGAATGCCAATTAAAGCGTTTACAATTTTTTTATTCATATCAATCAACATCATAGTAACGTATTTAATCCTTCATTTTATTTCCAATCCATTTTCAGATATCACGGAAATTATAACAGTAATTATTTACAGCACATTTTCTGCGGTTGGCGGTGTACTTAATTTTAAATTGCTTTTTGACGGGAAGTATAAAAAATATTTTTGGGTTATGCTGTTATTTGCAACTGCACATTTTATGATTATCCCCGCAGTTATATTTTTTAATGTAAGCATATTTACCGCGTTAGGTATATTAATAGTTATCTGGTTCTTCTTCGTTTACAGAATTTTCGATAAGGGATTTTCAGATAATAAAAATTATACTGAATACTTTAAAATTGGTTTTTCTGCATTTATAATAAATTCTGCAGTATCACTTGGGCTTGCGGCAGATAAATTTATAGTGAATCATTTTTTTGAAATAGATATTGCAAATGCATACACATTTGCCTGGGGATTAACAGCGCCCATTTTTTATATCGGTAACCTGATTGAGAAATATCTGTATGCAGAACCAAAACCGGATAAGAATCGTATTTTGAAAAAAGGATTTCTGTTTTCTTTATTGCTTATCTCAACATACACAGTAGGAATATTAATTGTAATTAATTTTTTCCCTTCTTTACTTCCCGGCTCTGTTTCAAATGAAATATTCGGCAGCATATTCACTTTTATGATTACAGGTTACTCCTTATATGTAATTTTTCATTTTCCTCTTAACACTTATCTATTCAAAGTTTCAGACACAAAAAAACAAAAGACTATTTCAGTTTATTTCTTTTTCATTATTCTGGCTTTTGCATTTGTATTCTATTACATCATCAATAATACATTTGAATTTAGTTATCAATTGCTTCTTATAGCAGTATGGATTTATATATTTACGCTGCTGATAGTTAAAGCTATTATAGTATTTAGTGGTAAGGGAAATAATGATGACGGCACTGATGAGATTATACCTGAAGAGATGAAGGAAATTCCCTGATGAAATTATTATCTGCTGAAAATCCATACATCCGAATATTTATTCAATATTCACTTCCCCTTCTTGTAATAGGAATTATAAGCCGTACATTTCCTATAACAGTCCTGTTTATTTTATTGTACCTGTTATTTTACTAATAAATATTTTACTGGCTCTTGTTTTAATTCCACGAACCGATAAAACTATAACTTATCTTTCCATCATATTTATCTTTCCTGCATATTGTTTAGTAACATCTATCTGGTCATTATATCCAATAATATCTATTACAGAGATCACTTTATCAGCTTCTTTTGTATGCAGGAATTTTATCATCTGTTTTGCTTTATATAAAGTTTTTTCCGGAAAAAGGAATTGGATTTTTAATCCCAGCCAACATTATGATTTTAATTCTATCTGCAGTCTCTTTGATTTTCAGTATTCCGTCAGATAGATGGACCGGGGGCAACGGATTGGGTTTTATGGGATTTGCAGGTCATCAAAACACGCTAGCGGCTGCACTGCTTTTTACACTTCCAGGAGTTTTTACTTTAGTTATGAGTGATCAGAGAACTGTAAACAGTAAAGTAAGTTTGAATAGGATTTTCTTCTGGTTACTGTTCACTGCTAACTCCTTACTGATTACTTTGACTTATTCCCGAGCTTCGATATTAGCTTTAGCTATTGGAATTATTACTTATCTATTAATCATAAGATCAAAAAAAATACTTTCATTTTTATTTTCGATAACCGCATTTCTCCTTGTTTTTTATTTTATCGTTCCATTTATCCATAATTCTATCGATAATGTTTTAAATAAAGATGGCGGAAATATACTTGGCAGAAGAATGATACTTTGGGAACCATCAGTGGAAGCAGCAAAATTAGGCGGCGTATTTGGATTAGGTTATGGAGTTAGCGCTCCTGATATTAAAACACCGATAAAAACCGGAAGCCACTATGAAGATGGAAGATACATTAGAGAAAAGGGAAACTCTGTTTTAGCAATTATTGAAGAAACCGGATTAATAGGATTGATATTATTCTTATTACCAATGATTTGGATTATTAGAAAATTTACAATTTACAATTCACAATTTACAATTAAAGAAAATTTCAGAAGCAATTCTACATTATACATTGTACATTGTACATTGCTCGCAATGTTCGTTCACGCTCAATTCGAAGGCTGGTGGGTTGGCGTTGGAAGCATAACTTTACCTCTTTATTTGATCATTTTATTTATAACATTGTTTACGGAAAATCTACCCAGCGGCTGAGATTAAATAAATCGTTGTTTCCCGCTAACTTTTCTTGCCCGATTTTCATCGGGATAACTTCCAAAGCAGTATTTATAATATGAATCTTACAAAATAATTTGCTATTTTTAGAAAAATAATAGATCAATTATGGTAAAAGAAGCAAAAGCAATCTATCAATCAGATGATGAAAAACTGGATATTAAATTTTGGAAACAAGTATCCTCTGAAGAAAAACTTTCAACTATTCAATATCTAAGAGAACAATACATCAATTTATTTAATAAACAGGATGAATATGCTGAAAGTCGAAAAAGACTTCGAAGATTTTATCGAATTATTAAATAATAATGAAGTTAAATATTTGATTGTTGGTGCATATGCGTTAGCACTTTATGCAAAACCAAGGAATACAGGCGATATTGACATATTTTTCCTGCCCGAAGAAGAAAATACAATTAAGATTTTAAACACACTTAAAGAATTCGGCTTTGGAGAAATTGGAATAAAAAAGGAAGATTTATTAACCAAGGGTAGAATTATTCAGTTAGGGATTAACCCCGTCCGAATAGATCTTATGAACAGCATTGATGGAGTGGATTTTAATGAGGCATACCCGAATTTAAAAAAGTCAAACTTTGGCAGAACGCTTGCCAACTTTATCTCTTATAAAGATTTGATAAAAAACAAATTAAGCAGTAATAGAAAAAAAGACCAGGCTGATCTGGAAGAATTGCAAAACTTCAAACCTTAAAAACTTATTCCAAACATTCAAAAATGGGTATAGGGGTTAGCGCAAAGAGCATATGCAGGAATGACAATAAGTGAATTAATATTAACCCTACCCTGCCCTTTTCCCGTATTGCGGGATCTACGACTTTCAAAGAGAGGGAGATGATGAAAGGTAATAAACCACGCAGGAAGGATTTGCCGCGGCGAACTGGGCTACGACGGACAAATCATAAGTAACCCCCGAAATGATTCGCAGCGGCAAACGGGAGGCCCTGCCCTCTTTTATAAATAGTGGGAATTTTATTTTCGTAGAACAGCTCTCCAGAGCTGTTTTTTTTTTGAATGATCATTACCATAGCGACAGTCGTAAACGAAGGGATTTTTTTACAGGGAACTGACTCCTGTCTGTTCCGTTGTTTGCGGATTGTTCGGGTAATCAATCCCTAGGGTAATTCGAACCCACCCCGCCCCTCCCTTTCTAAAATGGAGGGAGTATTGCGTTTATGAAGCGGCATCAATTACCAGCGGTGTTTGTTTTTAACTACAAGACAAATATGTGCGGAAAACTGATTTACAAAAAGCTTTATATACATAATAAGTTGAATAACTAATATGGTTTGATTAAATTTCTTAAGTATAATAGTATAAAAATTACGTGATTAACTAATATTTATGAACACAATAAAAATCACAAAAAACATTAAATCGATTTTTGAAGATAACAACAATATTGTTTTCGCATTTTTGTTCGGATCGATTGCAAGAAACAAGATGCATTACGGCAGCGATATCGATATTGCAATCTATTTTAAGAACAAACCTGAATTATATGAGATCGGTAATTTAAATCTGAAAACAGAAGAGGCTGTCAATCACAAAATAGATTTGGTAGAGCTTAATTACTTAGATAAAAATGATCCGGTGATGGCTTATAATATTCTGAGTGAAGGAATAGAAATAATTAACAATGATATTAAGATATTTAATGAATTTAAAAAATCAGTACTGCTAAAATATTTGGATTTTAAACCTACTAATGATCTTATTAATACAAGTTTTAATAATAGATTATCTAATAACCGATTTGCTGTATTTGAAAAATGAAATCAGATAAATTAAAAAGACTGGAAGAGAATTTAATTATCCTCACTTCTATCATGGATAATTTTAGCTAAGATGACATTAAAAATGATAAAGTTGATGAATGGGGACTTAGATACGGATTATTTGAATCTATCCAGATAATAATCGATCTTGCCTGCAGCATTGTTTCCGAAAAAAATCTAGGTATACCTAAGAATTATTCCGATTGTATTAGTCTGCTAAACAAAAATAATTATCTTGATCAAGGATTAAGTTCGAGAATATTGAGTATGATCGGATTAAGGAATTTATTAGTACACGAGTATGGTATAATTGATGTCGAGAAGCTATATGAGTATTTAGATCATTTACAGGATATTAAAGATTTTGCAGCTGCAGTTAGCGGTATATGAATTGTTGAGAAGCTGGAAGACAGATGTGAAACCTGAGAAGAGAAATGGTTGATGCCCTTCGTCTCTCGTCTGCGCTCGAGATGACGACCCGATGAACCTGTTTGCCGGCAGGTAGGGCGGGAAAAGCTGCTCCACATAGTGGCAGGCAGGATGACGTGGTTGATGGTATATGGAATAAGGTTTATGTTTTCTGTCCAGAGCAACCTTGAAGGTTACTTTAGTAAGCAAGTTTTATTTTCGTAGGACAGCTCTCCAGAGCTGTTTTTTTTTGAATGACTATCCCCCCAAAGCAACAGACTCAAATAAAGGTATTTTTTTGTAGGGAGCTGACTCCCGTCTGTTCCGTTTTTAGGTTTATCTGCAATTGCTATTGTAAAGAGGCTGCGGTGTGGCGTTTTGTGTTTTGAATAATGAATATCGAACAAGGAATGATGAATTAAGAACTTTGCCGGAATGATAATTCGATACTTCGACAAGCTCAGTACCACATAGTGGCAGGCAAGCTAAGCACAGTACAGGCTAAGCCAAGGACATACGAACCCCTCTTCTTTTCTCCTCCTTTGGCTAAGGGGAGAAGTACGTTTAAATGGATTCTCGCCTACGCGTGAATGATAGGACAGAAATGTAAGAGGCAAGACGCGAGAAGTTTAAAAATTATCCAGCCACGACAGGGTGATCAGTTTCAGTAAATACCCGCCCAATTAAGAACCGAAATCAAAAGGTATAATAGTATGGGACAGGATTATTAAAACACAATCGATTTGGTGGATATTGTTTGATTTTAGTTAAAAAAAAGGACTTTTGGGAGCAGTTTTGAAAATATATAAAAAGAACAAATTTTCTTTGAAATAAAGGCTTAAATGATGTTTTTTTTGAAGATGATTACTGATGGTTGATTAAACTATTAGAAATGTATTAAATCTGATTAAAATTTTAGGCTTTTATGAGATAAAATCGATAAAATGGTAGGCAAAAGTGGGCAAAAAAGTCAGCAATAGTCAGCAATAGTAAGTAATAGTAAGTAAAAACATTAAATTTGTGATGGAAAATGCCTTTTTTGCTCAAAACTCAATTGTTTTTGAGAAAAAATTATTATAAATGTTTACCAAAAGTATACTAAATAATAAATTTACGGGCGTGATTTTTAATTATTATATCAGTTTTAATATATAAATGATACCATAAGTTTACCAAAAACTAAATATGGCTAGAGTATTTTAATTTAATAATTCCAATGGAGGTACATTGAAAAAAATAGATTTGGTAAATCAATTTATAGAGTTAAGGGCACTTGGGCATACTTTTGATGAAATTGTAAAGACACTGGGAGTAAGTAAAGTAACTTTAATAAGATGGAATAAAAAACATTATGATCATATCGATAAGACTAAAAAAGAAATGGTACGATTAACGGCGGAAAAGATAGCTCTAAAGAATTCATATATGATATCGCAATTTGCTGATTTGGTTTACAGGGATAATCGAAAAGAGAAAAAGAGACGAGTAATAGATGAAGTTGACATAAAAAGATTTTACAAGCGTGTTTTTCAGGTCTATTCCAGGGAAATGAAAGGTTTATCTGTAAATTTTGATAACTATGGGAAACCAGCTAAATTAATAATTCAATGGAAAGATGAGGCGAAGTGATTAGTCGTCATTGATGGTGAAATGTGAAATGAAAGACGTAAGACGTTAGAGCAAGCTAACTAAATAGTGATTAGTTGTGAGTTCGAGTGGTACTGGAGGCTGGATACTCGATACTGCTTGTCCCTTCGGGACTCGATACTGCTTGTCCCTTCGGGAGATGCTAGAGAATGGCAAAGCGAAGAGCGGTAAGAGCGAAGCGTTAGAGACCACGACATTCTTTGTCATTGAGTCATTGGTTGTAAAACTGGATGCTGGACTATTGGATGCTGGATACTGGATACTTGACATGGGGGTTTTTCGAATTCCCTATTCTTTTGAAAATGGATTTAAATACAATCTTATTTTTCGGCGATGAGTTACTCACTAATAATTTGATAATAAGTAGTAAATTAATTGTTGGAAAACTAATAATAATTTTTTTTTAATTGTACATTGTACATTCTAAATTGGAAATTGAATTAAATGTGCGGCATATTCGGTGTAATTAATACAAAAGACAAAATTGATGAAGGCAGAGTTTTAGCCGCAAGGGATATCCTTGCTCATCGCGGACCGGATGATGCTGGGTTTTATTTTTCGCCTAATAATGCAAAGATCTCTCGACTTCCGCTCGAGATGACAACTCAATACCACCATTTGTTGCATTAGCACACCGCCGACTTTCAATTATCGATCTTTCCCCTGCCGCTCATCAACCAATGATTGCGGAAATTGAAAGATTAAAAGATTATAAGATTGAAGGAATTGGGAATGAAGATTCAAAGAGCTTTGAGCAAAGTGCAGAGAGTTCAGTATCCCCCGAAGGGGCAGGCAGTATCCAGAATCTCCCAAAGGGACAGGCAGAATCCAGATATGTTATCGTCTTCAATGGTGAGATCTATAATTTTCGAGATCTTTTGTGTCATTCCGGACTTGATCCGGAATCTATGCACTCCAATTCAGATACCGAGATCATATTACGGCTCTTTGCTAAAGAAGGCAATGATTGTTTGAATATGCTTCGCGGAATGTTTGCATTCGCCATCTGGGATGATAAGGAAAAAACTCTTTTTGCTGCGCGGGATCGCTTTGGAATTAAACCATTTTATTATTTAAAGAATGACAATGAGTTTATTTTTTCTTCTGAATTAAAAGCAATTAAGCATTACAAAAAAGATCTTACAATTTCTAAAGAAGGGATTGATGCGTTTTTAAGAACAGGTTCTGTTCCTGCACCGCTTACTATTTATAATGAAGTTGCGTCTTTGTTACCAGGACAATACTTGATAATGCACAATGCACAATGTACAATGTACAATTATTGGAATTTTAATAATCTTTTTAAAAATGCCGCTGGGCAGAATGCTCAAAGTTCAATGTTCAGTGTTAAATCAGCAATGAATAAGATTCCAACCACTTCTAAAATGAGTATTGAACATTCAAAATTGAACATTAAGAATTCAAAGTTGGTTTATGATTCAGAGGCAAAAAAGAAAATACGTATCGCTCTACTCGATTCTGTAAACGCACATATGGTTTCTGATGTTGAAGTTGGTGCTTTTTTATCCGGCGGAATTGATTCTACTGCAATTGTATCTCTTATGCGGCAGGTTGGACAGGAAAAAATTAAAACTGTTTCTGTGGTTTTTCCCGGTAATAAACTTGATGAATCTAAATACTGCAAGACTAGCAGCTAAAAAATACAACACGGAGCATATTGAAATTCCTTTTTATGAAAAAGATTTGCTTGATGATTTTGAAAAAATAATGGCTTCAATGGACCAGCCGACTATTGACGGCATTAACACTTACTTTGTTTCTAAAGCTGCAAAACAGGCAGGACTTAAAGTAGTTCTTTCCGGTTTGGGCGGTGATGAACTTTTCGGCGGTTATCCTTCTTTTATTAATATTCCTAAATATCAAAGGATAAAAAATCTTCCTTTTGCAAAAATGTTTATGAAAGCTGCCGCTCCCCTGCTTAAAAATAAATTACCTGCAAAAGCAATTGAGTATATGAAAAATCCGGATGCTGAAAATGCAGAATATAAGATGATACGTGGATTGTTTACGGATGATGAGTTACAACAACTTGGTTGGACTGAGTCACCCTGATTATGTCACCCTGAGCGGAGTCGAAGGATCTGCCTACTGTCATTTCTGCCGAAGGCATTCCTTTGGAAGACGACTTCGTGAGGAGAAATCTTAAAGATTTCTCAGGCGAGGACTCCTTCGAAATGACAAATATGCAGTATATAAGTTCTTCTGGAAACAACTTTTTATATGCGCAACCAGCTGCTGCGAGATAGCGATGTTTTTAGTATGGCTCATTCTCTTGAACTACGTGTGCCGTTTGTAGATCATCTTCTATATAAAACTGTTCTTCCTTATATTGATGATGCCTTTGATAAAAATTATCCCAAAAAAATGTTAGTTGATGCAGTCGGAGATATTCCTTTAGAACTGATTAACAGACCCAAAATGGGTTTTACTTTCCCCTTTGCGGATTGGATTAGTAAGGGGCAATTGAAAGATTTAATTATTAAAAGATATAAAAGATTTGGATAAATCATTGTACATTGATCATTCTACATTATACATTGAAAAGCTTCACTGGTCCCGGCAATGTGGGCTTTATTTGTTATCTCAAATTTTATCAAATAGAAATTTATGAATATTAAATATCCCGTGTATAAGCCATCTTTGAATGGCAATGAAAAAAAATATGTAATGGAATGTCTTGATTCAACCTGGATTTCATCAAAAGGAAAATTCATTAATGAATTTGAAAATAAATTTGCAGAGTATCTTGGTGTTAAATATGCCGCAAGTGTAAGTAATGGAACTGTTGCTTTGCATGTTGCACTATTAGCTTTGGGTATTGGAAATGGTGATGAAGTAATTGTTCCGACTTTCACATACATAGCATCAGTTAATGCAATTACTTATACAGGTGCAGTACCAGTGTTTGTGGATTCTGATCTGAACAACTGGCAAATGAGCATTGAAGACACAAGAAAAAAGATAACTAAAAACACAAAAGCAATTTTAGCCGTACATCTTTATGGTCATCCCTGTGAAATTATTGAATTGAGAAAAATTGCTGACGAGCATAAGCTATTTTTGATTGAAGATACTGCCGAAGCATTAGGTTCTAAATACGATGGAAGAAACGTTGGTACTTTTGGAGATATATCCACATTCAGTTTTTTTGGGAACAAGACTATTACTACCGGAGAAGGCGGTATGGTTGTTACAAACAATCCAGAATATCATAAAAAAGCGGTACATATTAAAGGACAAGGATTGGCTGATCATAGAGAATACTGGCATGATGTAATCGGTTATAATTATCGTATGACAAATATCTGTGCTGCAATTGGACTTGCACAGCTTGAAAACGTTAATGAAATTATTATAAAAAAACGTAATCTTGCTTTATGGTATAAAATGGGTTTAAAAGGAATTCCTATTATTTTCCACGATGAAGTAAATAAAATGTTTTTTAGTACTTACTGGATGATAAGCATTTTGACTGCTGACGAATCAACAAGAGATAAATTGAGAGAGCATCTTTCATTGAACGGAATTGAAACTCGCCCTGCATTTAATCCAGTCCATCTAATGCCAATGTACGCTAAAGAAAATCAAAACTTCCCTGTTGCAATAGATCTAGGAAGACGCGGAATTAATTTGCCAAGTTATCCTGAACTAAATGAAGAAGACGTAAAATTTATTTGTCAATATCATTAGTGATTTCTATGACAAGCATTAATACTGCATTTATTGAATTTCAAAAATTAAAAATTACAGATTTAAATGATTTAATTGATTTATGGAATAAAGATCCAAAAGATTACAACAAGCATTTCATTCCTTTTGAAATCAAATATGATAATTTAAAAAGTATACTTGAAAAAGTTGACAAAGATTTATTTATCGGAATTTTTGTAAATAAAAAAATCGCCGGCTTCTTTATGCTGAGAGGATTTGATGAAGGATATGATATTCCATCTTATGGTGTTTGGATATCCTCAAAATATGCAAATAAAGGACTGGCTAAATTAACGTTACAGTATAGTCTATCTATTTGTCGATTGGCTGGTGTAAAAAAGATTATGTTAAAGTTTCATCCTGAAAATATAATTGCAATGAAGATGTATAAAAATTTTGGATTCAATGAAACCGGAATTGATGAAAAGATCGGGCACATTATTATGCATAAGGATTTAGTTTAAAGTGAAATTGCTGATTGATTTAAGATCTATAAATTACGGCCGCTCAGGCGGTATAGAAAATTATGCTTATTATGTTATCGATTGCATTAAAAACAGAGATATTGAAATTATCCTTGATGTATCACCTTATTCAAAATCTTTCTATATAAAAAAGTATAAATCAGATAAAAATATTACGATCATTTGTGATCCTGTTATTAGAGAAGTTAAATAAATTAATTCAAATTGTATTTCCTGGTAAATTTAAATCTTTAGGCCGTAGAAAGAGTTGGGCTAAAAAAGCTAAAGCTGATGTCGTTTACTCCCCTAATCATATGGATAAATATCAGCACTTACATTTACCCGGAATTATTACTATACATGCTTATTTACCGAGTATGACAATAAAATGTAAATAATATTATTGAGATATAATGCTGAAGTAGCAAAAGCACTTAATAACATCTTGGAATTATCCATATCAGGAATTCATTAAAACTTTTCCGCAGCATAAACACAAATGGTATTTAATACCTTATATCGCTGCACATAATATTGATATTAATAAACAAGTGCCTGTAAATGATTTACCAGAAAAGTATTTTCTCTATGTATCTTTTTTTTCTGAAAGAAAAAATCATTTAAATCTTGTAAAAGCATATGCGAATGCTCTGAAAAATGAAATCAGATATTCCTAAACTTGTACTTGCAGGTGGTGGTAAAAATGATTATAAACAAAAGGTTAAGGAAACAATAAAAGAATTAAATTTACAAATGACGTAATTATTTTTGATTATTTACCTGATGAACAAATCTCATATTTATATCATAATTGTTACGCAGTTATTGCACCAACACTTTGGGAAGCCGCAAGCGGCTGTGTTTTAGAAGCAACCTACTGCGGTAAACCTGTACTATGTTCCAATGTGCCGCCATTAGTAGATTTTGCAAATTATTTTGATTTAGATATGATGTTTTTTGATCCACTAAATATTAGCAGATATGTCTGAAAAAATTTTAGAATCTTATCGAGAAACTATGAAACTATGAAAACTTGGGGTGAAGAAAATGCAAATAAAATTAAAAAATATGACCATAATTATTTTGCTGAAAGCTTTATAAAATTATTAAATGACTGAATTAAATGAATCAAAAAAGAAAAATATTTTTTTTATTGTCTCACCCAGTTCAGTATTTCTCGCCACTTTTAACTAAAATGAGTCAATTTGAAGATTTTGATTTAAAAGTTTTATACTGTGATGACTACGGATCTAATAACAGAAATATTCACCCCGAAGTCGGGTCAATTTCCGCGTGGGATATTCCAATGTTCACAGGTTATGATTATAAATTCTTAAAAAATAATTCTTGGAAAGCGTCTATCTTCAACGGTTTTTTGGGGTTAATAAATTTAGAGATTATTGAAATAATTATAAAAGAGAAAGGAAACACTTTAGTTATTCATGGTTGGAATTACTTCACACATGTCTTGGCAATAATAGCTGGAAAGATTTTCGGTCTAAAAATTTGTATCAGGGGTGACAATCCATACAATCAAGAAATTATGAAAAGTAAAAAATTACTTTTTTTTAAGAGGATATTGCTTGGCAAAATATTATTTAAATTTATTGATTATTTCCTGTACGTTGGAATACAGAATAAAGATTTTTATAAATATTATGGCGTACCTGATAATAGCTTTTTTTCTACTCCTCATGCCGTGGACAATGAAAGATTCGGACAAGAATATGAAAGTTATAAATACAAAAAGTCAGAGATTAGAAAAGAATTAGGCTTACCAATCGATAAAAAAATTATTCTTACATCGGGTAAATACATATTCAAAAAAAGGCCAATGGATTTATTAAAAGCTTATCATTTATTAAGTGATGAAAATTCAGCATTAGTTTTCTTAGGCGATGGCGAACTAAGAAGTGAAATGGAAGAGTATATTAGATCCAATAAATTAAATGATGTTTATCTTATTGGTTTTAAAAACCAAAGTGAAATCGGAAAATATTTTGCCGCTGCTGATATATTTGTACTCCCTTCTGGGGAAGGTGAAACCTGGGGTCTAGTGGTCAATGAAGCAATGAATTTTAGTCTTCCGCTTGTTTTATCAAATCATGTCGGCTGCACTGTTGATTTATTGAGAGACGGGCAAAATGGTTTTCAATTTGAGTGTTCAAATGTTGATGACTTAAAAACAAAGATCCAGTTTTTATTAGCTGACGAAAATATGAGAGATAGTTTTGGTAAAGAATCTATTAAAATAATTAAAAATTATAGTTACTCATCAATAATAAATTCTGTGAGAACATTAAATTTTTAAGGGTTTAATAAGTTCTTATAATATGATATGTTTTTTTCTTGACCTCATTAAAATAATATTGAATAATTAATGAAACATCCGTTTGCACATATTAAAATAGAAGCACCAGTTACAATTATTACGCAGTCTGATTTTACATTTTTCACCTCACATAAAAAAATATTCTGTTTCAAAATCTTTTTTGAGATTGTGTGCTTATGTTAATTGGAAATCTAATTTTACTTTTGAGAAAAATGCAGCAGTAAATTTTTATAATAATGGATTTTTAGTCTTTGGAACTGAGAGAAGCAGTTTCAGAGGATGGGCAGGTCGTACATCAATGTACATTAGAGAAGGTGGTCAACTTAATATTTATGGAAATAATCAAATCGGCCGTGGTTCTTTGGTCTGGATATTGGAAGGCGGTAAAATTATCTTTAAAGGCAATACTTTTACTGCTGGAAATTCTATGATTATTTCAAAAGAGAGTGTTACCATTGGTAAGGATTGTGCGATTGCATGGGGTGTTACTATTTGTGATCATGATTTTCACAAATTATATATTGATGGAGTCCAGCAAATCGAAACAGCACCTGTGATAATAGGAAATAATGTCTGGATAGGTATGAATGCTACAATCCTTAAAGGGGTAACATTGGAGATGGTGCTGTTATAGCAGCTCATTCAGTTGTTACAAAAGATGTACCTGCCAAGATCATTAGTTGG
The DNA here is from genome assembly GCA_963774765.1 of Ilumatobacteraceae bacterium. Taxonomy (GTDB): domain Bacteria; phylum Actinomycetota; class Acidimicrobiia; order Acidimicrobiales; family Ilumatobacteraceae; genus Sva-07. The sequence continues at coordinate 26,650 of CAVZGP010000011.1, forward strand.
TGGTAATCCAGCAAAAATAATAAAACCAGAAATTGAATTTAAAGGATAAAGATTAATTTTGCTGAAAATGAATTTTATTAAGATGACTCTTTTAAAACATTTTTATTCTTTATTTAAAAATTGAAGTAGTTTATTGTGCATAAGACTTCAAACATACAGCAACGCGCATTCAGAAATACCTTTGTTGGAATCATTTCATTTATTCTTTCTTTTGCTCAAACTATAGTACTTGTACCAGTTTTATTAAAATATTGGGGCAATGAGAAATATGGTGTTTGGTTAGCATTATATGCAGGATTCACCCTTCTTCAATCTCTTGATATTGGACATATAAATTATATTGGTAATAAAATGAATATTACCTATCACATTGATAAAAATGAATTAAAAAGTACACTAGCATCCAGTCTCTTTATGGCGATTATTATTGGGTTCATACAGTTAGTAATTGTTATATTTTTAATAATATTTAATTTTTTACCAAATTTTCTTGGAATCGAATCTGCTATTTTAACTAAATATTCCATCCAAATAAGTTTGTTCATTTTGATTACATTCTGGCTTTTGACGGGAAGCATTGGTGGAATTTTAAGCAGGTTAATGTTCCCGACAGGTTTTTATTATGAATCCCAGTGGTGGTATGTTCTTTATAGATTTTGTCAATTTTTATCAATTATAATTGTGGCAATATTTGGCGGTAGTATTTTAGAAGCCAGTTATCTCTTATGTTTTTGGTACAATTGATTGTCTATGGTATTACATTTCTATATATCAAAAGAAAAATCCCTGAATTCTATCCATGGTGGCAGGGTGCAAATTTTAAAATTGGATTTTCAAATTTTAAAAAATCCTTAATATTTACATTTAATAATTTCGTTCAACAGTTAAGTAGTAATGGTTTATTACTGCTCATATCCAATATATTTTCTTCAATATATTTACCTGTATTTTCCACTATAAGAACTATGACCAATACAGCCGTTTCAATTACAAATATTCTTGTATTCGCAGTCTTACCTGACTTTATAAGATATCATGCCGAAAAAGAAAAAGAAAAACTTAATTCTGTATTTACGACCTCGAGGTCGCGTCCGGCGACGGGTCGTGGGTCACCACCACCTCGGGTGACCGGTACCTCGACTTCAGCGGCGGCATCGCTGTCACGTCCACCGGCCACAGCCACCCCCACGTCACGTCCGCGATCGCCGCGCAGGCGCAGCGGTTCGTGCACGCTCAGGCGAACGTCTACACCCATGACCTGATGCAACCGCTTGCGGCTCGACTCGCCGAGATCGCCCCGGACGGCATCGACACGTTCTTCTATGCGAACTCTGGCGCCGAGATCACCGAGGCCGCCGTCAAGCTCGCCAAGCAGGCGACGGGTCGGCCGAACATCATCGTGTTCCAGGGCAGCTTCCACGGCCGCACGCATCAGGCGATGGCGATGACCACATCGAAGACCGTCTACCGCGCGGGCCATTCCCCCCTGCCATCGGGGATCTTCATCGCGCCGTACCCGAACGTGCGCGCCGCCGACCTCCACGACGAGATCGCCCGCGCCCTTGCGGGTTTCGACGAACTGCTCACCAGCGTGACCGCGCCGAGCGAAACCGCTGCGGTCATCATCGAACCCGTTCTGGGTGAAGGCGGCTACATCGCAGCGCCGGCGGAGTTCCTCGAAGCGATCGATCGACGCTGCAAGGACCATGGCATGTTGTTCATCGCCGACGAGGTCCAGTGCGGCTTCGGGCGCACCGGCAAGATGTTCGCCATCGAGCACTACGACATCACGCCCGACATCGTGTGCATGGCCAAGGGCATCGCGTCCGGGTTCCCGTTCTCGGCGCTCGGCACCCGGCGTGAACTCGACGATCGGTGGCCGACCGGCTCGCATGGCGGCACCTACGGCGGCAATCCGATTGGTTGCGCGGCAGCGCTGGCGACGATCGACGTGCTCGCGGCCGACGGGTTCCTCGATCAGGTGAACGCCCGCGGCGAGCAACTCGCCGACGGCTTACGTCGGCTGCAGGAGCAGCATCCGGCGCTCGTGCAGGTGCGCGCCCTGGGCTTGATGGTTGCCGCCCAGTTCGACACGGCCACGCGCACGTCGGCGATCGTGTCGCACTGCTTGCGCGACGGGAAGTTGATCACGATGACGGCTGGCGCGGCGGGGACCACGCTGCGGTTCATGCCGCCGCTGACGGTCACGTCCGACGAGATCGACCTCGCGCTGACAGCGCTGGACAAAGCGCTGGTCGAGGTGCCCCTGTCCTGACGCTGCGGCAACTGTCACATCTGGGGCCCTGACCCCAGAAGTAACAGTTGTCAGTTGTCGGCGATGTACACGAGCGGCACCTCGACGCCGCCGGTTGGCGCTCCGTTGGTGATCACGGGGATCACCGTGTCGCTGATCATCAGCAGGTCACCACTCGAGGTGACCCGCGCGGCGACTCGGTAGGTGTTGGTGTCGGCGATGTCGCCGAGGTCGTAGGGGAGTTCGAACGGCACCGGGGGTGTCTCGCCGGCGAGTTCGATCTCTTGCGCCGACAACACCGTCGACGAGGCGTCAGCACGGCTGATGTCCTCGAGCGTCACGGTGAGCAACGCGTTCGCGGGCAGTTGGTCGGTCGGTGGCGCCTCCGGAGGCACCGTCACCGTGCCGGTGACGGTCGGCGAGTCGGAGTCGCGACCGCAGGCTCCGAGAGCGAGCACGACCACGATGACGGCAACGAGCGACTTCACGTACGGCAAGGTACCGCTCGGTCAACGATGGTCGAGGTCACCGGCGGGGAGGCCGTGCAACGCCAACGATGCGTTCGTGTACCGGCCGTCGTCGGTGACGTCGCGACCGAACCACGCAGGCGGCTCGAACGTGTCGCTCGCCTCGACGCTGTCGAATTCGACCTCGGCCATCACCAAACCTTCGAGGTCTCCGGCGAACACGTCGAGTTCGATGACGTGTTCGCCGAGGGGGATTCGTTCCCGCGTCTTGTCGACGCGACGCCCCTCGGTGTGGGGCCATGCGGCCTCGAACTCTCGCCGCGTGATGGGCCATTCGAGTTCGGTCCGCTCGACACCGCTGCCGGCTTTCACCGTGAGCGTGCAACCGGAGTTCCCGGCATCGCGGACTCGGACCGATCGGTGCTCGTCGGCGGCGAGATAACCCTGTCGCAGCCGAGCGGTCGAGGACGTGACGCGATCGTCGGGGGCGGCGTCGACCAGGAACTTGCGCTCACGTTCGACGATCGATCGAGCCGGAGCGTCGTCGTCCTGGGCTGCGTGCTCGGGGCCGAGTTCGCACGACAGCTGCCAGTAGCGGGCGATGCGACGGCCGAACGCCTTGGCAGGCTCGGCGTAGATCGTCGCTCCAGAGCGGACTGCGACTGCTCGAAGGTCGCGCTGTCGACTCCGGGCGAGTTGGCGGAGATGCTCGACATCGCTCGGCGTGCCGTAGTCGTCGGGTCGATGTTCGAGCAGTTCGACGAGTACGGCGACGTCGTGGTCGTTGCCGAGCGCCTCGGCGAGCACGTCGAGTTCGTCGGCGAGCGGGCCGAGGACGCTGGGTGCCGCTTGGCGAACCAGTTGCACCTGATACCAGAGGTACTTCGCTGCCTTGCGCCACTCGTGGGCTTCGTGATCGGTCGGGTCGGCCTGCACCCGGCGCAGCGCCGAACGGCCCTGCCGGTACGTGGCCGTGATGCCGTCCTCGACCGTGTCGAAGGTGCGCGGGATCTTCCAGCCGGCCGCCGAGTCCCGCGCGTCGCGAAGCATCGCGAGTGCATTCGTGATCCGGTCGTCGCCGGTCGCGAGTGCATCTCGGGTCGCGCCCGCCGAGATCTGGGCCTGGTGATCACGTGCGGCGGTCAGGATCTCGTCGTCGGGAGACGCGGTCACGAGCGAGTCGAACGTTGCGACGATCGCGTGGGCATCGCGAAGTGCCGACAGCTGGTTCGCGGCGTCTCGGACCGTTCGATCGAACGACGTGAAACCGGCGCCCAGGGCCGGCTTGACGAGGCGCGCCAGTCCTCGCGACGACTTACATCGTTTTCGGGCCTCGTGAATCGCCACCTCGACATCGGTGTTGTCGGGGTCGGTGAGGGCTTGCTCGAGGTGCTCGATGGCCTCGTCGAGGCGCTCGGCAGCGACGCGGCGCACCTCTCGCTGCAGGCGTCGGCCGGGTTCGAGTACGTACCCCATGCGACCCAGTCAATCGGTGCGGACGGGCGGGGTCAACGTCTCGACGATGGACGTGACGTTCGGCCCTCGCCGACGCCACGGATGGGCCCTAGCGTGACGTTCGTGGGGAACACCGTCGCCTCCTGTCCATCCTGCGGAGCGAAGAACCGTGTGCCGACGTCGGCGTCTGGGTCTCCGCGTTGCGCGAAGTGCCAGTACTCGCTGCCGTGGCTCGTCGAAGCCGGCGACGACGAGTTCGATGACGCCGTCGACACCAACCGGCTCGTCATCGTCGACCTGTGGGCGCCGTGGTGTGGCCCGTGCCGGATGGTCGCCCCGATCCTCGACACACTGTCGAGGGAGTTCAGCACCAGGCTCAAGGTCGTCAAGGTGAACGTCGACGAGTCGCCGCACACCGCGCAGCGCTATCAGGCGCGGAGCATCCCGATGCTGCTGTTCATGCGTGACGGCGAACTGGTCGACACCGTGGTCGGCGCACAACCGGAACACGTCCTGAGGGCCCGCATCGAGCAGTTGTCATGACCCACGACCGCTTCGTCTACTCGGTCGTCGCATCGACACTGCACGATGCGCACTCGGTCGATGCCGTGACGGCGCCGGTGCGTGGAGTTCTCGACGACCTCGGTGGGCTGGCGGTCGACCTCGCCGAGGTGCAACCACATTCGGTGCCATCGCCACACATCTTCGTCGTGGCCACCGGCGGTACCGAGCGTCTGCTCCTCGACGCGATCGTCGCGGTGGCGGACGGGGCGAGATCCGTGCCGACGGTGCTTGTTGCGCACGGTGGTCACAACTCGCTACCTGCGGCGCTCGAGACCCTGGCCGCGATCCAGCAGGTCGGCGGACGCGGGCGCATCGTGTCGGTCAGCGGCGACGTCGCCGCCGACCGCGCAACGCTCGACGAGGCGATCGGCGATCTCGAAGCAGTGGGAGCGATGCGCTCGACACGACTCGGCGTGATCGGTGGCCCCTCGTCGTGGCTCGTCGCCAGCAGTCCCGACCCTGAGGTCGTCCGCCGACGCTGGGGGCCGGAGGTCGTGACCGTCGAGCCGACTCGCATGATCGAGTTGACGCGTACGCCCGTCACACCCACCGGAGTGCTCGCCGACCGGTTCACGAAGATCGCCGACCCGGTGCTCTCGACGGTCGATCGCCAGGCCGTCGACGATGCGATGGGCGTACGTGCCGCGCTGGTCGACGTGCTCGACCACGACGCCCTCGATGCGGTGACGGTGCGTTGCTTCGATCTGCTGGGCGATCCGGGAACCTCGGGGTGTCTTGCGCTCGCCAGCCTGAACGACGACGGCATCGTCGCCGGATGTGAGGGCGACGTCCCGTCCGCCCTGGCGATGCTCTGGGTCCGCCATCTGCTCGGCCAGCCCACGTGGATGGCCAATCCGGCGAGCGTGGACGTCGAGAGCGACCAACTCGTGCTCGCTCACTGCACGGTGGCGCCGTCGATGGTCGAGAGCCTCGCCCTCGACACCCACTTCGAGTCGGGGATGGGCGTCGGCATCCGGGGCCGGTTCGCCGCCCAGGCCGTGACCCTGATCCGTCTCGGTGGGGTCGATCTCGACGAGTGCTGGATCGCTGAGGGCGCGATCGTCGCGACCGGTGACGACGCCGACCTCTGTCGCACCCAGGTGACCGTCGCGCTGTCGAGTGGCAACGTCGGTGACCTCCTCACGCATCCGCTCGGCAACCATCTCGTGCTCGCCAGCGGTCACCACGAACGGCGCTTGCGACGCTGGTGGCAGATGGCGATCGCCGATTGACGATTGCACCAGGGTCAGACCCCTGGTGCAATCGTCAGCTGCGGAAGGCGGTGAGGACGTCGCCGAGCCATTCGATCGAGTGTCGTGTGATCGGGTCGACGACCAGTTGGACGTGCGCTGCTCCGGCAGCTTCGAACTCGCGGAGTTGATCAGCGAGTTCGTCGGGTGTTCCGGTGAGCGGACGGACGGTGTTGAAGTCGTCGTAGTCGCCCATCTGCCGGCCGAGTCCGCCCTCGAGCTGGATGAGCACCGCAGCGGTTGCTTCGACCTCCCCCGTTCGTCCGGCGGCTGCGATCAGGTCGTCGACGCGCAGCTTCTCGCGTCGGAAACCTTCGACGGTGTTGCCGTACTGGCTCCACCACATGTTCCATGCATCGACGTGCGGCAAGGTGATGTCGAGCATTCGGGCGCCAATCGAGCCGACCATCAGCGGCGGCCCGTTCGAGCGCAAACGCGGGTGGAGCACGCATCGATCGAGTTCGTAGAAGTCGCCGTGGAAGTCGATCGATCCCTCGCGGAGCAGTGTGCGCACGACGGTGAGGGCTTCGGCGAACCGACCGACGCGGTGGTCGAACGGAAACCCGAATGCGTCGTACTCCCGTTGGTTCCATCCGGCGCCGAGCCCGAGGATCAGGCGCCCGCCCGAGATCGCGTCGACGGTCGCGGCCTGTTTGGCGAGCATCGCGGGAGCGTGGAAGCTGGTCGAGGCGACCAGCGGCCCGATTTCGATCGTCGAGGTCGAGGCGGCGATGGCCGCCAGCGAGGTCCACACCTCCCACGGTCCCCGTTCGCCGATGTCGAGTGCGTAGAGCAGATGGTCGCCGAGCCAGAGGGAATCGAACCCGACGGCCTCGGCCGCTTGGGCCATCGCGATCAGCTCGGCAAACGGCACCTCCCATTCGACTTCCGGGAGCTGGACACCGACCCGCATGCGACGCTGAGACACTCGGCGAGCGTAGCGAGATCAACCCATCTCATCCCTTCTGGGTGATCTTCCGAGTCAGCCCTCAAGTTGCCGGGCCGCGGTGCCGATAGACGAGTACCGTTCCCATGCGGTCGGCCATCGCCGTGTATCAACCGCCAACAGCACGCCTTACGAACGATCGTTCAGACGTGATGGTTTTCCAACTGTTCTCGAGGAGTAGTCATGGTTCGTAGTAGACGGAACCGTCCGGTCGCCGCGCTGATCGCCGCCGCCGTTCTGATCGCCGGGTGCAGTGGCAGCGACGACGACGCCAGCCCCACGACGGAGGCGTCACCCGAGACCACCGAGGCGTCGCCAGAGACGACCGAGGCGGGACTGACGGGCGAGGGTCTCGACGTTGGACTGCTCGCACCGTCGTCTGGTCTGCTGGCCACCCTGTTCCAGGGTCAACAGCGCGGTGCGGACTTCGCTGTCGAAGACGTCAACGAAGGCGGGGGCGTGCTCGAAGGCCCGCTCACCATCACCACGTCGGTCGCCGAGGCCGGCGCCGAGCCGGCTGCCAACGTGACAGCCGCGGTCGATGGCGGCGCTCAGGCCCTGATCGGTCCCGCTGGTTCGTCCGGCGGACGCGAGGTGCGCGACGAAGTGGTCGCACTCGATTCCACGACCTGCTCGGCGTCCGCAACGGTTCCCAGCTTGACGCTGGGCCAGGATCCGCTCGCACTCTTCCGTACCGCCGTGCCCGATGATGTCACGGCCACCTACCTGGCCGGCCAGATCATCGAACGGCGCGACGAAACCGCCGCCGGCGCGCCGTGGAGCGTGGCGATCGTCGCCCGTGGCGATGCGTACGGCCAGTCCGTCGGTAACACGATGGCCGCCGTGCTCCAGTCCGCCGGCCTCGTGCCGAGCGTTGTCAGCTACAACCCTCGACGGGTGCAGTTCGCCGGCATCGCCCAAGACGTGGCGGCGTTGCAGCCCGACGTGTCGATCCTCGTCACCTACGAAGAGGGCGCCAACCTCCTGTCGGCGCTGGTCTCCGCCGGCCTCGACCCCGCCACCATGATCGGTCTCGACGCGTTCTTCTCGCCGCGCATCGCTGATCTGGCGACCGCCGGCACCGAGGCAACCGCTGTCGACGGGTTCCAGATGCTCGGAACGATGGGAACCCGCGCCTTCCTGGAGCGGCTGTACGAGGATGACCCGAACGGCCAGGTCGCCAACGCGCCGCAGGCCTACGACTGCGCCATGGTGCTCTCGTTGGCCACTGCCGTTCTCGATGCCGGAGATGCCGACAGCCTCGCCGAGGCGGCGATCGCCGTCACCGGTGACGGTGTCACCTGCACGACCTACGCCGACTGCCTCGACAAGTTCGAGTCGGGTGACGACATCGACTACGACGGTGTGAGCGGCCAGATCGCCCTCGACGACAACGGCGATCCCACGTTCGCGCGATTCAGCTCGGCTCGCCTCGAAGCGGGCGTGATCACCGACCTCGACAGCTCCGACGTCGACATCACCGCGCTGCGCCGCCAGTACGAGGCGTACGCTGCTGCTTCGCTGAACACGCAGATCCAGCTGGCGCTGAGCTTCCTCGGCTTCTACACCGGCCCGATCGACGGCCTCGACAGCCCCGAACTCACCGCTGCGATCGCGGCCTTCCAGACATCGGTTGGTCTGGCGCCAACCGGGATCTGGGACGAGGCGACCGATGCCGCCATGCGTCAGGCGCTCGGCGATTCGGCCACGGCGCTCATGCAGAGCACGATGGAAGTCCAGATCCTGCTGACCGAACTGGGCTTCTACACCGGTCCGATCGACGGCATCTGGACCCAGGAGCTGACCGATTCGGTGAAGGCGCTCCAGCGCGAGCTCGGCGTGCCGGAAACCGGTGTGATCGACAGCGCGACGCTACAGGCGATCTACCTCCTCGGCGTCGAGAGCGGTACCCCGGCCACGACGGTGCCGCCCGCCACGACGGTGCCGCCGGCCACGACGGTGCCGCCGGAGACGACGGTGCCGCCGGAGACGACGGTGCCTCCGACCACGCGTTCCGCCCGTTCAGGTCGGCACGCTGCTCGGGGCGCTGGACCTGCCGAGACGTACACGACATTCGTTGCGCTCGTCGAGAACTCCCTGCCCGTGCTGACCGGGTCTTCGACGCTACGAACACGTTCACCGTCGCTCCCCCGACTCGACCAGGCCTTCGTCGGACAGCGTTGGTAGCATCTCGACCGATCCGCCACGTGCCGCCGACCTGTCGACATTCGTTTGGGACTACGTCATCGAGGGCGGGATCTCACTTGGCCGAACTCGTGGCACACGGGCTCGTTCGACTCACGCGGGAGATGCTGGTGGCTCGTACATCGGCGGTAGTGACGGCCACTCAGGTCACGATCGGTGGAGCGCCGATCGTGTCGACCCGCCGGTCCTGCGATCAACGGCATCATCCACGGAGTCTCGCCTGCTACGCCGGCACCTCAGCTGACCGCAGCGACGTAGTGCTCGTGACCATGTCGCGCCGGCGCTCGCTGTGTTCGATCTCGATCGGACACTGATCACGTCGTCGTCCGCGACCGTGTTCCGCAAACATCTCGCGGAACACGGTCTCGGCGGCGACCACGAGCTCCCGCTCGTCGACGTGTTCGCCAAGTTCTACGAGCAGTTCGGTGAGAACTGGCTGATGATGCAGCCGGCACGCCTGTCGAGCCGAGCCGCAAACGGCTGGAGCGTCGCCACCGTCGACGCTTCCATGCAAGAGGCCGCCGACGAACTGGTCGGCATGCTGCTGCCGGGCGCCGCCAAGGCGATCGAGGAGCACCGTGCAGCGGGCCGACGGCTGGTGATGGCGACGACTTCGCCGATGGTGTTCGTGAAGCCGTTTGCCGACCGGCTCGGATTCGACGGCGTGGTCGCGACCAAGTGGGAGCGCACCGTTGGGCCAGACGGCGACGACGTGTTCACCGGCCACATGTCCGGTGAGTTCGTTTGGGGCCGTTCGAAGGCCGACGCCGTTGCGGCCTGGGCCGACGAGCATGACGCCAACCTCGCCGAGTCGTGGGCATACAGCGACAGCTACTTCGACGCTCCGCTGCTCGCCAACGTCGGCCACCCGGTGGTTGTCAACCCCGACCTGCAGTTGCGGATCGCAGCGACCATCCGTGGGTGGCCGGTCGTGCACTTCGACCGCTCCGACGGGGTGTCGAAGATCCTCGGTCGCGAATTGCAGGAATGGGGCCGCCCGTTCATGCGCCAGGAGATCGTCACTCCGAACGCCCGCATCGAGTTCGAGGGTCTCGAGAACATCCCCGAGAACGGCCCTGCGATCCTGGTGTTCAATCATCGTTCGTACTTCGACCCGCTCGTGATGGGCCTCGTGATTGCGAAGACCGGACGCAACGTCCGCGGCCTCGGCAAGAAAGAGGTGTTCGACGTGCCGATCGTCGGGCGTCTGATGAAGGCCTCGGGTGGCATCCGCGTCGATCGCGGCACTGGCTCCGACGAACCCCTCGACGCAGCGATCGCCGCCGTCGAAGCCGGCGAGTTGCTGATGATCGCGCCCGAGGGAACGATCCCACGAGGGCCGGCATTCTTCGATCCGGTCCTCAAGGGGCGCTGGGGTGCGGCGCGCGTCGCTGCCGCGACCGGCGCTCCCGTGATCCCGATCGGGCTGTGGGGCACCGAGAAGGTGTGGCCGCGGAGCTCCCGGCTCCCGAAGATGTCGATGACGGCCCGGCCGCTGGTGACCGTCAAGGTCGGGCCGCCGGTGAAGCTGAACCATCGCAGCCCCGACGCCGACACGAAGAAGATCATGAAAGCGCTCAGCGCACAGCTGCCCGCCGAGGCCCGCGTGCAGCGGACGCCGACGCCGGAGGAGTTGGCGCTCACCTACCCGCCCGGGTATCACGGTGATCCCGAGGCCGAGTTGGACCGCCGGCCCGGCACCGACACCTGACGCACCGACACGAAGCGAGACGATCATGGCCGAGATTCGAGAACGCGAGACACGGTTCAGCGACCGCATGTCCGACCACGAAGCACTGATGTGGAACGTGGAGAAGGATCCGTGGCTGAACCCGAGCGGAGCGTCGCTGACCCTGCTCGACGGACCGCTCGACAAGGAGCACTTCCGCCGCACGATGCGACGCGCGATCGCCAAGATCCCGCGCCTGTACGAGCGTGTTGTGCCGGGCCTCGGCCGTCTCGCGCCGCCGGCGTGGGTACCCGACCCCGAATTCGACGTCGAGTTCCACGTCCGCAACGTCCGGCTGCCCAAGCCGGGCTCCGAACGGCAGCTGCTCGACCTCGCCGCCCAGCTCTACCAAGAGCCGCTCGACCGCACCCGCCCGCTGTGGCGTTTCGTGCTGATCGACGGGGTGAAGGGCGGGCGGTCGGCGATCTGGGCGATCGTGCACCACGCCGTCAGCGACGGCATCGGCCAATTGCGGATGGCCGAGATGTACCAGCAGCTCGAACGTGATGCGCCGATGCCCGACGACATCGATCTCGAGTCGATCGTCGCCGAGGCCGTCGAGACACACCACGCGAAGCAGCTCGGCGGCGACCTGACGGACGGCTTCCCCACGGCGGTCGGTCAGTCGCTGGCCCACCTCGTGCGCCGCCAGCTCGGGGTCGCCCGCCGCGTCGCCGGCGAGGTTGTCATCTGGCCGGCCGATCCTCAGCGGGCGAGGGATTCGATCGAAGGCGTCGTCGAGATGGTGTCGTCGACGCTCGGTGCACTCACCGGATCAGGCAACGAGGTCGAGGGCGGGTCGCCGCTGTGGAAGGAGCGGTCGCGTCATCGTCACCTCGAACACGTCTCGGTGCCGCTCGACGAGTTGAAGGCCGCTGCCAAGCGGCTGGGTGTGACGGTCAACGACGCGTTCCTCGCCGGGATGATCGAAGGTGCCGTGCGCTACCACGCCGACCGTGACGTCGAGGTCGACGCGTTCAACACCAGTTTCGTGCTCAGCACCCGCCACGACAGCGCGATCGGCGGCAACTCGTTCACGCCCGTCCCCGTACAGGTGCCGGGTACGTCGATGCCGCTCGCCGAGCGCGTCGCCGACATCCATACCCGGCTCGCCGAGAAGCGCGAGGCAATGGAGCACAGTGGCGGCGGCATGAGTGCATTGTCCGGCGTCGCCAACTGGCTGCCGACCTCGGTGATCACGAGCGCGGCGCGCGCCGCGGCGGGCAAGATCGACTTCGCCACCTCGAATCTGCGCGGCGCCCCGATCCCGCTCTACACGTCGGGGGCCAAGGTGTTGTACATCGTGACGATGGGACCGGTGGCGGGCACAGCGTGCAATGCCACGGCGTTGAGCTACGAAAACGGCTTCGACATCGGCCTGTTCATCGATCCGACGGCGATCGACGAGCCCGTCGACTTCCGCGACGCCGTCGATACCGCATTCCAAGACCTCCTCGCCCTCTCGTAGCGTCACACCGTGCCGGGCGCCGGTGACATCGTCGGTGCAGCTGTTCTGATACGTGACGAATACGGTCGGGAGATGCACATCTCCCAGCTCTGGCGCTATCCGGTCAAGTCGATGGTCGGCGGACGCGTCGAGTCGATCGAGCTCGACGAACTCGGAATCGTCGCTGACCGCACCTGGGCGGTGCGAGATCTCGAACGCGGTGGGATTCGCGGCGCCAAGAAGATCGGTTCGCTGATGCGGCTTGCGGCCAGAGACATCGACGACGACCACGTCGAGATCACGCTGCCGGACGGGTCGACGGTGTGCACCAGCGACTTGGACGTCGACGATCGTGTGAGTGCGGCGCTCGATCATCGAGTGCAACTCGAACGCTTGCGCCCCGCCGACGACCTCGATCACTATCGGCGTGGCAAACCCGACTCCGACGACGTGGTGGCCGAACTTCGGGGCATCTTCGGACGCGAAGACGATGAACCCTTCCCCGATTTCTCGGTGTTTCCGCCGATCATCGCCGAGTTCGAGTCGCCACCCGGCACCTACTACGACGTTTTTCCGCTGATGGTGATGACCGAGGCGGCGCTCAGCGCACTCGCTGCCGCGTTGCCCGAGTCGAACGTCGACGTCCATCGATTCCGACCGTCGTTCGTGGTGGACACTGGCGACGACGGCGCCGACGCGTCGACGCCGGGCCACCCGGAGTTCGACTGGACGGGTCGGCGGGCAACGATCGGAACGGCGACCGTCGAGTTCGGCGCGCCGTGCCCTCGCTGCGTGATGGTCACGCGTGAGATCAGCGACGAGATCCCCGCCGATCGGGCGGTATTGCGCCAGATCGTGCGCGATCTCGATCAGAACCTCGGTGTCTACGCCACCATCGTGGCGCCCGGCGTCGTGCATGCCGGTGACACGATGACGTTCACCTGAGCTGCTCGGCTTCCGATCAGGGACTGGCGACGAACGACGCAAAGATCGCGTCGGCGGCGTCCAGATCCCGGGGTTCGACCGCCTGGATCAGTAGCCGGGCGAGGAACGAGCCGTCCTCCGGCGTCACCGCGACGACGAAGATCGACGTGCTGGTGCCGCCGCAGTTCGAGTACTCGTCGAGTGACCCGGTGTAGAGCACATCGCTGTACGGACTGCGACCGACGTAGGTGCACTGCTCGGAGAGGTCGAGTTCGTCGAGCGTCGCGTCGATGTCGGCGGCGCCCCGCGTGCCCGTGGCCTCGATGATCGCGCCCGGCGTGTCGAAGCTGTTGAGGAACCCGTCGAGGCTCGGTGCGGCGTACAGGCTCGGACCGAACGATTCGTTCGGCGCACCGTCGACGTCGCTCCACTCGACCGGCAGCGAGGCAGTGATCGAACCGGAGTCGTCGCTGACCGTGGTGTACTCGGTGTAGGTCTCAGCGGTGACGGAGGGATCGTCGCCGGCGGCAACCTCTTCCTCGAACTGCTGGGCGAACGAGAACGACAGCTCGAGCGGCGCGCCGTTGAGCTGGCCCTCGTACACCTCCTCGGTGGCCCAGCGGAGCACCTCGATGCTCATGGTGGCATCGGCGCCCTTCGTGCGGATCACGTCGCAGTAGTCGCTCATGGTGCCGTCGAGGGCCAGGTCGAGACCTTCGAGTCGGGTGATGACGTCTCCGGCCTCGATGCCGGCGAGATCGGCTGGTGAACCACTGTCGACGCTTGAAACCCAGATGCCGATCGTCGTCCCGTCGTTGACCGCTTGGCCATTGATACCGATCGATTCGACGTCCCCGCCTGCGGCGAGCTGTTGGATGATCGGCTTCGCATCGGCAGCCGAGATCGCGTAGTTCTGGTCGCTCGAGTCGATTCCTGCATAGTTGATGCCGACGATGAAGCCGTCCGTGTCGAGCAGCGGTCCACCCGAGTTGCCGCCGCGGATGCGGGCGTCATGTTCGAGCACCTCGTCGACCGACGCCCACGACGTCTCGCCGCTGGCCGTGGTCGCGCTCACGATGCCCCGAGTCAGGGTGTAGTCGACGTCCTCGATGGTGTTCGCGTCGCTGGCGGGGTAGCCGGCGGCGTACACCTCGAGCCCAGGTGCAACTTCGTCGGTGCGGTAGTCGAGTGGGGTGTAGCCGTCGCCTTCGAGTTGGATGACGGCGAGGTCCGAGCATTCGCTCACACCAAGGATCTTTGCGTTGACCGGGTCGGACTCGCCGGCCAGGTAGACACGCAGGAGCGCGGCTCCGGTGACGACGTGGTTGTTCGTGATGACGATGCCGTCCTCGGAGATGATCGCGCCACTGCCGACGCCCGCGGAGTTGCGCTGCTCGCCGACCTCGGGATCGATGAACGTACCCTCCGCAGCAATCTTGACGACCGACTGTTCGACCTGGGAGATGTCGAAGTCGGTGGCTTGGGTGGTGACACTGTCCGTCGACCCGGTGGTATCGCCCGTGGTCGTCTTGGTGGTATCGGTCGACACATCGGAGTCGCCGCCCCCACACGCTGCGAGCACCAGTGCTCCCGCCATCACCGCTGTGCCGAATCGCCGCATGGAGTCCTCCGTCCGTAGGTTTGCGGTGGACACTACTCCTCGGCTTGCCATTGACAAGGGACCATGGTCCCAGCCGGATCGCCCAGCTGATCAGCGCTTCCCGGCGACACCCCACGACTGGTACGACGTCACCTTGGCGCCGGGGAGATAGGCCGACTCGACCTCGAGGAACTCGAACCCGGCGGACTCGATCATCTGGGGGATCGGGCGCGTGATGTGGCAGCCACCGGCCAGGCGAGTCCATACGGGTTCGATCCGGTGCTGCCACCGTCGGACCGACGCGTCGGGGGCCTCGCCGTGCTCGGAGAACAGCAACTGGCCGTGTCGTTTCAGGACCCTGCGCATCTGCGCGAGCGCGCGCTCCCAGTCGGCGATCGAACACAGCGTGTAGGTGAGCACGATCGTGTCGGCGCTGTCGTCATCGAGTGGGATCTCCTCGCCGGGCAGATCCAGCCAGCGGACGTCGATGTCGGTCGCGGCGAGCGCCGGTGCGGCTGTGCGTCGCATTCCCTCCGACGGCTCGAGCCCCCAGACGAAATCGACCGCTGTCCGGTCGTAGAACGGCAGGTTCAGCCCAGGTCCCATGCCGACTTCGAGCACCCGACCCGTCGCACGAGGGACGATCTTCTGGCGCTGTCTCGCCACGTCGCCGGTGCTGCAGGCGAGTTTGATCAGGTGCGGCAGCACGTGGGAGTCGTAGAGGCCCATCGGTCACCTTCCCGGCGTGTCGGGGGGCGACGTGTCGAGTCGCGGAGAGCGCCGCTGCACGTCTCGGAGGGTCTGGTCGGTCCAACACGGATCGCCGGTGTCGAGGTGTTCGTCGTCGAGGCGCATCGCCCCAGTCTTCCAGGCGCAGCTCAGGCGAGGGGCTCGAACAACGACGATGCTCAGGCGGCCGAGGGGTAGGCGCGGGTCATCACCAACTGACCGTGCCGCACCACCACGGTGCCGATCGGATACGTGGAGCAGATTTCGTCAATGCAGGCGACATGTTCGTCGATGATCGACTCGATCAGGTCGTCGATGTCAACATCGAGGTCGAACTCGTCGTCGGGCGACGACTCGGCCCGTTCGTGGGCAGTCTCCTCGAACAGGGCGATCCATCCGCAGCGGTCGAGCCAGTCGAACACGGCGTCGCGCAGGTCGTTCTCGGTGACGCCAGGTCGTTCGGCCACCATGGCGGTGGTCGTCGCGAAGCCGCTGGCGAGGCCGGGGAAGCCTCGACGACAGCCACAACGCTCGCCCGAGGCGCATTCCGCGGCGAGTGGGGTGACCAGTTCGCCCTCGACGGTGAAGCTGTAGTCGTCGGGCGTCGTCCCTTGCAGTTCGTTCGTGGCGATCAGGACCAACATGGCACTCCTCGTGTTTGCTCGTGCCACCCCGGTGGATGGCGATGTCTGCGACCAGTGTGAACGAAGGGTGTGTCAGAGTTGTTCGATGACGTATCGACACGTCCAGACCGCGCCGATGATGTATCTGATCTCCGTGGGCGCCGTCGTGTTCGGTGTGATCGGGTTCAGTCGACGAGATGACCTCGGCAGCGGCTTCTGGTGGTATCAGGCGGCGATGGTGCTTCTGATCGTGACCGGAGCGGTCATGGCCCGCCTCACGGTGGTCGTCGACGATCGGTCGGTGACCACGTTCTTCGGCTGGGGATGGCCGCGCCGTCACATCGAACTCGCGGGGATCGACGGAGCGAGTCATGTCCGCAACAGCTGGTGGCACGGCTGGGGAATCAGAAAGGTCTCCCGCGGCTGGATGTACAACATCGCCGGCCGTGACGCGGTCGAGCTGTCGCTTCGCTCCGGCCGAGTGTTCCGGATTGGCACGGATCGACCGAAGGAACTGCTCGCCGCCATCGAACACGATCGTTGACGCCTCGCCGCGGTCATCACGTGGTGGCAGGTGCAGGCGGTCAAGCGCGAACTCGAGCGACATCGTGCCGGTGCCGCCGAGGCCGGCTCCGACCCGTCGGATGATCAGGCGCCCATGATGGCGCGCGGTGTGGTCAGTTGGTGGAGGCGGCGTCGGCGACCGCGTCTGCGGTCTTGTCGACGGCGTCTTCGGCGGCGCCCGCTGCGTCCTTGACGGCGTCGGTCGACGAGTCGACGCTCGGCTGCACCTTTTCCTTGGCCTGTTGGGCCATGGTGCTCGCCTGCGACGTGGCCTTCTTGGCGCCTGCCTTGACGTCGTCGCGGCGGAACGCGGCTGCGGCCGCGGCTGCGGCACCGATGAGGGCGATGATGAGGAGAAGCTTCTTCATGGGTTCGACCGTACCGCTTGGACTGCGCGACCCCAACGGCTGCTGTGCGAACACGACGTCCAACAGGGCACAGCGACCGATCGATCGTGTTTCAGAGTACGAAGCGCATCGCGCCGACGAGAGCGCCCGGCAGGCGGGCGCTGTCGGTCGATCGGCGTTCGTAGGTCGAGGTGTCGAGCAGCACCTCAGCGGTGTCGCTCAATCCCTCGAGTCGATCGCCGAGGAGGTGATAGGCGGTGTCGTCGAAGCGCAACACGTTCACGGGGGCCACGATCTCGCCGTCGTCCATCCAGAACGTCGCGAAGCGGGTCATGCCCGTGGTGCGACACGCCGCCTGATCGGAGAAGTTCGTGTACCACAGGTTCCCGACGAACAATCCGCTGCCGAGCGCCTCGCCGACCGCATGGGTCGGGATCGCGCCGGGCGCGATGGCCAGCGACTGCGGGTACTCGTGGCCGACGGCGCCATTGGTCTGCACGCCGAACTCCTGGGCCGACCGGGGCGACACGAGCGTCTGGGCATAGGCGCCCTCGACGATCAACGGCACCTCGTCGGGGCGCAGGAAACCCGCCGACTCGAAGTTCGGGGCCACGCCGTGGGCGGTGTCCTCGCTGATGTTGACGAGTGGCGACAGGGTCGTGCCGTCGATCAGCATCTTGAGCAACGGCGTCTGCTTGGTCTCGTGGGCGCGGATCCCGAACGCGCCGTAGTACGACAGCAGCTGCACCACCTCTTCGAGGGCCCGCGGTGCGAGGTAGGTGCGGTATTCGCCCGGCGACAAGCTGATGGGCTCACGTTCGAGTGCCTTGACCTGGCGGGCGGACCAGTCGACCTTGGCCGCGAAGGCGTCGTCGTCCCAGTCGAATCCGGCGTACAGGTTCTTGGCCGCCTTGTCGGCGCGCAGGTAGAAGCACCAGTCGAGGTTGAACGTCGACGACTCGAACCAGTTGCGCTGACCGAGGCTGTTGGCGAAGCCTTGGAACGTGTCGCCCGATGCGTAGATGCCGACGAGGTCACGACCCTTGCCGGCGGAGCGGATCTCGGCGAGCGCGGCGTCAGGAGCGGGGATCGACCCGCTCTCGACGCGCTCGGTTGACGTCGGCTCGGTGTTGTACAGCAGGAACGGATCGTCGGCAACGAAGCCTCGCTGCTCGCGCAGTTGGGCCAACAGCGCGGCGAGGCGGGCATCGTCGACGCTGCGGTCGCCGGAGAGCCGGATGCTGCCCCCGGTGTGACGCCGGCCCTCGACGAGATCGACGGCGAGCGTGCGCTGGTGGACGGTGCCGGCCTGGCGGACTTCGGAGTTGTTGAGCCGGATGAAGTCGGTGCGTTCGCCCGAGATGTTGGCGAGCAACACCTCGTCGCCGGTCAACGCCGCGGTCGCCGCCGTGACGAGCTCGTCGAAGTAGGCCTGGTCCTGGTTCCCCGAGCCCGGGCCTCCGGCAACCACGTTGGTTCCGGCGCTCATTCCTCGCCTCCGAAAACCTCGATGTTCGAGAATCTGCAGGCGGGTGAGGCGTGGCCGGTACCGATCACCTGGTTGAGTTCACCCTTGCCGCAGTTCGGGGTGCCCATCACGGTGAAGCTGTCGCGGTCGGCGACACCGGTGAGGCTTCGCCAGAACGTCGACGAGATGCCGCGGTAGCCGGGATTGCGGACGGCGCCGACGATCTCGCCGTCCTCGATCAACTGGCCGTACTCACAGCCGAACTGGAACTTGTTGCGGCTGTCGTCGATCGACCACGAGTTGTTGGTGTGCAGGTAGACGCCGTGCTCGATGGAAGCGATCAGCTGGCCGACGGTCGAGTCGCCCGGCTCGACGTTGAGGTTCGCCATCCGGTCGATCGGTGGGCGATTCCAGTTCTGCGCACGCGAGTTGGCCACGCCGGGCAGACCGCTGCGCTCCTGCGACACCGCGCCGCCGAGACCGCGCACCAAGATGCCGTTCTCGATCAGGTGCTGGCGCTCCGCCGGGGTGCCGTCGTCGTCGAAGCCGTACGACGCGAGCTGGCCGGGCACCGTGGGGTCGAAGGTGACATTGAGCAGCTCGGAGCCGTACTGATACGAGCCGAACATCTCGGGGGTGACGAAGCTGGTGCCGGCGTAGTTGCGCTCGTCGCCGAGAATGCGGTCGAGTTCGAGCGGATGACCGATCGACTCGTGGATCTGCAGGATCATCTGGTCCGGCGCGAGCAGGGCGTCCATCACCCCGCTCGGACAGTTGGGGGCGCTGAGCAGCTCGAGCGCCTGTTCGGCGAGACGCGTTGCGGCGTCGCCGAAGCCGTAGCGACCGAGGACCTCGGCACCGCCCTGGCCGCAGAAGGCGTGGCCGCCGAACGTGCGGGTCTGGGTGTTCGAACCCTCGTTCGCGGTCGCGTTGAGGCTCGGGTACACGAAGCGGAAGCGTTGCTCGATGCGTCCGGTGTCGCCGTCGCGGGACGCGGTGAGCAGCAACTGGTCGACGTCACGGCGCACCAGCGAGGCACCCCAGTTGACGATGCGGTCGTCGTTGCCGAGCAGGCGTGACTGCTGCTGGAGCAGTTCGAGCCGGTCGTTCAACGGCAATGTGTCCCACGTGACCTCGACCGGTGACACGTACGTGCCGGTGGAATGGGTCGTGGGTGCTGCGGTGGTGACCATCGCCCCGGTGGTGACGCCCGCCCAGTACCTGGCGCGGTCGGCGGCTGCTGTCAGCCCGACCTCGCTGAGGTCGGTGGTGGCGGCGTAGCCGAGGCCTCCGGCGTTCCAGATCGTGATCATCACGCCGGTGTCGAACTCGGTGAACATCGGCTCGAGCTGGTTGCGTCGGACGCTCAGGTGCTCGGCGCGTTCGTCGACGAGGCGGGCAGATGCATAGTCGACGTCGCTCGGAAGCGCAGATCGGAGTCGGTCCTCGAGTGCGGTTGATTCGATCAGGAGATCGGACATCCGTGCAGGCTACGGGTCGAGACGGTGGAGGGGAATACTGTTCGGGGTATGGACCTCGCAGCACGCACCAGCCAGTTGTTCGCGATCTTCGAGTCGCAGGAGTTCGATGGTCTCGAGGCATTGCTCGCTCCCGATGCTCGCATCAAGCAGAACGGCAATCCGGAGCACGACATCGCAGGGCTGCTGGCATTCGTGCAGGGTGTGAAGCACGAGGGCGTCAGCGTGCAGTACTCCGACGTGCGGCGCTCGGTCGGCGAAGGCTTCGTCGTCGAGCAACACGTCGTGACGCTGACCCGACCCGACGCCAAGTCGGCGTCGACCGACGTGTGCGTCGTGCTGCGCTTCGACGACGACGGCTTGATCACCCGCGTCGACGAGTACGCCGACTCCGCCGTGTTCGCCACGCTCTACACCTGAAGCCCTTCCGCCGACCCCGCCCGATCTGCGCCCCTCCCGTCCCATCACTGGATCTGCGCCCCTCCCATCCCGGAAACCGGGACGCCACGGGCGCAGATTCAACGCAAGATGCGGGGTGGGTTGAGTCAGCTCCAGCGGGCGATCGCCTCCGAGATGAGCTCGGCGGTGTGCTTCGGCCGCGTCGTGATCGCTCGGTAGGTGAAGCGAACGATGATCCATCCGGCGGCGGCCAGCTCGGCGTCGCGACGGCGATCGCGCTCGAACACCGTGCGTTGCAGGCCGTGGTACATCCAGCCGTCGCATTCGAGGATCACCCGAGTCCCGACCACTCGGAAATCGACCTCGAAGCCGTTGATCACCGGGTGGAACTCGACCGGGGGAAGCCTGTATCGGTCCACCAGTCGGCGCATGGACTGCTCGAGGAGTGAATCGGTCGGCTTGGCATCGATCGTCCACTCGGCAACGGCCTCGCGCAGTGCGACGATGCCGGTGCGACCGTGCTCCGAGTGCTGGATCACCACCGACTCGAGGGCACCCAACGTTGCGAGCCGGTTCGCCAGGATGTGGCCGACGGCGTCGGTCACGGCTGGTCGATCGACCGCACCGAGGTCGAGGACGGCGCGCACGACGTTCGTGCACGCGATGTGGTGTCGCCGCTGTGGCGTGAGTTGTGCGAGGTCGCGTGGGCGATGGATCACGACATCGTCGAGCCCGACAAACCGGCGCCGCATGCCGATGAGGGTGATGTCGACCGGATCATCGTCGGGCCGCGGAAGGCCCCACAGGCGAGCGGCGGAACGATGTGATGCGAGCGATGTCGGTCCGGTGGCGAGCACGGCTGCGGCGATCCGTTGTTCGGGCGTGTTCGCCGTGCCATGGAGCCTCGCGACACCCGGATACAGCTGCTCGATCTGGCCGGCCGCGAGCGCCCGATACCAACTCGAGCGTGACAATCCGCTCACTTGCTGGGTCACAAGGCCGTGATTGGCCGTGGCGAACCGGTCGAGCCGCGAGAGTTGCATGTCATGCAGTGGGCGTTCCGTCGGCCAATTCGGAAATCCCGTTCGCACCCTCATGATCTGTGCCCCTCACGTCCCGGAAACCGGGACGCCTGGGGCACAGATCGGGTGAAGGGACGACGCCGCAGCGCACCGCGATGCGATCACCTGGATGGGCCTGCAGTGCCCGTTCCTGCATGGGTCGGCGACTGGAACCGGTTCAGCGGCAACATGGGAGGGACGCTCGTCGGAAAGTGCTGCCACTTCTTCGATCCGATGCATCTTGTGGCCGGTGCGCACGCGGCGCGGGTGCTGGCGAGCGGCGGCCAGGACGTCAACCACCTCGACGAGGAGCACGAGATCGACGGTCGACTCGAACGGCCCGACATCCTCGACAACGTGTTCGTGATCGTCGAGTTCGCCAATGGCGTACGTGCGCGCTCGATCTGTACATGTTCGCCGAGGGCGGCCGGCTCGAACAGGAGATCACCATCAGCGGCGACCGGGCGAATCTGGAGGTGACGGTCCCGGGCCACGTGGTGTGGCTGGGTGAGCGTGCGGCTGCGGGCGCGCCCGCGTCGCATCCTGGAGGCGGCGTGAGCGAGATCTCCGCGCTGGTGGATCCCCTGGTGCCCTACCCGGACGTCCACCAGGGCGCCGGCTACATGGAGCACCTCGCCCCCGCCGACGCGATCCGCAACGGTGAGCGCGCGGCGGTCACGGTGACCGAGGGAATGTGGGCAGTCGCGATCGGCGCGGCCGCCTATCGGTCGATCGACGAACGCCGACCGGTCGAGCTGTCCGAATTCGGCTCAGCTGAGGGCTCCGATGGTGTCGTTCGGCCCTACTTCTTGATCCGTGGGATCTCGATGATGGAGGTATGAGGCACCCAGTCCTCGCTTGTGGTGGCCTCGTTGCCGCGTCTCTGATCGCTCTCGGGTCGTGCGGCGGTCGAGACCGCGAGACGGCGACATCCGCGTCGGCGCCGCCCCCCGCAACTGCAACCAGCACCGTCGCCCCGTCGTCGAGCACGATCGCGCCGCCGAGCACCATCGTCGCAACCTCGACCAGCACCATCGCCGCGTCGACGACACAACCGCCGTACCCGACGACCACCGTCCATCGCTCACCGCCGTCATGTGAGGACGAGCTGGTCGGCGTGCTCGGCGAGGTCGACGGATCGATCAGTGCCGCGCGCTTGGCGCCCGGTGGCGCCTGGACGGCGGACATCGATGGCGCGTCGTTCGCGAGTCGCACGAACACCGCCGAGGAGTTCCGATACCGAATGGGACTCGATTGCACCGCGCTCGTGACGCAGACGACCGCCGACGGCGGGGAGAGGCTCGTACTCGTTGCATGGACGGGAGACCGCATGGCCTGGGTGGTGCAGGCGAGCGACGCCCCGGCATCTCCGTTCCGACCGGATCAGCTCGTGCAGCTGTTCATCGATCAGCCCACCGGCGAGTGGCTCGTCGACCAGTTCGTCTGGGCCGGCTCGCTGAGCACTGGCGAGACCGTGCTCGTCGGCACCAACGACACGGCGTTCGGCGTCGCCGCCAAGTCGTGGTGGAACGAAGTACCCCGATTCGACGATCTCGAGGTCACCAATGGGGCCGAGAGGTATGCGATCGATGCGCTCATCCACGCAGGTGCTCGCAACGTGTCGGTTGGCGAACCTGCGAACTTCCAGTCGGAGATCGCGACGATTCAGTTCATCACACCGGCCGGGCTCCACCTGATCGCGACGGTCGCCCCGCCCGACTGGTTCGACCCGGCGGCACCGATCGTCGAGGGCGAGATGGTCGTCGAACAGATCGACGGCGTCGACGTCCATGTGACGACAGCGGCACCGGGGTCGTACGCGACCGGATTGGTCGGGTGGGCGTGTGGTGACTACGTCTGGTTCATCGATTCGGTGTACGGAACCGTCGGTGAACTCGTCGACTGGACAGGCCAACTCGTGGCGTCGGCGGGCTGTTGACCGACCGTGAGGTCGACGCAGACCCCGGTGGCTTGACATGGAATTGACTCACCGGCCCGACTTTTGGGTCAAGGGGATGGACCGTGGCGCCGAGACCTTGTACATGCAACTCGCTACGTTGGACACCACCACCATCATCGACGGCTTCTCCTCGATCGACACCACCGTCGAGTTGTCCCACTCCTATGACGCCTACGGCGTGCACGGGAGCCTCGAGCGGATCTCGATCGTGGCGAGCCGTGTGTGGGCCGCCCGTGCGGCGGGCGCGCTCGCCGGCTGCGACCTCGACGACCTGCAGACCGCATTGTTCGTGACGCAGCGTGGCTGGCACAGCGATGCCGTCGCACTCGAACCCGACATCGGCGTCGAGTGGGAACTCATCACGGCGATCAACGAAGCCTCGGGCGGCCCGAGCGCGACGACCGCCCGATCGTGACCTGAACCGGTTGGGAGCGCGACTCCTGTTCAGATCAGCGGGGCGAGCTGACGGGCCACGTCGATCGTGGCCTCACCATCGCCGGTGACGACGAGGAACGACATTGCCGATCCATCGACGCGAATCAGGACCGCTTGGGTGAAGTCGCTGTCGACCGTGTCGAGCTCGACCCCGAAGATGTCGTCGGGGAGACCCTCGACAGGACGCTGATCGGCGTCGGAGCCGGCGCAGTCCATCGTCACCCACGTGTCGAGGACGGCTTGCGCGGCGTCGGCATCCCCGTTCAGCTCGACCACGGTGTGGTTGATCCCGAGCCCACGCGATTCGTCACCGAATTCGACGCTGCCGGCCGCGGTCACCTCGACATCCGGGATGTCACCGTCGAACGGACAGGGGGGCGCAACCGTGCCGGGCAGCAGCGCAACGTCGCCAGGATTGCTGGCCACCCATCCGGCGCCGAGCTGTTGCTCGCTCATCAGTGGCGGCAGCTCCGCGGTCTCACGATCCGATGCGCCACCGCACGCAACGATCGCGACCAGCACCGATGCCAGCACCGGCAATCTGCGCCCGCTGCGTCCCGCAAACCGGGACGGTCGGGGCGCAGATCGCGACGCTCTCACCACGCCGTCCGCTGGGCACGTTGCTGGGTCCAACCGTCCGCGACGATCCCAGCGAACACGACGCCGGCCCCCAGCACGACGCCGGCGCCGACGAGGAGCAACATCGACGGCACAGCGTCCGTCCACACCGTTTGCAGCATCTCACCGAACAAGGTGTTCGCGACGAGGCCGATGATCCATCCGATGACGAGCAGGCCGACCAACCACGCCCCGCACACCACGACCGCGGCGATCCCGAGCCGGCGAAGGCCGTGCCCCGGGCGAGGATGAGCGACCACCGCGACGAACCCGAACACGAACAACGCCAGTGCACCGACGACCCGCGCTGTCTCGGCGACGCGTTGGAGTCCGAGATCCGGCACGTCGGTCGGGACCACCGAGGGCAGGCTGACCTGCTCGACTGCTGCGTCCAGACCCGATGCGTCGACGCTCGCGACATCGATGCCGGCAGTGGCCGGATCGAATCCGGCAGCGGTCGCGGCGTCGAGCACCGACCGGGCGATCGCCGTGCGCACGGCCACATTGCCATCTGGAAGTGCACCCACATCCGGATCGACGATCTGGCGGTGTGCTCCCATCAGCGACGAGCTGACCACCGCGGTCACCTGCGGGTCGGTGCTTGTCGCCGTTGCCAGCTGTGCAGCGATGGCGCTGCCCACGATCGGTGAGATCGCTCGCTCGACGGTCTTCTCGATCACGTCAGCCGTGAATCGTGACGCAGCGATCTGATCGGCGGCGCGTTCGGCCCGGGCAGTGTCGAGCACCGACATCAGCGCGAGTTGCGAGCTCACCAGGGCGACCAGGGCAATCGTGAACATCGCCACGCAGAATCCGGCAACCGCCAGCTGCGCCGTCGAGGCTCGACCGTCGGTCATCGCAGCTCAGAGCAGTCGGTCGAGGAGGGCCGTCGCCGCTGCGACGGGGTCGGTGACGAGCATCGTCTGCAGTCCGACGGACTCGGCGCCGGTGATGTTCCAGGGGAAGTCGTCGAGGAACAGCGTGCGCTCGATCGGCGAGCCGAGCCGGTCGATGGTCAGTTCGAAGATGTCCGCGTTCGGCTTGCGCATGTCGACCTCGCACGAGTCGATCACCACGTCGACCAGGTTGTCGGCATCCCAGAGTGTGCGCCACGCACCCCACTCCTTGATGTTGTTCGTGAGGATTGCGGTCGAATAGCCCGCCGCTCGGATCGCTCGAGCGGCGTCGACCATCTCGGGGATCGGTGACAGGCCCGAGAGCAGGTCGTCGCCACGCGGTGGCGTCGGGAACGCGTCAAAACCCGCCTCGCGCCACAACGGTTCGATGCCCGAGACGTATTCGTCGAAGTCGATCCTGCCCCGTTCGAGCAGGTGCCACGGGTGATCGCCGTCGTCGGCGAGGGGGCCCATCACGATGTTCGCGAACGTCACGAGGTCGACCTCGACATCGATCCCGTTCGTTTCGATCTGATGGCGCATCATCGCACCGGGGCTGGTGCTGAGCACTCCGGCGAAGTCGAAGATCACCGCATCGATGTCAGGATTCGGCCTCGTCATCGGCCGGACGCTACCGGCGTGATTTCATCAGGGGTCTGACCCCTGGTGCAATCGTGGTCACGTCGGCGGGTGGCGGGTGGCCCAGGGGGCGGCGGCTTCGAGTTGGCTGGCGACGCGGATCAACAGGTCCTCGCGGCCATAGGCGGCCACGAGTTGCACGCCGATCGGGAGGCCTGCGTCGTTCCAGTGCAACGGCAGGCTGATCGCAGGCTGTCCCGATGCGTTGAACTGTGGGGTGAAGGCCACGAAGCGTCCGGCTCGCATCGACGGTGCCATCGGATTCTCCGGATCGATGCCGTCACCTTGATCGCCGTAGAGGCCGCCGATCGGCAACGGGGGAGCGGCGAGCGTCGGCGTCAACAGCAGGTCCCAACCCTCGGCCCACCATCCCTGCACCTGCCGGCGGTACTGACCGACCGCGGCGAGCGCCGTTGCGTACTGCGCTGCGGAGAGCTGTGCCGCGTAGTCGCCCTGGGCCCAGTTGACCGGCTCGACGTCGTCGGCGGTCAACGGTCGTCCGATGGTCTGACCGAGCGCGTCGATGCCCACCGCCATCAACGCCGCCCACATCGCGGCGAAGCGACGGGGGAACTCGGCGTCTCCGAGGATCGGAGGGTGACCGAGTTCGACGTCGTGCCCGAGGCCCTCGAGCAAGCTCGCGGCCGAGCGAACCGCTGTGACGCAGTCGGTGTGGAGGTCGCCGCCGATCGGATGTCGGTCGAGCAGCCCGATTCGCAGCCGGCCCGGATCGACGCCCAACTCGTCGTTGTACGCCCTGCTGGGGGCCGGCGCGATGACGCTGTCGCCGATGCCCGGACCGTGGACCGCGTCGAGCATCCGTGCGGTGTCGCGCACCGACCTGCTCACGCACAGCTGCGTGGACAGACCCGACTCGTCGCGTTCAGGCCCCATCGACACCCGACCTTGCGACGGCTTCAACCCGACGAGTCCGCAGCACGAGGCTGGAATGCGGATCGAGCCGCCGCCATCGCTGGCGTGAGCAATGGGCACCATGCCGGCCGCCACCGCTGCGGCCGCGCCTCCGCTCGATCCGCCAGGGGTGTGCCCGGTGTCCCACGGGTTGCGGGTCGGTCCGTAGGCCAGCGGTTCGGTGACCGGGAGGCTGCCGAACTCGGGGCTGTTGGTGCGCCCGAGCGTGATCAGGCCCGCGTCGCGGAAGTGCACCACGAGGTTCGAATCGTGCGTCGACAGCGGCCGTTCGTCGCGCGCGGCGCGATTGCCCGACGTGAGCGGCAGCCCCGCCACGTGGTTGCCGAGATCCTTCAGGAGGAACGGCACACCCGCGAACGCTGCGTCGCGTTGTTCGGACGTGAGTGGGAGTTCGTCGAACGCTTCGGCCTGGCGGTGGGCTCGCTCGAACCACCGCATGACCACCGCATTGAGCGTGCCGTCACCGTCCTCGATACGTCCGATTGCGGCGTCGACCAGCTCGGTGGCCGTCGCCTCACGCGTCGAAACGAGATGAGCGTGCGCCGTCGCGTCGAGCCACCTGGTGTCGTCAGTGTCGTTCCCCATACCGACGTGCTATCACGCCGAACGGTCCGATGACGCCAGCGAACGTTCGACGACTGATCACCGAGCGGCAACGCGCGGGACATCTCGGCGACACATTCGACGCGTACGTTCATCTCACGTCCGGTGGGTGCCGGGCGGTGACCCCCCCGCACGGCACCCACCCGGACGGCGAGTCGCCGCCGGAGGAGCTCAGGAGTCGATCCGCGCGAAGAACTGGGCGAGCATGTCGGCGTCGAAGCGAGCGGTGAGGTGGCCGTCGACGTCGTGGCCGAGGTCGAGCGCCGGACAGAAGAAGTCGTCGGAGCCCACGAAGAAGTGCGGTGAACCCTTCACCCCGCGTTCGCGGCCACCGACGTAGTCGTCCTGTACCGCGGGGCTCGTGTCGACCGAGGGAACCGGGAGGCCATGCGCCGCGGCGATGCCGGCGAGCACCGCCGGATCACCGACGTTCTCGCCGCGCTCGAACAACGCCGCGCGCAGCTCGAGGCTGATGGCCAGCCCGGTGGCCGCATCGCTCTCGTAGGCGCTGGCCGCGAGGTTGAGTGCCGGGATCGTCGTGCTCGGCCACGCATCGGCGCGCAGCCCTTCGAAGTCGTCGATCCCGAGCTGGTCGCTGAGCGCGCGTGCCTTCACGACCACGGCGTCGACGGCGAGTGGGGTGCCATTGACCCACTCCAGCGGCCACGCCCGGACGATGACGTCGGTGGGCTCGGCCATCTCGCTGACGTGCTGAACCACCCGTTTGAGTCCCACGTGGGTGAATGGGCACGTGATGTCTGCGTACACCTCGACGATCTGCATGGGCTCAGTGTGCCGCCTCGCGGGCTGTCACACTGGGCGGATGCCGACGAGGAAGATCCATGACATCGAGTTCAGCGAGCTGTTGCAGTTGGAGCCGCATGGACCCGACACATACGTCGGCATCGCGGCTCGCTACCCGTGGGGTGGGCGGCTCTTCGGTGGACAAGTGGTCGCGCAGGCGCTCCGCGCAGCGGCGCGCACGGTCGATCCTGGCCGGGCCGCTCATTCGCTCCACTCCTACTTCATACGTCCCGGGGCCACCGAGGAGCCGATCCGCTACGAGGTCGAGCGACTCCGCGACGGTCGATCGTTCAGTACCCGCCAAGTGGTCGCACGCCAATCGGCCGGGGCCATCCTCAACCTGTCGGTGTCGTTCCACGTCCTCGAAGACGAGGCCGATGTGGCGGTTGCGACGCTGCCACCGGGGCTTCCCGGCCCCGACGATCCATCGTTGCACGACCATTCGTGGGCAGGGTTGCTGATGCGCAAGGCGACCTTCCTCGACGACGGCACGATGGGCTACTGGATCCGTCTCGATGCCGACATGGGCGACGATCCCGCCGATCATCAGTGCGCGCTGGCTTTCATGTCCGACGCCGCACCCTCGAGGGCGGCGCGGTCGTCGCATCCCGACTTCGCTGGCGACGTGGGTGATCGCAAGCTCTTCCAGGGCGCGAGCCTCGATCATTCGGTCTGGTTCGAACGCCCGACCGACCCGTCGCAGTGGCACTGGTTCGAGACCCGGTCGCACGGCGTCAATCGGGGGCGCGGGCTCGTCACCGGCGACGTGATCCGCCACGACGGGCTCCAGGTGGCGACGATCGCGCAGGAAGTGCTGGTGCGGCGTCGACGCGATCGGTGATCGTGGTGCCATCGACGCGAATCTGAGCATTCGATGTGACGGGTTTTGCCGCGTCATCCCGTTCGGCCACACCTCGTAACCTCTGATCCTGATGCGCCGCTCGACCACCGTTCTCGTTGCTGCGGCAGCGGCGACGGTCGGCATGATCGGTGTCGGCAGCTCGGTGTCGGCTCGGCCCGAGACAACGGTGACGACCGGCGGGATCGAGCGGGTCGTGACGCTCGGAGACTCGTACAGCTCCGGCAGCGGGATCCACCGCAACGCCTCCACCTACGACGATCACGGTCCCGAGGCGCACTCGTTCGACCCCGCCACCCGACTGGGATCGAGCGCCTGCCAGCGTGAACTCGACGAGACACCGGGCCCGCGTCTCGCCGCACAACTCGACGCCGACTCGGTGTTCATCGCATGCGCGGGGGCCGTCATTCGCGAGATCCCCGCCCAGGTGCGTGCCGCTTCCATACCCGGCGACGGCAGCGGGACCCTCGTGACGATGACCATCGGCGGCAACAATCTGCGCACCGGTCGCGACGAGAACTGGCCGGACGCCCTGACGCGGTGCATCACGTCGGCGCATTGCCACGAGTCGTCGAAGAACCAGATGGCCAACCTCGACCAGATCCGCGAGGACCTGGTCGAGACGTACCGAACGATCGGTGAGCAGTATCCCGACATCACCGTTCGAGTGCTCGGCTACCCGCGGTTGATGCAGGGCAACGGTCGTTGTGACGGTGTCACCGGCATCAGCGGCGACGAGGCCGACTGGATCGACGACCAGGTCGACCTGCTCAACCACGAGATCGAGGTCGCCACCGCCCACGCTCGCGGGTTGACCGGCGCCGACATCCGCTACGTCGACGTCCTCGACCAGTTCGACAACCACGGCGCGTGCCGGTTCTGGCAGCGCGACCGGTTCGTGAACGATGCCGTGTTCGGCGACACCTTCCGGCGCAGCCAGCTCGCCGACGGCACCGTGAAGGAGCAGTGGACCAGCGGCCCGCTCAACGTGTCGACGGCGTCGTTCCATCCCAGCTCGAAGGGCTACGACGCCTACCTCGACGTCCTCCGCTCGAGCCTCCCCCCGGAACTCGTTCCCACCCGCTGACCCACCCGCCCGCCAACGCTGGCGGATGTCGACTGGTCGCGATGAGCCAAACCGCTGTATTTGGTCGGTTCGCTCATCGCTGGGGTGGGTCGGACGACGAGTGGACGTGTGAGTGAGTGCTCACTCAGTTAGGGTGCCGGGAATGTCGCCCGCCGCCAGTGCCCCTGCGACGTCCAAGCGGGCGTCGGCGCTGCCACCCGACCAACGCCGGGCGGCGATCATCGAGGCGGTGCGCCCGCTGCTTGCCGAGCACGGCGAGGCGATCACCACCAAGCAGATCGCGTGCGCTGCCGGGATCGCGGAGGGCACGATCTTCCGGGTCTTCAAGGACAAGGACGAGCTGCTCGACGCCACGCTCGAGGCGGCGCTCGACCAGGAACCGTTCGAGAGCGCGTTGCGAGCGATCGATCCGACGCGGAGCTTCGAGGAGCAGCTCGTGGAGGCCACCGAGTTGACCCAACAACGCGTCGTCGATGTCTGGACGCTCCTGTCGCATCTCGGACCCAAGCGCCACGATCAGGTGCGGCGGCCGATGACCGACAGTCCCGCACTCACCGCGATCTTCATCGCCCATCGCGACCACATCCGTGTCGAACCCGGCCACGCAGCTCGAATGCTGCCGCGCGCTCACCCTCTCGCTCACCCATCCGATGATCGCCGCGGAAGCGTCCGCGGCGGCCGAGATCGTCGACACCGTTCTACACGGCGTCGGAACAGGAACCCCCGCGTGAAACTCTGGCAACTGATCAAGAGCCACCTCGGCCCGTACCGCAACGTGCTGTTGATGGTCGTCGTTCTGCAGTCGATCGCCACGTTCGCGTCACTCACGTTGCCGACGGTGAACGCGTTGTTGATCGACAACGGCGTGCTGCAGGGCGACAACGACTACATCTTGACGATGGGCGGCGTGATGATGGGGTTCACCGTCATCCAGATCATCTTCACCGTCGGCGCCGTTTGGTATGCGTCCCGTGCGGCGATGGGTTTCGGCCGTGACATCCGGCGCGATCTCTTCCACACGGTCACCGGCTACTCCGCTCGTGAGGTCGGCCAGTTCGGCGCACCGTCGTTGATCACGCGCACGACCAACGACGTCCAACAGATCCAGATGTTGGTCGTGATGGCCTGCACGATGATGATCACCGCGCCGATCACGATGGTGATCGGCATCTTCTTCGCAGTGCGCGAGGACCCGGGTCTGTCGATGATCCTGGTGGTGGCGATCCCCACAGCGGTGATCACCCTCGGCTCGATCGTGTACCGGATGGTGCCGTCGTTCCAGGCGATGCAGTTCCGCATCGACCGGGTGAACCTCGTCCTGCGCGAACAGATCACCGGAATGCGTGTCGTGCGGGCTTTCGTGCGCGAACCGCAGGAGGTCCAGCGGTTCTCACAGGCGAACGACGAGTTGACGCAGACTTCGCTGCGCGCCGGCCGATTGATGGCGGCGACGTTTCCGACCGTGATGTTGATCATCAACCTGTCGAGCGTGGCCGTGATCTGGATCGGCGGCGACCGCATCGGCGCCGGCCAGATGGAGATCGGCTCGCTGGTGGCCTATCTGAGCTATCTGATGCAGATCCTCTTCGCCGTCGTGATGATGACGTTCATGGTGTCGATGATCCCCCGCGCCGGTGTCGCGGCGGAACGGGTCGCGGAAGTGCTCGACACGCCGTCGACGGTCCGTCAACCGGACCAGCCGGTGACCGAGGTGGACGAGCGCGGGACGCTCGAGTTCCGCGACGTCAGCTTCGCCTATCCCGGTGCTGATCGACCCGTGTTGTGCAACGTGTCGTTCCGCGTCGAGGCGGGCACCACGACGGCGATCATCGGGAGCACCGGCGCCGGCAAGACGACGCTGATGAATCTCGTCTCGCGACTCTCCGATGCCACTGAGGGATCGGTGCTCGTCGACGGCGTCGACGTTCGCCATCTCGACCTCGACCTGCTGTGGAGCAAGGTCGGCTACGTTCCCCAGAAGCCGTTCCTGTTCTCGGGAACCGTCGCGTCGAACCTGCGGTACGGGCGTCCGGACGCAGATGAGGGCGAACTCTGGGAGGCGCTCGAAGTCGCTCAGGCGAGTGGCTTCGTGCAGGCGATGCCCGACGGCGTCGAGAGCCCGATCACCCAGGGCGGCACGAACGTGTCGGGTGGCCAACGCCAGCGGCTGTGCATCGCACGAGCGCTCGTGGTGAAACCCGAGATCTACGTGTTCGACGACTCGTTCTCGGCGCTCGACCTCGCCACCGATGCCCGACTCCGAGCCGCCTTGAAACCGCGCACCGCCGACGCGGCGGTGCTCATCGTGGCGCAGCGAGTGTCGACGATCGTCGATGCCGATCAGATCCTCGTGCTCGAGGACGGCGAGATCATCGGTCGCGGTACGCACGCCGAGCTGATCGAGACGTGCCCGACCTACGCCGAGATCGTCGAGTCGCAGATCGGACAGGGGGCCGTGGCATGAGCACGAATGGCACGAACGGCACCAACGGAGACGCCGGCGCCAAGGCGCCTGGGAACTCCGACGACGACAAGAAGTTGCTGGCCACCGCCGGCACCGAGGCTCGCCGGGCGAGCTTCGGTCCGGGAGGTGGGCTCGGCATGCCGGCCGAACGCAGCGACAAGTTCGGCTCGACGCTCAAACGCCTCGGCGACATTCTCGGCACCGAGAAGCCGCTGCTGTTCGTCGTCTTCCTGCTCACCGTCGTCAGCGTCGTGCTCGTGGTCATCGGCCCGAGGCTGTTGGGCGACGCGACGAACATCATCGTGCAGGGCGTGATGTCGGGGCAGGGCATCGATTTCGGAGAGCTGCACAGCCAGCTGATCACGGTGATGCTCGTCTACGCCGGATCGTTCCTGTTGTCGTACACGTCGTCGTACGTGCTCGCCGGCGTGGTGCAGCGCTCGATGTTCCGCCTCCGCGAAGCGGTGGAACGCAAACTCAACCACCTTCCGCTGAGCTACATCGACCGTCAGCCCCGCGGCGACCTGCTGAGCCGGGTGACCAACGACATCGACAACCTGGCGCAGAGCCTGCAGCAGACGACGAGTCAGATCCTCACGTCGCTGCTGACGCTGATCGGCGTGACGATCATGATGTTCACGATCTCGCCGCTGCTGGCGCTGATCGCGCTCACCACCGTGCCGCTGTCGGTGTGGTTGATGAAGATGATCGGCGGCAAGGCGCGCCCGCGCTTCATGGATCAGTGGCGCCACACGGGCAACCTGAACGCGCAGGCCGAAGAGGTGTTCAGCGGCCACACGATCGTGAAGAGCTTCGGCCGTCAGCGTGAGGCCGAGGACAGGTTCCGCGCGGACAACGACAAGCTCTACGAGGCGAGCTTCGCGGCACAGTTCATGGCCAACCTGATCCAGCCGGCGATGCTGTTCATGGGCAACATCCAGTACATCCTGATCGCCGTCGTCGGTGGCCTGCAGATCTCGTCGGGCTCGCTGAGCATCGGCGACATGCAGGCGATGATCCAGTACGCCCGCCAGTTCTCCCAGCCGCTGACCCATCTTGCATCGATGGCGGCGACGTTCCAGTCGGGCATCGCCTCGCTCGAGCGTGTGTTGGAGTTGGTCGACGCCGAGGAGCAGTCGGCCGAGCAGGAACTCTCCACCGATCCGGCGCCCGTCCGCGGGCGCGTGGTGTTCGAGGACGTGCACTTCGCATACGACCCGGACAAGCCGTTGATCACCGGCCTGAACGTGACGGCGGAGCCGGGTGAAACCGTCGCCATCGTCGGGCCTACTGGCGCGGGCAAGACCACCCTGGTCAATCTGATCATGCGGTTCTACGAGATCGACTCCGGCAGCATCACGCTCGATGGTCGCGACATCGCGAGCTTCCCCCGTCACGAGCTCCGCTCCGACATCGGGATGGTCTTGCAGGACACGTGGCTCTTCGGCGGCACGATCCGCGAGAACCTGCGCTACGGGAACCCCGACGCGACTGACGAGCAGATCTACGAGGCCGCCCAGGTCACCTACGTCGACCGATTCGTGCACTCGCTGCCCGACGGCTACGACACGATCATCAACGACGAGGGCGACAACATCTCCACCGGCGAGAAGCAGCTGATGACGATCGCGCGGGCGTTCCTCAACGACCCGGCGATCCTGATTCTCGACGAGGCCACCAGCTCGGTCGACACCCGCACCGAGGTACTGATCCAGGAGGCGATGAACAACCTGCGGGCGAACCGTACGAGCTTCGTGATCGCTCACCGGCTGTCGACCATTCGGGGAGCCGATGTGATCCTCGTGATGGAGGACGGCCAGATCGTCGAGCAGGGCAACCACGACTCGCTCCTCGAATCCCACGGTGCCTATTGGCGCCTCTACAACGCCCAGTTCGCCGGCAACACCATCTGATTTCACCAGGGGTCAGACCCCTGGTGAAATCGGCTCACCTCCGGCGGGATCGGGTCAGGCGTTGCCACGCGGTCCTGCCGGCGATCACCGTGCGGTGCAAGTCGCCTGCAGGGTCGACGATCGTCAGGTCGGCTCTGGCGCCGGCGCGGATGCGGCCTCGGTCGGTGAGGCCGAGCAGATCCGCCGGCGTGGTGGTGACCGTGGCGAGGGCATCGGCGAGCGAGCAGTCGGTGAACGACATGAGGTTCCTGACGGCCCTGTCGAGTTCGAGTGCGCTCCCCGCAAGCACGCCGTCGACGGTCCGCACGCCGGTTTCGTCGTGGACGATCTCGAACCCGCCGATGTTGAACCGGCCGTAGGGCGCTCCGAGCGCGGGGGAGGCGTCGGACACCAGTGACATCCGTTGCGGGCCGAGTGACCTCCACGCCATCGCGACGGCAACCGGATCGACGTGGATGCCGTCGCAGATCACGCCGACGACTACCGAGTCGTCGGCGAGCACCGCTCCGATCGGGCCAGGAGAGCGGTGGCCGAACGGTGCCATCGCGTTGAACAGGTGGGTCACGTACGACACGCCCGCCGATCGGGCGGCGGTGAAGTTGGATGGCGACATCGCCGTGTGACCGGCCGAGATGGCCACGCCGGCAGCGGCCAACGATTCGACGACGTCGAGTGCACGCTCGAGTTCGGGTGCAAGCGTGACGAGCGAGACGACACCCGACGACGTCCACGACTCGATCTCGTCGAGCAGCGCTGCGGGGTCGGCGGCGAAACGAGGCACGTGCGCTCCGAGGTGGTTGCGCGAGATCATCGGGCCTTCGAAGTGGAGCCCGAGCGGAGCCGCCATCGGCCGTTCCATGCTGGCGTCGCGCAACCGCTGCATCGCCGCAATCGCAGCGGCACGGGTTGACGCGGGCGCAGTCACCACGGTGGGCAGGAATGCCGTGACCCCGAAGCGTGGGAGCTCGGCCGCGACGTCCAGAATGCGGTCGGGTTCGCCCGTGATGTCGACACCCCCGGCACCGTTGCACTGCAGGTCGATGAACCCCGGAGCGATCACGAGCCCGTCGCAGTCGACGTCACCCGCTCCGAGTTCGCCGGGCGGCGGGTCGATCGCGACGTCGGCGATCAGGTCCCCGTCGACCACGAGGTCGGCGCGAACGAGTTCACCATCAACGAGCACCTGCCCACCACGGAAGCGATGCCGGGCGGTCGGGTTCTCGTCGGCGAATTGCACCGACGAATCATCGCAGAGCGGCCATGCACCATTCTCTGCGGAATACGTCTCAGCCCTTGCATCTCAGCCCTTGCAACGTGTATGGCGACGGCCAGTTCGCCGGGGATCGATCCGGGTGGCCGCAGCCCGAGCAGAATCGACCGGTTCCCTTGTCGTCCCGACCACAGTTGTCGCAGTGCCCCATCGCCTTGTGTGAACAAGGCAACGGTCAGAGCGCGCGTCTGTTCACGAGAACGTCGGGCCGATCCGCCAGATAGGAAGAAGGCATGGAAGGTTTCGTACATCCCGACTTCGCTCCGGTGACCGAGAAGGTCCAACAGCTCATGGCGAAGAAGTCAGCGCGCGGCGGCATGGCTGTGGCCGTGTACCACCATGGCGAGCTCGTCGTCGATGCATGGACCGGTGTGCGGGACGCGGCGGGAACGCCGTGGACACGCGACACGATGTCGATGAGCTTCTCCACCACCAAGGGCGTGGTGGCGACCATCGTGCAGCGCCTCGTCGATCAGGGTCTGCTCGACTACGACGTCCCGGTCGCCACGTACTGGCCCGAGTTCGCCACCGCCGGCAAGGACACGATCACGCTGCGGCATCTCCTGACACACCAGGCGGCTCTCCACGATGTGCGGGCGATCGCCGGTTCGGCCGAGGACCTCATCAACTGGGAGCACATGACGAAGCTCCTCGCCGAGGCCGAACCGAAGTGGGACGTCGGCACGCGTTCCGCGTACCACGCCCTCACGTACGGATACCTCGTCGGTGAGGTGATCCGTCGGGTCACCGGGCTCACGGTGAACGAGGCCCTGCAGCGCGAGATCGTCGGGCCGCTCGGCCTCAGCGGCATGTTCATCGGCGCGCCCGCGGCCGTGCGCGGCGACATCGCCGAACAACTCGTCGACCCGAAGGCGGTGGCCCGGCTCTTCAAGATGACCAAGACGCTCGCCAAGGTGAAGAGCTTCCAGCCGATGTACCAGGCGTTGGTCGTCGACGACATGCTCGACGTGGCCACCACCGATCGCATCCACGACGGCGAGATCCCCGCCGCCAACGGGGTGTTCACCGCTCGGTCTCTCGCCCGGATGTACGCCGCGCTGGCGACGCCTGACGATTTCGACGGTCCTGCGCTCGTATCGGTCGAGACGCTGCGCGAGGCGACCCGGATCCAGACGACGCTCGGACCGAGCGGAGAAGGCCGCGCCGGTGAGAAGGTGGGCCGCGACGCCGGCGTCGGGTTCAACATGCGCTGGCGGCTCGGTTACCACCTCGTCGGCACCACCAAGGGAGTGCTCCCGAAGGCCTTCGGGCACTTCGGGTTCGGTGGCTCCGGCGCCTGGGGCGATCCCGAGTCGGGGCTGGCAGTGGCGATGATCCTCAACCAGGTCGGCGGCACACCGTTCGGCGACACCAAGATGCTCCGCCTCGGCGCCGCTGCCGTCCGTTCCGCCGAGCGCCGCAACGTTACGTCTGGGGTCTGACACCGGAATTGCACCAGGGGTCTGACCCCTGGTGCAATCGAGGGTTACGGTGAGGCGATGTCAGCTCTCGATGTCGCCGATCGGATCTTTGCTGCGATCGAGGCGGGTGACGCCGCGACGGTGGCGGCCATCTACGCCGACGACATCGCGGTGTGGCACAGCAACGACGGCATCGAACAGACCAAGGCGGAGAACCTCCGGGTGCTCGACTGGCTGATACGCAACACCACGAGCCGTGAATACCGGTCGATCCGCCGGTACGAGATCGAGGGCGGGTTCGTCCAGCAGCACGACCTGCACGTCGTGCTGCCCGATGGTCGGACGGCCGACCTCCCGGCGTGCATCGTGGCAGAGGTGTCAGGCGATCAGATCACCCGCATCGACGAGTACATCGACAGCTCAGCCGCCGCCGCGTTCGCCTGATCGTCGTCGCAAGTTCGGATCGAGTTCGGCGGCCCGGGCGAGCGCCTCGTCGAGCGCGTCGTCGCCGAAGGTCTCGATGCGGGATACCCGGCCGTCGAGAGCGGTGTTGACCGCGAAACCGTTTCCGACCTCCCAGAATCCACCGTCCTCGGTGATGAAGTACCGGGCGAAGGAGATGACAGCGACCTCGTCGGTCTCCGCGAGCACGCATCGGGCGAACAACACGCCGAGTTCTTCCGTGCTGTCGACTCCGGTGAACTGGAGATCGATGTACTGACCCTTGTCGGCACGGCCGAAGCCCAACTCTCGCCGGTCGACGAATTCGAACTCGTCGGCGATGTACGACTCATACTGCTCTCGGTCGCCGGCGAACTGTGCGTGATTGAGCGCGATCATGGCGCGTATCGCAGGGCGCACCCGATCGATCGCGGCAAACCGAACGTGGGCGTGGTCGACCGCTCCCGCAAACCGGCGGATCGGGAACTGGCGGAGTCGTGCGAGACGGCAATCGGCATCGACCTCCTCGATTGACCAGTGCTGTGTACCGTTGTCGGGGCCGACACCGATGAGCGCCAGCTGTTCGCCGAAGACCGAGACGATCCGTCGGTCGGTGATACCGAAGCCGATCGCTTGTGGCGCAAGTCGGCCGGATCGCAGGTCGTCGAACGTGACGGTGGTGCCGTCGACCAACGTTGCGACGAAGTCGTCGGCGAACATGGATCCGAAGTCGTCGCGCGGTGCGGTCAGGGCCCGGTTGTTCGCCCATCCGCCTGCAAGCGCTGCGGCGTTGGCGGCAGGGATGACGTTGTCGATCTCGGCCCGGGTGGCGTCGAAGCACGCGAGGGCCTCGTCGAGTCGATCATCGGCAAACTGATCGGACCTGATGACCAAGCCCGTCGCGGCATCCAGCCGCGACACGACGATCTGATCGTCGATCAGTTGGCCACCTTCGGGCCGGTCGACGACGAGGCGGCACGAGGCGCACTCGAGTTGCCCAGTTTGGCGATGGACCTTGGCCGTGTAGCGGAAGACCGAGCCGTGGCCTTGCGTCAGGGTTCGGAAGCGCTCTCGGACAGCGTCCACTCGAGAGTCGGGACCCCATCCGAGGGGACGGTGGTCGGCGAAGGCGAAATCCGGGTGGAACATCGCCATCATCCGATCGAGGTCACCGTCGTTGAGTGCCTGCTCGAACCTCAGGACTGCGGCCCGAACTTCCGACTCGATGCCGTCGAGTGTCTCCATGTACATCCGGTCGAGTTCGGCGACGGCCCTTCCGAGGTCGCTCGGGTCGAAGCTGATGTCCTCAGCGAGCAGCCCGTCGCCGAAGCGCGCGAGACGCAGGATGTCGGCCGCAGGTCCGTTCGGATCGTCGTCCCGGGTCCAGTGTTCGAGAACGAGGGCGAAATCATGTCCCCGGCTGGCGACCGTCGTCCATGTCAGACTGATTGGACCGACAACCTCGAGCAACGCGGCGGCAGAACGGACGGACTCCGCCTTGTCCAAGACGGTGCGGACACCGGTGCGACGGTCCTCGCCGCGATGATCCTCGCTCAACATGTCAGCAAAGCCGGCGAGGTCACCGGCCTGGATGAGGCGTTTGCACGTGCGGCTCAGCCGGTCGGCTTCGTTCCATGGCTCGTTGCCGTCGCTGGGGCCAGCGCCTTCGACGTCGAACCCCTCGGGATCGATCTCGGCGGCACGGGCAAGCGCTCCGGCGAGGTCGTCCTCCGCGAACAGTTCGACGTGCGTGGCCAGACCGTTGCGGTGGGCGAAGACGGTCGTGCTGATGAACGCCTCCCAGATGTCGCCCGAGGGACTCACCGCCACCATGGCGGACTTCGCCACGACGGTCGACGCCGACATCGCGTGAATCCGTACGGGGAGCAACACACCGAGATCGGCGTCGGCCACTGGGACAGCGATGCCTTCCCAATCGAGCGGCTCGATGCCGAGGGCGCGGTGATCGGTGAGAGTGAATTCCGGAGCGCTGACATTCGCCAACGCCAAGCCACTCGGGTCCTTGGCCCGTTGACGCTCCTCCCACCGGTTCATGGCGACGACGGACGCGGGCAGGTCCTCGATCGCCCGCCAGCGAGCTTCGAGATGGTTGGTCGCCTCGATGAGGTCGGTGGAGGGGAAGTGTCGGATGCGTGTGAGCCGTCCGCCCTCGTCGATCTCCTCGACCGAGAACCTGCGTTCGCCACCGTCGGTCTCGACGTAGAGCATGGTGAGGCGATCACCGATGATCGAGATCACCTGACGGAATTCGACGCCGTAGCCGAGTGCAGTCGGCTCTGTGCGCCCCGAGCGGAGGTCGTCGGCGGTGACCGTCCATCCTTCGGTCCCGATGCCCTCGGCCACGAAGTCGTCGCCGAGCTCGTTCAGGAAGTGCCCGATGACGTCGGCGCGTACACGGTGGTTGGCGATGCCGCCGGCGAGGACGGCGTCGTTCACGAGTTGATCGGCCTGCGCGGCGCCGATCTCCTCACACCGGGCGAGTGCCTCCGCGAGGTCGTCCACGTCGAACATCTCGTGGCGGATCAAGAGACCGGTTGCAGGGTCGAACACACCGACCGACAGCGTGCGGCTCTCCTGCTGCGCTCCATCGGGAGAGATCGTGCGGAGGCACCGCTCTGCGACGCCGACCCACCCGTCGAAGGGGCGCCAGCGGACCATGAAGGCCAGTGACTCGCCAGGCAGATCGCCGACCGACTCGATCCGTCCGCGCATTGCTTCGCGGCCAGTGCTGGTGGCCCACCCGATGGCCCGATGGTCGATCGCCTCGATCGACGGATGAAGGAGAGCCTGGGCGGCGTCGCTCTCACCCGTCGTCGTGAACGAGGCCAGCCTGATTGCGATCTCTTGGATTGTGCCCACGTGGTCCGGGTCCACCTTGGACAGAAACCACTCGTCGAGTTCTTGGAGCGCGAGGTGGAGGTCGCTCGTTTCGTAGGTCGACGTCCTCACCAGCCTGCCGCGGTCGCTGTACTCGACGACATCGACCATCTCGACGACGGAACCAGCTGGGTCGTCGGCGCTGCGCCAATGTGCATGGCGGAGAACAAGGCGTTCGCCGCGAACGGCAATCGGCTCATGAACGAGTTCGACCCGGTCGCTCAAGATTGCCGAGACCTGGCGGAGCATCTCGACTGCCTCGGCCTTCGACGTGAGCTGGCCACCGACCAGCGGTCGATGATCGACCGATCGGTAGTCGTCCTCGAATCTGTCGGACAAGGCGTCGATGTCGTTGGAAGCCATGACGTCGTTGGCGCGTCGCGCCCAGCGATCGGCCATGTTCCACGCCTCGTCCGAATCACGTGCAACCCGTGGTGTGGTCGCATTGCCGTGCGGTGACCGGGACGTTGGCACCGCGAACGGTCGACCGTCGATCCGTGCGAGATCGACGAGGACCGTGGCGCCCTTCTGGGTGAACAGCTCACGAGCCGAGGTCGATGCTCGATCCGCACCCTCGATGTCGCCGTCGGCGGCCCGCACTCGAGCGAGCGTTGCCAGAGCGTTCGCGTGATCGAGGATGATGTCGGTGCCGGCCGCGAGCCGAACGGCCTCCTCGGCCAATGTAAGCGCCTTTGGCGTGTCGCCTCTCACCGCCAAGATCTCGGCCATGGCCGACCGGGCGGCGATCGCGGTCTGCGGGTTCTGGCCGGCGAGCGCGTCGCTGTCGGTCGCGAGTTCGTCGGCCTCGTCGAGGCGCCCCTGCAGCAGTAGCGCCCGAGCAAGGTACGCCGCGGCCTGGCCGGCGTCGGCGCCGATGCCGAGCTGACCGAGCCCGCCATACGCCAGACGCAGAGGTGGTTCGGCGGCAGCCGGCTCGCCCGCCAGCAACTCGACGATGCCGGCGAAGAACTCCGTCTCGAGCAGGCCATGTCGCAGCCCGATCTCCTCGGTCGTGGCACGCGCCGTTGCGATCAACGCCCGGGCGGTGTCGAAGCGTCCACGCAATGCCTCGAGCACCGCCTGGCAACGCACCGACGTGGCCTCGACCTCGGGTGAGTCGGCGGTGATGCGCGAGAGGCGCACCACGTCGAGGCATCGCCCACCCGCACGCGGCACCGGGCTCGGCCCCCAGAGCGCTGCCACGGGCGCAGCACTGAGCACCGCAGTGATACGCCGACGGTCGTCGGCCGCGCGCGCGCGGTGAGCGCGAGGTCGAGTTCGGCCTCGCAGGCACCGACCTGGCCGAGACGGGCGAGTGCACTGGCCCGGATGATTCGAGCCTTGGCAACTCCGGCCTCATCGCCGAGGTGCTGCAGCTGCGCCGCCGCGTCAGCCGCCCGGTCGGACGCCTCGCGAAGTCCGTCGGGCTCGGTCAGCACGGCAAGGTGCGCCTCGAAACAGGTGGTCCAGGCCTCCAGCCGATCGTCGCCGACGGCGTGGTCGCCGAGCTGTTTCGCCAGCGCTCGGCCGTTGCCCACATCGCCCGACGACAAGAACGCCTCGCAGGCGAGCAGCAGGAGTTCCGGCAGGTCGTCGGCGTCGATGGTGAGTACATCGATCGCCCGGTTCGCATAACCGCCGGCGGCGGCGAGGTCGTCACGCTGGAGTGCGGCATCGGCCGCCCGATGGAGGAGCGCGGCGGCCTTGCGTCCGGCGGCAACCGTGCTCGCGTCGTCGTCGTTGAGCTGGCGCCGATACACGTAGGCCTGCTCGAAGTGGTGGGCGATCGTCACGTCGAACTCGCCGACGAGGTGCGTCGACGACTCCTCCAGCCAGGCGCCGACCTGGAGGTGCAGATCGGCGCGGGCACCCTTGAGGAGCCTGCGGTACGCAGCATCGCGGATCAGCACATGGTGGAACCGGATGACCGGTTCGTCGCCCCAGTAGGTGCCGGTCGGCTCGACCTGCTCCTTGCGTCGGAGCCGTTCCA
Organism: Ilumatobacteraceae bacterium; assembly: GCA_963774765.1. Taxonomy (GTDB): domain Bacteria; phylum Actinomycetota; class Acidimicrobiia; order Acidimicrobiales; family Ilumatobacteraceae; genus Sva-07. The sequence goes on from CAVZGP010000011.1 coordinate 69,391, forward strand.
GCGTCGCGTCCAGGTCGGCCCGTTCGAACTCGGGGAGCAGCGCAGCGAGGGCGCCGAGCGGGAACTCCGGGCCGATCACCGATGCGAGCTCCATCACCCGTCGTTCGGCGTGCGGCAGACGCTCGACCCTCGTGGCGAGCAGCGACTGGATCGTCGGCGGCACCTCGATCGCGTCCACGTCGACTGCAAGAACCCACTGGCCGTTGCGTTGTTCGATCACGCCGTCGTCGATGAGCATCCGCACGAGTTCGCGTACGAACAGCGGGTTGCCGTCGGTCGAGGCGGGCAGGCGCTGCGTCAACTCCACTGGAAGCGATGCCCCGCCGAGGAGTTGCGCCGCCAACTGCTCGGTGGCCGCGGCGTCGAGGCCCTCGAGCGAGATCACACACGACACCGGTCGGCCGACTTCTGCGAGCGCGGGTCTCAGGTCGCGCAGCTCGGGGCGGGCGAGGCCGAGCACGACGGATGGCGCGCCCCTCGCCCACTGGGCGAGGTGTTCGAGCAGGTCGAGCAACAGCGGCTCGGCCCACTGGATGTCGTCGATCACGAGCACCAGTGGCTCGCGCTGCCCGAGCATCTCCACCAGTCGTCGAACAGCGAAGAACGCGTCCTCGGTCGAGCGTGGTGCCGCGGTGCCGACGAACGATCCGAGGAGCTCCACGAGGCGGGCGGCGTCAGGTGCCTCGCCCACGAGACGGAGAAGTGACGCTCGGATCTCCTCGGGCGTGTCGTCGTCGCCGAACTCGGCAACGACCTGGAGCAGTTCGGCGATCGGCGCGAAGGTCGCGGTGCCGGCGCGCTCGCACCGGAGTTCGACGAAGCGGGCAACTGCGGCCACCGCTCGGCCGAGCTCGCGGGCCAGGCGCGTCTTGCCGACGCCAGGCGACCCGATCACCGTTGCCAGCCGCGTCTCGCCGCTCGCGATCGCGTCGTCGAGCACCTCGTGCAGCCGGCTCAGCTCGGCGTCACGCCCGACGAAGGGCAGTGCAACCTCCGCCAACGGCTCCGCGGACGCGTCGTGGTCGCTGCCGAGCAAGCGATGGGTGGCCAGGCCGTCACGCTTGCCCTTGACCGTCACCAGGCCGAGCGCCTCGTACGCGAGGGTGTTACGGGTGAGGCGCCAGGTGTCATCGCCGACGAGCACCTCGCCGGGCGGGCACTCGGCCTCCAGCCTCGCGGCGGTGTTGAGGACGTCGCCCACCAGGTCCGCGTCGGCATCGTCGATGACCAGCTCGCCGGTGTTGACACCGACTCGCAGGCCGACCTCGACGCCGTAGCGGTTGGCGATGTGGTCGCGGATCACCGCGAATCCCCGTTGCAGATCGCGGCCCGTGACGACGGCGCGTTCGGCGTCGTCCTCCGCCACGTCGGGCACGCCGAACAGCGCCATCACGCCGTCGCCGATGAACTTGGCGACCGTGCCGCGGTTCACCTCGATCGTCGCCTTCGCCATCTCGTGGTAGCGGCCCATTGCCTCGCGCGCGGACTCGGTGTCGACCGTTTCGGCGAATGCCGTCGAACCCACGAGGTCGCAGAACAGCACGGTCACCGTCTTGCGGACCGCCGCGTCGATGGTGGAACTGGTGACGGTGGACGGTGCTGTGGGCGTCGGCGTCGGTGCCGCCGCGCTCGATGGGGGCGCCGCAGCCGTCGCAGAACCGGGAGTCCGGCTTCAATTCCCGATCACACGAACCGCAGCGCAGCACGAGGGCGGTGCCACAGGCGTCGCAGAACCGCGAGTCGTCGCGATTCCCGCGCCCGCAATTGCTGCACTCCAAAGTGGCCCCCGTGTCGTGACGTGTCTTCCCCTTCCGACAGTCTCGCCCATCGGGCACTCCCAGGCCAGTGCTGTCGGGCCCAGCAGCCGCGCCATGTTCCCGCTCAGGACCTGTGTGAGCAACGATGTCGGAAGTCGAGACGTGCACTCACCGAGATCTTGGTGAACGCGCAGAGCGGGGCCGGCAGCATCAGGCGCGGGCGGGTTGTGCCGGCGGCGTTGTTGGGGTGAGGCCACGGGTGGCGGCGACGTCGTCGTCGTCGATGAACCACGAGATGATCGCGGCGGGCGCCATGATCAGACCGACGGCGAGGAATCCTCCCTGGTATGCCGACAGCAGCTCGGTGTCCGACGCCGCGTCGCTTCCGTTCGGTAGGAGTGCGGCGATCACGGTCGCGGCGAGTGCGACACCTGACGCATAGGCGATCTGGCGTTGCGTGTTGAACAGGCTGGTTGCCCGGCCGGTGTCGGCCATCGATGTCGTGGCGTAGGCGGCCGTCTGGATCGACACGAACACCACGCCGACCGCGAGGCCCCGCATGAACGAGAACCCAGCGATCGTCGACAGCGGCGTCGAAAGGTCGGCGGTGGCGTACAGGCATGTGATCGCGGCGGTGGCGGCGGTGCCGACCACCATGAGGCGGCGCGGACCGATGGCGCGGTAGAGCCGCCGCCCGAGCAGGTTCGACACGAGGAACACGCCGATCGCCTGCGGCGACTGGGCGAGCCCGCTCTGGAACGCCGTGTAGCCACGCAGGCTCTGGAGGTAGAGCGGCAGGACGAAGATCATCCCGAAGAACCCGGCATAGGTGAGTGCGGCCGAGATGTTGATCGTTCGGAAGAGCCGGTCTTCGAAGAGTCGGAGCAGCAGGATCGGGTTGGGGATGCGCAATTCGATCACGATCAGGGCGACCAGGCAGACGATGCCGATGGAAGCCAAGGTGAGGGTGTACGCGGAGAACCACCCCTTCTCCGGGCCGATCGACAAGGTGTACAGCAGGATTGCGACCGATGCTGCTGACAGCAGAAAACCGGCAAGGTCGAATCGTCCGGGGGCTTCGTGCTTCGTCTCGACGAGCCAGGTGAACGACAACAGGATCGCCACGGCCCCGATCGGTCCGTTGATCAGGAAGATCCAGTGCCACGACGCCGTGTCGACGAGGATGCCGCCCAGCATCGGCCCGATCGCCGGGGCGATCACCGCCACGCTCAGCACCCCGATTGCCGCCTTCGCCCGATCCTCCATCGAGTAGGCCCGGTAGAGCATCGCTGCACCGACGGGCGTGATGAGGCCGGCGCCGAGTCCCTGCAGGACGCGGAACACGATCAGCTGATCGAGTGTCTGCGACAGCCCGCAGGCGAGCGAGGTGGCCACGAAGGCGATCAAAGCCACCGTGAACACACGCTTGGTCCCGAACCGATCGCCGAGCCAGCCCGCGGCGGGGATCACGGCCGCGTAGGTGAGCAGGTATCCGACGGCGATCCATTCGATGTCGGTGGTGGGTACGCCGAAGTCGTCTGCCATCGTCGGCAGGGCAACGTTGACCATCGTCCCGTCGATGATCGTCATGAACAACCCGAGGATGTAGACGGTCATCACCTTGGCCGGGTACGTCACGAGCGCCGACGCTACGCCCCGTCCGCCACCTGGCCCCACCCGAGCGATGAGCGAACCGACCGTATTCGGCGGTTTGGCTCATCGGTGGCGGTCCGGTCCGGGTTGCGATGAGCGAAGTGACCGTATTCGGCGGTTTGGCTCATCGGTGGGAAGAGTGGGCGGTGGAGAATCTCGGGGTGGGAGGGGCGGGGCGAGCTGCGAGGCTTGGCGGTCGGGCCTGCCATGACGACCACGATGGAACATCCACGCGCCGCGGCGGTGCGGGCGATCCAAGGTCGATTGGCGTACCCGGACACGCTCCCGATCACCGAACGGCGCGACGAGATTCTCGCCGCGATCCGGGACCACCAGGTGGTGATCGTCGCCGGCGAGACCGGGTCGGGCAAGAGCACCCAGCTGCCCAAGCTGTGCCTCGAAGCGGGCCGTGGAGTCGACGGGATGATCGGCCACACACAGCCGCGCCGTGTCGCAGCCCGCACGATCGCCGAGCGCGTCGCCGAGGAGGTCGGATCGAAGCTCGGCGACGACGTCGGTTACACGGTCCGATTCACCGACCAGGTCGGCGACGCGACGCTCGTCAAGGTGATGACGGACGGCATCCTGCTCGCCGAGATCCAGCGCGACCGGATGCTGCGCCGGTACGACACGCTGATCATCGACGAGGCCCACGAGCGCAGCCTCAACATCGACTTCATCCTCGGCTACCTCAAGCAGCTCCTGCCGCAGCGCCCCGACCTGAAGGTGATCGTCACCAGCGCCACGATCGACACCGAACGGTTCGCGGGTCACTTCGCGTCGGAGACGCTCGGCGAGGCCGCGCCGGTGATCGGGGTGACCGGGCGGACCTTCCCGGTCGAGCTGCGGTATCGACCATTGATCGACGACGAGTCGGAGGTGCCCGATCGCGATCAGGTGCAGGGGATCGTCGACGCGGTCGAGGAACTCTCGCACGAGGGGCCCGGTGATGTGCTCGTGTTCCTGTCGGGCGAGCGTGAGATCCACGACACCGCTGATGCTCTGCGCCAGTTGAACCTGCGCAGCACCGAGGTGCTCCCGCTGTACGCCCGGTTGTCGTCGGCCGAGCAGCACAAGATCTTCGAACGAGCGCCGAGTGGTGGTGCCGGCCGGCGGATCGTGCTCGCCACCAACGTCGCCGAAACGTCGCTCACCGTGCCGGGCGTGCGGTACGTCGTCGACACAGGAACGGCGCGCATCTCGCGCTACAGCCGGCGGCTCAAGGTGCAGCGCCTCCCCATCGAGGCGGTGTCGCAGGCATCGGCCAACCAACGCGCCGGGCGGTGTGGGCGTGTCGCGCCGGGCATCTGCATCCGGCTGTACGCCGAGGACGACTTCGACGCTCGACCCGAGTTCACCGAGCCCGAGATCCTTCGGACGAACCTCGCCTCGGTCATCCTCCAGATGACCGCGATCGGCCTCGGTGACGTGGCGAAGTTCCCGTTCGTCGAACCGCCCGATCACCGTTCGATCATCGACGGCTACGCGTTGCTCGATGAACTCGCCGCGGTGAACCCCGCCCCGGAGGGCGTGAAGGGTGGCCCTCGCCGGCTGACGAAGACCGGCCGCGACCTGGCCCGCCTCCCGGTCGACCCGCGCCTCGGGCGGATGGTGCTCGAAGCCGAACGGCTCGGCTGCGTGCGCGAGGTGCTGGTCATCGCGTCGGCGTTGTCGATCCAGGACCCGCGTGAACGCCCGCAGGACAAACGCGAGCAGGCCAACGAGTTCCACAACCGCTTCAAGGTGGACGGCTCCGACCTGTTGTCGATCGTCGCGTTGTGGGACCACCTGCGCACGCAGCAGCGCGAACTCTCGGGCAACCAGTTCCGCCGGATGTGTCGAAGGGAGTTCCTCAACTACCTGCGTGTCCGCGAGTGGATGGACCTGTTCAGCCAGCTCCGCCGCATCGCCGGCCAGCTGAAGATCCGTCCAACCACCCACGAGAGCCACCCCGACCACATCCACCGAGCGGTACTCGCCGGATTGCTCTCGCACATCGGGATGCGTGATCGTGAGACCCGCGAGTTCGTCGGCGCCCGCCACTCGAGGTTCGTGATCGCGCCAGGTTCTGCCCTCACCCGCCGCCCGCCGCCTTGGGTGATGGCCGCCGAGTTGGTGGAGACGAACCAGCTGTACGCCCGCCGGGTGGCGAAGATCGAGCCGAAGTGGGCTGAGCGTGCCGGTGCCCACCTCGTGAAGCGCGCCTACGAGAACGTGCGCTGGGACCCGAAGGGCGGCCGTGCGGTCGCCATCGAACAGGTGACCCTGTACGGCCTCCCGATCGTGAGCGATCGCGTCATCGGCTACGACCGGGTCGACGAGGCGCAGGCGCGGGCGTGGTTCATCACCAAGGCCCTGATCGAACGCGACGTTGCCGACGCCGCGTGGATTGGCCGGCAGAAGTTCCTGACGCGCAACGCCGAGTTCCTCGAACACCTCCGGCGCATGGCAGCACGGGTTCGGCGGCTCGAGTTGGTCGACGACGAGATGCTGTTCGACTTCTATGCCGATCGTGTCGGCCCCGAGGTCACGTCGGTGCGCCACTTCGACAAGTGGTGGAAGACCGAGCGACAGCGCCGACCGGACCTGCTCGACCTGACCGACGAGTTGGTCGTCGGCGGTCGAGGCCACGGCGTCCGTCTCGCCGAGTACCCCGACGTGTGGACGCAGCAACGCGGGAGCGCCGCGATCGAGCTACCACTCACGTATCGCTTCGCTCCGGGCGAGCCGCTCGATGGAGTGACGGTCCACGTCCCGCTGTCCGGCCTGAACCAGGTGAGCGCGGACGGCTTCGACTGGCAGATTCCCGGCCATCGGCCCGATCTCGTGACCACCCTCGTCAAGTCGCTGCCGAAGGATGTGCGGCGCCAGTTGATCCCGCTCGGCGAGACGATCGATGCGGTGCTCGAACGCATGGCGGCCGTCGATCCGACGACCGGCCACCTCGTCGATGCCCTCGCCGCGGCAGTGAACGAGGTCGCCCACGCGACCGTCAGCGGCACGTCGTTCGTGGGGTCTGCAGTGCCTGATCACCTGCGGGTCCACTTCGTCGTGTCAGACGACGAGGGCACCGTCCACGCCGTCGGCGACGACCTCGACGCGATCAAGGGGCAACTCGCCGGATCGGTGCGTGAGTCGATCGCCGCCGCGGCGCCGATCGACGAACGTCGCGGGATCGTGTCGTGGGACATCGGCGACCTGCCGCGGGTCGTGGAATCGAGCGATCGGGCGATGGACGTCAAGGCGTATCCGGCGCTGCTCGACGTCGGCGACAGTGTGGCGCTGCGGGTGGTCACGACGCCCGAGTTGCAGCAGCGGATCATGCGAGCGGGGGTGCGACGCCTGCTCCTCCTGAACGGGGCACCGACGCGTTCATCGATCGTCCGCAAGCTCGACAACGCCGACCGGCTGGCGATCGCCGCCGGCGACATCGATCTCGGCGAGGTGAGCGGCGACTGCGTGGCGGCGGCTGTGGACCGCGTGATGACCGACCACGGCAAGCTGCCCTGGACCGAAGCCGAGTTCGAGTCGCTGCGCCGTGAGGTGCGCGACGCCGCGCCGGGCCTCGCGACGAACGCACTTCACAAGGCTGCACGGGTGATCGCCGCCGCCTCGGAGGCCCGCGACCACTTGGCGCGTCTTCACGCGGCGGCGCTGAGGCCCTCGGTCGACGACGCCAACGTCCACCTCGGTCGACTCGTCCATTCGGGCTTCGTACTCGGGGCGGGCATCGATCGACTCGACGACATCGAGCGCTACGTCCGAGCGATCGTCTACCGCCTCGACCACCTCGCCGGGGCCGGCGGCCGAGACCAGCATCGCATGGCTGAGGTCCTCCCGCTGGAGGGGCGGTACGCCAACGTGGTCGACAACGCCGGCTCCGGAAAGTTGTCGCCCGAACTCGTCGACGTGCGCTGGCAGCTGGAGGAACTGCGCGTGGCGACGTTCGCTCAGCCGCTGATGGTCAAGCGCCCCGGCCAACCGTCCGTCAGCGCCAAGCGAATCGCCGCCACGCTCGCTCGCTGACGCCGATGCCTCCCGCGTGGGAAGCTGGTGCGATGGCGCCCCACCTCGACGACCGGCAACTCGACCGACTGACGGATGCAACCGTCGAACTGCTCCAGGTGCTGATCCGCAACCGGTGCGTGAACGACGGCACCGAGGCGTCCGGCGAGGAGGTCCGCAATGCCGACGTACTCCAGCAGCTGATCGAGGGTCCCGGGGTGGATGTCGAGCGGTACGAGGCGGCGCCGGGGAGGGTGTCGATCGTCGGCCGTATCGCCGGGTCGGATCCTGCCGCGCCGAGCTTGTGTCTGATGGGACACACCGACGTGGTGCCGGTCAACCAGTCGGGCTGGAGCGAGGACCCGTTCGGCGGCGAGATCCTCGACGGGCCCGACGGACCGGAGGTGTGGGGACGCGGTGCGGTCGACATGCTCAACCTGACCGCCTCGATGGCGGTGACGTTCCGAAGCCTCGCGGAGAGTGGCTTCCGCCCGACCGGCGACCTGATCTACTTCGGAGTGGCCGACGAGGAGGCAGGCAGCGCGTACGGAGCTCGCTGGATGGCCGACCACCACCGCGACGCGATCATGGCCGACTACGTGCTGACCGAGAGCGGCGGGCTTCACACCGGGCCGGCCGAGGCGCCGTACATCGGCGTCAACATCGCCGAGAAGGGTGTGGCCTGGAGGCGGCTGCGGGTGAAGGGTACGCCGGGTCACGGCTCGGCGCCGTTCCGTCGCGACAACGCGCTCGTCAAGGCCGCCGGCGTGATCCAGCGGCTGAACGACTACCGACCGGCGCCGCGCTTCCACGAGCTGTGGGGTCAGAAGATCGAGGCGCTCGGCCTCCCCGACGACCTGAAGGCGTCGTTGCTCGATCCGAAAGCGATCGACGACCTCCTCGACACGTTCCCGTCGGCTGCGGCGGCGTCGCACTTCCATGCGTGCACGCACACGACGTTCTCGCCGAACCTGATCGATGGAAGCGAGTCGGGCGGCGGGCGGATGAAGGTCAACGTCATCCCCGACACGGTTGTGATCGATGTCGACATCCGCACGGTGCCGGGGGAGGGGCCTGCGGAGGTGGAGGCGCACCTGCGCGCCGCACTCGGCGACCTCGCCGACGAGGTGGCAGTCGAGCCGTTGATGAATGACGCGGCCTCGATCAGCCGGCTCGACACGCCGCTGTGGGACAGTTTGCAGCGGGCGGTCAACGTGCCGTTCCCGACCGCCCGGCTGACGCCGCAGTTCGTCGTCGGCTTCACCGACGCCCGCATCTACCGAGAGATGGGTGCGGTTGCCTACGGCGCCGGGTTGTTCAGCCCCTCGCTCGACGCGAGCGAGTACGGCTCACGCTTCCACGGCAACAACGAGCGCATCGACATCGAGTCGCTCGCGCTCACCACCCGCCTCTTCCACCACGTCGCCACCGACCTCCTCGGTTGAACGGACCGGGTCGTCGAGTCAGCGTTTGGTGTGCGAGGCGAGGTAGGCGCGGGCGGCGGCCCGAGCGTCGGGGTCGCGCATGGCGGCGCCGAGCTGGTCGGCGTCGGCCCACGATCCAGCCGTCGACGCGACGTCCTCGAGCGCTTCGTTCACCTGTCGCTTCGTGGCTCGGACCACACTGGGTGCCTTCTTCGCGAGTTGCGCGGCGAGTTCGTCGACGGTCGATTCGAGTTCGGCGCGGGGGACGACGCGGTTGATGAAGCCGATCCGAAGGGCCTCGTCCGGCGAGAAGGGACGACAGGTCAGGACCAACTCGCGAGTGAGTGCCGGCCCGATCTCGCGCACCAACCGTGGAATACCACCCCACGCCAACGGGATACCGAGGTCGACCTCGGGGATCGAGAACACCGTGTCGTCCGCAGCGATCCGTAGATCGCAGACGCCTGCGAGCACGACCCCGCCGCCGACGCACGGACCCTTGATCGCAGCGATCGTGAGCGCCGACATCCGATCCATCGCCTCGGCCATCAGCCGCCCGAGATCCGCTTGGTCACGACTCGACGCGGGCGTCGCCTCGTCGCGGTCGCCGCCCGCGAACTCGCGCAGGTCGAATCCGGACGAGAACCCGCGCCCCTCGCCGGTGACGATCACGATGTGGGCGTCGGTGCTGTTGAACCATTGCGCGGCCTCGGCGATCTCGCGCAGCGGCACCGTACCCAGCGGGTTGAGCTTGTCGCCCTGCGTGAGCGTCATCCGGCCGATCTGTCCGCTGGCGCCTGGTGACGCAGTGGCGTCGAGCTGGACTCGCAACGTGGAGAACTCTGGAACATCCGTCATCCCCGCATCGTGCCACGTCGGTCCTCCCCGGCCCCGTCCCCACCCGGACCCTGGGTCCTCCCCGGCCCCGTCCCCGGGAGGACCGGCGGCGGGGCAGGGTCAGTTCGACCGGTAGCGGCCGGGGGCGACTTCGGTGGCTTCGCCGCGGCGGAGCATCCGCTGCACGTGAAGCTCCGCGCTGCGGTGCTCGACGGATTCGACGAAGGCCATCTCGACGTGCGGGCGGTAGATGAACCGGTGCTCGCGCATCTCGTCGAGCGTGTGTGGCTCGCGCAGGAACTCGAGCATCGCATCGTGGCGTCGTCCGATCACGTCCGTGAACGCATCGACCATCTCGACGAACGTCTCGCGCCCCTCGATCACGCCCTTGTGGTGGAACGTCACGTAGAACTCGGCCTCCTCGTCGCGCACCTTCGCCAGGCTCGCTTCGAAGTCCTCCAGGTCGCTCCACACATCGCCGTAGTACGGGCCGAAGCCGGTCAGGTCGATGTCGGACAGGAAGAACACGCCGTCCATCCGGAATCCGCTGTGGCCCCGAGTGTGCCCCGGAAGGTGGACCGCCTCGACCGTCACGCCGCCGCCGAGGTCGAAGACGTGGCCGTCCGTGAAGCCACGCGCATCCGGCCGCGGCACGTAATGGAACTCGTCGAGGATCACCCTCTCGAACGCTTCGCGGGCCGCGCCCGTCAGGCCGTACACCGCCATCAGCCCCTCCATCGACTGCGCGCCCGGGAGGTCCTCGTCGTGGATGTGCAGACGAGCGTCGGGGAACGAACCGTTGCCTGCCATGTGATCCTCGTGCGAGTGGCTGTTGAGCACCGCGTCGACGGTGATGGGTGCGCCACCGCGGGCGACGACGGTGACCGACGGATCGATCAACACCGACTCTCCAGCGCCGCGCACGAGCAACGTGTTGCCGGACGGGTACGCACCGTTGGCGTCGCCGACCAGCACGCTCACCGAGTCGGTCAGCCGGCGCTCGTCGTCGCCCCAGTCGGTCATGCGCCCGACGATAGCGACGCGATTGCACCAGGGGTCTGACCCCTGGTGCAATCGTCAGTCGGAACGCTTGAGGTCGAGGCTGGCTGAGTTCATGCAGAAACGGTCGCCCGTCGGGCCGGGGCCGTCGGGGAAGACGTGGCCGAGGTGGGCGCCGCAGTTGGCGCAGACCGTCTCGACGCGGAGCATGCCGTGGGTTCGGTCTTCCTGACGCGTGATCCGCTCCTGCTCCAGCGGGTCGGTGAAGCTCGGCCATCCGCACCCAGCGTCGTACTTCGTCTCGGATGAGAACAGTGGTTCGTCGCACACGATGCAGTGATAGGTGCCGTCGTCGTCGACGTTCCAGTACTCGCCCGAGAACGCGCGCTCGGTGGCGGCGTGCTGGGTCACTTCGTACTGCATCGGGGTGAGACGCGAGCGCAAGTCGTCGTCGGTGGAAATCGGTCGATCAGCCATGTGCACAGGATGCCCCGAGTCGACGTCCCGTGTACATGCGGATCCGCGAGTTTCGATCATGTTCCAGACGGGAGGGGGTCTTTCGGCCCTGCCTGGTCGGTGACGGATGATTCATGGTGTTGAGCACACGATGGAGAATTGAGGCGACATGAAGACGACCGCAGTGCTCGCGACCGGTGCGCTCTTGCTGTTCGGGTGCGGAGGCAGCGACGACGGTGGAGGTGGGTCCGCTCAGACCGAGCTCGCCGACCTCCTCGTCGAGAACGAAGCATCGTTCGACGAGGAGTGCGTGCGTGACAAGACGGCTGATCTCTCGGACGACGACGCCCAGTTCCTGGTCGACAACATCGATGCCACCGATGTGGAGGGCTTCAGCGAAGACCTCCAGGCGTGGGCCAACGGCCTGATCGATTGCGTCCCCGGCGCCGCCGACGAGTAGGCCCGCAGCATTGACGGGCGTACTCTCGATCGTCGGTCACGCGCGCATGCTGCTGCGTCAACAAGACGTCCGCCGCACAGCTGCGTGCCGACATCTCATCGGGCGATCCGCTGACCGGTCCGGAGGACGCTGAGGGAGTGCCGGCTGATCCGATCACCCATTCGGGTTCGGACGTGGTCGGCGATGGCTTCGACGAGGGCCTCACGGTCTCGTTCGTCGAGTCGTCGATAGGGCGACAGCGATCGAAGATGGTCGGCCATTCCGGCTCCGTCGAACCGTTGGACCGTCGGGTACCAGCGGACCGTCGTCGGGCCGAAGAAACCCTCCGGATCATCGTTCGGCGGACCCCAACCGGTCGAGGTGGCGCGAACCTCGGCCTCGGTTGGTGGGTGGCCCCAGTCCGGGTTGTCCGGGACGTACCGGTGGTGGAGTGCGGCCGTTTCTTCGTACAACTCGGGTTCGTCGGTCCGACGGATGACGACGTGGCCGAGAATGGCCATCCACCCGTCCGGGTGAAGGATGTCGTGGGCTCGTCGCCATCCGATGGACGGATCGATCCAATGCCACGACGCCGCAGCCACGAGAAGGTTGAAACGGCGTTGACGGTCGTCCCACGCCTCGAACGACGAAACCTCGATCTCCGCGTTCGGGAACCCGGCCACACGATTTCGGGCCAGCTCGGCCATACCCGGTCCGGGTTCGACCGCGGTGATGTCGTATCCCAGTTCGGCGAGGGGCAGCGTTGCCTGGCCGGGTCCGCAGCCGACCTCGAGAATTGATGCGTCGTCGGCGAGGCCGGTGATGTCGACGAGATCGGCGAACATCTCGGAGGGATATCCCGGTCTGACCCGGTCGTACAGCTCGGGAACCTGGTCGAACAGTCGGCCACGATCCCGTCGCTTCGGCTCACTCATCGTCAGAGTCTGGCGCCGCTCGCGCCGATGGCGCAGACAACCGGCAGGACGCGTGGCCAGCTCCTGACCGAGCGCGTGGGGTGCATGCGAAGATGGGACAGCACGACACGGATCGACAGCGAGGGGACGAGGATGGGACCGGAACGATCGAGGGACAATCCGCTGGGCGTACCGCTCGGATGGGCGGCTGGCACCGCCATCAACAGCATCGACGAGTTGCGCGCGGAGGCCCGCTACGCCGTCGAAGCCGGATTCGACGCCCTCTGGATTTCGCAGATCTTCGGAGTCGACCCCGTCGTCGCCCTCGCAGCGCTTGCATCGGATGTCGAACCGCTGGCCGAGGTCGGTACCTCCGTGGTGCCGATCTTTGGCCGCCACCCATTGGCGCTCGCCGCGATGGCACGCACGGCGCAGTCGGCCCTCGGCGGCCGATTCACGCTTGGTATCGGCCCGTCGCACGCGATGGTCGTCGAAGGGTTCTACGGCGAGTCGTACGACCGTCCGTTCACACACACCGCCGAGTTCGTGGAGGCCCTCGACCCGCTGCTTCGCGGCGAGCCCTGCGACGTGGACGGCGAAGAGGTCACCGCCAAGGGCTGGTTGACCGTTGAGTGCGAACCGGTGCCGATCCTGCTCGCAGCGCTCGGCCCGCGCATGCTCGACCTGGCCGGCCAACGGTGCGCCGGCACTTCGCTGGGCCCGGGGATGTCGCCATCGGTGATCGCAGAACACGTTGCGCCGCGCATTCGTGCAGCCGCTGCCGAAGCGGGCCGACCGGAGCCGCGCATCAAAGCGCTCGTCACCGTCGCGGTCACCGACGAACCCGAAGCCCTGATCGCCGACCAACGCGAATCGAGCGCGTTGTACGCGGGTCTGCCCGCTTATCGACGAGTACTCGACCTCGCCGGTTTGGAGTCGCCAGCTGATGTGCTGATCGCCGGATCGATGGACGACGTCGTGGCCGGCATGGCCGAGTACGTCGCGGCTGGTGCGACCGAACTCCGCGTCGGGGTCGCCCCGCCGGCCGCAGAACAGACCAGAGCGGCGTTCGCCGAGTGGCTCCGGTAGACGCACACTCCGAGTAATTGAACGGACACCGTCTCGAGCGAACTCGGTGTCAGCGGTGTCCGGCGAGCGACACGCCGACGGCGGCGAGCGCGGCATCCAACTCGTCGGAGTCGAGGAGACGTTCGGTCGCCGCGAGCTCCGGTGCGAGGAAGCGGTCGGGTCCGACGCCGGCGACGTCACGCCGCAACAGGGCGCACAACGCGGCGGTCGGCCGGGCGGGCTCGAGTGGTGCTCGGAGGTCGATGGCTCGTGCAGCGCACATGAACTCGACCGCGAGAATGCGCCGCACGTTGTCGACCACGCGCCGCAACTTGCGCACCGCTAGCCACGCCATCGACACATGGTCCTCCTGCATCCCCGACGTGGGGAGCGAGTCGACAGACGCCGGCACCGCGAGCCGCTTGTTCTCCGACGCCATCGCGGCCGCGGTGTAGTGGCCGATCATCAAGCCGCTGTCGACGCCGACCTCTTCGGCCAGGAACGGCGGGAGACCGTGGCTGCGGGTCGTGTCGAGCATGCGATCGATCCGACGCTCGGAGATCGCACCGACCTCCGAGACGGCGATGGCGAGGAAGTCGGCGGCGAACCCCAACGGAGCCCCGTGGAAGTTCCCGCACGACTGCACACGACCGTCCGGGAACACCATCGGGTTGTCGATCGCGGACGCCAGTTCATGCTCGGCAACGGACCGGCAGTGGGCCAACGTGTCGCGCACCGCGCCGTGGACCGATGGCGTACACCGGATCGAGTACGCATCTTGCACTCGTGTGTCCTCGGGGGTCGCATGACTGGCAACGATCGGTGAGTCGGCGAGCATCTGCCGCAGGTTCGCAGCCGAGACCGCCTGGCCCGGCTGGGGCCGCAGCGCCTGGAGGTCGCCGTCGAACGGACCGTCGCTGGCGAGCAACCCTTCGACGGTCATCGCCGTGATCATGTCGGCCTGATCGACGAGCCGCTCGATGTCGGCAACGGCGAGGCACAGCATTCCGAGGATCGCATCGGTGCCGTTGGTGACCGCCAGGCCTTCCTTCTCGGCGAGTTCGATCGGCGCGAGCCCGGCGTCGCGAAGCGCGTCGGCGGCCGGCCTGACCTGGCCCCGATGGACCACGTCACCTTCGCCGAGCAGGGCGAGGGCGCCGTGCGCGAGCGGTGCGAGGTCGCCGCTCGCTCCCAGCGATCCGTATTCGGGGACGATCGGTGAGATGTCGGCGTTGAGGATGTCGACCATTGCCTGCGCCACCAGCGGCCGAGCGCCGCTGTAGCCGAGGGCAAGCGTTCGGGCGCGCAGGAGCACCATCGCCCGCACGACCTCGTCCTCCACGGGATCGCCCATGCCCGCTGCGTGCGACCTGACGAGCGCCGCTTGGAGCGCTTTGCGGCGATCAGGTGCGATCGACACGGTGGCCAGCGCGCCGAACCCGGTCGAGATCCCGTAGCGCGGTTCGCCCTCGGCGAGCCGTTCGACGACGTCGCGTGTTGCCGTCATGCGAGCCACGGCGTCGGCGGTCAGTTCGACCCGTTCGGCGTGTCGGGCGACGGCAACCACGTCGTCGATGGTGACGCCCGGCCCGTCGAGTTGGATGGTCACGATGTGAAGTCCTCTCCGTTGGTTCGCAGCTCGCGTTCGAGTTCGACGACGGCCTCGTCGAGCGCCGACTCGTGGCTGGTGCGACGATCCTTGGTGAATCGGTGGTGTGGGCCGACGAGCGACACGGCGACGCCGATCTTGCCGGTGATCGTCAACGCCCGGCTGATCGCCGTGATGTCGGGCTCGACGGCGCCGGTCCGGATGACGACGCGGCCAGGCCGCTCGAGGGCCGCGCCGAGTGCCGAGTCCACGAGCGGTACGTCCTGTCCGACCCATCCGACGTGGCGGATCGCCCGACTGCTCGCGGCGGTTGCCACATACGTGCCGCTGCGCCCGTCGCTCACGGCGAGATACGCCGACTCGCCCGTGCGTTCGGCGAGCCGGTCGAGGTGCGGTTGCGCGGTGGAGATCAGCCGGTCGAGGGTGGTGCCGCCACGCAGGCCTGCGGCGAGCCGGAGCACCGTCGGTCCGGCGGAGAAGTTGCCGCCAGCGTCGCGATCGACGTAGCCGCGTGCTTCGAGCGCACGGAGGTACCGCAGCGCGGTGGTCGGCGTCAGGGCGGCGGCAGCGGCGGCCGACGTGAGGTTGCACTGGCCGCGGGCGAGCACGATCTCGAACAGGTCGAGTACCCGTCCGACCGACCGGGGGACGTCGGCGTCGTCGGCAGGGTCGGGTTCGGCGGTGTCAGCGGTCGAGGCGATGCGGGCGGAGGTGGTCATGGGTCTGTCACCAGATGACAACGAGTGTCGTGAGTTGACACCGTAGACCTGCTCGGCGCACACTGCAAGGTGTGAGCAACTCCTTCGGCCCGATCGGCACGCCCATCACCGGCATCTCTGCGCCTCGTGGCACGGACCTGTCCTGTCGTGGCTGGCCCCAGGAGGCCGCATACCGGATGTTGCAGAACAACCTCGACCCCGAGGTGGCCGAGAACCCCGACCAACTGGTCGTCTACGGCGGCACGGGCCGGGCGGCGCGATCGTGGGACGCCTATCGGGCGATGTTGCGCACGCTCGAGACGCTCGGCCGCGACGAGACGATGCTCGTCCAGTCCGGCAAGCCCGTCGGCGTGATGCGCACCCACGAGTGGGCACCGAGAGTGCTGATCGCCAACTCGAACCTCGTCCCCGACTGGGCGCACTGGGACGAGTTCCGACGCCTCGAACACCAGGGCCTCACGATGTACGGCCAGATGACCGCCGGCTCGTGGATCTACATCGGCACGCAAGGAATTCTCCAGGGCACGTTCGAGTGCTTCGCTGAGATCGCCCGAAAGCGGTTCGGGGGCACGCTCGCCGGCACGCTCACGATCACCGCCGGCGCGGGCGGCATGGGTGGCGCGCAGCCGCTCGCCGTCACGATGAACGACGGAGTCGTGCTGATCATCGACGTCGACCAGCACATGCTCGACCGCCGCGTCGCTCACCGCTACCTCGACGAGATCGCGCCCGACTACCTGTCCGCCGTTCGCCGGGTCACCGATGCCAAGGCCAATCGCACGCCGCTGTCGGTCGGCCTCCTCGGCAACGCCGCCGACATCGTCCCGCGGCTCCTCGCCGATGGCGTCGATGCCGACATCGTCACCGATCAGACCAGTGCCCACGACCCGCTGAGCTACATGCCCAACGACCTCACGCCCGAGGCCGCGGAGGACCTCAAGCGGAATGATCCGGCCGAGTTCACGCGCCGGTCGCGTGCTGCGATGGCCGCTCACTGCGAAGCGATGGTCGGTTTCATGGACGCCGGTGCCGAGGTGTTCGACTACGGCAACAGCCTGCGGGCGGAGGCGAAACTCGGGGGTTTCGAGCGGGCGTTCGACTATCCGGGCTTCCTGCCGGCCTACATCCGTCCGCTGTTCTGCGAGGGCCTCGGACCGTTCCGCTGGGTGGCGCTGTCGGGTGATCCCGCCGACATCGCCGCCACCGACCGCGCCGTCCTCGAGGAGTTCCCCGACAACGAGGGTCTGCACCGGTGGATCGAGTTGGCCGGCGAACGCGTCGCATTTCAGGGGCTCCCGGCGCGGATCTGCTGGCTCGGTTACGGCGAGCGCCATCGGCTCGGACTCCGCTTCAACGAGATGGTCCGATCGGGCGAGCTGAAGGCGCCGATCGTGATCGGCCGCGACCACCTCGACTCGGGCTCGGTGGCCTCGCCCTACCGCGAGACCGAAGCGATGCTCGACGGATCCGACGCCATCGCCGACTGGCCACTGCTCAACGGCCTCGTCAACACCTGCTCGGGCGCCACCTGGGTGAGCATCCACCACGGCGGCGGGGTGGGCATTGGCCGGTCGATCCACGCCGGTCAGGTCAGTGTCGCCGACGGCACCGACCTCGCCGCGGAGAAGCTCGAACGGGTACTCACGAACGACCCCGGCATGGGCGTGATCCGCCACGTCGACGCGGGCTACGACCGTGCGATCGAGGTCGCCAACGACCGCGGCGTTGCTGTGCCGATGCTCGGCATCGAAGGACGACCCCCAGCCCCATGACCGTCCGTCCTGTGCTGTCGATCGGTCACCCGACACTTCGACTCGTCGCGGACGAGGTCGCCGTCGCGGACATCGCAGCCAGCGAAACACAGTCGCTGATCGACGATCTGATCGACACGATGCGTCACGCCAACGGCGCCGGCCTCGCAGCCACGCAGATCGGAGCAACTGTGCGCATCGCCGTGATGGAGGTGAACGACAACCCTCGGTACCCCTACAAGCCGAAGATCCCGCTGACCGTCGCGATCAATCCCGTCATCGAACTGCTCGACGACGAACTCGTCGAGATCAACGAGGGTTGTCTGTCGGTGCCGTTGCGCGGCAACGTGCAACGGCACGTGAAGATCAGGGTGAGGTACCGCGACCGCGACGGCGTCGAACACGACGAGGTCGTGCGCGGCCTCACCGCCGCCACCTGGCAGCACGAGTGCGACCACCTCGACGGTGTGCTCTTCGTCGACCGGGTCACGGACCCCTCGACGCTCACCACCTGGGAGTCGTTCGAGGCGTTCCACCGCGACGCGTTCGTCGAACGGATCACCGCCTTCGTCGACCGGGTCGGATCGTGACCGGGCCCGGCCACTACTGGTGTGAGCTCGCCGTCGTCGACGGTCGCCTGCGTGGCGGAGTGGCGATCGAAATCGAGGCCGGACGGTTCCGATCGGTCGCGGGCGACGTCGCCTGCCAACCGGGTGCGCACCGCCTGCGAGGGCTCACGATCCCGGGTCTCGCCAACACCCACAGCCACGCCTTCCATCGGGCACTGCGGTCACGAACCCAGACCGGGAGCGATTCGTTCTGGACCTGGCGCGAGGTGATGTATCGGGCGGCACAGCGCCTCGACCCCGAGACCTACCACCGGCTCGCCCGCGCCACGTTTGCCGAGATGGCGCTGGCGGGTGTCACCTGCGTTGGTGAGTTCCACTACCTCCATCACGCCCCCGACGGGTCGCCGTACGCGAACCCGAACGAGATGGGCAACGCCCTCCTCGCCGCCGCGGCCGAGGCCGGGATCCGGATCACGCTCCTCGACACGCTGTACCTCCACGGAGCGCTCACGCCCGACGGCTACCTGGCCCCGGGAGCTGCGCAGCGGCGGTTCGCCGACGCCGACGTCGAGGCATGGGTCGAGCGGGTCGGCGACCTCCAACCGACCGGCGTGCAGCGGATCGGTGCCGCGATCCACTCGGTCCGCGCCGTCGATCCGGCATCGATGGAACGTCTGGTCGCATCGGTCGACACCGCTCCGATCCATGCGCACGTGTCCGAGCAGTTCGCCGAGAACGAGGCCTGTTCGGAGTACCACCACCGGACTCCACTCGAGGTACTCGCCGACGCCGGCGTCGTGTCGGACCGATTCACCGCCGTCCACGCCACCCACCTCACCGAGCGCGACGTCGAGCTGCTCGCCGTCGCCGGGTCGACGGTCGCGATGTGCCCGACGACCGAACGCGACCTCGGCGACGGCATCGGACGCACCGATCTGTTTGCCGCCTCGGGAGTTCCGTTGGCGCTGGGCTCGGATTCGCATGCCGTGATCGACATCCTCGACGAGGCACGAGCGGTCGAACTCGACGAGCGCCTCCGCAGTCGGCAGCGTGGCATCCACTCGGCGGGGGAACTCCTGGCGATGGCGACCGTCAACGGGCATCGGGCCCTCGGCTGGGACGATGCCGGCGTGATCGCCGTCGGGCACCGCGCCGATCTGGTGACCGTGGCGCTCGACTCCGTGCGAACGGCTGGATCATCCCAGGGCGCTGCGCTCGAAACTGCCGTTTTCGCAGCAACCGCAGCCGACATCACCGACGTGCTCGTCGACGGTCGGTCGGTGGTGGCCGATCGAAACCACGTCAGCATCCCCGTTGCAGCGGAACTCGACGCTTCGATTTCGGCGGTGATGGGCTCGTGAGCGATCAGGTCGATCCTGCCTCCGGCGAGTCGTCGGTCATCGACAACATCGGATCGCTGATCACCAACGACCCCGAACTCGGTCGTGGGCCGCTCGGCATCATCGAGAACGCGAGCGTCGTCATCGTCGACGGCGTCGTTGCGGAGGTCGGCCCGAGAGGTGCCACCGCCGACCGCCGCATCGACGCCGACGGTGCGTGCGTACTCCCCGGGTTCGTCGACTCGCACACCCACCTCGTGTTCGCCGGTGATCGTGCCGAGGAGTTCACGGCGCGGATGGCGGGCGAACCCTACGACGGGGGAGGGATCCGGGTCACGACCGACGCCACCCGTGCGGCGAGCACCGACGAGCTCGATCGATTGGTTCGGCTCCGGCTCGCCGAGGCGCACCGGGCAGGCACAACGACGATCGAGATCAAGTCGGGGTACGGTCTCAACGTCGCGGACGAGGCGCGTTCGGTGGCGATTGCTCGCGCCCACACCGTGGAGACGACGTTCCTGGGCGCCCATCTGCTGCCGGCGGAGTTTGCCGGTCGCGCCGACGACTACATCGAGCTGGTCTGCACCGAGATGCTTGAACGAGTCGCTCCCGACGCCAGGTGGATCGACGCGTTCTGCGAGACCGGAGCCTTCGACGCCGACCAGTGCCGTGCCGTCCTGGATGCCGGGCGTACCGCCGGGCTCGGACTGCGGCTGCACGGCAATCAGCTCGGACACGGCCCCGGGGTACAGCTCGCCGTCGATTGCGGGTGTGCGTCGGTCGATCACTGCACCCATCTCACCGATGCCGACATCGACGCCCTCGCCGGCAGCGACACGGTTGCAACGTTCCTGCCCGCCGCGGACTTCTCGACGCGTCAGCCGTACCCCGACGCCCGCCGGGTGATCGATGCTGGAGCCACTGTGGCGATCGCATCGAACTGCAATCCCGGGTCGAGCTACACGACGTCGATCTCGTTCTGCATCGCGCTGGCGGTGCGCGAGATGCACATGACGATCGACGAGGCGATCCAGGCGGTGACCATCGGTGGGGCAACGGCGCTGCGGCGCCCGGATGTCGGTCGGCTGTCGATCGGATCGGCGGGGCATGCCGTCATCCTCGATGCACCGAGCCATCACCATCTCGCCTACCGGCCTGGTGTCCCTCTCGTGAGGCACACCATCGGTCCGCTGTCGAGCTGAGTTCGTCGGCTCAACCCGCTCGGCGAGCGAACAGGGTCAGTCGGCCTCACCGGTCTGGCGAAGGAACGTGAGCGAGTCCCACAGATCGGTGCGGTGTGCAACCAGTCCGTCGCGAACGGTGAACCACATCACGCCGGGAATGTCGATCGGCGTGGCCTCGAACGTCGCCTGGAACCGGTAACGAACGACGACGTCGCCGGCATCAGGCGGTGTGGTCGTGGCGACCTCGGCGAGCGCCACGATCGTGTAGCGGGCGCCGGCGAATGTCGAGAGGAAGCCGGACAGTCGTCGCCGGTACTCGTCGCGACCCTCGCAGCCCGAACCGAGTTCGCTCAGGTGCTCGTTGACGAAGTCGGCGGTGACGCACGCCGCCACGGCGTCGGGGTCGCCGACCTCGAACGAGGCCAGATAGGAGCGCACGATGTCGCCACGAGTGTCCACCTGCGCGACGGTACCGGCGCCGTCATGTGGTCGAATGACGCCGTGGCCGACGACGAACCCGACGACACCTCGCCGTGGACACGCGACGACTGGATGCCTGACAGTGCCGTTCCCGACGCCGCCGTGTTCGGGTCCGGCGCGCAACAACGCGGACGGGGGACTCCGAATCGACCCGATGGCACACCCGAACCCCCGCCGGAGGACTTCGACGCCCCCGATGTCGACGCATCGAGGTGGTTGGCCGGACGCAAGGTGCTCGCGGGAGTCATCGTGATCGCGCTCCTGGTCGGCTCCGCCGGTGCGCTGCTGCGCAACGACGCAGAGCGCGAAGAGGTCCCCGAGACGACCCGGGTGTCGCCGGGCTTCGACGACGCGGCACCGACGGTGATGCCTCGCGGCACGAGTCCATCGACCACGGTGCGCGTCGTCACCGTCCCGGTGTCGCCCGAGCCCGGCCAGGTGGTCGAGATCGCCGATCCGGTCCCGTCGATCGTCGTCGGGGAAGCCCCCGCTTGGGCCGAACGCACGATCGTCGTCCCCTCGACGTTGGCGGCGATGGCGCCGACCGAAGTCGTCACACTCTCGCAGGCCGGCATCGTCGACGTCGTCGAGTTCCCGAGCGGACGCGCTCGCAGCATCGACGTGTCGAGCATCGGCGCCGATCTGCAGGTGGCGGTCGGCGACCGCAGCATCGTCGCGTTCGACTCCACCACATTGCTGCAGATCCGCGATGGTGAACCGGTCATCGAAACCGAGGTGCGCGAAGGCATCATCTTCGTGCAGCCGTGGACAGGTGCGGACAGCTTCATCGTCACCACACCCACCACCGGCGACCATTCGCCCGAGCAGGACTTGGTACTTCGAAGCGACGGGAGCACCGAGCCGCTCGACAATCAGTTCGTCGACGAGACCAGCTTCTTCTCGCGGGTGTTCTCACCGTTCGGCGAGGCATTGTTCACCGCGCCGGGCGGTGTCTACGCCGTCGACGGAGACGGGGATGCACGCCGCATCAGCACGGGCAGGCTGTTGGCCACCGGCGCGCGCCACTGGGCGATCGAGGAGTGCGACGAGGTGCTGCAGTGTGGCTACTCGATCATCGAGTGGGACACCGGCACCGGCACATCCGGAGACCTCGACGTGATCGATCAGTTCGGGTTCATCGACCCGTCGACTCACATCTCGCCCGACGGTCGCTCGATCGCCTATCGGGGTGACGCCGACGGTTCGAGCCGGCGCCGGATCCTCGACGTCGCCACCGGCGAATCGGTCGACGCGGGCCGTATCAACCAGCTGATCTACCCGGACGCGTGGGCGAGCGACTCGTCGGGCCTGTTCTTCAGCGACCGGTTCCTGCAGTTCGTCGACCGCACGAACGGCACGGTCACCGAGATCGAGGATCTCGATCGGATCCGCACCGTCGCGACGCGAGCCGTGCAATTCGGTGCGGAGTAGGTCCGGCACTCCGGGACGTATTCCGCCGAGAATCGCGACGACGGCCCGACGGTCGTCACGTCACGGTCAGGACGACAGAAGTTCGTCGAGCGATGTGGAGATCGTGCCCAGGTCCGGCCGGTCGTGGTGGACCAGGCGTGACAGATAGGTGATCGCGACCTCGTTGCGTTCGATGATGCCCCCGTCGGTGTCCGGCGCCAACTGCACCGGGTCGCCCCAGCCCATCTCGACCGTGAACGCGTCCTCGTGGCCGGGAATCGGCTTCAAGTCGGCGTCGGCCATCGAGCGTGGCGGTGCCGAACCGACGTTCGCGAACTGCCAGGCGCTGAACTCCTCCACAGGAACGTCGGGAACGTTGATGTTGACGACGACGGGATCGACCGGCATGTCGTCGACCAACGCCTGGGCGATGACCTTGGCGACGGTGGCCGCGCTGTCCCAGTGCTGCGTGGCGATCGATTCGTCCCAGCCCTGGCCCTCGACGCCGAAGCCGGTGACGGCCTGGCTGATCGCAATTCCGGAGATGCCACCGTTGCGTCCGGTGAGCGCGGCGCCGACGGTGCCCGAGTGGTACACGGCTCGGCCGACGTTGGCACCGGGGTTGATGCCGCTGACGATCAGGTCGAACGGCGGCCCGAATGCACCGAGGCGGGCGAACATCACGCACAGCGCCGGCGGACCGCTCACCTTCCAGATTGCCGCTGCCGGGCAGTCGTCGATGTGGGCTCGTCGGACCTCGGGCTTGATCAGGTGGAGCGCCCCGAGCGCGGCGCCCGCACCCGAGAACTCCTGGTCCGGGGCGACGACGTGAACCTCGTGGTCGCCGTCGAGTTCGCAGATCGCTCGAGCCAGCACGTGCAGACCGATCGAGTCGATGCCGTCGTCGTTCGTCACCAGGATGCGCATGGCCCCCATCCTCGCAGCCGTCTGCGACTGCCGCCATCTCGTGAACAAGTCCGCCCCCAGAAGGCGAACTTGTTCACGAGAACGGCTGGATGGCTCGGGATGGCACGCGGGAGACTGGATACGCTCGCCGGATGGAACTGTGCACCGGCTCGTTCTGCGCGAATCCGGCGATGCGGACACAGTGGTATGTCGTCGCAGATGCCAGTGATGTCGCCGACGCTCCGCTTGGCGTGACACTGCTCGGTGAGCGATTCGTGCTCTGGCGTGGGCCGAACGGCGGCGTGTCGGCAGCACCGGACCGGTGTCCTCACCGCGAGGCTCCCCTCTCCGAAGGTCACGTCGCCGACGGCTGCCTGGTGTGTCCGTACCATGCGTGGACGTTCGACGGCGACGGCGCGTGCGTCGCAGTGCCGTCGTCCGGTCCCGACGCGGCGATTCCGTCCGCCGCCGGTCTCCGTCTCGTACCGGTGCGCGAGCGCTATGGCCTCGTCTGGCTCTGTCCGGGCACCCCGGCTGGTGAGCCGCCCGCGATGCCGCAGGATCTCGACCCCTCGTTCCGTCGAGTGACCGCCGGTGTCGAGACCTGGCATGTGTCCGCCACGCGGATGGTCGACAACTTCTGTGACGTCGCCCACTTCCCCTACGTCCATTCCGGCACCATCGGGCCCGACACCGACCCTGTCGTCGCGCCGATCCACGTCGAATCTCTCGACGCCGGGTTCACCGGTTACCGGTACACCGTGGATGTGCACGACGAGCGTGGCAACG
Source organism: Ilumatobacteraceae bacterium (assembly GCA_963774765.1). Classification (GTDB taxonomy): domain Bacteria; phylum Actinomycetota; class Acidimicrobiia; order Acidimicrobiales; family Ilumatobacteraceae; genus Sva-07. Next base: position 93,700 of record CAVZGP010000011.1, read on the forward strand.
ACGTCCGTCAACGGATGTCGACTGCCTTCCACCTGCCGTTCGTGGTGCGCTCGAACACGTACTACGAGACCGGGCGTCGCGCCGGACACGATCGGGTCCTGCTGCTGTGCACCACCCCGGTCGACGACGTCACCTCACTGTTCACGTTCGTGTCGTGGCGCAACCACGACCACGAACTCTCCGTCGACGGCTTCCTGGAATTCGACCGTGCGATCGGCGCGGAGGACAAGGCGATGCTCGAACGCATCGGCGGTACCCTGCCGCTCGACCAGGCGGCCACGGTCAGCGTGCGAGCCGACCGGCTGTCGGTCGAGTGGCGTCGCCGGTTCGCTGCGTTGCTCGCCGGCTGACGATTGCGATCAGATCGCTTCGACCGGTGTCGCCGGCGTGGAAATCGTCGCCGAGCGTGAACTCGCCAGCGTGAACAACGCGAGGCCGATGATCACCAGCGCCATGCCGATCACTTGCGGCTGCCGGACCTCCTCGCCGAGGATGAGAAAGGCGAAGGCCACAGCCAACGCGGGTTGCGCCGTCTGCATGATGCTGATCGTGGCCACCGGAAGATGCTGCTGGGCGAACACGATGCAGCCGTGGCTGAGCATGCCGGTGAGCAACGTGAGGATGACCACCACGAGCCAGCCCTTGGCAGTCAAGGCGAACACGTCCGACCCGGCGATGATCGCCGCGAGTGGCCCGGCGGTGAGTACCCCGATCGGCATCATGCAGGCCATGAAGTCGAGCGTGCCGACACCGGCCGCGCGGGCCGCCTTCGATGTCAGCATGTACGTCGTCCACAGCGAGATGACGCCGATCATCAACAGATCGCCTGACAGCGACGACGCTCCCTGTGCCGGCCCGAAGAACAACACCAACGACACACCGACGATCGAGATCAGCCCCCAGCGAAGTGCTGACCAGTTCGGTCGCTCGTCGAAGAAGAAGGCCCCGGCGGGCAGCAGCACGAACGGCGTCAGCGCCGTGATGAACTCGGCGTGAGCGATGCTCGTCTTGTTGATCGCCGTGAAGAACAGCGCGATGTTGGCGCCGAACGCGAGTCCCGGAGCGAGCGCCAGACGCCACGTCGACGCAGTCGGCGCCGGACGGCCCGTGCGCACGCGTGTGACGGCGACCACCAGCCACCAGCCGATGACGGCGCCGATCATTCGCCAGAACGCGACGACTGCGCCGGTCGACTCCGACCACTTGATCAGCGGCGAACTCGTCGAAAAACTGACGACGGCAATGGTCATGGCGAGCAGTCCCAGCGTTCGCCCGCTGAGGCGTTCGGCCATCAGTGAGCGGCCGGCGGCGCGACCAGGTCGGGATGGTCGGTGCGATGTACATCGGGCTCGAGGTAGATCACTGTCGCGGCCGGTACCGCCGCGCGGATCGCGTCCTCGGTCGCGTCGATCGCCGCCACGAGGAGGTTGGCCGTCAGCGTCGAGTCGAACTGGACCTTGGCCCCGACGAGGATCTCGTCGGGGCCGATGTGCTCGGTTCGCAGATGGATCAGCTGCTCGACGTTCGCGCTGGACTCGATTGCCTGAACGATCGCCTCGCGCTCGTCGGTCGATGCAGATTCGCCGATCAGGAGGCTCTTCATCTCGACGGCGAGCACAGCGGCGATCACGATCAACAGCACGCCGATGCTCATGGAGCCGACCGCATCCCAGCGTGCGTCCTCGGTGAAGTGCGCCATCAGCACGCCGCCGAGCGCGAAGAACAACCCGACGAGTGCGCCGACGTCCTCCAGCAGCACGACCGGCAACTCGGGCTGCTTGGTTCCGCGGATGAATCGCCACCAGCTCGTGCCGGGCCGGCGGAAGTGGTTCGATTCCTTGACCGCAGTGCGCAACGAGAACGACTCCAAGACGATCGCCACGACCAGGATCGTGACGGCGACACCGAGGCTCTCGATCTCGTGCGGATCGCGGAACTTCTGGAACCCTTCGTAGAGGGCGAACATGCCACCCATCGAGAACAGCACCAGGGCCACGGCGAACGACCAGAAGTACCGTTCGCGGCCGTAGCCGAACGGATGCTCCGGCGTCGCCGACTTGCGCGCGCGCTGGCCGCCGAGGAACAGCAGCAGCTGGTTGCCGGTGTCGGCGGCGGAGTGGATCGTCTCCGCCAGCAGGCTGGCCGACCCGGTGATCAGGAATCCGATGAACTTGCTGATCGCGATCCCGAGGTTCGCGAAGAACGCTGCGAAGATCGCCTTGCGGCTGCCGTCTGTCACGTGGCGACAGTAGGCGATTCGAGCATTGCGCAAACGAGACGTCCGCCGCCCGGCGTTCCCCCGAACAGGGGGCGCCGGTAGCCTCGATCAGATGAGTCCCCTCGAAGCCATGGCCGCGGAGACCGGTGCAGCGAGCGCCAGCGAACCGATCATCACGGTGACCCCTGAAGCGATCGAGAAACTACGCGAGCTGCGAGACGACGAGGTCGACGGCGACAAACTGGGGCTCCGGCTCGCCATCGCCTCCGATCCCGGCCAGGAGTTCCGCTACGACCTGTCGTTCGAGGAGTACCTGACAGCGGCGTTCAACGACGCGGTGCGTACTCACGACGGGATGAAGGTGATCATCCCCGGCGACGACGTCGCGCTGCTGACCGGTGCCACACTCGACTACACGACCGCTCAGGGTCTCGTGATCCGCAATCCGAATCGCCCGCTCGCTCCGTCGGTCGAGGGTTTGACCGCCGACGACGAACTGTCCGCCGAGATCGATGCACTCGTCGCGTCCGAGGTCAACCCCGCGCTCGCCGCGCACGGCGGATTCGTCACCTACGTCGGCCACGACGGCGAGGGGACCGCGTACCTCACGATGGGAGGCGGCTGTCACGGCTGTTCGATGAGCAAGCAGACCATGCTCGACGGTGTGCAGACGATGCTCGTCGACGCCATCGAGGGAGTCCAGAGCGTCCGCGACCTCACCGACCACTCCACCGGCGAGAACCCCTTCTACTCCTGACTGTGAGGCTCCACGCCTCGCAGGTCACGCCGCAACCTGGGGCGTCAACGGATTGGGGTGGAGTTGCGTTGCGATGAGCGAAACCGCCGTATCCGGTCGGTTCGCTCATCGGTCGGGGAATCTCGTGGGTTGCGATGAGCGAAACCGCTGTATCCGGTCGGTTCGCTCATCGGTGGGAGAATCTCAGCGGCGCGTGATTCGTTCGGGTCTCGAAACGCTGGTGCCCAATCCGCTGAGGCCAAGCGCACCGCGTCACCGGTTACGCGGTGCCTGGCACCGGCGTGACCTGTCGGCGCGAGAGGCGTCGCAGCGGCGGATCCTGCTTCGGCGGTGACTTGCGTGGCGGGAGTTCGGCGAGGAGTCGTGTGGTGATCGCGGTGATCTCCGCGACGGCCCGTTCGAACGGTTCCTCGGTCGCCGTGGATGTCTGCAGCACGCCGCTGATCTTGCGGACGTACTGACGGGCACCGGCCTCGATCTCCTCCGGGGTTGCCGACGGTTCGAGGCCCCGCAGGGTGGTGATGTTGCGGCACATCTCAGCGCACCAGCAACTCGGGGGCATGGGCGACGAGGTGCGCACGAGCCACCGAACAGGTGGCCCGAACCTGGCTGTCGCGAGCTCGGAGATCATCGATCACGCCGTTCATCAACATCGACGAGTACCCCCTGTTCCGGTGCTGTACCGCGGTCTCGATGTACGGGATCGTGATCATGTCGTCGCCGACCGAGAACTCGGCAAACGCGACCACCTCGTCGCCGATGTCGAGCTCGTAGCGGCCGCGGTCGTCGTGGCGTGTGACGGTGCTGGAATCCATGGCGAAAGTGTCGCGCAACCAGGCCCAGGTGCCGTGTGGCACGCTCGCGACATGTCCGCATCTCCTGGTGTCGCCGAGCTCTATCGGCTCGCTCACGCATCGTTCGACGATTTCGTGCGGACGCTGTCCGACGACGACTGGCGCTCACCCGTTCCCTGCACTCCCGAATGGACGGCGCGTGACGTGTTGTCGCACGTCTCGGGGACCCCGGACGACGCGTTCGCAGGGCGGATGGACGGCGCACCGGGCGAGGCCTGGACGGCCGCGCAGGTCGAACGCAACCGTCACGCTCGTGTCGACGAGCTGCTCGGTCGATGGGCCGAGCAGGCATCGAGTTTCGCCGACGTGATCGCAGAGATGGGCGAGATTCGGCCGCCCTTCGACGTGCACAGCCACGAACACGACATCCGCCAGGCGCTCGGCCGACCCGGTTCGAGATCCAACGTCATCATCGAAACCGCCGGATTCGGGTTGGCATCGGTCGGTGGCCTCGACGTCCGCCTCGCCGTGGAGTTGGACGACGGCAGAGCGGTCGTCAGTGGTGACCTCGACAGCGCCTCGACGGTCGCCCTTCGCGATGTGTCGGTGTTCGAGTTGTTCAGGTCGCGACTCGGACGACGCAGCCGTGAACAGGTCCGCAGCTATGACTGGACGGGCCCGGACGCCGGCATCGATGCCGTGCTCGACCTCTGGTTCCATTTCGGGCCGTCGCGGTTGCCGATCGAGGAATGAAGGGCGCCGTCAGGCGGGAGTCTCGAGCGCCTGCTCGAAGTCGGCGACGACATCGCCGGTGTCCTCGAGCCCGATCGAGACGCGAAGCAAGCCGTCGGTGACGCCGGTGGCGACCTTCTCGTCCGGCGTCAGGCTCGCATGCGTCGAGGTCGACGGGTGGCAAACGATCGTCTCGGGGCCGCCGAGTGAGGTGGCCACGCGTGCCACGCGCAGCCGACCGAGCACCGCGGACGCCGCGGCGCGGTCGGCGACCTCGAACGACAGCACCGTGCCGTATTGGCGCAACTGCTTGGTGGCGAGCGTGTGCTGAGGGTGGTGGCTCAGGCCGGGGTAGTGCACTGCGGTGACCTCCGGATGATCGGCCAGCGTGATCGCCAGTGACCGGGCGGTGTCGTTCTGCTGACGGGTGCGAACACCGATCGTGCGTAGGCCCCGGAGCGCGTTCAACGCGTCGAACGGTGACGGCGTCGCACCGTGGAGCACCGAATAGGCCCAGACCTCGTCGAGGAGGTCGGCGTCACCGGAGATCACACCGAGGGTGGCGTCGTTGTGCCCGGCGATCCCCTTGGTGGCGGAGTGCAGCGAGATGTCGACGCCGTGCGCGAGCGGTTGCTGTCCGAGCGGCGTCGCGAACGTCGAGTCGACCACGGTGAACGGGCCTCTGATCGAGCCCAGCTCGTCGAGGTCGGCGAGTTCCAGCAACGGGTTCGACGGGGTCTCGGCGAGTACCAGCATCGTGCGGCCGGGCTCGACTGCCTCGGCGAAGGCACCGGGCGTCGCGACGTCGACGTAGGTCACGTCGATGCCCATCCGGCGACACGGGCCCTGGAGGAATGCGAGCGTTCCGGCGTAGAGCTGGCGCTGGGTGACGATGTGGCTGCCTGACGAGCAGAGCGCGAACACCGTCGATGCGATCGCACCCATTCCCGACGCGAACGCGAGCGACTCCTCGGCGCCTTCGAGCTCGGCGATTGCCTGTTCGAACGAGCGAACCGTGGGGTTCGAGTAACGCGAGTAGAAGCCGTCGTGACGCAGCGACGTGGCTCGGCGGTGGGCGTCGTCGAGGCTCTCGGACTCCCACGTGCTCGACGCCCACAACGCTGGAGCGAGCGACATTCCGCTCGCCGCCCGGCCCGCGGTGATCGCCAGTGTCTCCGGTGCCACGTCGGCGCGCCCTTGGGTTTCGTTGGGCGACGGTGTCTCGCTCGACATGGCTGACGACGCTACCCGCGCAGACGCACGACGTGCCTCGCTCGTCGTGTAGGTCAGGTGCAGAGTTCGGCGAGGACCACGTCGTGGAGGAGACGGTTGGTGCTGATCGCTGTCTCGTGCTCGTGGGTTGGATTGCCGAAGCGGTCGGTGAGGCTGCCGCCGGCGGCCTCGACGATCGGCTTGACGGCGGCGATGTCGTACGGCGCCACGCCGACAGCGTCGACCGCGACGTCCATCGCGCCCTCGGCCACGAGCATGTGCTGCCAGAAGTCGCCGACGCCGCGCGACCGCCGAGCACGTTGTTGCAGCCTCACCAGCGCATCGGTCAGGCCCAGCGCATCCCAGCCGTGGTTGTGGGTGATGCTCACCTGAGCCTCGGCCAGATCGTCGACGGTCGACACCACGATCGGCCGCTCGTCGCCGAACACGCTCATCGTGGCCCCGAGGCCGAGCCCTCCCCACCACCGGCGCCCGAGTGCAGGCGCAGAGACGACGCCCATCACGGCGCCGCGCTCGACGTGTGTGAGCGCGATCAACGTCGCCCAGATCGGGATGCCGCGCACGAACCCCGAGGTGCCGTCGATCGGGTCGATCACCCACCGCCACGGCGACTGCTCGTCGCCGGCCAGGCCGTGCTCCTCACCGAAGGCACCGTAGCCCGGCCGCTCGCGCACCAGTTGCTCGACGATCATCGTCTCCGCTCGACGGTCGATCTCGGTGACCTCGGTCTGGTTGCGTTTCCAGTCGATCGTGAAGTCGGCTTCGTGGAAGTGCGGCAACGTGAACGTGTCGACCAGATCGGCGACGTCGAGTGCGAGGGCCAGGTCGTGCGACAGGTCGAGTTCCTCGAGGTCCTTCACGAGTTGCCTCCTGCGTCGCGTGGCGACGTCGCATGGAAGTCGGGTCGCCGCTTCTCCTGCAGCGCCGCCAGGCCCTCGGCGGCGTCCGGGCCGAGGAAGTTGAGCATCTCGTAGGCCAGCGACGCCTCGAAGTTCGGCAGCGCCTGGCGCAACCAGTGGTTGAGTGCCCGCTTGGTCATCCGCGTGGCGTCGACGGGTCCGGCGGCGAGCTTCTCCGCCACTCCCATCGCCGTCGACAGCACCTGGTCGGCGGGCACAGCCTTCGACACCAGGCCGATCCGTTCGGCCTCGCGACCATCGAGGAAGTCGGCGGTCAACAGGTAGTACTTCGCCTTCGCCATGCCGCACAGCAGTGGCCAGATCGCCACCGCATGATCGCCGCCGGCGACGCCGAGTCGGATGTGGCCATCGGTGAGCTTGGCGTCCTCGTTGATGATGCTCACGTCGGCCATCAGGGCGACCGCGAGACCAGCGCCGACGGCGACGCCGTTGATCGCCGACACGATCGGCGTGTCGCAGTCGATCATCGTGCGCACGATGTCGCCGGCCTCGCGCATCACCCGGATCGTCTGGGCGTAGTCGCCCACCTGCTCGGCGATCCAGTCGAGGTCACCTCCGGCGGAGAACGCCGTGCCGGCGCCGGTGACGACAACCGCCCGAACCGTCGGGTCGTCGTCGATCGTGCGGAACACTCGCGACAGCTGGAGGTGCATGTCGGGTCCGGTCGCGTTGAGGCGCTCGGGGTCGTCGAGCGTGATCAGCAGGACGCCGTCGCTCGGCCGCTCGAATCGAAGGTGGGTGTAGGCAGCGTAGAGATCATCGGTCGGAGGCACCACGCTGCGATCTTACGGTCCTCCCTGGCCCCGTCCCCGGGAGGACCCAGGGTCCGCCCCGGCCCCGTCCCCGGGAGGACCGAACCGGCGCTCGCGACCTCACTCAGCGATTTCGAACGAGCGCGACGACGCTGTCGGCGTCGAGACCGAAGCGCAACAAGATCGCGTCGGACTTCGGGTCGTGCGGGATGAACTTGGTCGGCAGGCCCAACACCTCGACGTGCGTCGACTGGTCGATCGCGCAGATCGCGTCAGCGATCGACATCCCGATCCCGCCGTCGCGCACCCCGTCCTCGATCGTGATCACGCGATCGTGGGCTGCGGCATCGGCGACCATCGCCGGGTCGAGCGGGGCACAGCACCGGGCATCCCAGACGGTCACGTGGACGCCACCTTCGGCCAATGTCGCGGCAGCCTTCTCGGCAACCTCGAGCATCTTGCCCACGGCGATGATGCACGTGCCCGAACCGTCGATCGCCTTGCGGGCCGACAGACCCGAACCGACCTCGTGTTCGCTCACCTGGCGCGCCGCGCCACGCGGGATAACGGATCACGATCGGCCCGGCATCGACCAGCGTCACGGCGTCGTGCATCATCTGCGCGAGTTCCTGGGCGCTCGACGGTGCGAGGACACGCATGCCCGGCACCTTCGACAACAGCGCCATGTCGTACACACCGTGATGGCTTGCGCCGTCCGGACCGGTGACGCCGGCGCGGTCGAGGCAGAAGATCACCGGCAGCCGGTGCAGCGCCACGTCGTACACGACCTGGTCCCACGCCCGATTGAGGAACGTCGAGTAGACCGCGACGATCGGCCGCAAGCCGCCCATCGCCATGCCGGCGGCGCCGGTGACCGCGTGCTGTTCGGCGATCCCGACGTCGAAGAAGCGGTCGGGGAAGCGTTCCTGAAACGGCAGCAGTCCGGTCGGGCCTGGCATCGCGGCGGTGATCGCCACGATGCGGCTGTCCGCCTCGGCCTCCTTGAGGATCGCTTCGGCGAACGACTGCGTGTATCCGGTCGACACCGCCTTGGGCGGCCCGACGAGCGGATCGAACACCGGGGCATCGTGGAGATGCTTCTCGTCGTCGTCCTCGGCGGGGGAGTAGCCCCGGCCCTTCTGCGTGAGGACGTGCACGAGGATCGGTCCGTCGGCCGACAGTTCGATCGCGTTGTGGAGCGCATGCTCCATCTCCTCGATGTTGTGCCCGTCGAACGGGCCGACGTAGCGCACGCCCAACGCCTCGAAGAACGACGGCGGCTGGAGGAACTCGCGCACGCCGGCCTTGAACGCGTCCATCGCCGATCCGGCCTGGTTGCCGACCACCGGGAGATGCCCCAGGAACTCCTCGAGGCGCCGCTGGCGACGCACGTACACCGGGTTGGTGCGGATGTCGGTGAGCGCGTGCGACAGCTTGTCGGTGACGCGGTCGGTGACGCTCGGATGGTCTGGCCTGCTCGTCTCGGCTCTGAGCGCTCGCCGAGAGCATCGAGACCGTCGGCGCATACGAACGGCCGTTGTCGTTCAGGATGATGATGACCTGTTTGTCGCCGTGGCCGATGTTGTTGATCGCCTCGTAGGCCATCCCACCGGTCAGCGAGCCGTCGCCGATGACCGCAACGATGTGGCGGTGAGGGTCGGTTCCAAGGTCGCGGGCCACCGCCATGCCGTACGCATACGACAGCACCGTCGACGCGTGGCTGTTCTCGATGTAGTCGTGTTCCGATTCCTCGCGGCTGGGATAGCCGGACAGCCCGCCCTGCTGACGCAGGTGCTCGAACTGCTTCTGGCGGCCGGTGACGATCTTGTGGATGTAGGCCTGGTGCCCGGTGTCCCAGAGGATCGCGTCGGTCGGCGATTCGAACACCCGGTGCACCGCGAGCGTGAGTTCGACGGCGCCGAGATTCGAGCCGAGGTGGCCCCCGGTGTCCGACACCGCCGACACCACGAAGTCGCGGATCTCGCCGGCGAGGTCGCGGAGTTCGTCGTACGACAGGTCCCGCAGATCAGCGGGTTGGCGGACTCGCTCCAGATACATGCGACTGCGACGCTATCTCCACTGCCGCGTCGGTGCGTGACGGGCCCGTACAGTCGATGCCATGACGCTTCCCGCTGGATCCCCGTTCGACCTCACCGGCCACGTGGCGTTGGTGACTGGAGGCAACGGTGGCATCGGACTCGGGATGGCCGATGCGTTGGCCGCGCACGGCGCTGACGTCGCCATCTGGGGGACGAACCCGGACAAGAACGACACAGCCGTCGAGCAGCTCGGGCGCCACGACGTCGAGTTGTTGTCGATCGTGTGCGACGTCGGTGACGAAGATGCCGTGGTGCAGGCAATGGCCGACACGATCGCCGAACTCGGGCGCGTCGACTCGTGTTTCGTGAACGCCGGAATCGGTGGGCAGGCGCCGAGCTTCGTGGGAATGACGTCGGATGAGTGGAGGCGCGTGATGCGGGTCAACCTCGATGGTGCCTTCTTCACCGCACGGGAAGCCGCGAAGCACATGGTGTCGCGCCACGGTGAGGGTGACGAGTCCGGTGGCTCGATCGTCTTCACCACCTCCGGCTCGGCGTTCTTCGGCCAGCAGTCGGGCCAGCACTACGGCGCGTCGAAGGCGGGCGTGAACTCGATGATGAAGGCAATCGCGGTGCAGCACGCTCGCCACGGAGTCCGCTGCAACTCCGTGCTGCCCGGCTGGATCGAGACCGACATGACTGCCGGTGCGTTCGGCTGGGACAAGTTCGTGTCGAACGTGCTGCCACGCGTGCCGATGCGTCGCTGGGGCACCGCCGACGACTTCGGCGGTCTCGCCGTCTACCTCGCCAGCCGGGCGTCGAGCTACCACACAGGCGACGTGATCACGATCGACGGCGGCTACCACTCCTTCTGACGCGACGCGGACCCCACGCGACGCGGTCCGACGCCGACCCGCGGCATTTCCCTGCGGAACACGCTCCGAATCCGGGACCCATTCCGCAGGGAATCGGTCTCAGCGATCGGCCCCCTGGCGATCCGGAGCGTGGACGGCAAGGCACGGCGCTACCGTGGAATTCGGACAAATGTGTGACTATTGCGACTGCCGGTCGATCCCCGAAATCGCGGCGCTCTCGCTCGACCACGAGCGCGTGATGTCGATCGTGGCGCAGCTTCGTCACCTGATCGCGACGCAAGCAACACAGCGGCGGCGCGAGGAGATCGACCGACTGCTCGACGCGTTGCAGGCCGACCTCGAGTTGCACACTCGCCGCGAGGAGGTGGGCGTCTACAGCGTGTTCCGCGAAGTCGGTCTCGACTTCGACTACCCGAAGCGATTCGTGGACGACCATGCGGACATCAGGGCGCTGCTCGCGCGAGCGTTGGGCGATACTGCCGTGGTCGGTGAGCTGCTGGAGCGCCTCGATCGTCATGTTCTCGAAGAGGAGAGCGATGTGTTCCCCGCTGCCCGACAGCTCTTTTCGGGGGCGGACTGGGCCGAGGTCGAACGACGCCTCGTTGTCGCACGATGCGTTGCGATCCCGCCGGGCTGACCAACGCCAGCGACATCAACACGGAGACGGATCCCGACAGCCGGCGCTCTCACGTTGCGGCCATCGCGACCGGTGGCGTCCAGACCGTGCCGCACACGATTCCGTACGGAATGGATCCCGGAAAGCGGAACTCAGTCCGTACGGAAGTCCTCGGCCAACATGGCACGATCGCCGCCCACAACCTGACGAGGCTCGACTGCGCCGTGGGTCAGGCCATTCGGGTCGCGAGCGTGCGATGACCTGAGCCGGGCACGAAGAGGTCGCCCGCCGCCGACAGCTTGTTGATGTAGTCGGCATCGCCGTTGGTGGCCGTGGCGGATGCGTCGATTGCGGCGGCGTCGGCCCCGATCCCGATCCACGTCAACTGGCCGAAGGCGCCGTACTCCTGCATCAGCAGAGCGACCGGCATGCCGGACAGTGACGTGACGTGCTGGGCGACGTCGATCCCCCAACCGACCGCCTCCGCGTATTTGCCGTTGGCGACGACCGCGTTCGTGACGACGGCCATCGAGCCGACGGGCGGCGGATCACCGAGCTCGCCGTGGAGCGGTGTCGCCAACGAGTCCTCGGGAGCACCGACCATGATGGTTGCACCCTTGGCGAGTTTCGCCTGGTAGCCGGCATCACCGGCGAGCGGAGCGGCTTTCGCCAAGAGGTCGGCGATGCCGTCGACCCGCATGGTGAACGCGATTGCTCCGACCGGTGCCCCGAAGCTGACGGCCCAGAGCGCGACTTCGGTTCCCATCGTCGCGGAGGCGGCAGCAGCCATCTCGGAGGCCCAGGTCGAAGCCTCGGCCTCCGGTCCGCCCGTCATCAGCTGGCGTGTGAAGAGTTGCATGTTGATCCCCAATTCGTGTCATGACCCGCCCGTGACGGGTCCCCCATTGGCCGCATCGGATGCGAAACGGCGATATTCACAATCGCGCGAAGTCAGCGCGTTGTCGAATTTTCTTGGGACGTGACCCATCGAGGATTCGGGCTGGGCTACTTCGCCCAACTCATGAACGGCATGGTCCTGACCATCCAGTTCTGCAGGGCGAACCGGCCGGGGCCGACAGTCGCGATGCCGAGCAGCACCACCATCTCCACGACGTGGCTCGAGTTGATCGGGTTCTGCTCGGGCCAGACGTCGGCCGCGAGGAACATGAACAGCATCAGGATCGCACCGCCGATGCCGGCGATCCGGGTTGCGACACCCAACATCAGCGCCACCCCGAGCAGGAGCAGCGCCACCATGAACCCGACATCGGCGAAGTTGATCGAGTCGGGCGCCGATGGAGCCATCCAGTCGAACAGGAACCCCGTGTGGCTGGCCTCAGTGCCGAAGTTCAAGAACCCGTAGGTCGGCGAGCCGCCCTTGATCATCGCGGCGTCACACAGGTAGTCGATGCTCGACGCCGCCGTGCCCTCTGGCCCGAAGCCGCGACACGTCGAGAACCCGAGCCCGAACATCTTGTCGAGGAAGGCCCACAGGAACGACCACCCGAGCAGGAGTCGCAGCACGGTCCACGCCCACATCCCCTTGGTCTGGTCGTCGGTCGCGAATTGTTCGTCGAGTCTTTCCAGTGTTGCGCTCATCAGATCTCCAATCTGTTTGTTGTCCCCGCTGTCGATCTTGTCGTTGTTCCGTTGCGAGTGCAAGCGATGGAGTCCAAGGTGGGAAGGTCCTGTGAGTCGGCGCTCCGCGTCCGGCACAATGGTGCGACCATGTCGGACCCTCTTGCCACGATCACCAACCTGCTCGCGCCGGTGTTCGCCGAGCTGAACGGCGGCGAGCCCGCGGACCCGACCGTGCGACCCTCGGATCGTGCCGACGCCCAGATCAACGGTGCACTTCCACTGGCGAAACGCATCGGGGCGAACCCGCGCGAGCTGGCACAGCGAATCCTCGACTCGGGTGCCCTCGATGGAGTCGCCGGCGTTCTCGAAGTCGCCGGGCCGGGATTCGTCAACGTGACGTTCTCGCCGGAGTTCCTCGCCGCCCATCTCGCCGAGGTGGCGGACGACGATCGGCTCGGGGTGGCCCCTGCCGCGAATGCCATGACCGTGGTCGTCGACTACTCGGCGCCGAACGTCGCCAAGGAGATGCACGTCGGGCACCTCCGCACCACCTTGATCGGCGACTCGCTCGTGCGCATGCTCGACTTCCTCGGCCATCACGTGATCCGCGAGAACCACATCGGCGACTGGGGCACGCCCTTCGGAATGTTGATCGAACATCTCGTCGACCTCGGTGAAGAACAGGCGGCCGAACACCTGTCACTCGGCGACCTCGACGGCTTCTACAAAGAGGCGCGTGCTGCATTCGATGCGTCCGAGGAATTCCAAGATCGGGCGCGGCAACGTGTCGTGCTGCTGCAAGGCGGCGACACCGAGACGCAACGGCTGTGGGGCCTGCTCGTCGAGTTGTCGACCAAACACTTCAACGTCGTGTACGAGATGCTCGGCGTGCACCTGACCGACGACGACCTCGCTGGAGAGAGCACCTACCAACCGCTGATGCCCGAGGTGATCGAGCGGCTCCGTGCGCTGGACCTCCTCGCCGAGTCCGACGGCGCCGACGTGGTGTTCCCGCCGGGGTTCACGAACCGCGATGGCGACCCGCTGCCGCTCATCGTCCAGAAGGGCGCAGGCGGCTTCAACTACGCGACAAGCGACCTCGCCTGCGTGATCGACCGGGTCGAGCGAGTCGGCGCCGATCTGATCCTGTATGTCGTCGGAGCGCCACAACAGCAGCACTTCCAGATGGTCTTCGCCGTTGCCGAGATGGCCGGATGGCTGGCGCCACCGCGCGAAGCAGTGCACGTCGCGTTCGGCAACGTGCTCGGCACAGACCGCAAGATGTTGAAGAGCCGGACCGGCGAGTCGATGAAGTTCGTCGAACTGCTCGACGAGGCCCTCGAACGCGCCGGGGGGGCCGTCGACGAGAAGAACCCAGACCTGACAGCGGACCAGCGGTCCGAGATCGTCCACACGATCGGCATCGGCGCCGTGAAGTACGCAGAGCTGTCGACCGATCGGATCAAGGACTACGTGTTCGACTGGGATCGGATGCTGTCGTTCGATGGCAACACCGGCCCCTATCTGCAGTACGCGCATGCCAGGATCTGCTCGATCTTCCGGCGCGCCGACATCGATCGGTCGTCGGTGCGCGGCGTCGAGATCCTGGCGGGTACACCCCAGGAACGAGCGCTCGCGTTGCGACTGCTCGCGTATCCGACCGCGATCGACACCACGCTCGAGACCTACAGCCCGCACAAGCTGTGCACCTACGTGTACGACCTGGCGACCGACTTCACCGCGTTCTACGAGCACTGTCCGGTGCTCAAGGCCGACGAGCCGCTGCGCTCGAGCCGCCTCGCACTCGCCGACCTCACCGCCCGGACCCTCGCCCACGCGCTCGGCCTGCTCGGCATCGACGCCCCGGAGCAGATGTGACCGCGATCTCGCGGCGGTTGCTGCCGGACACCGCATCGGTCGGCCACGACGGTTGGCTGGAGGTCGGTGGTGTGTCGATCGAGGCCCTGGTGGAGGACTACGGCACGCCGCTGTTCGTCTACGACGAGGCACACCTGCGCTCGCGATGCCGTGAGGCGGTGGCGGCGTTCGGTCCCGAGCGGGTGATCTACGCGACCAAGGCATTCCTGTGCCGGGCGATGGCCAAGCTCGCCTACGACGAGGGTCTGCTGCTCGACGTCGCCACCGGCGGCGAACTCCATGTGGCGATGTCGGCCGGTGTGCCGGCGAGTGCCTGCACGCTGCACGGCAACAACAAGTCGGGCGATGAACTCCATCAGGCGATCGAGGCCGAAGTTCGCTACATCGTCGTCGATTCGTTCGACGAACTCGATCGTCTCGACGTGCTGGCGGCCGCCGGCGTCGGTCCCGCGCCCCGAGTCGTGCTGCGGATCACCCCCGGCGTACACGCCCACACCCACGAGTTCATCGCCACCGGCCAGGACGACTCCAAGTTCGGCTTCAATCTCGCCAACGGTGATGCGTTGCGCGCCGTCGACCACGCCCGGCGATCCTCGGCGATGGAGTTGGTCGGGCTGCACTGCCACATCGGCTCGAACGTGTTCGAAGCATCCTCGTTCGCGAAGGCGGCCGAGGTGATGGCGGACTTCGCCGTTCCGCTCGACCTCCCCGAGTTGATCCTCGGAGGCGGACTCGGCGTGGCCTACGTCGAGGGTGAGGAAGCGCCGACGATCGGCCAGTGGGGCAGCGTGCTGCTCGATGCGTGTCAGTCGCTCGGCGTGCGATCACGCGTCAGCGTCGAGCCCGGTCGGGCGATCGTGGCGTCGGCAGCGATGACGATCTACACCGTCGGCACGATCAAGGAGATTCCGGGTGTGCGGACCTACGTCGCCGTCGACGGCGGGATGAGCGACAACCCGCGACCGGTGCTGTACGGATCCGGCTACGAGTCGCTCCTTCCGCGCACGGTCGATGCCCAGCGCGACCTCACCGTCCGACTCGTCGGCAAGCACTGCGAGTCCGGCGACGTGCTCGCCTTCGCCGCCCAGGTGCCGTCCGACCTCGCCGTCGGAGATCTGCTGGCGATGCCCGTCACCGGCGCGTACGGTCACTCGATGGGCTCGAACTACAACAAGATCACGCGGCCCCCCGTGGTGTTCGTGGCCGACGGCCAGGCTCGCCTCGTCGTGCGCCGCGAATCCTTCGACGACCTCCTCGCCACCGACCTCGGCTGAATACGCTCGGTCTGATGTCGAACAATCGTGGCGTGATCGCCGGGCTGATCGCTGCCGGCCTCGCGCTGTTCAAGGAACGCGATCGGCTCGCTGGCAAGTCCCGCACGGACTCTGCGCCGACGACCCGCCGAGTGGCGACCGGTACCCGGGTCGAGTACTCGCCCGACCTCGACGGTGACGCCGACCCCGGCGAGGTCGTGTGGACGTGGGTGCCCTACGAAGACGATCCGACCAAGGGCAAGGACCGACCGGTCGTGATCATCGGGCGTTCGGGCGGTGACCTCGCGGGTGTGCCACTGACCTCGAAGAACAAGGGCCATGGTGCCGTCTCGGTCGGCACCGGTGGTTGGGATCGCAGCGGGCGACCGAGCTACGCCAAGGTCGACCAGTTGATCGTGGTTCGGGAACGTGATGTCCGCCGAGAAGGTTCGGTGCTCGATCGCCAGCGCTTCGACGCCGTCGTCGCCGGCGTCGGTGAACACCACGACCTCATCACCAGCTGACGCGCGCCCTGCAGGTCCGGGCCCGACAACCAACGCGCACGCTGGTGTCGAAACAGCAGGGGGCGATGACGGCCGATCCCGTAACCTCCCCCTCGTGACGAGCAACGGGCAAACGGTCAGGATCGGCGTCCTCGGATGCGGCAACGTCGGAGCCGCATTCGTGCAGCTCGTCGAGGCGCAGGCAGACGTCGTCGAACGGCGAACCGGCCTTCGCCTCGAAGTGACCCGAGTCGCCGTGCGCAACCTGTCGGCACCCCGTGAGGTCGAACTTGCCGACGGCGTGCTCACCCGTGATGCGCACGCCGTGGTGGCCGATCCGGAGGTCGACCTGGTGGTCGAAGCGATCGGTGGGATCGAGCCCGCACGCGAGCTGATCCTCGAATCGCTCGCCCATGGCAAGCCGGTCGTCACGGCCAACAAGGAACTGCTCGCCAACGTCGGCGCCGAGCTCTACGCCGCTGCCGACGCTGCCGGTCGCGATCTGCTCTTCGAAGCCGCTGTGGCCGGTGGCATCCCGATCATGCGCGCGTTGCGCGAGAGCCTGCACGGCGAGCCGATCAGCCGTGTGCTCGGCATCATCAACGGCACCACCAACTTCATCCTCACCAAGATGACCGACGCCGTCGCCGGCGGGGGAGAGGCCGACTACGCAACGGCACTCGCCGAGGCGCAGCGCCTCGGGTTCGCCGAGCGTGACCCGACTGCGGATGTCGAGGGCTTCGACGCCGGTGCCAAGGCGGCGATCATCGCCACGGTCGCCTTCGGTGCCAAGGTCGTGGCCGGCGACGTGTACCACGAAGGAATCAGCCGGATCACCGGTGCCGAGATCGCGATCGCACATCGCCTCGGCTATGTCGTCAAGCTGCTCGGGATCGTCGAACGCGACGCCGCCTCGGGCGAAATCAGCGTCCGCGTGCATCCGGCGATGGTGCCGATCCACCATCCACTCGCGTCGGTGCGTGACAGCTTCAACGCCGTGTTCGTCGAAGGCGGATTCGTCGATTCCCTCATGTTCTACGGCCGCGGCGCCGGTGGCGCACCGACCGCCAGTGCGGTGTTCGGCGACGTCGTCGATGCGGCGATCAACCTGCGCAGCGGAACGCACGGGTCGCTCGGTGTGCTCGATCGGGTCACCGTGCGGCCGATCGACGAGACCTCTGCCGAGTACCTGCTCGGCCTCGACGTCGCCGACAAGCCCGGCGTGCTGCACGCCGTCACCGGCGTTTTCGCGGCCCATGGCGTGAGCATCCGCGTCGCCGAGCAGGAGGGCAACGGCCCCGATGCCCGGTTGGTGTTCATCACCCACTCTGCTCGCGAGTCCGACGTCCAGGCGACCGTGCGTGAGCTGCGCGAACTCGACGTGGTGCGCAACGTCGGCGGCCTGTTGCGTGTGATCGGCGACTGAGCCGTGCGCTACGTCTCCACCCGCGGCGCTGCTCCGGAACTCGGCTTCGCCGACGTTCTGCTCGCCGGACTCGCCACCGACGGCGGGCTCTACGTGCCCGAACGGTGGCCGACGCTGGGTCCGTCGACAGCGCACACGTACGCCGAACGTGCCGTCGAGGTGATGCTGCCCTTCGTCGAACCCGACATCGACGAGGTCACCCTCACCCGGTTGTGCACCGAGGCCTACGACACGTTCCGGCATCCCGCCGTCGTACCGCTCGTGCAACTCGATCATCGCCAGTGGGTGCAGGAGCTGTTCCACGGCCCGACGCTCGCGTTCAAAGATGTCGCGCTGCAACTCGTTGGGCGGATGTTCGACCACGTGCTCGGCGAGCGTGGCGAACGCGTCACGATCGTTGGTGCCACGAGCGGCGACACCGGCTCTGCGGCGATCGACGGGGTGGTCGGCTGCGAGCACATCGACATCGTCATCTTCTACCCGCTCGGCCGGACCAGCGACGTGCAGCGACGTCAGATGACCACCGTCGACGCTCCGAACGTGCACACCGTGGCCGTCGAGGGGACATTCGACGACTGCCAGGACCTCGTCAAGGCGATGTTCAACGATGCCCCGTTCCGCGAGCGCAACCAGCTGTCGGCGGTCAACTCGATCAACTGGGCGCGCGTGATGGCCCAGACCGTCTACTACGTGACCGCCACGGAGACGTTCGCCGCCCCGGTGACCTTCAGCGTGCCGACGGGCAACTTCGGCAACGTGTTGTCGGGATGGATCGCGCGGGAGATGGGCGCAACGATCCAGGACTTCGTCGTGTCGTCGAACACCAACGACATCCTCACGAGGTTCATCAACGACGGCGACATGAGTGCCCGCGACGTCGTGCCGACGCTCAGCCCGTCGATGGACATTCAGGTGTCGTCGAACTTCGAGCGGCTCCTGTTCGAGATGAACGGCCGCGATGGTGGCATGACCGCCGAGCAGCTCGGCCGGTTCCGGGCGATCGGCCGTCTCGACATCGAGGCCGACCAGCGCGAGCAGTTCATCACCGGCCACTTCCGTGCGGCGGCATTCGACGACGACGCCACGCTCGCCGAGATTGCCCGGGTGCATCAGCTCACGGGGATGGTGCTCGATCCGCACACCGCCACCGGTACGGCGGCAGCGTCGATGCTGACGGGACTCGATGCCGACGATCACCCGGTGATCACGCTCGGCACCGCCCATCCCGCAAAGTTCCCCGACGCCGTCGAGCGAGCCACCGGACAGCGTCCGTCATTGCCGGACCACCTCGCCGACCTGTTCGACCGACCCGAGCGCACCCGGACCGTCGCCAACGATCTCGGCGCCGTCGAAGCACTCGTCGAACACCTCACCCGCCCTTGACCCACTCCTCCCGACGTCGCCCCAGCCCGAAAAATGCCTGGTTTGTCGCGCTGAGCGCGCACATCCGGGCATTTTTCGGGCTGGGGCGGTTCGTGGGGGTGCGTGTTGTGTGTCCGTGGTGCTGCTAGAGTGACGGTTGCCCGGTTCTCCGGGCCGCACCCCGAGATCTCGGTCGTGTGCGAATTCTGCCAGGGGATCCACAGCTCGGTCGCGTTTCGCGCCGATGCAACCCCTCCCTCTGGTGCTCGAAGCCTCGCCCGGCGCACTGCTCGGTGAGAAGAGAGGAATCCTCGTGGCCGCAGCCGCACTCGAACAGTCGATGCTCGAATCGAAGGACAAGGACACCCTGCTGGAGATGGCAAAGGCGCTCGGCGTCAAGGTCACCGCTCGGCAGAAGAAGTCGGAGATCATCGACAAGATCCTCGACACCACTGGCTCGAACACACCACCGGGCCCCACCGCCGATGCCGCACCCAGCAACGGCAAGGACCCTCTCGAGGCGTCGACCACTGGCGCACCGAGCAGCGACGCGACGCCGCCTTCGGACAAGCCGACCACGGCGACGGCGCCCGACGCCGCGGCGGTCGTGCTCGGACCCGATGGTGAGCCGCTCGCCGACTGGGAGATCGAGCTCGCCCAGAGCGGTGTCACCGATGCTGGCGAACCCGCGTCGAGCAGTGACGGCAACCGCACCGGTGAGGCACGCAACGACCGCAACCGCAATGACCGCAACCGCGGCGAGCGCACCGCCGCCGACCATGCCGGCCAGTCGAACTCGTCACCGCAGGCCACCGGTGCTCGCGCCGACCAGGGTGGACAGGGCCAGGGTGGCCAAGGCGGAGACCGCAATCGCAGCGCGCAGGGCGGCGCGCAGCGCAACGACAATCGCAACAACGACAATCGCAACAACGACAATCGCAACAACGAGCCGGGCGACGGTAACCGCCGCCGACGCCGCCGCCGCAAGGGTCGCGGGGGCCAGGACGGCCCGCAGGGTGAGGACGTCGAACTGATCGAGCAGGCCCCGGGCTTCGAGAGCACCGAACCGGTCGACGTCGAGGGATACCTCGACATTCGCGACGAGGGCTACGGCTTCCTGCGTGTCGACGGCTATCTCCCGAGCAAGCAGGACGCCTACATCCCTCTGAAGCTCGCCCGCCAGTACGGCCTGCGCAAGGGCGACAAGGTCACGGGCAAGGTGCGCCCCGCCGGTCGCAACGAGAAGAACCCCGGTCTGCTCGAGATCTACACGATCAACGGCGGTGACCCGGAGGCGGCCAAGAATCGGCCGCACTTCGAGAGCCTCACGGCGCTGTTCCCCGATCAGCGCCTCACGCTCGAGGATCCCAGCGATCCGGCCAACATGACGGCGCGCATCATCGACCTCGTGTCGCCGATCGGCAAGGGCCAGCGCGGCATCATCGTGTCGCCCCCGAAGGCCGGCAAGACCACGGTGATGAAGACGATCGCGAAGTCGATCGAACTCAACAACCCGGAGGTCGAACTCCTGGTCTTGCTGATCGACGAGCGGCCCGAAGAAGTCACCGACATGCGCCGTAGCGTCAAGGGCGAAGTGATCTCGTCGACGTTCGACCGTCCGAGCGACGAACACACCCATGTCGCCGAGATGACCATCGCCAAGGCGCGTCGCATGGTCGAGGCAGGCAAGGACGTCGTGATCATCCTCGACGGCATCACCCGACTCAGCCGCGCCTACAACCTGGCGGCACCCGCCAGCGGCAAGATCCTGTCTGGCGGTATCGACGCCGGCGCGCTGTATCCGCCGAAGAAGTTCTTCGGCTCGGCTCGCAACTGCGAAGAGGGTGGCTCACTCACGATCCTCGCCACGGCCCTCGTCGACACGAACAGCCGCATGGACGATGCGATCTTCGAGGAGTTCAAGGGCACCGGCAACATGGAGCTGCGCCTCGACCGCAAGGTCGCCGAGCGGCGCATCTATCCCGCGATCGACGTCGACGCGTCCTCGACCCGCCACGAGGAGCTGCTGTTCGACCGCAAGCAACTCCAGCAGGTGTGGAAGCTTCGCCGAGTCCTGTCGGGCCTCGCACAGGACGGCAGCGCGGCTGCCGGCTTGGAGCTGCTCATCGATCGGCTCAAGACGTTCCGCACCAACGACGAGTTCCTCGCCGAGATCGCCAAGCAGCCCGGCTGATCGGTGACGCCGGTGCCTGGCACCGGCGTACCCGGTAGGGTTGTCCGCCGATCTGGGTGACGACCGGGGGCACAGGGCCCACCCGCTCAGCCACTCACAGGAGATCCATCATGAAGACCGACATCCACCCCAACTACTCCGACACCACGGTGCGCTGCTCGTGCGGCAACACATTCGTGACCAAGTCGACCGTCGCGGGCGACCTCACCGTCGAACTGTGCAACGAATGTCACCCGTTCTTCACGGGCAAGCAGAAGCTGGTCGACTCCGGTGGACGCGTCGAGCGCTTCAACAAGCGCTACGGCCAGCGCAAGAACGCGCCGGCAACCCCCGCCGACGACTGAACCCACGGGCGTCGCGCCCGCATCCGAACGTCTTCGATCGAACGCCGCCCCTCGGGGCGGCGTTCGTCGTTTTCCGGACCGCCGAGAAATGCCCGGAAAATCGTTCAAGCTCATGGAGTGGTCGACCGATGAAGAGGGGGGACTTCTCACATGACCGCACCACCGCCGCTGAACGAGACGAATGTTCGACATCTCCTGCGTCGAACAGAGTTCGTCGACCGACCACATCGTGTGGCGGAGCTGCTCGGGCTGGGCACGATCGAGGCTGCCGTCGAGAACATCCTCGCCGTCGCGGCCACGCCGCCGTCGGTCACCTTCAGCGCATCTGCTGACCGCGAATGGGAGCGGGGCCAGGACATCACACACTTCTGGCTCGACCAGATGGCCCACGATTCGATCCGTCCGTTTCAGGAGCGGCTCGCGTTCTTCTGGCACGGGCACTTCTGCAGTGAGTTCGGCAAGGTCGGCTCGGCGACGCTGATGCGCGAGCAGATCGACCTCTGGCGCCTCGATGGCCTCGGCAACGTCCGGTCCCTCGCCACGACGATGTCGACGCAGGTCGCGATGATCCGCTACCTCGACAACAACCAGAACAAGAGGAGTTCACCGAATCAGAACTTCGCTCGCGAGTTGATGGAGCTGTTCCTGCTCGGCGTCGGCAACTACACCGAAGCCGACGTCGAAGCCTCGACGGCTGCATGGACGGGCCACACCGATCAGTGGAGTGACAAGGTTTCCCCGTATCGCTGGCGCGCTGACTGGCACGACGCCTCATCGAAGGACTTTCTCGGGCAACGCATCAACCTCGACTCTTCGCCGAGTTCCTGGCCCGCCCACGGCCCTGAGACGATCTCGGTGATCCTCGGCAACGGCGTCGTGCCCCAGGGTGCCACCAACGTCATCAACCGGAGTCGACCCACGCGTGAGGTGGCAGCTGAATTCCTGTCCCACAAGCTCTGGAAGGCATTCGCCACGGACACCCCACCGCCATCCGGTGTGATGTCGGCGATGCGCGCGGCGTTCATTTCGAACGACTTCGCGGTGCGACCTTGGGTCACGGCGATGCTGACCCACCCCGATTTCTACGCCGACGCGGTGAAGCAGGGGCTCGTGCGGACGCCGGTCGAGTACGTCGTGGCGCTGTTGGTGGCGACCGGCAAACGATCCCGCGAGGCCAACGTGACCTGGCTGATGGAGGCGATGGGTCAGCGATTGCTCTACCCGCCGAACGTCAGCGGCTGGCGGCCGAACAGCTACTGGGTGAACGCCAGTGCGATGGAGGGCCGAGCCCGAACTGCACAGAGTTTCGTTTGGGCATCGAGTCGTGAGTACTGGAGCGGCGACGACGGTCCAATCACACTCGCCGGTGGCACGATCATGCGCTCGGAGATCACCGCCCGCACACGGCCCGATTGGCTCCCCGCGCTTTCGAACGCCGACTTCGTCGATCGCCTCCTCGACCTCACGCGTCTGACACTCCCCCCGACCGCTGTCGCCGAGATCGTCCGATATGCCGACGGTGCGACCGTCTGGGAACGCAACCACGCTCTGCTGCTCGTCCTGCTCACCCCCGAGATGCACCTGGCCTGATCATGCTCGACCCCGACATCTCCACCTCCGACGCCCTCCGCCACCTGCAGGTGGCCGACGCCGATGCCAACGCGCTCGATCGTCGTCGATTCCTTCAGCTCGTCGGACTCGGCATCGGCGCGGGAGCGCTCGTCGGGCCCACGAGCTCGCTGCTCGACCTGTCGCTGCCCGGCCTCGACCCGACGGCATGGGCCGCGGGTCCGGCAGGCCCCAACGATGGCGTTCTGATCGTCATCGGTATGTTCGGCGGCAACGACGGCCTCAACACCGTCGTGCCGATCAACGACCAGCTGTACTACGGCCAACATCGCAGCCTGGCGATCCGACCCGAGAGCACGTTGCCGATCGACGCGGCGACGGGACTCAACCCGGAACTCACTGTGTTCAAACAGTTCTGGGATGCCGGACAACTCGCCATCGTCGAGGGGATCGGCTACCCGGACCCGGATCTCAGTCACTTCAACTCGATGGCGAAGTGGATGGCGGGCAGCCCGACTGGCATTCCCACTTCTGGCTGGCTCGGACGCTGGCTCGACGGGTACCTCGGCGGCGCCCAGAATCTGTACGCCGCCGCCGAGATCGGGCAATCCGTGCCGCTTCATCTCGTCGGACTCACCCAGCGCGGTACTGCCGTGCCCGCGGGACGTCCAGCATTCGGAGCATCGACCAACGCCAACGATCGCAACGTGTATGCCGCTCTGCGGCGGCTGGGTGCGGGCGATGCGGCGACCTGGCGTGGCCGGGTGGGCGGCGCCATGATCGACCAGCTCGATCTTGCGACCACGCTCGCACCGCTGATTCCGTCGGACGATCAGCTGTCCGATGTGCCATTGGTGGCCGAGATGGAGGTGATGGCCCGGCTCGTCAATGCCAACCTCGGTCTGCGGGTGCTGAGCGCCGGCTGGGGCGACTTCGACAGTCATGCCGGCCAACCGAACCAGCAGCCGATCCGAATGCGTGAACTCAACGCAGCCATCCAGAGGTTCTTCCAGGTGTTGTCGCCGGCATGGTCGAATCGGGTGACGATCATGACGTTCTCCGAGTTCGGCCGGACGAGCTGGAGCAACGACGGCGCCGGCACCGATCACGGAACGAGTGCACCGCACTTCGTGCTCGGAGCCAACGTGCGCGGTGGTCGATACGGGCAACGTCCGTCGCTCGCCGGGCTGCAGCGGTGGGACCGAATGCCGTTCCACGTCGACTTCCGCGACTACTACGGCAGCCTGATCGACGGCTGGCTCGGCGGGGGCGCCTCCGACGTGCTCGGCGGTCGAGCCGTACAGGACCTCGGCCTGTTCGCCCGGTCGCCCGGCGTCGTTCCGCCGACGCCTCCTGCCGGAACCGGGACCGTCGGCGCCGTCACGCCGCCGTCGGGTGGTGGCGCTGTCGTGGCTGGACACTTCGTGGCGATCACCCCGTCTCGCGTCTGCGACACGCGCGACGGGACCGGTGGAGCCTCGGGACCGATCGGCCACGGCCAGACGCTGCGTGTCCAGATGACGGACCGTGGTGGTGTGCCTGCGACCGGAGTGCTCGCGGTGGCCGTCAATGTGACGTCGGTCGACGCGACCCACTACGGCTACTTCAGCGTGTTCCCCTCGAATGAGCCGGTCACCGGATCGTCGAGCCTGAATCCGTGTCCCGGTCGGCCGGTGCCGAACATGGCCATCGTCGGTGTCGGACCCGACGGATGCATCGGGGTCTACAACGCGTTCGGCACCGCGAACTGTGTCGTCGACGTGATGGGCTACGTCCGCAAGGAACCGGCGACTCGGCTCACGCCACTCGTGCCCGAACGCGTGCTCGACACGCGCGTCGGCAACGGCGCGCCGGTACAGCGGCTCAGCGCCGGCAGTGTGCTGGATCTCGTGGTCGCCGGCCGTGGCGGGGTGCCGGCGAGCGGTGCCGACTCGGTCGTACTGAACGTCGCTGCAGTCGATCCGAGCGGCGGTGGCTACGTGTCGGTCTGGCCCAGCGGTCAATCCCGGCCGTTGATCTCGAACCTCAACTACGGGGCGGGACGCAACGTGCCGAACCTGGTCGTCTGCAAGCTCGGGGCGGGTGGTGCCGTCAGCCTGTACGCCTCCGGCGGCGACCTCGACCTGATCGCCGACGTCGTCGGGTGCTTCAGCTCGTCCGGCGCCGGGCTCGTCGCGGTCACGCCGACACGGCTGCTCGACACGCGCATCGGTCAAGGGGCGCGTCAGGGTGTCGTCAGCGGCGGTACCGAGATCGACCTCGCGGTGGCCGGCGCGGGCGGTGTCGCCGCAAACGCCAGTGCAGTGATCCTGAACGTCACCGCCACGGACACCGCGTCGGACACCTACGTCACGGTGTATCCCGATGGAGTGGGTCGCCCGAACGCGTCGAGTCTCAACGTGATGTCCGGCGACACGGTCGCCAACCTCGTCATCGCGAAGGTCGGGACGACTGGCAAGGTGAGGCTGTACAACCACGCGGGTGCGGTCAATCTCGTCGCTGACGTGACGGGCTACTTCCTCTGACCTCTCGGCTCGCGCCGATAGGTTCGCAACCGATGAGTGACGGCCCTGACGGAGCGCGGCATCCCGGACTCGGCGACGAGCGGCGCAGCCGACTGCTCGGGATCAAGTTGCGGGCGCTGGTCGCCGACCATCTCGGCCATCCGGTCGGCTCCGAGCCTGAGAGCTTTCCGAGTGGCGCCGCCTTGTACGACGGAGACGTGGCGTGGGTGCTCGTCGACGGCTCGGCGGCGAGGTCGCTCGGTCCCGCCTTGGCGTGGGCCATTCGACGAGGTGCCACGTCTCTGCAACTCGTGGTCGAACACGACACGGGACTGCTCGCTCGGCGGGCCGAGCGCCTCGGGTTCCCGGTCACCGTCTGGTATCCGCAAGATCGGGCGCTGCTCCCGGTGATCGCCGAACCGCTCGCTCCGTCGCCAACGCCGCACCGGGAGCATCTCGAACTCGTGGCCGTCATCGAGGCCGCCGGCGCCACGGCGAACGTCGAACACGGGGTGGTGGTCGGAGAGGTCCGTGGCCTCGAGGTGTGCCGTGTCGTCGACACGCCGACGGTCGGCCACTTCGCCGAGTTGGGCGACATCGACATCGCGCCGTCACCGGTCCCGACTGCACCAGTCGGCGTTCTGCTCGAAGTCGGTGTCGGCGCCAACGACCGCGAGGCGTTCCGTTTGTTGCACGGCGACATCCCCACGGTCGAGGCGCTGGCTGGCGTCGTCGAGTCGGTGCTGGCCCACCGCTCACCCGACGCGCCGCAACACCCGCTGAACCGTCTGGGCCAGGAGCGCTACCTCCGTTGGCAGCTCGAACAGGAGCCGTCGCTGATCGACATGGCCGCCGTGAGGCCGACCGAACCGCCGCGGCCGCGCCCGAACCTGAAGGACCCGATTCCCTGCGTGGGCCGTGCGGTCGATCCGGACGGGCACGTGTCGATCGTGGTGTGCTCCGTCGGCGTCGACGTCGACCTCGTCGGTTTCGTCGCCGACGTCCAGGAGATGTCGGACCTCCCGATCATCGTGGCGTTGCGCGCCCGCGACGCCGTGTCGATCACCCGCGAGCTCCTCGCCCTGCTCGCAACTCCCGTCGACATCCGCATCGTCTGAATTTCACCAGGGGTCAGACCCCTGGTGAAATTCTGCACGCAGTCGGAGCACCGGGCGCCGTCGTTCGCTCGGCCAGTAACCTCGACTCGCCATGCTCGACCGCCTCCGCCACGTCGTCGACGAATACGAGACGCTCGAACAGCAACTCTCCGACCCTGAGGTGCTCGCCGACTCCGACGAACTCCGACGCCTGTCGAAGCGGTACAGCGAACTCGGTCCGGTCGTCGAGGCCTACCGCCGTCAGCAGTCGCGGCGGGCCGACGCCGATGCCGCCCGCGAGATGCTCGTCGGTGCAACGGGCACCGAACGCGACATGCTCGTCGCCGAGATCGAGGAGGCGACGAGCGAGAGCGAGGCGATCGAGGACGAACTGCGCGAGCTGATGCTGCCCGCCGACCCGCACGATGGCAAGCACGTGATCATGGAGATCCGAGGTGCCGAAGGTGGCGAGGAGGCGAACCTGTTCGCCCGCGATCTGTACGAGATGTACCTCGCGTATGCCGCAGCGCAGCGGTGGAAGGTCGAGACGCTCTCGTCGTCGCCGAGCGACATGGGTGGCTTCAACGATGTGACCTTCGAGGTGCGCGGCGCGACCGCGTGGCGCAATCTCAAGTTCGAGGGCGGGCCACACCGCGTGCAGCGGGTTCCGGCAACCGAGAGCCAGGGCCGGATCCACACGTCGTCCGCGACGGTGACGGTACTCCCCGAGGTCGACGAGATCGATGTGCAGATCGACGAGCGGGACCTCGACGTCGACGTGTTCCGGGCGAGCGGGCCGGGAGGCCAGAGCGTCAACACCACCGACTCCGCCGTGCGCATCACCCATCGCCCGACGGGGGTCGTGGTGTCGATGCAGGACGAGCGGTCGCAGCTCCAGAACAAGGCGCGGGCGATGCTCGTGCTGCGCGCCCGGTTGTTCGAGTTGGCCGAGCGCGAACGCAACGACGAACTGTCGGCCGAACGGCGCTCGCAGGTCGGTGGCGGAGGTCGCAGCGAGAAGGTGCGCACGTACAACTTCAAGGAGAACCGGGTCACCGACCACCGCATCGGTTTCACCGTGTACCGGCTGTCGGCGATCCTCGGGGGTGACCTCCAAGTGGTGGTCGACGCGCTGCAGGCCGACGAACGCGCCCGCCTCCTGGCCGAGGGCGAATGAACGCCGAATACTCCGACGCCACCGTGACCTGGAGGGCGCTGTGGTCAGAGACAGCGGAGGCTCTGGGCGATCGAGTTCGGGCGCGGTGGTTGTGCGAGGTGGCGTCGGCCAGCCTCGATGGCGACGAGTTCCTCAGCCGACTCGACGAGGCGGCGACTGTCCGGATGGTGGCGCATCTCGATTCGATGGTGGCGCGATACCGGAACGGTGAGCCGTTGCAGTACGTGCTGGGGGAGTGGAGCTTCCGACACATCACGCTCAGCGTCGACCGTCGCGTGTTGATCCCGCGGCCCGAGACCGAACTCGTCGCCGAGGTCGCGATCGAGTTGGCGGGCCGATTCGGGCCGACGCGCACCGTGGCTGACCTCGGTACCGGGTCGGGGGCGATTGGGCTGTCGATGGCGTATGAACTCCCGCGAGTCGGCACCGAAGTGTGGATCACCGATGCGAGCGCCGACGCCATCGATGTCGCTCGGGCGAACCTCGCCGGTATCGGGCCGGCGGCTGTGAACGTTCGGGTCGCCCACGGCTCGTGGTTCGACGCGTTGCCCGATGCGAGAGAGTTCGACGTGATCGTGTCGAATCCTCCATACGTCGCGGTCGGATCACCGGATCTCGAACCCGACGTCGGTGAGTGGGAACCAGCCGGCGCCCTTTTCGCCGGCGGCGACGGCCTCGACGACATCCGGCTGCTCGCTGCTGGTGCTCTCGATCACCTGCGTGCGGGTGGGGCGTTGGTGCTCGAGATCGGCGCCGATCAGGGCCGAGCGGTCGGCAATCTCCTCGAGGCCGCTGGCCTCGTCGCCATCGAGATCCGCAAGGACCTCAGCAACCGCGACCGCATCGCCGTCGCCCGTCGCCCGACATGAACTTCAGCTGAAGCGGACGGCGACCTCGGCGAGGATCGTTCCTTCGTCCGGGGTCACCCCCTGGTCGACATCGGCGACGTCGCGTGCGGCGGAGAACAACGCGGAGCGCAACACGCGGCTGCTGATGCGTCCGTCGATCGAGTCGAGGAACGACCCGACCTCGTCACGTTCGATCGCGTGGCGGGCCTCCTCGATCGCCGGACGGAGGTACTGCTCGAACGTCGCACCCTCCTCCCGCCAGTCGGTGCTGATCTCGCGCAGCAACTCGATCTCCTCGTCACTGATGTTGTCGTCCGACAGCATCACGAGCGCCAGCAACTCGAGTGCTGCTTGGTGTTCGAGATCGGCAGTGGCGTGCACGGCAACGCCGCGGTAGAGGTCTTCGAGACGTCGGCTCACGAGGGGTCCTTCGAGGTTGAGGGGGTCGGTGGGAGGGATCGGTGGAGGAAGTCGAGTTGGTGCAACAGCAGGTTCTCCGCGACCTCCTCCTGGGGGGTCATGTGGGTGACGCCGGCAAGCGGCAGCACCTCGTGGGGGCGCCCGTCGGCGAGCAGGGCGGCGGACAGCTGCAGCGTGTGCGCCGCCACGACGTTGTCGTCGGCGAGGCCGTGGATCAACAGAAGCGGGCGGGTCAACTCGCCGGCGAGTGGCAGCAGCGAACTGGCGTCGTACTGGTCGGCTCGGTCGGCGGGGTCACCCAGGTACCGCTCGGTGTAGTGGGTGTCGTACAGCCGCCATTCGGTGACCGGTGCACCGGCGATCGCCGCGTGGAACACGTCAGGACGTTGGAGAACGGCGAGTGCTGCGAGGTACCCGCCGAAGCTCCATCCCCGGATCGCCACGCGTCCGAGGTCGAGTCCTGGCACCTGCTCGGCGACCGCATGGAGCGCGTCGACCTGGTCGTCGAGTGTCGGTCCGGCGAGGTCGCCGTGCACCGCGCGCTCCCACTCGCTGCCCCGGCCCGGCGTGCCCCGACCGTCGGCCACGATGACCGCGAACCCCTGGTCGGCAAACCACTGCGAAGTCAAGTACGCGTTGTGCGCCTGGATGACCCGCAGTGCGTGGGGCCCGCCGTACGGATCGAGCAACACGGGCAGCGCCGGCCCGTCTGGATCGAACTCGCGAGGGAGCAGCACAGCCACCGCGAGGTTGCGATCGCCCACGGTCTGAAGCTGCACGTTCGGTTCCAGCAACGGCGTCTCGGCGAACGAGGCGATCTCGTGCGTTCCGGACGCTGCGTGCACGCTCGTCGTCGTCCCCGGTCGGTCGAGCGTGGCGGAACGGATGGTCGTGGTCGCGCCGCCGACAGCGGCACCGTGGACGCCAGGCGTCGTGGTGAGCGGTCGCACGTCGTCGTCGGTCCACTGCCAGACGTGCAGCTGCGTCGCGTCGTCGACCGGGTTGGCGCAGAACGTGATGATCGGTGCCGATTCGTCGCCGCGCGTCGACACGACCGAGCGCACCTGGAGTTCCGGCGGAGTGACCGGTTCGCCGCCGACGAGCAGGCGTCGGGCGCCGTCGCGATCTGCGGTCATCACCAACCGTCCGTCGGCGAGCCGAGCAGGCGTGCCCGCCACGAGCTCGACCCATGAATCGTCGTAGTCGTGCGACAACACGGTGGTCTCACCACGGGTCGGTGCCTCGGTCGTGTCGACCTGCAACACCATCGTGCCCTGTTGGTCGCGCGCCTGAACGAGCAGCGTCAGGCCCGCCTCGGTCCACTCGACTGCGGCGAGATACGGAAAGAAGTCGCGGTCCCAGTCGACCGGCGTTCTCGAACCGTCGAGGCCGAGCAGATGGAGCGTGACGTCAGGGTTGGCGGTTCCGGCGGCGGGATAACGCACGGTGCGGGCGGGTTGGTCGGGATGCGCCGGATCGGCGATCACCCACTGGTCGACGGGGCTGTCGTCGACGCGGCAGGTTGCCAGCACCGATCCGTCGGGACTCCACCAGTACCCGCGAAAGCGGCCCATCTCCTCGGCGGCGATGAAGTCCGCACTGCCCCATGAGACCGTGTCGGGCTCGGATCCGTCGCCACCGGCGAGTGCATGTGACGATCCGTCGAGTTCACCGATGCGCAGACTTGCACCGCTCACGTATGCCACCCGTCGAGCTGTCGGGTCCGGCCGTGGGTCGAACACCGGGCCGTCGACGGGGAGTTCCCGTGCCTGGCCGGAGAGCAGGCCGCCGGCGAACAATCGTCCGGCCAGGGCAAAAGCGACCACGGTCGTCTCGCGGTCGGTGGCGTACGCCGTGATCCCACCGGCGCCTTCCCTGGAGCGCTCGCGTCTCGCCCGTTCCGCGGCTGGCACGTCCGCAGTCGCGTCGTCGGGCTCGGCGAGCAGCGACCGCGGATCGGCCACGAGACGCTCGCTGCCCGACTCGACGTCGAGCACCCACAGGGCATTCACCGGATCACTGCCACCAGCGGAGCGCAGGAACACCACCCGCTTGCCGTCGGGCGAAACCGTGACGTTGCGCGGTTCGCCCAGCGTGAATCGTTGCGTCCGCGCGTGTTGCCGGGGGAAGGTGTCGGTCACGGCTCCACTGTAGGAAACCCGCGCGGCTCGGGTGTCACGGTTGGACGAGGATCTTCGCGTGTGCTTCGGGGTTGCCGAGGTCGTTGAACGCCCGTGGGATGTCGTCGATCCCGACGGTGCCCGTCAGCAGGGGTGCCAGGTCGACGCGCTCGGTGGCGATCGCGTCGAGCGACGCGGCGAACTCGTCGGGGGCGTAGCCGAGCACGAACTGCAGCGAGAGTTCCTTGCCGATGCCGAGCATGGGATGGATGTTGTCCTCCTGCATGCAGGCGCCGACGATCAGGATGCGGCTGTCCTTGGGTGCCATCCGCATCGTGTGCTCGATCATCCCGGGAACGCCGACCGCCTCGAACACCACGAGTGGTTTGCGGCCGTCGATGCGTCGCCAGGTGCGGATCGCCGTCTCCTCGTTCGGATCGACGACTTCGTCACAGCCGAGCTGTTCGGCGAGCTTGCGTCGGGCGGGGGAGAAGTCGGCGCCGACGATCGGGCCGATACCCAACATCTTCATCGCGGCGATGCATGCCAGACCGACCGGGCCCAGCCCGATGACGATCGCGGCGTCTCCCACGGCAATGCCCGACTTGGCCACCGCGTGGACACCGACAGCGAGCGGTTCGGTGAGCGCGGCCATCTCGTGGGGGAGCCCTGCGGGAACCTTGATGGCGAGCAGCTCATTGAGTGCCATGTACTCCGCGTAGCCGCCGGGATAGATGTTCGAGAAACCGATCGGATGCACCCCCGCCGCGTCGAACACGACGGGCATCGACACGATGACGTCGCCGACCGAGAGGTTCTCGACGCCGGGGCCGGTCTCGACGACCTCGCAGCAGAACTCGTGGCCCATCACGAGGTCACCCGCGGGGTCGAACATGTTGACCTGCGGTTCATCGGCCGAGCGGCCCTCGGCGTTCTCGGCGGCGAGTTCGTCGGAGAGCCGCCGTGACTCCTCGCCGTGCTGGAGCATGTGGAGATCGCTGCCACAGATCCCGCATGACAGCACCTTGGTGAGCACTTGTCCGGGCCCCGCCGTGGGCATGTCGATGTCGTCGACTCTGAGTTCCCAGTTGGACATCACGGTGGCGCGCATCACCCGACACTACGAGTCGCCGCCGTGGCGCCCCGACCCGGACCGCTGAGGTCAGTGGCTGAATCGGGCGACGGCGGCGAGGAGGAGGTCGAACACTGCGGCGTCGTCGACGGAGGTGAGCACGTCGCAGTTGGGCGCGGCCCGGGCGGTGATCGCTCGTTGGTCGATCACGGTCATCCCGCGAGTGTGTTCACCTCTCGTCTCGATCACGACGTGTCGCTCGGCGCGCCTGAACAGGTCGGGGTGGGTCACGGCGAACACGGCGAGCGGGTCGTGGACCGCTGCCCCACGAATCGAACCGGGGTCGTGCCGCGATCGGTAGTTCTCGCTGAAGAACGTGAGCAGGTCGGCGAGGACGGCGGCAAGCGTTCCCGAGAGCCCATCGATCGCGGCGATGCGCTCAGGCGTCGCCTGGAACTGGTGGGTCACGTCGAGGCCGGCCATCACGAGAGGCCCGCCGTAGCCGAACACGATCGCCGCCGCTTCGGGGTCGGCCCACACGTTGAACTCGCCCGTCGGTGTGCGATTGCCGAAGCTGCCGCCGCCCATCAGCGAGATCCCGGCGATGTGGTCGGCGATGTCGGGCGCGATGCGGAGGGCGAGAGCGATGTTCGTGAGTGGGCCGACGGGAACGAGCCAGACGTCGTCGATCGAACGGCAGGTGTCGACGATGAACGCGACCGCGTCGGTGCCGTCGAGCGGGGTGGTCGGTGGCGGGAGGTCGGCGCCGTCGAGTCCGCTTTCGCCGTGCACCGCAATCGAGTGTGCAGTGCCGTGGCCGAGCGGACCGACCAGCGGTTGCGCGCTGCCGGCGTGCACCGGCACGTCGAGGCCGAGCAGGTCGCGCATGACCAACGCGTTGTGGGTGGTGCGTTCGAGCGGGGCATTGCCGGCAACGGTCGTGATCCCGACGAGGTCTGCGTAGTGAGCGGCCGCGACGATCGCCATCGCATCGTCGTGGCCAGGATCGCAGTCGAGCAGTACACGAGGAGTGGCCCGGGGGTTCATCCCCCGAGCATGTCACCCACGCGCCCGCGGACGAGCAGCGATGAGCGAAACCGCTGTATCCGGTCGGTTCGCTCATCGGTGGGGCGGTCTCACGGGTTGCGATGAGCGAAACCGCTGTATCCGGTCGGTTCGCTCATCGGTGGGGCGGTCTCACGGGTTGCGATGAGCGAAACCGCTGTATCCGGTCGGTTCGCTCATCGCTGGGTGGTGTGGGAGGTCGGGTGGGTGGGGCGTCGTCGGGCACACTGAGGGGATGGTGTGGGGTCGACGAGTGGGTGCTTGGCGTGTGGCCGCGGGTGCCGTGACGATGCTCGCCGTGTCGATGGTGGCCGGGTGCAGCGCTGACGACGACGCTGGAATCAGCAGCGTGTCGGTCGTGTCGGAGCCAGCCGACCCGACGACGAGCATGACGGCGTCCACCACCTCGACGACGGAGGTCATCGAGACCACCGATTCCACGCAGACCCTCGCGACGGTGCCCGAGCAGGGCGTGCCGGGAATCGACAGCGAGGACCCGTTCTGTCGAGCATGGAGCGAGTTCGCCGGCTCGTTCCAGGTGCTGACGTTCGCATCGGTCACCGGATCCGATCCGTTCGCCGCGGCCCGACGGGAGGTGATCGCGGCGGCTGCCGTCATCGCGGCGACGCAGACACTCCGCAGCGAGTTCCCGGTTCCGATCGCCGACGAGCGGGAGGTGTTCGTCGACGACGTGATCGGACCGTTCGCACGCCGAGCGGCCCGCGCCGTCGGTGAACTCCGGGCGACGGGGTTGTCCGAAGCTGACATCGACCTGCTCGGCCAGGCCTGGCTGGTGGCGCTCGCGGCGACGGGTGTGGACGATCCCGAGGTCATCGCCGTGGTCCCCGCCGATCTCGAAGCGGCCGTCGGCACGGCCACCACGACGTTCGCGGCGAATCTGCCGCCGATCGCGTCCGATCCGAGCCTGATCACGACCGCCGAGGCCCCTGCGACGTTCGCTCATCTCGCCGACAACTGCCCCGACCAGGGGATCCTCGGCGGCAACGACGCCATCGACTGACCTCCCGACACCGCAGAGCGATGAGTTTCCGCGCGGACAGGTGGCCGGCAACTCATCGCTCGCCGTGTGGGCGGTCAGGACAGGTGGAGGTCGCCCGCGTCGTCGAGGTCGACCGATCGGCCGACCCACTCGCCATCGCACATCGCTGCGGTGACGTCGCCATCGGTCGAGGTGCCCCACGCTCGTCGCCCGTCATCGAGCAGACAGGCGGCGATCGCGCGGTCGGGTGCTCCCTCGCGATCGAACATCACCGTGTAGGCCTCGACGGTCGTCGCTCCCGCCGCGTCCGCTGGATCCGCGAGCTCCCGGCGGGCCAACGCGTCGATCTCGGCTTGAGGTTTGTCGTGGCGGAACCCGGCGACAGGCGTCGTCGAGTACACGCCGAACGCATGCTTGGTCACGAAGCCACCATTGGCCCACACCAACCCGTACTCGCCCCGCCGCTCGCGCAGGTCGTCGACCACGGTGGCGATGGCATGCATCACGTAGTTGTTCCACGGCCCGCCCGCGAAGGTCATCCCGCCGGTACGCGACCACTGGCGCGTCGCCAGGTCGATGCCGAGCGACTGGGCGCCGAGCTGTACAGCCGCTGGGAAGCACGAATAGAGATCGATCACCGACACGTCGTCGATGCCGATGCCTGCCAGCTCGAGCACCCGGCGCCCACCGATCTCGATCGCCGGCGTGCGTGCGAACGTGTCGCGATTCGACACCCACTGGTGCTCGTGACAATCGGTGCCGGCGTGGGGGAACACCCACCGGTCCTCGGACACGCCGAGACGACGAGCAGTGCTGACCGAACACATGATGATCGCCGCTGCCATGTCGACGCCGTTGTTCGAGTTCAACAACTTCGGATACGGCAGCCCGATCATCCGGTTCTGCTCGGTGACTGTGATGATCTCAGCGGCGGTCTTCGCCTCCCGGATCCACGCATGCGGGTTCTGCGCAGCGATCTCGCTGAGGCCGGCGTAGAGCCGGCCGAGGTGCGCACGGTGTTCGTCGACCGAGCGTCCCGATGCGGCACGGATCGCCGTTTCGAACATCGGATAGTGCTGCACCGGAGCGACGATGCCGCGCTGGATCTCGGCATCCATCGCCATGTGCAGGTCCTCGCCGACGATCGTCGGCTCGTCGCCAGGCTCGGACTTCGGCCAGTCGAACTCGACGCCCGCTGCACGACCCCGCTGCCGTGTCCGCGTCGCCTCGCCACCAGCGAGGATCGCGATGTCGATCTCGCCGGCCTGGATCTGTACGGAGGTCTGGTTGACCAGCGACTGCGGACTGTTGCCTCCCATCGTCGTGTAGTCGAGGCGTGCTGGGTCGAGCCCGAGACGTGCCGCGAGAAACCGCGGCGCGTTCCCGTAGCGCCACGACAGCTGCCCGACCACCCGGACCGCATCAGCGCGAGGCGGACCGTCGAGCCCCGCGTCGGTCGACGCGGTGAGCACCGCTTGCTCCATCAGCGCCACCGGTTCGAGCGCATCGTCGAGCGAGCCGCCGCGGTTGACGAACTGTCCGACGCCGATGATGACCGCGGTTCGATCGTCGGGTTGACGGGGTGCTGGCGGGTGCTGCGATGTCACGTCGGAACCATATGCAGCAGGCGGCCCCGGCTCACACCTGGCGCGCGGCCGACCACGACCTACACTCGGCCGACATGGATGTGGCCGCCGATGCACGACGGATCGCGATCGGTTCCGACCATGCCGGTTACGAACTCAAACAGCGCCTGGTGACGATGCTGCTCGGGCAGGGCTACGAGGTCGATGACCAGGGCACGCACTCGACCGAGTCGGTCGACTACCCGGCGATCTGTGCGGGCGTCGGCCGCACCGTGCGTGACGGCAACGCCGACGTCGGCATCGTGCTCGGTGGTAGCGGGCAGGGCGAACAGCTCGCCGCCAACAAGGTGCGCGGTGTTCGGGCCGCGCTCTGCAACTGCCTCTACACCGCTCGTATGGCTCGTGAGCACAACGACGCCAACGTGTTGTCGATCGGTGCCCGCGTCGTCGGCGAGGGCCTTGCCGAGGAGATCGTCGCGACGTTTCTCGCCACCGACTTCGAGGGCGGCCGACACGCCCGACGGGTCGACCAACTCACCGAACTCGAAGCACACTTCTAGATCCCCCAAGGACCCCCGATGCCGTTTCCCTCCGACACCGACCCGGACACCGAGGTCACCGACCTCATCCAACGCGAGGTCGAACGCCAGACCACCGGCATCCAGCTGATCGCCAGCGAGAACTTCACGTCGCCGGCGGTGATGGCAGCCGTGGGTTCGGTGTTGACCAACAAGTACTCCGAGGGCTATCCGGGCAAGCGCTACTACGGGGGCAACGCGATCGTCGACACCATCGAGCAACTCGCGATCGACCGGGTGAAGGCGCTCTTCGGCGCCGACCACGCCAACGTGCAGCCGCACTCGGGTGCCAACGCCAACATGTGCGTGTACCAGGCGTTGCTCGAGCCGGGCGACACCGTGCTCGGGCTCAGCCTCGACCACGGCGGTCACCTCACCCACGGCTCGCCGGTCAACGCCAGCGGCCTGCTCTACAACTTCGTGTCGTACGGCACGGGCGCCGAGGACCGCATCGACATGGACGAGGTGCGCTCGCTCGCGCTCGAACACCGCCCGAAGATGATCGTCGCCGGCACCACCGCCTACCCGCGTCGCCTCGACGCCGAACCGTTCAAGAAGATCGCCGACGAGGTCGGTGCGTTGCTGCTGTTCGACATCGCCCACCTCGCGGGACTCGTCGCCGGTGGCGCCCATCCGAACCCGGTGCCCTTCGCCGACGTGGTCACCTTCACCACTCACAAGACGTTGCGCGGCCCGCGTGGCGGCACGATCCTGTGCAAGGC
The DNA here is from genome assembly GCA_963774765.1 of Ilumatobacteraceae bacterium. Taxonomy (GTDB): domain Bacteria; phylum Actinomycetota; class Acidimicrobiia; order Acidimicrobiales; family Ilumatobacteraceae; genus Sva-07. The sequence continues at coordinate 130,935 of CAVZGP010000011.1, forward strand.
CGAGCACGCGAAGGCGATCGACAAGGCGGTGTTCCCCGGCTGGCAGGGTGGCCCGCTCGAACACGTCATCGCCGGCAAGGCGGTCGCGTTCCGTGAAGCTGCTGATCCCTCGTTCCGCGAGTACGCCCACCAGGTGGTGAAGAACGCCTCCGCCCTCGCCGCCGCCCTCGTGCAACAGGGATTCCGTCTCGTCTCCGGCGGTACCGACAACCACCTGATGGTCGTCGATCTGACCCCGTTCGATGCCGAGTTGACCGGCAAGGAGGCGCAGGCGAAACTCGACGAGGCAGGAATCACCCTCAACAAGAACACGATCCCCGATGACCCGCGCAGCCCGTTCGTCACCAGCGGCGTGCGCATCGGCACCCCCTCGGTCACCACGCAGGGGATGACCGAGGCCGAGATGCCGTTGATCGCCGGGTTCATCGCTCGAGCACTGCGTGGCAGGGACGACGCCGCCGAACTCGAACTGGTCCGCAATGACGTCGCCGGGCTGTGCGCCCGGTTCCCGGCCTATCCGGCCAGCTGACGCCGTCGTAGGCTGAACGACCGTGCCCGAGTTCGGTTCCTTTCTCCTGATCGGAGCCGTCGCCGCGCTGGTGACGTTCACCACCACGCCGCTCGTCGGTGTGCTCGCCAGACGTCGCGGCTGGGTGTATCTGCCCAACGATCGAACGGTGCATCAGAGCCCGTTGCCCGACGTCGGCGGGTTGGCGATGTACGTCGGGCTGCTCGCGGCGATGCTCGTCGCGTGGCTGCTCGACGCGTTCGACGTGCTGTTCGCCAGCAACTCCGAACCGATCGGCGTGCTCATCGCGGCGACGATCATCTACGTCGTCGGATTCATCGACGACGTGCGCGGGCTGTCGCCGCCGGCGAAGGTGGCCGGCACGGTGCTGGCCGGTCTCGCGCTCGTCCAGTTCGGTGTGGTGATGTACGCGTTCCGGTTGCCGTTCTTCGACGGGCCGATCCTGCTCGCGCAGGAGTGGCGCCCGCTCGTCACCGTGTTGTGGCTGCTCGGGATGACCCAGGCGATCAACCTGATCGACGGCCTCGACGGGCTGGCAGCCGGCATCGTGGCGATCGGCGCCGGGGCGTTCTTCCTGTACAGCCAGGAGTTGATCGACAGCGACGTGCTCGACGTCAGGAACATCGGACCGCTGATGGCGATCATCGCCGTGGGCGTGTGCGTCGGGTTCCTGCCGCACAACTTCAACCCGGCGCGCATCATGATGGGTGACGGTGGCGCGCTGCTGTTGGGCCTGTTGCTTGCCGTCGCCACCAGCGTGGTCGGCGGACGTGCCGACTCGTTCAACCAGGAATTCATCGGGCAGACCTACTTCTTCCTTGCGCCGCTCGCCATCCCGCTCTTGATCCTCGGCGTCCCGGTCTTCGATCTGGCATTCGCCATCTTTCGGCGGGCCACGAGTCGTCGATCGTTGTCCACCGCCGACAAGGGGCACCTCCATCACCGGTTGATGGATCTGGGTCATGGCCACCGTCGCAGCGTCGTGATCCTGTGGACCTGGACGTTGTTGCTGTCGGCGTTCGTGTTGTATCCCACACTCACCGGGCGGAACCCGACGTACCTCCCGTTCGGCATCATCGCCCTCGGCATCGTGCTGTTCACCGTGTTGCACCCGAGCGTTCGCGCACGACGTCGCGAGACCGCGCAGCTCGAGCCGGACGAGGAGACTTTGGCCGAGGGGTTGCCCCCGGCCGGGTCGGCCCACTAGGTTGTGCGTGCGTTCACAAGCTCCGCTGCACGACCGCAGCCAACGCCCGAATGCCCTCCTTGGATCAATGAAGCTCCTCCCCACACAGACACGCGTCGACACGCAGGACTCGCTCGGCCTCGGCATCGAAGCCGCGGTGATCATGGCGATGTTCTTCGGTGTCGGTGCTGGGTTCGACTGGTTGTTCGGCACGAGACCCGTCTTCATGATCGTGTTCACATTGATCGGCGCCGTCGGGCTGTTCGCCAAGTGGAAGTACCGCTACGACGATCGCATGAACGAACTCGAAGCCGAACGCGCCGCCAAGGCCGCCGATCGGAGCCGTGCGGCATGACCGACCGCAGCGCCTCGCCGGACCTGATCACCACTCGCTTCGACGGTCCCGCCCCCGAGGTGGCCGTGTCGACCGACATGATCAAGCGCGGCGTGATCGTCGCTCCGCTGCTCATCGCGGTCTGCGGTGTGATCTGGGGAATCGACGGCGTGTGGTCGAGCGCCTATGGCATCGCCATCGTGCTCGCGAACTTCGCGCTCGCCGCCGCGTCGATCGCAGGAGCCGCCCGAATCTCCCTCGGCCTGATGATGGCGGCGACACTTTTCGGCTACCTCATCCGTCTCGCGCTGATCTTTCTCGCCGTCTGGTTGGTCAAGGACGCCGCTTGGATTTCGTTTCCGGCACTCGGATCGACCATCATCATCACGCACCTCGGTCTGTTGTTCTGGGAGATGAAGTACGTCGCTCTCTCGCTGGCGCATCCTGGACTCAAACCATCACCGACCTCGTCGACCTGAACACAACCGACTTCTCGTACCACCCGATCGACCACCGCCCACACTCACGACTGAAACGGACACCACGTGCTCGGACTCGAGTTTCCACCGATCAACGAACTGCTTCGCTGGCAGGACATCTTCCCGACGTTCAACAAGATCGCGCTGATCGCGGTCCTGGCCGCGGGCATCGGCATCACGCTGTTCCTGCTCGCGGCGCGCCGTGACCCGATGGTTGCCCCGACCGGTGCCCGCAACCTCGCCGAGGTCACCATCGACTTCATCGAGGAGAGCGTCGTCATGCAGACGCTCGGCAAGTCGGGTCTCAAGTGGACCCCGTTCCTCTTGAGCTTGTTCCTCTTCATCTTCCTGTGCAACATCCCCGAGGTGATCCCTCCGCTGAACATGCCGGCGACCGCCCGCATCGCGATCCCGCTGTCGCTGGCACTGCTCGTCTGGGTCATCTACATCGGCACGGGCATCAAGCACCAAGGGCTCGGCTACTTCGGCCACCTCTTGTGGCCCCCGGGAGTCCCCACGGCCCTCAAGCCGCTGGTGGGCCTGATCGAGTTCATCTCGACGATCATCGTCACGCCGTTCTCGCTCACCGTGCGTCTCATGGCCAACATGCTCGCCGGCCACATCCTGCTCGTCACCTTCAGCCTGCTCACCACGGCGCTGTTCCGGGCCGAGACCAGCCAGATCTTCCTCGTACCGTTGAGCATCCTGCCCTTCGGCATGCTGATCTTCCTGACAGCGTTCGAGATCCTCGTCGCCTTCTTGCAGGCCTACATCTTCGCGATCCTCGCGGCGGTGTACATCAACAACTCCACGGTCGGACACGCCGAGGATCACTGATCCCCGGTCCGGTCCAACGCCACCCTGATCACCCTTCTCCCCTCTACCGAAAGCACAACAGGAGACAACACCCCATGGAAGCATTCAGCGCTCTCGTCGCCCAGGCCCAGGACCCGGCCGACGCCAAGAACATTGCCGCGGCATCCGGCGCCGGCATGGCCTACGGCCTCGCCGCCATCGGCCCCGGCATCGGCATCGGCTTCCTCGTCGGCAAGTCCGTCGAGGCAATGGCCCGCCAGCCCGAGGCCGCCGGCATGGTGCGCACCACCATGTTCCTCGGTATCGCCTTCACCGAAGCCCTCGCCCTCATCGGGTTCGTGGTCTTCATCCTGCTCAAGTTCGCCTGAACCCGAGTAGCCCATCCACGTGTCGAATCGTAAGGAGATGACGTGCTGACAGCCGTCGTGACCTTCTCCGGCCCGACTTTCGATGTCGCCCTCACCGGCGCCCCGTTCGTCACTGCCGAGGAAGGATCGGAAGAAGAGGGTCCCGAGAACGACCTCAACCCGATCGCGCCCGAACTGAAAGAAGTCGTCTGGGGTTTCGGTGCCTTCGTGGTGCTCGCCCTGGCCATGCGGCTCTTCCTGTTCCGCAGGGTTCGAGACGGAATGACGAGGCGTTACGACCACATCGAAGGTGATCGTGAAACGGCGCAGGCCACCACCGCGTCGGCTCGCGCCGACGTGGCCGACTACGACGCCCAGGTCGCAGCGGCCCGTGCCGACGCCCAGTCACGTGTCGAGGCTGCCCGCGTCACGCTCGAGGCCGAACGGGCCGAGAAGCTCGCCGTCGCCAACGCTCGCATCGCCGACATGCGCGGCGCTGCAGCCGCCGAGGTCGACGCCGCCAAGCAGGCGGCACGGGGTCAGGTCGAGTCGGCAGTCGCCGACGTCTCGGCTCGTCTCGGCGAACTCGCTACAGGCCGGCGCCCCTCCGACGACGTGATTCGAGGCGCGGTCGCGCAGGCGATGGGCCACGAGGTGTCGGCATGAGCATGATCGCCACCGCCACCCTCGCCGCCGGGCGCCTCCTCCCCATGTCCGAGGCCCACGACGACAAGGGCTACACCACGGCCAACCCGATCTTCAGTGCGTGGGGCGAGTTCATCCCGGCCGCGCTCGCGTCGATCATCGTGTTCGCCCTGCTCTACAAGTTCGCCGGACCGATCATCAAGAAGAGCATGTCCGACCGCACGGCGGGCATCCAGAAACAACTCGACGACGCTGGTGCCGAGAAGACTGCCGCCGACGCCGAAGCCGTCCGCATCCGTGAAGCGCTCGGCAACATCGAATCCGAGCGTGCACGCCTGTTCGCCGAGGCCGATTCCCAGGCTGAGGCGCTGCTCGCCGACGGCCGGACACGGCTCGACGTCGAGGTGGCCGAACTCGAAGCTCGTGCCGAGTCCGACATCGCATCGGCGGCCGGTCGCAGCAGCGACGAGCTGCGCGCCGAAATCGCACGCCATTCCGGCGTGGCTGTCGACGCCATCGTGCGCGACACCCTCGACGACTCGGCGCAGCAGGAACTGATCGAGAACTTCATCGCCCGAGTCGGCGCCAGCCAGGGAGTCACATCATGAGTGGTGACGCAATGATCGAGGGATACGCCCGGGCCCTCTTCGAGGTCGCTCGCGCCGAGGGCACGCTCGACGAGGTCGAAGACGAGTTGTTCCGATTCGCCCGTTCGTACGAGTCGAGCGACGCGCTTCGCAATGCACTCACCGACGAGCACATCCCCGCCGAGAAGCGCCAAGCGATCGTCGAGGACCTGCTCGGTGGCAGGACCACCACGACCACGGTCCAGCTCGTCTCGATGGTGGTCGGATCCGGGCGCAGCCGCGACATCCCCGCCATCGTCGACAGCCTCGTCGCCCGTGCGTCGAACGCCAAGCAACTCGATGTCGCCGAGGTCCGCACCGCAGTGGCTCTGAGCGCCGATCAGCAGGACCGTCTGAAGGCCGCCCTCGAGAACGCCACCGGCAAGAGCATCAATCTCAAGACCGTCGTCGACCCGTCGGTGGTCGGCGGCGTCGTCGCCACGATCGGTGACACCGTCATCGACGACACCGTTCGCACCCGTATCGAACAGCTGAAGAGCCGGCTCTGAGCGAGCTGCTCACAAAGGAAATAGACACCCATCATGGCTGAGCTGACCATTTCTGCCGCCGATATCGCATCGGCGCTCAAATCCAACCTCGAGGGCTTCGAGCCCTCGGTCGAAGCCCGCACCGTCGGGCGCGTCGCCGCCGTCGGCGACGGCATCGCGCGCGTCAGCGGTCTGCCCGACGCGGCGGTGAACGAGCTGCTCGAGTTCGAAGACGGCTCGGTCGGCCTCGCGTTGAACCTCGACGAGTCGTCGATCGGCGCCGTCGTGCTCGGCAACGTCGACAACATCGAGGAAGGCCAGACCGTCAAGGCCACCGGCAACATCTTGTCGATGCCCGTCGGTGACGGCGTGCTCGGTCGCGTCGTCAACGCACTCGGCCATCCCATCGATGGCCAGGGCGACCTCGTCGGCACCGAGACGCGCCGCATGGAGATCCAGGCACCCGGCATCATGGGTCGCAAGCCCGTGCACGAGCCGCTCCAGACCGGGATCAAGGCGATCGACGCGATGACCCCGATCGGTCGTGGACAGCGCGAGCTGATCATCGGCGACCGCAAGACCGGCAAGACGGCCATCGCCATCGACACGATCCTGAACCAACGCGGACTCGGCGTGAAGTGCATCTACGTTGCGGTGGGTCAGAAGAGTTCGACCGTGTCGCAGACGGTCGACACGCTCCGCCAGGCCGGCGCGATGGAGTACACCGTCGTCGTGGTTGCCGCGGCATCCGACCCCGCACCGTTCAAGTACCTCGCTCCGTACGCCGGATGCGCGATCGGCCAGCATTGGATGGACAACGGCGAGCACGCCCTCGTGGTGTACGACGACCTGTCCAAGCAGGCCGAGGCGTACCGTCAGTTGTCGTTGCTGCTGCGCCGCCCGCCGGGACGCGAGGCCTACCCCGGCGACGTGTTCTACCTGCACAGCCGACTGCTCGAACGAGCGGCCAAGCTCTCCGACGAGCTCGGTGCCGGCTCGCTGACCGCACTGCCGATCATCGAGACCAAGGCCGGCGACGTTGCCGCCTTCATCCCGACGAACGTGATCTCGATCACCGATGGCCAGGTGTATCTGCAGGACAACCTGTTCAAGTCGGGTATCCGTCCCGCGGTCGATGTGGGCATCTCGGTGTCCCGCGTGGGCAGCGCCGCTCAGATCAAGTCGATGAAGTCCGTGGCCGGCACCCTGAAGGGCGACCTCGCCCAGTTCCGCGAGCTCGAGGCCTTTGCCACGTTCGGTTCGGAGCTCGACGCCGTGTCGGCCGCCCAGCTCGAGCGGGGCTATCGCCTGGTGGAGCTGCTCAAGCAGCCACTCAACAGCCCGATGCCCGTCGAGGAGCAGGTCGTGTCGATCTTCGCAGGTACGAAGGGCTACCTCGACGACATCCCCGTCGTTGACGTGATCCGCTTCGAGAAGGAACTGCTCGAGTACGTGCGCACCACGCACAGCGGCCTGCTGTCCGACATCAAGACCGCCGGCGTGCCCGACGGCCTCGCCGGCGCCATCGAGACGTTCAAGGCCACGTTCACGTCGTCGACCAACGAGTACGCGGTCGACCCGACCGCGCTCGACGTCGACGAAGTCGGCGACGCCAAGTCCAACAAGACCCTCGCGACGGAATGATCTAAATGGCTGGTGGCAAGGAGCGCATTCTCAAGGAACGGATCCGCACCGTTCGGGCGACGAAGAAGATCACGCGCGCCATGGAGCTCATCGCGGCGTCGCGCATCGTCAAAGCCCAAGCTCGCGTTGCTGCCGCCGTGCCGTACTCCGATCAGATCACCGAGGTGGTCAAGGATCTCGCAGCGGGCGGCGCGTCGTCCGACTCGCCGCTGTTGTCAGGTCGCAAGGACGTCAAGCACACGTGCTACGTGGTGATCACCGCCGACCGCGGGCTCTGCGGCGGGTACAACTCCGGTGTCCAGCGCGCCGCCGAAGGCGAAGTCAAAGCCGACATCCTCGCCGGCGAGGACTACACGATCATTCCGGTTGGCAAGAAGGCCGAGGGGTACTTCCGCTTCCGCGGCTACACGCTCGGCAAGGGTTTCAGCGGCTTCTCGGCGCAGCCGGGCTATGACGATGCCCGCGAGATCGGCGAACACGTCGTCGAGCTCTTCGTGTCCGGCCAGGTCGACCGTGTCGAACTCGTCTACACCCGCTTCATCTCCGCCGGTAGCCAGGAAGTCGTACTCCGGCCCCTCGTTCCGCTCTCGGCCGACACCGTCGCAGGCGGCGACGGCAAGGCGGGCAGCACCGACGGAACCGGCGGCGACTACGAATTCGAGCCGGACCCGGCGACGATTCTCGACACGCTGCTTCCTCGATACGTCGAAGCGCGCGTGTACGCGGCGCTGCTCAACGCTGCCGCATCCGAGCACGCGTACCGTCAGCGGGCGATGAAGTCCGCGACCGACAACGCAGAGGAACTGATCAAGTCCCTCAGCACGGTGATGAACCGGGCCCGCCAGGACTCGATCACCACCGAGATCATGGAAATCGTCGGCGGTGCCGAGGCTCTCGATTCCGGCGACGACGAGGTTGCGTACCTCGATCTCGGCGATGCCATCTACGAACAATTTCAGGCCGACTCCGGCGCCACCCTCTGAGCGCACTGCGATATCAGGAGAACAACAGTCATGACCATGACCGAATCAAGCAACGATCTCAAGGACGGCCGCATCGTCGGCATCGCCGGCCCCGTGGTCGACGTCGAGTTTCCCCGTGGCGCGCTGCCCGAGCTGAACTCCGCCGTCGAGTTCGACATCGTCCTCGAGGGTGAGACCATCACCGTGATGGCCGAAGTCGCCCAGCAGCTCGGTGACGGCCGCGTCCGTGCGGTCTGCCTCAAGCCGACCGATGGACTCGTGCGTGGCGCAACCGTGCGCAACCTCGGCCACGGCATCACCGTGCCGGTCGGCGAGAAGGTGCTCGGCCACATCTGGAACGTGTGGGGCCAACCCCTCGACGATGCTCCGGAGGGTTTCGAGGACATGGAGCGCTGGGAGATCCACCGCGATGCCCCCGCCTTCGATGCGCTCGAGCCGTCGGCTCGCATGTTCGAGACCGGCATCAAGGTCATCGACCTCCTCACGCCCTACGTCGCTGGCGGCAAGATCGGCCTGTTCGGCGGTGCCGGCGTCGGCAAGACCGTGCTCATCACCGAGATGATCAACCGTGTTGCCAGCCAGCACGGCGGCGTGTCGGTGTTCGCCGGCGTCGGCGAACGCACCCGTGAAGGCACCGACCTCCGCCTGGAGATGATGGAGTCCGGCGTGTTCGAGAAGGCCGCCCTCGTGTTCGGCCAGATGGACGAGCCGCCAGGCGTGCGCCTGCGCGTTGCACTCTCGGCACTGACGATGGCGGAGTACTTCCGCGACGTCCAGAACCAAGACGTGCTGCTGTTCGTCGACAACATCTTCCGCTTCGTGCAGGCGGGCTCCGAAGTGTCGACGCTGCTGGGCCGCATGCCCGCCGCCGTGGGTTACCAGCCGACGCTTGCCGACGAGATGGGCCAGCTACAGGAACGCATCACGTCCACCCGCGGTCGTTCGATCACGTCGCTGCAGGCCGTGTACGTGCCTGCGGACGACTACACCGACCCGGCGCCGTTCACCACCTTCACGCACCTCGACGCCACCACCGAGCTGTCCCGCCAGGTCGCCGCGCTCGGCATCTACCCGGCGGTCGACCCGCTGGCGTCGACGTCGACGATCCTGTCGCCCGAGGTCGTCGGTGAGCATCACTACACCGTGGCCCGTCGCGTGCAGGAGACGCTGCAGCGCTACAAGGAGTTGCAGGACATCATCGCCATCCTCGGTCTCGACGAGCTGTCCGAAGAGGACCGCTTGATCGTGAACCGGGCCCGCAAGGTCGAGCGTTTCCTGTCGCAGCCGTTCTTCGTCGCGAAGGTCTTCACCGGCCTCGACGGCGAGTTCGTGCCGGTCGCCGAGACCGTCGAGTCGTTCGAGGCCATCATCAATGGTGAACTCGACGAAGTGCCCGAACAGGCATTCCTCAATGTCGGCAGCGTCGAGCAGGTCCTCGCGAAGGCCAAGAAGCTCCAGGAGTCCTGATCATGGCTGAACCGCTCATCGTCGAGGTGGTGTCGCCGGAGGCGGTGCTGTACTCGGGTGAGGCCGACATGGTCATCACCCGGACGCTCGGTGGCGGCGAGGTCGCGTTCCAGGCCGGACACGCGGCGTTCCTCGGCGCCCTTGTCGAGAACCACACCCGCGTGTTCCAGACCGACGGCACGATCCAGGACATCGCCATCCACCGCGGCTTCGTCGAGGTGAGTGGCAACCCCACCAAGGTGTCGATTCTGTCCGACACGGCTGAGCTCGCGCAGGACATCGACGTCGAGCGCGCCAAGGAGGCGTTTGACCGCCACCAGCACATGCTGCGCGACCAGAGTCTCGAGTCCGGCCTCGTCGAGGTCGCCACCGCCGGCCGCGACCGCGCACAAGCGCGCCTGCGCACCACCGGCACCACCTTCACCGCCTAATTGCACCAGGGGTCAGACCCCTGCTGCAATCCTCACGCAGTTGGTAGGTTCGGCGTATGTCGACGTATCCGTTCACGTCCGCTTTGATCACCGGTGCCTCGTCGGGGATCGGGGCCGAGATGGCGCGGCAACTCGGAGAGGCGGGGGTGCCGACGGTACTCGTTGCCCGCCGTGGCGACCGTCTCCACGAGATCGCCGACCGCTACGACGGCTTCGAGGTGCTCGAGGCCGACCTGATCACATCGGACGGTCAGGCCGCGACCGTCGAACGGATTGCGTCGACCGCGTCGCCGATCGATCTCGTCGTCAACAACGCCGGCTTCGGGACCAGCGGGGTGTTCCACGAACTCGATGTCGATCGTCTGGCTGATGAAGTCGAGTTGAACGTCAAAGCACTCACCGTGCTCAGCCACGCGGCACTCGCGGCGATGGTCCCGCGTCGGCGGGGCCATCTGCTCAACGTGTCGAGCGTGGCCAGCTTCCAGGGATCGCCCGGCCTCGGTGTCTATGCGGCGACGAAGGCGTACGTCACGAGCCTCACCGAAGCCCTGCACGGTGAGGTGAAGGGAACCGGGGTGCACGTGACGGCGCTGTGTCCCGGGCTCACCAAGACCGAGTTCCAGGAACACAGCAACTCCACCGGTCTCGTCTCGAAGGTCCCCGACCTCGCCTGGACGACCGTCGAACAGGTGGCCTCGACCGGCTTGCGCGATGTGGCCTCGAACAAGACGATCTCGGTGCCGGGTGCCTTGTACAAGGTGGCCGTCACTGGCAGCGATCTGCTGCCCCGGTCGATCACGCGCTGGGTCAGCGGCTCGATCTCCCGCTGACGATTTCATCAGGGGTCTGACCCCTGATGAAATCGTCAGTAGTCGATGGCGGCGAACTCGCGGAGTTTCGAGACTCGGTGGTGGGCGTCGATCATACGGACGGTGCCGCTTCGTGAGCGCATCACGAGGCTCTGGGTGCGCACGCCAGTCGAGTCGAATCGCACGCCGCGCAGGAGTGCCCCATCGGTGAGCCCGGTGGCGGCGAAGAAGCAGTTGTCGCTCTGGATCAGGTCGTCCTGGCCGAACACCCGGTCGAGGTCGAAGCCGCCATCGAGCATGGCGGTCCGCTCAGCATCGCTCTGCGGCGAGAACCGTGCCTGGATTTCACCACCCATCGCCTTCATCGCCGCCGCCGACACGACCCCTTCGGGCGTGCCGCCGATACCGAGTAGCACGTCGGCGCCCGCGTCGGGCCAGCACGTGGCGACCGAACCGTAGACGTCACCGTCGGTGATCAACCTGATGCGACAACCACTCGCGCGACCTCCTGGATCAGCTCGGCATGACGCGGTCGGTCGAGGATCACCACGGTGAGGTCGCGCACCTCTTCGCCCTTGGCCTTGGCGATCCATCGCAGGTTCTGTGTCGCCGTCGCGGTGATGTCGATCGCGCCCACCGCGTCGGGGCCGACGGCGATCTTCTCCATGTAGAAGGAGGGTCCCGGGTCGAGCATCGATCCTCGATCCGACACCGCGATCACGGACAGCGCGTTGGTCTTGCCCTGGGCGGTGAGCGTGGTGCCGTCGATCGGGTCGACCGCCACATCGACCTCGGGAGCACTGCCGTCGCCGACGCGTTCACCGTTGTAGAGCATCGGGGCGTCGTCCTTCTCACCTTCGCCGATCACGACCACGCCGTCCATCGACACTGTCGACAGCGACATGCGCATCGCCTGCACCGCGGCGTTGTCGGCGGAGTTCTTGTCACCTCGGCCGACCCAGCGCGCCGCGGCGAGGCAGGCGGATTCGGTGGCGCGGACCAACTCCATCGCGAGGTTGCGGTCGGGCTGCTGGCGTGACGACGTTGTCATGACCTCACGGTACTTCGTGGTGTCACGGAGCGTCATATGCCGTCACCTGCCCGTCGGTTTCCGCAGCCCCGGGCTCGGGGAACCTGGCGCACGACTTCGAGTGGGTACCCGGTGCCGGTAGCGTTCTGCCGTGGCATTCGTCAACAAGCAATCCGGCGACGAAGCGGAGCAAGACCGCGAGGCGTCAGGCGAACCGATCGATTTCGATCCGAACGATCCTGAGGTCGTCAAGGTCCACTACGACGTGTCCGCGTGGAACTTCGATCAACGAGCGGACCTGTCCGAAGCACTCGCCGAGGCCGAGCTTCCTCATGCGTGGGACGGCGACGAGGTCGTCGTGCCCGAAGCGGTCGAGGCCGACGTCGATGCCCTGTTCGACGAACTCGACAAGATCCTCGGACCGTTCGCAATCGCACTCGTGGACGACGCCGAGTCGACCGAATTCGGTCTCGACGAATGGTCCGACGCCGATCGAAAGGTGCTCACCGAGGCATTGATCGCGTCGGAGGTCCCCCACCGATGGGACGACACCACCGTGCTGGTCGCCGTCGATGCCGAACACGCCGTCGACGATCTGCTCGACGCCATCGAGGCAGGGGAGCTGCTCGGCGACGGCGGCGACGAAGCCGCAGCCGCGCCCGAGGGCGCACTCAGCACGATGTTCCTCGCCGCCGACCGCTTGGCGAAGGATCCGATGGATGCCGGAGCGCGCACCGACCTCCTCGAACTCGCCCCACTCGTCGATGCCAAGAGCCCGCCGTACGGTATGGCCCAGCGGCCGTGGGCAGGTGCCGTCGGCGCCGTCGACACCATCATCGCCTTGATCGAACGTGACGCAACGACCGGTTCGCATGACGAGAACCCCGAGTCCGACATCATCGGGGCTGCTCAGGACCTTCGTTCGCTGCTGCGACCCTACGTCTGACAGCCGTGCTGCTCGCAGAGATCGAGATCTGGCACACCCGGCCCGCACAACCGACACGTCGACTCGCGCTCGGTCACCTGGTGTTGCCGGTCGATCCCGCGCCCGGCCTCGGCGGGCTCCTACTCGGCGCGATCGTGGCGGAATACCTCTACGGGGTCGACGACGATCTGGTCACCGACGTGCACCGCCTGCTCGCTTCGATCGAGCGGGGCGACCGCATCGTGCAACCGCGCCTGCGCCACCGATTCCAGGTCGACCGTCACGGCCTTGCCAAGAGTCACCACCGCATGCTCGGCAACGGCGACGACATCTCCTTCGACTTCCACTCGGTCGGCACCGACCTGTCGCAGGTGCTCGGGGCGATCTACTCGGTCGAGCGATTCGCGCCTGCACACCGCCGCCAGATCGTGGCCGTGCTGCAGAAGGCAGCGAGATGGCGTGGCCCGATCGGCCCTGCGATGATCTCGTACCTCGCCGGATCTCAGACCCTCGCGCTCGAAGCGCTCGCTGATCCGCGGGCATGGGCGCTCGGTGTGCTGGGATTCGACGTCGGTGGGAAGACCCCGTCGAAGCGTGATGTGATGACGAAGTTCCGCGAACGGATGCGTGATGTCCATCCCGACCACGGTGGCGACAGCGTCGATGCGGCCAAGGCGATGAGCGATCTCGCCGAGGCTCGGCGGGTGCTGAGCGCGGCGCCCGAGTGATGCGCTGATGGCGAAACCCTCCGTGATGCTCTATCCCGGTGCGGGGTCGGATCGCGACCAGCCGAGCCTGGTCGCGATCGAGCAGGCACTGGGTTCGACGGCGTCGGTGGCGCGGCTCGACTTCCCATACCGCCGCCAGGGTCGACGAGCGCCCGATCGGGCTCCGAAGCTGATGGAAGCGATCCGTGACGACCTCGTGTCGGTGCGACGTCGTCGAGGTCCCGTCGTGATGGGTGGACGGTCGATGGGTGGTCGCATGACGTCGATGGTCGCCGCCGACGTCGACGGGGCGGGGCCGGTCGCCAGGCTCGCCGGACTGGTATTGATCTGCTACCCACTGCATCCGCCGGGCAAGCCCGAGAAGCTGCGCGTCGACCATCTGCCCGATGTCCAGGTGCCGTGCCTGTTCATCTCGGGGACGCGGGATCCGTTCGGCTCGCCCGACGAGCTGGCCACGTGGACAGCCACCATCCCGACGCCGGTCGAACACGTGTGGATCGAGGGCGGGCGTCACGACTTGAAGGGCGCCGACGAGCGGATCGCCGCGTCGGTCGTCGACTTCGTCGCCCGCCTGAGCTGAGCCGCGGTCAGTCGTCGGGCGCCTCGCGTCCATCGACATCGTCGGCAGCGGACAGCGCGTCGAGGTGATGGAGATCGATCGGAGCGTCCTCGGGGTTGAGCGTCTCGAGTTCCAGATGCGCGGTCTCCGGAAACGCGGCAACGACGATCACCGTCACCACGAGCTGGCACAGCCCGAGCACGCCCATCACCTGTCCGTACGACCAACCGGCGTCGAGCAGCCGTCCGGTGGCGAGCAGGCCACCGATCCCGCCGACGAGGGCTGCGGCGGTGATCAACCCGGCGGCACGGCTGCGGTTGCCGGTGGGGAACAGCTCGGTTCGGTACACCGCGAGCGCGGGGTAGGCCGCGCTCGACAGGATCCCGCCGACCAGGGAGAACAGCCACAGCGGAGGGCCGCCGACGGCGAACGCGGCCACGATCGCGGCGGTGCCGAGCGGGAGCGTGAACGCGATCAGCCGACGACGACCGCTGGTGTCGGCGACTTGTCCGCCCAGGATGAGGCCGAGACTCGCCGGTGTGCCGACGGCGATCGAGAACAGCCCGATCATGCCGCCGGAGAAGTCGCGGATGTCGGCCAGGTAGCGGTTCTGGAAGAAGCTGGCCGGCGCGATGAAGATGTTGCCGATGAAGGCGACCGACGAGACCAGCAGCAGGCGGCGAAGGTGTATTCGCGGTGCCCGGGTGGTGCGTTCGACGTGGGCGACCGTGAACCGGCGGGTTTCCGGCAGTCGGCGGCTGAGGTCGAGCGCCACGATGCACCAGACCGCAGCGACGACGTACACGTAGCGCCATCCGCTCGGGCCGATGTCCGCGAATCGCAACGACAGCACGGCAACTCCAGCGCCGAACCCGGCGGCCATCGCGAGGATGCTCACCGCATAGGCGCGACTGTTGCGTGGCATCTCCTCCGACGCCACGACGCCGACGAGCACGGCGAGGGCGATCCCCATCGGACGGGCGAGGGTCTGGGTGATCACGAGAACCACGAAGTTCGGAGCGAACGCCCCGAGCAGCGAGAACAGCGGTCCCAGCCAGGCGACCGCGACGATCACGCGCCGGCGCCCGATCCTGTCGGCGATCACGGCGGCCGGGAGCGCGATCAGGATGCCGCCGCGCACGACAGCGCCCGCGACGCCGATGCCGGTGTCGCTGATCCCGAACTCGTCCGCCGCGAAGTTGACCGTCTGGGTGAACAGCGTGTTGACGAACGCCGCGCTCATCGACGCAGCGGCGAGCAGTCCGACGACGAGAAGTTGTGTTGCGTCGAGACGGTCGGGTGGCGCCCACCACGCGCGATGGGATCCCTCGCGGGCAAGGACCCGTTTCACGGGCCAGCGGAACAGCCAGTTGAACCACGGGATCGTCATCGCGTACTTCGTCGTCTCGACGAGTTGGCCGCCATCGGGGTCGACGCTCACGGTGCGCTCGTAGGCCGTGAATGGCCCGTCGGCTTGGTGGAACCGGTCGACTCCGTCCGGTTCGGTCGCCGTCGAGGTCGGCTCCTCGAGGACGAGGTCGTCACGTGGGGCGAGCAGGGTCTCGAGCTGCTCAGGGGTGTCGGGCCAGCGGCGGATCAGCAAGTGCCCGCCTGACTCCACGAGCCGAGCATACTGGTGGGCCATGATCGAGAATCCCGAGCCGAATCCCGACGCGCCCGTCATCGCCGTGAGCGGCAACGGGCCGCTGTCGGGAACGGTGGTCGTGCCGGGTGCCAAGAACTCGGTGCTCAAACTGATGGCTGCGACGCTGCTCTGTGACGGCACGTTCGAGATCACCAACGTGCCGGCCATCGCCGACGTCACGATCATGGGCGACCTGCTCGAAGCGATCGGCGTGGCGATCGAACGCCCGTCGTCTGATCGTCTGCTGCTGACCGACACCGGCGATCTCACACCGGTCGCTCCCTACGAACTGGTCGAGCGAATTCGTGCGTCGATCAACGTTCTCGGGCCGCTGCTCGCCCGCTGCGGGCGTGTCCGCCTGTCGATGCCGGGCGGTGACGACTTCGGTGCTCGCCCGATCGACATGCACGTCGCCGGGCTCGAGGCGATGGGCGCGACGTTCAAGTTCAGCCACGGGTACCTCGAAGCATTTGCCGACCGGCTCCACGGTGCCGACATCACGTTCGACTTCCCGAGCGTCGGCGCCACCGAGAACCTGCTGACCGCCGCAGTGCTCGCCGACGGACGCACCACGATCGACAATGCCGCGCGCGAGCCGGAGATCACCGATCTGTGCGAGTTCCTGATCGCGATGGGGGCGCAGATCTCCGGGGTCGGCACCTCGACGCTCGTGGTCGACGGTGTCGAGCACGGCAACCTGCGCGCGGTGAGTCACCACACGGTGCCCGATCGGATCCAGGCCGCGACCTATCTCGCCGCCGTTGCGGTGGCGGGCGGTGAACTCGATGTGGTCGGCGCCCGCCCTGAACACATGACGATGCTGCTCGACCGTTTCGCGGACATGGGTCTCGACGTGACCAAGGCGTCGGGTCGCGACGGAGAACGCCTCCACGTCGTCGCGCCCGAGCGGCTCCGTTCGATCGACGTGGCGACGCTTCCGTACCCAGGTATCGCCACCGACTACAAGCCGCTGATCATCACGATGCTGGCGGTCGCCGACGGAGTCGGGATCGTCACCGAGAACCTCTATCCCGGCCGATTCCGCTATGTCGAAGAACTCCAACGGCTCGGAGCCGACGTGCGCACCAGTGGCCATCATGCGGTCG
The DNA here is from genome assembly GCA_963774765.1 of Ilumatobacteraceae bacterium. GTDB lineage: Bacteria > Actinomycetota > Acidimicrobiia > Acidimicrobiales > Ilumatobacteraceae > Sva-07. The sequence goes on from CAVZGP010000011.1 coordinate 147,712, forward strand.
TTCGGGGTGTGCCGAGGTTGTCGGGTGCGCCCGTGCGGGCCCACGACATCCGCGCCGGTGCGGCGATGGTGGTGGCAGGGCTGGCGGCCGAGGGCGAAACCGAAATCACGGGAATCCACCACATCGACCGCGGCTACGACGACCTCGTCGGTCGACTTGCCACCGTCGGCGCCCATATCGAACGCCGCTGACCCCGAACTCGGTTGGGGGATGTCAGTCGGAGTCGGGTGAACGACCGGTGCAGTGGGTGTCCGTCCCGGCCGGATCGTGCAGCGAGGCGGCGTGGTCGACCCGGCGTTTGGCGAGCCAGAGCAACGCCATGATCATCACGATCGGGCCCCCGACCAGCAAGACCTCGTCCCAACCGCCCTGATGGGCCAACAGCACGGGGCTCGCCGCCGACAGTGCGTTCACGCCTGGGGATCGTACGGGCTTGGCTGATTGAATGGTCGCCGTCATGCGCGAAGAGGTCGAAGCCACCATCGAGGTCATCCGGCCGGCTCTCCGAGCCGACGGCGGCGACATCGTGCTGGTGGATGTCGACGAACTCACCGGCTTGGTCTCCGTGGAGCTGATTGGTGCCTGTGTGGGGTGCCCGTCCTCGAATCAGACGCTCAAGGCTGGGGTCGAACGCATCATGCGCGACCGCGTCGACGGGGTCACCGCCGTGGTGAACGTCGCCGACGTCGAGGCGGCGTGAGGTCGCGCTGGTGAGTCGTCGCAACCTGCCCGCGCCTGAGTTGTTCCAAGCGGCCCTCGAAGGTGACCGCGGCTCACTGGCCCGCCTGCTGTCGCTGATCGAGCGCGGCGACGACGACGCCCGCACCATCGGTCGCCTTGCCTACCCGCTGAGCGGTTCGGGCTACACCGTCGGCCTCACCGGAGCCCCGGGTGCCGGCAAGAGCACCCTGACCAGTTCGATCATCGGGCATCTGCGCAAACAGGACCTGGACATCGCCGTGCTGGCGATCGATCCGTCGTCACCGTTCACTGGCGGGGCGATCCTCGGCGACAGGGTGCGCATGCAGGACCATGCGACCGATCCGGGTGTGTTCATCCGATCGATGGCCACGCGCGGGCACCTCGGTGGGCTGTCGCTGGCCACGCCCGAGGCGGTTCGGCTGCTCGATGCGATCGGTCGGAAGTGGATCCTGGTCGAGACGGTCGGCGTCGGTCAGGTCGAGGTCGAAGTGGCAGGCAAGGCCGACACCACGGTGGTGGTCGTCAATCCAGGATGGGGCGACAGCGTCCAGGCGAACAAGGCCGGTCTGATGGAGATCGCCGACGTCTTCGTGATCAACAAGGCCGATCGCAAAGGGGTCGAGGAGACCAGTCGCGACCTGATGCAGATGCTCGACCTGTCCGATCTGCCGCACGACTCGTGGCGTCCGCCGATCATCCCCACCGTCGGTTCGACCGGCGAGGGTGTGCCCGCTTTGTGGGATGCCGTGCTGGCGCATCGCGAGTACGCCGAGCAGTCCGGCGATCTGCGCGAGCGACGCGAGTTCCGCCTCGGTGAGGAACTCCGCGAGATCGTCGCCCAACGGCTCGGGCGTCGGGCGCGACAGATCTGTTCGGGCGAGCGATGGGACGAACTCACCGCTGAAGTCGCCGCACGGGTCACCGATCCGTGGACGGCCGCCGACGAGATGCTCGCCGCCGTCGACGCTTGAGTCAGTCGACGTTCACAGCGACAGCATCGCGATGGCGAGCGCCACGAACAGCAGCGGGCTCGCGTACGACGACTGGCGACGCAGGTGGAGGAGCTTTGTCTTCACACCACTCCATCGGCTCGAAACTCCCGCCCTGAAGTCCAGTCTTCGTCAAGCCGTCCAACCCACCGCGATGAGCGAAACCGCCGTATCCGGTTGGTTCGCTCATCGCTGGTCGGGTGACGCTGGTTGCGATGAGCGAAACCGCCGTATCCGGTTGGTTCGCTCATCGCTGGGCGGTTTTGGGCCGGTGTCAGCGGCCGGTGAAGGTGGCCTTGCCGGGGCCGTGTTCGAGGAAGCTGGCGACACCGGTGCGGGCATCGTCGGTGTGGAACACCTCGACGAACGCGTCACGTTCGAGCTGGAGGCCCTCGGCGAGAGAGCGATCGAGCCCGTCATCGATCACGCGCTTGCAGATGGCGTGCGCCGACAACGGTCCGGCGGCGACCTGCGCTGCGAGTGCGAGGGCGCGTTCGGTGAGCGCGTCGGGCGTGACGACCTCGTTGGCGAGACCGATGCGAAGGGCCTCGTCGGCGCGCACCTGACGTCCGGTGAGGCACAACTCCTTGGCGCGGCTGGCCCCGACGAGGCGCGGGAGGCGCTGCGTGCCCCCGCCGCCGGGGATGATGCCGAGCATGATCTCGGGCTGGCCGAACACCGCCTTCTCGGAGGCGATCCGGTAGTCGCACGCGAGAGCGAGTTCGCAGCCGCCACCGAGCGCGTAGCCGCTGACCGCAGCGATGACGAAGCGGGGAATCGCGGCGACGGCATCGAGCGCGTCGTGGAAGGCGGCGCCGATCGTGGCGGCCTCACCGGGCCCGCCGAACTGCGAGATGTCGGCACCGGCGGCGAACAGTCGGTCACCGCCGGTGATCACCACCGCACCAGGAGGGTCGGATGTCAGCTCGCCGGCGGCCGCACGGATCTCGGCAAGCAGTTCGGTCGACAGTGCGTTGACTTTGCCGTTGGCCAGCGTCAGCAGGGCAATGCCGTCAGATCGTCGTTCGAGCGTGAGGAGTTCGGCCATGGTCCGAGTCTTGCCGACCGGCCCGGCAACTTCCCATCCGTTCAGGCGGGGATGCCAACTGCCTCGTCGACGTGGAGCGGCCGCTTCAGCGACCACGCCGAGCGCGACAACCGGGCGCCGGTTGCGACGAACGCCAACATGATCGCTGCGCACACGAGATACGCGGTGGTCCGCCCGAAGTTGTCGTAGAGGGTGGCGGTCACCACGGCCATGATCCCAGCGGAGAGCGCCTGCGCCGCGCCGAGCACGCCCTGGGCGCCGGCCTGACGATCTTCGGGTATCACCATTCCGACGGCCACTCCGCTGCTCGACACGGTGATGCCGTCGGCCACTGCGTGCACCATCGCAATCGCGAAGATCCAGGTTCCGGTCGGCAACGTCCCGTAGAGCGACATGAACAGCGCGCCGAGCGACAGCCCGATCGTGGCGATCCGGAATGGTCCGTGCGCCTGCGCGAGGCGGCCCCCCAGCGGTCCGAGCACGATGAGGGGGAGAGCGAACAGCGTGATGCCGAGGTTCGCGATCCATTCGTTGGTGCCGAGGTCCTTGTGGACCACAGCCCACAGCGCATCGAACGATCCGATCATGACGAACAGCGCGGCTCCGAACACCACCGCTCCGGCGAACGGCCGGATCGCCAGTAGGTCGACCGCGAGGCGCCGCTTCGGAGGAGCGGTGCTCTCGGCGACCTGCACCCGAGCGACGAACGGGAGCAGGACTGCTGTTGCCACCGCGACGACGACGAACGGGGCCGGGATCCCGAATGGTCCGACGAGCAGCGCCGAGATCGCGGGGCCGAGCGCGAAGCCGAACACGTCAGCGGCGAGCAGGCGGCCCAGGTTCTGTCCCAGGTGGTTCGGGTCGGCGAGGATGACGATCCGGCGAGCTGCCGGGATGGCGGCACCGATGCCGATCCCCGAGATGAACCTCCCGATCAGGATCGGCGTGAGGGTGGTGCTGAAGCCCATCAACAACAGCCCGATGACGTTGACCGCCACGCCGAACAACACGACCCGGCGGGCGTGCCCGCGGTCGGCCAGCGGAGCGATCAGCACCTGGGAGAGGAAGGCAGCGACGAAGCCGATACCGATGACGATCCCGATCGCCGTCTCGCTGATCCCGTACTCGTCGCGGTAGTCGTCGACGATCGTGAACAGCACCCCATACCCCGCTGCCAGGCTGGCCATCAGCCCGCCGAACGCGAAGAACAACGTGTTCGGCGACGGCGGATCGCGATGGCTGGCGGGCGCCACGTCGGCTGGTGACGTCGTCATCGCCCGCAGGCTACCGACCGCAACCCGAACGATCGGCCCCGATTCCGCACAACCGATGAGTGAAACCGCCGTATCCGGTCGGTTCGCTCATCGGTGGTCGGGTGACGCGGGTTGCGATGAGTGAAACCGCCGTATCCGGTCGGTTCGCTCATCGGTGGGGTGGTCTCGTGGGTTGCGATGAGTGAAACCGCCGTCTCCGGTCGGTTCGCTCATGGGTGGGTGGTGGAGAGTGGGTTGGCTGCGGTCAGCCGTTGGTGACGAGGCCGGTGTCGAACGGCCCGCGCAGCAACGGGTGTGTCGGCATCGCCCGCGCGGCGACACCCCAACGCCCGGCACGATCCGGGGTGAACGACACCCGGAATCGCCCGTCGGCATCGCCGGCCATCGGCAGCACGTTCAACAGCGATTCGTCGAACGTTCCGTCGGCGAGCAGCGGACCGTGGAGTAGCTGCACGACGATGGCGACGCGTTCGAGCGCTCCCGGGTCGAGTTCGGCGACGACGTCGACCGACATGCCGGCCGCGCCGCCATCGAAGCCCGTGCTCTCGTCGAGCACGCTCACGCTGACACCGGGCCACGTCGCGGTGACGTGCTGCTTCCAGGCGGCGAGCTCCTTGGCCGGCGTCCCGGCCTCGGCGGTCATCGTGGTCGTGCCGATCGCCGCGGGTTCGTAGAACGTCGTGACGTAGTCGCGCACCATCCGTCCAGCGATGACCTTCCATCCGAGCGTCGCCCAGTTCGTCTTGATCTTCTCGATCCAGCCGTGGGGGAGCCCGTCGTCGTGGCGGGCGTAGAACAGCGGCACGATCTGATTCTCGATGACGTCGAAGGCCGCATTGGCCTCGCGACGGTCGCGCCGGTCGAGGTCGGGGTCGTCGTCGAACGATGCGATGTCGAAGCCGTTGTCGCCGTCGGACATCTCGTCCCACCACCCGTCGCGGATCGAGCAGTTGAGCCCGCCGTTGAGTGCCGCTTTCATCCCCGATGTGCCACACGCCTCCATCGGGCGTCGCGGCGTGTTCAGCCAGATGTCGCAGCCGTGGTACATCGTTCGCGCGATCCCGATGTCGTAGTCCGGGATGAACACGAACCGGTGGCCGACCTCGGCATCACGGGTCAGCCGATCGATCTCGCGAATCAACGCCTTGCCGGGCTCGTCGGCGGGATGGGCCTTGCCGGCGAATACGAACTGCACCGGCCGGTCGGCGTCGAGCAGCATCGAGCGCAGCCGTTCGAGCTGGCCGAGCAGCAACGTCGAGCGCTTGTAGGTGGCAAAACGTCGCGCGAACCCGATGGTGAGTACATCAGGGTCGAGCAGCGAACCTCCGAGTCGGTCGCGCACCATGTCGACGAGCTCGCGTCGACCTTCGTTGCGGACATCCCAGATCTCGCGATGGTCGAGGTGCCGGACGCGCTCCCAGGCGCTCTCGTCGGCGAGGTGCCACTCGTCGCCGATCAACTGCGAGAGCAGCTCGTCGACGCGATCGCTCACCCAGGTGCGGGCGTGAACGCCGTTGGTGACGTGCCCGATTGGGACCTCGCTCGTCGCAAGGCCCGGCCAGAGGTCACCGAACATGTCACGCGACACCTCGCCGTGCAACCGCGCGACGCCGTTGGAGTAGGCCGCCAACCGCAGGCCCATGATCGCCATGTTGAACTTGTCGTGCTCGGTCTCGCTCTGCCCGACGGCGATCAGTCGGTCGATGGTGACGCCGCACTCGACGGCGAACGTCGTGAAGTACCGCTCGATCAGATCGCGGGGGAAACGATCGATGCCCGCGGGCACCGGGGTGTGCGTGGTGAACAGGCTGCCCGCTCGCACAGCCTCGATCGCCTCGTCGAAACTCAGGCCCCGGTCGACCCACTCACGGATTCGTTCGAGGCCGAGGAACCCCGCGTGGCCCTCGTTGGTGTGGAACACCTGCGGGTGGATGTCGAGAGCCCGCAGTGCCCGGACTCCACCGATGCCGAGGATGATCTCCTGTCGCAGCCGGTGTTGCTCGTCTCCGCCATAGAGCCGATCGGTGACGGCGATCGCCTCGGGCGGATTCGAGGGCACGTTGGTGTCGAGCAGATACAGCCGGACCCTGCCGACATCGGCTCGCCACACCCGAACGGTGACGGCAACATCGTCGAGGTCGACGATGACCTCGACGCCCGTCGGGTGCAGCCCCAGCGCGTCGGGATCGATCGGCTCGTTGCGTTCCTGTTGCCAGCCGTCGTCGTCGAGCATCTGGTGGAAGTAGCCCTCGGCGTACAGCAGGCCGACACCCACCAGCGGGATGCCGAGATCGGACGACGCCTTCAGGTGGTCGCCGGCGAGCACTCCGAGCCCGCCGGAGTACTGCGGCACGGCCTCGGTGATGCCGAACTCGGGCGAGAAGTATGCGACGGACTCGAGCGCCGTGTCGCCGTCGGCGGCGCGCCGGGCGAACCAACTCGACCCGTCCAGCGCATCGTCGAGGCGTTGCTGGGCGCGGCCGAGCTGCTCGATGAACTGCTCGTCGGCGGCCAACATCTCCCAACAGGTCGGTGACGTTCGTCGAACCAGATCGACCGGGTGCTGGCCCGTGTCGCGCCACGATCGATCGTCGGGGGTGCCGTCGAGGCGGTCGAACAGGCGAGCCAGTTGCTGGTCCCAGGCCCAATGGAGGTTGGCGGCCAGCGACTCGATCGCCTGGAGCGACTCGGGGACGTTACTGACGACGGAGAACTGACGAACGGGGCGCATCGGACGCTGACGATACCGACTCGGCGACTGGCTCTCGCTGGGCAGCTGGTTCGTTCATCTTCCCGTCACCAATTCTTGCGGCGGGCCTCATTCAGGTCGTCGGGCGGCGGCCCGCCGAGACGACGTCGTCGTACAGGTCCGATGTGGTTCGGGCGATGGCAGCCCAGGCGTACTTGCGTTCCACCAGGTCGCGTGCGTTCGCGATGAGGATGGTGGCGAGCTCGTGATTGGTCAGCACCTGCTCGATCGCGTCGGCGAGGTCATCGGGATTGCCCGGTTCGAAGGTGACACCGGCGTTCGTGCCGCTGACCAGTTCGGCGAGGCCGCCCGTCCTCGCCACGATCAGCGGTGCGCCGGCCGCGAGCGCTTCGAGCGCGACGATCCCGAACGGTTCGTACAGCGACGGGATGACCACGCAGCCGGCGCGGTGCACGAGTCGGCGCAGGTCGGCGTCGTCCAGGAATCCGGGCAATTCGACGATGTCACTGACGCCTTCGACGTCGACCTGCGTCTGAAGCTCGGGCAGATAGCTGCCGCGTCCGGCGATCACGCTGCTGACATCGGGAACGCGACCGCGCAGCTCGTGCATCGCCCTCGCCAGCACCTGGAAGCCCTTCTCGTACTGCACCCGACCCCACGACACGACCAGCGGCGGGCGGGGCCCGGTCGGCATGCTCGGCGTGTTCGCCGCACGCCACTGCTCGGGGTCGATCCCGTTGGGGATGTGGACGACATGTTCCTGGGCGAGTTCGAACCCGGTGATCAACTGTTCGACGATGAACCGGGTCGGCGAGATCATCCGGTCGGCCTGGAACGCGAGCCACCACTCGATGGAGTTGATGTCGGTCGGATGGCCGAGCGGGAGCTGACCACCGTGGCGCACCCGTTCGGTGCCGTGCATCGTCAGCACGAACGGCACGTCGTAGCGATGGGCGAGCGAGTCGGCGGCCCATCCGAGTTGCCAGTCGTGACCGTGGACGATGTCGGGCCGCCATCCTTCGAGGTCGCCCGTGAATCGGCTGCCGAGCTTGGTGATGGCATGGTTTGCCGAAGCGATCCGGGTGACCGCCTCCGACGGCGGGAGCCACGGCAGGTCGACCAGCGTCCGCCGAACACGAACCTGATCGGGCGGTTTCGCCTCGAGTTCGGCCGGACGGTCGGCGACGGTGAGGATGACGACATCGTGGCCAGCGCGCGGCGAGCGCGGTTCCGAGTCCGGCGACGTGGGCCGCGATGCCGCCGGTCGACCGGGGCGGGAACTCCCACGACAGCATCAACACGCGGACGATCGCCACCGTAGTGTCGTCGCCGGATGTGGCACCGTCTGCTCGACGTGTTGTCACACAGGTCGTCGCCGTGGGTCGTACCCTGGACGCCGATGGCCACCGTCGCTCGCCCGATCGGCGAACTCGATCTGCACCTGTTCGGTGAGGGCACCCATCGTCGCCTCTGGGAGATGCTGGGTCCGCAGCCGCTCCACGTCGACGCCGAAGGGTCCGCGTCGGGGATTCGGTTCGCCGTGTGGGCACCGAACGCGACGTCGGTCGGCGTCGTCGGCGATTGGAACGACTGGGTCCCGCAGGCGCTCGCTCGTGTCGCGATCGGCGGTCGGACCGGAATCTGGTCGGCGGCCATTCCAGCGGCGCGCAGCGGAGATCGATACAAGTTCGAGGTCACCACCGGCGCTGGGCAGGTGCTGCGCAAGGCCGACCCGATGGCTCGCCAGACCGAACTTCCCCCGAGCGACGCCAGCGTGGTTCCCGGCGGTGTCGACCACGTGTGGGGCGACGACGAGTGGGTGGCCGGTCGCGGCGGGGTCGTGGGCGCGACGTCGCCGTTGCGCGTGTACGAGGTGCATCTCGGCTCGTGGCGCCGGGGCCTCGACACCTGGGAGCAGCTCGCCTCCGAACTGGCCGATCATGTGCAGATGCTCGGGTTCACACACGTCGAGCTGATGCCGATCGCCGAGCACCCATTCGGAGGCTCGTGGGGCTATCAGGTCTCCGGCTACTTCGCCCCGACGGCACGTTTCGGAGAACCCAACGGTGTCCGACGATTCGTCGACACGCTGCACCAACGCGGCGTCGGGGTCATCGTCGACTGGGTGCCGGCACACTTCCCACGCGACGAATGGAGCCTCGGTCGCTTCGACGGCACGGCCCTGTACGAACACCCCGACCCGCAGCGTGGCGAACACCCCGACTGGGGCACCTACGTGTTCGACTACGGCCGCAACGAGGTGCGCAACTTCCTGGTCGCCAACGCGCTGTACTGGCTCGACGAGTTCCATGTCGACGGCCTTCGCGTCGATGCGGTCGCTTCGATGCTCTACCTCGACTACTCGCGCGCGGCCGGCCAGTGGGCGCCGAACGACGAGGGCGGTCGAGAACACAAGGAGGCGTTGGCGTTCGTCCGCGAGCTGACGGCGGTCGTCGGTGAAGAATTCCCCGACGCATTGGTGATCGCCGAGGAATCGACGTCCTGGCCCGGCGTCACGCGGCCGGTCGACGACGGCGGGCTGGGGTTCAGTCACAAGTGGAACCTCGGTTGGATGCACGACACGCTCGACTACCTCTCGCTCGACCCTGTGCATCGACGACACCACCATCATGAGATGACGTTCGCGTTGCTGTACGCGTACGACGAACGCTTCGTGTTGCCCCTCAGCCACGACGAGGTCGTGCACGGCAAGGGCAGCCTCCTGTCGAAGATGGGCGGCGACGACTGGCAGCGCTTCGCTGCGTTGCGCGCATTGTTCGCCTGGCAGTGGGCGCTGCCCGGTGCGCCGCTGGTGTTCATGGGTTCGGAGCTTGCGCCGTGGAACGAATGGAACGACCAGGCCGAGCTCCCATGGCACCTACTGAATCACGCGGCCCATCGAGGCGTCCGTGACCTCTTCGTCCGGCTCAACGACCTGGCCGACGCGTGGCCGGCGTTGTGGTCTCGCGACCTCGATCCCGGCGGTTTCCAGTGGCTCGAGGCGGACGATGCGGCGCACTCGATGTTCGCCTTCATGCGATGGGATCTCGCCGGTGCCGCGGCGGTCGTGTGCATCGCGAACTTCACACCGGTGCCCCGCCCGGGTTACCGGGTCGGGCTGCCGTGGGGTGGCCGGTGGGATGTGGTGCTCGACACCGATGCGATCACGTGGAGCGGGAGCGGGCACCGAGGCGACCAGTCGGCCATCGCGGCATCCGACGACCCGTGGCAGGGTTGTACGTCGTCAGGGATGCTCGACGTGGGACCGATGTCGATGGTGTGGCTCGCGGCTCGATCGCCCGGCTGACACCGTCACGGCGAGGGTGACGTCGCGCGTTTCGTAGCGCTCAGGGAACGACGGCTGTGGTCGTCGTGGTCGTCACGGCAGTCGTCGCCGGCGCGTTGGTTGTGGGTGCGACGGTGGTCCGCGGCGTCGTGCTCGGCGGCGTCGCCGTGGTCGTCGGCGGTGTTGTCGTGGTGGTCGAGGACGTCGTGGTGGTAGCGTTCGGGTCGGGCCGGTTGAACGACGGCAACGACTCGCGCTCGCTGTACTGCTCGGGCTGCTTGCCGTCGTGGCCCCACACGTAGACGCGGTCGCCGCGTTCGACGAGATCGGGGAACACGTCGGCGAGCGTGTTCGAGATGCGGATGCACCCATGCGAAGCAGGCCGGGTCGGCACGTTCCGCGCGCCGTGAACGGCGACGCCGTAGTTGAAGTACCAGGGGTTCTTCATGCCGCCGAGAGGGCTCACCCGATTGCCGTCGTAGGAGCGGCGGAACGAGAACACACCCCCCGGCGATTTCGATTCGGCGCAGACCTGCTTGGTGACGGGTTCGGAGTACGGGTTGCCATTTTCGTCGGTGTCGTAGGTCGCGGTCTCGCAGAACGTCGCCGGCTTGCCATCGGCATCGAGTTCGCCCGAGGAGATGTGGGAGATGAAGATCGGCTCGTCGTCGCGGAACACCGCCAGCACCTGCTGGGGCAGGTAGATCTCGACGTGTGTGCCTGAACCCGGCCGGCGCGGCACGAACCGCACCGACGGATCGGCCATCTGCTGCCAGGTCTCCTCGGTCACCATCGACTGATCGTCACGGGCTGCGAAGTCCTCCCACGCCACGATGCCGATCAGCTTCTTGAAGGCCCAGACGGCCTGCTGGGTTCCGGCACCGAACTGGCCATCGGCAGGCCCCGGCTGAAAGCCGAGTTCGGTGAGACGTTCCTGCACGCGGCGCACGTCCTCGCCGGACGATCCCATCGAAACGGGAGCGGCGAGCGGCGGCGCCGTCGCCGTCGGTGCCGGCTGCACGGATGTGGAGGTGGCGGGGTTGGCGATGCCCTCCGGCAGTGCGGGTGCCGCCCCGGTCGTCGCGGCGTCGGGTGCATCGGCGTCGACGTCGGTGCCGTTGCCGCTGACGAAGATCCCGATGCCGACCACGAGCGCGAGGACGAGCCCAGCCGCGATGGCGGGAAGCCATGCGCTGGTGTCGGAGGAGGAACGCGAGCGGCGGGGAGTCATCGATGGGGGATCAGCAGGCGGATTTCGACGTCTGACGATTGTTCAGGCCGACGCGGCGACGGAGCGCAGCGCATCGCATGCCTGTTCGGGAGGGATGATGTTGATCATCACGCCGGTGCCGCGTTCGAAGCCGGCCTGCGTGACCAGGTTCGGCCAGACGTGGATGTGCCAGTGGTACTGACCCGTGTGTTGGTGCGGGGCGGTGTGGAAGCCGAGGTTGAACGCGACGTCACCGAGGGCGGCGTTGAGGTGGCCGAGGGCGTCACGCAGTGCTCGGCCGACCGATTCGAGGCTGTCGTTGGGGGCGTCTTGGAGGTGTGGTTCGTGGTGGCGTGGCACGATCAGCAGTTCGTACGGTGCGCCACTCCAGTACGGCGTGATCACCGCGACATCGTCGTTGGCGAACACGACTCGTTCGTCGGCGGCCAGTTCGGCCTCGACGGTGGTGCACAGCAGACAACCGCCGGCGAACCGGGCGAATGCCCGCTCCTCGTCGAGGATCTCGCCGGGCACGAAGGGCAGGCCGAGGATCTGGCCGTGGGGATGAGCGACCGAAGCGCCCGCTTCGCGTCCGTGGTTGACGATCGCCTGGGTGTAGCGAACCTGCGGGGTGGCGGCATGATCGGCGAAACGATCGCGCAACACCCGCATCAGTTGGCCAGCATGGGCGTCGTCGAGCCGATGGAGACCCGAATGGTGGTCGGGCGTGTAGACGAACACCTCGTGGATACCGCTCGCCTCGGCCATCACGAAGACCGGTCCGAGGTTGTGGACGGCAAATGCGTCCTCGCCGTCGAAGGCCGGGTAGCGATTGGGAATCACGCGCATGGACCAGGTGCCGTCCTGATCGACCGTCTCGAGGGCGGGCGGTGTCGATTCCTCGTGGCCGGGGCAGAAGGGGCAGGGCCGGGACGACTCGTCGTCGACGCTGCTCACTCGCGGCGCGAAATCGCTCGGTCGCTCGGCCCGCTCGGCAACGATCGTCACCCACCGGCCATTGAGTGGGTTCAAACGCATCTGACTCATTGTGGATTCAAGGATACGGGGATCGGGGCGTCGATACGTGGCACTGTGACCAACCATTCACGGCGTCAGATCGTTTGGCGTCCCTCGGTGCGGGTCCGCGTCGAGCAGTGGGTCGACGGGCTCGTGGACCGGCCCGTCGTCGGCATCCTGCTGGTGGTCCTCGAGCAGGAGGGCATGGTGACGATCGAGACGGTTCTGGTTCCATCGATGCAGGCCCCATCCGATCAACGAACCGGTACCGAAGGCGAGCAGCCCGCCCACACCGTCGAGCCAGAAGTGGTTGCCGGTCACGACGATGCAGAACAGCGTCGTCGCCGGGTACAGCAGGACGAGCGCCTTGACCCACTTGCGACGCAGCAGGGGCCACACGGCAATCGCGCACCACGTCGACCAGCCGATGTGCAGACTCGGCATGGCGGCGTACTGGTTGGAGATCGAGGCCATCGTCTCGGAGTCGAACGACCACGGCCCGCCGTACTCGGCGAGGGTGTCGACGAATCCCCAACCGCCTTCCGGGCGCAGGTCACTCTCGATGCATTCGCCTCCGTAGCTGACCCGGAGATCGGCCAACTCGACGATCGGCGCGGGGATCGGGCATCGCTCGTCGAGCAGGCGCGGGGGCATCAGAGGGAACCAGGCGAAGCCGATGATGGCGAGGGCGGTCATCGCGGCCAGCGAGTTGCGCCACTGCGGAAAGACGTCGGCGCGCTTGACGAACAGCAGGATGAAGACACCCAGCGTGACGATGAAGTGGGCGGTTCCGTAGTACGTGTTCCAGAACTGGATGAACCAGTCGTACGGGAGGAACCACGACTGGACTGTCTGTTCGTGGAAGAGGTTCAGATTCAGTTCCCACCGGATGATGCGTTCGGCGTTCGTGAAGGCCTGTTCGGGAACACCGTCGGCGGCGATCTTGTTCGAGCCGAACAGGTTGCGGGTCCACGAGTAGATGGCGTAGAAGACCGCGACGATGAGCGCCTCTTTCCACCAGTGCATCCGGTGTTCGCGAACCGGTGCCGGAGCTGCGTCGGCACCCTGCATCGGGTCCGTACTGTAGGCGCGGGTTACGGTCTTGTGACATGGCACAGATTTCGGGACACGCCGGGCAGCAAGCCGTCGCAGCGATCGCCGCATATGGCACCGACGTGATGTTCACGCTCAACGGTGGCCACATCTGGCCGCTCTACGACGCGGCGCGCGACCAGGGCATGCGCGTGGTCGACACCCGCCACGAGCAGTCGGCGACGTTCGCGGCGGAGGCCTACGCGAAGCTCACCCGCCGCCCAGGTTTCGCCGCGCTGACCGCCGGTCCGGGCATCACCAATGGCGTGTCGGCGATGACGTCGGCGCACTTCAACGGCTCACCGGTCGTCGTGCTGGGCGGCCGCGCCCCGCAGGGACGATGGGGAGCGGGATCGCTTCAGGAACTCGACCACGTGCCGATCGTGTCGTCGATCACCAAGTCGGCCGCCACCGTCACCGATCCAGCGTTGGCCGGCGCGATGGTGCACGAGGCCGCCCGCCTCGCGATCGAGCCGCATCGGGGCCCGACGTTCCTCGACTTCCCACTCGACGTGTTCGGTCCGTCGAGCGGCGACGTGCCCGAGGTCGGCTCGTGCGACGGGATGGGGGCCGCGCCGGACGACGATGCGGTCGCAGCGCTCGCAGCACTGCTCGCAGGCGCCGAGCGGCCAGCGTTGATGGTGGGTTCCGACGTCTATTGGGACGGGGCCTGGGACGAACTCGCTGCCGCAGCGGTCAACCTCGGGGTGCCGTGCTTCTTCAACGGGATGGGTCGCGGGCTGCTGCCCGCCGACGACCAGCTCGCGTTCCTGCGCACCCGGGGACTGCTCAAGCAGCGCGCCGACGTCGTGGTCGTGCTCGGCACGCCGCTCGATTTCCGGCTCGGCTTCGGCACGTTCGGCTCCGCCACCGTCGCCCACGCAGTCGATGCCGAATCACAGCGCGCCGGACACGTCGACGTGCTGACCGTGGCCGGCGACCTGCGCCTCACGCTGCGTGGGTTGGCCGAGTACGCGGGTGATCGGGTCGATCACACCGGATGGATCGCCGAGTTGCGCGACGCCGAGTCGGCGGCAACCGCCGGCGAGGTCGCGTTGATGGAGGCCGATGGCGACCCGATCAAGCCGAGCCGGATCTACGGTGAGCTGCGCAAGCGCCTCGAACGAGACGCGGTGGTGATCTGCGATGGCGGCGACTTCGCGTCGTACGCCGGCAAGTTCATCGAGGTCTACGAACCGGGTGGCTGGCTCGACACCGGACCCTACGGCTGTCTCGGCAACGGGCTCGGCTACGCGATCGCGGCACGGGTCGTGCGGCCGTCGTCGCAGGTGGTGCTGTTGCTCGGCGACGGTGCGGCCGGGTTCAGTCTGATGGACGTCGACTCGCTCGTGCGCCACGGATTACCGGTGGTGATGATCGTCGGCAACAACGGGATGTGGGGGCTCGAGAAGCACCCGATGCAGTCCATCTATGGCTGGGACGTGGCATGTGATCTCCAGCCGGAACTGCACTACGACGACGTGGTCACGTCGCTCGGTGGTGGCGGCGAGACGGTGTCCTCGGCCGCCGACATCGGTCCGGCGCTCGACCGGGCGTTCGCCAGCGGGGTGCCCTACCTCGTCAACGTCCTCACCGACCCCGACGACGTCTACCCTCGCTCCAGCAATCTGGCATAGGTGACGCGGGGTCACAGGGGCGTCGTCACCGGTGACGCGGTGCCTGGGCCTCAGCAGATTGGGCTGGAGTTGGCGTTGCGATGAGCGAAACCGCCGTATTCGGTCGCTTCGCTCATGGGTGGGGGAGTCTCGTGGGTTGCGATGAGCGAAACCGCCGTATTCGGTCGGTTCGCTCATCGGTGGGGGAGTCTCGTGGGTTGCGATGAGCGAAACCGCCGTATTCGGTCGCTTCGCTCATCGGTGGGCGAATCTCAGCGGCGCGTGATGCGTTCCGGTCCGGAAACGCTTCTTCCCAATCCGCTGAGGCCCTGGCACCGGCGTCAGGTGTTCGGTCAAGCGGTACAGCACTTCGCCATGAAACGGTCGAGGTCGACCACGACGCGGGTGATCTTGCCCGCCGCCACCAGGCCGCCGGGGTCCGATGCGGACACGGTGAACTTCAGGCGGCGCCCGTCGATCTTCTCGAGAACCGCTTCGGCGACGACCTCGGCACCGACGGGAGTGGGCTGCAGATGATCGAACTGGATGCGCATGCCGACCGACGTGGTGCCGTCGTCGAGGGCGTGGCTGATCGCAGTGCAGCACGCCTCCTCGCACAACGCGACGAGACGCGGCGAACCGAGGACCTCGACGATCCCAGAGCCGAGCGCCAATGCGGTGTCGGCCTCGGTGACCACGAGCTTGGCGTCGCCGCGCATTCCAGTTTCGAGCTTCACGCGAACAACGCTAACAAGCACTCGCCGAGGAACGTGCGAGATGTGGCAGGCACATCGTGTACGTAGGCTCGCCGGGGTGATCGAACGAGACGTCCTGCAACGAGTGCTCGCCGGCGCTGTCGGCGACGGAGCGGAGTTCGCTGAGGTCTACGCCGAGGACAAGCGGTCGACATCGGCTGGACTCGACGACGGGCGGATCGAACAGGTGTCGAGTGGACGTGATCGCGGCGCCGGCATTCGGGTGGTGGCGGGCGAGACCACCGGATTCGCGTACACGTCCGACCTGTCCGAGCGCGGGCTGGCGACTGCGGCCTCTGCAGCGGCCGCAGCCGCCAAGCAAGGCGGTGGCGGTGTTCGCACGATCGCCCTCACGCCATCGGCGCCGCATCGACCAAACACCGTCGAGCGCGATCCGGACAGCGTCGCCAAGGCCGCCAAGGTCGAGTTGCTGGTGCGTATGAACGAAGCCGCTCGCTCGTTCGGCCCAGAGATCGTGCAGGTGTCCGCTGGTTACGGCGACAGCCGCAAGCAGGTGCTGGTCGCCAACACCGATGGCGTGCTCATCGACGACGAGATCGTGCGCACGCTGGTGCGCATCAGCGCCGTGGCCGACGGCGACAGCGGAATGCAGACCGGTTACCAGTCGATGGGTCACACGATCGGCTTCGAGGTGTTCGACAAGGTCGACGTCGAGGAGTTGGCGCGTGAGGCTGCCCGTCAGGCGATCACCAAACTCCGCGCTCGGCCGGCGCCATCGGGGGCGATGCCGGTCGTGATCAAACATGGCACGGGAGGCGTGCTGTTCCACGAGGCGTGTGGTCACGGCCTCGAGGCCGACCACATCCAGAAGGGGGCGAGCGTCTACGCCGGCAAGGTTGGCCAGCAGGTCGCGTCGCCGTTGGTCACGCTCGTGGATGACGGGACGATGCCGGGGGAGTGGGGGACGCTCGGCTTCGACGACGAGGGTCACATCACCCAGCGCAACGTCCTGATCGAGGACGGCATCCTCACCGACTACATGTGGGACTACCTACGTGCCCGCAAGGACGGCCGCCCACAGTCGGGCAATGGTCGTCGGCAGAGCTACCAGCACCTCCCGATGGTGCGGATGACGAACACGTTCGTCCTCGACGGTCCGGACGATCCCGACGACATCATCTCCTCGACGCCGAACGGGGTCTACGTCGCCAAGCTCGGTGGCGGGTCGGTCAACACGGCGTCGGGTGATTTCGTGTTCGGGATGACCGAGGCCTACCTGATCGAGAACGGCGAGGTGACCGAGCCGCTGCGTGACGGCAACTTGATCGGCAACGGTCCGAAGGTGCTCGCCGACATCGACATGCTCGGCAACGACTTCGCGATGGGCAGCCCCGGCACGTGCGGCAAGGACGGCCAAGGCGTCCCCGTCGGCGACGGCCAGCCAACCCTCCGAGTGAAGTCCCTCACCGTCGGCGGCACCGCATGATTTCCACCATGAATCTCACCAGGGCTCAGACCCCTGCTGCAATCGGGGGGCGGCGATGAGCGAGTTGCAGGCGGTTGCGGATCGAGTGGTCGAGCACGCGGGACCGGGTGAGCAGATCGAGGCGTTCGTCGCACGGGGCGGCGAGACCGAGGTCCGGATCTACGACGGCGCCGTCGAGCACTTCGTGTCTGCCCAGAGTGAGGGCATCGGGATTCGGGTGATCCGCGACGGCCGAACCGGTTTCGCCTACGCCGGAACGCTCGACGAGGACGCGATCCGCGAGGTGCTCGCCGAAGCACGCGACAACGTACAATTCGGCACCGTCGACGAGTGGGCCGCGCTCGCCGAACCCGATGGCGTGGGTGTCACCGAGCAGACGCTGTGGAACGACGAGCTGGCCGAGTACCCCACCGATCGCAAGATCGACCTCGCCAAGCAACTCGAGAGGCTGGCCTCCGGGAGCGACCCCCGCGTCCGCGTCGACGACTCGAACTATGCCGATGCATACGGCGAATCGGCGGTTGCGTCGACCACCGGGATCCGTATGTCGGGGCGTGAGAACGGTTGCTACGTCTCGGTGTCGACGCTCGCCGACGAGGGCGAAGGTGACCACGCCGAAACGCAGACTGGATTTGGGTTCGCCGTCGGCCGTTCGCCGGACGAGTTCGACCTCGATCGGGCCGCCCGCGAGGCCGTCGATCGAGCGACCCGACTGTTGGGCGCCACCCAGCCGCCGAGTCGCCGCTTGACCGTGGTGCTCGATCCGTTCGTGACGGCGCAGTTCATCGGTGTCATCTCCTCGACACTCAACGGCGAAGCCGTGGTCAAGGGCCGCTCGCTGTTCCGCGACCGGATCGGCGAGACCGTCGCGGCACCGTTCGTGACGCTCGTGGACGACCCGACGAATCCGTTGGCCTACACCGCGACCGACGTCGACGGCGAAGGTCTCGCGGCTCGTCGCAACGTATTGATCGAGGACGGTGTCCTCCGCCAGTTCGTACACAACTCGTACTCGGCTCGTCGCGCCGGCACGGTCTCGACCGGCAACGCGACCCGCGGGGGATTCGCCGGGACGCCCGGCGTCGGCTGCCTGGCACTGTCGCTCGTGCCAGGGACGCGCACTCAGGAGGAGCTCGTCGCCGACGTCGACGACGGTCTGTTGGTGCAGCAGATGCAAGGGTTGCACTCCGGTGTCAATCCGATCAGCGGCGACTTCTCCACCGGCGCCGCCGGCCTGCTGATCTCGAACGGGTCGGTCGGTGCCCCTGTCCGCGAGATCACGATCGCGTCGACGCTGCAGCGGATGCTGCTCGACATCGTCGAGGTGGGCGGTGACCTCGAATGGCTCCCGATGCGATCGTCCGGTATGAGCCTGGTGATTCGCGACGTCACGATGTCTGGTTCCTGATCGGCCGATGACCGCTCCGTCATCTGACGCGGTGGCTCGACATCCGCATCTTGCGGGCTCGCAGCCCGACGGACGGGTCCGCGTCGATCTCCACACCCACACGATGTGGAGCGGCGACTCGACGACGACGCCGGACGAGTTCGCCGCGGCGGTCGACGCCAGCGGGCTCGAGGTGGTGTGCATCACCGATCACAACGCTGTCGACGGCGCGATCGAACTGCGCGACCGCCTCCCGTGTCGGGTGATCGTCGGCGAGGAACTGCGCACGGCCGCCGGTGAGATCATCGGGTTGTTCCTCACGCACCGAGTGCCGATGGGGATCTCGCACCTCGACGCCGCCAAGGCGATTCGCGAGCAGGGTGGAGTTGTCTACATCCCGCATCCGTTCGATCCGATGCGGCGCAACCTGAGCGAGGCCGCGCTCTACGAGTTGGCCGAGGCCGACCTGATCGACGCCGTCGAGGTGTTCAACGCCAAGACGTCGTTGCCGAGTCTCAATCGCCGCGCTGTCGAGTTCGCGGCCGAGTTCGGCATCGTCGGTGGTGCCGGCAGCGACGGCCACGTCCCCGACGCGCTGGGTGCCGCGTACGTCGAGATGGCCGACTTCGACTCACCGGCGGAGTTCCTCGCCTCGCTCGCGACCGGCGAGGTGATCGGCCACCACTGGGACGATCCTCGTCCGTGGAGCGCTCGCATCATCCCGTCCGTCACCTGAATCCGACCCCGCTCCAGCCCGAAAAATGCCTGGATCTGCGCGCTCAGCGCGCAGATCCAGGCATTTTCGGGCATGTGAGGGCTGCGACGGGGTGGGCAGTGGGGTCATCGCTGGTACGGGGGCGCTCACCCGATAGAAAGGGCGGCCGTGCCGATCTATCAGGCCATCATTCTCGGCATCGTCCAGGGCCTGTCGGAGTTCCTGCCGATCTCGTCGAGCGGCCATCTGCTGCTGACCCCCTGGCTCGCCGGATGGGAGGAGCTCGACCCGTCGATCAAGAAGTCGTTCGACGTCGCGCTGCACCTCGGCACGCTCATCGCAGTCGTCGGGTACTTCTGGAATGACGTGAGCAGCTATGTGGTGGAGGGCACCAAGCTCGTGTTCAACCGCAAGGTTCCGCCGACCACCGACGGAAAGCTCGCGTGGCTCTTCGTCCTCGCCACGCTTCCGGCTGCCGCCGTCGGAGCATTGTTCGAGGACCAGATCGACAACCGTCTCGGCACACCGGCGATCATTGGGATATCGCTGATCGTCTTCGGCATCGTGATGGCGATCGCCGACCGGACGTTGGGTCGCCGAGAAGTGGAGGACTTCCGCGCCAAGGATGCGCTGCTGGTCGGCGCCGCGCAGGCGCTGGCGCTGAATCCCGGCACATCACGTTCGGGGATCACGATGACGGCCGGCCGCTTCCTCGGCTTCGATCGTGAAGCTGCTGTGCGGATCAGCTTCGTGATGTCGATTCCGGTGATCTTCGGTGCGGTCGTGTTCAAGTTCGCCGGCATGATCGCCGACGGGATCCCGGAGGGGTTGGCCGCACCGTTGATCGCCGGCATCATCAGCTCGGCGTTGTCGGGATGGCTGGCGGTGTGGGGCACGATCCGGATCGTCACGACGCACAGCTTCATGCCCTTCGTGATCTACCGGATCGCCCTCGGCGTGTTGGTGTTGATCCTGGTCGCGACCGGCGCTCGTTGACGCTGCGTCGATCACGAGCGCTCGATCACGACCTCGGTCACGGAAGATAGAGCAGGCTGGCGATGCCCTGTTGCGCGGCGGCAGCCACGTTTGGGCCCTCGCGTTCGTCGACGGCCACGAAGATGACGTCGTCGACCACGCCGGTCACCATCGCTGTGCCGGCGACGATGAGACCGTCGGCTGCCACTTGAACGGCCAATCCGACGGCGACGTCACGGGCGAGTGGGTCCGACATGGCCACGACCACCGTTCCGGCCTCGGCCAACGCTGCCGGCCCGGCGCGGCTGGTCACGTCGAGTTCGGTCAGGACCTCACCGGCCGCGACACGTTGTCGCACGACGGAGCCGACGGGCAGCTCGCTGAGTGCGCCATCGGGCAGTGCCGCGACCGGCAGCCGGGTGGCTTCGGCGACGATCGGGTCACCGGGCTGGTGGAGGTGGCCCGCGACCAGCACGGTGCGGGTTGCGCCCCAGCGGTCGCGTTCGGCAGCGATGGAGGTCATCTCGGCGTGCACGGCCATCGCAGCCAGGCCGGCGAGTGTGGCGACGACGACCCAGTAGATCCAGGGGCGTCGAGCGAGGACGAGTCGGGCTCGGGCCGCGACATGCATCATTGTCTCCTCGGATCGGTGGACGATCGGAGGGAGTCGGTCGATGCCGACGCTATCGACGATGCAGCGAGTTCGTCAGATGTCCGACGACGAACTCGACGACGAACTCGAGCTGTCGGACTTCGTCGACGACGAGGAACTGGTGTCGGACGACTTGCTGTCCGAGCTGCTCGATGACGAGCCGGACTCCTTCGAGTCCTTCGAGTCCTTCGAGTCCTTCGAGGTCGTCGAGGTGCTCGACGTCGACGGCTTCTTGCCGCGGTTGTCGGTCTTGAAGAAGCCCGAACCCTTGAACGTGACGCCGACAGGGGTGAACACCTTCTTCACGGGGAGGACGTCGCCGCTGTCGGGGTGGGCGATCTCGGTGAGGTTGTCGTCATGGAAGCCCTGCTGGACCTCGATGGTCTCGCCGGTGTCGACGAACTTGTAGACGTAGGTTGGCATCGAGCGAAGAAGGATATCGTCCGAGCCATGCAGGTCCGCAGTGCTGTCATTCCCGCGGCTGGTCTGGGGACTCGCTTCCTCCCCGCCACCAAAGCTGTTCCGAAGGAGCTGTTCCCGATTGGTGACCAGCCCGCGATCCAGATCGTGATCGACGAGGCGCTCGGCGCGGGGTGCGACCACATCGTGGTCGTGAGCAGCCGATCGAAGCCGGCGATCGACGCCTACTTCGCGGCGGATGAAGCGCTGCTCGACGCGCTCGAGGCGAAGGGGAAGTCGGACACCGCCGAGCGATTACGGGCGATCGGGCGTGACTGGCGCGTCGACATCGTGTACCAGGACGACCCCAAGGGACTCGGCCACGCCGTTGGTTGTGCCCGCGAAGCGGTGGGAGACGAGCCGTTCGCCGTGCTGCTGCCCGACGAGCTGATGTCGAGTTCTGCAGTGCTCGCTCAGATGAACGGCGTGTGCGCGGCGACCGGTGGAAGCGTGGTCGCCGTGGTGAACGTGCCGCGCGAGCAGGTCAGTTCCTATGGAGTGATCGATCCGGCCGGTGAACTCACTCACGACGGGGTGATCCCGGTGCGCGATCTGGTCGAGAAGCCGGCGCCCGACGAAGCGCCGAGCAACTTCATTCTCACCGGCCGCTACGTGCTCACCGCCGATGCGTGGAACGAGATCGAGGCGCTGAAGCCCGGCAGCGGTGGCGAACTGCAGCTCACCGACGCGCTTCGAGCGCAGGCAGCGCGGGCGCCATTTCACGCGGTGGTGGCCGACGAGAGCCGG
This sequence comes from Ilumatobacteraceae bacterium, assembly GCA_963774765.1. Taxonomy (GTDB): domain Bacteria; phylum Actinomycetota; class Acidimicrobiia; order Acidimicrobiales; family Ilumatobacteraceae; genus Sva-07. Next base: position 169,793 of record CAVZGP010000011.1, read on the forward strand.
CTCGACACCGGCACTCCTCTCGGCTTCCTCACGGCGTCGATCGAACTCGGTCTCGCGAACCCCGAACTCGGTGCCGACCTTCGCGACTTCCTCCGGCGCCTCCACCTCTGATGCGGCGCCATGGCGCCGCATGGTCGAGCGTCAGAGGCGACGGTAGGCGTCAGGAGCGTCGTGCACCAGGCCGTATTCGTCGACGTCGAACTCGATGATCTCGCCGGTGCCGAGGATCGTGCGGCGGAATCGGCGGGCGGTGAGGCGTTCGAGATGTTGCGCGACGGGGACGACGCCGAGAGTCTCGACGTCGACCATTGCGGCGGTCACGTCGGCGCCGTCGCCCACGGCAAGTGACAACCGCCGGATCGGGACCGATGTCGTGAAGGGCGTGATCGTCAGATCGATGTCGGTGCATCCGGCGAGATCGTGGCGGTGGGCGCCGTTCATCTCGCCCCATCGACCCGAGCCGTCGGCGCCGAGCCACAGGTCGGGTTCGTCGAGATCGCGGAACAGCAGGAACTGGCGAATCTGCCACATCGCCGACAGTCGGACGACGTACGTGATCGCCTCTCGACCGACCTCGCCCGTAGCGGTCCAACCCTCGTTCTCCCAGCGGAGCGTGAGGGTTTCGAGATGGTCGTGGTCCCACGTCCGCCACCGAGCGGTGTAGCCATCGGACGGAAAGGCGGTCAACGTGTCGGCCACGACCCCACACGCTACGGGCTCGGCCGTGCCTGGGTTTGGGTGAGCGACAACATCGTCGATGGCGATCTGCGCTCACACAGATTCGGGACGTTGGGGTACCTTGCCTGCGTGACCCCGTTGGAGGACGCCCAGGCGTTCGTGCTCGAATCCTGTCCGCCGCTGTCCGCTGTCGTGGTCGATCGACGGGACGCGTCCGGACTCGTGCTCGCGGCCGCGGTCGTCGCGGCAGAGGTGGTGCCGCCGTTCGACAACAGCGCCGTCGACGGGTACGCGGTGCGCTCCGCCGACGTGGTCAACGTCCCGGCCGTGCTGCGCGTCGTCGGCGAACTCGCGGCGGGCGCGGCGCCATCCACACGTGTGGAGCACGGCGAGGCGATCCGGATCATGACCGGCGCGCCGATGCCGGTGGGCGCCAATGCCGTGGTGATGGTCGAGGACTCGGAGCGTGTCGGCGACCACACAGTCCGGCTCACCCGGTCGGTGCCGACGGGAGCGGCCATCCGCGTGGCCGGTGACGATGTGCAACTCGGTGACGAGTTGTTCGCTGCCGGTACGACGGTGACGCCGGCGGTCGATGCGGTTCTGGCAAGCGTGAACGCGGCGCGCGTCGCGGTGCATCGGCGGGCGCGCGTCGCGGTGCTGTCCACCGGTGACGAACTCGTCGACGACGGATCCCCGTTGGAGATCGGCCAGATCCGCGAGAGCAACAAGACCATGCTGGCAGCGTTGCTCGCCGAGATGGGCTGCGAGGTGGTCGACCTCGGCGTCGTTCGCGACGACGAATCCGAGCTCGAGCGTGTGCTGCGCGCCGCCGCGACCGATTGTGATGCGATCGTGTCGAGCGGTGGCGTCTCGATGGGCGACTACGACGTGGTCAAGACGGTGCTCGGTCGGATCGCTGACATGAGCTGGATGCAGATCGCGATCAAGCCCGCCAAGCCGTTCGCGTTCGGACGTGTCGACGGCACCCCGATCTTCGGGCTGCCCGGCAATCCTGTCAGCTCACTCGTGAGTTTCGAGCTGCTCGCCCGCCCTGCCTTGCGTCGCATGATGGGACATCGACGCCTGACGCGCACCAGCATCGTCGCGGTCACCGACGTGCCGTTTGAACGCCACCCGGACGGAAAGGTCCACTTCGTGCGGGCCAACGGCGAGTTCGGTGACGACGGCCGCTACCACGTGCGTCCGGTCGGCGCGCAGGGAAGCCATCAGCTCGCCGCCACCGCACTCGCCGACGCGATGGTCGTGATCCCCGATGGCGACGGCATTCCCGCCGGCGCCGACGTCGCCGCACTCTTCCTCCACGGAACCTGACAGTCGTTGCGAGCCCAGGTTCCCCGAGCCCAGGGCTGTGGGAACCAGGTGTTGGTCAATAGGCTGCACGGATGGCCGGCGAAGGCGACCGCGTGCACGAAGAACTGGTTGATCCGTTTGGTCGTGTGATCGAGGATCTGCGGATCTCGGTCACCGACCGCTGCAATTTCCGCTGCAGCTATTGCATGCCCGAGGAGGGAATGCAATGGCTCCCGCGGTCGGAGGTGATGACGTTCGAGGAGATCGAACGTCTCGCTCGAATCTTCGTGCAGCGCTATGGCGTCCGCGGAATCCGCCTCACCGGTGGAGAACCGACGGTGCGGGCCCACTTGCCTTCGCTCGTCGAGAAGCTCGCCGCCATCGAGGGTCCCGCTGGTCCCATCGACCTTGCAATGACCACCAACGGATCGACCCTCCGAGCCGCGGCGCAGACACTGAGTGACGCCGGATTGCGCAGGGTCAACATCAGCCTCGACACGCTCGATCGGGCCAAGTTCAAGCAGATGACGCGCCGCGACGAACTCGATCGCGTTGTCGACGGCATCCTGGCCGCGCAAGAGGTGGGATTTGCACCCGTCAAGGTGAATGCCGTCATCGAACGAGGTGTCAACGATGATGAGATCGTCGATCTGGCGACGTTCGGACGCGAGCGCGACATCGAAGTGCGCTTCATCGAGTTCATGCCGCTCGACGCCGACGGGCACTGGGTGAACGACAAGGTCGTCGGACAGGACGAGATCGTCGCCGCGATCGACGCCGTGTACCCACTCGAACAGCTCGCCGCCCGCGGCGCTGCACCGGCCGACCGGTTCCGGTACGTCGATGGGCGAGGAACGATCGGCGTGATCCCGACGGTGACCAAGCCGTTCTGCGGCGACTGCGACCGGGTGCGCCTGACCGCCGAGGGTCAGTTCCGTACGTGCCTTTTCGCCACCAAGGAGTTCGACTTGATGGCAGCGATGCGTGCCGGTGAGTCCGACGACCAACTCGCCACACGGATCGAGGCGGCCGTGGCCACGAAATGGGCCGGCCATCGCATCAACCAGGTGAACTTCGTGCGTCCCGACAAGTCGATGAGCCAGATCGGCGGCTGATTTCACCAGGGGTCCGACCCTGGTGCAATCGATCAGCGGAGGTCGGTGTAGTACCGGAATCGTTCGGCCACGGCCTCGTCGCCGATGATGTCGACCGGCCCGGCCTCGCGCTTCCAGAGCCACAGCTGGAGGTCAGCAGCACGACCGCGGACCGCTACGTCGCCCTTGGCGTGCTCGCACGTGAAGGTCGCTCCGGACGGCGACAATTCGCTCACGAACCACTCGCCGCCGACCGCGCTCCGATCGTCGGCGCCCTCCGACACGGATGTGCCGGTGTCGGTGCAGTGCAGATGGACGGTGCCACCGACCGCGCGGGAGTCCTCGGTGGCGCCCCGCCCGGCGAACCACGTGAGGTATTCGTCGATGCCGTCGGCGGCCACGGCAACAGGGATGTCGTACGGGATGCCGACTGCGTTCGACGCATCCCAACGGTGTACCGATGTCTCCTGCGTCATGCGGCGCTCGACCCACCGGGCGTCCCGATTGGCGCCGGTCCACGTCCACACCTCCTGGTCGGGGTGCGCCGCGGCCAACGCCGAGAACAACGACGTGTGCGCTGCCATCACCCAGTCGACGAGAAAGTCGTCCGACGGCCGAGGCGTCTCCTGCCAGGCGCGCACCACATCGACGGAGGTGACGCCCTCGGCGACCATACGTCCCCAGAAGTTCCACGTACCGCCGACGTGCCACGCCAGGTCGCGCATCGACCAACCGGGACACGACGGCACGTCATGGTCGAAACCGTGATCGGTGAGGATCTCCACGAACTGGACGGCGTCCGTTCGGAGATGGGCGATCGCGTCGTAGGGGAGAGGACCGGTGGAGGTGCGCGGGTCGGACATCGCGGTGACGGTACCGCGGCCCAAGGCCTGCTCGCACGCCCGGCTAGCCTTCGGGACCACATGAGTGATCTGTCGTTCACCCACCTCGATCCGCTCGGCCGTGCCCGCATGGTCGACGTCACGCCGAAGGAACCCACGCACCGCCGAGCGGTGGCTCGTTGCAAGGTGTTCATGAAGCCCGAGACCACCGCAGCGATCGCCAACCGCGAGGTGAAGAAGGGCGACGTGTTGTCGGTGGCCCGCGTCGCCGGCATCCAGGCCGCAAAGCGCACCTCCGACACGATCCCGCTGTGTCATCCGCTGCTGGTCGGGGCGGTTTCCGTCAACTTCGAGATCGGCGACGACTTCGTGGCGATCGAGGCGCATGTGGACACCGTCGATCGCACCGGTGTCGAGATGGAGGCGCTGCACGCGTGCGCCGTCGCGGCACTCACCGTGTACGACATGTGCAAGTCGGCGGACCGTGGCATGGTGATCGGTGAACTCGCGTTGTGGGAGAAGACCGGTGGCCGATCTGGTGTCTACCGCCGCACCGATGGGTCCGTCGAGAACGTCAACGACGGTCCGGCGACGTGACCGACGTCTCGTCGATGATTGCGTTCATCGTCACAATCGTCGTAGAATCGTCATACAACGATCCGGTCGTCCGGATCCGAACTCTTTCGGCCTCGGCCGACAACCTTCTGACTGCAACGACTCGACTCTGACCCATGGCCCAACTCGTCCTCCTCGTCGTCGCCGCCGCCTGGGCGGCCGTACTGATTCCCCCGATGCTGCGCTCGCGTGTCGACAACCGACCGAATTCGTCGGTCACCGACTTCCGCCGCCAGCTGAGCACGCTGCAGAGCACGTCGACCCCGCGGATGCGCACGATCGGCCGGCCACTCGCGCCGTCACCGCTCCAACGGCCGGCCGCGGCCGGCCGGCCAGGCCATCCCCACCATCGCCAGGCGGCGCTTCACGGTTCGACCGCGACCCGCTCGCGAGCGGCAGGACCACGCCAGAGCGAGCACGCTGGACAGCCGTCGTTTCGCACGCACGGTGGTGCTGAACCCGCCCATCGCCAGACGCACATGGAGCGCCCGCACCAGTCGACGCGTGGGGCCGCACCCCGTTCGGACGTCCGCCGCCGGCGCAGCAATGTGTTGTTCCTGCTCGTGGTCACCACCGCTTGCGCGCTGTTCCTCGCCGCGACGACGTCGTCGACCGTGCTGCTGTACGTGTTCGCGCTGTCGTTCTTGGCACTGTGCGGCTACGTGTACCTGCTCGCCCAACTGCGCCAACGCGAAGCGTCGGGTTGGGGCGACGGCTGGCTCGAACAGCGCTGATCGATCCGTCGACCTCCGGCGCCGACTCGCAACGTCGGCCGCTACACTCCCCGGAGCCTTTGGGGCTATAGCTCAGTTGGTAGAGCGCGTCGTTCGCAATGACGAGGTCAAGGGTTCGATTCCCTTTAGCTCCACAAGTCCGTTTTCCGGACGTTCGCTGAATCTGCGGGACGTCCGGAAAGCTCAACTGCCGCAAGGTCTGGCGCCAGGCGTTCATGGAAGCGGTCAAGGTCGGCCTCATCGCCTCCAGCCCGTTCGATCTGGTGACGCCCCGAAGGCCAAGCGCGTGAATGCCGGCCGGGCGCTCACTCCCGATGAAGCGAAGGCGCTCATCCGTGCCGCCGAACCACTCCGGCTCGGTGCGGCCGTCACGCTGCTGTTCTCTCAGGGCTGGCGAGCGAGCGAGGTGCTCGGCCTCGCGTGGGAGGACCTCGACCTCGATGCCGGCGAACCGGTCGGTGAGACGCCGACCGACGGCGACTGCCAGGCGGGTCTTCCCGGCGCCACCCTCCCGGCCAGCGTCACGAGTCGAGGGCGTCCGAGCAGCCACCGACCGGCGGGCACGTTGTGCAACGCTGACGGCACCGCACGGGTCGATCCATCCACCGGTTGTTGGTCGAGGACGTTCACTGGAGCGACGAACCGGTAGCCACACGATCCCGATGACGGATCAGGTGCACGAGCACGTCGAACAACCTTGGTTCCTTCGCCACCGGATGACCATGGTGGAGGAGTTCGACTCGGTCCGTGTCGAGTTCGAAGTGTTCGAACGCCACCCTCACTCGGCCAGCTTCGCGCGGCAGGCGGCGGTATCGAGCGACGAGTGTCCGACACCCGACCGACCGCCTGGGGGTTTACCCTCGAATCGGGAAGTCGTAGGATTCGCGCGTGATCGTTCGGACTGCGGTCTGCGACGTGCTGGGTTTGGAGTACCCCGTCGGCAACGCCGGAATGGCCGGTGTCGCACATGCCCGATTGTGTGCGGCCGTGGCTGGAGCGGGCGGAATCGGCACTGTCGCCATGGGTGGTGCCTCGGCGGGCGAGGTGACCGAGCGCGTGACTGCGGTGAAGGCGCTGACGAATCGGGCGTTCAGCGTCAACTTCATCGCCTGGCTCATCGAGGACGACTCGGCGCCGCTCGAGGCGGCGCTCGAGGCGGGGGTTGCGTCCATCACGCTGTCCTTCGGCGACCCAGCGCCATACGTCGATCGGATTCATGCTGCTGGCTCACTGCTGATGAGCCAGGTACAGACGGTCGAGGCGGCTCGGCGTTCGGCCGAGGTCGGCGTCGACGTGATCATCGCCCAGGGCAACGATGCAGGCGGCCACACCGGTGAGATTCCCCTGCTGCCCCTTCTTCCCCAGGTCGTGGACGTTGCCGACGACACGCCGGTGCTCGCCGCCGGGGGCATCGGCGACGGCCGCGGGCTCGCGGCGGTGCTGATGCTCGGGGCACAGGGTGCCGTCATGGGAACGCGATTTCTTGCATCGCACGAGGCCGAGAGCGACTGGCCGCGGCTGCCTGCCCAGGTCCTGGATGCATCGGCGGACGACTCGGTCTGGACAACAGCGATCGACATTGCGCAGGGGCAGGGTCGATCGTACTGGCCCCGCGGAATCGGCGCCCGGTCGATCCGCACACCGTGGCTCGATCGCTGGGTCGGACACGAAGGTGAGCTCGTGGCGCTCCTCGCCGACGATCGCGACGCCGATCATGCCGGAGGAACCGACCCGACCCCTGCGTATGCGGGGCCGGTCGCGGGCATGGTCACCCGACACGAACCGGCCGCCGACATCGTCAGATCGGTCGTCGCCGAAGCCGTCGACGCTCTCGAAACCAGCCGCCACTTGCTGCACGATCGATCCTGAATCTCCCTTTCAGCCAGGACACGCCGGTCGCGGTCCCCGATATCTGGTTCGCCTGTCGTGGAGTTCGAGTACTCGTGCGTCGAGCTCGTCGATCGCCATGGACCCAGCCGTGCCCGCCCGGAGAGTCGGCCGGGACGCCGATGTGGGTCACCACCATTCTGGTTCGGTCGCCGAGCTCTTCGAGTTCGACCACGACCGAGGTCTCCGTCGGCGTGCCGGCAGGCATGCCCATGTGCTCTGCGGGGGCATGGTGTTGCCGTCGGCGTCGGCGATCGCTTCGGTGTAGACGAGGCGGGTCTTCGGTTCGACTTCGCGGTACTCGCCGACGAAGTACATCTGTATCGTGCCGTGCGGAGTGTGGCGCCCATTGGCCCGTACCAGTTGGTGAAGTGTCGATCCTCGGTCCACATCGACCAGATCAGATCGATCGGTGTGTCGAAGGTTCGTTCGATCCGGACGCGTTGTTCTCGGTCCGACGTGTTCGTCCATGCGCTCGAACCGGCGGTCCCAGACGTGTCGGTACTGCTCGGCCCAATCGGCGACCTGGACGAGCAAGCTGGGGTCGATCATGCACGGCCGGAACTGGGCTGGTCGGCCGCGTGTGATCAGTCCTGCGCGTTCGAGCTCCTTGATGTGCTTGGAGATCGCCGGGAGGATGAGATCGAACGGTGCCGCCAGATCATTGACGCTGGACTCGCCCCCTGCGAGCCGAGCAGTTGGCGCCGTAGTACGGCGAGCTCATCTCGGAGTCGGTCGAGGTCCTTCTCGCGATCGAGCAGCTTCGTGCGTGCCTCGATCCACTCTTCGCGGCTGCCGATGTTTGGCGATCTCACGGTTGCCGGCCGAGAAAGGCGACCAGCTGCTCCGTCGGCCCCGCGGTGGTTGCCGCGGATACTTCTGGGCCGAAGCGGCCTGGACGGATCTCCGCTGAGATCGTCGCATGCCCGGCCTCGAGGGCGGCCTCGGCGACGCCGGCAGGGAGCTGTGCAGGTTGTCCGGTGGCGGTGGCGATGTCCCATGTGTGTGTCGCGGTGTCGAGCAGGTTGATGCCGGCGAGCACGCGGCCGGGCATCGGGCCAGGCCCGGCGTCGACGATCTTGTCGAGCACACCGGGCGTGCGCCACGCCGCGAGCGCAACCGCCGCCGCCTCACGGAACTGAGCGGCCGGGTCGGCCCCCAGCGCGAACTCGGTCGGAGCGTCGCCGGCCGCCGCCGCGCCGAGACCGGACACGACACCGATGGTGTGGCTGAGCAGGTCACGCACCGCCCACTCCGAGCATGGTGTCGGATCGTCGTACTGGTCGGGGCGGACGTTGCCGATCACCCCGTCGGCGTGTTGGAAGGTCTGCTCGAGTGCATCGATGAGTTCCATCAGGACTCCAATCTATGTAAGGTGTGGCTTACATACTCGCGTGGTTCGCGCGACATCGCAAGCCGATGACAGGAGGTGCGTCGATGGATCAAGCGTTGAGAGCGGTCGCCGACCCGACTCGGCGCGCCATCCTTCGACTCGTCCGCGACCAAGAATTGGCTGCGGGAGAGATCGCCAGCCACTTCCCGTCGATCAGTCGTCCAGCGGTGTCGCAGCACCTGCGCGTGCTCACCGACTCCGGGCTGATCGACGTCCGCCCCGTCGGCAACCGGCGCATGTATCGATTGCATCGCGAAGGGTTACGCGACGCGGTGACGTTCCTCGACGAGATGTGGACCGACGGATTGGCCCGGCTCGAGGTCGCGGCCGAACGCGAGGAATGGCCGGAGCGGACACGAGCGCAACGAACCTCACCTCGCCAGGAGCGAAAGGGATCTCGGAAGTGACAGAGATGAACGAGAACGTGGTCGAACAGACCGTGCGGATCAGGGCCCGGCCGGAGACGGTGTGGAGGTATTGGACCGACCCACAACGGATGTGTGACTGGTGGGGGGCCGCAGCCGAACTCGACCCGCGCCCGGGAGGCGTCTGCCGGATCGAGATGGGCGGCGGGCCGGTCATGGTCGGCGAGTACCTGGAACTGGTGCCGTACGAACGGCTCGTGTTCAGCTTCGGCTGGGAACAGACCGAGGGGGCGCCGGACATCGCGCCGGGTGCGAGCCGGGTCGAGGTCACCCTGATCGACGACGCCGGCGACACGATCCTCACCCTGCGCCACACCGGCATCCCGGCGGCGTTCGTCGACATGCACGCGACCGGTTGGTCGCACTTCCTGCCACTCCTGGTCGATACCGCCGATGAGCGGCGGATCGCATGAACGTCGACGTCGTCACCGACATCGTCATCCGGCGCCCGACCGCCGTCGTCGCTGCGTACGCGGCGGACCCGTCCAACGCGCCGGACTGGTACGACAACATCGACTCGGTGGACTGGAAGACGACACCGCCGCTGCAGGTCGGCTCGCAGGTCGAGTTCGTCGCCCGGTTCCTCGGGCGGACGTTGCGATACACCTACGAGTTCTCGGACTTCGTTGCGGGCGAACGAGTCGTGATGCGAACTCAGCAGGGCCCGTTCCCGATGGAGACCACCTACGTATGGGCGCCTGCATCCGACGAGGCGACACGGATGACACTGCGCAACCGTGGCGAACCGGCCGGGTTCTCAAAGATGCTGGCGCCGCTGATGAAGCCGGCGATGCGCCGCGCCAACCGCAAGGACCTCGCGAAGCTCAAGATGATCCTCGAAGCTGAACGAGAATGACGTTGATCCGCCGGGCTCTTCGACCCGCCACTCGATGATCGACCCATCGACGACGGCTGCGTGCCAGCGAGCCGGCCCGCGCAGCGGTTCGAACGCGCACTCCGATCGGCCGTCGACGACAATCCGTCCGGGAGCGAGCACGGTGATGTTGGCGAAGACGTTGCGGTAGTCGGGAAAGGATTCGAAGGACGACGCCCACGTCGAACGAGAGGCGTCCTTGCCAACCACCGTGCCGCCGGCGGATTCCGAGTCATTCGGAGTCTTGCGCCTCGAACCGAACCGATTGTGGGTGTTCCCCGGCTCGCTGCTGCTACGCGGCACCGGCGACCTGTTCATGTGGTCGCGCTGACCTGCCACGATCCCCGGTCCGCCGTTTGGTCAATCCGATGCCGGCTGACCGATCTCGACGCATCCCACCATGACCACATCACACTCGAGCGGAAGCTCCATCCGAGTGGTGTCGTGCCACGAGGTCTGGGTAACTGCGGGAAAGTAGTTCCAGAGCTGCTCGCCGTATGTCGCGGCGGCAGTGGACCGGATCCCACCGTCGCCTGCCACGAGTTCGTCACGCTTGGCCATGAACCCGGCCTCACGATGACGGCGACTGGCAGCCACCGCGTCTGCGAACCGCTCCTCCAGCGGCAGCGGGTCGAGCACGGTACGCAGGTCTGGGCCGTGGAAATACCCCGATGAATATCGTTCCTCGTTCGCGATCACCCTGTGTGTCGTGGCCACGAAGTAGTTGCCGGTCATCGCCTGGAGCATCTCGCCGAGGTTGACCACGATCGCATCGGGTGATGGCGCCACGTCGATCCATTCCTCGTCGGGATTCAGCGCCTGCAGGCCGGCCACGCCGGGCTGCCAGAGCAGCGTGAGAAACCCGGTGTCGTTGTGGGCGTTGACACCCGCCTCACCGAGCGGGGTCGCGGGGTAGTGGATGAGCTTGACGAGCGACATCCTGCGCTCACCGAACAGGCGGTCGAAGTGGTCGGGGTCCAGACCGAGCCCGACACACATCGCCGACATCAGGTGGTCGGCGATTGTTCCCATCTCGCGCTGGAAGCGCTCCACGAGGGAGCGGAACCCCGGGAGCGTGTCCTCGTCGAGCCACTGGTTCGGGCCCTCGAGCCGGAGATACTCGGGCTGCACGTCGGTGGACCTCGACGGGTGATCGGTCCACACATCGATCTGCTCGCGGTGGTCGACGCGGTTGTCGGTGAGCTCCGCCCCGACGCGCTCCCAGCCGCGGAACCATGGCGAGTTCGTCTTGTCGACCTTCGCCTTCGTCCCGTCGTCGAGCGCGAAGAAACGTCGGAGACCCTCGAAGTACTCGTCGACGAAGTCGGCGTCGACGCCGTGACCCGTGAGCTGGAAGAACCCGACGTCGTGGCAGATCGAGCGCAGTCGATCAGCGAACGCGATCTGGTCTGCGTCCGGCGATGTCCAGTCGCTCAGCGACACGGTCGGGATCTCCTGGAATGCCACGATCGCGAGGGTATCGACCAGCGCAGTGCGCGATCAGTCGGCGGCGGCACTGACTGCGAGAGACCGCCGAGAACTGACGGGGCTCGACCAGGTCGTAGCGTCGTCCAATCGGAATGGCCTGCTCAGCCGGGCACGTCGAGGGCCGAACGCTCGTGCAGTCGTCCGGTGATCACCCCCTTGATCGTCAACTCGTTGTCCTTCGGGTTGTTGAGCAGGTGAGGTCGGCGTCGATGCACACCGCATCGTCGGCGATGGCAAGCACGGTCACCTGCCCGGTGGGCGAGTTGAGGTAGGTGTGCGTGGCCTCGCTGAACGTCACCGTCGTCCGCTGGCTCGGCCTCTTCCGCCGCTTCGAGCGTGGAATTGGGATCGAGGACGATCGGGATGGGGACGGCGATTGCGTCCGTGACCTCGAAATCGGCTGCTCGGTCAACCCTCGCGGAGCAACACGTCGTGTCCGTGTTTCGTCGGGGATGTGCTGCCGAAAGGGGTGGACGAGCCCGTGGCTCGACGGGTCATCGAGTCATTCGCACGGCGGGATCGGTGTGAGGGTGTATTGCTCGGTTCCCGAGTTCGAGAACTGGCCCATCGGAGTGTCGACCGTTCCCTCACCCGCACCGGTCATCGTGCCTGCCTGGCCCACACCGTTGGGCAACGAGATCTGGTACGTGCCCGTTCCGGCAGCACCGAATGGTCCACCGGAGTACTCATACGTGCCCCCGAGCCCACCGGAGAAGCTCATCGTGACGAGTCCGGTCAACACGAACGGTTTCAGGATGTCGCACACGGCAGTGTTCGTCTGCCAGTCGTCGAGACCACCAACGACCTGATACGGCGCTACTTGGTTGGTGTCGAAGTTGATGTCGACCCGACCGACACCCCGCTTCGACCTGGCCTCGAGCGACACCGTGCCCGTCTTGTTCGGCTCGTCGGGCGCGCCATACTCGAACTCTGCGTCGACCGGAAGCGGGGTGCTCGACGGATCGACCGACTTCTCGCCGGCCGACAGCAATGCCTGCACGGTGCCACCGGTCGGCACACCATCCTGTTTGCCGAACGGCCGGGCGGTGATCGTCGCCGAACTGCCGGGTTGGAGCCCGGTGGTGCCCGGTGAGACCCCGTAGCCGATCTCGACGCACCGTCCCGACAGGTACCCCGTCGCGACCGCATCGAGCAGGAACTGCTTGATCAACAACCCGTAGATGGCTGCCAGTTGGACGTTGCTCTTGAAGTCCTCTGGTTTCGTGGTGAACCAGTTGAAGTCGTTGAGCTTCGTGGAGACAGTTCCATCGGACGCGTACGAGATCGACGAGTCGACGAATGCGCCCATACCGAGGCCGTCTCGCTTGAGCCGAATGTCCGTGGACGAACTCGCAAGCTCGGCGTTGTCGTTCAACTGACCGGTCACCTTGACGTCGAGTTTGCCGTTCTGTTGCTTCCCTCTGGCGGATGCCGAGACGTCGACGGTGGCCTCGACGGTGAACTCTCCGTTCACGTCGGGACAGGGAAGGATCTTCACGTTGGTCTTCAGCGTGGTCGTCAAGCCTTCCGATTCGTGGGTGACATCGACCGTCATCTCGACGGACTCGGCCGTTGCAGTGACCGTGAACCCTTGGGTCGGAGTCGCCGTCCCGGTGGTGCCGTCATTGCTTGCCTGAACGATCGCGCCCGAGCCCAGACCGACCAACATGAACCCGCCGAAGAGTCCCCCACCAATGTTGGGGCCGTCGGCTTGACTCCGACGGAAGCCGAGCGTCAGTGGCGCACCGACCGCGTCGGCGAGCGTGGCAGAGAACTGATCCTGCGACGCGAACGCCGCGCTCGTCGAGTCGGGCCCGCCAAGCGCCTCTTCGAGCCCGGACCACTCGGCCATCTCCAACTCGACCGTCCGGTCCAGCGCAAGCGCCTCGGCCACGAGGGCGTCGGGATTCTCGGGATCGAACGAAGCAATCGCATCGTTGATCAATGCCTCGGCTTCCGTCGAATCCGGATCGGTGGGTTCGTCGACCTCCGATTCCGGGACGGGTCCGGACGAAGGATCAGCACCCGTGCTCGAAGACCCTCCACCACAACTGGAAGCGACCAGCCCACCAACCACAAGCGCTGTCACCAACGAACCCCGAGGAGGCCTCACCATCTCTGAGTATGCGCCTCGCCACGAAGATTGCAAGGGGCAGTCTTCTCCACGGACTCGTCATCCCCATCGCACCGGTATCGGCCGTGGATGGGTCGCATCGGACGCCGTCTCCTCGAGGCTGTGTCAGACGGTTGGTACCTTCATTGCATGGCGATCTGAGCGTTCATTTCGGCGGTCGGATTGCGAAAAGCGCGTCCCGCGGTCTCGATGGTCACCGTGCCGAGCAGGCCTGGCGTGAACGGGAACGGCGAGTCGTATGCGGGTGTCACGGACCGCCCGCGCTGGTGGCCAACGCTGAACCCGGCGACGCCGAACGTGATCGGCACCGTTTCGTCGAGGTGGCCGGTCGCGACGAGTTCGTCGTCGTAGCGCAGGCTGATCGTTCCCCGGTGCATGCCGTCGGGCTCGAACGAGCACGAGATCGTGACGTCGGCGGCGGGCAGCGTGCGGGTCGCGGACACGGTGGTCAGCTTGGTGCCGACGAAGTTGTGCACGTAGTGCAGCCTCTGGTCCTCGACGTACAGGGCGTAGCCGCAGGCCGAGCTGCCGTGCGCCACGATCACCCCGGACGCTGATGTGCCGCTGTTGGCGATCGGAGCGGAGATGGTCCAGGACCGGTTGCGCAGGTTGGGGGCCACCGTTTCGGGCAAGGTGCCGATGCCGGCTCGGAACTCGTACCGGTCGCGCCGGTACCGCTGGTCGCCGTGTCGCCCGGGCTGATTGGTGATCGGCAGCACCTGGTTGGCCTCGGCTTCCTGCCACCACAGCGCCTGGAGTTCCGCGAGCTTGTCGGGACGGGCTTCCGCGAGGTCGTTGCTCTCGGAAAAGTCCTCGGCGAGGTGGTACAGCTCCCACTCGTCCTCATCGAAGGGCCGATTCGGGTCGCTGCCGTCGTACGCCGACATCGCGAGTGGGTGATACGCGACCGCCTTCCAGCCGTCGTGGTACAGCGCCCGCGAGCCGAACATCTCGTAGTACTGCGTGGTGTGACGGCTGGTTGCCGAGTTGTCGCCGAGGGTGTGGGCGAAGCTGACGCCGTGGAACGGCTGCTGCGACACGCCGGCGATCTCTGTGGGCGGTTCGATGCCGATCACGTCGAGCAGCGTCGGGGTCAGGTCGACCGCGTGGACGTACTGACCCCGGGTCTCGGCGGTGGCGCGCAGACGGGCCGGCCAGGCGATCAGCAACGGGTCGGCGACGCCACCTTCGTGGGTCTCGCGCTTCCACCGCTTGAACGGGGCGTTGCCTGCCCACGCCCAACCCCACGGATAGTGATTGTGCGCGTCGGGACCACCGAGTTCGTCGATGCGGCGCAGGTTCTCGTCGAGGTCCTCCGGAACACCGTTGAAGAAGTAGAGCTCGTTGAACGATCCGCGTGGGCCTCCCTCGGCGCTCGCCCCGTTGTCGCTCATGACAACCACGATCGTGTTGTCGAGTTCACCGAGTGCGTCGAGGTGATCGAGCACGCGTCCGACCTGGGAATCGGTGTGTTCGAGGAAGCCGGCGTACACCTCCATCATCCGCGCGTACAGCCGCTGTTCCTCGGGCGGCAGCGAGTCCCACGCGGCGACCCACGCGGGGCGCTCGGTGTTCGTCGTGCCGGCGGGCAGGAGTCCTGACGCGGTCTGCCGCTCGAACACCTCGTCTCGCCAGCAGTCCCAGCCCTGGTCGAACTTGCCGCGGTAGCGCTCGATGAACTCGGCGGGCGCCTGGTGCGGAGCGTGGCACGCGCCGGGGGCGAACCACATGAAGAAGGGCTTGTCGGGTGATGCGGCGCGCAGGTCGTCGACGTAGGCGATCGCGTGGTCGGCGAGGTCCTCGGTGAGGTGGTAGCCGTCCTCCGGAGTCCGCGGGGGGTCGACCTGGTGGTTGTCGGCGATCAGGTCCGGGAAGTACTGGTCGGTCTCACCGGCGAGAAACCCGTAGAAGCGTTGGAATCCTCGGCCGAGCGGCCAACGCTCGCGTGGCCCGCCCATGACGGTGTCGCCGGCGGGGGCGAGGTGCCATTTGCCGAGGCAGAACGTGGCGTAGCCGTTGCGCACGAGGATCTCGGAGATCATCCCGTTCGACATCGGCATCGTGGCGTCGTAGCCGGGGTATCCCGAGGCGAACTCGACGATCCGTCCGACGCCGCTGGCGTGATGGTTGCGCCCGGTGAGGAGTGCAGCTCGTGTCGGCGAGCACAGTGCGGTGGTGTGGAAGTTGCTGTAGCGCAGGCCGTCGGCGGCGACCCGGTCGAACGTGGGCGTCGCGATGTCCGAGCCGTAGCAGCCGAACTGGGCGTAGCCGACGTCGTCGAGCAGCACGACCACGACGTTGGGGGCGCCGTCCGGTGCGCTCGGCAGCGGCGGCCACCACGGTGTCGACTCGTCGAGCGTTCGGCCAGCGACTCCTTCGAATTCTCCTGGTTCCATTGCTACTGACCTTCCTTGATGTAGCGCTCCCGCAGCTGATGCTTCTTGAGCTTGCCGCTCGCCTCGCGTGGGAGCGCAGGGTCGACGTCGATCGACGCAGGCACCTTGAACGACGCCAGCCGGGCGTGAGCGAAGTCGGTGAGTTCTGCGATGTCGATCTGTGCGCCGTCGGCGAGTTGCACGACGGCCTTGACCTCTTGGCCCCACTCGGGATGGGGGAGGCCGAACACGGCGGCGTCGGTGACGTCGGGGTGTTGTGTGAGCACCGCTTCGATCTCCGCCGGATAGATGTTGGTGCCGCCGACGATGATGAGATCGACGCGTCGATCCGAGAGGAACAGGTAGCCATCCTCGTCGAGCCACCCGACATCGCCGACAGTGAAGCGTCCGTCGGCCCGCACCATCGCCGCGCTCTTGGCCGGATCACCGTGGTACGACGGCGTGCCGTCGATGCGCTTGGCGTGGATCATGCCGATCTCTCCGGGAGGAAGGTCGTTGCCGTCGTCGTCCAGGATCGACAGCTCCAGCATCGCGGTCGCCTTGCCGACGGTGCCAGGCCTCGCGAGCCACTCCTCCGATGTCGCGATGACGGGCCCGACACCTTCCGACGAGCCGTAGAGCTCGACGATCACCGGACCGAACCAGTCGATCATCTGACGCTTGGCCCACTCGGGACAGGGAGCCGCCGTGTGCAGCACCCACCGCAACGACGACACGTCGTACCGATCGCGAATCTCCGGTTCGAGTTTCAGGAGCCGGATGAACTGCGTCGGCACCATCGGCACCCCGACCACTCGGTGCTGTTCGATCAGGGCCAGCATTCGGACGGGATCCCATCGATCGGTGATGATCAACGCGTTGCCGAGCGCCATCGACGCCATCAGCACCCCACCGCCGAGGGCGTGGTAGGCCGGGGTGGCCAGCATCATCTGCTCGCCGCTGGGCATGTGCGTCATCGTGCCCCACTGCGCGAACGGGCGGGCGAACTCGCTCGCCGTGACCGATGCACCGGATCGGATGACGCCCTTCGATCGCCCCGTCGTGCCGCCGGTGTACTGCAACGCTGCCCCGGCGCTGCACTCGACAAGTGGTTCGGGAGACTGGTCGCCCAACCAGGTCTCGTAGTCGGAACCAAGGACGATGATCCGGTCGATCCCGACAACCGCGGCGGCTTCCCGGCCGACCGCCTCGTCGTCGACGCCGACCACGAGCAACTTCGACGCGGAGTCCGTCAGCAGTTCGGCCATCTCCGTGGCGGTGAGGTGGTAGTTCAGCGGCACGTACCGCGAGCCGGCGCGTGCGTTGCCGAGCGCGAGTTCCGCCCATTCCAGACGGTTGCGAGCCAGCACGGCCCAGGCGTCACCCTCCGCCACACCCTCGGCCCGAAGTCCCTGGGCGAAGCGTCGAGCGCGATCTTCGAGCACGGCCCACGACACCGATCCGTCGTGCGTCGACACGGCCACGGAGTCGGGGTCGTGCTCCGTGC
The DNA here is from genome assembly GCA_963774765.1 of Ilumatobacteraceae bacterium. Taxonomy (GTDB): domain Bacteria; phylum Actinomycetota; class Acidimicrobiia; order Acidimicrobiales; family Ilumatobacteraceae; genus Sva-07. The sequence goes on from CAVZGP010000011.1 coordinate 187,153, forward strand.
GCGGCAGCACGTACCGCGGCTGCATCGTCGGCTGGTCCACGGATCCGTCCGGCGCCGTCACGCGGTGGGCAGTGTCGGGAACACCACGGGAATGTTGCGAGGGCCGCGCACCTGACCGCCTGCCCAGGTGACGTTCCCATCCGGGTCGAGGTCGAACTCGGGGATCTGCGCCAACCACTCCTCGATGGCAACGTGCATCTCCATGCGGGCGAGGTTCGATCCTGCGCACCGGTGAATGCCGGCCCCGAACGCGACGTGCCGGTTGATCTCGCGATCGATCTGCACGACGTCGGGGAGTGGGAATGCGTCGGGGTCGCGATTCGCCGCGGGGAAGTTGAGCAGCACCCGGTCTCCCTCGCGCATCGGACACCCGGCGATTTCCACGTCGGACGCCACGATGCGTCCCATGGTCACGGGCGAGTACGCCCGGAGCAATTCCTCGATCGCGGTCGGAATCAACTCGGGATGTGAGACGAGTCGCCGACGATCGTCGCTGTGGGCAGCGAGGTGCCACAGCGCCGAGCCGATCGCCGACCAGGTCGTGTCGACGCCGGCGACCAGGGTCAGAGCGACCGTTCCGAGGATGTGGGCGTCGGGAACCGGTGCCCCTTCGTGATCGGTGCGCAGCAAGGTGCTGATCAGGTCGGTCCCGTCACCGCCTCGTCGAGTTTCCATCTCGCCGAGGAAGTACGTGATCAACTCGGTGCGGGCCGCACTGCGGCGTTCCACGTCATGGGCGAACTCGAGCACGTCGCGCACCCAGCCGGTGAACGTGTCCGACATCTCCTCGGGCACGCCGAGCACCAGCCCGATGACCCTCACCGGAATCTGCTGGGCATAGTCGACAGCGGCATCCGCTCGCCCATTCGCGACCAGGTCGCCGACGAGGCGACGGCACAACTCGCGTGTCGAGACTTCGTACTCCGCGACACGGTCCTTCGAGAACCACGGCAGCAAGAGGCGGCGCGTCCACGTGTGTTCCGGAGGGTCGGCAGAGATCGGTGGCACCCCAGCCGGCAACTGCGTGTCCTCGTCCGTGGGCGGCGGAACGACGCCGACGTTGCGCGAACTGAAGTGTTCGACGTCGCGAGCGAATGACGTGACGTCGGCATAGGTCGTCGGCAGCCACGAGCCGCCCCAACGCTCGGTGTGGGCGACCGGGCAGTGTTCTCGAAGGTTGTCCCAGATCGGAAACGGATCCGCGATGTATGCCGGATCGAAGATGTCGTAGTCGCTTGCCCAGTCCGTCACCTGATCACCCATGGCTGCTCCTTGTCGAGTGTCGTCGTTGACATGAGATTTAGCCATACGGCTAATCTCGTGTCAATGGGCCCGGCGAACAACGAGGATGTTGCCGGCACGCACCGCGCCGGCACGGGGAAAGAGGCGCTCATCGAGGCGGCGAAGCGGCTCCTGCCCGACCGGGCACCCAGCACGATCGCCGGACGCGACCTCGCAGCCGAGGCCGAGGTGAACTACGGACTCGTGCACCACTACTTCGGTGGCAAGGATGTGGCCCTCCGCGCCGGGCTTCGAGCGCTGCGCGACGACTTCGCCGCCTCCCACGGCGATGTCACGTCGATGCCGTTGCTCACCGCCAGCGATCCCTACCTCAGGGCGCTCGTGCGCTGGTACCTCCACGACACGGAGCTCGCGGAGGCCGACGGCGACTTTCCGCTCGCCGCGGCCTTGGTCGCAGCAATTGGCTCGCGCATGGACTCCAGCGGCGACGATGCACGCGCCGAGGCAACGGCCCGGGCGATCGCCATGGCCTCGCTGCAACTGTGCTTCGCCGTGTTCGGACCCGTGCTGCTCGAAGCGACCGGCGTGAGCCGTGACGAGCGCCAAACCGTCGAAGCCGCCCTGACCGTGTTGTACGACTCGATCGCACTGAAGGACCACGACGAGCAATCCCGTCCGCCCTCGGCACACGAATCATGACGAGAGTACTCCGGGCCCGAAAAATGCCTCGTTTGTCGCGCTGAGCGCGCAGATCCAGGCATTTTTCGGGCTGGCTTCGGGGCGACGGATCAGCCTTCGACCACCGCCGCGAGCCGCTCGAGGGTGGCCTCCATCCCGGCGCGGTTGTGGGTGAGGCGGTTTTCCACACCCGAGATCTGCACGGTGCTCGCCCTGAACTCCTCGGGGATCAGGTTCTGGGTGGATTCGGTGACCCGACACCCCGTGTCGGTCGGCACGATCTCGTAACCCCACTTCGAGAACACGAAGTCACCGGATCGACAGTCGAAGAAGAACCGTCGATCGGCAACGAGTTCGACGACCTGGGCAACGGTGCTCCACTCCTTGTCACCGTTGCGGTTGTGGCCGGTGAACTCGGCACCGACGGCGGGGCCGTCGAAGCCGTCGTTCCACTCGGCGCGGTGTGTCTCCGGCGACCACTCGCCCATTCGAGAGATGTCGGTCAACGCGGCGAAGACCGCGCTCGGTGACGCGGCGATCTCACGGGATACTTCGATGTCAGGTGTCATCGCGCGAATGTAGTGCGGAGCCCTCACCCGAGCGGTGGCGGTCGCCGGCCCGAGTCGTCGGCGATCCCACCGCCGCACGTACGGTTGCAGCGTGGTCAACGCCGTCCCGGGGATGACGAACGCTCGCCTGTGGGCGGTGCTCGGCGCGCTGATGCTCGCCGTGTTGCTCGCCTCGATGGAGATCTCGATCATCGCGACAGCGCTGCCGACGATCGCCGGCGAGTTCAACGCGTTCGAGAGCTTCGCATGGGTCGGCACCGCCTACATCGCCACATCCGCCATCGGTACACCGCTCATGGGCAAGTTGTCCGACCTGTACGGACGTCGCCTGATCTTCCAGGTGACGATGGGATTGTTCATCGTCGGGTCGCTGCTGTGTGGGCTGTCGCAGTCGATGAACCAGTTGATCGGCGCACGCGCGATCCAAGGTCTCGGCGGGGGAGCGATCCAGGCCTTGGCGTTCGCCATTCTCGGTGACATCCTTCCGCCGCGCGAACGCGGTCGGTACATCGGGTATTTCACGCTCGCGTTCGTCGGTGCTGCACTGTTCGGGCCGCTCATCGGTGGGTTCATCATCGACCACTGGTCGTGGCCGTGGATCTTCTTCATCAACGTTCCGCTCGCCGGAATCTCCAGTGTGGTCAGCTACTTCGCGCTCGATCTTCCGTTCCCGCGTCGCAAGGCGCGTATCGACTTTGCCGGGGCCGCTCTGCTCGCCCTCACGATCGGCGGACTGATGATCGCGCTCGAAGTGGGCGGCAGGAACGGATGGAGCGAACCGGGCGTGCTCGCACTGTTCGTCGGCGTGGTCGTCGGTCTCGTGGTGTTCGTCCTGGTCGAACGGCGCGCCGTCGAGCCGATGATCCCCCTACACCTGTTCGGCAATCGGGTGGTGCTGATGTGCGTGATCTCGGGAACCTGTGCGGGAACGATCGCCTACGGCGCCGGCCAGTTCCTCCCGCTGTACTTCCAGGACTCGCTGTTCGTCTCGCCGACCGAATCCGGCCTGCGCATGCTTCCGCAGATGGTCGGAGTCACCCTGGGCACCTTCGGGATCGGACGGCTGATCCTGGCCACCGGTCGCTATCACTCGTATCCGGTGGTGGGTTCGACGATCGCGGCGGCGGGGGCGTTCGCGATCAGCTTCATCAACGGATCAACACCGTATGCGTGGCTGGTCGCGCCGATGATCGGAATCGGCTTCGGTATCGCAGCGGTCTTCACCACGACCTCGATCGCCACGCAGAACGCCGTCGAGTTCGGCGACCTCGGCGTGGCCACGGCCACGATCATGTTCTTCCGGATGCTCGGAGGCGCCGTCGGCCTCGCCGTCTTCGGGACGATGCTCAACGCCACGATCCGACGGGAGATTCCCGAGCGTCTCGGTATCAGCGCCGACGAGGCGTCCGATCTGATTCGCGAACCGGACAGCATCGCTGCGCTCCCATCGGTGAGCCGTGACGCCGTGGGAGAGGCGCTCGCGTCCGGGGTCGGCCAGATCTATCTGGCAGCCGCACTCGTGATGGTCGTCGGGCTGATCGCCTCGACTCTCATGCCCGAGCAAGCGCTGCGGCCGAGGGCTGGTCTCTCCGACGCTCTCGAACAAGCATCGACCACCGCAGTCACACCACCGACCGGCGCGGTCGGCGCCGATCCCACCTCGCAGCTGGCAGAGTGAGGGCGACGTGGTGTATGACGGCACCAGTGCGGTCGCGTCCGTCGTGGGCGCCCGAGGAGATGACATGACCATCGAAGCATCTGAAGGATTGATCGCCGACCTCGGGGAGATCGTCGGCGAGGTCCACGCACTCTCGGCAGTCGTCGCCGGAGAGGACTACTCCCACGACGAGGCACTCAACGCTGCCTGGGTCGAACCCGACGCCGTCGTGTTCCCGGCTGACACCGCCGAGGTCTCCGCGGTGCTCGCCTACGCGAACGAACGCGGGATCGCCGTCACGGCGCGCGGAGCCGGCACCGGGTTGTCGGGTGCGTGCATTCCTCGCCAAGGCGGAATCGTCGTCAGCTTCGACCGCATGAATCGAATCCTCGAGATCGATGCCGACAATCACACCGCGGTCGTCCAGCCCGGCGTGACCCTCGATCAACTCGACGAAGCGCTGGCACCGCACAAGCTGATGTATCCAGTGCTTCCCGGGGAGTACTCGGCCAGCCTCGGTGGCAACGTCAACACCAACGCCGGCGGTATGCGCGCGGTGAAGTACGGCGTGACTCGCCATCATGTGCTCGGCATCGAGGTCGCGCTCGCAACCGGCGAGGTGATCCGATCGGGTGGCAAGGTCGTCAAGGTGTCCACCGGCTACGACCTCACCCAACTGGTGATCGGTTCGGAGGGAACCCTCGGCATGGTGACCGAGGCAACACTGAAACTGCAACCTCGGCTCGAACACGCAGCGACGGTGCTTGCGCCGTTCTCCACGCTCGACGAGGTCACCGCGGCGGTGCCGCGGATCATCGACTCCGGCATCGGTCCCTCGATCCTCGAATACATCGATCTGCTGACCATGGCGGTGATGACAGCGGACGGAACCCTCGAGCTGGGAGTGCCGGCCGACATCAGAGAGGCGGCGCTCGCGTACCTCGTGGTCGTCCTCGAGAATGCCCACCAAGATCGTCTCGATGCCGATGTCGAGATCCTGGCAGCGCATCTCGGCGATCTCGGTTCGCTCGATGTGTACGTGCTGCCCGCTGCGGCGGGAGCACGGTTGATCGAGGCACGCGAGAAGGCGTTCTGGCTGGCGAAGGCGAACGGTGCCAACGAGATCGTCGACGTGGTGGTGCCCCGAGCCACGATCCCAGCGTTCATGCGACGGGTGTCCGAACTGGGCGAGAGCACCGGAACCTGGATCGCAGGCTGCGGCCACGCTGGGGACGGCAACGTGCATCTGGGTGTCTTCCAGCAGGACCCGGACAAACTCGCCGAGGTCATGGTCGGGCTCTACCGAGCCGGCATGGAACTCGGCGGAGCGATCTCGGGCGAGCACGGACTCGGCACCGAGAAGCGCGGCTACTTCCTCGAACTCGAAGACCCATCGAAGATCGAGTTGATGCGGCGAATCAAAGCGGCATTCGACCCGAACGGCATTCTCAACCCCGGCGCTGTTCTCTGAGCGCCCGTCCCCGACCCCGTCTTGAACTTGGAGCCACATGAACGGTGCACGCGCACTCATCCAGACACTCGTCGACGCAGGCGTCGACGTCTGTTTCACCAACCCTGGCACTTCGGAGATGCACTTCGTCGCCGCGCTCGACGACGTCGAACCGATGCGAGGCATCCTGTGCCTGTTCGAGGGCGGTGCCACGGGTGCCGCAGACGGCTACGCCCGGATGGCCGACAAGCCGGCTGCGACGCTGCTCCACCTCGGACCGGGACTCGGCAACGGCTTCGCGAACCTGCACAACGCACGGCGGGCACACAGCGCGGTGGTCAACATCGTGGGCGACCACGCCACCTACCACAAGCAGTTCGACGCACCGCTCGAGTCCGACATCGACGCGGTGGCCGGCGCGTGCTCGGGGTTCGTGCGACGGTCGAGCCTGCCGAACGAGGTCGCTCGAGACGCTGCGGAAACCGTCGCTGCCGCTCTGGCATCGCCCAATCAGGTGGCAACGCTCATCTTGCCGGCCGACGTCTGCTGGCTGGAAGCGGACGGCCCTGCCGATCCCGTCGAGCCCACTGCAGCGGTGGCCCCGACCGATGAGTTGGTCGACGAGTTGAGCCTGGTCTTCGCCGCCGACCATCCGACCACGTTGCTGATCGGCGGACGGCTCACGCGAGAAGACGGGCTCATCGCCGCGGCGCGGATCGCGCAGCGCACCGGGACACAACTGTTGTGCGAGACGTTCCCCGCCCGCCTCGAACGAGGGGCGGGACTTCCCGCGGTCGACCGCGTCGCCTATCTCGCCGAGTTCGCACAGATGCAGCTGGCCTCGGCGGAACACCTCGTGGTGGTGGACGCGGCGGCTCCGGTGTCGTTCTTCGCGTACCCCGACAAGGCGTCGGTGCTCAGCCCCGACGGCGCTGTCGTCCACGAAGTCGATCGTTCGATCGATCCGGTGGCGCTGTTGACCGCGATCGCCGACCGACTCGACCTGCCGACCGACGTGACCGTTGCCGAGGCATCACGGCCCGAGTTGCCCACCGGTCCCCTCACGGCCGAAACGGTCGCGCAGGCGCTCGGCGCATTGATGCCCGACGGCGCGATCGTCGTGGACGAAGCGAACACCTCGGGCCTCTTCATCCCGGGAGCGACGGCTGGGGCACCGCGACACGACTGGCTGTGTCTCACCGGCGGTGCCATCGGGATCGGCGTTCCCTTGGCGACCGGTGCAGCAGTGGCCGCTCCCGACCGGCCGGTGCTCTGTCTCGAGTCCGATGGCTCGGCGATGTACACACTGCAAGCGCTGTGGACCCAGGTTCGCGAGAACCTCGATGTCATCACGGTGATCTTCGCCAACCACAGTTACGCCGTGCTCAACATGGAACTCAACCGTGTGGGCGCCGCATCGGTCGGTCCCAAAGCACTCAGCATGTTGGACCTCACCGGGCCAGAGCTCGACTTCGTTGCCATGGCCGAGGGGCTGGGCGTTGTCGCGACCCGAGCGACGACCAGCGAGGAGTTCAACGATCAACTCGCCGCTGCGCTCGAAGCAGGTGGGCCCCGGTTGATCGAGGCGGTCGTGCCGCCTCTCGGTCTGTAGTCGGCACGATCCATCACCGACAGCGGACCCCGCTGCACACCCGCCACCCTGGCGGAGACGATTTCACCAGGGGTCTGACCCCTGGTGAAATTCATGCCCGCCCGGTCGACCGACCTGGCTTCGATACGGTGCCAGAGGTGCACGAGCAATCGAGTGATCTCCCCGAACATGTCCGCGAGAACCGGCGGCACTGGGATGCCAACGCCCCGCAGTGGGTGGCGTCCGGCGAACGGGCGTGGGCCCAGAGCGAGCCGACCTGGGGAATCTGGGGCATTGCCAACTCGGAGCTGGCGCTGCTTCCCGACGATCTGGAGGGTCTGCGGGCGATCGAACTGGGATGCGGCACCGGATACGTGTCGGTGTGGATGCACCGGCGCGGCGCGTCGGTGCATGCGATCGACAACTCATCGGAACAGCTGGCCACCGCGCGGCGACTCGCAGCCCTCCACGGCGTCGACGACATCGAGTGGGTGCACGGCAACGCCGAGACCGTCGACCAACCCGACGGATCGTTCGACTTCGCGATCAGTGAGTACGGCGCGGCGATCTGGTGCGACCCGCACGTGTGGATCCCCGAGGCCCACCGGCTGCTTCGGCCGGGCGGCCGCCTCGTGTTGCTCGGCAACCATCCACTGGCGATGATCTGCACAGCACCCGACGGCGACGCACCAGTCGGCCTGACACTCGAGCGTGACTACTTCGGGCTCGGTCGCCTCGACTGGACTCAGGCAGCCGAGGATCCCGGCGGCATCGAGTTCAACATGGAGATCTCGTCGTGGATCCGGCTGTTTCACGACGTCGGCTTCGACGTTGCGGCCTTCCACGAGATCCAGGCGCCGGCGTCGGCCGACGGCACCGAGTTCTGGGTGCCGGCCGCGTGGGCGAAGCGGTTCCCCGCCGAACAGGCATGGGAGCTCGTCAAACGCTGATCGAGGGCCGAGCGATCAGGGATACATCGTGGCGAGTGCTTGCGACGCGGCGGCGACGACGGCGGTGTCGGATCGGGTCGTCAGGTTCGTCGCGATCGAGCCGGCATTGAAGCCGACCAGCACGGGCGTCGAGGTGGCGGGCAGCAGATTGAGCCACTCGACGAACTCGCCCGGCTGGGCACCGACGAAGCCCAGGAGATCGGTGTCGTCCCAGAACGATGTATCGAACCGCAACACCACCTTCTCCAGCACACCCATGCCGAGCCGGTCGATCGACGCCTGCTTCGCGTCGGGTAGCGGCGGGTCGAACACGATCGAGTCCGCCTGCAGGACACCGAGCGGTACGGTGACGAGCACCCGGTCCGCCGCGATCGTCTCACCCATGTCTGTCGTCACCACGATGCCGTTCGCATCGTGCGCGATGCGCGCCACCGGTGTCGACGTGCGCACCTCGTAGCCGCCGAGCAGGGGCGTCAGGAGCTGACGAAACCCGCGAGGGACGATCTCGTCGCCACCGGGGAACTCCTCGCCCTCGTCGATCGCGGCGATGGAGAGCTGGCCTGCGTCGGCAGCGAACTCGTGCTCGATCTCCGAGGCGAGCGCGTAGCGCAGCAGCGTGCGTTCGTCGGCGGTGAGCGTCCTGCCGCCGACGTCGGCGGCCTCGCCCACCGATGGTCCACCATCGGCGACCGCTCCGAGGAGTCGGTCACGGGCCTCGTCGAGAGCATCGGCGCCGATCGTCTCGCCGTCGATGTCGCGCACCGCGATCGAGTCGTCGTCGGTCGCGAACCGCTCGGCGCCGGCCTGCTCGGCGAGCGCCACCAACGGGTTGCCATCGATGCCGTGAATCCACGACGCGCCGAGGTCGACGGGTTGCGACCCGATGGTGCTGGTGTGGATGCGCCCACCCACGCGGTCGCGAGCCTCGACGACGGTCACTGGATGACCACGCTCGACCAGCGCACGGGCGGCGCCGAGCCCGGCGATCCCCGCGCCGATCACCACGACCACGCCCTGCGACGCCTGACCGTCGGTCGGCGCGTTGCTGATCGCCCCGGAGATTCGGCTCGCTGCGTCGCGACCCTCGAGCAGCGCGCCGTGAGCGGTGGCGGGGAACTTGGTCGAGGTCGCCTCCCCGGCGAAGAACAGCCGGTCGTCGACGTCGGCGCGAACGGACTCACGGTCAGCAGGCGTCGAGCCGATGGCGAGATAGCTGTAGGAGCCCCTCGCCCACGGGTCGGTGGCCCATCGCGTGACGAGCGCGTTGGTCGGTCGGCGCACCGTCGGTGTCGCGCCGACCGATGGCGACGATTCCGGCGTCGTGCCATCGCATGCAGCGAGCACGAGCGCCGACCCCGCGAGCGTCAGGAACCGGCGCCGCTCCATCCCTCCGCCCATCGTCGGGACTCGCGGAGACGGAATCGGGTGTTCACCTGCTGACGCTCGAGCACCTGTTCGAGCGTCTTGGTCGCCTGCTCGATCGGATGCACGGCGAAGAACGCCGCAGTGTCATCGACGAGTTCGGGCGTCGACAGGAACTTGATCGAGTCGACCATCCGCACGATCGTGTTGCTCGGGAACCGTTCGAGTGCCTCGGTCCAGTGATCGCGCACGAAGGCCCAGGCGGCGGGGCCGTGGCGCCGGTTGGCGATCGCCGCGCGCAGCAGGAACGGTGCATTCTGCGTGCGGACGTCGGCACTCATCGCGAACTCGCACGTCGACAACACGAGTGCTTCGTCATCGAACTCGGCGAGTGCGTAGAGATGGCGGAGCTGCTCCTGTGGGGTGGACGCGGTGAGGAAGCGGGAACGCATGCGCTCGTAGGTGTCGGCGTCACCGGTGGCGGCGACGACCGATGTGGCCGCCGCTGTCAACTCGGGATCGACCGATGTCGGATCGTTGCTGGCGGCCTCGAACCACTCACGGCACCTCGCCTGGACGCCGACGTCGTTGCCGAGCACGCCGACGAGCCCGACGAGCAGGCCGCGAACTTTGCTGGTGAGATCGCCCTCGTCGCCGGTGGGCTCACCCAGCGCGTCGAGCGCCGGCGCGGAGAGCCGACGCACCTGTGCGTGGAAGAGATCGCGGTCAGGCCCGTCGTCGAGCAGCCGGCCGAGGCCGCGTAGCGCGATGGCGATTGCCTGCCACACGCTGTGGTCGCGTTCGGTCTCGAAGGCGTGCAGGAACCCGAGGAGCTCGCCGGCCGAAAGACGCCCCGCCAGCGTTGCTGCCCAGGCATCGTCGACGAGGTTGTAGCGCTCGAGCGTCGACAATGACGCGATGGTGGTGGCCCCGAGCCGGGCGCGCAACTCGTCGCTGTAGGCGACTCGGTAGAAGCCGTGACCGCTGGCATTGACCACGATCGGTCGGGTGGTGTCGCTGTCGTCGAGAGGCAGCGAGACCGACCGGTCATCGAGGAGCACGGTCGTGGTGGCGTCGCCAATGCGCACGTGGACGGGTATCGCCCATCGTTGACTGTCGTCACCGTCTCCGGTGGTCGTGTCGTCGAACGTGAATCGGTGCTGGCGTAGTTCGAGCGAGCCGTCCACGAGCGAGGCGGTCACGAGCGGATAGCCCGGCTGCCAGATCCACGAGTCCATGATGCGCCGCACCGGCTCGCCGCTCGTGGCCTCGATGGCGTCCCACAGGTCGTTGGTCTCGGTGTTCGCGTAGCTGTGGATCGTCAGGTAGTTGCTGACGCCTTCCCGGAAGCGTTCGGCGCCGAGGTATTGCTCGAGCATGCGCAGCAGGGCGCCGCCCTTCTGATAGGTGAGCACGTCGAACATGCCTTCGCAGTCGGCGGGCGAGCGAACCTCGAACTCGACCGACCGGGTGCTGGCCAACGAGTCGGTCTCGAACGCGGCGCTGCGCTCGACACCGAACGCCGTCCAACGTGCCCAGTCGGGGCGGTAAGCGTCGCAGGCGGCGATCTCCATGAACGTGGCGAACGCCTCGTTCAACCAGATGCCGTTCCACCAGCGCATTGTGACGAGATCGCCGAACCACATGTGTGCGAGTTCGTGGGCGACGACGTCGGCGACCGTCTGGCGCTCGTTCTGTGTGCTCGTGGCCGGGTCGACCAACAAGAGACTCTCGCGGAACGTGATGCAGCCGAGGTTCTCCATCGCCCCGGCGGCGAAGTCGGGCAAGGCGACGAGGTCGACCTTGGCCCCGGGGTAGGTGATGGCGTAGTAGTCCTGGAACCACCGCAGGCAGAAAGCACCGACATCGAGGCCGAAGTCGGTCAGATGACCCTTGCCGGGGACGTGGACGAGGCGCAGCGGGATGCCGTCGACGTCGACGGTGTCGGTGGTTTCGAGGCGACCGACGACGAAGGCCACCAGGTAGCTGCTCATCACCATCGTGTCGGCGAAGCGGATCACGTTGCGGCCGCCGACCGTGGTTCGTTCGACCTCGGGCGCGTTCGAGATCGCCGTCAGATCGTCATCGACGTCGAGCGTGACGGCGAACACCGCCTTGAACTCGGGCTCGTCCCAGCACGGAAAGGCCCGACGGCAATCGGTGGCTTGCATTTGTGTGGTCGCGATGACGTGCTCGGTGCCGTCGTCGTCGACGTAGGTGCTGCGGTAGAAGCCGCGCAGCTTGTCGTTGAGGACCCCGTCGAACTCGATCGTCAGCACGCTCGTTCCGGTCGGGATCGGAGTTGGCGGTGTCACGAACAGTCGCTCGGTCGCCGGCTCGAGTTGCCAGGTGGCTGCGATGCCGTCGACCTCGCAACGTGTGATGGTGAGCTCGTCGGCGTTGAGCACGATCGCGTCGGTCGGCGCATCGACGCTCAGGTCGATCTGTACCGATCCCGTGAACGTCGCGTCGCCGAGTGACGGCCGCAGACGCAGGTCGTAGCGACGGGGACGCACGCTGACGGGAAGGCGGTAGGGATCGAGTTCCGACGTCTGCACAGCCATCGACGCGAGGGTACCCCGGTAGCGTGGACCCTCGTGTCCGACCTGACCCGACGGTTCTCCAACGGATCCAGCACCGTGCCGGCCCGATTCGACGTGGTCGGCATCGGTAATGCGCTGGTCGATGTGATCGCTCCCGCCGAGGACCACTTCCTCGAACACCACGCACTCGTCAAAGGCTCGATGACCCTGATCGAGACCGAGCGCGCCGTCGAGTTGTATGCCGCGCTCGAACGAGCCGTCGAGATGAGTGGAGGGTCCGCAGCCAACACGGTCGTCGGCGTTGCCAGTCTCGGCGGGCGGGCGGCGTACATCGGCAAGGTGAACGGCGATGACCTGGGCGACGTGTTCGGTCACGACATGCGCGCCGTCGGCGTCACGTTCCATCGGCCGCCCGGTGACCACGGCACGCCGACCGGACGCTGCGTGATCGTGGTGACCCCCGACGCGGAGCGCACGATGAACACCTACCTCGGCGTGTCGAGTGAACTGTGCGTCGACGACCTCGACGAATCGGTCGTCGCTGAGTCGAACGTGTTGTACATGGAGGGGTATCTGTTCGACCGCGACGACGCGAAGGCTGCGTTCCGTCGTGCGGCCGAGGTCGCCCACGAGCACGGCCGCATGGTGTCGTTGACCTTGTCCGACTCGTTCTGCGTCGACCGTCACCGCGACGACTTCCGCGCGTTGGTGCAGGATCGGGTCGACCTGCTGTTCGGCAACCACGACGAGCTGTTGTCGCTGTACCAACTCGACTCGTTCGACGACGCCGTCGCCGCGCTGCGCGACGAATGCGAGTTCGCCGCGATCACCGTCGGCGCCGACGGGTGCGTCATCGTGACTCCCGACGAGTTGCTGCGGGTGCCGGCGCAGTCCGTCGATCGGGTGATCGACACCACGGGAGCGGGTGACCTCTTCGCCGCCGGGTTCCTCCACGGACTGACGTCGGGTCGCGATCTCGAGACGTGTGGCCGCTACGGAGCGATCGCAGCGGCCGAGGTGATCGGCCACGTCGGGCCGCGTCCGCTGGTTGAGTTGCGTAACCTGATCGGCGATGGCTGACGACTCCCACGCGGCGCCCTCATCGGGCTCCGATGATCTGATCCAGACCGCAACGGCATGGCTCGAGGCCGAACCGGACGCCGACATCCGTGACGAACTCTCGTCGCTGATCGACGCTGCCCGCGCCGGTGACGCCACCGGACTCGCTGAGCGGTTCGACGGTCGCCTGCAGTTCGGCACCGCCGGTTTACGTGCAGCGGTTGCGGCCGGGTCGATGCGGATGAACCGCCTGGTGGTCCGCCAGGCCGCAGCCGGTCTCGGTCGGTGGTTGCTCGACGGTGAGGCATCGGGCGAGATTCCCGACGCGGCCCGGCGAGGCGTGGTGATCGCACACGACGCGCGTCGCAAGAGCGACCTGTTCGCGTACGACACCGCCCGGGTGCTCGCCGCGATGGGCATCCGAGCGATGGTGCATCCGGGCGTTCAGCCGACGCCGGTGCTCGCCTGGTCGATCACCGGGATCGGCGCCGCTGCCGGTGTGGTCGTGACGGCCTCGCACAATCCGCCTGCCGACAATGGCTACAAGGTGTACCTCGACACGGGTTCGCAGATCGTGGCACCAATCGACACCGACATCGCCGATCGCATCGGACAGTTCGATCCGCTGACCGTCGAGCTCGCCACGGCCGACGATCCGCTGATCGAACGCCTCGACGACTCGTGGGCCGATCGGTACGTCGCGTTCGTGCCGTCGGTGCGTCTGCGTCCCGACGTCGCGGGGGTGCCGGTCGCATACACGGCGATGCACGGCGTCGGCGGTGCGGTCGTGTTGCGGGCGTTCGAGGCAGCAGGGCTCCCGGCGCCGTTCGTCGTGGCGGCGCAGCAGGAGCCAGACGGCACGTTCCCGACCGTGTCGTTCCCGAACCCCGAGGAGCCGGGAGCGATGGACCTCCTGCTCGCCGAGGCGAAGGCGTGTGACGCGAAGGTCGCGCTGGCGAACGATCCCGACGCCGACCGGCTCGGCGTGGCGATCCCGCAGCCCGACCGTTCGTGGCGGCGGTTGAGCGGCGACGAGATCGGGTGGCTGTTCGCCGACTACATCCTCGCCAACACGTCCGGCGACGACCGGCTCGTCGTGACCACGCTGGTGTCGTCGTCGCTGCTCGCCCGGATGGCCGAGGCCGCCGGCGTGCACAGCGAGGAGACCTTCACCGGCTTCAAGTACATCGGCAAGATCGCCACCGAGCGACCCGAGCTGCGGTTGATGCTCGGCTACGAGCAGGCACTCGGTTACCTGGTGGCGCCCCGACCGCTCGACAAGGACGGCATCACCGCCGCGGTGCTGATGGCCGAGATCGCCGCCGTCGCCGAGTCGGACGGGCAGACGTTGCAGGACCGTCTCGATGCGATCGCCGATCGGTTCGGCCGATACGTGACCGCTGAGCTGTCGGTGAAGATGGCGCCCGCCGACGGCGCAGCGTGGGTGGCATCGATCGAGGCCGACCCGCCGACGGAGGTCGGTGGCCGTGCGGTCGTGTCGGTGCAGACCTATCCGGAGGCCAATCTGGTACGCCTGATGCTCGACGGGGGAGTGCGGCTCCAGATCCGTCCCAGCGGAACCGAGCCCAAGGTCAAGCTCTACGGCGAAGCCGTCGACCTCGCCCCCGCCGTCCTCCAGGCCCTCCTCGAAGCCCTCACCCGCTGACGCAACGTTTGGTGTCAGACACCAAACGTTGCGTTCTCGCGGCGAGATCGCGGAATGCCGGGTCTCGGTCGTAGCGGGTTCGGGCCCGCAAGAGCGCGCTTCGGGCTGCCCCAGGGCCGGACAGCCCGAGCCGCTCGGCCAGCTCCTCGGCTGACGACCCTGCCAGCTGACTCCCAAGCAGGGCTCGAAGCGCAATTCGGACAGCACGGTCGGTCACTCCCGTTCCGGCGATCGCGAGATCGATCGTCGTCCAAGCCTCGAGTGCGGGGAGTAGCGCTGGTTCCGCCAGATCGGTCATGACCATTGCCCGGTGATCCTCGATCGACAAGCGATCCGCGACGTAGTCCGTCGTCAACCACCCCGGCGCGGACCGCGTCATGAGATAGGAACCGAAACTCGACCAACGGTAGGCGCCGAGCGCGGTGGCCGGCACCAGATCGATCGGGTTGCGGTGGATGTACGCGGCGGTGTGGAGCACGTGTCGCTCGGAGGTGATCGGAACCGAGTGGAACCGGCCACGAAACAACGGTCCGTCCCGGTCCGACTGCGAGTTGACGATTCGGGTGTAGGAGGACACGAGCTGCTGCATGGTCGACGAGAGTCCTCCATCGGGGCAGTGGGTGAGGCAATGGAAGTGCGTGTCCATGAGGCAGTAGGCGTGGATCTCCACGCCGTGTTCGAGCGCCGCTTCGCCGGCGAGTCGTTCGAACACGAGTCGGTTGCTGTCGTTGAAGAACGTCACCTGGTGGTCGATGCCGCGGTTCATGACGTGGTGCCAGCCGTCGGTTGCGTCGTTTCTCGTTGGTCGTGCCATGCGCTCGACCATAGGAAAGAGGTGTCACAGAGTTGGCCCGACGCGTAACGCAACGTTTGGTGTCTGACACCAAACGTTGCGTCAGGCGGGGGTACCGAACTGGCGGTCGCCGGCGTCGCCGAGGCCGGGGACGATGAAGGCGTCGTCGTTGAGGTGATCGTCGATGGCCGCGGTGAAGAGCCGGATGGGCAGGTCGGCCGCGTCGAGCGCGGCGATGCCCTCGGGTGCGGCCAGCGCACACACGACCGTGATCGGCGCCGGAGCATTGCGTTCGAGCAGCAGCCGCACGGTGTGGATCAGTGAGCCGCCGGTCGCCAGCATCGGATCGAGCACAATCACCGGGCGACCGGCGAGCGACTCGGGGAGCTTGTTGACGTACGGCTCGGGCTGATGGGTCGCCTCGTTGCGAGCCATGCCGATGAAACCGATGTCGGCGTTCGGGAGCAGATCCTGCGCCGGGCCGACGAAACCGAGTCCGGCGCGAAGGATCGGCACCACGACGGGCTGGACGGCGATGCGTACCGCTCGCGCCGTCGTCAACGGTGTCTCGACGGTGCCCTCGACGGTCGGCAGGGACCGCGTGGCTTCGGCGATCAGCAGGCCGCCGATGCGCTCGAGGTTCTGGCGGAACAGTGCATTGGGTGTGTCGCGATCGCGGATCTGCGCCAGGGCGTCGGTGCAGACGGGGTGATCGACCAGGGTCGTCTCGACCGCCATGTCACGCCGCCCCGAGTGACAGTTCGCTCTTGAGGATCGAGTACCTCGGTTTGATCACGCCGTTGATCAGCTTCAACCGTTCGGGGAACGGAGCGAACGACGACTTCATGGCGTTCACCGTCAGCCATTCGAAGTCATCGAGTCCCCACTCGAACGCTTCGTGGAGCTTCTGCATCTCCTTGGTCATCGACGTGTTGCTCATGAGTCGATTGTCGGTGTTGACCGTGACGCGGAACCGCAGGCGCCGAAGCATCCCGATCGGGTGGTCGGCGATCGACGGAACGACCCCGGTGTTGACGTTCGATGTCGGGCACAACTCGAGCGGGATCCGCCGATCGCGGATGTACGTCGCAAGCCGCCCCAGTTTCTCGGAGCCGAGCCCGTCGCCGGGATCGATGTCGTCGACGATGCGCACACCGTGGCCGAGACGCTCGGCGCCACAGAACTGCACCGCTTCCCAGATCGACGGCAGTCCGAACGCTTCGCCGGCGTGGATGGTCGAGTGGAAGTTCTCGCGGTTGACGTACTGGAACGCGTCGAGATGCCGGGACGGCGGATACCCCGCCTCGGCGCCGGCGATGTCGAAGCCGACCACGCCGGCGTCCCGAAACCGCACGGCGAGCTCCGCGATCTCGAGCGACCGCGCCGCGGTCCGCATCGCCGACACGATCGAGTAGATCGTCAGATCGGTGTCGGCCGAGCCGCGACGGAAGCCGTCGAGTACCGCCTCCATCACTTCGTCGAGCGTCATGCCCTTCTCGGTGCTCAATTCCGGAGCGAAACGGACCTCGGCGTACACGACGCCATCGGCGGCCAGATCCTGGGCGCACTCGAACGCCACCCGTTCGATCGCGTCCCGATCCTGCATCACGCCCACGGTGTGGGCGAATGTTTCGAGGTACAGCACCAAGTCGTTGCGTTTGGCACCCCGGTTGAACCAGGTGGCCAGGTCGTCGACGTCGGTGGTCGGCAGATCCTTGTACCCGAACTCCTTGGCGAGTTCGATGACGGTGCGGGGGCGGACACCTCCGTCGAGGTGGTCGTGGAGCAGCGCCTTGGGCGCTCGTTGGATCAGATCGGCCAGTGACATGGAGCCACGCTACCGAGTCGTGCTCGGTCAGCCGAGCGGTCGCAGCGGCATCTCCGCCGGACGCTGCAGCCAATTCCAGTCCGGGTAGTCCGCTGTTGCTGACACGCAGTGCAGCGTGTACGCGTGACGGCTGGTGCCCGATCGGTTGACGTCGCTCCAATGGGGCAACTTGCCGTTCAACACCACCAGCGTGCCGGCGGGTACCTCGAGCGGGACGAGATCGTCACCCGCTGGCGGAGGTGTCGGCAGTGGCGTGGCATCGAGCGGCTCCATGACGGTGCCCTCGCCGGAGCCGTTGCGCTTGAAGAGCTGGCGCAGCGGACCCCGATGGCCGCCGGGTGCCGCCCAGAGACACCCGTTCTCCAGCGTGGCGTCCTCGACGGCGAACCAGAACCCGGTGACGGTGATCGGGTCGGTGTACAAGAACGTGGCGTCCTGGTGGCATCCGACCTCACCGCCGATGTGCGGCTGCTTGAAGATGTACATCGACTGCAGCGCTCGGGCGTCGACCATGCCGATGTCACCAGCGATCTCGGCGAGTCGTGGATCGTACGAGAAGCGTTCGAACTCGTCGTCGAGGTCGTGCTGGGCGTGGCCGATCTTGTTGATGCTCAGGTCCTTGGGCTGGGTCAGCTCGCCGTCGGGGCCGAATGCGTCCTCCTCGAAGAAGCACCAGATCGTCGAGCCGCTGGCGAGGAACTCGCTGTCGGAGACGCGGGCCTGCTCGTTGGTGGTGAACACCGACCGTTGCTCCGACGGTTCCCACGCATCGACGATGTCGATGGCGCGTTCGCGCAGGCGGACCCGATCGCCGGCCGACACGAAGTCGTCGACCACCAGGAATCCATCGCGCTCGTAGGACTGGATCTGCTCGGCGCTCAGCACGCGGCTGATCGTACTGGACGTGTTCCATCTGGGTCTGACCCCAGATGGAACACGTCAGTCGACGGTGACGTTGGCGACCATGTCGGGGTGCAGCGTGCAGAACAACGAGTACACACCGGGCGAGTCGAACGTGAGGGCGAAGTTGCTGCCCGGCGTCAGGAGGCCCGAGTCGAACTCGTCGAGGGCAGGGTCTGCGGGCGTGCCGGCGGTGACGGTGTGGGGAACCGAGTCGACGTTGTTGAAGAACAGCGGCTGGCCGACCTTCACCTCGAGGTCGCCGTTGTACAAGAAGTCGGTGATCAGCGACTGCTGGGCACCTTCGGGGAAGTCGGAGCCGCGCACCTCGCGCGTCTCGAGGATCGCGTCGGCGTCCATCGCCGGCTGGATCGACGAGTTCCACATGCCGAACACTCCGAGCTGGTTGTCGTGCAGCGGATCGACCCAGGCGTGGATCATCCACCCGAGTGCGGCGGAGAAGTTGCCGCCCGCCGCCTCGCACTCGCTCTGCGGGATGAACGTGTCACGCCCCTGCGCGTTGCCGCGGCACAGGTTGTAGTGGATGTGCCAGTTGTCGAGTGGTCCGGCGAACGTGTCGGGGTGATCATTTCCGATCACCTGCGGCGGGATGATGAACGACGTGCCGACCAGCGCCATCGGTGGACCGTTCCACACGCCGGCGACACACTGGCCGACCGGACCGCTCGGCATCGTGCCGTCGGCGAGCGCGTAGAGGAGGATCTCGGGTCGTGACGGGAAGAAGCCGTCGCCGATCCACGCCGGCTGGTAGAAGTGCGACCCCATGTTGGCGGTCTGGATCTGATCGCTGACGAAGCCCTCGGCGCAGGCGCTGTTGACGTCACGGTGCGCTTCGGCGAACGCGTTGAGTTCGTCGAGTTGCGCGACGAGCATGGTCAACTCCTCTGCGGTCATCTCGAGTTCGGCGGGGATCGGATCGCCCGAGGCCGCCAGTTCCTTCAGCTCCAGATACGAGCAGGGCAGCACCTCTTCCTGGCAGCGGACCGTTCCGTCGATCGGGCCCTCGACGAGCGTCGGGACGACACCGCCCGAGTGCTCGCGGAACACGTAGCGCGAGTAGCCGGGAGCCCCGCCCGCGGCGAACGTCAGCCCCTGCGGGAACTGTGCGTCGGCGCCCGCCTGGTCGAACGCTGCGGCCTGGGCCACGTACTCGTTGACCTGTTCGATCGTGCGAGCGTGCGCGGGGTCGATCGTGGTCGTCGGGGCCACCGTCGATTGGACGGTCGTCGAGGCCCTGGTCGTTGCCACGGTCGTGGGCGCGTCGGTGGACGTTGCCGTATCGTCGCTCGAGGACGAGCAGGCCGCCACGAGTGTTGCGACGGCAGCGCCGATCAGCAGCAGATTTCGATGTCTCACGTTCGTCGTTCCCCCGGTTCTGGTGGTCGCCCACAGTAGTGGCGCCCGACGTTCACGTTGTGTCCGGCAACAAGCGGTCGTCAGCGGTAGGCGGGCAGGATTTGCTCGCTGAGGATGCGGCGACGCACACCCATCGGGGCGAACGACGACATCATGGCGTTCATCGCGAGCTGTTCCATCTCCGCAAGCGTCAGCTCGAACGCGACAGCGATGGCGTGGAGTTCGCTCGACGGCATCACGTTGCTCATCAACCGGTTGTCGGTGTTGTAGCCGACGTTGAAGCCCGCGCGCAGGAACGGACCGATCGGATGGTCGGCGACGTTCGGCACCGCACCGATCTGCACGTTGCACGTCGGCGCCATCTCGAGGTGCACCTGATGGTCGAGCACGTACTGAGCAAGTGGACCGAGCAGCAGTTCGGTCGGGTCGTCGTCAGCGCCGAGGTTTGTGTCGGCGCGCAGACGCACCCCATGTCCGATGCGGTGGGCGCCGTTCGCCAGTGCATCGGAAATCAGTTCGAGATCCGGCGGCTCGCTGGCGTGAATCGTGATGTTCAGCAACGCCGACCGGGCGAAGGCGAGCGCTTCAGCGTGCAGCGACGGCGGGAACCCGGTTTCTGCGCCGGCGAGGTCGAACGCGACGACCTTGTCGTCCGACGCCCGCAGACGATCGACGACGTGGGCGATCTCGACCGATCGGTGCTCGGTTCGCATCGCACACAGGATGGCGTTCACGGTGATGGAGCGACCCGTCTCGCTGACGTCGGCTTCGCCGCGTCGAAACCCCGACGTGACCGCCTCGACGACGGCCTCCAACTCGAGTCCGTCCTGCTGGTGCAGTTCCGGTGCGAACCGGATCTCGCCGTAGACCACACCGTCGGCAGCGAGGTCGATGACCGCTTCGTACGCGATCCGTTCGATGTGGTCGGTGGTCTGCATCACCGCCAGGGTGTGCTCGAACGTCGCGAGATACTGCAGCAGGTCGGCGGTCTCCGCGCCCCGTGTGAACCATGCCTGCAACGTGTCGGGGTCGGCCTCGGGCAGCGTCCAGCCGATCGAGTCGGCAAGCGCCATGATCGTCTCGACGCGCAGCCCGCCGTCGAGATGATCGTGCAACAGCACCTTGGGCAGGCGCCGGGCGTCGTCGAGGCCGATCGTCATGGCGTCGGGCGCGGCGGCCCTACTGCATCCCCTTGAACCAAGGGATGCCTTCCTCGGCGGGCGGTCGGAGGCGTTGTGCCCCGATCGACACGGCGATCAGCGTCACGACGTACGGCGTCACGAAGACCAACTGGTTGTTGGGCGACTCCGCGGCGAAGTAGGCCCACAGGGTGACGACAGCGAACACGGTGACGGTTCCGGCCGGAGCGAAGTTCTTCTGCACGACCATCCAGATCACGAGCAGGATCAGGCCGATCGCTGCGGCGAGCAACAGCGTACGCACGAGGTCGCCGGGGCCAGTGCGCAGCGTGATGCCCTGGGCGTAGCCGAACAGCCCGGCGCCGATGGCGGTTCCGGCAGGCATCCAGTTGCCGAAGATCATCGTGGCGAGGCCGAGGAAGCCGCGACCGGCCACCTGGTTCTCGAGGTATCGGTTGGAGAACAACACGAGCACGGCGCCACCCATGCCGGCCAGGCCACCTGACATCGCCATACCGATCCAGCGCATCTTGTGCACGGATACGCCGAGCGAATCAGCAGCGGAAGGGCGTTCCCCGGCGAAGCGAAGCCGGAGCCCGAGGCGCATGTGCCACAGCAGGTACGCGATGGCGAAGAACAGGCCGAAGGCGATGATGACGTCCCAGGTGACCGCGGTGGTCATGCCCTTGGCGAAGCCGGCGATGTCGGCGATCATGAACCATCCCGTGTCCTCCAGCGAGCCGAGAATGTCCGGCGACTGCCAGCCGAAGAGATCACCTCCCGACAGGAACGGGACAGTGAAGGCACCGATGCTGCCCGAGTTGCCCGGCGACGAGGTGACCGAACCGCCCTGAACGCCGACGAAGAGCTCGCTCGCCATGAAGCGAGCGACGCCGGGTGCGATCAGGTTGATGGCGACTCCGGCGACGATGTGATTCACGCCGAACGTCGTGGTGGCGAGGCTCATCAGGAGTCCGCCCAACATGCCGCCGACGATGCCGCCGAGCAGCGCCGCCCAGGGACCGAACTCCCAGCCCCACCAGCCGGCCCAGATGGTGCCCATCACCATCATGCCTTCGATGCCGATGTTGACCGTGCCGCTGCGTTCGGCGACGAGTCCTGCCAGACCCGCGAGGGCTATTGGCGCTGCGGTTCGCAGGCCGACGCCGAAGGTGCCGCTGGAGGTGAGGTCGGGGTTGTCGGCGATGATGCGGGCGGCCGACACCACGCCGATGCCGATCAGCGTGATCGCGAGGATCCGGAACCGCGCCGAGTGGAGGAATGTCGAGCGTGGCGCCGATTCGACTGGTTGGGCGTCGATCGTGGCGGTCATGCCGGTGCTCCCGCTGCTCGTCCGGTGCCGAGATTCGGCGGCGGTTCGTACGACGAGTCATCGCGTTCGCGTGCGACGGCGGCGGCGGCCGCGACGGCGGCGGCCGCGTCGTTGCGGCGACGGACGACCTCGTAGGCGATCACGGCGGCGAGCAGGAACGAGCCCTGGAGGATCTTGCCGATCTCGGGCGGGATGCCGATCGGGCCGAGGCGCTGAGTCGCCCGCTCGATCGTGGCCCACACGATGGCGGCCGCAGCGATACCGACCGGGTTGTTGCGGCCGAGCAGTGCGATGCCGAGGCCGGTGAACCCGATCTGGGTGGGGAATGCATCGCCGTACTTGAGGAAGCTCGGATCGGACAGCAGGAAGGGCAGGCCGATCATTCCGGCGACGGCACCCGACATGAACAGCGTGATCAGGACCATCCGCTTCGGGTTGACGCCGGCGGACAGCGCGGCGGCGGGATTGAGGCCCGACAGTCGTAGTTCGTAGCCGAAGAGGCTGCGGTTGAGCAGCACGTAGTAGGCGACGCCGAGCAGGATGGCGATCGGCAGGAAGCCGAACAGCTCGACGTTGTTCGGGAAGTTGAAGCCGAAGAGTTCGAAGATCGGGTTCAGCGACGGCAGGCGAGCGGACTCGGGCATCACCTGGGTCTGGGCGACGAGGCCGCCGTTCTCCTCGTCGCGGAAGACCTCGGCGAGCAGGAACGCACTGAGTCCGATGCCGATGTAGTTGAGCATGATCGTCGACACGACGACGTTGACATTGCGGGTCACGTTCAAGATGCCGGCGATCAGCGCCCAACTCCCGCCGACCATGATCGCAACCAGGATCACGAACGGTACGTGCAGCAACGGCGGCAGGCTGACCTCGGCGCCTGCCCAGCCGGCCACGAGTGCCGCCAGGAGGTACTGGCCGTTGGTGCCGATGTTGAACAGGTTCATCTTGAACCCGATCGCGGCGGCGACGCCAGCGATGTAGAGCGGCACTGCGGTATTGATGATGACGACGACCGACTGCGTCGAGTCGATCGTCTTCCACATCTCCTGGAACGCTTCGACCGGGTTGTTGCCAGAGATCACGAGGGCGATCGACGAGATGATGATCGCCGATGCCGCCGCGAACAGTGGGGCGAGTGATCCTCGCCAGATCTTCTGCCACATCAGGCGGCCCCCGCCTTCGCTCCGGTCATGTACGAACCGAGGTCGGCCGGGGTGACCGTGGATGGGTCGACCTCGGCGACGATTCGTCCTCGCAGCATGACGAGCAGTCGATCGGACAGCCCGATCAGCTCTTCGAGATCGGCCGACACGAGCACCGTGCCGAGCCCGGCGGCTCTCGCGTCACGCAGGATGTCCCAGATTCCGGCCTGTGCGCCGACGTCGACGCCTCTTGTCGGGTGGGCGGCCACGAGCAGCTTGGGGTCGGCGGTCATCTCGCGTCCGACGATCAGCTTCTGCTGGTTGCCGCCCGAGAGCGTGAAGGCCGGCACGTTGATGCCGGGCGTGCGAACGTCGAACTCGTCGACGATCGCCTCGGTGTGTTTCTTGGCGCCGGCGACATTGAGCCATGGACCTTTGCCGTACGGCGGCCGGTGCTGATGCCCGAGCGCAGCGTTCTCCCAGAGCGCGAATGACATGACGAGGCCATCCTTCTGGCGATCCTCGGCGATGTAGCCGACGCCGTTGTCGCGTCGATCGCGGGTGGACATCCGGCCGATGTCGACGCCGTCGAGCAGCACCGTGCCGCTCGATCGAGCGAGGCCGACGAGGGCATTGACGAGTTCGCTCTGCCCGTTTCCCTCGACGCCGGCGATCCCGACGATCTCGCCACGGTGCACGGTGAAGGTGACGTCGTTCAGCGGACTTGGTGCGCCCGGTTCGTTGCTCGCGACGGTCATGTTGCGCAACTCGAGCACGGGAATGTCGGTCACGGTGCTCTCGCGGGTCTCCGGCGTGGGGAGTTCGCTCCCGACCATCATCTCCGCGAGTTCGCGGGAGGTGACGCTGCTCGGATCGTCGACCTGGCCGACGGTCTTGCCCTGGCGGATCACGGTGATCGCGTCGGCGTGCTTGAGCACCTCGTCGAGCTTGTGCGAGATGAAGACGATCGTGGCGCCCTCCGTGGTGAGTTCACGCAGCGAGGCGAACAGCTCGTCGACCTCCTGCGGGACGAGCACGGCGGTCGGCTCGTCGAGGATCAGGATCTTCGCACCGCGATAGAGGACCTTGAGGATCTCGACGCGCTGTTTGTCGCCGACACCGAGGTCGGAGATCAACGCGTCGGGATCCACTCCGAGTCCGTAGCGTTCACCGAGTTCGGTGATGCGCTGACGCGCCTTCTTGATGTCCAGCGAGAATGCAGAGCCCGGTTCGTCGCCGAGGACGATGTTCTCCCACACGGTCAGGTTGGCCGCCAGCATGAACGCCTGGAACACCATGCCGATGCCTTCGGCAATGGCGTCCTTGGGGGAGTGGAAGACCTCGGTCCTGCCGTTGACGGTGATCGTGCCCTCGTCGGGCTTGTGGGCACCGTAGAGCGTCTTCATCAACGTCGACTTGCCAGCACCGTTCTCGCCGACGATGGCGTGGACACTGCCGAGGCGCACCGTGAGGTCGACGCCGTCGTTGGCGACGACGCCCGGGAAGCGCTTGACGATGTCGGTCAGCTGGATGGCGATCGGCGCATCGTCGAGCGGCGGGTTCGGCTGTGTCTCGGTTCCCGGTGTCGCCGCCCCGTCGTCGCTCATCTCCTGTTTTCTAGTCGATCGGAGCAGCTCGCGAGGAAGAGGGACCCGTTCGACGCTCAGCGGGACGGAGCCGTTGCGCGACGATGCCCGCCCGGAAGAGCCGGACGGGCATCGTCAGCGTTGTCGGAGCTGACGCCGGGAGACGTCGGTTCCGTCAGTTCATTCGGTGCTCAGGGAGCGGTCGGGACTTCGATCTCGCCGGAGACGATCTGCTCCTTGTAGGCGTCGAGGTCGGCGGCGATGTCGTCGACGAATCCACCGCTGGTGGAGTAGCCGACGCCGTCGACCGAGAGGTCGAAGACCTTGACGCCCGAGGCGTCGCCGCCCTCGCAGAAGACCTTGATCGTCTCGAAGGTCGCAACGTCGACCTTCTTGAGCATCGAGGTCAGGATGTACGGCTGCAGCTCCTCGGAGACCAGGTTGTACTGGTCGGAGTCGACGCCGATCGCCCAGACGTCGCCGGGCTCACCGGCTTCGGCAGCGGCTTCGAATGCGCCGAGTCCGGAACCACCAGCCGCCGAGTAGATGACGTCCGCGCCGGCCTCGTACTGCGATGCGGCGATCTCCTTGCCGCGGGCCGGGTCGCTGAAGCCACTGAAGTCCGGCGGCTGCGAGATGTAGTTGACCAGGATTTCGATGTCCGGGTTGACGGCCTGCGCGCCTGCGGCGTAGCCGGCCTCGAACTTCTTGATGAGGTCGTTCTCGACGCCACCGATGAAGCCGATCGTGCCGGTCTGGCTCTTCATCGCGGCTGCGGCGCCGACGAGGAACGAACCCTGCTCCTCGGCGAACACGAGCGATGCAACGTTGTCCGCTTCGACGACGGAGTCGACGATGGCGAATGTGGTGTCGGGGTTGTTGGCCGATGCCTCGGTGATCGCGTCACCGAAGAGGAAGCCGACGCCGAGGACGAGGCCGTTGCCTTCGTCGACGAGGCCCTGGACGCGCTCGGCGCGGTCGCCGTCGCCGGTCGGGGTGGACTCGCTGCCGGTGACGCCGAGCTCGGCGACCGCCTGGTCGAGGCCGGCGCCGGCTGCGTCGTTGAACGAGCGGTCGCCGCGGCCGGTGATGTCGTACACCACGCCGACGGCGCAGTCGCCCTCGGCCATGGCATCGGTGGTGTCCGGCGCGTCGGTGCCCGCGGGGGCCTCGGTGCTGTCCGGGGCCTCGGTGCTGTCCGGAGCGTCGGTCGACGAACTGGCGTCGTCGTCGCTCCCACATGCTGCGAGGCCGAGTGCGGCGATGACGCCGATGGCGAGCAGCTTCTTGCTCTTGATCATGTTCTCCCCTTCAGGATGAATTGGTTTGGTTCATGATGCGAACCGACGTGTTGCGTCGGTCGTGTTCACGCACGTACAAGCTACCCGCTGGTATCGGCCCTCTCGCGCCACTTCGTCGTCTGGCGCGCAGGCCGGCGTGCCGTCGTCGGCGTCTGGTCCGCCCGTATCCTGAGAAGTCCGTGTCCTCGCAGTCGTCTTCTCGTCGCCGTCACAGCAGTCGGCGTTACGCGATGCGGCGCCTCGGCGCGGTCATGGTCGTGTTGCTCCTGGCCTTCGGGCTGTTCCGTGCGGCGGGAGCGCTGTTCCCCGGAGGTGACGACGGCGTTGCCGATGCCGATGGGACGGCCGCGGTCGATCCGAGTGCCGGCGACGACATCGACACGGTCGGGAACTCGATTGCGCTCGATGTGGCCGATGTCACCGACCCGGCCGACACCGATCCGGCCGACACAGAGCCGGTCGACACCGAACCGGTCGACACCGAACCGGTCAACACCGGCCCGGCGACCGCGCAGAACCCGGCGACGGCGCTGATCCTCGGCGACAGCGACGCCGGCACGTTCGGTCCGTATCTGCAGACGCTCCTCGACGGGACCGGTGTCGTCGAGACCCAACTCGACTACAAGGTGTCGTCCGGCCTCGCCCGACCCGACTTCTTCGACTGGCCGGTCGAGATCGACGCCAAGCTCCCCGAGGTGAACCCTGACATCGTTGTCGCGACATTCGGCGGCAACGACGCCCAGGGCCTCAGCGTCGAGAGCGGCGAGTTCATCGTCGGTGACCCGGTCGCCAACGAGGCCGAGTGGACCGAGGAGTACCAACGGCGTGTCGGTGCGGTGATGGACCAGCTGATGGAGGGTGGTCGCACGTTGATCTGGGTCGGGATCCCGAACGACGACAACCCGGAGGTGACCGCCCGCATGGCCATCCAGGACCAGGCGGCGAAGGCGGCAGCGGCGGAGCGCCCGGATGTGATCTTCATCGACACGTGGAAGCGGTTCTCCGGCCGTGACGGCAACTGGGCCGAGTTCGTGATCGATCCCCGCGACGGCGAGGGCAAGGACGTCCGTGCCGACGACGGCTTCCATCTCAACACCACCGGCGCCGAGATCCTCGCCATCGACATCGCCCAAGCCATCCGCGACACCCTCCGCGCCCAAGGCGCCGCCATCTGAATTTCACCAGGGGTCAGACCCCTGGTGAAATCGGTGCTGCAATCGCTACTGCTGCTGACCGCGGGCTTGGATGGCGGCGCGTCGAGCGGCGACGGCTTCGGGGCTGAAGCTGTTGCGACGCCAGGCCCGACTGTCGCGTGACTCGATCTCCCAGTGGTCGTCGTCGCTGGCGATCTGTGCGTAGGTCGAGCGGATCTGGCGAACGCCAGGCTGGTCGTTGCCGATGATGTCGAGCGCCAACTGTCGGGTGAACGGCATCAGCTCGCCATGAGCGACGAGGTGATTGACCAGCCCGAACGCCAGGGCCTCGTCGGCGAGCATGAAGTTGCCGGTGAAGCTCATCTCTCGCGCCCGGCGGATGCCGACTGCCTGTGGGAGCAGCACGGTGAGGCCCCAGCCCGGCATCACCCCGACGCGCGAGTGGGTGTCGCCGAACTTGGCGTGCTCGCTCGCCACGAGGAAGTCGCAGTTGAGCGCGTACTCGAGCCCTCCGGTGACCGCGACACCGTTGATCGCGCCGATCAGCGGCTTGGTCAGCGTCGGGAACGGGCCGCGCACGCCGTAGCGGTTGGGACTGCCATCGGCGCCCGAACCACCGGCCAGGTTGCTGCCGTCGGTGCCGAGTTCCTTGAGGTCGAGCCCGGCGGTGAACGCCGGGTCGGTGCCGGTGAGGATGATCACGTCGACGTCGTCGTCGCCCTCCGCGTCGAGCATCGCCTGGGGAATCCGCACCAAC
The DNA here is from genome assembly GCA_963774765.1 of Ilumatobacteraceae bacterium. GTDB lineage: Bacteria > Actinomycetota > Acidimicrobiia > Acidimicrobiales > Ilumatobacteraceae > Sva-07. Next base: position 215,230 of record CAVZGP010000011.1, read on the forward strand.
ATCTCGCTCGTCAGCGCATTGCGTGCGTCGGGTCGGTTGATCGTGATCGTCGCGATCCGCTCGGACACCTCGTACAACACATCGCTCTCAGCCATCGGTGGAGTCTCCCATCCGTCGCCGCGCCGACCCCGAATCCGAAAATGCCTGGTTTGTCGCGCTGATCGCGCACATCCAGGCATTTTTCGGGCTGGGTCGGGCTGGGTCGGGGTCAGTCGGCGTCGTCGGCGGGGTGGAATTCGAGAGGGAGATCGCCGAGCTTGACAAGCGTCGAGGCAATCCAGCCGCCGAGCGCGCCGAAATGCTCGTCGAGCAATGTGCTGGTGCCGTCGGCGACGGTCTCCTCGGCGAGCTCGTACAGGCCCTCGTAGGTGATCTCGGCGGCGTAGTCCGTGCGCAGATCGAGCGGGTCGACATCGGTGTCGGGATGCGACGTCTCGGAGGTCAACCCAGCGCGTTCGAGGCGGTCGTCGCCGACGAGCGGGCTCTGCTCGGGCACCGTCTTGTACAGCACCGACGGATCGGCGGGCTCGGCGAGCCGCTGGATGCGCAGCACGATCTCCATCTCGATCGCCGGGCACTTCTCGAGCTCCGCTTCGACGTACCACTGCCGGTACGCGGCCTGGCTCCATGCCGGCCAGTCGAACGTGATGTGAGCGACGACCCGAGGCGGTTCACCCTCGCCGGGCAGGCCGTAGCTCGTCTCCCACGTGAGGTCGCCGAGCAGCACGTCGCTCTGGAAGTGCTCTTCGAATGCCTGGCGTTCGAGAAAAGCCGCCTCGAACGCATCTCGGAGCGCGCTGATGGCATCGGTGAAGACGTGGTCGAGCATGTGCGCCACGAAGGCTAACCGGCGGCGACCGCGACCCCCTGGCAACGCGGTCGTCGGGGCGCCTCGTGCAACACTGGCGCGCATGGCAGAACCCCTCGTGCTCACCGACGTGTCCGACGGCGTTGCGACGCTCACCTTGAACAACCCGGCCGAGCGCAACACGCTCACGGCACCGATGGTGGCGCGGATCCTCGAGGCGATGGACGCCTTCGAGGCCGACGAGTCCGTCGGAGCACTGGTCGTCACCGGAACTCCACCCGCGTTCTGCGCGGGCGCCAACCTCGGCAACCTCGCCGAAGCGACCGGCGACAGCCTCGGCACGATCTACGAGGGCTTCCTTCGCATCGCTCGGAGCCCGCTGCCGACGCTCGCCGCCGTCAACGGTGCGGCGGTCGGTGCCGGCATGAACCTGGCGCTGGGATGTGACGTCCGCATCGTCGCCGACACCGCCAAGCTCGACACCCGCTTCTTGCAGCTCGGCATCCACCCGGGCGGTGGCCACACCTGGATGTTGCGACGCATCGTCGGTCCGCAGGCAACGATGGCCGCTGTCGTGTTCGGCCAGGTATTCGACGGCAAGGAGGCCGAGCGCATCGGCCTCGCCTACCGGTCGGTGCCCGCCGAGTCGCTGCTCGAGGTCGCGCATGAATTCGCAACGAAGGCAGCCACGACGCCGCGCGAATTGGCGATCGTCACCAAGCGGACGATCCAGGCAATGGCCGACGTCGACGATCATCCGGCCGCCGTCGCACGCGAGCTCGAGCCACAGTTGTGGAGCACGAAGCAGCCCTGGTTCGCCGAGCGCGTGGCGGCGCTGCAGGCGCGTATCTCGAAGAAGTAGGGACTCAGGGCGTCGAGCGCTCCAGCGTCGCCAACGCCGATCGGGTCCGTTCGAAGCGCTGATCGTCATCGACCCAGGTCGGATCGAACGCCGCCCGGTCGAGTTCGTCGGCAACCGTCAGCGCCGCGGCGTGTCGGCCGTCGTCGATGACCCTTGCGGCGATCTCGGTGTTGGTCGGCCTGACGGTCCTACCGGGGACGGGGCCGGGGAGGACCGTAGGGTCCGCGAGTCGGGCGAAGCGGTCCTGCAGGAGCCCCCAACGTCCTCGATGGCGACGGTGACGGGCGAGTGCGATCAGCCGGACGATCATCATCGTCGCGCCCACCGCGAGCAGCACCAGGACGATCTCGGTCCGGTGTGACGAGATCGACGACACCGACGCGGCGATCAGGTCACCGCCGACCGTTTCGCCACTGACGTCCGCGGCGAGTGGGACGTCGGCGGTGGGATCGAACGCCTGCCAGCCGGTCTGCGGGAACCACACCTCGACCCAGGAGTGGGCGTCGCTGGCCTTCACGTTCCACACGCCCGACACGCGATCGCGTTCGCCGGGCACGTAGCCGGTGGCGAGCCGGGCGGGAACTCCCTGGCTGCGCAACATGATGGTGAGCGTCGACGCGATCTGCTCGCAGAATCCACGCTGCGACACGAACAGGAAGTCGTCGACCGCATCGGCCCCCTCGGCAGGCACGGGAGCGTCGAGGTCGTACTCGGTGTTGGCGCCGAGCCAAGCCTCGTAGGCGAGGATCGTGTCGTACGTGGACGCACCGGGCGCGCGCAGCGACGTCGCGAGATCGATCGTGCGCTGGGTGGTCGAGTCGGGGAGTTCGAGGAACGGTTCGATCTCGTCGCCGCCTGCCATCTGGCGGAATCCGGCGAAGAACTCGCCCAGGTCGCCTTGGGCGCGGAGGATGTCGGCGTCGACCAGCACTCGGTCGGAGATCACGGTGTACACCGAGCCAGCGGTCAGCGTCACGTCCGAACGCAGCGCTCCGTCGGGGCGGGTCCACAGGGTGCCGTCGAGGATCACCTGTATCGGTCGCGTGGCCGCGAACACCACGTTGGGGAGATCCTGTTCGACGAAGTACGTCTGCACGAGTTCCTTGCGCGGCACCGACGAGCCGAGCGCATCGCCAACTGTCGGCGGCACGTCGATCACCGGTCCGTTGTGCGGCCGGCCCAGCTCCGGAGACACGGTCCACGTCCGACCGTCGAACTCGCTGAAGGTCTGGCCCCGCCAGAATGCCGCTTCGGGTGCCCGGACGCGCATCACGATCTCGTCGCCGAGCTCGCCCCGGACACTCGTGTCGAGTGATTCGGTGAACCCGGGGTAGCCAACGGTGTCGCCGATCGACCCGCGGTTGTCGCCGCTGTTGATCGGGTTCGAGCCATCGGCAGCGGCGAGCCCGCCGGGAGTGTCGGCGGTCGGCGCGTCAGACGACAGCGCCGGGAGCCCGAGCCTGGCGGGACCGCCGGGGATCGGGATCAGGCTCAAGACGCCGAGTGTGGCGATGGCGATGGCGACGAACGATGCGATCCGGCGACCGGTGACCTTGGCAGCGGCGAGGCCGATCGGGTGTGGGCGAGTCGATCGAACTGGCGGTGCTACCTGGTCGAGGTGGCGGGTTGGCTGGCGCATCGTCGTGAGGAGCGATGCGGTGAACGCGACGCCCCACGCCGCGAGCCACCAGCCGATCGTACTGTCGATGCGGAGCCCCGCTGCATACGAGGTCAGGACGAAGGTGATCGCGAGATGAACCCGCAACGTTCGGCGGTCGACCGTCTCGAAGCCATGGAGCACGACGAGCAACATCAACACGTTGGGGAGCGGTCCGCGCAGCGCGGCGAGGAGTCCGTCGACCGCGGTTGCCTGAACTGCGATCATGGCCAACGCGACGACGATCGCCGCGCCGATCGCCACTTGCAGGATCACCGGTCGTCGGCCACCACGCCGGGCGACCCAGAGCGACGCCATCGCTCCGACGATGACCGCGGCGAACACAAACGCCGGCAACGCCGCTGACCCGTCGAGAGCGCCCACCAACATCGCCATGCTCACGAAGGCCGCAGCGGCAGCTGTCCATCTCGTCGGGCCGGTGATCGGCGTGGGTGGCTTGGCCGCTGCTCGTCCCAGTCGGATCGGCCGGTCGAGGACTCCGACGCGTTGCCCGTCGCCGGCGTCGTGACGGTCCCTGTCGGCGTGCAACTGCGCAGCGATGGCCGACCACCGGGCGGCATCGTCGGCGTCGCGCACGACGTGGAGTGCGTCATCGTCGGCTCGCACCGCGACGACGTGACCGAGACGACGCGCCTCGTCGAGCGTCCAGCGCAACCGACTCGCGTCAGCGGTGCCGAGATCGACGAGCCACCGTTCGTCGACCACGCTGAGACGATCGTGCACGATCAACTCGTCGGTGCGCAGCGACGACGCCCAATGCACCGAATTCGTTGCATCGCCGCGCCGCCAGGGTCGCACGCCGTCGATCTCGCCTCCGTGGTTGCCGCGCCGCGTGGCGACCGAGCCCTCGGTCGCTGCCGCTGTCGTCTCGATGTCGAGCAGCGGACCGTGCCCGTTCGGGGCGACGTGCAGCGGATCGACGTACATCGTCTGGGTACGTCGCCACCAGACCAGACCGGCGGGTCCGGCGGCGTACACGGACACGTTCAACGCGCGGACGACTCCCGCTGAGTCGAAGCGGGTGGTGATGCTGTCGGTGTACGGCGACACGCCGGTCGCGTACGTGGACTCTGCGACGCTCACGAGCGTTCCGTCGATCGTGCCGATCGTGATCCGTCGACGCTCGAGTGCGCGGATGGATCGTGGTGCATCGAGGGCGATCAGCACCACGACCTGATCGCCGACCGTCACGACGGAGGGAACGAGTGCGGCCGCGACGTTGACCGAGCGCGTCGACCACCAACCCGCGAGGATCTCGAACGCCAGGGCGACGAGCGTGGCCGCCAGCAGCAGGATCACCGCAGTGGCGCCGGTCAGCCGGACGATCGCTGCGCTGGCCAGCCAGGCGCCGACCAGCGAGCCCGTTCCAGGTGACCGCCCGGTCGGCCGGATGCGGGCGACGCGGCCGGACGACACTGCTTGGGCAGAACCGTCGAGCGCCACCATCAGATCGCCGCCATCAGATCGTCGGTGGGGCGATCCCGGCGAGACAGTCGGCGACGAGTTCTCGTCCGACCTCGACGCTGACGTGGGTGCCCGCCACCCGATGGGCGAGCGCGGGGCCGGCGGCACGCACGATGTCGTCGGGGGTGATGAACGTCCGATTCGACATCGCCGCGAATGCCCGAGCCAACGCGACGACGGCCACGCCGCCGCGGGTCGACGCGCCGATCCTGATCGCGGGATGCTCGCGTGTGGCCTGGAGCAGTTGCACCACGTACCCGGCAACAACGTCGGCGATCTGCACCTTGGCGGCGGTGTCGCGGGCGCTGATCAGATCTGCCAGGGTGGCGACCGGATCGAGCGCGTCCAGCATCGATCGACCGCGTCGACCCGTGAGCACCTCGAGTTCCGCGACCGCCGGTGCCCGCCCTGGGGTGACGACAGCGCGGAACCGGTCGAGCGACCCGTCGCCGAGTCCGTAGGTTCCGGCGATGTCGACCGGGTTCTGGGTGGCGACGATCATGAACGGGTCGGGGAGACGGTGCACGACGCCGTCCACCGTCACGGTTGCCTCCTCGGCCAGTTCCAGGAGCGCCGACTGGGTGCGCGGTGTCGCGCGGTTCAACTCGTCGAACACGACGATGTTGGCGAAGACGGGGCCCCGTCGAAACTTCATACCGTCCGCGTCGAGGCGCCCGCTGGGCACCATCGAACCGGTGATGTCGCCGGGAAGCAGATCGGATGTGCCCTGGATGCGGTGAATAGTCCCGCCGATGCTCCGAGCGATCACCTGGGCGAGCAGCGTCTTGCCGACACCGGGAATGTCCTCGATGAGGAGGTGTCCACCCGAGAGCACCGTGGCGACCGCCACCTCGGCCACGTCGTGTTTGCCCGCGATCACCGCATCGATGTTGGCAACGAGCCGCACACCGAGTTCGGACACACGCCCGATGTCGGGCGCGGTCATGGTCGGCGGCGGCAGCGTGTCCACGACGAGGATATCGGCACGGATCGAGCTGTTCTTGACCCGCCGACTCCGAGTCGGAATCCAGATCCACGTTCGCATCGACCCCGCGAACGAATCGCGCAGGATCGTTACACAAGACCCACGACGCGCGTGAGCGACACGCACTATGTTGAGTGGCGCAAGCACCGAAACCACCGTGGCACGGCCACGAAGCAGGAGGTAGCAATGAGCCAACGTCACCGGTCACCCGAGACTGTGTTGCCACTCAAGCAGGAAGTGCGGGCCCACGCTCACAGCGAGCGGCACCGCATCCACGTCGAGTTGCAGAGCGTCGCTCAAGACGTCAGTGCCGGTCTCGAACCCGAAGACGTGCACGAACCCGGCATGGCGTGGAAGCCGATCGGCCACCACGACGCCGAGATCGCCAAGAACAAGCTCGCCAAGCGCAGCCGCACGAAGCGGCATTGGAAGACCAAGATGTGGAAGCGCCGTACCCAACTGCGACGCGACCGCGCCGACCAGATGCGGCTGGCCCGCGAGAATTCGGGCCTCGTCGGCTACTGATTCCGCAACGAGTTCCTGCCCCCGGCGGCCTCAGACGAGGTCGCGGGGGCGTTGAATCCAGGCAATGACGAATTCGTCGCGGCGGTGGTGCCATTCCTCGACGGTGATCCCGTAGCGGACGTGGTCCTCCCACGTCCCGTTGATCTCCAAGTAGCGCTCGGCGACGCCCTCGTCGCGGATGTCGAGCTTCTCCATGATCCGTCGGCTGCGCTCGTTGCGCGGCACGATGCAGATCTCCAGTCGGTGCAGTGCCAACTGCTCGAACCCGAACTGCATCACCACCGCGACCGCCTCGGCAACGTAGGAATTGCCGGCGCGGCGCCGATCGATCCAGTAGCCGATCGTGCCCGACTGCATCGCCCCGCGAACGACGTTGTTGAGGTTGACCTCGCCCGCCACCTGCTGGTCGACGAACAGACCGAACTGGTACGCCGTGCCCGCGGCGCGGTCGCGGTCGCGCTGCTGACACCTGGCGGCGAAGGCACTGCGGTCGGTGACCGGGTCGGGTTGGTGCAGCGGCCGACTCGGCTCCCACACCGTGAGCCACTCGGCGTTGCGTCGCCGCACCTCGCTCCACGACCGGAAGTCGTTGGCCGCCAACGGCCGCAACATCACCCGTCGGCCGTAGAGACGTACCGGCGAGTTCGAGCGAGATGGATGTCGCAGCACCATCAGTTCGTCGTCCGAGCGTCAATGTGCCCGCCGTGGCTCGTCTCCGCGGTGCCGATACCGATCGAGCGCAGCTCGAGACGTCGCATGATCCCAAGTATCACGCAGCACGTGGCGATGATCGACTCGACGTGTCCATCGGGCAGGCCCGGATTGTGACGGCGGTCCTCGGACGCTTCGACGGCGAGCGTCCGGAACACCTCGTCGGCGTCGGCCCGCAGGAGTTCGTAGCCGGAGGGCACGTGATCGGCGCCGATCTCCACGCGCGCCATCGCCTCGGCATGAGGTCCGACGGCGATCACCGTGCGCGTCGTGGCGATCACCGGGACCTCGATGAGCAGGTCGTCGAGGTGGTCGTGCACGAGACCGAGGGCATTGGTGAGGTCCGCCGCCGGTGGCGGGTCACCGCCCCGTAGAGGCCCGGCCAGGAGGGTGAGCGGACCCACCGGGACCGAGTGCGTTCCGACACCGTTGACGTCGATCACCAGCGCATCGTCATCGATCGTGATCGTGAGGAACCCCGGCGTCATCGTTCGACACCCGTGGTCGCGCTCGGCAAGGTGGTCGAGCGTCCACCGACCGACCGGATCGTCGCCGCCCGCGAGGTGGTAGGCGACGTGCGCATGAAGGCATTTCACGCCGACGCGTGTCCCGCCGACACCTCCGTACGGTCGCGGGCCCTCGTGGTCGGCATCGATGGCGGCGTCGCGTTCGGCCCCGTAGCGTCGATGCAGGTCCGCCAGTTCGTCGGCATCGATCTCGGCCTCGGCGGCTCTCACACCACCAGCGGCCTCGAGGCGGCTGACGTCGCGGACCAGATCGGCCCCGACGAGATAGAAACGCGTCGGCATGGGAGTGCCGTCGTCGAGGAACGGCGCATTGCGGAGCACGATCGGATCGCCGGCAGCGTCACGGACGACGACCTCGAACGCGCCGGCCGGCTGGCGTCCGAGCAGTTCGGTGACGCGAACGCGATCGTCCATCAGCCCCGTCGGCGTCGAACGAGCAGGAGCACCACCACGATGGCGATCAGCGCCGGGACGAGGCGTTTGACCAGCGACGAACCACCGACTTCCATCAGGTCGATCGGCTCGGTCGCCGGGCCTTCGATCCTGCGTACCTGTGGCTTCTCTGGCACCGTTGCCGTGGCGGCCGACGCGTCGTGTCCGGCGTCGGCCATCTCCGGAGTCGTGTCCGCCTTCTCGGACGATCCGACACCTTGGTCGTCGATCATCTGGTTGAGGTTGTCGGCGAACTGGGCCATCAACTTCGAGCTGACGTCGCCCATGATGCCGCGCCCGAACTGGGCGACCTTGCCGGTGATGTGGAGGTCGGTGGTGACGGCCACGCGGGTACTCGTCGGCGAGAGGCTCTCGGCCTGGGCGGTGATCTCGGCCGACGCGTTGCCGCGCCCGCCGGTGTCGCGACCGGTGCCCTTGATGACGGCGCGGTAGTTCGCGTCGTCACGATCGAGGAAGTGTGCTTCACCCTTGAACTGACTGCTGATGGCACCGAGCTTCACCTTGACCACGCCCCGGTAGGTGTCTCCTTCGATCTCGTGCAGTTCGGCTCCGGGCAGGCACGGTGCGATCCGCTCGACGTCGGTGATCAACGGCCAGGCCTCCTCGATCGGACGGTTGACCGTGAATTCGTTGGTCAGTTGCTCTGCCATCGGCGAAGGTCCTCTGTGGTGTCGATGTCGGCGGGGGAACCAGTGCACGCTACTTCACTCACCAGATCCGGACGAACGCGCATGAGCGTTCGGGCGCCTTCGTCGCCGGTGACCGGGAGCAGCTCCCAGACCTCGGCGTCCAGTCTCACCGGGTTGGCACGCTGTCCGTCGTAGGTTGCGACGGCAATTGGACCCGCGTGTTCGGCAACGGCTCGCCACGCCGCCGGTTCGATGAAGGGTTGGTCTGCGAGCCCGACGACGACGCTGGTGGCACCGAGGCCCCGGGCTGCGTCGATCCCGCTGCGCAGCGAGGTGATCTGGCCATCGGCCCAACGCGGATTGTGGCGGATCGTGACGGCGTCGGTCAGCCGGGCGGGCACGACGTCGGCGACGGCGCCCGTGACCACGACGACCGGTCCGATGTCGGCGGCGAGCGCATTGGCGAGCGACCGCTCGATCACGGTTCTGGAGTCACCATCCAGGATTTTCGCCAACAATTTGTGATCGGTCCCGGCGAAACGGGTGCCGGCGCCGGCGGCGAGCAGCACCACCACACGATGCCGGTGTATCGCACCAGCGTATGGCGCAGATTCTGGTGTCGACGGTGCAGGCACCGATGCAGTCTGCCCGACGTCGAAGCACTTCCTGGGTGACGGTTGCATGACGAAAAGTCGCCGCATGCGCTTGAGTATTGCGATTACGTGACGATATGTTACGGAACCGTCACGGCGAGGCGCCGTGGTGGTACCCACCTCATGAGCGCATCAAACATCTCCCTCGACACTTCCGTTCGCCCGTCCGAGTGCAACACGCTGGGCGCCGCGGTGCGTGCCATCGTCGTCACCGTCACCGTCACCGTCGCGACCGTCATCGGCACTCTCGCCGTGGCCGACGACACCGCATCGGCCGCCTCCGTCCCGATGGCCACCAACGCCATGGCGCCGATCGTCACCACATCGGCCCGCCAGGCGCTCGACAGCTACGACCAGTGGATTGCCACCGATGATGCTGGTGCCTACCGCTCGTTCGTCTGGTTCCGCACGCAGACCGCGCAGTACGCCGCGAGCGAGTTGGGCTACCCCCAATCCGAGATGGTCCAGGCGTGGGCAGCGACACCGTTCGACCACCAGCTCGCCGTGCTTGCCGCGATGACGCAGGTTGGCGTGCCGTATCGCACCAACACCAGCCAGGAAGGCGTCGGTTTCGACTGTTCGGGCCTGACCACCTATGCATGGTCGCGGGCGGGCATCCAACTCACTCGCCAATCGAGCGCCCAGATACGCGAGGCCGCGCCGCTCGATCGATCCACCGCCAAGGCCGGCGACCTCGCGCAGTATCCGGGCCACGTGATGATGTACCTCGGTGTCGGCGACGCTGTGATCCACTCGGTGCAGCGAGGCCGCACGGTCGAGCTCGACACGATCAACACCCGCCGCACCAACTCGGTCCGCTTCGGCGACCCCACGCTCTGATCCCGGTCGCTCCTCCGGCCTGACCCGGCCTGCGATGAGCGAAGCCGCTGTATTCGGTCGGTTCGCTCATCGGTGGGTCGTGTGAGTGGGTTGTGATGAGCGAAACCGCTGTATTCGGTCGTTTCGCTCATCGGTGGGTGCGTGCCGAGCCATCGAACGGGGAAGCGCCAGCGACGAGCCGGAGCGAGGCCGACCTCGGTCGTCGCGAGCAGATTTGCGGTGAGGCCGAGCAACTAGCTGTGAATTGCGCCGGCGCCGTCTTTGAGGGACGGAACGTTGCGCCCGGTGCGGCGGGCGATGATCTCGGCGCAGATGGACACGGCGGTCTCCTCGGGCGTGCGCGCGCCGATGTCGAGCCCGATCGGGGACATCAACCGGGCGAGCTCGTCGGTGGTGACCCCAGCGTCGACGAGGCGCTCGGTGCGTCGCTGGTGGGTCGAGCGGCTGCCCATCACGCCGATGTAGCCCACGCGGGTGGCGAGGGCTCCCTGCACCGCGGGGAGATCGAACTTCGGGTCGTGAGTGAGGATGCACACCGCATCGCGCGGACCGAGTTCGTGGCCATGCTCGTCGAACACCGGAGTTGGCCAAGTGACCTTCACCTCGTCGGCCATGGGGAACCGTCGTCGCGTGGCGAACACCTCACGGGCATCGCAGACCACGACGCGGTAGCCGAGCACCTTCGCGACGCGACCGAGGGCGGCGGTGAAGTCGACGGCGCCGAAGATCCACATCTGCGGTGGCGGGGCATGTGACTCGACGAAGATCCGCACCGTCGGCTGGTCGACGAGGTCCTCGGGCGTGGTCTGGCCCTCTGGGCCGTAGTGGCGCACGCCCGACTGCGCGGCCTCCAACTCCGCGAGCGCGTCACGAGCGACCACCCGGTCGAGTTCGGGATGACCGAGTGTGCCGATCGGCGCGACGTCGGGCTCGATGAGCAGTTTGGCGCCGACCTGGGGACCTTCGATCACCGTCGCCAGCGCGACGGGGCTCTCAGCGCGAAGCAGTGCGGCGTACTGCTGGAACACGGTCGGACCATCAGGAGTCGGCGTGCTCACCAGTCGAGTTCCTCGATGTAGAGGTGGATGGTGCCGCCGCAGGTGAGCCCGACGGCGAATGCCTCGTCGTCGGAGTAGCCGAATGTGATCACACCCGGATCGCGTTCTCCGGCGAGGATCGACAGCGCCTCGGACACGACGGCACCTTCGACGCATCCGCCGCTGACACTGCCGGCCACCTCACCGTCGTCGGTCACCGCCATCGCAGCGCCGGGATCCCGCGGGCCTGAACCCTCGATGTCGACGACGCGCGCGACCGCGATGCGGTGTCCGGCGCTTCGCCAGCGATCGATGTCATCCAGCAAATCGTGCATTGTCTGCTCCTCGACCGGTGTTCATGTCGCGTCGGTCACGTCTCCGCGATCACTCGCGTCAATTCTTCCATGGCAGCCACGGAGTGGCCCTCGACAAAGCGGTCGACGTGCGGCAGCGCGGCCGCCATTCCCCGTGCCAGCGGCGCATAGCCGGGGGTCACCTTGAGTGGATTGACCCAGATCAGGCGATGGGTCACACGCTGGAGTCGTTCCATCTCGGCGGCGAGTACATCAGGTTCGCCGCGGTCCCAACCGTCGGACAGGATCACCACGATCGAGTTGCGCGCCAGGCCGCGCACGCCCCATTGATCGTTGAACTGACGCAGTCCGGCGCCGAGTCGGGTGCCACCACTCCAGTCGGCAACGCGCTCGCCGGCGGCCCGTACGGCGATGTCGGGATCTCGGCTGGTCAGCTCGCGGGTGATCCGGGTGAGCCGGGTTCCCAACGTGAACGCCTCGACCTTCTGGCGACCCGCGACCGCAGCGTGGACGAACCGCAGCAGTGCCCGTGCGTACGGTTCCATCGACCCGCTCACGTCCAACAGCAACACGAGCCGCCGCAGACGAGGTGTCCGCGCGAGGTGGTGGCGCTCGATCGGCTCGCCGCCCGCGCGGATCGCGGAGCGGACGGTCCGGCGGATGTCGGGCGTCGGGGTGCGTCGCGGTGTCGGCCCGCGTCGCAGCGAGGCGCGGGGTGCTCCGACGAGGCGCAGGTGGCTCATCAGTTCCTGCGCCTGGACGAGCTCGTCGGTGGAGTAGTCGGCGAAGTCCTTGTGCCGCAGGATCTCGGTGGCCGAGAACCGCAGCTCGATGACCTCGTCGTCGGCACCGTCGGCGTCCTCATCGCCGTCGGCTGAATCGTCGTCGGCATCGACGGCGATCGTGATCGAGAGCGGCTCGTCGACGGGGGCGTCGGTGCCCGTCGAACTCCGGCCTTCGAAGAACACGGCGAACGCCCGGTCGTACTGGGCAATGTCCTCGACGCGGCGTACCAGCGTCGAACGACCCGCCCAATAGGTGGCGTCGCGATGGTCGAGACCGGTGGCACAGAGCGCCGCGGCGAACGTGTGCGTGCTACTCGTCGGAACACTGAGGCCGAGACCGCGCAGGATTTGGGTGAACGCCACCGCGATGTCGGCAGGGGTCGTTTCGCCGGAACGCCGCTCGAGCGGCGTGGAATCGACGGTGCCGGACACGTTCACGCGTGGTCGATGGTGAGCTGGCCGGGAACCTCTCGGTGGGCGCGCCCGGTGGCGATTGCCTGCTGCACGAGGTCAGCCACGCCGTGGTGTTCGACACGCTGGCTGTCTTCGCGGTACTTCACGACGGTACCGAGTGTGTTGGCAACCATCCTTTCGTCGAGTTCGGTCGCGCCGAGTCGCCCCAGCGCGGTCGCCCAGTCGATGGTCTCGGCGACGCCGGGCGGCTTGTAGAGCGACAGGCCACGTAGGGCTTCGACGGCACCCGCCACCTGAAGGGCGAGCTTGGTGTCGATACCAGGCACACGCAGCTTGACGATCGCCACTTCGCGGTCGAACCCGGGATGCTCGACCCAGTGATACAGGCAGCGTCGTTTCAGCGCATCGTGCACGTCACGAGTGCGGTTCGACGTGAGGATCACGATCGGTGGCTGCTCCGCACGGAACACACCGACCTCGGGGATCGTGATCTGGAAGTCGGACAGAACTTCCAGCAGGTAGGCCTCGAATTCGTCGTCGGCACGGTCGATCTCGTCGATCAAGAGCACCGGCGGCGGTCCTTCGACCGGCTCGATCGCACGCAGGAGCGCCCGCTTGATGAGGAATCGTTCGCCGTACAGCTCGGCTTCGAGTTCGTCAGCCGTGCGGGTGGTCGACTCGCCCGTGGCCTCTGTGGCGCGCAGATGGAGCAGCTGGCGCGCGTAGTCCCAGTCGTAGACGGCCTGTGACACATCGATGCCCTCGTAGCACTGCAGGCGGATCAGCTGGCCACCGGTCGCCGTCGCCAGCGTCTTGGCGAGTTCGGTCTTGCCGACGCCGGCCTCGCCTTCGAGCAGCAGTGGACGGTGCAGCGTCATTGCCAGGAACACCGCCGTCGAGATCCCCTCGTCGGGTAGATAGCCGTGGCGTGAGAGCGCGCCGGCGACGGTGTCGGGTGTCATCGAGACGACGCTACCGGAGCCCTCTGTGTGGCGCCCGCTCCACCGTTCGCGGCCAGATCTCGGGCATCATGGTTGGGTGGCGGGCGGTGATCCTCGACAACATTCCGAAACCGACCGAACAGGGTCGTGCGACATCGCCTTCGACATCGCCATCCACACCTCGGGCATCCGCTCGGTGCAGGCCCGCATCGACGACGGCCCCCGGATCGCGCTCGAGCGTGACGTGCGCACCGGAGACTGGATCGGCGAGGTCCCGAACGGGTCGCGTTACGTGGTGGCCGTCGAGGGCGATCGGCTCGCGCTCGATCCCCGCGCGACCGAAGTGTGGTTCCCGCCCGGACATACTCGCGGCGCGAACAAGCGCAACGGCGGGGTCAGCTCCGACGACTTCCCTCGAGCCGTCGCCGCGCCGTGGCCGACCCGGCGCCCGCAGCGCCAGACCACTCGTCCGCTCGTGGTCTACGAAGCCCACGTCCGTGGTCTCACGGCCTGCCGGGAGCGACCCGATGCTGGCACCTACCGGTCGGCGATCGACGAACTCCCGCGCCTCGCCGACCTCGGTGTCTCGGTGCTCGAGTTGCTGCCCGTGCATCAGTTCGATCCCGACGAGGGCAACTACTGGGGGTACATGCCGCTCGTGTTCGGTGCCGTGCACCGCCAGTACGCGGCCGGTGACCATCCCGCCGAGGAACTCGCCGATCTCGTGTCTGCCGCCCACGATCACGACATCGAGGTGTGGCTCGACGTGGTGTTCAACCACACGACTGAAGCCGACCGGTCTGGTCCGAACTACTCGCTGCGGATCCTCGACGAGCGCGAGTACTACGTGGTCCGGTCCGATGGCACCTATCTCGACGACGCCGGTACCGGCAATGTCGTCGACGCCCATTCGCCGCAGTCCCGTGGCTTGATCATGGAGGCGCTCGACCGCTTCGCCGACCTCGGTGTCGACGGTTTCCGGTTCGACCTCGCCGCCGTGCTCGCCCGCGACGCGGACTTCGTCCGGGCGATCGGTGACTGGGGTGAACGTCGGGGAATCCGCCTCGTCGCCGAACCGTGGGACATGGCGCGCTACCTCCTCGGTCCCGACTTCCCCGACCAACGGTGGATGCAGTGGAACGGCGAGTTCCGCGACGACGTACGCGGTTTCTTGCGCGGCGAACCGGGGATGGTGCCACTGATGGTGCAGCGTCTCGCCGGGAGCCCGGACCTGTTCAGTTCGCCCATGTGTTCGCTGAACTTCCTGACCGCCCACGACGGCTTCACGATGTACGACCTGGTTGCGTACGACCACCAACACAACGAGGCCAACGGCTGGGACAACACCGACGGCCATCATGGCAACCGGTCGTGGAACTGCGGGTGGGAGGGTGACGTCGACGTGCCGGACGACGTGATGGAGATGCGTCGCCGACAGCTGCGCAACGCGGTGTGCCTGCTGTTGCTGAGCCACGGGGTGCCGATGTTCGTCGCCGGTGACGAGTTCGCCCGCACGCAAGGCGGCAACAACAACGCTTACAACCAGGACAATCAGACGTCGTGGCTCGACTGGGAGCGTGCGGCCGAGTGGGCCGATCACGAACGGTTTGTGCGTGAGGTCATCGCGGTCCGGGCATCCCATCCTGTCTTGTGGGACCCGGATCGGTGGGGGACCCGGCTGGAGACCTTCGGCGCTCGCGGAGCACCCGACGTCGACCACGAGTCGCGATCGATCGCGTGGGCGGTGGACGGCCTCTACGTGATGGCGAACATGTGGTGGGAGCCGGTCGAGTTCACGATTCAGGTACCGGGCGATTGGAGCGTCGGCATCGACACCAGCACCGCAGTCGTCGATCCGGCGACGAGGTCACCCATCGGCGAGACGGTCCTGGTCGGCCCCCGCTCGATCGTCGTCCTCACCAAGTAGGAACGCTGGCCGCAACCGGTTGTCCGGCAACGGATCACCGGTGGGCGTGACGTTTGGTGTCTGACACCAAACGTCGCGCTCAGGAGTCGAAGCCGAGGCCCATGCGGTCGAGGGTGCGCAGCCATGCGTTGCGTTTGCCGGTGCGGTCCTCGCGGTCGAGCGACCACCGTGTGGCCTGGATCCCGATGAAGCGGAACGGTTCGGGCGGGAACGGCAGCGGCTTGTCCTTGACGAAGTCGGTCATCGTCGCGATCGACTTGCGACCCGCGAGCAGATCGAGCATCGTCGACGCGGCGAACCTCGTCGCCGCGACGCCGAGGCCGGTGTAGCCGACGGCGTAGACGACACGGTTCGACATCGCCGAGCCGAAGAACACCGAGAATCTCGTGCTCGTGTCGATCGCCCCGCCCCACGTGTGGGTGAACTGCACGTCATCGAGTTGGGGGAACGTCTCGAAGAAGTGGCCGGACAGCTTCGCCCACGTCTCCGGGCGGCTCTCGCGCTCGGTCGACACCTTGGATCCCCAGAAGTAGATCGCGTCGTAGCCGCCCCACAGGATCCGGTTGTCGGAGGTGAGTCGGTAGTAGTGGAACTGGTTGGTGATGTCGGACAGCCCCTGGCGGTTGGCCCAGCCGATGCGGTCGAGCTGCTCGCTCGACAGCGGTTCGGTCACGAGGCAGTAGTCGTACACCGGCACCATGTAGTGGCGGATCCGCTTCAACAGTGGCTTGTCGGCGTTGGTGCCGAGGACCGCCTGCGCGCAACGGATCGTGCCGAGTGGGGTGACGACGGCGACACCCCGGCCGTCCTTGTCGACCGAGGTCGCCTTGGTGTGTTCGTAGATGCGCACCCCGAGGTCCTCGGCGACGCGCTTGAGTTCCCACGCCAGCTTGGCCGGGTCGACCAGCGCCGCTCGACCCGTCCGCAACAGCCCGCCCGTGTAGGTCGGCGAGTTGACCTCGGCGCGCATCGCTTCCTGGTCGAGCCACTGGACCTGTTGGCCCATCGAGCGCAGCAGGTCGTGCTCTTCGCGCAGTTCGTCGAGGTACGACGGCGGATGGTTGACGTGGGCGACGTCGATCACGCCGTTGCGTTCGTAGTCGCAGTCCATCGAGTACCGCTCGATCGCTGCTTCGAGGTCGTTGAGGTTGCGCAGGCCCAGCTCTTCGAGCGTGTCGATCTCGTCGGCGTGGCGTTCCATGCCGTTGCCGACGCCGTGGGTGATCGAGGCCTCCATGAAGCCACCGTTGCGCCCGCTCGCCGCTCCGCCGACCTCGCCCTTGTCGATCAGGACCACGTCGCGTGACGGATCGCGTTCCTTGGCGATCACCGCGGTCCACAACCCGGTGTACCCGCCGCCGACGATGCAGAGATCGCAGTGTTCGTCGCGGACCATCGTGGGGTTCGACTCGGGGATGTCGGCACTCTCGAGCCAGAACGGATACGGCTCGGCATCGGCAATCGCATCGAGGGCTCGCTGGTCGTACGGATGGTCGCCGTTGTTGGTGTCGTCGCTCATGATCTCACTGCCGAGATCGTACCCTTCGCTCCGAGCGCGGCCGTGCCCCTCGCCGTCCACCGGTTCGATCTCGTACGGTGACGCGATGGAACTCGGGATCAGCGGTCGACGTGCCGCAGTAGCGGCGGCGACATCCGGACTCGGGCTGGCCTCGGCGGCGGCGCTCGCGGCGGAGGGTGTCCATGTGGCGATCTGCGGCCGCGATCCCGATCGCCTCGCCGCAGCCGCGGCAAGCATCGGTCACGGCTGCGTGCCGATCATCGCCGACGTGTCGACCCCTGAGGGGGCTGCACGCTTCGTCGAGGAAGCCGCCGATGCGCTCGGAGCCGTCGACATCCTCGTTGCAAACGCGGGCGGCCCGCCATCGGGCACGTTCGCCTCGACCCCGGTCGAGGCGTATCCGGCGGCACTCGAATTGAACCTGCTCTCGACTGTGGCGATGTGCAAGGCCGCTGTGCCGGCGATGCAGGAGCGTCGCTGGGGACGCGTCGTGGCGATCACGTCGCTTGCGGTTCGCCAACCGATGGCACAGCTGATCCTGTCGAACACCGCCCGCGCCGGCGCGACCGGCTTCCTCAAGACGCTGGCGCTCGAAGTGGCGCGTGACGGTGTCACCGTCAACAGCGTCCAACCCGGCCTGCACCGGACGCCTCGCATCACCGACCTGTACAGCGACGAGCAGCAGGCTTCGATGCGAATGGGTGACGCCACTGACTTCGGCCAGATCGTTGCCTTCCTGTGCGGCGAACCGGCCAAGTTCACCACTGGCGTGCAGCTCCACGTCGACGGTGGCGACTACCTCGGACTGCTCTGACCCGTTTGCGTCGGTGGCCGCCCCTGGCGGGCTCAGCCGGCGTCCTGCGGATTCGAGGCGAGGTACGTCAACGCGGCGATCGGCGCTTCCTGCGAGTATCCAACGGGCAGCCGTACCGTGCCGGCCGAGCTGCC
This sequence comes from Ilumatobacteraceae bacterium, assembly GCA_963774765.1. Taxonomy (GTDB): domain Bacteria; phylum Actinomycetota; class Acidimicrobiia; order Acidimicrobiales; family Ilumatobacteraceae; genus Sva-07. The sequence goes on from CAVZGP010000011.1 coordinate 233,250, forward strand.
GAAGAAGACTTGGAATGCGTGGTAGCCGGGATACAGCTCCGGCTCGTCGCGCAGGCTCTCGGCGTACGCGGTGACCACGGCCACGTAGCCGTCGTTGGGGTTGTATTCGTACAGCGCTCCAGCCATGTCGTCGGGGCCGCCGCTCTGCGCCAGGTACGTCGCCGCGCCGATGATTGCGTCACGTGTCTCGGTCGGGTCGCCGGTGCAGCAGGTCGCCCACGTCGTCGGCAGGAACTGCATCGGTCCGACCGCGTCAGCCGACGACACACCGTGGATCCGACCCATGCGGGTCTCCTGCAGGTGGATTGCGGCAAGCCAGTACCAGGGAATCCCGGTGAGTTGCTCCGCCTCGGCGTAGTGGGCGAGCAGCGTGTCGATCGGTTCGGGCTCGACGACGTTCCAGGCGGGGAGTTCGTCGGGCAGCGGTTGCGGCGGGCGCGACGCACTGCGCTGCTGGAGGAACTGGCGGGCCCGGACGATCCGCTCGATCGCCGGCCGCGCCGTCGGATCGAGAGCGCCGAGTACCTCCTCGTCGAGGTCGGAACGATCGGCGAGGTGACGCAGAACGAGCTGGTAGTCGACGCCAGCCGCGGCGCGCTCGTCGTCGGACGCGGTCGTGTCGATGATCGTCGCGTGACTCGCTGACAGACGCTCGGCGAACTCGACGGCGGTCACCTCTTCGTCGAGCCGGGCCCCTGGTTCCCCGAGCCCAGGGCTCGGGGAACCGCCGTCGGTCGTTGTCGGTGCCGGGGTCGTTGTTGGAGCCGCTGAATCCGGGGCGGGTGGGGCCAACCCAGTCGTCGCTGCGGGCGGTGATGGCGGCGTGGTCGCGGCGCCTTCGTCGTCGGTGCTGGTGCAGCCGTTCGCCAGGGCGCCGACGAGCAGAGCGGCGGCCACGATCGCGCGCGCCGGCGACACCATCATTCAGCGGGGTCGTATTCGGCCCGCGACGCTCGTAGACGCAGGTCCTCGAGCACCCGTCGGTTCGCCGCTTGGAGGTCGGCCAGGAACGCGACCGCCCACAGTTGGGCGGCGACGACGATCAGCCCGATCCCGCCGAGCAGGCTCGGCACACGGCTCGTGTACTCGTCCTCGAACAGGTACAGCCCCAGCCATCGCAACAGCAGCGCCACGCCGAGCACGAACGGCACGAGGCCGATCAGGAAGAAGAAACGGAACGGCTTGTACAGCGCGAAGCTGCGGATGATCGCCTGGGCCGAGCGCCAGATGTATCGAGCACTGCTCTTGACCAGGCGCGACTCGCGAGTCTTCGGGTTGACGCCGATCGGCACCGACTCGATCGCGATCCCGTTCCAGCCTGCCTGAACGATCGTCTCCATCGTGTAGGTGTACCGACCGAACACCTGCACGCGCATCGCCGCGTCGCGGCTGTACGCGCGAAAGCCGCTCGCGGCGTCCTTCACGCCGGTGCCCGAGAACCGTCGTACGACCGAGCTGCCCAACCGTTGGAGCAGCTTCTTCGTCCGCGAGAAGTCGTCGATGTCGGCGATCGGACGCTCGCCGACGACCATGTCGGCGCGCCCGGCGAGCACCGGTGACACGAGAACGGGGATCGACGAACCCTGGTACTGGTTGTCGGCGTCGGTGTTCACGATCACGTCGGCGCCGGCGTGCAGGCAGGCATCGATGCCGGTCATGAATGCCGCCGCGAGCCCCCGATTCCGACCGTGCGACACGATGTGGTCGACACCCGACTCGCGGGCCACCTCGACGGTTCGATCGGTGCTGCCGTCATCGATCACGAGCCATTCGACGACGTCGACCCCGGGAACGTCGCGGGGGAGGTCGGCCAGCGTCATCGGCAGCGTCTCCTCCTCGTTGAAGCACGGGATCTGGATGATCAGCTTCACCGGGCCCGCATGCGAGCGGCAAACGGTTGGCTCGCTGACGTTCGACATCACGGCGCAGCGTAACGGTCGAGCATCGAGGGGTCGGATCGGTCGTCGGTCGGCGCAGCAGCGGGCGCAGTCCTCGCGATCGCGACCGAGCCGGCGGCTCCGAGCAGGTCGACAGCGATCGATACCACGCGACTCAGCACTGCGACCGAGACGGCGATGTCGGCCCCGAGCAGGTCGGTGGTCATCGAGATGAAGAGCGTCTCGCGCACGCCGATGCCGCCCGGCACGCCGACGACGACGAAACCGGCCATCCACGAGATGCACGTCACGAAGATCAGTTCGACGACGAGCGGTCCGTCGAGGTCGACGCCGAGCGCTACCACGGCGAAGATGTTCATCCCGGCAAAGGCCACCCAGACGGGGAGGTGCCTGGCGACGACGAGTGCGAACCAGCGGGGGTCGGGAAGGCGGAGTTCTCTCGAGGTCACCCGCTGCGCAAGATGGCCGAGCATGCGGCGGGCGTGTGGCGAGGCGATCGCGACGAACAACACCACGAGCAACGCCGCGGTCGCCAACGACATCACGCGGTGGTCGCTCGGCGTCATCAGCCCGGTGATCGCGGCCACACTCGCTGCGCCGAGAAAGGTCGCCACCATCGACATCGCCGTCGAGGAGTACGCCGCGCCGCGAGCGGTCGCGCCACGGTGGGCGAGTTCGGCCTGGCCGACGATCGGCCAGATCCCGCCCGGTACGTACTTGCCGAGTTGGCCGACGAAGAACCATGACAGCCCTCGTCGCCAGGGTGCGGCTGCGCCTGCGTGGCGCAGGATCAACAGCCAGTTCACCCCGATCAGCGCCATGGCGATCAACCCGGCCACCGCGCCCACGACGAGCCAGCCGATCTCGGCCGATGACATGGCGTCGGCGATCGCCTCTCGATCGCGGATGACCCGGCTGGTGACGAACGCGATTCCGGCCACGCCGATCGCGATCCCGATCAGATTGACCAGACGCGACCGGCTCATGGCTCAGACCTGTCGAGCGGTGCCGCTCGTCGTCGCGAGCACCATCGTCCACGGCAACGGAGTGGCGCGGTCGACGACGTCGAAGTGATCGGCGACGAGGTTGGCGAACCCGCGGTTCGTCCAATGGTTGACGTGTCCGGGGGTGTTGCCGAAGTCTCGGAGATAGCGACCACGGGCCATGTTGCCGGCACGCCAGATCGGCTCGAACGGCACCGATGCGATCAGCGATCCATTGCAGACGCGAGCCAACTCGGCCATCGCTGCGGCGGGATCGGGGAGGTGTTCGAACACCTCGATCGCGAGCACCAGGTCGAACGCGTCGTCGGCGAAGGGGAGCGAGCCCGCGTCACCGAACGCGCACGACAGGTCACGTGACTGCCACTGCGCGGCGAGTTCCTCGTCGGGGAGATCGAGGCCGATGACCGGGACCCCGGAGAAGCGCTCGATGACCCGGCTCGTCACGATGCCCTCGCCGATGCCGATCTCGAAGATCCGCGTCGGCGCGGCGGTGTCGAGGAACCGATCGAGAGCAGCGAAGAACCCGCGCATCATCCGCTGTTCGATCGGGTTCGTCGATCCGTACTTGTCGTAGGTGTTCCCGGTCGGGATGGGGGCGTCGGTGGGGCTCATGGCAGCTCGTGGGTCTCGGCGCGGGAGCGTATCGACCGAACCAGGTTCAGTCGTCGGGGAGGCGCCACAGGATCCAGCGTTGGTCGGACCAGACCTCCTCGAACCCTGCGTGTCGTGCCGCAGCGGTGGTGAGTTCGGGCTGCCAGTAGGTGGAGCTGCGCCGCTCGGCGTAGTAGTCGGCGTTCGCCACGATGTTGTCGAGCTTCTTGGTCTGGAACGAGCGCCGGTCGGTCATCAACGTCATCGTGCGTGCCCGGTAGTAGGCCACGATCGCGTCGGGCGGTGTCAACTCGCTGACGGCGTCGAAGATGGGCGAGACCACCGGGTTCGACGGACCGGACTGCACTCGGCCGGCCTCGTTGTACTGTCGGGTGTCGGAGATGTCGCCGGCCAGCACGATGCCGTGGGCCACCACGAGCACGGCGAGTGGCGTCAATGCCACCGCTGTTGCGATGCGCGTGGACCGTCCCCACCGTTCGAACAGCCACACGATCGCGGCGACCAGCGCCACGGTCGCGAAGTACGCCACCCACGGGGTGACCTGGAACCAGTAGCGGTCGACGCGGCGCAGATGTGTGCTCAATGCCAGCGCGCTCAGGATCGCGAGCAGCAGCAGCGGCAGGTCGAGTGTCGGTCGACGCCGCACGCCGATCACGGCACCGACGACCGCGAGGAGCAGCACCGCCACACCGATCGCGGTGTGGTCGCCGAGGCCCAACTGGTCGCTCAGGATGCGTGGATACTCCGCCAGCCGGTCGTCGAGGAACGCCGAGCTGTTGCCGTTGTCGGGAAGGAGGTCGGTGGGGAGCAACAGCTGGGCGAGCGTGGCGCCGACGGCGAAGGCTGCGTACGGCGTCAGGATCGCCTGCCAACGGGTTCGCGTCACGTGTACAGAGTTGGCGACGAGGGACCCGTTGCCCGCCTGGGCGTCCATGACCACGTCGTACAGCTCCATCACAGCGACCACGCCGAGCAACACGATCGATTCGCGGCGGACGTTGAACGCCAGGACGATCAGCGCTCCGAGCACGATCAGGTGAGTGATCGACGCGGTGAGCAGTGTGCTGTCGCGGCGGATGCGGTCGTACCACCAGATCACGAGCGCCACCGCCGCAAGATGCGGGAACTCGGTCAGGAGCTGGTCGGTGTGTGCGAGATACAACGGTGACGTCGCGAACACCGCGACGATCGCGATCGCCGGCAACCACCCGATGCGGCGGCGAACGATGCCGTGCAACAGCACCAGCCACACGCAGAACGTGGCGACCTCGACGAGCTTGAGGCGGTCGTAGTCGAGTCCCCAGGCGTGCACGAACGGCGACAGCAGCAGCGGCCACACCCAGGGATACGCGATCGGGCTGAAACCGCTGTCGGAGTTGAGCACGGCGAACCGGTTGTCGGACACCACCTGGCCGACGTCGCCGTCGAACAGGCTGCGCGCCTGACGCAGGTACAACGCGAAGTCGTCGCCCTGGGTGTGACCGGTGCGGTGGAGCAGGACCGCGAGCAACGCCGCGACCGCCACGAACGCGGGCAACGCGAGCAGACGCGCCGCGCTGGTCACGGTGGCGGAGGGCCGACGCATCGGCGCCACGTTAGAGCCTGCGTCGACCCGACGAGCAGCGCCGCGCCGGCTCACGTACACGATGTGCCGGGGTCGTCAGCGGAGATGCGCCAGGTCCTGGGTTGGTTCTCGTGGGTTGCGATGAGCGAAACCGCTGTATTCGGTCGGTTCGCTCATCGGTGGGGGGTTTCGTGGGTTGCGATGAGCGAAACCGCTGTATTCGGTCGGTTCGCTCATCGGTGGGGGGTTTTCGTGGGTTGCGATGAGCGAAACCGCTGTATTCGGTCGGTTCGCTCATCGGTGGGGGGTTTTCGTGGGTTGTGATGAGCGAAACCGCTGTATTCGGTCGGTTCGCTCATCGGTGGGAGCGTCAACGTTGTGCGGACACGAGGCACGCCGCCTCAGACGATCGGTGTGCACACACGCGGACGCCGAGGGTCGCACGCTGCACTCCATTGCTCATCCTGAGGCGCCCAATCCGCTGCGGCCCGAGGGCACATCGTGTGCGTGGTCAGGCGGAGGCGGCGTCGAGGGCTCGACGGGTGAGGACGCGAGCGAGGTGCTGGCGGTACTCGACGCTGGCGTTCAGGTCGGCCTGCGGTTCGGCGTCGGCAGCGGCTTGCTCGGCGGCGTCGGCCACGGTCGCACCGCTGGCGATCGCGGCAGCGACGCTCGTGGCGAGCACCGGTGTGGCCCCCATGTTGACGAGACCGACACCGGCCCGGTCGCCGTTGCGCCACGCGGCCACCCCGACGATGGCCCAGTCCTGCGCGCGCCGGTTGAACTTCTGGAAGTTCCAGCCTGCGCCGTTCATCTTCGGCACCCGCACCTCGACGAGGATCTCGTCGGGCTCGAGCGCCGACTCGAAGAACGTCTGGTAGAAGTCGCTCGCCGCGATCTCACGGGTGCCGTTCGGGCCCTCGCGCGACGTACGTTGCACCGAGCGCGAGCGTGGTCGCCGGCAGGTCGGAAGCTGGGTCGGCGTGGGCAATCGTGCCACCGAGCGTGCCGCGGTGGCGTACCTGTGGGTCGCCGACATGACCTGCGGCGTGGGCCAGCAGGGGCACGTGCTCCTTGAGGAGAGCGGAGGTCTCGACGTCCATGTGGCGCGTCATCGCCCCAATGGCGATCTGGTCGCCATCTTCACGGATGTATGACAGGTCGGAGAGGCGACCGATGTCGATCAGCACGCTCGGCTGGGCGAGACGCAGCTTCATCATCGGCAGCAGGCTGTGGCCACCGGCGATGAACTTGGCCTCGTCGCCGTGTTGGCCGACGAGGCTGATCGCTTCCTCGGCGGACTCGGCGCGGACGTAGTCGAACGGTGCGGGAATCACAGTGAGCCTCCGGGGGTGGTGCTGTTGGACGTAGATGACCGAGCGGACGCGATGGCGTTCCAGACGGTGTTCGGACTGGCGGGCATCGAGACGTCGCGGACGCCGAGACCGGACAACGCATCGACGATGGCGTTCATGACGGCGGGAGCGGATCCGATCGTGCCAGCTTCGCCGACACCCTTCACGCCGAGCGAATTGGTGGGCGACGGGGTGACCGAGTGACCGATCGTGATCGGCGGGACGTCGCTCGCCGCAGGCACCAGGTACTCCGCGAGCGTCGAGGTGCGAAGGTTGCCGTCGGTGTCGTAGTCGGCGCCCTCGTACAGTGCCTGTGCGAGGCCCTGGATCACACCCCCGTGCACCTGGCCCTCGACGATCAGTGGGTTGACCTGGTTGCCGCAGTCGTCGACCGCCACGTACTGGAGCACGTCGACGTCGCCGGTTTCGGTGTCGACCTCGACGAGGCACATGTGCGTGCCGAACGGCCACGAGAAGTTCGGTGGGTCGTAGGTGACCTGGGCCTCGAGGTTCGGTTCGAGCCCATCGGGCAGATCGTGGGCCGTGAACGCTGCGAACGCGACGGCCGCAAGCGGGGTCGACTTCGACGGTGTGCCCGCGACGCGGAACTCACCGCCGACGAACTCGAGGTCGTCGGCACTGGCTTCCATCTGATGGGCGGCGATCTGCTTGGCCTTCTCGATCACCTTGTCGCACGCCATCCCGATGGCGACCCCGCCGACCGGCAGTGAACGTGAGCCGTAGGTGTCCATGCCGAGCGGTGCGATCGCGGTGTCGGAGTGCAACACGTCGACGTCGGCCGGATCGATGCCGAGCTTGTCGGCCACGATCATCGACCACGCGGTCTCGTGGCCCTGTCCGTGCGGTGAGGTACCGGTGACGACCTGGACCTTGGCAGTTGGCAGGATGCGCACCGTCGCCGCCTCCCATCCGCCGGCGGAGTAGTTCAACGAGGCGAGCACCCGGGAGGGAGCCAGTCCACACATCTCGAAATACGTCGACACCCCGAGTCCGAGTCGCTTCGTGGAACCCTCGACGTTCTGGGTGGCTTGGCGGACGCGTACGGCCTGGTAGTCGATCAGCTCGGCGGCGATCGTGGCCGCCTTGTCATGATCGCCGGAGTCGTACACGAGTCCGGTGCACGCCTCGTACGGGAACTGTTCGGGCCGGATGAAGTTGCGACGCCGCAGCTCCAACGGATCGACGCCGATCTTCGTCGCGAGCGCGTCCATCGCCCGCTCGATCGCATAGGTGGCCTCGGGACGCCCGGCGCCGCGGTACGCGTCGGTCGGGGTGAGGTTGGTGAACACCCCGGTGCACGAGAAGTCGTACGCCTTGGGCAGGTCGTACACGCCGGCATACAGGAACGCACCGAGCAGCGGGATCCCCGGGGTGATCAGCTGCATGTAGGCGCCCATGTCGGCGGTGAGCTTCACCCGCATCGCGGTCAGCTTGCCGTTGGCGTCGGCGGCGAGTTCCATGTGCTGGATCTGGCCGCGCCCCTGGATCGTGGCGACGGCGTTCTCGGATCGGGTCTCGTTCCAGCGGACCGGCACGCCGAGCTTTCGTGAGAGCGCTACGCAGAGCAGTTCCTCGGCGTACACGTCGAGCTTCGAGCCGAATCCGCCTCCGACGGCCGGCGCGATGACGCGGAGTTGGTGTTCGGGCACCCCGAGCGTGACGGCGATCATCACCTTGAGCACGTGGGGGATCTGCGTCGAGGTGTACAGCGTGATGTCGCCGCCGAACGGCTGGGGGATGGCAACGACCGCGCGGGGCTCCATCGCCATCGGGATCAGACGTTGCTGGACGTAGCGCTCGCTGACCGTGTACGTCGCGTCGTCGAACGCCCGCTGGACGGCTCCGTCGGTCTCCTCGATCAGCAGGTTCCACGTGTACGACGAGTTGGTGCCGAGGTCGGCGTGCACGAGCACCCGGTCGGACAGGGCATCTTCGAGGTCGGTGACGGCCTCGCTCGCGTCGTAGGTGACATCGATCGCCTCGATGGCGTCGTGGGCGATCGTGTCGCTGGCGGCGAGTACGACGGCCACGCCATCGCCGACGTAGCTGACCGAGTCGAGCGCGATCGGGTGGTGGGGCGGGTTCAGCATGTCCTCGGTGACCACCCAGGCACACGGCATCGGCGCGGCCCAGAGGTCGGCGAGGTCGGCGCCGGTGTAGACGGCGCTCACGCCCGGCATCGCCGCTGCGGCGCTCGTGTCGATCGCCACGATCTTGGCGTGCGCATACGGGCTGCGCAGCACGGCCATGAAGAGCGCGCCGGGCACCTTCATGTCATTGGTGAACACCGCCTCGCCGGTCAACAGGACCGGGTCTTCCTTGCGCAGCATGCGCCTGCCGATGACGCTTGTCGGATCTTCCGTGATGGTCATGTCTGGACCCCCATCCAGTCGGTGGTTACGCCGGTGGTCAGGCTCCTGCCGAGGCGGCAGCGAGGACGGACTTGACGATGTTGTGATAGCCGGTACAGCGGCAGAGGTTGCCCTCGAGGCCGATACGCACCTCTTGTTCGGTCGGGTTCGGGTTCTCCTGCAGCAGGCTGGTGGCAGCCATCACCATGCCGGGCGTGCAGTAGCCGCACTGCAGGCCGTGGTTCTCCATGAACGCCTGCTGCATCGGGTGCAGCGTCCCGTCGGCGTCGGCCATCCCCTCGATGGTGCGGATGTCGGCGCCGTCGGCCTGTACGGCGAGCACGGTGCAACTCTTGACGGCCTCGCCGTTGAGGTGGATGGAGCAGGCTCCACACGACGAGGTGTCGCAGCCGATGTTGGTGCCGGTGAGCCCGACGTGTTCGCGGATGTACTGCACGAGCAGCGTTCGTGGCTCGACGTCGTGTGTGTACTGCGTGCCGTTGACGGTGACCGTGATCTCCACTGGTGCCCCCAAGTGTTCGTCGTGGTGGATGAGCGACCCCGTCGGACGGCGTCGGGTGTCCATCATGCACCATCCGAGCCGCCGCGTCGACATCGAGCGGGCGAAGCAAACCACGGTGTGACCGCTGGGGTCTGACCCCAGCCGTCACACTCAGGACAGAATCGTCGAGAGGTCTTTGACCGCGAGGTAGATCAGAAAACAGATGATCGCGGTGCCGAACATCGTGTAGTGCCAGCGCTTCGAGTGGTCTGCCCGCCAGAAACGTCGGATGCTGTACACGATCGACACCATCGCCAGCACACCGATGATCACGCCGATGTACGGACCGACGCCGCGTGCGATGCCGACTGCCGGCAGCACGAAGGGGAACACGATGTACATCAACAGGCAGCGGCACGTGCTGATGAACAACGACTTCTGGAACGCCGAACGGGCCTCGTCGGGGGTCGACGTTCGACCCTCGGGCAGCCGCAGGAGGCGTCGCATGAACTGATCGGCCTCGGACTCCGACGTGGCAGTGGGTGCCGGCGCCGATGCAGGCGCAGACGTGTCGATCGGCGGTTGGTCGGCGGTGGTGCTCATGGCCGAATGGAACGGTACGTCGCTGCGACGGCTGCGGCAACTTCGCCGGGTGAGTCGACGAGCACCGCCGCGCCGGCCGAATCGAGCTCGTCGACGGATCCGAATCCCCACGTGACGCCGATGCAGTCGATCCCGTTGAGGTGGGCGCCCTCGACGTCGTGATCGCGATCGCCGACCATCACGACCCGCGCCAGGTCCGCCGGACCGAGCAGCAGCGAGATGAGGGCGTAGTCGATCACTTCGGCCTTCGTTCGACGGCCCATACCGACCTCGACGGTCGCTCCCGCCTGGATGGTGAAGTGGTCGGTGAAACCGAAGTGCTCGATGATCCGGCGCGCTGTCGGCTCGGGTTTGGCGGTCGCGAGCGACAGCATGTGACCCGCGGCGACGAGCTCGTCGAGCATCTCGGCGATGCCGGGATAGACGGTGTTCTCGAACAGCCCGATGTCCTCGTAGCGGTCGCGGTATGCGAGCACCACCCGTTCGATGTCGTCAATGGGGATCCCGAACGTCGGCAAGCTGACCTCGAATGGCGGCCCGATGATGGCGCGGACCTGTGCATCAGTGGGCGGTTCGTAGCCGCACACACTGAAGGCGTGCTGGAGCGAGCGTCCGATCCCCGGTGACGAATCCGAGATCGTGCCGTCGAGATCGAGCAGAACGTGCATCGCGGCGCCCGGCGCGCTCATCGGGCGATCCTGTCGAGACGGTCGAAGTCGGCGTCGGTGCCCACCGCGATCAGGATCTGGTGGGGTTCGATCACGATGTCCGGATCGGGGTTGGTCGTGAAGCTGCCGTCGACCCGTCGGAGCGCGAGCACCAGGACGCCGCAGCGTTTGCGCAGGTCCGCTTCCCGCAGCGTCTGCCCCGCGAGTTGCGAGTTCTCGGGGACGTCGTATTCCTGCATCCGGAACTCGAGTGAGCGTTCGTGCATCACGACGTCGACGAACTCGGCGACGTGCGGGCGGGCGACGAACGACGCCATGCGCGCTGCGCCGAGCTCCTGCGGGTTGACGACGCGGTCGGCGCCGGCGTTGGCGAGTTTGGGCACGCTCTCGTCCTGGCGCGCACGGGCAACGATGAACAGGTCGGGCACGATCACGCGAGCCGAGAGCGTCACGAACAGGTTCTCGGCATCGCCCTCCAGCGCGGCGATCAGCGCCTTGGCGCGTTCGATACCTGCCGCGCGCAGCGTGGAGTCGAGCGTGGCATCGCCCACGACGGTCGGGTACGGCACATTGGTGACTCGCTCGGGGTTCTCCTCGACGATGACCACGGAATGACCGGTGTTGACGAGGTCGTCGGCGACCGCTCGTCCGACGCGACCCCAACCGCACACCACGGTGTGGCCCGACATCTTGCTGATCTCTCGATCCATCATCCGCCTCCCGACGAAGTCTCGTAGTTGGCCTTCCACCACCATCTGCACCCCCAAGGTGAAGGTGTACAGCACCGTCGAGACACCGGTGATGATGATGATGATCGTGAACCACTGTTCGAGGTTGTTGAAGTCCTGCAGTTCGCGAAATCCCACGGTGGTCACCGTGGTGACGGTCTGGTACGTGGCGTCGGTGAGGCTCATCCCGAACATCCAGTAGCCGAACGTGCCGACGACCGCGACGGCGAAGACCAGCGCGATCGCGCGCTGCAGGCGGCCGATCGCGGTGTAGTTCACGGCGCCGACGGTAGCCCGCGCAACACCGCGCGAAGGATTGCACCAGGGGTCAGACCCCTGGTGCAATCGTCAGCGGCCGTGGAGGAGTTCGCGGATCAGCGGTTCGTAGTGTTCGAGCGGGTTGCTGACGTAGTCGGCGTCGAAGGACGTCTGGTCGTACTTGGCGCAGAACTCTTCGGTGTGGTCGAAGTACGGCGAGTCACGATGGGCCTCGCGGGCGTTCTTGTCGAGGCCGATGTAGTCCCAGAAGTAGTAACCCTGGAACTCGCCGTGATGCTTGACCATGAAGTGATTCGCGTCGGACACGAACGGCTTGAGGATTCCGGCCGCGATGTCAGGGTGGCTGTACGGGCTGAGCGTGTCGCCGATGTCGTGCAGCAGCGCGCACAACACGTACTCGTCGTCGCGCCCGTCGTTCTCGGCGCGGGTGGCGGTCTGCAGGCTGTGTTCGAGCCGGTTCACCGGGAACCCGCCGTGGTCGAACTGGAGGGCGCGCATCAGCTCGATGACGCGTTCGGCGACGAACGACTGGGTGATCGCCAGCTGTGGCGTGATGATCGCCCAGTCGTCGGCGGTCGACTCCTCGAACGTCGTGAACGATGTGCGTGGATGTTCGGTGGTCGTCATGTCGTCTCCCCTCGCGATTTCACCAGGGGTCTGACCCCTGGTGAATTTCTCATGTTGCGGATTGGATGGCTCGCCACACCTTTTCGGCGGTGGCGGGCATGTCGATGTGGCGGACGCCGAGGTGGCTGACGGCGTCGATGACCGCGGACTGCACGGCAGGCGTCGAGCCGATCGTGCCCGACTCGCCGATCCCTTTGGCGCCCAGCGGATTGACGAACGTCGGGGTCTCCATGTGGATCACCTCGAAGCTCGGCAGCTCGGTCGCCGAGATCATCGCGTACTCGGCAAGGTTCGATGTGATCGGGTTGCCGTCCTCGTCGTAGCGGACCTCTTCGAGCAGAGCCTGCGCGGTGCCTTGGGCGATGCCACCGTGGATCTGACCCTCGAGCACCATCGGATTGACGACACGGCCTGCGTCGTCGCAGGCGACCTGGCGCAGATGGCGCACCTGGCCGGTGCCGGTGTCGACCTCGACGACGGCGACGTGCGCGCCGAACGGGAACGTCGCCTGGCCGGCGTCGAAACGGGTGTCGATCGTGAGATCGTCGCCCTGACCCTTGGCGGCGACGGCGAGATCGGCCCATGTCTTGGAGACCGCTGGCGTGCCGGCGACGTGGAACGTACCGTTGTCCTTGTCGAGCACGATGTCGGCCTCGTCGGCCTCCAACAGCGAAGCCGCCAGCTTCCGTGCCCGCTCGACCAGTTCGATCGACGCCTTGTTGACGGCGGAACCGCCGACCTGGAGTGAGCGTGAACCCATCGTGCCGCCGCCCTCTGGGACGAGATCGGTGTCGCCCCAGATGAGTGTGATCCTGTCGATCGGGATACCGGTCTGGTCGCTCGCGATCATCGACCACGACGTGTCATGGCCCTGCCCGTGTGGCGACGTACCGGTGTAGACGAGCGCCGAGCCGTCGTCTTGCACTTCGATCTTCGCGGCCTCACCCATCGGATCGACGCCGCCGGTGATCTCGACGTAGACGCTGACGCCGATGCCGAGTTGCTTGTCGTCGCCGGACTCGCGGCGGCGTGACTGCTCGGCACGGAGGTCTGCATAGCCGGCGGCATCGAGCACCTTGTCGAGGGCGCCTTCGAAGTCGCCGACGTCGTAGGTCTGCCCGATCGCCGTGGTGTGCGGTTCGAGGAACTTCGGGATCAGGTTGATGCGCCGCACCTCGGCGGCGTCCTTGCCGATCTCGGCGGCGAACAGGTCCATCGCACGCTCGGCGGCGGCTGTCGCTTCGGGTCGCCCCGCGCCTCGGTAGGGCACTGTCGGCGTGGTGTTCGTGAGCACGGTCGTGGCGCGGACCTCGATGTTGGCGATGTCGTACACCGCCGAGGCCATCGGACGCGTCATCGCGAAGCCGAGCACCCCGCCGACGTCCATGAACCCTCCGGCGTCCTGGAACAGGTGGAGCTGGTAATGGGTGACCTTGCCATCACGGGTGCCGCCGATGGTGGCGTGTTGCAGTTGGGCGCGGCCGTGACCCAAGTTCATCATCGACTCGCTGCGGGTCTCACGCCAGCGGACGGGTCGTCCGACCGCCTTGGAGATCGGTCCGAGCAGCATCTCTTCGGCGTAGGTGCCGATCTTGGCGCCGAAGGCACCGCCGACGTCGGGCGTGATGACGCGCACCTGGTCGGCCTCGATGCCGTTGGCCGCGGCGATCGGAACCTTGACGCCTTGCGCGTGCTGCGTGGACAGCCACTGGTGGAGGCGTCCGTCAACCCAGGTGGCCGCGGAGCCGCGGACCTCCAGGGGACAGGGTGCGACACGCTGATTCATGAACCGGCCCGTGACGACGACTTCGCAATCGGCGAAGAAGTCATCGGTGGCGGTGTTCTCGGGCATGCCGAGCGCTGTGGTGTCGAACACGGCGTTCGAGCCGGCCGCCTCGTAGATGAGGTGCTCGGACGCCATCGATACCTCGATGTCGATGAGAGCAGGCAGGAAGTCGACGTCGACGAACACCATCTCGGCGGCATCGACGGCTTGGGCGAGCGTTTCCGCGACGATCGCCGCGACCGGCTCGCCGACGAAGCGGACCTTGTCGCTCGCCAGCATCGTGCGTGCCACCATCGGATTGAAGGTCGATGGCACCGGCTCGAGCCCCATCGATTCGGCGGTGAACACGCCGACGACGCCGGGCATGTCCTTCGCCCCGTCGATGTCGATCGACAGGATCGTGCCGTGCGCGGCGGCCGAGCGGGCGTAGACCACGTGGAGTGCGCCGGCCAGCAGTTCCTCCTGCAGGTCGTCGACGTAGATGCCCCCCGTCGTGAGGAACTTCGGGTCCTCTTTTCGCTGGACGCGGGTTCCCAGGATGCTTCCGGCCACGTATGCCCCTTCGTGTGAACTGTTGTGACTTGGTGTGATCGATCGTCGGGTTGACGTGAGCAACCTAGTCGGCGACGGCAGGCGCGGTGCCAGCCGTGCGGGCGGCGAAGATCTGCGTGACGACGTTGTACGGCCAGCCGTCCGGGAGGACACCCGGCACGGGCGGCAGTGGAAGGATCGTCGATCGCTGGTCGCCCTCCTCGACGAAGCCGATCTCCTCGCGCGCGGCCTCGCGGACACCGTCGTCGGTGCGCAGACGCTCGACCTCGCCGGAGAGCTGGCCGTTGACGCGCTGTAGTTCGTCGAGTTCGGCCTGCCGCTGGACGAGTTGGTCGCCCTGGTCGAACCAGGTTCCGATCGGAAGGATGAACACCGCTGCAGCGATGGTGCCGATCACCAGCAACACGAAGGCGCCGCTGAACAGCGCCAGCTTGGGTCGCCGGAAGATCCGTTTCTCGACCGGGATGGGACGCGTGAAGTCGCCGAGGCGCGAACGTCCCTCGTCAGACGCCTTCGCGGGTTCCTTCGGCCTCGGGATCGAGGTGGTCTTCGACCGACTCACGCCGCCATTGTCGCAGCCCTCGCCCCCGATTCCGTGGCACGTTCACCAACAGGCAGTCGGTTGCGATGAGCGAAACCGCCGTATCCGGTCGTTTCGCTCATCGGTGGGGCACGCAAGCCGGTTGCGATGAGCGAAACCGCCGTATCCGGTCGTTTCGCTCATCGGTGGGGTCGGCCTGAGGCTGAGCTATGACAACGGCGCCAGCGCGGCGCGGCCGCGGTACTCGGCGGTGTCGCCGAGTTGGGCTTCGATGCGCAGCAGCTGGTTGTACTTGGCGACACGATCGCTGCGCGCTCGGGGCTCCGGTCTTGATCTGGCCGCAGTTGGTGGCGACGGCGAGGTCGGCGATGGTGGAGTCCTCGGTCTCGCCGGAGCGGTGGCTCATGACCGAGGTGTAGCCGTGGCGGGTGGCCAGCTGCACCGTGTCGAGAGTCTCGGAGAGCGAGCCGATCTGGTTGACCTTGATCAGGATCGAGTTGGCCACGTTCTGCTCGATGCCCATCTGCAGCCGGGTCGAGTTCGTGACGAACAGGTCGTCACCGACGAGCTGCACCTTGTCGCCGATCGCTGCGGTGAGCGTGGCCCAGCCCTCCCAGTCGTTCTCGTCCATCGCGTCTTCGATCGACACGATTGGGTAGGTGTCGACGAGACGCTTCCAGTAGTCGGTCATCTCCGTCGGCGACAACACCTTGCCCTCGCCGGTGAGGTGGTAGGCGCCGTCGCGAAAGATCTCGCTGGTGGCCGGGTCGAGGGCGATGGCGATGTCGTCGCCCGGGGTGAACCCGGCCTTGGTGATCGCTTCGACGAGCACCCGGATGGCCTCTTCGTTCGAGTCGAGGTTCGGCGCGAACCCACCCTCGTCGCCGACCGCCGTCGACAGTCCACGGTCGTGGATGACACCTTTGAGCACGTGGTACGTCTCGGTTCCCCACCGCAGCGCTTCGGAAAAGCTCGGCGCACCGACCGGCATCACCATGAACTCCTGGAGGTCGATCGAGTTGTCGGCGTGCACGCCGCCGTTGATCACGTTCATCATCGGCACCGGCAGCACATGGGCGTTCGGCCCACCGAGGTACGTGTAGAGCGGCAGGTCGAGCTCGATCGCCGCCGCCTTCGCGATCGCCAGGCTGGTCCCCAAGATGGCGTTGGCGCCGAGCCGTGACTTGTTGTCGGTGCCGTCGAGGTCGAGCATCACCCGGTCGAGGAATCGTTGATCGGTCCCGTCGAAGCCCTCGAGCGCTTCGGCGATCTCGTCGTTCACGAACCCGACGGCGTTCAGCACGCCCTTGCCGCCGTAACGATCGCCTCCATCGCGCAACTCGACCGCCTCGTGCTCGCCGGTGGAGGCTCCCGACGGCACCGCAGCCCTACCCAATGCTCCGGAATCGAGGAGCACCTCGACCTCGACGGTGGGATTCCCACGGGAATCCAGAATCTCGCGTCCGGTGATGCTGAGGATCTCGCTCATGGTTCCAACGTATCGGAGCGGGCGGTCACCCTCCGAGTGTCGGCGGGCCCGATCTGGGCGAGGGAGAACCCGCTGGTGCGGGCAGGTTTTCTCTCAAGGTACTCACCACCGGGGCCGATGACGACGACATGGAACCGCTGGATCCTCGACTGCGCGGCGCGACGATGCCCCCGCCGGTGGGTCCGATCGTGCCAGCGGCACCGATCACCACGAGGCTCGCCGTCACTCCTCCTCCACCACCTCCTCCACCACCACCACCACCACCTGCGCCATCGTCGCTGTCGTCGTCGCGAGCGTCACTGCGCTCGAATGAACCACAGTCGTCGGCGTGGACGAACCGGGCTCCCGCGCCGTCGACACACGTCGGCGCGGCGCACTCGCGAGTGTCGCCAGGTGTCGCTCTCAGCGCGATGGCGCCGTGGCGAATCGCCGGAGCCATCGCGTTGGCGACCACGTTCGCACTGATGGGCTGGCAGGTGCAGCGATTGATCGACGGCCAGCCGTGGTCGAACTCGGTGATGTGGATGTCGGTGATCGCCGGAGTCGTGGCGGCTGCCTGTGTGCTGGGATGGACGTGGGTCACCATCTCCAACGCACGTCGGCTGGTCGAGCCGGCGAACCGCGCGAACGTGCCGAACCCCGGTGCGGCGGTGCGCACTTGGATCGTGCCGTTCGTCTTCGTCGGTGTGGCCGTCGCACTGGTCGTGATCCTGGGCGAACGGTCGGAAACGACTCCCGACGACACGGTTTCGGCGGTGCCGCTCGCCGTTGCCGTCGTCGCGCTGCTGCTGGCGATTCCGATGACCTATCGACCCATGCATCACCTCGCCAACGCGGTGCGCCAGGTCGGTGGGTACACCGTTCGAGTCGCCCAGTGGATGTGGGTACCGGTGGTGATGGCGTTGGTCGGCGTCGCCTCGATCATCGCGCTGCGCTACGCCGGCGTCTACGACACGCCAACGTCGGCAACGGCCACCGACGAATGGGTACCGCTGTGGGTGATCGCCGTAGTGGCGATCGCTCCCTGTGTCATCACGGTGCTGCTCGCCTGGCGAGCGGCCTCGTCGGTCGAGGACGCGATCACCGTCGCGGCCGCTCGTCGTCGCCTCGGCGCGCCGACCACGCCGCCGACGGCGCCACGTACCCGCCGTCGACCGGCGTCCCCCGCTGACCGCCGCATCTCCATGACCGAGCGGATCGAGCTGTTGCCGGGTGCCGAACTGCTGCGGCTCATCATGGTGACGCTGATGGCCGGGCAAGCGCTGTTGAGCCTCGTCGGCGCGATCGTCACGGGGATGCTGTGGCTCGATTCGCGTGACACCGGCGTGCTCCCGGCTGAGCGCCTGCGAGCGTGGGATGCGCTCGACGCGCTCCGCGCTGCGTCGGCTGGCGTCATTGCGGCGTTGCTCGTTGCCGTCTTCGCCTGGACCGTCGTGACCGTGATCAACGCGCGCCGGACCTCCGGTCGGCGCTTCAACCCGCTCTTCGCCGCGTTGTGCTGGCCGGCGTCGGCCGCAGCCGTCTGGTGGATCGCCGACCGGATGATTGTCGACGCCTCCGTCGGTGGCGTGGTGCTCGGGTTCGCCGCGCAGGCGGCCGTGCTCGCCGTGCCGTTCCTCGTACTCGAGCGCAGCGCCGATGCCGTCGGTGCACGGCGGACACCGCTGCGTATCGTGTTCGTGCTCGCCGTGGTGCTCTTGGTCCACGTGCAGGGGCTGGGTGGGTTGCTGCGTCTGCCCGACTCGGCAACCACGACCGACATCGGCCGTCTGTCGGGCTACCTGGCGATCGGCGCGCTCATCCAGCTGTGTTCGACTCTCGCAGTGACCGATGCGTGCAGCGCGCTGTCGCGTTCGTGCCGACATGAGGCCGATCATCACAACATGCTCATCGACGCTCGATCTGGTGCTCGTGATCGCGCGACTCCTCCTGCCAGGACGGTGTCGTCGCCGTGACGTCCGCCAGCGAGCCGCTCGGCGTGCCGGCTCTCCCCGCCGCGGTCCCACCGTCCCCCGTGCCGCCGTCGGCAGTGTCGCCACCGCCACCTCCGCTCCCACCACCGGCCGTCGAGGGGGCGCCGGGTGCCACCATCCCACAAACACCCGACACGCTGGCACCCGTCACCCAGATGGCGATGTCGCAGCCGCCCGCCCCCGAGCCCTCCGAGCCGAGCATCGGTGCGTTCGGTTCTCACGCATTCACCCCGTTGCGCTCCGAGCCTCCCCCTCGACTGTTCGCCACGTGGTGGCTCCGATACCTGCTCGCGCTCTCTCAGCTCGTGGCGATCTGCGTGGTGCTGATGCGTGAATTCGCCGTGCCCGGTGCGATGGACGCGCCGTTCGTCGTTGTCCCACACGTCATGGTCGCCGTCATGCTCGTCGGATGGAGCGCGCTTGCCATGCTCGACGCCGCCCGCCTCGTCCCCGCGACGCGCTACCAGCAGCCGTCGCGCGCGTGGGTTGCAATCGTGCTGTGGCTCGGCGCGTTCGCGGCTCCGGTCGGCGCGCTCGTCGTCATCGACCGCCTCCAGGAACGCTTCGCGGAGAGCACCGACGATCTGCTGCCGATCGCCATCGGTATCGGTGCGCTCCTCGCGTGCTTCGTGCTCGTCTGGTTGCCATTTCGCTACCACATCCGTCAGGCCCACCGAATCGGCGCGCCGGTCAGGGTCGTGGCGGCGTGGTTCTGGCTGCCGCTGCTCGCTGCGGTCGGCGTGTTCATCGCCATGGCACTCGGGCTGCACGACCTGCTCGCCGAAAACGGCTTCACCGACCTCGAACGGACTGTGCAGGTGGCCGTGCTCTACGGGGTGCCCGCGCTGATGTTTGCCATGACCACGTGGCGTGCGACCACCGTGTTCGACGAGGTCATCGAACTGCGTTGGATGCGCTGGCGCAACGAGTGGGAGCAGACGCTCGTGGCCTTCGCCGCGCAGCCGACCCCCGGGCCCGAAGCGTCACCGGCGATCGACCATCGCCGGTCGTGATCGGGACGGGTCCGATCACGACCGTGACTTGACCTCGTCCCAGAGACCGTCGAGCGTCGACAGCTCGGCGCCGCGCAGGTCGATCCCACGCTCGAGCGCGAGTCGTTCGACACCCTCGAATCGGGCACGGAACTTGTCGGTCGCTGCACGCAGCGCCAGTTCTGGATCGATGTGCAGGTGGCGAGCGACGTTCACGACGGCGAACAACAGGTCGCCGAGTTCGTCGGTGGTGGCGGCGTCGACGCTGGCGGAATCGGCCGTCGCCTCGTTCATGGCAGTGTGGAGTTCGCCCGTCTCCTCGGCGATCTTGGCGAACGCGCCGGCGACGTCGGGCCAGTCGAAGCCCACCTTCGATGCCTTCGAGCCGACCTTCGCGGCGTAGGCCAACGCCGGCATCGAGCGTGGGATGCCGTCGAACGCCGAGGTTCGCGACTTCTCGTGGCGCTTGATGTCGTCCCAGTTCGTCAATACCTCGGTCGTGTCGAGGTCGGTGCCGACGAGATCGCCGAAGACGTGCGGATGGCGGCGCACCAGCTTGTCGTGGATGCCGTTGGCGACGTCGGCAATCGTGAACCGACCCTCCTGCTCGGCGATCGTGGCGTGGAACTCGATCTGGTACAGCAGGTCGCCGAGTTCCTCGATCAGATCGGCATCGGGATCGACATCGTCCGCCACCACGCCGTCGTCGAGCCCATGGATGGCGTCGACGACCTCATAGGTCTCCTCCAACAGGTGGGGGATCAGCGAGTCGTGGGTCTGTTCGATGTCCCACGGGCACTGTTCTCGCAACGTGCGGGTGAGTTCGTGGAAGCGGACGTAGGCGGCGCCGACGGGTGCCGCGAGATGAGGGATCCACAGCGACGTGAGATGGTCGGCGTCGATCGTGCGGTCGAGTTCATCCCACGTGGTCTCGACGATGCGTTCGTCGTCGGTTCCGAGCGCATACAAGATCGTCACCGGCTCGTCGCCGTGCGCCTCCTCGACGGCCAGCTTGATGTCCGACAGCACCCAGTTGGCATGGGTGTGGGCGACGAGCAACGGGCCGCGCTCGCCGGCGGCGGCCGTCGCGAACTCGTGGCCGTCGACGAGGCGGACTCCTGTCTCGACCGGGTCGATGCCGAGCCGAGCCCACGCGACGTCGAGGAACGACATCGCCGGGCGTAGGTCGCACTCGACGTCGTCGTTGTCGAGCAGGTACCGCACCGTGCGTTCGAGCACCAGCGGTGAGCCCGGCACCGCGTAGAGGATCTCGCCGTGCTCGCCGGCCGCAGCGACGAGCGTGTTGGCGATCTCGATGTAGACGTCGTCGAAGGTGTCGGCGGCGTCGTAGAGATGGTCGAAGGTCGTCGCATCGGGCACGAGGTCGGCCGACGGATGAATCGACGTGCGCAGGTAGCGGTGAGTGGCTCGTGCGATCTCTTCGTTCGTTTCGACGGTCACGTGGTCGTGACCGCCGGGTCCGAGGCCGACGACGACGATGCGTGGTCGTTCGCCCGGATTCATGTCGTCAGCCCAGGGCGACGACTTGGCCGGTCGTGGCGTCGAACGTGCCGTAGCGGGGGTCGACGAAGACGTCGGCGGCGGAGAGCCGGTTGGCGTGGTCGATCGTGCCGGTGACGGTTGCGGCGTCGGTGTCACTCAGTGTGTCGAACGGTCGGAACGACAACACGACCCACGCGAACTCATTGCCCTCGGTGTCGAACAGCGGTGCCGTCGCGATGGGGTCGTCGGCGGTGAGGCCGGCGGCCACCTGGACGAACTCGACCTCACCCGACTCGGCGATCTGGTCGCTCGTGATGCAGCCGATGTCGCCACCGGCATCGCCGAGGCTCGGGTCGAGGTTCTCAGCGGCGAGAAGTTCCTCGAAGTCGGTGCCGCCTGCCAGCTCGTCGGCCACGCGTGTGGCGGTGTCCTCGGCCTCGACGACGATGCCGTTCAGGCACATGGTGCCGCTCGATGGGAGCCCGGCGTCGTAGAGCGCAGCGGCCTGGTCCTCGTCGACGCTGCCGGTGTCATCGGTGGCGATCTGTTCCTGAATCCATGTGGTGATCTGGGCCCGGACGGCTTCGGCGGGCAGGAGCTGGTCGCTCGGCGCGCCGAGTTCGGTGAGCTTGGCCTGGAAGGCGTCGTCGGTGAGTGTCGCATCTCCGACGCGGGCGACGTTGTTGCTGTCGGAGAACGTGGCGCACCCCCCGGTGAGCGCAGCAACCGCGGCGACGGACAACACGAGCGGGAAACGTCGATTCACCCGCCGCACGCTACCGCTCCCACCCGGTCGCTCCCAGGTCGGTGCATCGGTCCTCCGGGGACGGGGCCGGGAGGACCCAGGGTCCGGGCGGGGACGGGGCCAGGGAGGACCGTCAGGTGTCGGCGGGGACGAGGTCGCGGAGGAAGCCGGACAAGAACGTGCTCGGGTCGGCGCCGCGGGGGAGGGGGACCACGAGCTGGCCGAGGTCCTCTTTGTATTTGGCGCCCTTGGAGATCCGGCGCAGCCGCATCGTCTCGGACAGCTTCAGCTCGAGCGGACCCAGCTTCGCCGTGCCGCCGCTCGACGCCGAACCCGAGATCTGGATGTCGTTGATCGCGAGGCGATGGCATTCGGCGCGCAGGTAGCCGACGTGCAGGAGTGATTCGGCGGGAGCGGGGAGCGGACCGTAGCGGTCCTCCCACTCGGTGCGGATGTCGTCGACCTCGGCCTGCGTGGTCACCCCGGCGAGGCGGCGGTAGGCCTCCAGCCGCAGCTCTTCCTTGGCGACGTAGTCGGTCGGCAGGAACGAGTCGGTCGGCACGTCGAGCTTGATCTCGGCGGCGGCCTCGGGTTGCGGCTCGCCCTTCATTTCGCTGACCGCCTCGGTCACCATCTGGCAGTACAGGTCGTAGCCGACCGCCGCGATGTGGCCGGACTGCGACTCGCCGAGCAGGTTGCCGGCGCCGCGGATCTCGAGGTCGCGCATCGCGATCTTGAAGCCCGAGCCGAGATCGGTCGACTCACCGATCGTGCGCAGCCGCTCGTACGCTTCTTCCGTCAGCACCTTGTCGCGCGGGTAGAAGAGGTAGGCGTACGCCCTCGATCCCGACCGCCCGACGCGTCCGCGCAGCTGGTGCATCTGGCCGAGTCCGAGCAGATCGGAGCGTTCGACGACGAGCGTGTTCACCGTCGGCATGTCGATGCCCGACTCGATGATCGTGGTGCAGACCAGCACGTCGTACTGGCCGTCCCAGAAGTCCTGCACGACCGTTTCGAGCCGGGCCTCGTCCATCTGGCCGTGCGCGATGGCGATGCGCGCCTCGGGGACGAGCTGGCGCAGGCGGGAGGCGGCGGTCTCGATCGACTGCACCCGGTTGTGCACCCAGAACACCTGGCCCTCTCGCAGCAGCTCGCGGCGGATCGACTCGATCGCGACGCGCTCGTCGTACTCGCCGACGTACGTGAGGATCGGCATGCGGTCGGCCGGCGGGGTCTGCAGCAACGACAGGTCGCGGATGCCGACGAGCGACATCTCCAACGTCCGCGGGATCGGTGTGGCGGAGAGCGTGAGGACGTCGACGTTCGTCTTCATCTTCTTCATCGTTTCCTTGTGCTGCACGCCGAAACGCTGCTCCTCGTCGACGACCAGCAACCCGAGATCCTTGAACTTCACGTCGTTCGCGAGCAGGCGATGCGTGCCGATGATGCAGTCGACCTCGCCGGTCTTGACGCCCTCGATCACCTTCTTCGCCTGGCCCGCGGTGAGGAAGCGCGACAGCGTCTCGACGCGAATCGGGAACCCGGCGAATCGGTCGGCGAACGTGTTGCCATGTTGAGTTGCCAACAAGGTGGTCGGAGCGAGCACGGCGACCTGCTTGCCGTCCTGGATCGCCTTGAACGCTGCCCGGATGGCGACCTCCGTCTTGCCGAAGCCGACGTCGCCGCACAGCAGTCGGTCCATCGGGTGGGCGAGCTCCATGTCGCCCTTGATCGCCTCGATCGCCGTGCGCTGGTCGGGCGTCTCGACGTACGGAAACGCCTCTTCCATCTCGTGCTGCCAGGGCGTGTCCTGGGCGAACGCGTGGCCTTCGGCGTTGACGCGTTTCTGGTAGAGCACCACGAGTTCCTGGGCGATCTCGCGGACCGCCGAGCGGACCTTGCTCTTGGTCTTCGCGAAGTCGGAGCCTCCGAGGCGGTGGAGCTTCGGTGCCTCGCCGCCGACGTACTGGCGCAGCGTGTCGATCTGGTCGGACGGCACGTAGAGCTTGTCGCCGCCCTTGTACGAGATCAGCAGGTAGTCGCGCTCGACGCCGCCGATTGCCCGCTTGACCATGCCCTCGTACTGGCCGACGCCGTGCTGGTGGTGCACGACGTAGTTGCCGGCCTTGAGGTCCTCGAACGTCGACGCCGACTCGCGCTTCTGTTTACGGACGGTGCGGTGGGCGCGCCGGCGGCCGGTGAGGTCGCTCTCGGCGACGATCGCCACCTTGGCGTTCGGGAGGGTGCAGCCGCGGTGCAGCGGAGCGACGGTGACGCTGCCGCCGGCCTTCAGCTCGGCGCCCGGCGCGATCACGGGAAAGTCGAGGCCGCTGTTGAGCAGGAGGTCGTGGAGGCGCTGCGCCGAGCCGGTGCCGTCGGCGGCGACGACCACTCGATAGCCCTTGCCGATCAGGTCGACGAGCCGTTCGGTCAGGCCGGAGCCGTCGCCGGCGACCGGGCCCCAACCCGAGGCCTCCACGAGTGGCGTGTCGGGCGACTCCGGGGTCGAGTCGATCGACCAGAACGAACCAGCCGCGTCGAGCAGCGTGTCGGGATCGGCGTGGAGGCGGGGGAACGACTTGTCGGGATCGCGTGCCCAGGTGGAAGCGAGCGTGCGGGCGAGGTCGTCCTCCTCGGCGATCAGGTCGAGCGCACGGTCGCGCATCCGGCGCGGCTCGACGAGGACGACCTTGGCCGCTTCGGCGAGGACGTCGGTCAGCAGCCGGTCGTCGTCGACGAGCCACGGCAGCCAGCTCTCCATGCCGTCGAAGTGCACGCCCTCGGCGAGGCGTTCCCACTGCTCGCGTCCCCACGGCTCGGTCGCGACGAGGCGACCGGCACGTGCGCGTACGTCGTCGGTTGGCATCAGCTCGCGGGCGGGAAAGATGATGACTTCGTCGAGGTCGTCTGTCGAGCGCTGGTCGTTGACGCCGAAGCGGGTCAGCCGGTCGACCTCGTCACCCCACAGGTCGATGCGGATCGGCGCGTCGGCGGTCGACGGGAACACGTCGACGATCGCGCCCCGACGGGCGAACTCGCCGCGGTGCTCGACGAGTTCCTCGCGCCGGTAGCCGAACTCGACGAGCTGGCGCCCGAGGGCGTCGGGGTCGATCTCGATGCCTGGCCGGACGATGATCGGCTCGATGGTCGTGGCGCCGGGGCCGAGCTTCTGCAGCAGCGCCCGCACGCCGGCCACGATCACCGTCGGGCAGCGTTCCGGGTCGCGCAGGCGCCACAGGATGTCGAGCCGCTGGCCCATCGTCTCGACGCTTGGACTGACCCGCTCGAACGGCAGCGTCTCCCAGCCGGGGAAGTGCACGACCTCGCCGGGCGGCAGGAACTGGGTGAGGTCGTCGGCGAGCTGGCCCGCCATCGTGCCGGTCGGGCAGCTGACCACGAGCGGTCGCCGCGACGACAGCGTGGCGAGCGCGGCGATCGAGATCGGCCGCGCCACTTCCACCACGGCGAGTCGCGCGTCGGGTTCGCCGAGCGCCCGCGTCAGCCCCGGCTCGTCACGCAACAGCGCCGGCAACGCCCCCAGCGGACCCGTCGTTGCAGTCATCGCGACACCACCCGGCCCACCCCGCCCCCATCCAGCCCGAAAAATGCCTGGATCTGCGCGCTCGAGCGCGACGAACCAGGCATTTTTCGGGCGTGAGGAGCTGGTCGGTGTCATTGTTTGCCGTTGTATCGCTGCATCGCGGCGTCGACACCTCGGGCAACGATCAACTCGACGGCATCGGCCGCATTGGCGATCTCGATGTCGAGGAGTTCACGCTCGCGCTTGGGCACCTTCGACAGCACGTGGCCCTTGCCGACGTCCTTGTGATCCGGCTTACCGACGCCGATGCGCACCCGAAGGTAGTCCTGGGTCTTGAGGTGCTGGGTGATCGAGCGCAGTCCGTTGTGGCCGGCGAGCCCACCGCCGGCCTTGATCTTGAGTTCGCCGGGTGACAGGTCGAGTTCGTCCTGGACGACGATGATCTGCTCGGGTGACTCGATTCGGTAGCGCCGCACGAGTGCGCTGACCGCCTGGCCCGACTCGTTCATGAACGTGATCGGGAACGCGAGCACGACCCGTTCGTCGCCATCCGGCCCCGGAAGCCGGGTCTCTGCGACGAGCGCGTTGTCGCGCCCGCCCTTCAGCGTGACACCGCGTCGATCGGCCAGCCTCCGGACCGCTTCCTCGCCGACATTGTGGCGTGTGCGGGCGTACTTCTCACCTGGATTGCCGAGACCGACGACCAACCAGTCGTACGGCTCACCCTTCCCGATGCGTCCGAACAGCCCCATCACGTACCCCGCTCAGCCGAAAAATGCCTGAATCTGCGCGCTCAGCGCGACAAACCGGGCATTTTTCGGAGGATCACTCGCTGTCGGAGTCGGCGGCTTCGTCGGCACTGTCGCCGGCGTCGCCCTCAGCACCTTCGGCGGCCTCGGCGGCGGCAGCCTCGATGGCCGCCTCTTCCTCGTCGAGAACCGGGGTGCGCATGGTGAGCACGGTGACGACCGGGGCCTCCGGGTCGGCCTCGGCGGTGACGCCGGACGGCAGGGGGATGTCCTCAACGCGGATCACGGTGTCCATCGTCATTTCCGAGACGTCGATCGTGACGCCGTCGGGGATGTTGCGCGGCGTGGTGCGGACCTGCAGTTCCTGCATCGTGAGATCGACGAGGCCCCCGTTTGCCGAGACGTCCTTCGCTTCGCCTTCGAGGTGGATCGGGATCGAGACCACGATCTCCTCGTTGAGGTTGACCTGGATGAAGTCGATGTGCTGCACGTTCCGCTTGACCGGATGGCGCTGGATGTCCTTGATCAGCGACGGATACACAGCGCCGTCGACGGTGAGGTCGAGGATCGTGTTCATGCCCGATGCGCCCGACAGCGCCTGGCGGAGCTCGCGGCGATCGACCGACACGCTGAGCGGCTCCATCCCGTGGCCGTAGACGACGGCGGGGATCTTGCCCTCGGCGCGCAGGCGACGGGCATCGGAGCTTCCGGCGCGGCGGCCAACTTCGGCTTGGAGAACGGTCTCAGACATGGTGATCGGCTTCCATCGAATCTCGTGACGACGCCCGCACATGGGCGCCAGGTCGTTACAGCAGGCTCCCAAGCTATCGGTCGCGCCAGCCATCCCCTCGCGACAACCGACAGGTCCGAAATGTGCCTGGTTTGTCGCGCTCAGCGCGCAGATCCAGGCATTTTTCGGGCTGGCTGGGAGTGGCGAGGGGATGGCTGTGCGTCAGGCGGCGGGGTGGGGGTGCGCGGCGAGGAGTTCGTCGACGGCGATGGGGGAGAGCACTTGCTCGAGCACCATCACCGCCGCACCGGTGATGCCGGCCTCGTCGCCGAGCAGACTCGTGGTCATGCGCAGACGTGCCGTCGCCAGCGGCAGCGACCGCTTGTAGACCACTTCGCGGATGCCTGCCATCAGAGGTTCGCCGGCCTGGGCGATGTCGCCGCCGATGACGATGACGCCCGGGTTGAGCATGTTGACGCAGGTGGCCAGGACGCCACCGATCGCGTGCCCGGCCTGACGGACGAGCCGGATGGCGTCGGGTTGGCCATTCAACACGTGGGCCACGACATCGCGGCTCGTCTCGGCGTCGATACCGAGTTCTCTCAGGCGCCCGGCGAGCGCACCGCCACCGGCGATCGCTTCGAGACATCCGACGTTGCCGCATCGGCACGGCGTCTCGTCGTTGCCCGGAACGTGGATGTGGCCGATGTCGCCGGCGGCGCCATCGGCGCCACGATGCACCCGGCCACCGGTGACGATGCCCGATCCGATCCCCGTGCCGACCTTCACGTACAGCACGACGTCCTCGTCGGGCCACGTGGTCCATTGTTCGCCGAGGGCCATGATGTTGACGTCGTTGTCGACGAGTGTCGGAACGCCGAATCGTTGTGAGAGGCGTTCGCCGACGGGATACAGATTCCAGCCGGGCATGATCGGCGGGCTCACGGCTCGACCCGTCTCGTGTTCGACCGGACCCGGCAGTCCGACACCGACCCCGCGGACCTCAGCAGGGCTCGACCCCGCCGAGTCCAGGAGCTCGTCGAACGTACGCTCGAGCCAACCCAGCACCACCTCGGGCCCGTCGCTGATGGCGATGTCGTCGGCGCGTTGGGCGAGCGCCTCACCGCCGAGGTCGGTGACCGCGACTCGCGAATGCGTGGCGCCGAGGTCACCCGACAGGATGACGCCGCCGCGGCGGTTGAACACCAGGGTGCTGGGTGGGCGACCTCCCGTGGAGGCGCTGTCGTCGCCGAGCACGAGCAGCCCGCCCTCGAGCAGCGCGTCGACACGTTGGGCGATGGTCGACCTGGCGAGGCCGGTCAGCGCGGCGAACTCGCCCCGGGTCGAGGCACGACCCGTGCGAACGAGGTGCAGGATCGTGCCGGCACTCCCATTCGCGAGGATTGGGCTGTCGTTGCCGGACTGCACGTCATCCAGTGAAACACCGGCAACTTGTTCTGTCAATGATGCGCAAGTCCTGATGGAAGAAATCGAAAGAAACAAACTTCCGTAGGGACCAAAGGCCACTTCTGCTTGACAGGCGATCAAAGTCGTGTCATCGTGATCGTCATGGGGAAGACGACACCCCGAGATGGCAGCACGGGAGCGACGGTTGTTCCGGATCATCTCGGCTCGGGCACGGAGCGCAGCCTGTTGGCGATGCGAGGCATCGTCAAGCGATTCCCGGGTGTCGTGGCGCTCGGCGGCGTCGACCTCGACGTGCGCGCCGGTGAGATCCACTGCCTCGTCGGCCAGAACGGAGCCGGCAAGTCAACGCTGATCAAGGTGCTGTCGGGCTCGTACCAACCCGACGGTGGCGCCATCGCCTGGGACGGTGATCGGGTCGTGCTGGCCACGCCCGACGACGCCATGGACCTCGGGATCTCGACGATCTACCAGGAACTCGACCTCGTCGACTACCTCACCGTTGCCGAGAACATCTTCCTCGGCCACGAACTCGCGCGATTCGGATTCACCCGCCGCAGCGCCACGATCGACACCAGCGCGGAACTCCTCGCACGGCTCGGCCATTCCGAGATCTCCCCCAACACGCTCGTGAGTTCGCTGGCGCCGGCGGCGCAGCAGGTCGTGAGCATGGCGCGCGCACTCTCACACGACACCCGGCTGTTGATCCTCGACGAACCCTCAGCGGTGCTCGACCCGGCGAAGTCGAAAATCTCTTCCGCGTGATCCGCGACCTCGCGGCGCAGGGCGTTGCGATCGTCTACATCTCGCACCGGCTCGACGAGATCCGCGAGATCGGCGACCGCGTCACCGTGCTCAAGGACGGCCAGACCGTCGGTGTCGGGTTGCCGGTCGCCGACACACCGACACCCACGCTCATCAAGCTGATGACGGGCCGCGACATCAAGTACGTGTTTCCCGAGCGCGCCGTCGACCCGGTCGGCTCCGGCGACACCCTCGAGTCCGACGTGGTGCTCGACGTCGCTCACCTCACGGGCGCCGTGTTCCAGGACGTCAGCTTCAGCGTGCGGGCGGGGGAGATCCTCGGCCTCGCCGGCCTCGTCGGGGCCGGCCGTTCCGAGATCCTCGAGACCGTCTTCGGAGCGCGCCGCGCGATACGAGGTTCGGTGACCGTCGATGGTCGGCGTATCCGGTCACACTCGACGCCGGCAGCGGTGCGAGCGGGAATGGGCCTGTGCCCGGAAGAGCGAAAGGCACAGGGCCTGCTGCTCGATCAGGCGGTCTACCGCAACATCACCTTGTCCACGCTGAGCCGGTTCTCGCGCTTCAGCTTCCTTCGCCGCCGCGCCGAACTCGACGAGTCGACGAGGGTCACCGAGTCGCTCGACGTGCGTCCGGCCGGTGTCGAACGGCTCGTCAACACCTTGTCGGGTGGTAACCAGCAGAAGGTGGTGCTGGCCCGGTGGCTGCTGCGCGACTGCCGGGTGCTGCTACTCGACGAACCGACCCGCGGTGTCGACGTCGGTGCCGCGCAGCGAGATCTACGCCGTCGTGCGTGATCTCGCCGACTCAGGTGTCGCCGTCGTCGTCGTGTCGAGCGAAGTGGAAGAGGTGCTCGGCCTTGCCGACCGCGTGCTCGTCATCCGTGACGGCACCGTCGTGCACGAAGGCCGCGCCGAAGACATCGACGAAACCACGGTGCTCGATCTCGTGATGGAAGGAAGCAAGACATGACCGACATCCGTGCCGATCAGGCGGAGGCCCTCGAGGCTCCTGCGGGAACGTCGCCGACCGCCACCCAGAGGCCGATCGCTGTGGCGCGGCGGCGCCGGACGCAACCTCGGCCTCGTCGTCGCGCTCGGCCTGCTCTGTCTCGTCGGTGTGATCACCGCCGGTGACCGCTTCGCGAGCGTCGACAACGTGCTCACCATCTTGCGCCTGGCGTCGACGATCGGCGTGGTGTCGATCGGTATGACGTTCGTGATCACCGGTGGCGGCATCGACCTGTCCGTGGGCGCGATCCTGGCGCTCAGCTCGGTGTGGGCCACCACGCGTCGCCACGCAGAACATGGCCGCCGACATCGCACTGGCTCGTGATCGCCTTCGTGGCCATCGCCGTCGGTGTCGGCTGCGGCGTCGTCAACGGTGTCCTCATCGCCTACGGCAAGATCGTGCCGTTCATCGCCACCCTCGCGATGCTCGCCAGTGCCCGCGGTCTCGCAGAGATCATCTCCGACCGCAAGACCCAGATCGTGAACGTCGACGCCTTCGCCGACTTCTTCGGAGCCGACTGGTTCGGAATCCCCGTGCTGGTGGTGATCTTCGCCCTCGTCTCGCTGGCCGGATGGATCCTGCTCAACAGATCCACGTTCGGCCGTCGCACGCTCGCTGTCGGCGGCAACCCCGAAGCCGCCCGCCTGGCCGGCATCAACGTCGCCCGCCACACCGTGATGCTCTACGTGCTCGTCGGCGCCACATGCGGCCTTGCGGCGATCATGCTGATCGCCCGCACAACCACGGGCACCTCGACCCACGGCAACCTCTACGAACTCGATGCCATCGCGGCCGTCGTGATTGGCGGCACGCTTCTGTCGGGTGGCCGCGGCAGCATCGTCGGCACCATCTTCGGCGTGCTGATCTTCAGCACGCTCACGAACGTCTTCACGCTCAACAACCAGTCGTTCTCGACGCAGTCGGTGGTGAAGGGCGTGATCATCGTGATCGCCGTGCTCCTCCAGCAGCGCCTCGCCGACCGATCCGGCGCGAAGGCCGAGCGGGCCGCCCCCGCCGAGTGTCTCAATCCAGCAATCCCAACAAGGAGAAATCCAATGACCAAGCGAATCAGAACCCACGGCGTGACGCGTCGTCGCAGTGCGATTGCACTGGTGGCGGTCGCGCTCGTCGCCGTGTCGGCGTGTACCAGCAACGACGACGATTCCGGTGACGACGCATCGACCGGCACCGACGCGGCCACGACCGACACGGTCGAGTTGACCGCAGGCGGCGGCAACGCCGATCCGGGCGAAACCGTCACGATCGGCTTCTCCGCCCCGGCCGCCGACCACGGCTGGATGGCGGCGATCACCGACTCGGCCAAGGCCACCGCCGACCAGTACTCCGACATCGACCTCAAGGTCGCCGAGGGCACCAACGACGTGAACCTCCAGATCAGCCAGGTCGAGACGTTCATCAACGACGGCGTCGACGCGATCGTGTTGCTCCCGTTCGATGGTGCAGCGATGACGCCGGTGGCGCTCAAGGCGATGCAGGCCGGTATTCCGGTCATCAACGTCGACCGCGAGTTCGCCGACCCGAACGCCGCCCGCATCACCGTGCTCGGTGACAACTACGGCATGGGCGTGTCGGCCGGCGAGTACATCTGTGGTGTCGTCGGAGACAATCCCGATGCCGTCGTCGCCGAAATCGCCGGCATCGACTCGCTGCCCCTCACCCAGGACCGCAGCCAGGGCTTCGCCGACGCGCTCGCCGAATGTGGCCAGGACGTCGACGACCGGGTCGCCGCGGACTTCACGGTCCAAGGCGGCGAGGAAGCTGCTGCCAACCTGCTGCAGGCCGCACCCGCAGATCGACGCCGTGTGGAACCACGACGACGACCAGGGCGTCGGCGTGTTGGCCGCGTTCGACAACGCAGGCCGTGACGAGTTCGTCATGGTCGGCGGCGCCGGTTCGGCCAACGCGATGCGGGCCATCGAGGCCGACGACACCGTGCTGAAGGCGACGGTCATCTACCCGTCGACGCAGGGCGCCGACGGCATTGCACTGGCTCGCTTGCTGGTGCAGGGCAAGGCCATGAGCGACCTGGTCGAGGTCGAAGTGCCTCGCACCGTGCAGCTCTACGCCCCCGTCGTCACCAAGGACAACGTCAGCCAGTTCATCGGCAACGCCTTCGAATCCTGACCCCCCAACGAGGATGCGGGACCGGCCACGTTCCACCGTGTGGACCGGTCCCGTGCCCTCGGGTCCCACCGCCAACTCTGTTCGACTCAGGAGCCCGAAATGCCCGAGAATCTCACCCCCCTCAACGTCGGGATGGTCGGCTACGCGTTCATGGGAGCGGCCCACTCCCAAGCGTGGCGCACCGCACCGCACTTCTTCGATCTTCCGCTGCAGCCGTCCATGGCTGCCGTCGCCGGTCGCAATGCCGCCGGGGTCGCCGCGGCCGCTGCCAAACTCGGCTGGGCGAGCACCGAGACATCCTGGCAAGACCTCGTGGCACGTGACGACATCGACCTGATCGACATCTGCACACCCGGCGACACGCATTGCGACATCGCCATCGGAGCGCTTCAGGCCGGCAAGCATGTCCTGTGTGAGAAGCCGCTGGCCAACTCGGTCGCCGAGGCCGAAGCGATGGTTGCCGCTGCCGACGCTGCCGGCGTCCACGGCATTCGCTCGATGGTCGGCTTCACCTATCGGCGAGTGCCGGCGATCGCGTTCGCTCGTCAACTCGTCGCCGACGGCCGGATCGGCACGATCCGCCACGTGCGCGCTCAATATCTGCAGGACTGGATCGTCGACCCGGAGGCGCCGCTGTCGTGGCGGCTCGACAAGTCCAAGGCGGGCTCGGGTGCGTTGGGCGACATCGGCGCCCACATCATCGACCTCACGCAGTACATCACCGGCGACCGGATCGCCGAGGTGTCGGGCCGGCTCGAGACGTTCGTCCACGAGCGGCCGCTGCCCGCCGAACACTCGGGATTGTCGGGCACGGCGTCGAGCGAGCGTGGACCTGTCACCGTCGACGACGCGGCGGTGTTCCTCGCGAACTTCGCAGGCGGCGCGCTCGGTGTGTTCGAGGCCAGCCGGTTCGCGACCGGTCGCAAGAACGCCATTCGCATCGAGATCAACGGATCGCTCGGCAGCGTCGCGTTCGACTTCGAGGACATGAACCTGCTGCACTTCTACGACGGGACCGACGACCCGAGCGTCGCCGGGTTCCGACGGATCCTCGTCACCGAATCCACCCATCCGTATGCGGGCGCGTGGTGGCCCCCCGGCCACCTGATCGGCTACGAGCACGGCTTCACACACCAGGTCGTCGACCTCGTCAACGCCATCCATGACGGTGTCGATCCGGCGCCGTCGTTCCGCGACGGCCTGCAGATCCAACGAGTGCTCGCCGCGGTCGAGAAGAGTTCCGACACCCGCAGCTGGCAACAGATCCCGACCTGAGGATCGCACACGGATCCAACACCATTCACCGACACCCGTCACGAACAAGGGAGCATCGAGATGACCCGACCAATCACCCTCTTCACCGGCCAGTGGGCCGACCTGCCGTTCGAGGAGGTCTGCCAGCTGGCCTCCGGCTGGGGCTACGACGGCCTCGAGATCGCCTGTTGGGGCGACCACTTCGACCCGTGGGCCGCCGTCGAGGACAGCGGCTACGTGCCCGCCAAGCTCGAGATGCTGAAGAAGTACGACCTCGACGTGTATGCGATCAGCAACCATCTCAAGGGCCAAGCCGTCTGTGACGACCCGATCGACGAGCGCCACCGCGGCATCCTGCCGGACCGCATCTGGGGTGATGGCGAGGCCGAAGGGGTTCGCCAACGCGCTGCGGAGGAGATGAAGAACACCGCGCGAGCGGCCCGCCTGTTGGGTGTGGACGTGGTGATCGGGTTCACCGGTTCATCGATCTGGAAGTACCTGGCGATGTTCCCGCCGGCCTCCCAGGAACTTGTCGATGTCGGCTATCAGGATTTCGCTGACCGCTGGAACCCGATCCTCGATGTGTTCGATGCCGAAGGAGTCAAGTTCGCCCATGAGGTGCACCCCAGCGAGATCGCATACGACTACTGGACCACGGTGCGCACGCTGGAGGCGATCGATCATCGTCCGGCGTTCGGGCTCAACTGGGACCCGAGCCACTTCGTGTGGCAGGACCTCGACCCGGTCGGGTTCCTGTGGGACTTCCAGGACCTGATCTACCACGTCGACTGCAAGGACGCGAAGCGCCTCACGGGCAACGGTCGCAATGGCCGGTTGAGTTCGCACCTGGCGTGGGCCGATCCCCGGCGTGGGTGGGACTTCGTGTCGACCGGCCACGGCGATGTGCCGTGGGAGCAGTGCTTCCGGATGCTCAACACGATCGGCTACGACGGCCCGATCTCGGTCGAGTGGGAGGACGCTGGCATGGATCGCCTCGTCGGAGCCCCCGAAGCGCTCGAGTTCGTCCGCCGCATGGCCTTCGACGCTCCGACCGCCGCCTTCGACGCCGCCTTCAGCACCCAGTAACCCGATCCAGCCCGAAAAATGCCTGGATCTGCGCGCTCGAGCGCGACAAACCAGGCATTTTTCGGGCGTCGGTGGCTCGGCGGGCATGGATGCGGACCACTTGGCGAGCGGCTCCTTGGGGATCGTTGCGCATGTCGTCGTCGAAGCGGACGACCATCCATCCCACCTCGCCGCACGCGCGATCGCGGGCCTGGTCCTTGCGTTGGCCGAGCGTGCCGCCGTGGAACCATGACGACCCGGGCTCGACCGCCAAGCGGATGTCGGGCCAGGCGATGTCGAGGTGGACCGTCTCGCCGGTCGCGAGCATGACGGGGTGCTGGCGCTGCGGCAGAGGGAGACCCGTCTCCTCGAGTGCTTCGAGAAGCACCCGTTCGAGGTTGCTCTGCGTCGGGCGGGCCCTGCCGCATGACTGCTCGAGCCATCCTTCGATACGAGCGACGCCGTCTTTGCCGCGGCACCGGTGCAGTTCGAGATAGTGGGCGGCGTCGTCAGGCGTGACCAGTCCGAGGTGCCAGACGTCCTCGGCGGCGCGCTCGAAGCGGTGTTGGTTGAACGCTGCGGCGAGGCCGAACAGCATGCGCATCGGTGACGCCAGCCGGAATCCGTGGTGATCGTAGGAGCCGTCGTCGTACCAGTCGCTGCGGTGGACGGCGACCCACTCGGGCATCGAACGACGAAAGGACCTGGGAACGGTGACGTGAACAGATGCCGTCGGCATGCTGCGGAGGCCGACGAGGTACCCGGCGGTCCATCCGCTGATCAGACCATCGCGACCGGCTCGCAACTGCACGGCCATCGCCCGCCCGCGCAACGACAGCGGCGTCGATCTCACTCGGACGACGCCCATCAGCACGTCGTCGATGACGCCGCGACCCCGGGCGCGGTGCACGGTGGAACGAGAGATCCCGCGCGCTGCGAGTTGGTGGATGCCGACCACGCCGTACTGGCGGGCGAAGAGTTCGAGAAGCTCGCCGTCGATCACGTCCCGTCAGTGGGCGCCAAACGGCCGAGAGCGGAACGCACGCCGGAAAAATGCCTGGTTTGTCGCGCTCAGCGCGCAGATCCAGGCATTTTTCGGGCTTGTGGGGCGCGAGCTGGGGTGAAGGTGTCAGGCGAGGTTTTCACCGTCGAAGATGTCGCTGACGCTGGTGTCATCGAACACGGCGCCGAGGGCTTCGGCGATCAGCGGCGCAACGGACAGCACCTCGATCTTGTCGAGCTGCTTCTCCGACGGCAACGGCAGCGTGTTCGTGAGCACCACCCGACTGATCGGCGCGTTCTTCAACCGATCGATCGCCGGACCGGACAGCACGCCGTGCGTCGCCATCGCCCACACCTCGCTGGCGCCGCGTTCGACCAACAGCTCTGCGGCCGCGCAGATCGTGCCGGCGGTGTCGATCATGTCGTCGGTGAGCACGCACAGCCGCCCATCGACATCGCCCATCACCTCGGCCGCTTCGGCGACGTTCGTCGAACCCTTCGGCCGACGCTTGTAGATGAACGCCAGGTCGGCGCCACAGTCGACGAGGTGCTGGGCCATCCGCTCGGCGACCTTGATGCGTCCCGCGTCGGGCGACACGATCACCGGCTCGGTGGCGTGCGTGCGCACGTACTGCTCGAGCACCGGCATCGCCGTGAGATGATCGACCGGGCCCTCGAAGAAGCCCTGGATCTGCCCGGAGTGCAGGTCGATGGAGATCATCCGCTTCGCGCCCGCCGCCTTGAACATGTCGGCCACCAACCGTGCGGTGATCGGCTCGCGCCCCTCGGCCTTGCGGTCCTGGCGGGCGTATCCATAGAACGGGCACACAGCGGTGATGCGCTTCGCCGAGGCCCGGTAGGCGGCGTCGATCATGATCAGGTGTTCCATGATCGAGTCGTTGACCGAGTGGTTGTCGACGCCGTAGTGGCTCTGGATGACGAACACGTCCGAGCCGCGGATCGACTCACCGAACCGGCAGCGAACCTCGCCGTTCGAGAACTCGACGAGGTTGTCGTGGCCCAGTTCGATGTTGAGGTGCGCAGCCACCTCCTGCGCCAGCTCTGGATGGGTCCGGCCGGAATACAGGGCCAGTCGCTTGGTGGTGACCTTCTCCATGAGCGGTTACGTCCTCCCCGACGTGGTCCGGCTTCAGCCGGCAGGTGCAGTGTAGAAGGCGCCGGTCGTCGCGTTGGCAGCGACACTCGATCCGGCTGGCAGATGGGCGTACGGCCCGACAACGGCCGACGGACCGACCTCGGCGTCGTGGCCGACGGTGTGCTCGACGACCGCCTCGGCGCCGACCGCGCAGTCGACGAGGCGTGTGTCGGGGCCGATCTCGCAGCCGTCGCCGACAACGGTGGATCCCTGCAGGATCGTGCCGGGATACAACGTGACGTCACTGCCGATCGTGACGGTGACGTCGATGAAGGTCTGGCGCGGATCGAGCATCGTCACACCGCTCAGCAGGTGTCCCCGATTCGTGCGGGATCGAAGCTCACGTTCGGCGAGGGCGAGCTGCCAACGATCGTTGACACCCTGGGTCTCGCCGGCAGGCGCTTGCACCACGCCGATGCGGTGACCCATGGCGCCGAGCACCGAGATCACATCGGTGAGGTAGTACTCGCCCTGCGCATTGTCCGTCGTCAGCTTGCGCAACGCAGGCCCGAGTAGGTCGCGTCGGAACGCGTAGATCGACGTGCAGATCTCCTTGACGTCGAGTTCGTCGGGAGCCGCGTCACGATGTTCGACGATGCGGGCGGCTTGGCCGTCGGCCTTGCGGATCACTCTGCCGTAGCCCGTCGGATCGTCCATCACGCTGGTGAGCAGTGTGGCCGCATTGGCGCATTCGACGTGGGTGTCGACGAGTTCGCGCAGCGTGCCGGGGCGCAACAGTGGCGTGTCGCCGGGGAGTACCACGATGGTGGATTCGTCGTCGTAGTCGTCGCCGCCGAACGCGGTCATGCCGATCGAGGCGGCGTCGCCGGTTCCGTTCTGCTGGCGCTGCTCGACGAACGCGACGTTCGCCCACGACGGGGCGAGCTGTTGCACCTTCTTGGTGACCTGTTCGGCACCGTGGCCCACGACGACTGCGGTGCGATCGGGCGCGAGCTGTTCGAGGGAATGGATGACGTGGAGCACCATCGCCCGGCCGCAGATCATGTGCAGCGGCTTGGGGCGAGTGGAGCGCATTCGGGCGCCTTCGCCGGCGGCGAGGATGATGGCAGAAACGCTCATGGCTCCGGGGAGAGGATTCGAACCCCTACACGCGGCACCAAAAACCGCTGTCCTACCATTAGACGACCCCGGACTGACTGTGTGTCGGTGCGCTCACCGTATCTCGCCGCGCCGGGCGTGCCACGCGACGTTCATGGACCGGTGGCGCGGCCGATTGGAACCGATAGCGTGGCGACCCTTATGGGTTCTCTGATCAAGAAGCGTCGCAAGCGCATGCGGAAGAAGAAGCACAAGAAGATGCTGCGCCGCACGCGCCACCAGCGTCGCAAGTAGTCATCACGCCGGATTGCAGCAGGGGTCAGACCCCTGGTGAAATTCCGTTCGCCACGTCCATCGGCACGGTTCGTGCCACGACTACTCGAGCGCCCTCGCCGATCAGATCGCCGAGGGCGTTTGCGCGCTCGCCGTCAACGAACCACGTCGCGCCGCTCCCCGCGAGCACCGGAGTCACGCCGGCACGGTCGCCGATGAGGTCACGCCACCGTCGAAGCTCGGGCTCGACCGCGAGTGCTGCGGGTTCGAGGTCGTTCGGCCCCCCGGCGCGCGGGCCACCGAGCTCGTCCCACGCTCGATAGACCGCCGGCGTGCTCACCGACAGCGGGGGGATCACCAACGTGACGCCGCGGTCGACGTGGGGGAGCGGGACGATCAGTTCGCCGATGCCACGGACCCTGGCTCGGCCGCCGACGAGGCAGAACGGGATGTCGGCACCGACCCGCGATGCGCGTTCCAGGTCCGACGGGGCGGAGGTGAACCCGCACCAGCGCAACACGGTCGCCGCGTCGGTCGAGCCGCCACCCAGGCCCCCGCCGTGAGGAATCCGTTTGTGGAGGTGGATCCCGACGTTGCCGGCGTCGGCGAGACGCATCGCACGAACCACGAGGTTGCTCTCGTCGAGTGGCATCCCGTCGGAGAACGGCCCCGATGCCGTGAGGCCCGCCCCATCGGGCGTCAGTGAGATCAGGTCGTGCAGATCGAGACTGACCATCTCAGCGTCGATCAGGTGATAGCCATCGGCCCGGACCCCGGTGATGCGCAGGCTCATCGTGAGTTTGGCGTGAGCGCGCAGCGTCTTGGCACTCACAGCGGCGCGTCTCCGGCCGCAAGGTGGGCATCGGTGAGGCGGCACCACGCGTCAACGTCGAGTTCCTCGGGCCGTGCAGTCGGTGAGATGTCGGCCGCGCCGTAGGTGTCGGGGGCGACGATGCCAGCGAGCGAACGGCGCAGCATCTTGCGGCGTTGCCCGAACCCGGCGCGCACCAGCGAGAACAGCGTGTCGGGGTCGGTGGCGGGCGGCTCGCGCCGGGTGATCGCCACCAGGGCCGACTCGACGTTCGGTCTCGGCACGAACACCGACGCTGGGACATGGCCGACGATCTTCGCTGTGCCCCAGTAGGCGGTCTTGACGCTGACGGCACCGTACGCGGACGTGCGGGGCGAGGCGGCGAAGCGTTCGGCTGCCTCCCGCTGGACCATCACCAGCATCCTGGCGATCGCCGGCACGTCGTCGAGCAGGTCACAGATCAACGGAGTGGCCACGTTGTAGGGAAGGTTCGCGACCAGCACCCAGCCGCTGTGTCCGGCGAGGAGTTCCTGCCAATCGAGCTTCATCGCGTCGGCTTCGACCACCCGCACGTTCGTCCGGTCAGCGACAACGTCGCGCAGTATCGGCACCACGCCGCGGTCGACCTCGATCGCGGTGATGTCGGCGCCGGTGTCGGCGAGCGCCAACGTCAACGATCCGAGGCCGGCACCGATCTCGACCACGCGGTCGTCCGCACCGACATCGGCCAAGTCGGCGATGCGCCTCACCGTGTTGGGGTCGGCGACGAAGTTCTGACCGAGGTCGCGACGCGGGGCGAGCGACGCGGAATCGAGAAGTTCACGAATCGCGGGACGCGAGTGCGTCACCGACGGATCTCGACCGAGATCGGAGCGTCGGTGAGGTCGGCGATGTCGGCGAACGTGGAGGTGTTCATCACCAGGTCGCCTGGCGCGTTTCCAGGCGCCAGAATCGTCGTACAACTCGTCGCGCGGTTGTTGTCGAGGTTGACCACTGTGATCCGGGTGCCGCTGGTCAGCCCAGCGATGATGCACGTGCCGGCGGGGACAGTGCTGCGGAAGGTGGCCTTCGCAGCGACGCCGTCGATGAGCGGCTTGGCGGGGATGGCGATCTCGGACTGGCCGGCGCCAGCAGCGCTGGTCGGGCCTTCGAGGAACACTGGCGCCACCTCGTCGCGTTCGGTGCTGGTGGCTGCACCGGTGGCGAGGGGGTTCGCCGAAACAGCAGCGTCGACGTCGGCGTCGATGCCCGCGACTGCGAGGTTCGGAGATGTCGAGTTGTTCTGCGACGTGTTGGCCCACCAGAGCGCAGGCATCGCCACCAAGGTGAGCACGGTCGCTGCGATGAAGCGGTGCCGGTCGGCGTCGGTGAGTGACATGGGTTCGTCGTGGCTGCACGGGCGGCTGCGACGAAGGTGTCGCCGCCCGCTCTGTTGAGGGGTTGTCAGCGTATCGGTCCCTTCCGGCAGCAACGAGTCGAGCGACTCCGTCGACCACGCAGCGTGGTCGCCCACGTTGCGTGTGTGCCGGCTCAGTGCGTCAGGGCGAACACGTGGCGGGCATTCGCCGTCGTGGCGACCGCCACCTGCTCGATGGCGACGTCGCGCAGGTCGGCGATGTGTTGGCCAACGTGTGGCACCCACGCGGGACGATTCGGTTTGCCCCGATGGGGCATCGGCGCCAGGTAGGGGCTGTCGGTCTCGACGAGCATCCGGTCCAATGGACACAACCGTGCAGCGGCTTGTACTTCCGGTGCCCCCTTGAACGTGACGATGCCGGAGAACGACAGCAACGCTCCGGCGTCGAGCGCTCGACGCGCTTCGTCCGGGCCGCCGGTGAAGCAGTGGAAGACCGTGCGCGCGGGCACCCCGACGTCGCCGAGCACGGCGAACGTGTCGTCCCAGGCGTCGCGCGTGTGGATCACCAACGGGAGGTTGCGGTCGTTGGCGAGGGCGATCTGTTCGGCGAACACCCGCTGCTGGACCTCGCGCGGTGAGTGGTCGTAGTAGTAGTCGAGGCCACATTCACCGACCGCCACGATCCCGGCGGTGTCGAGCAGGTCGACGATCGAATCGACCCCGTTCACCGCGTCGTGGGGATGGAGACCGACGGTCGCGTACACCTCCGCATGGCGATCGGCGGCCTCGATCGCCGCGAGCGACGTCGCTCGATCACACCCGACCGAGATGAGCGTCGTGACGCCCGCGTCCACCGCCGCCCTCACCGCTTCCTCGGTGCCACCCGGGATCCGCTCATCGTGCACGTGACAATGCGAGTCCGTCCACTGCAAGTTGCTCGGCCTCACGTCATGTCTCCGCGTGGCGATCGTGGTCGGCCTCGCTCCGGCTCGTCGCTGGCGCTTGTCTCGCCGGACGTGACCTTGCTCACGTCAGGCGGGGGAACAGGGCGTCGCCCTTGGTGACGGTGGCGCCGGGGGTGTACTGGCCCCAGGCGGCGGCGTCGGGCAGGCGCTGGTCGGCGACCAGGCCGGGCAGACCGATGCGTTCCCAGATCGCCTGGGCGGTGTCCGGGATCGCCGGGTGGGTCAACACCGCCACGATGCGCAGCGCCTCGAGCGCGTCGCCCATCACGGCGTCGACGCCCGGTCCGCGTTCGGCCTTCCACGGCTCGTTCGCCTCGAGATGGGAGTTCGTGGCTCGCACCAGCTGCCACGTCGCGTCGAGCGCCTTGCTGGGCTGCACCGCATCCCAGTGGGCCGCGGTATCGGCGAATGCCGACGTGGCCACGTCCGCGAGTGCACTGTCGGGATCCGGTGCAGTGCCCACCCCGTCACACTTCTTCGCCACCACCGTCGCCACGCGAGCGAGCAGATTCCCGAGATTGTTCGCCAGATCGGAGTTGTAGCGCGACGTGAAACCCTCGATCGAGAAGTCACCGTCATTGCCGTACGCCGTGTCGGCGAGCACGTAGTAGCGGAACCCGTCGAGGCCGACCTCGTCGATCAGGTCGAGCGGGTTGATCACGTTGCCCGATGTCTTGCTCATCTTCTCGCCACCCGACAGCAACCAGCCGCCGATCGCCCAACCCTTCGGCAGATCGACGCCTGCCGACATCAGCATCGCCGGCCAGTACACGCAGTGCTGGCGCACGATGTCCTTGCCGATCAGGTGGTAGTCGGCGGGCCACCAGTCGCGGTAGCCGTCGGTGCCGTCGCCGAAACCGACCGCGGCGAGGTAGTTGGTGAGCGCGTCGAACCACACGTAGGTGACGTGCTTGGGATCCCACGGCAGCGGGATGCCCCACTCGAGCGACGTGCGGCTGATCGAGAAGTCGCGCAGACCACCCTTGATCAAGCCGATCGCCTCGTTGCCCCGATGCTCGGGAGTCAGCGCGGTCGGGTGCGCGGCGTACCAGTCGAGCAATCGATCCTCGAACCGCGAGAGGCGGAAGAACCAGTTCTCCTCCTCGAAGTACTCGACGGGACGCTGATGGATCGGGCAGCAATCGGCGGTGCCATCGATCGTCACCAGCTCGTCGTCGGCGTAGTACTCCTCGCAGGCCACGCAGTACTTGCCCGCGAACGTGTCGAGCTCGATGTCGCCGGCGTCGTAGCACCGCTGCAACAACTCGGCGACGGCGGCCTTGTGGCGTGGCTCGGTGGTGCGGATGAAGTCGTCGTTGCTGATGTTGAGGCGCTCCCAGGCGGCCGCAAACTTCGGTGCGATGTCATCGGTGAACGCCTGCGGGGTGACGCCTGCGGCCTCGGCAGCCTGTTGGATCTTGAGGCCGTGCTCGTCCGTGCCGGTGACGTACTTGACGTCGTCGCCGAGGAGGCGGTGCCACCGGGCGAGCGCATCGCCGACGATCGTGGTGTACGCGTGGCCGAGGTGCGG
The DNA here is from genome assembly GCA_963774765.1 of Ilumatobacteraceae bacterium. Lineage (GTDB taxonomy): Bacteria > Actinomycetota > Acidimicrobiia > Acidimicrobiales > Ilumatobacteraceae > Sva-07. The sequence continues at coordinate 275,879 of CAVZGP010000011.1, forward strand.
CTCGGCGTTCACGTAGTAGATCGGCGTCGTCAGGTAGAACCGGCTCACGCCGTGCACGCTAGAGCCTCGGCCCGACCAGCCCACCGAAGATTGCCGTGGTTCCCGGAGACCTGGGCTCGGGGAACCGTCGATACGGTGGAGGCGATGTCCGGAGTGTTCGCCGATGCCACCGCCGTCCGACGTCTGGTCACCGAGACAGCAGCCACCGATGCGAACACGACCGTGACCCGGTTCGCCGCCGAGGTCAAGCCCGGCTGGGACATCGGCGGCAACGCCAACGGCGGCTATCTGATGGCGATCGCCGGGCGTGCCATGGCCGAGGCGCTCGGACGTCCGCCCGTCACGCTCACGGCCCACTACCTCCGACCAGCACCTGCAGGACCCTGCGAGATCGAGGTGACCGCGATTCGCTCCGGCCGTCGGTTCGCCACGGCGACGGCATCGCTCACGATGGAGTCCGGCCAGGTCCTGGCGCTGCTCGGCACATTCGGCGGCCAGACGCCCGGTGGTCCTTCGCACACCCGCGAGCCGCCTGTCGAGCTTCCCGACTACGCCGACTGCGAGGTTCCTCCCGCGCCGACGGACGGTCCAGGACCCGAAGTGTTCCGACGGCTCGCGGTGCGCATCCGCCCAGGCGACGAGGGATTCCGCACCGGCACTCCCTCCGGACACGCGGAGATCCGAGGCTGGTTCGCGTTCGCCGACAGCGAACCGATCGACGCCATCGGCCTGCTGCTCGTCGCCGACGCCTTCCCGCCGCCGATCTTCAACACCGACCTTCCCGTCGCGTGGGTGCCGACCGTCGAGTTGACCGTTCACGTCCGCGGCGTCCCTGAGCCGGGCCCGTTGCGCTGCTGGTTCCGATCTCGTTTCATCCACGACGGTCTGCTCGACGAGGAAGGCGAGATCTGGGACTCGACCGGCACGCTCGTCGCACAGAGTCGCCAACTTGCGCTGTTCCCGCGCCCACCGGACTGATCGAGGTCAGCGGCGACGCCTCGACCGCCCGCGCTTGGAACCGCGCGATCCGGCCACCGCAACACCGGCGGCGAAACTCGCTCCGGCGATCCCGATCGTGCCGACCGAAGCCGCGGTCCGGCGCACGACGGACTTCGTCTGCTGGCTGAAGATCACGATCGGCCACCCGTTGCGGCGGGCGTGGCGTTCGAGCTTGGCATCGGGGTTGACCGCCACCGGATGCCCGACCGCCTCGAGCATCGGGAGATCGCTCGCCGAGTCGCTGTAGGCATAACACAGGTCGAGTTCGTAGCCGTTCCAGTTGGCGAGCTCGACCATCGCCTCGACCTTGCCTGGCCCGTAGCAGAACGGCCCGTCGAGTTCGCCCGTGTAGCGCCCGTCGACGACGTGGCTGCGCGTGCCGATCCCCGAGGTCATCCCGAACGAGTGGGCGAGCGGTTCGACGATCTCCTGCGGCGCGGCCGACACGATGAACGTGTCGCGCCCGGCATGGCGGTGCCGGTCGAGGAGTCGCCGCGCTTCGGGGCGGAGCTTGGCGAGCAGGCGCGGGAGGACCTCGACGTTGAGGGCCTGAAGATCGCTCCGGCGCATGCCGGCGACCGCCTTGAGGATGCGGGCCTTCACCTCGTCGGTCGTGTCATCGTCGGCGCCGAACAGCTTGAACGAGACCGCGCCCATCGCGTCACGTGCGAATTCGAGATTCGGGATCAGGCCGGCCTTGCGTGCTTGGAGCGCGAGCGTGAACGCCGATGATCCGGAGATCAGCGTTCGGTCGAGATCGAAGAACGCGGCGCTCGGGCCCGAACTGGCGACGTTGACGTACTCACTCATCGAGGGCTCCTGACGTATCGCTTCCTGCGCGGTCGCGCAATCCGACGGCCAACGCATACACCTCGCGTTTCGGGCGGCCGACGTCTCGAGCGACCGCGGCTGCGGCGTCGCGGGTCGACGCGCCCGCGGACAGCTCGTCGCGCAGTGCCTCACGGATGTCGTCGTCGCTGATCGGCCGAACCTCGATCGGCGCACCGGCGAGGATCAGGACGTACTCGCCACGCGGGCCGCCGATGTCGATCGTTCCGAGTGGACCGCGCACGACCTCCTCGTGGAGCTTCGTGAGTTCGCGGGTGACGACGATCGGGCGGTCGTCGCCGCACGCCTCGCGCAGGTCGTCGAGCGTGCGTTCGACGCGGTGCGGGGCCTCGTAGATCACCGTGGTGCGGCGTTCGGTCGCGACCTCGGCGAGGCGGTCCGCACGGTCAGAGCCCTTGCGGGGGATGAAGCCCTCGAACACGAACCGGTCGGCAGCGAGCCCGCTGATCGTCAACGCCATGATCGCCGCGCTCGGACCGGGTACGGCGCTGACGTCATAGCCGGCATCGATCACGGCTCGAACGATGCGTTCGCCCGGATCGGAGATTCCCGGGGTTCCGGCGTCGCTGACGATCGCCACGTCGCGGCCGTCGCCGAGCACGCCCAACACGTCGGTGACTCGGCTGACCTCGGTGTGGTCGTTGCACACCGCGAGTCGCTGTGCCTTCACGCCGGCGTGTTGGAGGAGCAGCCCCGTGCGGCGGGTGTCTTCGCAACAGATCAGCCCGACGTGTGCGAGCACGTTCACCGCGCGTGGCGACAGGTCGCCGAGGTTCCCGATCGGTGTGGCCACCAGCCAGAGCGTGCTCACGGCGCTGCGCCGCCTGCGTCGCGCATGTCGTGCCCGCCGTTGGTGTCGCTCTCGGCGTCGCCGGCGCGGAGTTCGACCTCGTCGCCGACGCGCAGCCCCCAACGTCCGAACGCGCCGCCTTCGGCCTCGATCAGCCAGCTCGCCCGCCACACCGGGACGCCGATGCGGAATCGGTTCATGTGCATGGTCTTCACCACGATGCCGTCATCGTCGAGGTAGGCGACGTCGATCGGGAAACGCATGCCGATCGTGTGGATCCACCGGCATCGCTCGATCACGAGCGCACCGTCGAGTCCGTCCCTGCCGAGCAGGCCGTGGCGACGGGCCCGGCGGGTGTCGGCTACTTCCGCCGAGGCCAGTACGCGAGCGTCGCTGACCAACCAAGCCATGCTCGCAGTGTGCCAGATCATGGCCGATCGCGGTGGGCGTGTCGCGCCGGATCGAGCGGCACCGTGTGGTGTGCACTGGCGCTGGGGTACGTTCGCCGGGTGACTCCAGCGCGGTGGATCGACGATGTCGTCTGCTGATGCCTTCGAGTTGATCGGCGTCGATGCCGGACCGATCGGCGGCGATCCCATCCTGCGGTCGATCGACCTGGTCGTGCCCGCCAATGGCGTCACCGTGCTGGCAGGTCCATCGGGTGCGGGCAAGTCGACCTTGCTGCGGTTGTTGAACCGGCTCGACGATCCCGTCGCTGGCGAGATCCGCTGGCGTGGTCTGCCGCTGGCCGACTGGGCGCCGACCGAGCTGCGCCGCCAGGTCGCCATGGTGTTCCAGCGTCCGCCGATCTTCCCCGGCACCGTGCTCGACAACCTCCGTGTTGCGCTGGCTGATGTCGACGTCGAGCGGGCGGGCCATGTGCTCGAACACGTCGGGTTGGATCCCGAGTTGCTCGATCAGGAGGCCGACAGCCTGTCCGGTGGCGAGGCGCAGCGTATGTGCGTGGCGCGAGCGCTGCTGACCGATCCCGCCGTGCTGCTCGCCGACGAGCCGACCGCCGCGCTCGATCGGGCAGCGCGTGGCACGGTCGAGGACCTCGGGCGAATGCTTGCCGACTCGGGCGTCGCTGTGATCTGGGTGAGCCACGACACCGATCAACTCCGGCGTCTCGCCGATCACGTGATCGTGCTCGCCGACGGCGCCGTTCGTGCGGTCGGCCACCTCGCCGACCTCGACGCCAGCGCCGACCCACTCGTTCGTCAGTCGGTCGGCGCCCCATGACGGTCCTCCCCGGCCCCGTCCCCGCCCGGACCATGGGTCCTCCCCGGCCCCGTCCCCGCCCGGACCGTGAGCGCATCGAGATCGAGGCGGGCGCATGATCGGGGTCGAGCAGGGCGACATCGGCGTCGTCGGGTTGGCGGCGTCGGGCATCCTCGTCGCCGTTGCCGTGGCGATCTCGCTGTGGCGCCGACTCGGGCTCGAACGAAGCCTGCTGTGGGCGTCGTTGCGGGCGCTCGTGCAACTGCTGCTGGTCGGCTGGGTGCTGCAGTTCGTCGTGGATCCCGACGACCCGCTGATCCTGTCGGTGCTGTGGATCGTGGCAATGGTGAGCTTCGCTGCCTACACCACGTCGCGCCGCGCGGCCGACGTCCCCAAGGTGCTTGCCCTGTCACTGTTGGCGTACACGGCGTCGGCGATCGTGGTGCTGGGAGTCCTGTTCGGCTTCGGGATCTACGAGTTGGAGGGCCGCACGCTGGTGCCGTTGGCCGGGATGGTGATCGGCAACTCGCTGGCCGCAACCGTGCTCGTGTCGCGGCAACTCTTGATCGCTGCCACCGAGCAGCGCGGATTGATCGAGGGCCGACTTGCGCTGGGGCTGTCGGCGGCCGAGGCCTTCCAGCCGCACCTGCGTCAGGCGTTACGCACCGCGCTCGTACCGCAGATCGAGTCGACCAAGGCGGTCGGGATCGTGTTCCTGCCCGGTGCGATGGTCGGGTTGATCCTCGCCGGTGTCGATCCGGCCGACGCGGTGAAGGTGCAGGTCTCCGTGATGTACCTGGTCCTGGGCAGCGTGGCGACGACGACGGCGGTGATGAGCCTGGGAATCTCGCGAGAACTGTTCACCACAGCGCAACAGCTCCGACGGCCCGCTCAGCGCGCCGACCCCTGACGCTGACGCCACCGCGGGACGTGCCCTCACGGTGTACTACCTCGCAGCGATGGCCGCGCACGTTCCGCGCCAAACACGAGCCGAAGCAAGTGCTCTCGCCGTTCCCGCTCGTGGTGTTCTCGCTCGCTGCCCTCGTGCTGCACGTCGTCGCCGCGTGAGAATTGCAGCAGGGTCAGACACCTGCTGCAATCGGTCGGGGTCAGACGTTGAAGCGGAACTCCATCACGTCGCCGTCCTGGGCGACGTAGTCCTTGCCCTCGACGCGCATCTTGCCGGCGTCCTTCGCCGCGTGCCACGAACCGAGGGTGAGCAGCTCGTTCCACTGGATCACCTCTGCCTTGATGAAGCCGCGCTGGAAGTCGGTGTGAATCCGGCCGGCGCACACTGGCGCGGTCGAGCCCTCGTAGAACGTCCAGGCTCTGGATTCCTTCTCGCCGGTGGTGAAGTACGTCCGCAGTCCGAGCAGGTGGTAGGCGCTGCGGACCATCCGGAACAGGGCGCCCTCGCCGAGGCCGAATCCCTCGAGGATTTCGGCGCGCTCCGCTGGATCCTCGATCGCAGCGGCCTCCGCTTCCATCTGGACGCACATGCCGATGATCTCGACGTTGTCACCGGCGTTGTTGAATTCGGCGGCGACCAGCGCTTCCTTCTCGGGGATCGACTCGATGTCGTCCTCGCCGACGTTGACCACCACGAGCACCCGCCGGTTGGTGAGCAGGAAGTACGGGGCGAGCGCATCGCGCACGTCGTCCTTCAGGCCGGCACGGTAGAGAGGGAGACCTTCGGAGAGCGCGTCGTAGGCGACCTGGAGGTTGGCTGCTTCCTCGGCCATGCCCTTGTCCAGTTTGGCCTGGCGCTGGGTCTGGTGGAGTCGCTTCTCGACGGTTTCGAGGTCGGCCAACGCGAGTTCGATCTCGACGATGCGGAGGTGTTCGAGCGGATCGGTCGGCCCCGTGATGTCGTCGTTCACGAACGCCCGCAGCACGAACACGATCGCATCGACCTCGCGGATGTTCGCGAGGAACTTGTTGCCGAGGCCTTCGCCCTTGCTTGCCCCCTCGACGAGGCCGCCGATGTCGACGACCTCGACGGCGGCGTGGACGGTCTGCTTCGACTTCGACATCTCCGACAGCTGATCGAGACGGTCGTCGGGCACCTTGGCCACGCCGATGTTGGGGTCCTTCGTCGCGAATGGGTACGGCGCCGCGAGCGCCCCACCGCCGGTCAACGCGTTGTACAGCGAGCTCTTGCCCGCGTTGGGGAGACCGACGAGTCCGAAACGTTCCATGAGGCGCCCGAGGCTACCGAGCCGGTTGCAGGTCCTGGCCGGGCAACGCGCGTCGGGTCCGCAGTTCTGTGCGGAATACGTCTCGAGGGCTGCATCTCGAGGGCTGCAACTCATTCCGCAGAGAACTGCATGACAGCGACGTGCGTGGCGTTCACGCAGCGTCGGGCGGGAACGGCGACAGCTCGGCCTGCGCCGGCGCCCATCGTTCGACGGCGTCGCGGATCCGGTCGGAGGTCGCTTTCGGCCGGGTCGTGATGGCCCGGTAGGTGAAACGCAGGACGACCCATCCGGCGCCGGCGAGTCGAGCATCTCGTTCGTGGTCGCGTTCGAAGTTGTCGCGGATGGCGCCGTGGTACGCCCAGCCGTCGCACTCGATGATCACCGGCGTGTCGACGACTCGGAAGTCGACCTCGTATCCCTCGATCACGGGATGGAACTCGACGGCGGGGAGATGGAATCGGGCGATGAGGCGGCGCATGACGACCTCGAGGATCGAGTCGGCAGGCTTCTGGTCGATCGACCATTCGGCGATCGCATCACGAACCGGCACGATGCCACTGCGACCCTGACGGGCATGCTGTCCGGCGGCTGCTTCGATCGCGTCCAGCGACGCCAGGCGGGTGGCGACAGCGTGGCCGACGGCGGTGTGGACACCTCCCGGATCCACCGCGCCGAGGTCGATGAGGGTGCGCAGGATGTTGGTGCACGAGATGCTGTACTGGCGTTGCGGGGCGAGGCGGGCTCGGTCGGTGGGACGGTGGATCACGACGCCGTCGAGCTGGAGGTCGAGTCGTGCTCCCGTGAGGATCACGTCGACGGGGTCGTCGTGCGGTCGTGGCACTCCCCACAGCCGGGCCGCCGATCGGTGCGAAGCGAGTGCCGACTCCCCGATGGCGAGGACTCCGGCGATGATGCGTTGCTCGGGAGTGTCAGGTGTGCCGATGAGGCGGGCCACCCACGGGTGGATTTGGTGAAGATCACCGTCGTGAATCGCCCGGTACCACGACGCGCGCGACAGCCCGGACGCCTCGAAGGTGATGATGCCGTGGTGGGCGCGGGCCCAGTTGTCGAAGTCGGAGAGTCGCATGCTCCATCAGTGGGTGCCGCGATCGGCGTTGCGGAAACTGTACGGGAAGGCCCGAGGTACGATCGGCGTGATGACGCCCGAGCAGGCGCTGCTGCGCGTGATCCACTGCCTCGACCGGGCGCACGAGTCCGGGTTCAAGGCCAAGGCGTTCACGCGGGCGCTCGACGTCGTGCGCACGACGCCGGCCGATGAGCTCGCCGAGCGGGCAGCGGCTGGAACGTTGACCGACCTCGAGGGCATCGGTTCGTCGACCGCCGCCGTGATCGCCGACGCACTCGCCGGGAGCGAGCCCGCCTACCTGGCGAAGATCGAAGCCGAGTCGCAGGTGCCGATCACGCCGGAGGGCCAGGTGTACCGCGACGCGCTGCGCGGCGACTGCCACCTCCATTCCACCTGGAGCGATGGTGGCGCGCCGATCGAGGCGATGGCGGCCACGGCGATCGCACTCGGCCACGAGTACATGGTGCAGACCGACCATTCCGCCCGCCTCACGATCGCCCACGGCTTGAACGAGCAACGACTGAGCGAGCAGCTCGATCAGATCGCCGCGATCAACACCGACATCGCGGCGGCCGGTCACGAGTTCACGATCCTGTCGGGGATGGAGGTCGACATCCTCGAAGACGGCACACTCGACCTCGCCGACCACATGCTGGAGCGCCTCGACGTGGTGGTCGCGAGCGTGCACTCGAAGCTGCGGATGGAGCGCCAACAGATGACCGAACGGATGCTGATGGCGGTCGCGTCACCGCACGTCGACATCCTCGGGCACTGCACCGGCCGGATGATCGGCAAGCGCCCGCCGTCGGACTTCGACGCCGACTACGTCTTTGCTGCGTGCGCCCAGTTCAACACCGCGGTCGAGATCAACTGCCGGCCGGAGCGGCTGGATCCGCCGCGCGAACTGCTCGACGTGGCGATCGAGTACGGCTGCTGGTTCTCGATCGACTCCGACGCGCACGCCACCGGCCAGCTCGAATGGCAGCCCCTCGGCTGCGACCGCGCCGCCGAGCGCGAGGTCCCGATCGAGCGCATCATCAACACCCTCCCCGTCGACGACCTCCTCGCCTGGACCGCGACCTGACCTGACGTCCCTCGGGGGACTAGGACATGAGGGCGGCGTAGGAGGCGAGGAGGAGGCCGGCGCCGCGGAGGTCGCCGGTGGTGCCCTCGCCCATCTTGTTCATCACATAGCTGAAGCTCATCTGAGCGTCGAGGTCGACGATCGCGAGCGACCCGCCCCAACCTCCCCAGAAGCAGGTTCGAGGATTGGGGACGGGGAGCATCGGGCTCGGCAAGCCGAACCCCATTCCCATCTTCAGCTCGGCGGGAAGGATCAGGTCGGCGCCTTCGTACTGCGCGTCGAAGATCCGGGCGACACCCTCGTCGGACAGCAGACCGACACCGCGCGCCGAGCCGCCGCAGGCCGTCGGCGTGTGACACAGCGCGACCGAGCGGGCGTTTCCGTGGCCTCCTGCGGCGGGGATCTCGGCACGTCGCCAGTCCTTGCGCCACGAGAACTCGGCGCCGAGCGCAGGGTTCCCGAGGGTTCGCGCGGCGAGCGAGTCGGGTGCGATGTCGACGCCACCGAGCCCCTCCGTCGGGGGGATCACTCGTGCAACTCGGTCGTCGCACGACGCGGGGGTCCCGATGTGGAAGTCGGCACCGAGCGGGTCGGCGACCTCGTCGGCGAAGAAGGTGCCGAGGCTGCGCCCGTCGACGCGCTTGACGATCTCGCCGAGCAGAAACCCCTGGCTGATGGCGTGGTACCCCGACTGCGATCCCGGCTCCCACCATGGGGTCTGCGCGGCGTGCAACCTCACCAGCTTGTCGTGGTCGAGGAGGTCGGTCACGTCGAGTGGCTCGTCCCAACCCGACAGCCCGGCAGTGTGGCTCAGGACGTGGCGGGCGGCGACGGCCTCCTTGCCGCCGGCGGCGAACTCTGGCCAGTACGTGGCGATCGGTTCGTACAGGTCGAGTTCGCCACGATCGGCGAGGATCAGACAGCACAGTGCCGCCATCGTCTTGGTGGTCGACCACACGTTGATGATCGTGTCCTGCTGCCAGTCGCCGTCGACGCCCGGCACGCCAGCGGCGTCATCGTCAGGCCCGTCGAAGGTCGCGGTCCCGCCCCACAGGTCGACGACGAACTCGCCCCCGACGGTGATGGCGACCGATGCGCCAACATCGCCTTGATTCTCGAAGTTGCTCTCGAACGCGGCCTGGACCGCCTCGAATCCCGGAGCGACGGTGCCGTGGATCTCTGCCATCGTCGCAACGTAGACGTTGGCGATGTCTAGTGTGTGATCCGCAACGGACGGACGACTGGGGGTCGCACGATGGTCGACAAGTGGTTGGTGGAAACCGATCTGAGCGAGGAGTGGGACTTCTACACTCGGGCGAACATCGGCGAGGTGTTCCCGGATCCGGTGGCGCCGCTGTCGTTCCAGTACTTCCAACACGAGGGTGGACTCGGCGGCTCCGAGATGGGGTTCCGCAACGCCTACTACCGCATCGGGGTGATGACGCCCGATGAGCTTCCCGACGACCAGTGCGTGTTCCTCGGCGTCACCGGCGGCTACGGCTACCTGAACGCCAGCGCGCTGCGCATGCTCGGCCACCGGGCGCCCGGGATGACCGCCAAGGACATCGACGACTCGTTCTTCGGCGACGCTCCAGGCGTTCCCGAGTTCGTCGTCAAGCCGGGCTTCGACCGCCCGGAGCTGACCGAGAAGATCGGCGAGACGTTCAACTGGGTGCTCACCACGCCCGACCTGCCCGACGTGCTCGCCCACGAACGCACGATGAACGAACTGCGCGCGAACCGGCCCGACGTGGCGGCGATGTCCGATCGCGAGTTGATCGATCACGCCACGAACTTGGCCGACACCCACTTCGAGATGCTGTTCACCGAACACATCTTCGTGTCATTCCTGGCGACGCTGCCGATCGGCATCATCACCAAGGTGTGCGCGGCGGTCGGTCGCCCGACCGACACGCTGAAGCTGTTGGCCGGACTCGGCGACGTCGAGTCGGCGGCGCCGGCGATGGCGATGTGGGATCTCGGGCGGATCGCCGCGGCGTCCGACGACCTGAACGCGCTGTTCGACCAGGGATACGCCGGACTGCACGATCGGTTGACGGCCAGCGGCAGCCCCGACGCCGCCGCGTTCCTCGCTGCGTTCGACGACTTCGCCTTCACGTACGGCTGTCGTGGGCCGAACGAGTGGGAGGCCCGTTCGCCGACGTGGGAGACCGAGCCCGACCTGGCGCTCGCCGCCATCGACCGCATGCGACTGTCCGACGAGTCAGCGGCGCCACGCCTCCACAACGCCGACCGCGCCGCGGACCGCGAGCGCATCGGTGCCGAGATCGTCGCGATGCTCGACGGCGACCCCGAGACCCAGGCCCAGTTCCAGGCCGCGCTGCACTCGGCGACGGTGTTCATGCCCGGCCGCGAGCGCACCAAGACCAACAACATCAAGCTCGTCCAGGAGTTGCGCGTCGCCTACAACGAGTTCGGTCGGCGCCGGGTGGCCGACGGCACGTTCCGCAAGGCCAACGACTTCGGGCTGCTCACACGGGCCGAGCTGAGCGAGACGGTCGACGACCCGGGCCGGTACACCGTCGGTGCTCGCGGATCGTGAGGCGTTGATCGACGAGGTCGCGGCGCTGCAGGAGCCGTTCCTGTTCCACGGCGGACGCCCCGACATGGCGAGCTACCCGCGCCGTGATGCCGTCGAGATCGTCACGGTCGAGGCCGGCGAAGTCGTCCACGGCGTGCCGGGCTGTCCAGGCATCGTGCGTGGCATCGCTCGCGTGGTGCTCGACTCGCACGACCCGAGCGCGCTCGACCCTGGCGACATCCTGGTGGCGCCGATCACTGATCCGTCGTGGACGCCGCTGTTCGTGCCCGCGGGTGGCGTCGTCGTCGATGTCGGGGCGCCGCTGAGTCACGCCATCATCGTGAGCCGCGAGTTGGGGATCCCGTGTGTGGTCTCCGCGACCGACGCCACCAAACGAATCCCGCACGGCGCGTTGATCGAGGTCGACGGCGACACCGGCGTCGTCACCATCATCGAACTCCCCTGAACGTCGAACGTGGCGCAGACCCCGCAGCGCCGTAGCATGGTTTTCCATGTCGAAGAAGACCAAGAAGAAGAAGGCCAAGATGCGCCGCTCGAAGGCGAATCACGGCAAGCGTCCCAACATGGGCCGCTGACCAGACCCGGAACCACACCGCGGAACCGTACCGGTCGCCGCCATCACCCCGATCGCTGAAGCGCCCGCAGACCGCTCCAACTGGAGCGCTCGACCGGGCGCTTCGTCGCGTTCGGGCGGTGGTGCACTTCGGCGAGGCCGGCATCGAGCGGCGAGACTTCAGCGATGATCGAAACATCCGAACCGATGGACCCGAGGGCGCAATGGCTGAGCGTCGCGGGGGATGCGGACACCTGGCGGTCGCTCGGGTTGACGGTGACCGACGACGGGCTGATCCCGCTGGTCGGCACATCGATCCGGGTCGTGGCCGTGTCCGCCGAGCGGCCCGCCGGAATCGCGGGATGGGCGCTCAGTGGGGTGGCCGACACGAACGAGATCGACGGCCTGTTCACCGACGTGGTCGTGCCAACGCCGCCGGTCTACACCGAGCATGCGCTGCGAGCGTCGGGTCTCGACCACGTGGTCGTGTCGACAGCCGACCTCGAACGCACGAGCGGCAGCGATCGCGTCGGCCACCGGTTGCGAGCTGAAGCGCATCCGCGAGGTCGGCACGATGCGTCAGGGCTTCCATCGCATCGGTCGCGGGGGACTGATCGTGGAACTCGTCGAGCGCCCGGACCTGCCGGCTGGCCCCGCGAGCTTCTGGGGTCTCGTGTTGATCGTCGACGACCTCGATGCGGCGTGCGACCTGATCGGTGCCGACCGGATCTCGCCGCCCAAGGACGCCGTCCAGCCTGGGCGCCGCATCGCCACGATCCGTGCCGAGGTGGGTCTCGGTCTGCCCGTCGCTCTGATGACCGCCTGACCTGACCCCGGACGTGGACGGGGCGGACCCGGTGATCCGAGTCCGCCCCGACGATCGCTTCGATGGTGCCGCACTCGGCGGCAACGGTGATCAACCCGGGCTGGGCGAGCCGTCAGGATGGCGTCGTCGCCGTGCGGCCGTCAGGAACAGCAATCCCGCCAACAGTGCGGCGGCGCCGAGGATCATGGCGTTGCCAGGACCGCCGCCCGTGCGAGGGAGGGCGCAGTCGTCGGCGGGGTTGGCGTCGTTGTTCTGGCCGGGTACGCACACGGTGGTGGTCGGACCCCCAGGGACTGTCGTGGTCGGCGGCGTCGCGCCGGGCGGGTTGGCGCATGGCGACGTGTTCGGCGGATATGTCACGGTCGCCGTGGCCGGTGGCGCCGGGTTGACCGTCACCTCGATGGTCAGCCCCTCACGCAAGAACGCGTCGGAGGTGTCCGGGATCCACGACACGCCGTCGTCGGCGAGTTTCCAACCGGGCCAGTCGGTCGCGTTGCCGGCGGCATCGACACTGGCGCCGGGCCAGACGATGGTGCCCGAGAAGCTGCTGACCGTCTGAGTCTCGACGAGGTTGCCGTTGCGATCCTTGATCACGAGCGTCGCCTCCGTCGAGGTGGGGGTGAAACCCATCGGCACGATGGTGTACCGGATGAACGGTGCGTCGCCGATGCATTCGGGCGAGAACCCCGACACGTCGATCGAGGGATTTGGAACGGTGGTCGTCACGTAGTCGCCGCCCTCGGCGACGGGCGCTGTGGCTTCCTCGTCTGTCTGGGCGTGAGTGGTGATCGGAGCGATCGTCACCGCGGCCAGCCCGACCAGGAGTCCGATCTGGAGACGGCGCACACGTCGATTGGGTCTGGTGAGGAGTCCTGTGGACCCACGTGAGGTCATGATTCCGCCTTTCGTTGTTCTCCGCCGAGAGAATGATCGGCAATCGACCACGCTCAGTGGTGTTCACCATACCCCACTCCGACACGCTTGCCAAGCCGTTGGCGGCGAAAAGCGTTGAAACAATTGATCTTCAAGAAGGTGTCTCGCTGCCGATCTGGTCATCACAGACGGTGGCTGTTCGGCCACCGTCACAAATCCTCACTCAGAGTGGTTGTGTTCGAGCGGAGGGTCGTTCACCGTCCGGCGGCATCTCCGTCGACCTCCACTCGGAAGTCCCCGGGTTCGATGCGGCGGTCGACGATGTGGTGGGTGCCCCCGTCCCGGTCGATCCAAGTGGCTGCAACGTCGAGCGGCGTGGGGGCAACCGTCGGCGGTGTCCGTCCGACCAGGGTGTACCCATCGGCGACGTCCATTCGCCCGCTCAGTTCGAGCGAGAGCGTCGCTGTGGCGCCGGCGGGCAACACGACGTAGGCCGATGTGACGAAGTAGTCGGCCTCGGCGCCAGGCTCGACGTTGGCGGGCCGACCGTCGAGCAGTGCGCCGTTCACGGGGAGTCGGGTGAAGATCGAGATCCTGGTTCGGTTGGTGCCGATGGGGAGTCCGATCGGATTGCCGATCACGTAGCCGGGCTCACCGTCGGTCGGCGCACCGTTGGTGATCGTGACGTCGAGGCGCGCGGACGCGGATCCTGTGCGTGCGTCGGCGGTCACCACGTAGGTCGCCTCGGCTGACAGGTAGTAGTCGATCTTGTTGCCGACCGCGTTGTTGAAGACGACCGCCACGCCATCGTCGATCCCGGGCTCGGGCAGCGTTCCGGCCATCCCGATCTGTTCGAGTATCGCTTGTTCCTTCGGCCGGACCATCCAGCTGGTGAATCGACCCTGATCGACCATCGGTCCCAACGTGTCGACGAGGGTCGTCGGTGCCGGCAGGTTCCCGTCCAGCAATGCGTCGATCACCGACTTCGAGAACGCCTCGAGGAGGTCGACTCGATCGTCGAGCTTCGTGAGGTCGTATTGGTCGTTGAGCAGGAAGTCGGCCGCCGTCGCCGATGTCAGGACCTGGTCGCTCTCGGGAAGTGGGATCGGACCGGTGAACTCGAGGAAGCGGGCGAGCGTGTAGACATCCATCACGAACACGCCGTCGAGTCGACCGCCACCGCTCTGCGGATACAGATCGGCAATCGCTCGACCTGTGGTCGCCACGTCAGGCGACATGTTGATGTTCTTCCACGGTTCCGGTCCGGTCGTGCCCTCGGGTCCCGAGGTGAGATTGAACGGTCCGTATCGGACGAGCCATTCATCGAGGCCGGATCCGGGTCCGCTGGCGAACTTGCGCACACTCGGATCTCCGGCGAGGTTGAGGTCGTCGGCGCGCCCGAAACCGGTCATGTCGATCTGGCCGTTCGTCACGGTCATCTCCGCCCAGTTGCCCATGAATCCACCGCTGCCGCGCGCCTCCGCTGGTGTGGTGAAGCCGATGAAGTAGGTGCGCGGCTCGTCGGCGCCGAGTAGTGCAGGTGCCGCGATCGCCACGCGGAGGGCATCGTCGCTGCGTTGGTGCTGGGCGGCCAGCTGCGCCGCGAGATCGTCGACGCGGTCGCCGACGGGTCCGATCAGCCAGGGGCTGTCGAGATCGTCGACGGTCTGCTGGAGCGCTTCGATGCGCAGCTCGATGGCGAGAAGCGGCGACTGGAGTGCCCGGACCTGCTCGACGTCGATACGGCCGTCGGTGACGCTGAGCCGATCGAGGTCGACGGCGCCGAGCTCGCTGCTGAGGAATCGTGCGGCATCAGCCGCCTCGCTGCTGAGTTCGGTCGCCGTGCGATGGTGCTGGGCCAGACCTGGAACGAAACGTGCCGTTGCAACGAGGGGATTCGACAGGCGCGACCCGGCTGCGTCGAACGAGGTGGCGGCTGCGTCGAATGCGGTCCTGGCTGTGGCGATGTCGCCGTCGCCGAGGGCGCTGAGGCCGGCTTCGGTCTGGGAGTTGCCGGCGCGCAGGTCGTCGGCGGCGAGAAACCCGAAGGTGCCGAGGGCGACGGTGGCGACGAAGGCAACGACGACGGCTGCGCCTGCGACCACGGCGACGGCTCGGCGGCTGCGTTGCGTGCGGCGCAGGAAGCCGACGGTGGCCACAGAGCCGCCAAGCGCCACGGCGACGAGCGTGGACGCGCCGAGGAACATCTGGAGCTGGCTGCGCGCCGCGATGTTCAGGGCCACGCCGATCAGGACGGCGTTGAGTACGGCACGACGCCCGGGTCGCACGGGCACCACGAAGCCGACGACTGCGGCTGTCACACCGATGGCCGTCCCGACGATCGAGAACGACGTGAGCCCCGCGATCAGCGTGACGAGGGCGGCGTCCCAACGCAGCGCGGCGGCTCCGAGCCAGGTGGTGGCCCCGACGGCCATGGCGACCACGACCAGGTCGACCAGCGGAGCTGCCGTCGGCTGTGGCCCATCGATTGTCGCGAGCAGGCCGGCGACGACGGACACGACGACGACGAACCGCCGCACCTGCGCCGGTGACCATGCGGTGCCATCGACCGTGGCGGGAGGTGCCAGCGTGTTCATCCGGTCACCGCCGCGTCGTGGTCGTGGGCCCGCGCTGCCCGTCGAGCCGCCGCCCGTTCCGCCCTCATTTCGTCCGCCACGCTAGTGCTGGCCCGGCGGTGCTGCCGGAGGCCTGACGATTCCTTGACGAAATTGGTGCCGACCGACCCACGAAGTGGTGCCGAGATCGTCAAGCGCCTCGGTCAGCGGCGACGCGTGGACGGTCGATGAGTGGCCGACAGCAGCGCGACGCCCAGAAGGATGAATGTGATCGCCGCGACAGCGAGCGACTGTGAGCTGTCGGTACCTGTGCGTGCGAGAGGTGCGGTGGCCGCCTCGGGAGTTGTCGTGCTCGACGCGATCGGTGGCTGCGTCGTCGTCGGGGGTTCGACCGCGACCGTTGTCGATGGGGTGCCCGTGGTGGTGGTGGTGGTGGTGGCGGCGGTGGTACTGGTGGGAGTGGTGGTGGTCGTCGAGGGTGGCGCGGCGTGGGTGATGCTGATCGTCTGTTCGAGAGCGTTCGGGTCGGCGTGGGTTGCGATGACGCGTCCGGAGGACGCAACCGCGAGCTGCTGGTAGACGACGACGGTGTGGCCGCGCAGTGGCGAGTCGGCCGGCACGCTGAACTCGACGTCGATGCTTCCGTCAGGTGCGGCCGCCACGAACCGGGCGGATGCGGTGATGCCGGTCGGGATCATCTCGGCCGGCGCCACCGTCGAACTGGCGACCAACTCGACGTCGGTCGCCCCGTCGTCGCCCGCACCCGTCGCCACGCGCCCGGCCGGGACGCTGGCGGTTGTGTCGATGTCGGTCGTTGCGGTCGAGGCGATGTCGGCGGAGCTGCTGGGGTCGTTGGGAGCGTTCGTGACGCGCACCATCAGTTCGCCGGCGACGAGGTGCTCGGTTCCCGGTACGAGACCGGAGTACGTGACGGTGTCGACGATCGTGGCATCGCCGTGCTCGAGGTCGACGACACGATCGCCGTCCGCGGCGTCGCGGGCCAACGTTGCGATCGACGCGTCGGGCACGGTGTTGACGTACGCGATGTCGCGTATCTCGCGGTCACCGATCGGGTCGAAGGCGAACGTCACCGATCCGCCGTCGCCGAGGCCGGCGGCCCATGGCGGCCGGGTGACCTCGTGGATCGTGTAGGTCCCGGCGACCGCCTCGACTGGTGTCGAGCGGCCATCCGCGCCGGTGGTCACCCGTCCGATGGGCGTGCCGTCGCTCGCCGACACCTCGAACTCGAAACCCGACATGTCGCGTGGCCCCTGCACATCGGCTGCGTCGAGCACCTTTCGCACCGCGAATGCACCGACCGCCGGCGGCGGAGGTGGTGGTGGGGCGACCGCGACGTGGACCGATGCCGACTGGGGCCGTCCGGTCCAGGTGGCTTGGCCCTGGACGCCGGTGCCCGAGTAGAGCGACACATCGGCGGTCGGCGCCTGGGTGTGGAACGCCAGTTCCCACGTGTCGGCGGCGACGGTGACGGTGAAGCGGGCAACACCGGACGAGTCGGTGACATCGGCGCCCGACGGGTTGCCCGCGACGGCGAACCGAGGGTCGCTGCCCATCGATGCTGCCATCTCCATCGTTGGCCAGCCGAGCGCCGCCGCGGCGTTCCACCTCGCGGTGTCGTCGGGCGTATCGCCGGTCCGGTCGACGCTGACCGTGACGCCGACCGTGCGGGCACCGTCGATTCCGATGTCGGACATCACCACGATCGGGACGTATCCGACCGGCTTGCCGGTGGCGTCGGTTGCTCGCACTTCGAGCCGGCTTGCGCCGATCTGCGGCGGCGCGCCGTCGGGCGTCGCCCACACCATCTCGAGGTGGACCCCGCCCACTGCGTGCTGGATGTCGGCGACGGTGGCGAGGCGTTGGGCGATCGCGTAGCCGTTTCGTAGCGCCGAGTACTCGCCGCCCGATCCGTTCACGACCGCCGTGTCGCGTGCGAGCTTCAGCCCGGTGACCGCGCCGGACGCGCTGACGTCGTCGAGGAACATCTTGACGCCGAAGTTCACAGCGACCTGTCGCCGGCGCGTGTACTCGCCTCCACCGAACAGCGATGGCTGCTGCCACTCGCCCGACGTGATGTCGTAGGTACCGGAGGAGTCGATGCCGTAGGGCACGACCCGGTCGCCACCGAAGCTGGACATCAGCGCAGCGGCACGAGCCATCTCGCCGGCGTCCCACACCGCCGGATCGGGTCGGAGCGACACGGCGCCTTCACCGGCCACGTCCTCCATCACGCAGTAGCCGATGCCCAGCGAGTTGTTGTGACCAGTCGGAACCTGCCACATCGATCCGTAGTGGGCCCCGATGAACGAGAAGGGTCCACCATTGCCGCCTGAGCCCGTGCCCGGCCACGACCGCATCGTTGGCGACGGGGCGATCGACCCTCCGAATCCGTTGCGTCCCGAACCCGCGGCCCCATGAGCGAAAGCGCCCGCCGGTGGGGGAGCGGCGTCGCTTGCGGGTGCTCGTCCGCTGCCGGCGATCACGAGCAGCACGACGGTCGCCGCCGCGATCACGCCCGTGACCGCGTCGACACGTCGACGACGGACCCTCGATGATCGGTGTGTGCGTGCCTCGCCCATGACGTTCTCCCTTCGCCTCCGCGGTGTCGCGAGACAGTGGGCGGCGGGCGTCTCGATGGGGAACGTCGATGGCGTGACGGTGACGGAGGAGCGGTCGGCGACGACGACGCCTGGGCGATCTACGCCCCTGGTGTCCCGGAAAGCGGGACGCTGCGGGCGCAGATCGCCCAGGGTGACCGCGGGCGCGGTGGTGGTGAGGCGTGATCACGGACGGTGGCCAGTTCCTCAAGTTGCCGGCAACGGTGCCGATGCATTGCCAGACGCCGCGACGACGGCGGGTGGACGGTGGGCGTTGGGTTCATCGGCTTCGAGAAAGGATCGTCATGGAAGCAACTCTCATTCAGAACGAAAGCTCCAACCGGCGCCGCAAGGTGACCAAGTTTGCCCTGGCCGGCGTCGCCGTCCTCGGAGTGGGTGCGGCCCTCACCTCGGCCGCCTGGTCCGACAACGTGTTCTTCGGCGGCTCCGCCGGCGCTGCCGATTTCGAGCTGCAGGGCTACAACCCGGCGACAGCGATCTGGGAGAACGCCGACAGCAACGGCGCCCGCATCATCCTGCCCGCCGACGCGTTCGACGAGGTCGGCCCCGGAATCGGCGACACCTACACCGTGTACGTCCGCAACAACGGCGATCTCCCGATCTACCTGAACGCACCCAACACCTACAGCACCGGTGGGGCGCTCTTCGCTGCTCCCGAGCCTGCCGACGTGTCCTACAGCGGCTACAGCGGCGACGGAATCCTCGCTGTCGGTGAGCAGGAGTCCGTCGATGTCACCGTGACGGGCAATGTCGATTGGACCGGCACCGAGTATCAGGGTCGCACGGGCACCCTGAGCATCCAGATCACGGGCGAGTCGTCCCCGATCGTTCCCTGATCACCACCTCCTCGAACTGAGTCCCGGTGGGGCCGTCGGAACATGACGGCTCCGCCGGGCTCGGCTCGTTCATCCGCCCGAATCGTCACGCTGCGAGGTCGCCATGCGCGTCATCAGATTTCTCGGAAACGTCGCCCTCTGGATCGGCGCCGTGCTCGGCGTCGTCGCCGGCGGCGTCTGGGTGGCCGGTCAGTTCGGCGTGTTGCATCCGCTCATCGTGATCTCCGGATCGATGGAACCGGGCATCGGCACCGGCGACCTCATCATCGCTCGCAACATCGCCACGACCGACGCCGAGGTCGGCGACGTGGTGACCCTGCACAGCGAGATGACCGACAAGCTCGTCACGCACCGAGTCACCGAGATCTCGCCGAACCCCGATGGCACCTGGAGCATTTCGATGAAGGGCGATGCCAACGACGAACCCGACCTCGAGAGCTACGTCGTCGGTGACACCATCCTCACCCCGGCCGTGCAGATCCCCGGCGGCGGCAAGGTCGTCTCGAAGCTGATGGAACCTGCGGTCGCCCTTCCAATTCTGCTGTCGCTCGTCGCGCTCTTGGGCATCTCTCTGCTCGACGAACCCCAGCGTGTCGCCGTCCGCCGAAACGATCCCGAGGTCGATCCGATCGACGACCTCGATGCTGTCCTCGCCTCGGTCGGCATCGACGTGAACGACCTCGATGCGGCACTCGCCGCCCTCGGCATCGACGTCGACGAGCTGCCCGCCATCGATCGACACCTCGCCGCTGACGAACAACGCAGTGACGAGCGCGAGCTCGTCATGAGCGGTTAGGACTGCCGTGACCGAGCGCGCCCGCACCGTCAGCACCCTGGTGTTGTGCGCTGCGCTCGTCGGCGCGCTCGTGATGATCGTGCTCGCTCTGCCCGGCCTCGACACGGCGCCCGAGCCGATCGCGGTGTCACTGGACTTCGACCCGTTCGTACCCGGCGTTGCTCAGGAACGCACCACGGTGGTCGACGTGCCGGTCGGTTCGCGCGTGCGCGAGGCGGGCGTCGTCGCCGCGAGCGGATTCGCCAGCGACATCGAGTTGGCCCTCGTGATCTGTCAGGCCTCGACGTGTCGCCCCCTCGCCGTGGACGATGTCATCACGCCCGGCGCCTATCGACTGCAGGTGACCGCCCTGCTCGACGCGTCCGTCGAGCCTGGCGCCCAGGGTCAATTCTCCGGGCGCATCGTGCTCGCAGAGGCGTCGTCGACGCCAACGTTCGACCGTTCGCAACTCGTGTGGCTCGCCACGATCGGGCTGATCGTCGTGGTAGCGATCGGCACGGTCGCGCACCGCCTTCGGGTGGTGACGGCGTGAGGAGCCGGGCGCGCACCGTTGCCACAGTCGCTGCGATGGCCGGACTGCTGGTCGCGGCGGGCGGCATCCAAGCGACGAGCGCATCGTGGAGCGATGCCGTGGCCTTCGAGATCCAAGCAAGCGTCGCGACCACCACGACGACGACATCCAGCACCACGACCACCACCACGCTGCCATCGACGACCACCACGGTGAAGCCGTCGGCACTCGTTCGGGTCACGTCCATCTGTCGGGGCGACACCACATTCACCTTGAGGGTGATCAACTCGTCGTTGATCGGGCCGCTGTCGTACAACGTGCAAGTCGGCGGCACCGTGATCTGGGGTCCGAACTCGATCGCCGCAGGCGAGATCCAGTTCTTCGAGATTCCGAACGGCACGAACGGCGTCACGGCCATCCCCGTCGATGACTGGACGAACACCTACAGCGGCACCGCCAGCACGCCGACCACCCCGTGCGAGCCAGAAGACTCCACGACCACCACCAGCACGACCACCACCACATCCAGCACGACGACCTCCACAACGACCACGACCGCGCCGCCGACGACCACGACTCAGCCGCCCCCTGCGAGTGTGTCCGAAGGTGGCATCAGCGCTGCGAACTCGGACACGGTGATCAGTGACATCGTGTGGAAGACGAACGAGGTCCGACAGCCGTGCGTCGAGGTCCGGATCACCGGCGCCACCGCCGTTGCCGAGCCGTGGGCGGTGCGGGTGAACCTCGCCGTGGCGCCGTGGTACGCGATGCCGACGAGCCAGTTCAACGTGCAGGGCACCGGCATCGTCGCGGTGGAGAGCCCGAGCAGTGTGGTGGTCACCGGCAAGTCGCACGGCGGTGGATTCGACCCGCGCCAGAACAGCACCCCGATCGACAACACCCGCACCGCCATCCTCGACATCTGCAACTACAACGCCCCGGTCCCACCGCCGGCCGATCCTGGTTGGTACACGGTCAGTCAGACCCAGGGGACGTGGACGGACACCCAAGCGTGCATGGTGGTCACCGCCACGGGCACGAAAGCGTCGCCGTTCTTCTACGGCTGGTCGACGACCCTCGATCTCACAGCGGCGAAAGCGCGCATCAGTGGTGTCGGACGAACGCTGGGCTACGTCGGCTGGTCACCGTCGCCGAACGGCGACACCGACTTCGATGCCCTCCCTCGCCAGTTCAACCCGCCGCAGGACACCTACGTGCTCACGAGCGGCTACAACACCGCGTTGCGAGGTGGAACGGTCAGGACGCTCACCGCGTGTGTCTACGGATGGTGAGTTGACGCCCACGACGATGATCGCCAGCGGGCGGTTGCGGGTAGGGTCGCTGCGGTGAGGATTTCGGAGCGCGTCGACAACGCCGTGCGGGCGATGGCCGAACTCGCCGCCTCCGAGGGGTCGAGCGCCAAGGCCGAGGTCATCGCCACCAGCCAGGGCATCTCGCTGAAGTTCCTGCTCGACATCTTCCGCGACCTCAAGCGGGGCGAGCTGGTCCGTTCGAAGCGTGGCCCCGATGGCGGGTTCACCCTGTCGCGCCCGCCGGACACGATCTCACTCGCCGACATCTTCCGCGCTGTCGACGGACCGCTGGCCGACGTCCATGACGAGAGCCTGCGCGACCTCCACTACGACGGCGCCGCGCAGGCGCTGCCCGAGGTGTGGATGGCGATCCGCGGCAGCTTGCGCCGCGTGCTCGAGACCGTCACGCTCGCCGACCTGATCTCCGGCGACCTGCCACCAGACGTCGCCGCTCTGGCATCCGAGTACCGCCGCACCACCGAGAAACGACATGGCCCGCGAACCTGACCTGATGCGCACCGAACTCACGGCAGCGCTCGCCGCCGTGCGAGCCGCATCCGAGGTGTGCCGCGGCGCCCAGGGCCGGTTGCTGGCGGGTCACACCCTCACCAAGGGCGACGCCAGCCCGGTCACGATCGCCGACTTCGCCGCGCAGGCGGTGGTGTGCGCCGAGCTCACCGACCGCCTCGGCGCGATCGCGATGATCGGCGAGGAGGACTCCAACGACCTCCGCACCGCTGACGCGGCCGACCTGCTCGACGCGGTCGCCGGCCTCGTGCGGACGCAACGCGGCGACGGGGTCTCGGCCGGCGCCGTGTTGGACTGGATCTCGGTCGGCGCGTCCGCAAGTTCGTCCGATCGCTACTGGACGCTCGATCCGATCGACGGCACCAAGGGCTTCCTGCGCGGTGAGCAGTACGCGGTCGCCCTCGGGTTGATCGAGAACGGCGAGGTGGTCCTCGGTGTGCTCGGCTGCCCGAATCTCCCGAATCCGGACGGCTCGATCGGAGCGATCTTCGCGGCAACCGCCGCAAGCAGCGTGGCCTGGTACGGCGATGCGACCGACCCGGTGCCGGTGACCGTCGCCGCTCCCACCAGCTTGGCCAAGGCCAGGTTCTGTGAGTCGGTCGAGTCAGGTCACTCGAACCAGGACCACTCGGCGCAGATCGCCGACCGCCTCGGCATCACCGCCGAGCCGTACCGCATCGACAGCCAGTGCAAGTACGCAGCGGTCGCCCGCGGCGACGCGTCGATCTATCTGCGCCTGCCCACCCGCGCCGACTATCGCGAGAAGATCTGGGATCACGCAGCCGGCAAGTTCGTGGTCGAGCAGGCCGGGGGAGTGGTCACCGACGTCGCGGGCGCTCCGCTCGATTTCTCCCGCGGCGCCAAGCTCGACGCCAACAGCGGCGTGGTCGCCACAGACGGCCGCTTCCATGACCAGGTGATCACGGCGGTCCAAGCCGTGCTCGCCTGATCGCGTCAGTCGGGCTCGTGCAGGAACGGGTTGACCACCACGACCCGATCGAAGTGCTGACCGTCCTGGAGATCCTCGGAGGCCTCACGCAACCGCCATCGTGGCCGGAGTCCTCACCGAGCGTTGCCGAAGTCCTCTCGGGTTCTTGTCCACGAGCCCGGAGGCGTCCCGCCCAACGTCAGGGGCGGGCGAGCGTCAGAAGAGGTCGGGTTGGTCGGCGAGGAGGGGGGCGATGTCGTCCTTGCCGGACAATGTCGGGCCGTCCGGTGGCAGCTGCCAGTCGATGGCGAGTTCGGGGTCGTTCCAGCGGATCGCCCGTTCGCAGTCCGGCGCGTACACATTGCTCACCTTGTACGCCACGCGCACGTCGGGCTCGAGCGTGCAGAACCCGTGGGCGAATCCGGCGGGCACCAGCAACTGGTTGCCCGCCTCCGCGGTCAGCGTGACGGCGACGTGCCGGCCGAACGTGGCCGAGTCGCGTCGGATGTCGACGGCGACGTCGAGGATCGAGCCGTGGATGACGCGCACGAGCTTGTCCTGCGCGTGAGGTGCCAGCTGGTAGTGCAGCCCGCGCAGCGTGCCGGTCGGTGCGGAGAACGACTCGTTGTCCTGCACGAACTCGATGTCGATGCCGGCATCGCGCAGGGTGTGGCGCTTGTAGACCTCGCTGAACCAGCCTCGGTCGTCGCCGTGGCGGGTTGGGCGGATCTCGACGACGCCGTCGAGTGCGGTGGTGATGATCTCCATGACGGCGCTACTTCTTCAGCCCGAGGCGTTCGGTGGCCTGCTTGTCTCGCAGCGGTTGCCACCACGTCTGGTTGTCGAGGTACCACTGAACGGTCTCGCGCAGCCCTGTGTCGAAGGTGTGTTTGGGCTCCCAGCCCAACTCGCGCTGGATCTTGGTCTGGTCGATGGCGTAGCGGTGGTCGTGGCCGGGCCGGTCGGCGACGAACGTGATCAGCGAGCGGCGCGACTCACCAGACGGCAGGGGTCCTGCCAGCTCGTCGACGAGGTCGCACAGCGTCTCGACCACTTCGAGGTTGGTGCGTTCGGCCTTGCCGCCGATGTTGTAGGTCTCGCCCGGCGTCCCCTTCTCGACGACGGTGACCAGCGCTGAGGCGTGGTCTTCGACGTGCAGCCAGTCGCGGATGTTGTCGCCCTTGCCGTACACGGGCAGCGGATCGCCGTACAGGGCGCGGATGGTCACGAGCGGAATGAGCTTCTCGGGGAAATGGAACGGGCCGTAGTTGTTCGAGCAGTTGGTGAGCAGCACCGGCAGGTCGTAGGTCTCGCCCCACGCCCGCACCAGATGGTCGGAGCCGGCCTTCGACGCCGAGTACGGCGACCGCGGGTCGTACGGCGTGGTCTCGGTGAACGCCGGGTCGTCGAGGCCGAGCGATCCGAACACCTCGTCGGTGGAGATGTGGTGGAAACGCGTGACGCCCGCGGCGCGGGCCGCTTCGAGCATGGTGAACGTGCCGACGAGGTTGGTCTGGATGAACGCGGCGGGCCCGTCGATCGAGCGGTCGACGTGGCTCTCGGCGGCGAGGTGCATGACGGCGTCGGGGGAGTGTTCGTCGAAGATTTCGGTGATCCGGTCGATGTCGCAGATGTCAGCCTGCTCGAAGCGCAGGCGGGTGCTGTCGGCGACCGACTGGGTGGAGCCATCGGTGGCGGCGTAGGTCATCTTGTCGACGTTGACGACGTCGTGGTCGGTGTGGTTGATCAGGTGGCGGACCACGGCCGAGCCGATGAAGCCTTTGCCGCCGGTGACGAGGATCTTCATGCGTTCGCTCGTTCCGTCGCTCACCGCAGCCCCCTGTCGAGGAGGTTCAGCAGGTACTGGCCGTAGGTGTTCTTCTCCATCGACCCCCCGGCAGCGCGCAGCGTGTCGTCGTCGATCCAACCCTGCACCCACGCGATCTCTTCGAGGCAGGCGATCTGGTTGTTGGTGCGGTGCTGGAGTACCCGCACGAACTCCGACGCTTCGACCATCGAGTCGAACGTGCCCGTGTCGAGCCAGGCGAAGCCGCGGTTGAGTTGTTCCACGCGCAGTTCGCCTCGTTCGAGGTAGTAGTCGATGACCGAGGTGATCTCGAGTTCGCCCCGCGCCGACGGCTTGACGGCCTCGGCGGCTTCGACGACCCGCTCGTCGAAGTAGTACAGCCCGGTGACGGCCCAGTGGCTCGTCGGATCGGTGGGCTTCTCCTCGATCTTGGTGGGGCGCCCGTCGGCGTCGAGGTCGACGATGCCGTATCGCTGCGGGTCCTTGACGTGGTAGCCGAACACGGTGGCGCCGGACGGGCGGGCTGCGGCGGTCGAGACGAGGTTCGATAGGCCCGAGCCATAGAACAGGTTGTCGCCGAGCACGAGCGACGCGCCCTGCCCGTCGAGGAAGTCGGCGCCGATCAGGAACGCCTGGGCGAGCCCGTCGGGCGAGTCCTGCGTGGCGTAGGCGATCTGCAGACCCCACTGCGAGCCGTCACCGAGCAGCCGCTCGAATCCCGCTCGGTCCTCGGGGGTGGTGATCACGAGCACCTCGCGGATGCCGGCGAGCATGTGCACCGACAGCGGGTAGTAGATCATCGGCTTGTCGTACACCGGCAGCAGTTGCTTCGAGATGCCCCGCGTGATGGGGTGGAGACGCGAGCCGGTGCCGCCCGCCAGGATGATGCCCTTCATCCCCGAGACGATAGGGGGCAACGCCGGGGCCGGCTCAACCTGGTGGATCGAGAGTGTTCTGCGTGCTCACGACCTGTGGGTTGGCGAGCCCCGTGGCGCTGCGGGCCGCGCCGGGCTTTCGAGGTCTGATTGATCGGCTCGATGAGCTGAACGGCACTTGAATGTCCAAAGTGGCCGGGTGTACATTCGCCGTCTGCCTCGGAAGTGATCCGGGCGAGAACGAAAGGCGGACGGAAGTGACGAGCAACCGTAATGTCAGAATGCCACGTGGCAAGCGTGCTGTGGCGGCGTTGGTTCTCTCGGCGGCGGCCTCGATGGCTGCGGTCAGCGCGTGGACAGTTGATGCCGCGCCGGGAGATTCCGATACCACCTACGTGCCGATCGCTCCCTGTCGACTTTTCGACTACCGCCCGGCGCCCGACAACGTGGGACCGCGGAGCACCCCCCTGGGTGAAGGTGAAACCTACGTGCAGGCGGCCACCGGTCTGAACGGCAACTGCTCGATTCCAGTAGGTGCGACCGGAATTGCGATCAACCTCACCGCCGTCAATTCAACGACCGGAACGGTGATTCGGGTCTTCCCTGCGGATGTCTCGACGCTTCCACTCGTCTCGGTGCTCAACGTTGCCGCGGGTCAGGCGCCGACTCCGAACTTCGTCAACGTCACGCTGTCGCCGCAAGGCAGCTTCAAGATCTACAACCAGACAGGTCTCGTGTATCTGCTCGGCGATGTCGCTGGCTACTACACCTCGACATCGCTCACGGAATTGCAGACACAGATCAACGATCTGAAGGCATCGGGCGTCGCCGGTCCTGCTGGTCCTGCTGGTCCTGCTGGTCCTGCTGGTCCTGCTGGTCCGGCTGGTCCTGCGGGTGCCGATGGTGCTGATGGGGCGGTCGGTCCTGCTGGCGCTGATGGTGCTGACGGTGCTGATGGTGCTGATGGCGCGGTCGGTCCTGCTGGTGCGGATGGTGCTGATGGTGCTGATGGCGCGGTCGGTCCTGCCGGCGCTGATGGTGCTGATGGGGCGGTCGGTCCTGCGGGTCCTGCGGGTCCGGCTGGGGCTGATGGTGCTGATGGTTCGGCGAGTCGGCTGACCCCCGAACAGATTGCACTCCTGCGCTGGGATCAGGATCCCGGGCGAAGGGGAGTCGCAACCACCGGTACGAAACCATCCAATCTGGCCACCGACACCGTCTCGGTCTATGTGACGAACTACGACTCGGCGAATGTGACGGTCATCGATGCAGCGAGCAGCGCCGTCACCGACACCGTCGCGGTCGGGAACAACCCACAAGGGATCGCCTACGACGGCACCAACGTCTACGTCACGAACAAGACTGACGACACCGTCAGTGTCATCAGTGCCGCATCGAAGTCCGTGGTCGACACCGTGACCGTCGGCGCTGATCCGATCAGCGTTGCAGCTGGTGGCGGGAAGGTCTGGGTGGCCAACTCTGGCGACGACACGGTCAGCGTGATCGATCCCGCGAACTCGTTCGCTGTCACGACGGTCACCGTCGGCGACTCACCCGAGGGAGTGGTGTTCGACGGCGTGAACATCTACGTGACGAATCGGCTCAGCAACAACATGAGCGTGATCGACCCGGCCACCGAAACGGTGACCACCACAGTTGCCGCAGGGACGTCGCCGACGGAGGTGCTCTACGACGGGACGTACCTGTGGATCGTGAACAACCGCAACTCCGTGCGGGTCACGAACCCGACGACCGGTGCGCAGGTGGCGATGGTTCCCACTCTCGCCGGCATTCGTGGTCTCGCCTATGACGGCAACTACGTGTATGTCTCGCGTTCGGGCATCGGCCAGCTCGACGTGATCAGTCCGCTCGAATACAAGGTTGCCGGCAGCATCGTCAACACGATCGGCGCTTTCCCGTTCGGGATCGTGTTCACGGGCGCCAACATCTTCGTCGCCAACCAGAACTCTGACACGGTGTCGAAGCTGACGCTCTTCTGACCGATGGTGGTTCGACGGCGATCCAACTCGCCGTCGAACCACCGCATCGTCCAGTCATGAGATGATCAAGTTCTTCGACGGCCATTTCACCGTCTGCAGCGTTCCTCTACCCTGATGTTCCAACGGAACTGATCCGGACGTTCTTCGAGGAACAGCGAGGTTTGCGTGAATGGTGCCGAAGATTGCTACTCAGGTTCACGAGGCATCGTCGATCTCGGGAGACGCCGAGTCGTCGAGTGATCGTCTGCCGGGCGAGTGGGTGACCCACTCGACGATTCGAACGGTGTACGAGAGTTGGTGGTGTTCGCTTCGCCTCGATGACGTCGAGAAGCCGGATGGCACCCACACCGAGCACGAGGTGATTCGCGGTCCGGACGCAGCCGGAATCGTCGTGCTTCACCCCGATCGCGGGGTGCTGATGATCTGGCGACACCGATTCATGCCCAACACCTGGGGATGGGAGGTGCCCGGAGGGGCGATCGACGCCGGCGAGACGGCCCGCGAGGCTGCTGTTCGCGAGTGTCTCGAGGAGACCGGATGGAGCGTGAGTGGATCCGTCGGACATCTCAGCACGCATCATCCCTCGGTGGGGCTTGTTCATCAGACCTTCGACCTGTTCATCGCCGACGATGCTCGACGGGAGGGTGACCCGTCGGATCGCAACGAGGCGGTACTCGTCGAATGGCGTCCGCTCGATCAGGTTGCGCAGGATCTCCGCACGGGTGCGATCAGCGACGCGTTCAGTCAATTGGGAGTGGCGCTCGCGTTGGGTGCGACCGGGCACGGCGACCTGTTGGCATGGTGACCTGGTGACGATGGCCGGTATGGCTGCTACGGTGTCCAGGGTTCAGGCGGACGCGAATGAAGGGAATGGCGGATGAAGGTTGGGATCCTCGCGGGTGGACTTGGAAGTCGGTTGTCCGAAGAGACGACCGTCAAACCCAAGCCGATGGTCGAGATCGGGGAGAACCCGATCCTCTGGCACATCATGAAGTACTACGCCCAGTTCGGTCATCACGACTTCGCGGTCGCTCTCGGCTACAAGGGCGACTACATCAAGCGTTGGTTCGCTGATCGCGCGACGCTCGGTGGTGACCTCCACATCGAGACTGCCGCTGGGGCTGTCGTGTCATCCGGGCCGGGTGGCGAGGAAGACTGGTCGATCGATCTGGTCGAGACCGGGCTTTCAACCAACACCGGCGGACGTATCAAGCGACTGTTGCCGTTCCTCGGCGACGAGACGTTCATGGTCACATGGGGCGATGGGGTGTCGACTGTCGACCTCGACGCGCTCTTGGAATTCCACAAGGCGCATGGCAAGATCTGCACACTCACGGCGGTCCACCCACCTGCGCGCTACGGCCACCTCGAGATCGACGGCGACCGCATCTCGGAGTTCAGCGAGAAGCCGCAAGCTGCAGAAGGGTGGATCAACGGCGCGTTCTTCGTGATGGAGCCCGAGATCGCCGACTACATCCACGGCGACGACACGCTCTTCGAACGAGAGCCGCTCGAACGACTTGCAGCGGAGGGACAATTGATGGCCTATCGCCACACCGACTTCTGGGCGTGCATGGACACCATGCGTGACAAGGTGATGTTGGAGTCACTGTGGGATTCAGGCAACGCCCCGTGGAAGGTGTGGAAATGAAGGTCCTGGTCACGGGTCATGACGGGTACATCGGCACGGTGCTGGTACCGATGCTCCAGAGCCGAGGACACGAGGTCGTCGGCATGGACAGCATGCTCTTCGAGCGTTGCGTGTTCGGTACCAAGAGCTCCCGGCCCGACATCGAGTACCGACTCGACGTGCGCGACGCCGCAACTCGAGCATCTCGTCGGGGTCGATGCGGTCATCCATCTCGCCGGGATGAGCAACGACCCCGCAGGCGACCTCAACCCCGCCGCGACCTACGAGGTCAACCACGTCGCCTCGACCAGATTGGCGGAGATCGCAAAGGCCGCCGGGGTACAGCGCTTCTTGTTCTCGTCGTCGTGTTCCACCTACGGAGCGCACGGTGATGAGTTCCTCGACGAATCGGCGGAGTTCCTGCCGGTGACGCCGTACGGCGAGTCCAAGGTGTTCGTCGAACGCGACCTCCATGGCCTCGCCGACGACGCGTTCACGCCGACGTTTCTCCGAAATGCGACGGCCTACGGGGTGTCCGAACGCCTGCGCGGCGATCTCGTGGTCAACAACCTGACCGGGTTTGCGGTGACCACGAACCAGGTGTTCTTGAAGAGCGATGGGTCGTCGTGGCGTCCCCTCGTGCACATCGAGGACATCTCGCGTGCGTTCTGCGTGTTGATGGAGGCCCCGAGAGACCTGGTCCACGACGAGGCGTTCAATGTGGGCCACACCGACGAGAACTACCGGATCAGCGACGTCGCCGAGATCGTTGGTGAGGTGACCGGAGCAGACGTGACCATGTCCGACGAGGCGTTCAACGACATCCGGAACTACCGGGTCAACTGCGACAAGCTGACCAACCGTTTCCCCGAGGCGACACCGCGCTGGACGGTCCGAAAGGGGGCCGAGTCCTTGATGGCAGCGATGGAGGCCAATGGCCTCACGATCGGTGATCTCGAGGGCGCTCGCTACATGAGACTCCGTCAGCTCCAAGAATTCATGGAGTCTGGCGCCCTCAGCGGCGATCTTCACTGGATGGGTGGTGTTCCAGCGTGACGACGATCTCTGCCTGCAGGGGTTGCGGCTCACTTCGACTCAAGCAGTTCCTCGACTTGGGTGAGACGCCTTTGGCCGATGCACTCGTCACGAGTGAGGTCGTGGAGCACCCCGAACGCGAGGAACGGTTTGCGCTCGCGGTTGCCTTCTGCCCCGATTGTGCTCTCGTCCAGATCACCGAGGACGTCGAGCCCGAAAAGTTGTTCGTCGACAACTACTTGTACTTCTCGTCGTTCTCGGACCATCTGCTCGCGCACAGCCGCGAGCACGCAGTCGGCTTGATCGACACACGACATCTCACCGGTGACTCGTTCGTCGTCGAACTCGCGAGCAACGACGGCTACCTGCTCAAGAACTTCGTTGACGCCGGCATTCCGTCGCTGGGGTTCGACCCAGCTCCCGACCAGGCGGCGGCCGCGAATGCGATGGGAGTCGAGACCATCGCCGGATTCTTCGGGCTCGACGCCGCCCGCTCGCTGCGCAGCACGCGTGGCGCCGCAGACGTGATCATCGCGAACAACGTGATGGCGCACATTCCCGATCCGAACGACTTCGTCGCGGGCATGGCGCACCTGCTCGCGGAAGATGGCCTCATCACGGTGGAGAACCCCAGCGTGTGGGACCTGGTCGATCGCTGCGCGTTCGACACCGTGTACCACGAGCACTTCTTCTACCACTCGTGTCTCTCGGTGAAGGCGCTCGTCGAACGACACGGTCTGCACCTCAACGACGTGGAGTACTTCGCCGATCTCCATGGCGGGACCAATCGCTGGCACATCGGCCACCGCGACGACCCGACGCCGCACGTCGTCGAGCGGCTTGCGGCTGAACGAGCTGCCGGTCTGGACTCGTTCGACTTCTACGCCGACTTCGGCCTCAGAGTCGACACGTTGCGTGACGATCTGGTCGGCCTGCTGCGTTCGCTTCGGGCAGGCGGCAAGACGGTTGCCGCCTACGGTGCGGCGGCCAAGGGAGCGACCATGCTGAATGCGTCCGGCATCACGACCGACCTCGTCTCGTACGTCGTCGATCGCAACGTGCACAAGGTGGGCCGGTTCATGCCTGGCACCCATCAGCCGATCGTCGGGCCCGAGGTCCTCGTGGAGGATCCGCCCGACGTCCTGCTGATCCTGGCCTGGAACTTCGCCGCCGAGATCATGGACCAACAGTCGGAGTACGCCGCCCGAGGCGGCCGTTTCCTGGTTCCCGTCCCGTCACCGGAGCTGATCTGAGCATGTCGATGCGACCTCCGTTGCCCGCCGGTGGCCGGACCACCGACGAACGACTGGACCAGGCGTGTCCCGCCTGTGACTCCACCACGCTGACCGCCTTCTTCGAGGAGGGCAACGTCCCCACGAACAGCTGCCTGCTGCTGGATGATCCTGCCGAGGCGAGTGGGTTCCCCCGCGGGGAGCTCCGCATCGCATTCTGCGAGACATGCGGATTCATCACGAACACGGCCTTCGTCCCCGGACAGGCGGAGTACTCCCAGCGGTACGAGGAAACGCAGGGATTCTCGCCGAAGTTCATGGAGTTCGCAGCGGCGCTCGCACGTCGTTGGGTGGTGGACTACGACCTCGCCGAGCGCACCGTGCTCGAGATCGGTTGCGGTAAGGGCGAGTTCCTCCTCGAGATGGCCAGGGCGGGTGCCGGTCACTGCATCGGCATCGACCCCGGCGTGCATCCCGAGCGGCTCGATGACCCGGCGTCTGCCGACATCGAGTGGATCGTCGACTTCTACGACGAGCGCTACACACATCTCGATGCCGACGTCGTGATCTGCCGGCACACCCTCGAGCACATACCGAACGTCGCCGAGTTCATGACGACCATCCGGAGATCGATCGGTGATCGGCCCGACACGGTGGTGCTGTTCGAGCTTCCGGACGTGCAGCGCGTGCTCGACGAGGTCGCCTTCTGGGACATGTACTACGAGCACTGCTCGTACTTCAGTCTCGGATCACTCGCTCGGCTGTTCCGACGCACCGGCTTCGAAGTGGTCGAGTTGTCGCTCGAGTACGACGATCAGTACCTGCTGATCGCAGCACGGCCGTCGACGGTTCCCGCGGCGGGCGCACCGCTGTCGGAGGAGGACGACCTCGGGCAGCTGCGGGCCGGAGTCGACGAGTTCCGCCGCGGGTACGACGAATTGGTGTCGGGCTGGCGCACGCGGTTCGCAGCTCTGACGGCCGATGGGGGGAGTGCGGTCATCTGGGGCTCGGGGTCCAAGGGCGTCTCGTTCATCTCGAATCTGGCCTTGGGCGATGAGTTGGCTGCCGCAGTGGACATCAATCCCCACAAGTGGGGGAAGTTCATGGTGGGTTCGCAACACGAGATCGTGGCGCCGGAGACGCTCCGGCAGATCTCACCCGACCTCGTCGTCGCGATGAACCCCATCTACCTCGACGAGATCGGCGCGACCCTGACCGACGTCGGCGTCGACACCGAGTTGCGGGCGCTCTAGCCGGGATGGGAGATGTCGCCGAGACGGCCGTTCGCGCAGACGCTCCGCAAGCCGGTCCCTCGTGTCCTGTCTGCACGTCGAATCAGCAACACCGCGTGTTGTCGCTGCCCGGCATGCCCGTCCTTGTCAACGCTCAGGCAACACCACAGGAGTCGCCATTCGTCGACCGAGGCGACATCGAACTCGTGGTGTGCGCCGGGTGCGGCCATCTCTTCAACCGGGCATTCGACCCCACCCTTCTCGACTACGACGCCACCTACGAGAACACCCTGCACTACTCGGCCCATTTCCGCCAGTTCGCGTCGGGACTCTGCGATCGTCTCGTCACGACTCATGGCCTTGTCGGCGAGCGGGTGGCCGAACTGGGTTCGGGTCCCGGCCACTTCTTGTCGATGTTGTGTGATGCCGGCGTCGCGGCGGGGCTCGGTTTCGACCCCAGCTACGACCCCGGCAGACTCGGCGCCCCTGAGAATCCGTCAGTGGTCATCTCGACGGATCTGTTCCCTGCAGATGGGTCGCTGCAGGTGCGCCTGGCCTACTCCCAACACGTGCTGGAGCACCTCGATGACCCCATTGCTGCGCTCGCTGCACAGCGATCAGCGGTGGCGTCGACCGGCGGAGTCGTCTACACCGAGGTCCCCAACGGTGAACTGATGCTGCAGGAGTGTGCGTTGTGGGACCTGATCTACGAACACCGCTCGTACTTCGTTCCGACCTCGCTGGCGGTGGCGTGTTCGCGGGCAGGTCTCTCGATTCGGGTCCTGGACACTGCCTTCGGTGGTCAGTTTCTCTGGTGCGAAGCGGTGCAAGGCGATGCTGACGACCACCGAGTGTCCGACCAGGACGTTGCGGTTGCGGTCGCGGACGCCCGTCGTTTCGGGCGACGGGCGGTGGATCGCATCGCGACGGCCCGCCGCGAACTCGAAGCCCTGGCAGCAGTCGGACCCGTGGTGCTCTGGGGGGCGGGGTCCAAGGGGATCACGTATCTGAATCTCGTCGCCGATGTCGCACCGGTGGCCGCGGTCGTCGACATCAATCCTCGCAAGACCGGCTGGGGGGTGCCAGGTACCTCCTTGACGATCACGTCGCCCGACGATTTGGTCGGTCTTCGACCGCAAACGGTCCTGGCGGCAAACCCGATGTACGTCGACGAGATCGCAAGCTTGTTGGCCGACCAGGACCTCCGGCCCGACATCGTGCCCTTGTGGGGCTCATGATCCAGCCAGGTTGACCGGCCAGCCGGTCGCTGGGCCGAGGACACTGTGGTTCGAACATGGCCAAAGGCCGGACGTCACTGTCTGGAGGGATCGCTTTCGTGCCGATCGTGGTCCCAGGTCCGGGCCCTCACCTGAGTCTGCTACGGCCGTCGACGGACCGTTCTCCGCGTTGCCGCTCCGAGGCGCCTGGCCGACCACTGGGCATCTCGCAGGCGATTGAACATGTCCATGCTGGGAACGGGTTCGAGGTCGTAGCCGAAGCGCTCAGCCACCGCACCCGCCAGCCAATTGAAGCGGGAGTGCTGCTCGGGTGTCCAGTTCGCCCATCGTGCTCGCGGGTCGAATTCCTCGGAGCGGTCGACCGGTTGCCAGGTGAGCCGCCCGGCCTGCGACAGGCTCTCGGACGAATTGAGCACCGGAAGTGCGGCCGCCTGATCGAAGGGAAAGGCGTGTGGATCCAGCCCGCAGAACTCCACGAGGCGACGCACCTCGTCGCGATCCGCGGTCCAGAGGTCTTCGAACCGGAAGACGCCGACTCGTTCAGGATCGGAGTTCGCCGACACGCGGTCGAGCAAGTTTGCGCCGCGGACCCAATCATGCAGGGCGTACTCCCAGTCCATCCACCCGAAGGACTTGACGGCCGAGGAGACGGCATCGCGCCCGTCGCGAACGAGCACGACCAACCGTCCGTCGGGGAACAGGTCGCAGAACAAGTCGGCTCCATCGGGTGCTGGTGTCTTGGCAACCAAGACCGGCCGTTCCGCGTCGATGGCATATTCGGCGAGGTAGTCGACGACCGCGCCACCGGCTGCACGCATCAGTCGGTTCCGAGCCTCTGGCGGTGGATTGGGACGTCCGCGGTATCTCGTCGAGACAGCATCAGCGAACCGTGCAAGGTGTTTCACCGATTCGAGAGCATGATCCTCGCCGATCGCTGGTGACGCGGTGGTGTCAGGGTGCATCGCGATCAGCCGCGCGACGAACGTTGTTCCGCACCGCCGCATGGGCGACACGACGTACACCAAACGTGGTCGATTCACTGCGCGGTGCTCACTCGGCTCACTCCTGCGCCTCGTGGCCCAGGATGGTGCCGACGGCGAGCAACGTCCCCGCGGAGCGTTCTCTCTCATCGGGAGAGGTCGAAGGAGATGTCAGGCGCTCGTATTCGTGACGGTCGACGTACTCCCACGTGGATGCGGATTCTTGATCGAGTGCTCGATCGCGCAGGTCGGTGAGGATGGTGCCATCGTTGGCTTCGAGCCACCCGGCCCGGGCATGAGCCTCGACCCGGCGCCGACCTGAAATGATGTCAGGGGCATGGCGTTTCCACTGCTTGCGCGCCGTGACGACGGTGGCGCCGATCGCAGCGTGCCGCGGGCGCCAACCTTCTCGTTCGAGCGGTACCTTCTCGAGGCCTGGCACGAGGTGGGCGATGAGGTCGTGGGGGATCTGTTCAGACCACCGCGCTGCGGCATTCACCGAGAAGGCCGCCCGATACCACGGACGCGTGCACAAGGGCATGAAGCAGCCGGTCACCATTTCCAGCTTCCGAGTCTGTGTTCCGGCCCAGCGGCGCACCCGATCGAACCCGTAGAACGCGTCGGGAATGTCGATCCAACCGAACCCGTCATCGAGGAGTGCGTCGACCGTGTCGGCGACCGAGGTGCGTGCCGTGTCGACGACGTCCGCTTTGATGAGCCCCACCTTGTTGCTCAGGAGACGAAAGCACAAGAAGTCGACCGCCGCGTCTCGCCCCTTGCCCCGACGCCCGAACAAGAACTTGGGATCGGTGTAGTAGTTGCGGGCGATCTCTCCGCCCACCCCGCCGATCGTGACGGTATGACGCAACGCCTTGTCGGGGAGGTGCAGCGCGTCGACGGCCTGATGGAGCGAGATGAGGCCGTCATTCTGTTCGATGGTTCTTCTGCTCAGCCGCGCCCAGTGGTCGGCAACGGAGGTGGCTTCGCTGAGTGTCACTTCGTGGACGAGACCGAACTCAGCGGCAATGTGGCGGGCAATTCTGATGTCGTCACTTTCACCCTCGCCGTCGGTGTAGTAGGTCGCACGTGTCCCGCCAGCGATCATCGCAGCAGCCACGACTCGTGAGTCGCGTCCCCCGGTGAGTGAACATCGCACGACCTGCTCGTCACTCGGCAGCGATCGCGTCACGGCGGAGAGTTGTTCACCCAACAACTGAACCAACTGTCGATTGCTGGTGCCTGCGTGCGGGTTCGGCAGCTCACTGCGCCGGAAGTAGGGACGACAGTCAGGCTCGATGGTCCCCTTCTGGAAGTGCAGTACCACGCCACCGTCGAGCACCTCGATACCGGCGTCGAGTGTGCGGTCGGCTCCGGCCCAGCCCAGCGTCAGGAAGAGTGCGGTGCCCACCGGATCAAGCGTGCTGATCCCGACGAGTCGCCGCAGGATCCCCGCGTTCGTGCTCAGCCAGTACGTGGCCCCCTGCCGAGCGACGTAGACCTGCTTCATTCCGATGGGGTCGGTGGCCACTTCGATGGTCTGGGTGCTTGCATCGCTGCGAACGAGGACGAACTGTCCCTCGGCGCGATCGAGGAGCGCCTGCCAGTCGCTCGTGACATCCCGAGCGTCGGTCACGGTCTTCGCTGCGACAGGATCCACGAGCATCCCATCGAATGTGGCGAAGCGGCCGTCGCCGCCGTCAACGAACCGTTGCGGATCGCCGGGCGTTCGAGTGGTGATGCATCCGATCACGGCACCCGAGATCGAGTCGTCGAAGTGCAGTGTGGTCGGGTCGAGGCCTGGGTACAGCTCGGCGAGGCGACGTAGCTGGATGGCAAGGTCGCTGCGTTGCGCTGGGGACACGTTCCATCCGACGACAATCGTGTTCATAGTTCCGCCTCGTTCGATGTTGCAGATTTCAACAATACCAATGGTCGTCCGATCTCGACAGAGAAACGGGCTCACCCCCATCAACGAAAGTGCGGGCGCGACACCATCGCTGCGCCCGATCCGCTCCGGAGCCCGGGATCAACCAGCTGGCTCAGAGGGTATGGAGACGCCCGGTGGATCCAGTTCTCCGACGTGATCGACCAACCGTCCCGTAGGTGATCATGAGCCCGGCAAGCAAAGCAGCCGTGGCAACAGGGAGAAATACCCTGAGATCGGAGGAACCCGTGTTCGGCAGTTGAGCACCGGTTCCGTCAGGTCTGCTCGCTCCCTGCGGAGGTCCGGTACCGGAAGCTGTGGGCGGCGAGGTGGTCGTCGCCAGCGGCCCGTAACACGGCGCTCGACCTGGGACGTAACCGAAGGACGTCGATGCTGTTGAACCGACCTCGACGACGACGCGCAGCCCCTGACGCACGAGAGCGTCAGCGGGATCGTCGATCCATTGCCCACCCGACCACGTCACGCCCGGCCAATCGGTCCCATTGCCGTCACCGTCGGCCGCCGCGCCTGGAAAGATCGTCCGACCCACGAGGTCATCGACGACTCGGACCTCGACGACCTGGTCGTCGCGGTTGATGAACGTCAGCCGTGCCGGTCCGCTCGCGCCCTCGATCGGGGTGATCGCGTATTCGATGTACGGGACGTCCTTCGCGCAGGCCGACCGGAACTGCAGGTCCATGGTGGGCGCGAGACCGTTCGGCGGAACGGGCGGGTAGTCGGCTCCGTACGCCGCGGGTGCGCCGGCGAGAGCGGTGAACCCGATCGACAGCAGAAACGCGCCTCCACCGAGTCTCACCGATCGACTCGCTGTGTCCCAGATCTGCATATCCGATGCCCGCTTCCTGTGCGATTCGATGGCCCGTCCACGGCCCCATCGGCGACCATACCGGTGGCGTGAATGAAGCGCAATACATTGCCCGACCGTTGTGTCAAGGGCCTCAAGAAGCAGGGAAATCGGGCCAAATATGGCGCTCTGCGTGTTTGGTTGCATGCGGTCGGTGGCGCTTTCCCGCGCTCGTCGTCGACACTGCTCGACGAGTTCCGGGACCGGCGCGCGGGAGGCTCTTCGGTCGCGGCGAGCCGCCAGACGATCTGCTCGTCAGTGCCCGAACGTCACGATTGATGCTCGGCAACGCCGACGCTCGCGACGAACTCGGCATGAAGGCCGACCGCTGCCGCTCGAACGTTCGCGACGACGTCGGTGTCGATCAGCGCGAGCGTGAACGAGTTGTTCGTTCCCGTCAGCGACTTGACGAGCTTGGAACGCCCGAACCCGAAGACCGTCATGTTGTTCTCCATGACCCGATGCGAATCGGTCGCAGCATCATCTTGGTGATGAACAGCGATCAGCGACCGATGCTCACCGGGGTCGGCGAACCCGACATACTCCGGGCCAGGGAGATCGCCGGACCACTCCTCCGACAGAGGCGTCGCTGCGCCGGTGGGGCGCACGACCAGATCGCCGGCATCGACTTGACCACCAGGCGTCCCCTCGTAGAGGAACCAGTAGGGAGCCGACGCTTGGAGCACCTGCATGTGCGCGCGATCGGGATAGATGTCCCAGCGGACCGACCAGCCACCCGGTGCCGTCGACACGAGCGTGGCCTTGAGCGGGCCCGACGAGACGAGCGTGGTCGTCGAAGCGGTGCTCCCCGGATGGAAGTAGCCGTCCGGATGGACCAGGTTGGGAATCCCGCGATACGCCCCGGCCGACCCTGCGGTCGTCGAGTACGTGATCCAATCGTTGCCGTCGCCGTCGATCAGACTCGAGAAGCCGCCCGCCGCCGTCTGATAGTGCCACGTTCCCGATGGTGTGCCGATGACGAAACTGTCCTGGCCGGCAGAGGATCCGTTCGAGACCGTGACCTGCGGGGGAACCGAGGCAGGGGTGAACGTCGCGTCGGTCGGCGCAAAGTACACGTGGAACCGACGTTCATGCGATGCCGGCGTCACATCCTCGGTTCGAACTGCCAACGAACCGACTCCTGGTGGCGAGTCGGGCGTCTGGTCGAACTGGACATCGACCGTGTCGTCGATCACCACTCCCGACGCGTCGACTTCGACGACACGAATCGAGGGGACCGCCACCTCGCCGGTCCCTCCCGCCGACGCGAGCGCCGTCGCCAGATCGATGGCAACGTCGACGACGGATGCGGCGCGCTCGACCGTGCTGGCCGCGAGTGCGATGGACACCCTGAATGGCCGTTCGGCGTCGGCCCACGGGGCGGGTTCGGGTGGTGGTGGAGGTGGAGCAATCGGTCCGATGGCCCACGACACTGCTGCGTCGAAGAGTTTCCAACCGTCCGCGTCGAGGTTCGCTGGAGCATTCGTGCCGAGGAAGAAGCCCACTCGACGCGCCGGAGCGGTGCCCGAAGTCAGTGCGGCCCCCGTGTCGATGCCGAACAGCCCCGGTTTCGCGGCCCCGACCTGCTTGGCGACCGGAGTCGCACCAGGCGCAGGCGTGAGCGATGTGAGCGACACTGACTTTGTGGAGACCTTCACCGTTGCGCTGAGGCCTGCGACCAGTGGACTGGTCGGATCCAGGATGTTCAACGAGGTGCCAGGCGCCGAGCCGGCGTTCTTGCCCATCTGGATGCGGACGCTGACCGGAGCATCATTGGACAGGATCGGAACACCGAGCGAACTGAACGACGTCGGGATGTTCGCGGTGGCCACGCTGGACGAAATGACGATGAGGTCGACGGACGCAAAGGACGTGGAGGCCACGCGGTTGTCGTCGACCACGGTCACGGTGTAGCCGAGACCGGCCAAGTGGTCGCGGAGCGGACGATCGGCCACTGCCGGCACACTGCTGGACGCGATCAGTGCCACCGTGGTACCCGTGCTCGGTGTGGTCACGGAGACCGTCGCGGTGTCCGACGACGTGAGCGCACCGTCTGACGCCGACAACTTCACGACGTAGCTGCCCGCTTCGCTGAACGTCGCGTTCGACGACGCGGCGTGTGGTGCCGAGAAGGTGGCCGTGCCCGGCCCGGACACCTTCGACCAGGTGAGCGTCGTCGATCCCGGAGGATTCGGCAGACCGTCATCAGTCGAAGACCCCGAAAGGGCGATCGGTTGTCCCGCCAGACCGCTGGCCGACGGACCCGCCTCGACGATCGGCGCTGTGTTCGCGCCACCTCCACCCGACACGCACGCGGCGCTCCATGACGCCGGACAACCGGTCCAGGACGCAGGGGGAACGAGTGTGCTCCCGGCGGCGACGACGATCGCTTCGGCATGGACCGTGATCGGAACATGCTGGGTCAGGCTGGTGGTACCGGTGTAGCACGAGGTGCCACAACCCCCGCTCATCAGCAGCGTCCCCGTTTCCACATCCTTGAACATGATGCGCGTCGGAGAGAACGCGGTCGCCCACGAGAAGGCCCCGTTCTTCTTCCACCAGCCGGTCGTCGGCCCGAGATCCACCCATTGAACCCCTGGTGCGGTGAAGGCTCGCGTGGAACTGCAGGACTCCTCGGTATAGCTGTTGCGCCACACGCAGACCTGGGCGGCAGCGTTGAGCGAACTCGGCTTCGTCAGCACGTCGAGTCGCAGGTACACGTGTCCGCCCGCGTAGTTGATCGGCGATGTCCAGTCACTCGGTGCGGTCGTCGCGGGCTCTGCGTACTTCTTGACGTTGTGCGTCATCGTCTGGTTGAACCACGTGAACTGCTGTCCCGCAGCCGCGTGCGCCGGTACGTTGTTGTGTCCCGCGGGAACAACGACGAGCATCGCCGGCACAGCAGCGACAACCAAGAATGCGTAGAGCGATCGCCTCATGAACCCGTCCCTGACCGCAATGAAA
Source organism: Ilumatobacteraceae bacterium (assembly GCA_963774765.1). Lineage (GTDB taxonomy): Bacteria > Actinomycetota > Acidimicrobiia > Acidimicrobiales > Ilumatobacteraceae > Sva-07. The sequence goes on from CAVZGP010000011.1 coordinate 316,831, forward strand.
ACTGCGGTGCCGCGCACCGCTCAGGGCACATTACCGAAGACTGCTCGGTGCCGCAATGCCGTCGCCGCTCGCCGGCCGGCGTCTTCTCACGCAACTACCGCGCCAGCTCAGATCGGCGCCAACCAGGTCACCGCCGCGTCGAGGAGCGTCCACCCGGCGTCCGTGATGACAGTTCCGGCATCGAAGGAGAGGAAGAAGCCAACCCGGGCGGCGGCCGCTGATGATCCGTCGGCGAGGGTGTCACCAGCATCGTACGCGAAGATGGCCGGCTGACCGTTCAGGGTACTGGCCACCACATCCGCCCCGGCCCCGGGTACGGCGATCGCTACAGGGACGGCCGCGCTGAGCACTCCGACGCTCCCGCTGAGTCCTCCCGCAAGGGGATGGCTGGGCAGATCGATCTGCAAGCGGTCTTCGGCGGTCTTGCTGTCGCGACTACCGCTGGTGCTCATGGCGAGTTCGTCGTAGAGGTAGGCCTCCCAGACGAGCATCGGCACAGCGAGGTCGACCGGCATGTCAGCGACCTCGGTCGGCAAGACCGACGATGCGACGATGACGAGATCGAATCCGGTGAATGTCGTCGAAGCGTCGATGGTGGCGTCATCGATGACGGCGACGTCATAGCCGAGAGAAATCAGGTGATCGATCACGCCGGTGTCCTTCTTCGGCGGCGGGCTGGACCCGGCGACGAACGCAACCCGGGGCGGCCCGGTCGGGGCCTCGGTGATCGACAGGGTCGCCACTTCGCTGGTCACGCTGCCCTCGGTGTTCGTGACGACCACATCCAGCACAACACCGTGGTCGGCGAGACTCACTGGTCCGATCGTCAAGTTCGACCCGTCGGCCCCTGGGAGATCGATGCCGTCGAGTCGCCATTGGTAGGAGGGGTCCGGAATCCCGGTCGCAACCACCTGGAACGTGGCGGTGTCACCGACGACCGCGGCGGTGTCGGTGGGTTGAGTGGTGATCACGGGCGCAGCATCAGCGGGAGGTTCACCTGCCGGGCCGGCTTCGAAGTTCGTGAGGATCTCCGTCGGTTCGAGGGCTCGACCGTAGTAGGCGACGAGAAAGATGTCGCCAGCGAACATCGTGGCCGGCGAGCTCGGACCAGCACTCCCAATTCGGAAACGTTGGTCTCTCCAATTGAGACTTCCGGTGGTGTGACTCGTCGCGACGGCCACCCCATCCTGATAAAGGGTCGTCGTGCCGCCCGTGTCATGAGTCACGATGAGGTGCACGAGGTCATCGTCGAGCGAACGGGCCGGGGCCTGGACCCGATAGTTCCCCGATGTCGACGTGCGCACCCGTGCTTCGGACGCGTCGGATGGTTGCCCGACCCAGAAGCCGTGGGCAAGCACGAGGTCGCGACTGTTCTTGCTGTCGATGAGGCCCGCGATCCAACCGGGTTGGGTCGTGCTCGTCGCGGTCGGATCGACCCACGCCTCGAGCGTCACCTCCTGGTTGGTGATCGTCGCCGAGGAGAGCTTCGTCGCTGGAGCCGGGGAGGCGATCTCGACGTAGTCGGCAACGGACACGCCTCCACCGGGGATCCACTCGACACGACCCGCGTCCTCGATGGCAAGATCGACCGGTGTCCCGGCGCCTGAGGTGTCGTGGATGACGCTGCCCGATCCCTCGTCGAAGGTCCACAGGGCGAGGAGACCGTCGGTGACCCGCGGTGGCTGTTGAGTCACGGTGAGCGTGGCCGGAGCACTGGTGGTCGAACCGAAGGCATTGGAGACCAACACATCGAACACGGCGCCATCGTCATCCATGTCGACCGGTCCGATGTCCAATGTCGATGAGGTTGCTCCCGGGATGTCGATGCCGGCACGGTGCCACTGGTAGGTGATGGGGGCGTTGCCCTCCGCCGTGACCGAGAGGTGGGCGGTGTCGCCGACGACCACTGTCGTGTCCGTCGGGTCGGTGATCACCGTTGCCGGGATGGCGTTGCGGAGCACGGCAAAGCTCTGTGCGGTGCCTTCCGCGACCGGGTTCGGGGCGCCGAACGAGCTGTTGATCGCCTCGTCGTAGGCCGATGATGCGGTGACGCTCGCCGACGGGTCATCCTGAAGTTGCGCGACCTCGTCGCTGCCGATGCCCGACAGATCGCCGATCCCCTCACCGGCTGGTCCGAACCTCGCTGTGCCGGATGCATCGCGGATCGTGAGCTGCCAGTCGGAGTTGGTCACCGAGAAGTCGCTGGCCGTCACGAGGGTGCCGGATGCACCGTCGGTAGCTTGCGCGTTGATCCACCAATCACCGGTGCCGGGCTCGAGGGAACTGTCGTCGGCGACGTCCTCCGACACGGTGATGATCGTCCCCGCCGGAAGTGCCGACCAGAGCGGGTCGTCGGTGAGCACGAGCGAGCCCGATTCGGATGAATCGGTCCAGTCGAGTCGCCAACCGCGGGCGTCGAGTCCTTCCTCGACGACGACGAGTTCGAACCAGTCGCCACCATTTCCGGCCACGCTGCCGAAGTAGGCGTCCTGAGCAGTCCCACCGCCGAGCAGCTTCGAATCGGAGACGGCGTTGTACTCGTTGAGGATCAGGCCCGGATTCGGGCGGGGCGGGAGCGGAGAGCCGTCGGGCTGGTTCGTGAGGCCCGGGGTGCCGCCCACAACAGAACTGGGAGCCCAGTTCGCGGCCTGGGCGTTGTCGGCGTTGAGGTCGATCAGCTCGAGCGATGGACCATGTCCAGCCGCGGTCCACGGCCATGGATCGTCGACGCCGTAGGTGACGTCGTCCACTCTGGCGCCCGAGGCGTCGAGCAGGCGGAGCGTCGTGCCGTCATCGGGCAGGCCTTCCTCGATCTGGCCTCCCACGAACGCGGGCCCATACGCGGCGCGGAACGCCACGTCGTCGGAGGTGAACACGACTCGCTGACCTGGCAACAGGATGGTTCCCGGTTGGATGGTGTGGTCGATGCCTTCGATGACCCAGCCGGACAGATCGAAGGACTCCTTCGTGTCGGTATTTGTGAGCTCGACGAACTCGGCGCCACCGGGCTCAGGAGCGAAGTGGATCTCGGAGATGACAATCGGTCGAGCCGCGGTCTGAGACCGGGGGATGGGCCGCGTGTTGGAACCTCCCGTCTTGCTGTCGAAGAACCGGTCCCGTTCGCGCGTGCCGTCGTGGAACTGCTTGGCTCGGCCGGAGGGCTTGCCGTACTGGCGCCACTTCAGATAGTTCTCCTGCAGTTCGGCTGCCATCGGATCGTAGAACGCGTCGTAGACGTCGTCGGGGTAGTCGGGAAGTGGGAGCTGGTCGATCAGGGACTTGAGCCGCCGGAAGTACATGGCCTCGAACTCGGGGTGGGCGAGCACTGCATCGGGTAGGGCACCGCGGTCGGGAGTGAGGTAGTCGCCGATGGATCCCAGTTGTGCGTTGGTCCGGAACACCGCGTCGAGATCCCACGGCAACATGAACCAGCGGTCGGTGTCGCCTTGGTCGTTGACGAGGTACCAGTTGTGGTGAGCGATGTCCCAGTGCTTGAGGTATCCGGCGACGGCCAGGTAGTTGATCACCTTGGGCAGGTCGAGATGTTCGAGCAGGTAGTCGAGGTTCTCGGCTTCGGTCCCGGAGCTGATGCCCTGGGAGAATGCCCACACCTTCTCGAAGTCCTCGTCGTCGCCCTCCTTCAACTCGAGGTTGGCGCCCGTCTGCTCGGGCGTATCGCGTCGTTCGAGAGCCGGGTAGCCGGCGGACTTGTACACGTTGTCGTCACCGAATCCGTTGGCGTCGCGCCACCGGCCATCGGCGGCGGTGCCGTACGACCCCGTCGACCAGAACTCGCCGTTGCGGTACGTGCGGATGGGGAAGTAGTCGACTCGGGGGAAGCCGATCTGGTTCATGATGTCCCAGGCCGTGGCCGCGACGGGTTGGGCGTCCCACTGCATGTTGAACTCGTCGACGGGCATCGAGATCAGGCCGGGCATGTCGAACAGGGTGCCGGCCGGGAATACCACCTTCCACGAGTTGTGATCGAGGTTGCGGGAGTGCCCGCCGCGGACGTTCATCTGCACGTTGTCGTAGACGATCCCGTCGTACGCGACGACGGCGGGCCCGGAGACGTCATCGAACCGGTGGTTGGCTCGCAGGTCGTTGTAGACGCCATCCTCCATCCACCACTCGACGACCGGCAGCGCCGTTTGTCGTGACGGGTCGAGCACGACGACACCGCGGTAGGTGATGGCCTCGCTGGCGCTGGGCAGGGTGACCACTCCGACATCGTTGCCGGCCATGAGGCGGTAGCGAACGAGAGCGCCCGCGGCCTGGCCGGGAATCGTGGCGCCATACACGCCGTCTCCCGCGCCACCAGGGCTCCCGGCGTCGTCGAGTAGTGGCACCAGGATCTCGTCACCGAAGTCGACCTTGTAGGCGATGGTGGCCGTGGTCGCGTCATCAACAGTGACCTGCACGTCGATGTCCTCGAGGGGTTCGGGCCGGGAGGGTTCGACGGCCACGGTGCCGAACTCGGGCACAGCGGGGGGCGGGAGTTCGGCGGTGTTGACAGCACCGGGGGTGCCTCCGGCGGTGCGCGACGGCCTCCAGTTGGCGGCGTCATTGTTGTCGCTGCCGAGGTCGACCAGCTCGAGCGACGGTCCGGATCCGTCCGGTGCGGAAGGCCAGGCGTCCTTGTCGTCGTACTCGACGCTGTCGATTCCGACCCCGGTCTCGTCGGTGAGCGTGATGCGCTCACCGCCGTTGGAAAGCGCCCCGCTGTATTGGCCGGAGGCCTCGAAGCCGTAGACGCCGAAGAAGGCGGTCTGTAGTTGGGTGACCACCAGCCGCTCCCCGACGTCCAGTGTGGTTGCGTTCGGGAAGGTGAACGGGTCGATACCATCGCCGATCACCCAGCCACTGATGTCGACGGGCGAGCCCGAGGCATTGGCGAGTTCGAGGAACTCGCTGTCACCGGCCGCGTCGGTGGGGTGATAGTGCAACTCGCTGATCACGACGGAGCCGGGTGTTCCGGTTGCCGTGGACACCTCCGGAACGAATGCGAGAACACTCGCCAGAAGTACCGACGACACGATCACGCGCCACGTCACTCGAAACATGCTGATTCCTCCGTCTTGTCGACTGACTAGGTGACCACGATCTGCACCGTGGTCCACGGTTGCCACGTACCGCCTTGAAGGACGCGGACTTCGATGGTGTATGCCCCGGATGTGAGGCCGGTCTTGGTTGCGCTGTGCTCAGCGGTGGGTTGGTCCCAGTTCCACTTCGTACCGTCTCCGCGGTAACGGACTTGCGACAGCGCGGAGTCTGCAACGGGTTCCCATGTGATGTCGACCGTGTCGCCGACGCTGGCGACGGTGACGGTGGGGGTGCCCACGACAGTGACCCCGATCGGGTCCTCGGTGACGGTGACGGTGAGCGTGGCCGTGGTCGAGATGGTGGTGCCCTCGGTGTTGGTCGCCACCACATCGATGATCGTGCCGTCGTCGGCGAGCGACACGGCCGGCAGGAGCAAGACGCGATCGGTGGCGCCCGGGATCGCGCTGCCGTTGCGTCGCCACTGGATGTCGGGTTCGGGTGAGCCGGTGGTCTCGACGGTGAAGGTGGCGTCCTGGCCTTCGGCGACAGCGGCGTCGCTGGGTTGGCTCGTGACGACGGGAGGTGCGGGGGGTGAGGATCCGGTGTCGAGAAGCCAACTGATGGCGTTGTCGAAGAGTTGCCACCCTGCATCAGTGGCGACTGCAGGTGCCGGATAGTCGAAGAAGAACGCGACACCTCGCGCGTTCGCGACCGCGCCATCCGCCAGGTGGTCGCCGGCCTCGATGGCAACCAGGGCGTCGAAGAGGCTGCCGGTCGGACGGGCCAACACATCGGTATCCGGTGGGGCGTGCCCGATCGAGAAGTGGACGCCGCTCGTGACGACTTGCACGGTGCCGCGCAAACCTGTGGTGATGGCGTGGTCGGCCACGATGTCGATCGTGGTGGTCGCCGCAGGGCCCTCGCGGTTGCCGGCGGTGCTCCAACCGAGTTCGTCGAAGAGGTGGGCCTCCCAGGACAACATCGGAATGGTGAGGCCGGCGAGCGTGTCGGCAAGTTCGTTCGGCACGACCGAGGACGAGACGATGACCAGGTCGTGGCCAGCGACGGCTGCGGGATCGACGGTGGAGTCGTCGAAGACGGTCACGTCGAACCCGCTGGCGCTCAGACGGGCGATGACGGGTCGGTCACGGTTCGGTGCGGGAACCGTGCTGGCGACGAAGGCCACGCGCGGGGTGTCGACGACGCTCAACATGACTGGAGTCGCCGTGATCGATCCTTCGCTGTTGGTCGCGACCACATCGATCATTGCGCCGTCGTCGGCTGTGCTCAGCGTTGCGAGCGTCAACGTCGGGTTGGTCGCTCCGGGGATTGGGGTTCCATCACGTCGCCACTGCAGCGTCGGCGTCGGTGAACCAGACACAGCCACCGTGAACACAGCATCAGCACCGGTGCGGACCGACACAGCCACCGGCTGGACAGCGAACGACGGAGGGACGGCTGGTACCGGCTCCACCGTGAGCACGACGGGCACGGAGGTCGTGCTCCCCGCGGAGTTGGATGCGGCCACGTCGAAGATCGCGCCATCGTCGGCAAGCGACACTGCCGGCAGGATCAGGGTGGAGTCGGTGGCTCCGGGGATCACCGTAGCGTTGCGCCGCCATTGGAACTCGGGTCTCGGTGTGCCGGTCGCGGCAACCTGGAACGTGGCGTCGTGGCCTTCGGTCACCGTGATCGGAGTCGGCTGTGACACGATCACGGGAGCGACCGGCGCCGGAGGCTCACCGATCGGACCGACGCGGAAGTTGCGCGCGACCTCATCGATGGACAGTGAGCGCGAGTAGTAGGCGGCAAGCCTCATCTGTCCCTTGAAGGCAGATGAGGGCGACAGGTTGCCGGCCCCGGCGAGATGGAACGGATGATCGACCCACGGAAGCCGACCGGGGAACACGGCACCGGCCACTTTCACCCCGTCGACGTAGATTGCTGTCGACCCGGACGCCGCACGGGTGAGCACGACGTGGGCCAGCGTGCCGTCCATGGCCCTGGCCGGAGAGTTCAACGATTTCTGGCCGCCTGGTGCGGTCTGGAACTTCGTTCGAACGCTGTCCGTTGGATCGGCGCCGAGGAACCCCTGGGCGAGCACGATGTTGCGGTCGTCGCGCGAGCTGAACATCCCCCCGAGCCACATCGACTTGTCGGGCACGGCCTTCAGCGGATCCACCCAGAATTCCATCGTGAACTCATCTGTCGCAATGGTGCGGTCGACGAGCTTGGTTGATGGACCGAAGATGTCAGCAGATGCCGCAATCGAGATTCCTCCACCGGGGAGCCACACAACCGAATTGGGATTGGCGATCGTCAGGTCCGTGGGTGTTCCACTGCCGGCAACGTCGTGGATGATCGCGCCCTCGCCCTCGAGGAACAGCCACAGGGCCTCGATCCCATCGGTGACGCGGCCGGTCTCCGTGTCGACGGTGAGGGTTGCCGCGGAACTGGCCGCGACGCCGATGCTGTTGGTCACGACCGCGTCGAAGGTGGCGCCGTTGTCGGCGGCCGTGACGGAGGTGAGCAACAGCCTCGCTGAGTTGGCTCCCGGGATGACGGACCCATCGCGACGCCACTGGATGGTGAGGGGCGAACTCCCGACAGTGGAGATCTCGAAGTCCACCGAATCGCCGACTGCCACCTCCGCGTCGAATGGCCCCGCCAGGACGAGTGGGGCCTCGGGCGCTCGAAGTGCCGAGAAGTCCTGCAGAGACCCGCCGCCGATCTCGTTGGGAGACCCGAATGTGCTTTCGGTCGCATCGTCGTAGCCGGACGCGGGCGTGATGGCGCGAGAGGGGTTGTCCTCGAGGCGAGCGACCTCGTCGCCACCGACACCGCTCAGACCCGAAGCACCTTCTCCAACGGGGCCGAACCTCACCAGACCTGCTGAGTCGACGACGACGAGCTGCCAGTTCGAATTGGAGACCTCCAGGGGCTCACCTTCGACCAGTGCACCGCTACCGGGGCTGCCCGGTCGGAGGTTCATCGACCAGTCCCCGGCACCCGGGTCGAGCGTCAGGTCATCGGGCACGTCGCGGGCGATCGTGATCAGCGAACCCGCTGGAAGGTCGGCGAGCGCTGGATCATCGCTCGCCGTCAACGATCCGCTTGCGTCGTCGTCGCTCCAGTGGAACGACCACCCTCGTAGGTCGAGTCCGCTTTCGACGACCACCAGCTCGAACCAGTCGCCACCGTTGCCGAGCGCTGTTCCGAAGACGGGATCACTGCCGCCGCTCTTCAAGCGAGCGTCGTTCGCAACCGCGTTGTACTCGTTCAAGATCACACCCGGGCCCGGTGGCGGCAGCTGCGGACGCGTGTCGGCTGGCGGTGCGCCCGGGCTTCCTCCGAACGTGCTGCTGGTTCGCCAGCTGGCCGGCAGTGCGTTGTCCAACGCCGGGTTGGTCAGCTCCAACGTGAAACCCGTGCCGTTCGTGCCTGCAGGCCAGGGCGCGCTCACCCCGTACTCGACGCGATCGACTTCGACGCCGTCGCGATCGACGAGGATGATCTCACCACCCCGGTCCGCCAGCCCCGCTCCGAGCTCGCCGGCCACGAACGTCGGACCGTTCTGGTCGCGGAAGACTGGAAAGTCCGAGACGATCACGACCTGCTGTCCGGGCAGCAGCACGGTGCCCGGTTGGATCATGGTGTCGAGCCCCTCGAAAAACCACTCGGACAAGTCGAAGGCCTCGTCGGCAGAGGTGTTCGTCAGTTCGATGAACTCCACTCCGCCGGGCGCGGGAGCGTACTGCACCTCGGAAACAACGATCGGGCGCGTCTTGCTCTGCGCGAGCGGAATCGGACGGCCCGGCGTTCCCCCGGTGCGCGCGGCCATGATGTCGGCTCGGTGTTGGGCGCCGTCGACCAGGAGATCGCGGCGTTGGGCCGGCGACTTGTCCTGGTGCCACTTCGCGTAGTCCTCTGCCAGTTCGGCGGCGATCGGGTCGTAGATGCCGGAGAAGATCTCGACCGGGCTCGTCGGCAACGGGAACTGCTCGATGAGCGATGCCAGACGACGGTAATACATCTCCTGGAACTCCGGGTGTGCCAGCACGCGTTCGGGCAACACCCCGGGGAGTTCCTCCACGAGGACTCCGTGGGTGCGGTCGAAGACATTGTCGAGGTCCCATGGCAGCACAGACCAGCGATCGGTGTCGGCTTCGTCGTTGACGAGGTACCAGTTGTGGTTCGAGCTGTCCCAGTGTTTCGTCCATGCGATGAACGCGAGGTAGTTGATCACCTCGGGGACGTTCAACTCGTCGAGGAGCCCCTCGTACTGCGCCTTCGTCGCGTCGGCGTCGAGGAGGTTGGCGAATTCCCAGACCTCCACGAAGCCGTCGTCGTCACCCTCGCTGACTTCGAGACCACCCTTGCCGCCCCCCATCTTGGAAGGGATCAGTTGGCGTTCGAGCGCCATCCCCCCGACTGCCTTGTAGACGTTCGCGTCGCCGATGCCGTTGTTGTCGCGCCACGTTCCGTCCAGTGCCGTCCCGTAGCTCCCCATGCCCCAGAAGTCACCGTTGCGGTACACGCGGATGGGGAAGTAGTCGACGGCGGGAAACCCGATCGATCGAGCCACATCCCATGCCGTCGCCGCGGACGGGAACGCATCCCATTGGAGGTTGAACTCATCGACCGGACCGGTGGTGGTGTGGCCGGGCATCTCGAAGACCGGGCCATCGGGGAACTCCACGTTCCACGATGGGTGGTCGTAGGCGCGGGAGTTGCCACCGCGGATTCGCATCTGGACGTTGTCCCAGACCTCACCGTCGTAGGCGAGAACGGCGTCGACGAAGAAGTCGTCGCGGCGATGGTTGTCGAGGACGTCCTTGTAGACGCTGTCCGGCATCCAGTACTCGATCACGGGCACGGCGCTGGCACGTGCGGGGTCGACGACCACGACCCCCCGGTAGTCGGCGGCCTCGATCGCGGCTGGAACCGCGGCGGTACCGAAGGCGTTCGCCCCCTCGATGCGATAGCGGATCAGGGTGCCTGCGTGCTGGCCCGGAATGCGGGCGCCGTACACACCGTCGTTGGCGCCTCCGGGGCTGGCCGAGTCGTCGAGCAGGGGGATGACGACTTCGTTGCCGAAGTCGAGTCGGTAGGCCAGCGATGCGGTGTCGGCGTCGTCGAGCTGTGCCGACACGACGACATCCTCCCCCGGCTGTGGGCGCGTCGGTGACGGCTGCACCTGCTCGATCCGGGGCAACACCCGCGCAAGTTCGGCGCTGTTGATCGTGCCCGGAGTGCCGCCCGGCTCGGACGACTCGGCCCAGTTGGTCGGGTCGTCGTTCGGCGCGTCGACATCCGCGAGTTCGAGCGACGTGCCACGGTCGTCCGGGCCAGGCGGCCACGGATCGGAATCCTCGTAGGTCACCGTGTCGATCACGGTGCCGAGTGCGTCGGACAACACGAGCGTGTCCGAGCTGTTGGCCAACGAACCGGACGTGAACGCGGCCGCGGCCGCAAACCCATGGTCGGTTTCGAAGTCAGCGAGGTCGAGCGCGAAGACAACACGTTCCCCGGCGCCCAGGACCGTGCCGTGGCCGACCGTCAACTCGATCCCGTCGGACACCGTCCAGCCCGACATGTCGACCGACGTCGTGGCGGCATTGGTGATCTCGATGAACTCGCCGTCGCCCACGAGTGGCTTGTACAAGATCTCGGAGATCACCACCGATGAGTCGTCGGCATGGACGGGCTGCATGTCGATGGGCGCGGCCAGCCCGACCAATACCGCCACTGCAATCGTGCACGTGAGAAGTCGCCCGCCCATTCGATGTGCCCCTTCGATCGTCCGCTGAGCGGTACGGTAGTCGTACTGGTTGTGGCTGTCCAGCTGACTGCACGGGGCGATCCGCCTCGCGGCTCGAGGACCCACGTTTCGGTTCCCGGAGACACCTATCACGATGTGGCACCTCCACCAGGTGTAACTTCGAGCGCGGTGCACCCGCCGACGAGGTCTACGATCATTTCGACAGTGCGGACGCTGGGAGCTGTATCACGATGAGGAGCCCATGTTTCCGCTGTCGCGTGGTCTGTCCGATCGTGGAGCCGTAGGGGGTCGAGCTCTCATGGACGACGAGTCGCCACCGACAGCGGGCCGGGTGCATCGGCGCGTGTTGCTTGCGAGTACCTACATCGACGATCTCACGGCGCGCGAGACCGTCGACGCGATCTTCGATTCGCTCGACCGGGCGATGGGCGGTTGGCTGATCACCTACAACCTGGACATCCTGAGGCGCGCCTGTGTCGACGCCGCCTTCGAACGTCAGTCGCGTGCCGCGACCCTGCGGGTTGCCGACGGGATGCCGTTGCTGTGGGCCGCATCGCTGCAGGGCACGCCCCTGGCGGAGCGTGTCGCCGGATCAGATCTGGTCTATGACATCGCCGCGGCCGCGGCCGCACGCGGCCGGTCGATCTTCCTCCTGGGCGGAAACCCCGCCGATGTCTGCGATCGAGCAGTCGTGCGCCTGAAGCAGTTGTACCCGGAACTCGAGATTGCCGGGGCCCACTCGCCACCGGTCGGCTTCTTGGACGACACCACCGAGCGGACGCTCGTCGGCAAGTTGATCGCGGACGCCGACCCCGATCTCGTGTTGATCGGGCTGCCGCCCAACCTGCAGGCTGCGGTCCATGAGCACTATGGACAGGACACCCACTCTCCGACGTGGTGGCTCGGGGTCGGGGTCACGTTCAGCTTTGTCACCGGTGACATCGCGCGGGCTCCGAGATGGATGCAACGCTGCGGACTCGAATGGGCTCACCGTCTCGCTCACGAACCCCGACGACTCGGCCGTCGATATCTGATCGAAGGCCCACCGTTCGTTGTTCGGCTCCTCGGCGGTGCGGCTCTACGTCGGATCAGGCGTGACGGGTCTCGTGTCGAAGTGCTGCGCGGACCGTTTCCAGCTGCGCCGGATACTCACTGAGTACCTGGGCATGCCTCGCGGCCATTCGGCGACGTCGTTCGTCGAGTGAACCCAGACACACCTGGACGGCGGCCGCAATCGATTGGCTGGACCGTGGTGTCGCATAGACCGCAGCATCATCGAAATACGACCGGAGAACCTCTGAGTCGGCAGTGATCAGCGGACGGTGGTACGAGAGTGCCTCGTAGCCACCCCGTTGCATCGTGTTCGGCTTGTCGGTGAGACACAGAATCGCACCGCACCGCGTCAGCAGCCCGCGGTACGTGTCGTCGTCGACGAATCCGGTGAACACGACGTTCGACGGTGCGAGCGCTCGGACATGAGGCGGCGCGACTCCGGTGAAGTAGAACTCGACGTCGCCAAGAGAGCGGGCGGCGTCGAAGATCTCGGCAACCGGCTCGTCGCCGCTGTAGCTGGAAGGGACGAGCACGAAACCCTCAGTGCGCTGACCTGACCCCGGTTCCGGGGCAGGGACCGGTGGATCGTGGAGCACGACGGCGCGACCGCGATGTGCCCGAATGATCTGCGCGTGAGCCTCGTTGGTCACGATCGACATCGCGCACCGCCGGGCGAGCCACAGGCTGGGTCGCAGGCTCCAACGCCATTTCCGCTCTTCGAACGGGTCGTGATGGAAGTCGGCGACCACCGGTCGTCGGCCGCTCGCGGCGACGACGATGGCGAGAACGAAGACCGGCGGCTGCATCACGATGATCGCGCCGGGCCTGTCTCGGATGATCCTCACGATCGTTCGGATCGATTGGTCGACATAGCGCAATGGCGCGGTCACAGGCGTTTGTGGCAACGGAAGCCGGGACTCGATCAGCCAGAGATCCGCATCGAGCAGGTCGGCGAGATCCGACGACCGGCCCTGATGCCCGATCCAGCACACGAACGCGGGGCGGCGCTGTTCCAACGATTGTGACACTCGGTCATCCGATCCGACACGGGGGGCTAGGCTCGCCACGATCGAGCACGCTGCTGAGAGCCACCCCGTCACGATAGGAGATCTTGGCCGAGTTTCCGTTCTCGTCGCGGCGTACAACTGCGGTTCTGCGTTGCGACCGTCGGTACAGAGCTTGCTGTGCCAGACCTACGGTGACCTCGAGATCATTGTCGTCGACGACGGGTCGACGGACGGTTCGATCGACACGATCTCCGATCTCGTTGCCGACCCGAGGGTCCGCCTCATCCGCCAAGCCAACGCGGGGAAGTCACAAGCGTTGAATGCCGCGATCGACGTGGCCGGTGGCGAGTTCCTCATGATCCATGACGGCGACGACGTGAGCGTCGCCACCCGAGTGGCGAAACTCGTGAGCGCATTGCACGATCGACCTGAACTCGCAGGCGTGCTCTCACGCCACGCGCTGCTGGTGGGCACGCAGGTCGTCGCGCCCAGACGTCGCGGCGCCGGAGTCGAAGAGTGCGCCCGGTGCATCGGTCGATTCGAACAGCCTGCACACGATCCGACCCTGCTCTTCAGACGTGACGCCGTCGACGACCCGGTCTTCGACGAGGACCTCCGAGTCGGCCAGGGCGTCGACCTCGTTCTGCGTCTCGGCGAACGATGCGGGCTCGTCGTGCTCGGTGAGCCCTTGTACCACTATCGCGTCGACCCGCACAGCAACACGCGACGCGATCCCGCTCGAACTCAGCACTACTCGCGCCAGGTGATCCTCGCGGCGGCCACCCGTCGGGGTGTGGCTCCTCCCCAGGGCCCGATCCCGCATGCGTCGCCGGGGTGGCCGGCTGGTGACGCGTTGAATGCGGTGCTCGACGCTCGGCTCATCGATGGTCGGCGAGCGTCATTGCGTTCGCTGGCAGACATCATCTCGGTGTTCGGTGTCCGGTGGTCGGTGTGGAAGGCCCTGGTGTATGCGTTCGCTCCGATGCGAGTGATCGTTCGCATCCGACCCGACGCGAACTCGACGAGCGGGCCGTCGTGACGCCACTTCCCCCGAGCCTGGTTGTGATCGGTGCCTACAAGTGTGGAACGACGATGCTGCAACGATTCCTGGAACAGCATCCAGCCATATTCGTGCCGACCGTGAAGGAGCCGAACTACTGGGCGTTCGCAGGGATGTCCGATGTGGAGTGCTCGATGCACCCTTCTGCTCGGTGGTCGATCCGCGATGCTGCTGACTACCTTGCGCTGTTCGACGGCTCGAGCGATGCAGAGGTGGTGGCGGAGGTGTCGCCGGAGTACTTGCCGAGCACGCATGCTCGGATCCGGCTCGCGGAGGTCGCCGACGAACGCGTGCGATTCGTCGTGATACTCCGCGACCCCGTCGATCGGGCCTACAGCGACTTCATGATGTATCGGCGAGACGGTGTTGAACCGCTCGACGATTTCGAAGCCGCACTCGAACTGCAAGAGGAACGACGCGCAGCAGGTCTTCCGACCGGCCACTACCTCGAGACGGGTCGGTACGCCCGCCAGCTCGCCCCGTGGATCGAGGCGTTCGGATCCGACCGCCTGCTCGTTCTGCTGTACGACGACCTCAAGCTCGATCCGCGTGGCGTGGCATCGCGACTGTATGAGTTCGCCGGTGTCGACCCGACGGTCGTGGCCAGCACAGACGCCGTGAACGTCAGCGGGGTGCCCGACAGCGCTGCACTCAAACTGGCGTATTCGCTGAGACGCCGTGCCGGTCCGGCCATCCGCGACCGCGTTCCGGAGCGCGTCAAGCGGACGATCGATCGCCAGTTGCAACGACGGCTCACCCGGGTTCCGCTCGACGCCGACGTGCGAAGTCGTCTGGTCGTCGACCTGCAGGCGGAGATCGAGGATCTTCGTCGACTGATCGATCAGCCACTCGATGAATGGTCGCGGTGACCCTGCACCGCGTCCACGACGGACTTGTTGACGTCGGGCCAGGTCGTGCGGGCCCTACGATATGCGGGTGATCCGATCGAGAGACCTCATCGTCTCGGCGTTGTCACTGGTCGCGGGGATTGTTGCCGCGCTCGGTCGAGCCGAACCGATGGGCGCGGGTTGGATGAGCGCGGCGATCGTCTTTGTGCTCGTCACTGCGGTGTGTTGGGTGAGTTCGACAGCTCCAACGGTGCTGGTGTCGTGGGTTGCGCTCATCGCGGGTCTTTTCTCCTTGGGGATTCCGACACTCGCCGTCGCCATCGGCGCGTTCGTCGGGGGGATGCTCGCCGTCCGATGGATGGTGGAGACGCAGTGGCTTGCCGTCGTGAACGTTCTGATCGCTGCGGTGGCCATGGGTGTCGCCTCGCGGAGTCAGCTCGAAGGCCCACTCGGAACGTCGACGGTCGTCGCTCTCGCTCTCGGGACGGTGCTCGTGTTGGCAGGAATTTCGGGCAGCCGACGCCTTCAGCACCGACACGCCATCGCCGTGGTGGTTGGAGTCGTCGTTCTCGGCGTGGTGTCGACGGTCGCTTTCGGCATCGTGGCGACGCGTTCCGTCGACGGCCTGTCGGAAGGGAACCGCCTCGTGCGGCAGGGATTGCGCAGTCTTGGCGACGGTGACATCGAGGGAGCACAGGCCGAGCTCGCTGCCGCGCAGAAGTCGTTCGAAGTCGCCAACGAGCGTCTCACCTCGCCCCTGGGTGTCCCAGCGTCGGCGGTACCGGTGGTAGCGCAGCACCGTTCGACGGCGATCGAGTTGAGTACGGCGGCCGGCACCGCGGTCGGAAACCTCGCGGCCATCGTCGGATCGGTCGACCCTGAGTCCCTGCGGTTGGTCGACGGAGCGGTTGATCTCGATGCCATGGAGGATCTCGGCGTCGCGCTCGACTCGGTGCTCACCGAGATGTCCGATCTCGAGCGGGAGCTCGCCGATGCCCAGAACCGGTGGCTGCTGGGTCCTGTCACCGAGCGAATCGTTGACCTCGAGGTCGCGATCGATGACAGCCGAGCACGCGTGGTGAGCGGGATCGAGACCATCGACTACGCCCGGCGGTTCCTCGGAGCGAGCGAAGCACGCCACTACCTCGTCATGTTCACCACACCGGCGGAGGCCCGGGGGTTGGGCGGCTTCACGGGGAACTGGGCGGAGATCACGGTTGATGATGGACGAGTCGAACTGACGGACTTCGGTCGATCGGACGAACTCGATGAAGCGGTTCCCGCGGGGGAGCGCGAGCTGGACGCGGATGCGGAGTGGATGTCGCGCTACGGGCGATATGGCTTTGACACCGCACCCGGTGGAACGGTTGGTGCCGACCCATTCAAGAACGTCACGATGTCGCCGGCGATGGAGACGACCGGTGAGGTGATCGCGCAGTTGTATGAACAGAGCACTGGTACCGCCGTCGACGGGGTCATCGCTGCGGATGTGTACGTGCTTGCCCGCCTGCTTCGGTTCACCGGGAAGATCGAGATCGAGAACTCCGGATTCACCGTCGGGCCGGAAAACGCTCCGAGGTTCCTGCTCAATCGTCAATACTCGTTGTCAGACAAGGACGAGCGAATCGATCTCATCGAGACGGTGTCGAGGAGGGTGGTGGATCAACTGCTCCGCGGTGTGTCCCTCCCTCCCTTGGAGCTCATCGATGAGATGTCGCCGCTGGCCGCCGAGGGGCGGCTCGCGGCGTACGCCCGCAACGATGACGAGCAGGAGTTTCTGGAGCGGATCGGCGCTGCGGGCACGATGCTGCGGCCCGAAACCGACAGTGCCATCGCCGTCGGGTTCAACAATGTGGCTGGGAGCAAGATCGACTACTTCATGAACAACAGCGCGACCTACACCGCCAACGTCGACGGGCAAACGGGGACGACCGCTGGGACACTCTCCGTCCGGATGGAGAACGCCTCGCCGCTGTCAGGTCAGCCCGACTACGTGATCGGCAACTCGATCCGTGAACCGGCGGGAACGAACCGCACCTACGTCTCGATCTTCAGCCGGCTCCCGATCACTGCTGTGCGCGTCGACGGCGTTCCCGTCGACGCTGAGTCGGGAATCGAGTTCGGCTACGAGGTGGCATCTGTCACGGTGACGCTTCCCGCAGGCGCGACGAGTGTGGTCGAAGCCGACGTGGGCGGCGCGTTCGACACGGCCGATGGCTACTCGATCGCACTGCGGTCACCGCCCACCGCCAGCACGATGCCCATCGATCTGACCTTCGAGATCATCGACGAGGGTGGAGTTTCTCGGACGGAGTACGCTGTGATCGATCGGCCGGGAGTGGAGCGTTTCGACTTCGAACTGCGTGGCGACAATGGCGAACCCTGAGCTCCGAGACGGTCAGGTGGAAGTGCCGATGCGCCTGGTGCGAGGCGGCGCTCTGACGTGTGCAGGAGGCATCGTCGTGTGATCATCAGTCACCAACACCGTTACGTATTTGTTCAGCTTCCCCACACCGCCTGTACTGCGGTCGGCAAGGAACTCTGCGACTCCTACGGCGGGGAGAAGATCCTGTGGAAACACTCGACGTATCGTGAGTTCGAGCGCATCGCGACCGCTGACGAACGGGAGTTCTATGTGTTTTCATCGATTCGCAACCCACTCGAAGTGGTGTTGACCAAGTATCACAAGTACCTCAACCAACGTGGGGGCGGCGAGAAGTTCGACGTCGGTCGGACACATCGTCGACATGGTGGATGGGTGTCGGGGCCGGATCTTCGTCGTTACCAGTGGGTCGTCGACCATCCGGACGCGTCGTTCAGTGAGTTCTTCAAGCGTTTCTATCGGACGACGTACGACAACTGGAGTTCCTTGGATCACCACCGATTCGATCGTGTCATCCGCTACGAGAGCTTGCAGTCGCACTTCGAGGCGGTACTCGACGATCTCGGCCTCGACCCCGTCCGACCGTTGCCCGTCCACTTCCGGACGCCGGGGAAATCTGACGACCTCGGCGCTCAGTTCGCGTTGGATGTCCGAGCACGCGGAGCAGGGGTGCTCGGTCCGTTCATGGAGAAGTGGGGCTATTCGTTCCCCGACGATTGGGCCGCGCCGGTCCCACCTTGGAGACGGTCGGAATTCCGCGCGGAATCGATGGTCAAACGTGCCTACTGGGCTTCATGGAAGACACCTCGCGGCCGTCGTCCGGCGTTCATGACAACGCCGGTGCGCCGGACGCCGTGGGTTGAGAATCCCGAGGCATTCTGACGCTGCCGGCGATGTCTCCGCCCTCTCAGCTGGTCAGCCACACGAGGGCGTTGGTGAACAAGCCCAACCCAGCACCGTTGGCTTGCTTCGCAGCCTGGTAGCTGAAGTGGAAGCCGACCCGCTTGGCCGGGGCAGGGGCCGAGATCATCTGATCGCCGGCGTCGTATGCGAACACCGCCGGAATCGTGGCGCTGTCCAGCGTTGCGATCACGTCCGCCGACTCACTCGGCACGGCACTGTTGAACGCAACGGGTGCTGACACGACGATCGACCCTGTCAGGCCGCCCGCGATTGGATGTCCCGACGCAATGTTCAGACTGCTCTGACCGTCGGTTTCCTTGCCATTGACGCCGAGCCCGAGTCGCTCGAGCACGTACGCCTCGGTGACCAACATCGGCGTCGGCGTGCTCGCGAGGAACGAGGGTACGTCGTTCGGGAGCACCGACGAAGAGATCACGATCACATCGGCCGAGGCGGCCTGGGCTGGTGTGATCGTGGTGTCCTCGACGACGTCAAGTGCGAAGCCTGCGGCCTCGATGGCATCGCGGATCGGGACGTCGCCGCCAGCCACGGTCCCTCGATTCGTCAAGAGAATGGCGCGGCCGGAACCGCTCGTCGGCAAGGTCGTCGAGGTCGTCGAGGCCGGCAGGGTCGTCGAGGTTGTCGAGGTTGTCGAGGTTGTCGAGGTCGTCGTGGTCGTCGTGGTCGTCGTGGTTGTCGTGGCCGGGCCACCGTCGTCGCCCAGCAGCCAACCGACGGCGTGTCCGAGCAGTGCGAAGGCGTTGGCGTTGGCGTGATTCGGGGTGTCGTAGCTCATGAACCATCCGACGCGGCGAGCGGGGGCCGTACCCGACACCATCGAATCGCCGCGTTCGTAGGCGTAGACCGTGGCGTCTGCGCCTTCGGCCGCCACGATGTCAGCGGCCGGCGAGGGAGATGCGACGGCGTACTTCGACGACTCCGAGGTCCTGACCGTACCGGTCACTCCTGCGCCGATGGGGTGCGAACCGCGCAGCGAGAGCGACGTGCGCACTGCGCCGTCACGCGCTGTGGAAGCCATCCCGAGGTCGTCCATCACGTAGGCCTCGCTGACGAGCATCGGCACCGAACTCGTCTTCAGGAACGTTGGTACGGCCTTGGGCGTGACCGACGATGACAGGATCGCTGCGTCGGCCCCCGCCAGATCGGCGGGCGTCATCGTGTCGACATCGATCGGGCGCACGGTGTAGCCGAGAGCGATCAACGCGTCTCGGTACGGTCGATCACCGACCGCGGGTCCTGACGACCCGCCGATGAGAGCGATCGTCTCCCCGCTTCCACGCGGCGCGGCTGGGATGTCAGCGGCCGCAGGGGACGTGGTCGAGGTCGGTGAGATGGTCGTGGTCGTCGTCGCCGGTTTGATGGTCGTGGTCGTCGTCGCCGGTTTGATGGTCGTGGTCGTCGTCGCTGGTTTGATGGTCGTGGTCGTGGTCGTGGTCGTCGAGCCACCGCTCCCGGAGCATTGCGGGGACCATGACGTCGGGCAACCGCTTCGCCAGTCCGCCGGTGGCGTCAGCGATCCGTTGGCCGGGACCATGATCACCTCTGCTCGCATTCGAACCGGTACGTGTTTGTCGACATCTCCCTTGTAGCACGCACCGCCGCAGCTGGCGGCGAGGAACAGTTTCTTGGTGATCGGATCCTTGAGCATGATCCGGATGACGTCGGATGGCTTCGACCAGTCGTAGTTGCCGTTCTTGGCCCACCAAGAACCTGGAGCTCCGAGGTCCGCGTAGTAGACGCCCTCCGTCGACACGGGGAGGGCCGGTGCCCACGAACACGTTTCGTACTGGAACTTCTTGGCACCATGCTGCCAGAAACACAGCTGGGGCCACATCAAGACGTCTGACGGCTTGTCGAGAATCTCGAGTTTCAGATAGGTCTTGCCATCCCGGTAGTTCGGGCTCACATAGGTCGACGGTTGATTCGCGTCGCCGTCCTTGGTCGGATCGAAATAGCTGCTCCTGGTCTGGCTCCCCGTGAAGTCGAACAGGGTGTGCTGGCCAGCAGCGCTCGCAGGTTGTGCTTGTGGGGCCACGAGCACCGCCGCGCCGATGGCCGCAGCGGCCATGACCGCGAGAGCTGTGGTGAGTCGAGTTCGCATGTGAGTGCGTCCTTTCCGCCGATGAACGCTGTGGGTAATTGCTTGACCGCCTGTAGTGGTGGGCCACAACGTACTCATCATCGGCGCGTTTGTCAAGGGGCCGTAATGGCGGACGATCGTAACAGCCAGACCGGTCCGAGCGGTCCTGGTAGGGTGATCGGCGATATCGCAACCGGCGGGCACGCGAGAGGGGACGAAACATGACACGGTGGAGCACACGCACGGCAATCGTCGGAACACTCCTCCTCGGAATGCTGATCGCCGCGGTCGTGCGCCCTGATGCATCGTTTGCGGCACCCAGCGCGCCGGCCGGTTACACCGTGTCGCAGGTGGTCGGCAACGCCAGCCTCGGCCCCGTGACCGGGTTGACAGAACTCGCTGACGGCTCCGTCCTCATGGGGCACCAGCAGGGTACGATCCGGCGATACAACCCAACGGGCGGCGCCACGACGGTCTGGGCGACCGTGCCGATCGCCGTCGGTCCCGACGGCGCGATCGGTGTCTCCGGACTCTTGGACATCCTCCACCTTCCGGCCAGTGCGAGCGCTCCGGAACAGGTCGTCGTGAGCTTCACGTGCTTCAACGGTGGAATCGCAGTGCATTGCATCCGCGTGTTCGGGGCGAACGGCACTGTGGTGCTCACCAACAAGTACGGTCCCCCACTCATCCACTGGCAGAACCCCGGCTCGCACAACGGTGGTGGGCTCGCGCACGACGACCGCTACCTCTACGTCGGGACCGGCGACGACACGGAGTCGGCCGACGTTGCGCAGGACCTCACCTCGATGAAGGGGAAGATCCTCAGATTCGACCGGTCAGCGCTCGACGGTACCCCGACCATCGTGGCCTACGGGATCAGACAGCCGTATGGGATGTTCATGCACGAGGGCGAGTTGATCGAGTTCGATGTCGGGCAGAAGACCTTCGAGTCGATCAATCGCATCGTGCCTGATCCGGACAACCCTCCCAACTTCGGATGGAAGGCCGCTGGCGACGGAGACGCCTCCGCGTGGCTCACCTATCCTCACCAAGGCCCCGACGAACCGTATGGGTACGCGATCATCGGTGGTGACGTGTGGGCCGATGGCCGGCTGTACTTCGCCGACCACCCGCGCGGGATCATCTTCTCTGTCGATCTCGACGACCCGACCGATGTGGTGACGTTCAGTTCCGGGTGGCAGTACGTGACGAATCTGTTCAGCCATTCCGACGGGTCGCTGCTCGTCGCGACGCGCAGTGGCGGCCTGTGGGAGGTGGCGGACTCCGACGGTTCGCCGCCGCCGCCGCCAACGTCCACGACGACGACTCAACCTGATGGCGGTACGGGGCACACGATCGGCTTCGAGGCAACGCCGCGTGCCGATTTCACGTTCGACGAGGATGTCACCTGGTCCGTCGATCTCGCCCACGACGACTCGGCGGATGGATCCGGTTTCCATACCCATCCGCAGATTCCTGACACACAATCTGACCACGGGTCGTTCAGTCTCGAGCGTCCTGTGGGCCACGAGGATGCCAACATCTGGTGGCAGGTCACAGCGACGGCAGCGGACGGCACCATCCAGATGTGGCGTGTCGACGGCACGGCAGTCGAGTGGACACCGATCGAGGGCACGCAGCCACCACCGCCACCGGTGTTGACCGAACAGGTGACATTCGTCGCCGGATCCTCCAACCCCACCTCGAGGGATCGGGCATTCATCGATCACCTCGTCGCTGACGGCTATCTCGTCACCATCGTCGACGACAGTGCGGTGACAGCAGGCACCGGCGCCGGGACTGTCGTGGTGATCTCGACGTCGGTCACGATCACCGACAAGCTCGAGGCCGCAGTCGAGGGCATCACCGCACCCATCGTCACCTTCGAGGGATACCTCGCACACGAGATCGGCATGGCGACCGGACCGAACCATGGTGCCGGCGAGGCGAGCCTCGGTGGTGTCTCGATGGCCGACCTCGCCGTACATCCGATCGTCGCTGGTCTCTCCGATCCCGCGCCGATCTTCGACGGCCCTGGTCAGCGGTGGAATCGGATCAAGCTCGACTTCTTGAGTCCGCAGGCGACTGCGCTCGGCACGACGAGCGGCGTGGTCGTCAGCGCCGTGAACGAGACCCGCAAGTCGGTGTTGCTGCCCTGGACGTATCCGTCGATGGACAACCTGACGGCGGACGGCTGGACGCTGTTCGACAACGCTGTCGAGTGGGCTGGATCCTGAGTCGCGGCCCCTCGTCTCCTCTCCGACCGAGGTGATCGATCTCAGCGGGGTGGTGCGTCGTGGGGTCCCGGGCCAAAGCCTTGGAGCCAACGATGCCGAGCGGCGAACAACGACGGCCAATCGACGTCGTCCGGACGTCGTGCGAACCGGTGAACTGCGGCCCGCAATGCCGAGCCGAGCCACACCATCGCCAGCCCGATGCGGAGCCGAAGCCCTGACCAGTGCTGGCGCAGGTAGGTGACTTCGCCTTGTCGCATCCAACCGAGCTTGGTGGCCGTGTCCGACGACGATGAACCCGGAGCATGGGTGACGAGGGAAGCCGGAACAGCACGAGGGGCGGCGCCGAGGTCGCGTGCCCGGCGTGACAGATCGGCGTCCTCGCCGTACAGCCAGTAGCGCTCGTCGAAACCCGCCAAACGGTCCCAGATCTCGCGGTCCACCAGGAGGCACACGCCTGACAACATGCCCACCGCCCGTTCCGTGGTTCGATCCCAGCCGGGCTGTGCGTCCGGATTGAAGAGCGTCGAGGTCGGGCGGAGATAGGACAGCAGGAGAGCGTGACATGTCAATGACCACAGTGTCGGGAGCGGTCGCGCCGTGGTTCGGTTGATGCGTCCGTCTGGAAAGAGCACGGTCGGACCGTAGAGGCCGGCGCTGCGGTCCCGCTCCCATGCCTCCACCAGAAGTCGCAACCCGCCGGCCTGAAGTCGCGCGTCGGGGTTGAAGAAGAGGAGCAGATCGCATCGCGCCGCTCGCGCACCGATGTTCGCCGCGCGTGCAAATCCCACATTCCCCGGAGACGAGAGAACCCTCACGTCGGATCGGGCGGCGTACCGATGGCCGAGTTGCTCGACCGACCCGTCCGACGACGCGTTGTCGACCACGATCACCTCGACGGGAGGGTGGTCCTGGTCGAGCAACGATTCGATCGCATCGACGATGAGATCCGCGGTGTTGTAGCTGACGATGACGGCTGAGACGGACGGCGAAATCACCGACACCACCGTAGGTGATCGCCCACCAGGACACCTCCAACACCCCGAGCCGATCACGTCGACGGGCCGATCGATCGCGGACGATACACTGCGTGAACCCGGGCCGATGGCGCGGCTGCATCCAGTTATGGCGGTACATCCCCTCATCGAGCGTGGCGACCCGATGGTTGTCGTCGCCAAAGGACACAGTGGCACGCGCTTTCTTGCGCAGGCACTCGAGGCGAACGGCACGTTCATGGGGGCGGATCTCAACCCCATGCACGATTCGCTCGCCTGGGCCGAGGAGTTCGCCAAGCCGCTGATCCTGAGCACCTGGTTTCCCGACTTCGGTCCACCGGAGTCACCCGAACTGTCCGCCAGCATCGATCGACTGCTCGAGAGCACGCTCCACCGGTACTCGGGTGGGACGACACCCGCGGGCTCGTGGGGCTGGAAGGGCTCGACCACGTTCGTGATGGGCCCGCTGTCGCGACGTCTCCCACGCCTCCGAGTGGTGCACCTGATACGTGATGGACGTGATGTGGCATTGTCCGAGGACGGCCATCTGAATCTCCCGTTCTGGCACCCGATTCCGCGACGTCCCGATCGGGCGGTGGCGGCTCTCGCTCGTCGGCATCGGCTCGATCGTCGTGTCGACCGCTATCGCCGGCGGATCTACTTCGGCAGTGACGACGACGTCTGGCACGGAATCCCGATCGATCGAACGTCGATGGAGGCGAACCGTTACCTGGTCCAAATGCAGGGCTGGAAGCGCAACGTCGAGCATCTTCGCGCGCTCGGAAGCACGCTCGGCGACCGGTACCTGGAAGTGCGATATGAGGACCTGGTGACAGATCCGATCGCAACGGTCGTCGGTGTCCTCGACTTCTTCGGGCAAGAGCCCACTCCCGCAACGCTCGCGTTCGCGGAGCAGCAGGCTTTTCGGAGCAGCCTGCGCAAATGGGAATCGAATCCGTTGAGTGGTGAACGACGCGATGACTTCGACCGAGCGTGCGCTCTCGGCGCAAGCTTGCTCAACGACCTCGGTTACGTCTGAGGCCGGGTCGCCGCATCCGTGGACGGCTCGCTCAGAGGGCTTTCGACGGCTGTCGAACGGAGCCCTGGTGTGCGACGTCGCATCGCACCAGCGAGGCCGATGATCACGAAGGCCGAGAACGCGAACTGCGGGAACGACAGCCCGTCGTATGTCGCGAGCGCGATCGCACTGGCCAGCAGGCTTGCACGAATTGCCACGGCGAAGTCGGCCTCCGCTGGATCTCCCCGCGCCTGTGCCTCGCGTCGCGCGACTCCGGCAACCCAGAACGGGACGACCACTGCAGCGAGTAGTGCCAGCACGCCGAGGACCCCCGACTCGATTGCCGTATCGAGGTATTCGTTGTCGAGCGCAAAGCTGACGTGGGCTCCGTACCCCTCGCCGACGAGCGGGTGCTCGGACACCATTCGAGCGACGATCTCGTAGTCGCCGGTGCGCGAGTCGATGCCGACACCATCGATGTTCTCGCCGCGCCAGTTGACGGCGAGTTCGATCGCCGAGTTCAGGCGGTGAGGCTGCCACATGAACATGACTGCGATGATGGCGACGCCGGTGAGCGCCGCATTGAGTCGACGTCGAGGGGTCCAAGACGGCACGACCACCACGAGAATCACCAAGAGCGACACGAGAGCGGAACGCGACAGAGAGGTCGCCAATCCGGACACGATCACCACCGAAGCAACAAGTCCAGCAAGTCGGGCCATGCGTGTTCGCCCGTATGCCGCGAAGTGGAGAGAAAATGGGAACGCGAGCGCCAGGCTGGTGCCGAACTCGATCGGGTGACGCGCGGTCCCGTGTGCCCGCGTGAGTCCGAGGCGTTCGCGGCCCGACTCGAACAGGCCGGCATCTCGGAAGCCTGGAAGTCGGATGTACTGCGACAGGTCGATGGCGAGTGCTTGCTGAATCAGACCAGCGAACGCGCTGAAGACCGCACCCCCGATGAGTAGAGCAGCAATGAGCCGACGAGTCCGTTGGGTGCGGGCGATGTCGGAGACGAGCATCGCGACACCGCACAGCGCAATCAGGATGAGCACGTCACGATCCGCGCCCTGGATCTGGGCGTACCGGAGTGGTCGCGCGAGCCCCAGGACGTAGGTCAACAACAGCGTTGTGAAAAGGGCGAGGATGGCGAGCGACACCGACCGGTCGCCTCGGGAATTCGGCGCCGACGGTGCCGTACGCCCCAGAAGCCAGATCACGGTGAGACCGAGGCCGAGAAGGATCGCGACCGGAAGGCGCAGGACCACGAACTGATGACGTGGAGACGTCACGAAGAGCAGCACGATGAACAGCGCGAGTGGAGCGACGTCACGTCGAATGAGTCCGAGTGCGCCAACGCTCGCGAGCAGAGCGAAGAACACGACACCGAGAAGCGGGAGTGAGATCAGCAGCCCCGCCGCGACGACGCAGACCACGGTGATGAGCGCGTGGCGTGTCTTGGAGGGCTTCGATCCAAGCGTCCGGACCGACGTGCCGAATGCCGTGGTCACGACTCGGGTGGGTAGGTGAGCGCGCGGGGTCTCGCCTCGACGTCGCCGTTCGACGACATCGAACGGTCGCCCTCCGCAAGCGGATCGCCGATGTCATCTTCTGGCGTCGATCGATGATTCGACGCATCACCGTTGACCGGCGATGGAATCACAGCCCCCGAGGGGTTCGTCCCGTCAGCAGAGGGGCTGCGCTTGTCCTTCGATTGTGATCGCGAGGCCGATCGTTGAGCGAGGAGTTGGTCGATCGAAACCGCAGCGGCGACCGAGGCTGCGAGACCCAGCGCGAGCACACCGAAGAGCGTTCGGTCGCGGGCTGCGTGAATGGGGCGTGCTCCGGGACTGGAGCTGATCGTCTGTGCGGTGATGAATCGCGCGGAAGGTGCACCGATGTTCCGCTGCTGAGCCTCCAAGGATGTCTGGAGCAGATCGACCAGAGCGTCGCGGCTGGCGATGGCGGACGAGCGAACGCCGGTTCGCGCCGACAACGCGAGGATCGGGGTGTCCGTTTCGACCGAGACCTGGTAGTTGGCGTCGAATCCTTGATCGGACAGATCCTGTCGAACGGACTCGTCCGACATGATGATCGCGAGCGCCTGGGCGGTGATGTTGAGCGGACGTAGATCCTCGAGCGGGTTGTTCTCACCGGTTGCCGACGGGTTGCCGGTTCCGATCAGCAGAACGACCGCCGTCGCCTCGTAGTCGGGCTTGACAGACGAGGACAACGCATACGCGCAGGCGACGGTCAAGGCCAGCATGGGAATGAAAATCATCCACCGACGTACGAGAATACGTAGGAGGCTCAGCAGGTCCACCGCAATCAATCCGCCTTTCGCCGCTTGCGCGGCCTGTACCTTCTCCGTCGCATCCTAGCCATCCTAGGGTGCATGTACGAGCCGACGCTGGCGGACAGCGGTTGACTGCCGTACAATCGCTCGTTGGCGGAGTCGGCGACCATGTCGCCGTCGTTCTGAAGAAATGGAGTGGCGGGTGAATTCGAGCGATGTGCGTACTGACGACCGGCTGAGCGCGTCCGACAATCGGACTCTGGGGCGTGGTGAGCGCACGTCGACTGTCATCGGTGGAGCGCGATGGCAATCCACGATGCAGGTGGCGAGCCAGGCCATTCGGCTCGGCACCACGCTCGTTCTCGCACGGTTGCTGACACCAGCGGACTTCGGCATCGTGGCATACGCGCTGACGATCATCACCTTCGTCGACGTGTTCAAGCACATGGGTGCGATCGCGGCGATCATCGAACGACCGACGATCTCACAGCGGCTCCTGAGTTCGCTCTTCTACATGAACGTGGCCACCGGATTGGTGCTCGGAATCGCCTTCGCGCTGTTGTCGCCCGTCCTGGTGAGTTCGACCGGTTCCGATGAGAACCCTTGGGTTCTCGCCCCGATGGGCCTGGTGATCGTCGTCTCATCGATGGGGATCGTGAATCGCGGTCTCCTGCGTCGGCGGCTCGCATTTCGACGGGTGGCCATCGTCAACGTCACACCCACGGTGATCTTCGGGATCGTGGCGATCGTGTTGGCCACGCGAGGAGCTGGCGCGAGCGCGATCGTCACCGGCCAGGTGTGCGGTGCCGTCGGCGGTGTTGCCATCGGCTGGTTCCTCGCGCGGTGGTGGCCGTCGCTCGTCTTCGACCTGGCTGAGATCAAGAGTGTTCTGGGCGTCGTCGGGTACACCATGGGTTTCGGGATCTTCAACTACATGTTCGAGAACGCGGACAAGGTCATGGTCGGCTCCGTCCTCGGAGCGAGTGCCCTCGGCGTGTACAGCATCGGTCAACGGGTGCTGATGTATCCCGTGTATTCGATGACGCTGAACATCGGGCAGGTGCTGTTTCCCACGTTCGCTCGGATGGGCAACGACGACCGAGCGATCGGCCGTGGATTCCTGCGAGCGTGTGCGGCGATTGCTCTCGTGACGTTTCCGATGATGATCGGCGTCGCCGTGCTTGCTCAGCAGTTCGTCGATGTGATTCTCGGCGAGAAATGGCAGGACGCCGTGTTCATCATCACCGTTCTCGCTCCGATCGGGTTGTTGCACGCGATTCACTACACCGTCGGACCCATCTATCAGGCGAAGGGTCGGTTCAGGGCGTTGATGCTGTGGGGGATCGCATCCGGTACTGCGACGCTGGCGGCGTATGTGGCTGGTCTTCCGTGGGGGATCAACGGCGTGACGCTCTCGTACGCCATCATGATGGTGATCCTGACGTATCCGACGTTCGCGATCCCCTTCCACTTCATCGGTCTCCGATTCAGTGCCCTCGTCCGAGCGGTTGGGCCGACGCTGATCGCAGCGCTGGCCATGGGTGGAATCGTCCTGGCGTTCCGCCTGCTGATGGAACGCCGCGGCGCCGATGACGCCGTGATCCTGTTCGGCGGAACGGCCCTCGGTATCGTGGTGTACGGCGCCTGGATCTTCGTCGCTCGCCCACCGTCGGCGGCCGAATTCCTGCGGATCGTCGGGATGCGTGGTGCCGCGGCGAATTGGCGTGACGCTCCCACCCGTTGGTCAGGTCGATCGCGAACGCAGCAGGTCGACGGTGTCGCCCAGTGCCCAGATGACCTCCTTGACGAGCGCCTTCCATTGGGGCCCGTACAGCCGGATCGTGGCGACGCCGACGTCGACGACGGTCCGGGCTCCGCTCCAGATGCGGAATGGGGCGACGAGCATTCCGAGCAGGTTTGACCACCTGGGGAGCGAGAAACGCGCCGACTTGCGGGTGTCGAACCAGGCCGCTCGGTCACGGAAGTTCGGGAACTGGCGTGTGGAGCGACCGAGGTGTTCGCGATGGAGAAAGAGCGGCTCGGGAACCTCGACGAACCGACCGAGTAGGGCGAGGTCCAACAGGACCAGGTAGTCGGACCCCGTCCACGGCTTGATGAGACGGGTCCGAGCCATCTGCTCGCGTCGGGTGACCCCGAAGATCGGAAATGCACGGGTCTCGTTGAGGATGACGTCGCCGGCGCGGTCACCCGGCCGGGCCTGGCCCGCTCGACCCAACGGACCCCAATCGGTCAGGGTGACACCGTCGTCGTCGATGTCGACCACGCGGGGATACACCAAGGAGACACCCGGTGACCGTTCCAGCACGGCGACGCACGAACTCACGAACGACGGGGCGATCTCGTCGTCGGCGGCGATCCATTTGAAGTAGGTGCCCGTGCTGGCTTCGAACGCACGGTTGAAATTCAGCGCAGCGCCGAGGTTGACATCCGACCTCAGGTACCTGACGCGGCTGTCGGCTTGCGCCCACCGCTCGCAGATCTCGCGGGTCGAGTCGGTGGATCCGTTGTCGGCGAGGATCAGTTCGATGTTCGCCCAGTCCTGCGCGATCACGGTGGTGATCG
The DNA here is from genome assembly GCA_963774765.1 of Ilumatobacteraceae bacterium. Classification (GTDB taxonomy): domain Bacteria; phylum Actinomycetota; class Acidimicrobiia; order Acidimicrobiales; family Ilumatobacteraceae; genus Sva-07. The sequence continues at coordinate 346,134 of CAVZGP010000011.1, forward strand.
CGCGATCCAGGAACCGCTCGCCGTTGTACACCGGGAGCGCGATGCTGACTTTCGGTGCGTTGGCGCCGACGTTCATGCGTCGTTGGAGGTGAGGCCCTCGTCGAACATCGCTTCGAACCGGGTGCTCACGTACCGCTCGCGGAGTTCTTCGAAGTTCCTGATCGACTCGGCGAGGTTGTCGCTCGTGTTCTTGATGAAGTCGGAGTCGAGTTCGAGGTGTTCGACTTCGAGGAAGTCGAACACACTTGCGAACCACTGTGCCCGATCAGCCAGCAGGTCGCCGTACTCGAGTTCGAGGCGAGGCGCCCGGATGTACTCACACGTCGCTTCGAGGATTCGTTCGTCGTAGTCGACGAGTTGGAGCATCCGATCGAACTCCTCGAACGGGATGACCGAGGCATCGGGGCGATTGCCTTCGTCGGTCAGGTTCCACTGGCCGCCTGTCCCGGTCTCCTTGAGGCGTTCATGCAGTGCCATCGCCCGTACCCGGCTGACTGCCTGCTTCACCAGATTGGCGCGGGTCATGCGAATGACCTTGACACCATCGCGCTCGATGTTCGTCTTGAGCGGCTCGATGTCGAGGAGGTCTCGAACCTTGGTCTTGAAGCCGACTGCCGTTGCGCCCGGCGCCGGACCGGACCAGCATTGCTCGGCACGCTCGAGTTGCGCGTCGACCGGCGTGCCGCGAAGCCCGACCCGACCGAATCTCGCCGCGCGCCGTAGCCGGTTCTCGTGCGTTCCCCAGCCCTTGATCTCGAGCGCCGGGTTCTGCAGGATCTCGCCACGGGCATCGACGTGTGGATGCCGCTTGAGGGCGTCGATGAGCATCGTGCTGCCGGTCCGTCCTTGGAACAGGATGACGAACTTGACATGGGTGGTGGTTGACATGGGGCCGCCTTTCGTCGCCGCGTGTATCGGCAGGATCGGAACGGATCGTGAGTCACGTCCGTTCGACCTCGGCAATATAGCCGCCCACTCGCGTCGGTTGAACGGCCGCCTCACGCCGGCCGGCGCAGGCGGCACATCATCGGCCGATCCGTATGATGACGCGATGGCGGTGGTACATCCGGATCTGAGTGCGGTGATTCCGACGTTCAATCGGGAGCTACTCATCGGTCGGGCGATCGAGAGCGTCCTCGACCAGTCGGTGCGCCCGTCCGAGATCATCGTGGTCGACGACGGCTCGACCGACTCGACGAAGGACATCGTGGCGGGCTATGGCGACGTGCGCTATGTCGCTCAGACCAACGCCGGACCGGCGGTGGCGCGCAACCGTGGCGTTGCGGAGGCATCGACGAGTTGGATCGCGTGGCTCGATTCGGATGACTTCTGGTTGCCCGGGCACATCGAACGGATCATGTCGGCCGTCGATGCGACCAGTGGTGGCGCCCGCTTCTACTTCGCAGACGTGCTCCGTCCGGTCGACGGCGTCCCAACCAGCCACTGGTCGCGCTGCGACTTCGGCATCGAAGGCCAGTTCGAGCTCGTCGACGATGCTGCGGACTGGGTGCTGCTGCCACGTCGACCGGTGATGATGCAAGCGAGCGTGATCCACCGTGACGCGTATGAGAGTGTGGGCGGGATCTGGCAGCGCCTACGGATGAACGAGGACGGACATCTCTTCATCCGGCTCGGTGTCGGCCACAGTGCGTGCGCGGTGGCGGGCCTCGGGGCCGAGATGACAGATGACGCACCTGTCGAAGACCGACTGTTCGGTGGAGGATCGCAGCGACAGACCCGGGCGTACAAGGAGGAACTCGTGGCGATGTACGGACAGTTGTTGGAGGATCGTGGTCGGGCGGGTGAGCGACACATCAGCTTGTATCGGCGACGGCTCAAGGGGGCTCATCTCGCGCTTGCGCGACTGGATGCTCGTGATCGATGCTGGCGTTCGGCGATCGGGCACGTCGGTTCCGCGGCCGTCGCGGACCCGCAGGGGTTTGTCCGGAGCGCAACATCGAATGTCCGGCGACGACTCGGGAGGCCTTCCTGATGGGCGCCGACGTGGATGACCGTGTTGCGTGGTCCGGCCGACTGGTCGACGGATCGCGATTGCCCGTCTCGACCGGACCACTACCGGGCTTGGTGGTCTCAGGCGAGTCGCCCGACGAGGTGTTGGCCGGCTGGCTCCAGGGTTGCGCGGAGTTGGTTCCGGCGGGGGTGCAACCAGTGGTGAATGGGAGCGGGCCGTTGGCGGTGGCGCTCCGCGCGCTGCTCGATGCCGTGCCCGCCTCCGACAACGCGCCGGCGGCCATCATCGACACGACCGGGGCGCCGGAGGAGATCTCGAGTGCACTCGAGTCGTGCGAGGATCGTGGACTGCTCGTCCTGGCTGCCCTGCCACCGATCGACGATGTTCTCGTCGATGTCTACACCCACATCCATCGGCGTGGTCTCACCCTGCGGGTGGTGCGGCCCGCGCCGCGAGCCGGTGAGACTGCGCACCACGTGGCGACGTCTGTGCTCGAAGGTGTCCGCTGCACGTCGTCGTCCGAACCCCTGGGGTTCGTGCCGGAGTTCTTACTCGTCGAGTAGCAGGTCGAGCGGCCTGACGATGGTTCCGAGCTCGGCGGCGCGGTAGACCGCCTCGATCGTCGCTTGCACGTGGAGCCCCGCGTCCAGCCCGACCTCGACCTCGCCGGTTGTCTCGAGGCAGGTCGCCAGGCGCGAGAAATAGGCGGCACGGATGTTGACGGGGGCGGTGTCCATCGCATTCCAGCGAGCGGCGGCGAGTGGTTCGGTGGCGCGCAGCGGGAATGCCCGCAACGACGGAATCGCTTCGACATGGCCCCCCGTTCCCCACACCCGCAATTCATCGTGGCGCGTCCCGCGCACCGACGAACTGACCGACAACGTGCCGATGGCGCCGTTGGTGAGGCGAATCGTCGCGACCACCGATTGCTCGATGTCGCGTCCAGGTTCCGGTGTCGAGAACGCAGTCACCGAATCGACCTCCGAATCTGTGAGATGGCAGAGCAGATCGATGTAGTGACACGCGTTCATGATGAGCACCCCGCCACCTGCGGTTGCTCGCTTCCCACGCCAGTCCGAGTGTGTGCGCCCGGACAATCCACCGGTCCAGTACGACGGCGCCTTGTCCTGCAGGAACGTCACGGCGAATCCTTCGACGTCTCCGGCGACACCGTCGAGGACGAGTTGTCGCGCGGTCGCGATCCTGGCGTCATAGCGGTTCGGGAAACAGATGCTGGCGCGACCCGGGCTGTTCGCCTCCGCTCGCACGATTCCCAACGCTTCGTCGAGAGTGTTGGCGAGTGGCTTCTCCATCACCAGATGCTTTCCGCTGGCGAGCACGAGTTCCGCCAAGGATCGGTGAAGATGATGGGGGACCGAGATCACGACTGCGTCGACGTCGTCGGCTTCGAGGATCGCTTCCAACGTCGGTTCGACGCGTCCGCCGAACTGCACTGCCAAGTCGGCGGCAAGCAGGGAGTTGGGGTCGTACGAAGCAGTCAGTTCGCAGTTCGGGGCGGCTCGGAGCCCGGCAGCATTCTGGAGCGCCACTTCACCGCAACCGACGATCGCGACCCGGAGCATTCCCTGGGCGTCAGCGAGCGGGTCGGGGGTCCACCGCGCGATTGCTTCGCGTCGGACCTGGCGGGGTGCGACATCGAACGACAGGCCCCGCGCAGGAACCTCCGGCACCTCCCAGATGCGAGCCACTCCCTGAGCGGTGTCCCGCGGCACCGTCATCCAGTCGAAGAGGATCGTGCCAGGACGGTTCGATGTCGCAAGTTCTCGATAGACCTCGCCCGCGTCGAGCGGGCTCACGGTGCCGCTCACGAGCGATCGGGCATCGATCTCTCCCGATCGTTGGCCGTCGAGGAACTCGCTGACCGCCTCGATCCAAGGTCGGCCAAGGCCACTGATGTGCGCTCCGGTGATGCCGATTCCCTTGGCCCGCATCGACTCGACGTGCAGCGAGAAGTCCCGGCTCCTCGGTGAGCCGAGCACGACGATCGTCGCCCCATCGGCGGCGGCTTCGATCGCCGTCGTCAGCGAGTCCTCGGTCCCGACCGCATCGATGACGACCGATGCATCGAGGGCGGCGACCTCGGGTTGGTCGACGGTCAGGAACGCAAGCCCGGCTGTCGTCGATCCGTGCGTTGGTGTGCGAGCGATGATCGTGCACGAACTCGCTCCGCGCAACGACGCGATGAGTCCGGCCATCACTCCGATGACGCCCGCACCGATGACAGCGACCTTGGCGTGCTCGACGGAGCCGGCCCGGTCGACACCCGTCGAGCCGATCACGGCAAGCTCGCAGAGCGCAGCGACCTCGGGTGGTACGCCGTCGGGAACGACTGCTGCGGCGGTCGCCATGATGGTGCCCACCGACTGGTGTCGCAACGCGTTGGTCGCCACGATGTCGCCGACCTGCAGGGTGTCGACATCGGGACCCACCTCGATGACGCGGGCCACCGCGGAGTAGCCGGGTTGGAACGGGTGCGAGACGTTGGTGTTGGGGAGCTGGAGGTACTGGGCTCGTTCGGTGCCCGGACTGATCGCGGTGTACCTGGTCTCGACCGTGATCTCGCCGCGGCCGGGATGCGGGATGTCGATTCGGAGGAATTCGGTCCGGTTCGCAGCGGTCCAGGTGATGCAGCGCCCAGAAACCATGCGCGAACCGTGACGGACGGCCGCCACGCGAGGCGCCCACCACTTGCGAATGGTCCAAACGTCTCGGCGTGAGATTCCAACTCGCTGGGCGACGGATCTCAGTTGGGCTCGCAGCACGCAGAGATCATGCATCATCACGCCACTCCGGCTGAAGTCTGCCGTCGAATTCGCGAGTCTCGATGTCAACTCGAGGTACCTCGACCAAGGGTTGAGGGTCGACGCGGCCATGTCGGCGCGTGACGTCGCGTACCCGCGCACGAGCGATGCGGTGACCGAGCGTGCGGGAGCGGACGAGAAACGACCGCTTTGTGGTCACATCGTCAAGGAATCCACAGGGAGACCACGGACAGTAGGCATCATCGCGCGAGGTGTCGAATTCCCTTGCAGGGTGCGGAAAAACCCGACGAGGTCTTGGTCTTGGCGCCTTGCGACGGCAGTGGGTCGGCAGTACGATCCGCTTCGAGTCACGGTGTGATGGGGTGTACCGCCCCGCAGCCGAGACCAGGACGGAATCGGGCGGAGAGCAGCGTGGACATCTCGTGAGTACCACCACACGACAGGACGACACATCGGCGCACTTCGGAGCGTCATCGCATGGTGCGCGCCGTCGCCGCGGTCGTCTCGCAGGGGTTGGTCTCACGTTCGCACTGGCGATGACGCTGCTCACCATGGCGCCCGCATCGACTGTTGGCGCCACGGTCGCGTCCGCGAGTTCGACGGTGACCTACAAGGAGTACTGGATTCCGCACACCGAGTTCGACGGAGGCTGCGACTCGCCGCCGGTGCCGCAGGGCTACTACTACTTCGAGCCTGGCCAGTGCGCGTACGATCTCAACCTCGACATTCCCGATGACATGTCGCAGGCGCTCAAGGCCGAGGTGTATCTCGATCTCTGGCGGAACCGTGATGTCCCCAAGATCCAGTTCCGTATCAACGGCAACGGCAAGCACACGCCTGACGTCGGCTACGACTGGAGCCGGACGCCGTGGGTCGGCGCCGTTCCACTGACCGAACTCCGGCAGGGAACGAACGCGTTCCGCTTCACGGCGCTGTTCCCCGTGCATGTCCACGACGTGATGGTGCGCGTGTACTACGACGCCACACATCCCCTCCTGCCGGGCGCGGGCAGCGACGTCACGCCACCGACCGGGGAGCTCACGGGCATCACCGCCGACAACGGAACCGTGTTGCCGAACGCCGGTGGCTTCCTCGATGTCACGACGAACAACCTGAGCCTGTCGGCGACCGCATCCGACGATCGGGGGGTGCGGTTCGTCCAGTTCATCGGGAAGTACGACGGGTACGACATCGATGCCGACCGCATCACCAACGAGTGGCAGGCGACCTACCGGAACAACTGGAATCCCGGTGGGCTCGACAGGGTTGCGTCGAGGTCTGGTCTCATCAACCATCTGGGAACCGATGGCACCGCGCCCTACTCGGTCAACGCGGATGTCGGGCAGATCACGAATCAGTCCGGGGTCCAGTTCAAGATCCGGGTGGTCGACCTGGCCGGCAACGTGACCGAGGCGCCGCTCGGCCCGTCCGCCCCCTTCGACCTCGTTCGTGACTACCAGGTCGAGTCGTACCGCATTCCCAACTTCGATGACTCCTTCATCAGCGGCCAGGATCCCGAGTTTCCACTCACCGTGTCCGATTCGATCGAATTGCCGGACCTCGACGGTGTGACGAAGGCCTTCGTCCTCGGCAACTACTGGCGGAACCCGCGTTTGGCGATCAACAACAACGCGTCGTTCCGGGTCTTCGAAACAGGCGAGGACGAATGGGTGCTGTCCAAGCGCGAGATCCCGGTCTCGTCCATCGGTGCCGGTCTGAACTCGCTCGTGTGGACCGCCGACCAGGGCTTCGGGCACTTCATCGAACGACCGGGCCCGATGATCGTGCTCTATCGCGACACGGGTCCGCCAGCGGCTCCGACGATCACCACCGATCCGGTCGATGTCGCGGTGTCGGCGAACCTCTCGGCCTCGTTCACCGCGGTGGCTTCCGGGTCACCGCCACCGATGTATCAGTGGCAAGTCGACACGGGCTCGGGTTATGTCGACATTCCTGGCGCGACGGCTGCGACGTATGCGTCGCCTCCGGTTTCCCCCACGATGGATGGCGCTCGATACCGGGTGCGCGCGACCAACCGGTTCGGGTCCGTGACCAGTTCGCCGGCTGTCCTGACGGTCACGCCGCAACCAGGTTGGGCTTCGGGCATGAACCAGTGGCCGTACCGGTTGGAGGTGCTCGTCGGCGCCAACGGTTACGAACGTACCGAACGGTACGCGCGCGTCGGGATCAACTTCACCCAACTGCTCAACTCGATCGGTGTGAGTGCCGAGACGGTGACAAACCAGAACGCCGCCGCCTTCGACCCACAGAGTGTGCGTGTGATCGAGGTCGACGGAAACGGTGATCCGATCGGTGGCATCCTCGGGTATCAATGGGACCAGGTCTCGACCTACAACGCCGTCACCAACGCCGACGGCAACGTGGTGTTCCCGCTCGCGGGGACCACGGCCGCCAATCAGACGCGTCGTTTCCACGTCTACTTCGCGACGAAGATCGTCGGGATTGCCCCGCTGGCGCAGACCAACACCATCCACCTGATCGACAACGTGCTCGACGAGGGTCAGTTGTCGTACCGCATCGAGACGCCGCGGGCCACCTACATGCTCCAGAAGGATGCTGGTGGGTTCTCGAGCATCATGGACACCCAGAACAACGACTGGGTCAGCTTCGATGACGGCGTCTTCGGTCCCGGCGGAACGTTTCGAGGGATCCCGAACGCCGTCACACCGGAAGGGTCGCTCCACCCGGGTGCGACCGACTCGAAGACCGTCGTGCTGGCCAATGGCCCGCTGAGCACCACGCTGCAGACCACCACGCTCGATGGCCGGTTCGGAATGCGATGGGAGATCTATCCGACCTACGCGACCGCCATCGTCACCAAGGCCCTGGCCCCCTACTGGTTCCTCTACGAAGGAACACCCGGTGGGTCGTTCTCGGGTGCCAACGACCGAGTCGTGCGTTCACCGGGCATCTCGACGCCGGCGTCGGTCGAATGGAACGGCGACCTTCCTGGCCGGGAGTGGACGTATTTCTCCGATACCGGACTGCAACGTTCGCTCGCCCTGGTCCATCACAACGCAGACAACCTGGTCGACTCCTACAAGGCGCAGGATTCGAAGATGACGGTGTTCGGCTTCGGTCGGAGCCAGACCACACCGCTGCTCGGAACTCGCGATGTGTTCACGGTGTCGCTCTTCGATGGGCTCGACGAGACGGCGGCCATTGCACACATCGATGACGTGTCACAGGACCTCGCGATCACGAAGGGGTTCATCGAACGTCCGACCGGTTCGACGGCGCCGGGCGCCCCAGCGCAGGTCATCGCAACCCCCGGCGACGCCAGCGCGGCGATCGAGTGGGTGGCTCCCGTCAATCTCGGCGGTGCGGTCATCGACCAGTACGAGGTCTCGGTGGAACCTGCCGTCGTCGCTCCGTTCACCGTGCCCGGCAACCTCCTCGAGACCACCGTGACGGGACTCACCAACGGCGACACCTACACCTTCACGGTACGTGCGACCAACGCTGTCGGTACGGGCCCGAGCTCGACGCCCACGGAACCGATTGTGGTGGGGACCATCCCGTCGTTCGTGTCCGACGACTTCAATGCCGCCACGCTCGGGTCGATCTGGCAGGTCGTCGACCCCAATCTGTTCGATCCGCTCGCGGTCGACTATCCCCTCGACATGTTCCCCGACGGCCTGTACCCGGCCGACGTGCTGCCGGTTGGCTTCGTCCCCGGCGCCGACGCCGCCGCCGACGTGCGCGCAACGGGCGAGGAGCTCGTCATCAAGGTTCCGGGAGGTACATCGCACGATCTCTTCACCGGGGAGTTGCTCGCTCCACGGGTCCTCCAGGAGGTGCCCGATCAGGACTTCCAGGTCGACGTTCGACTCGCGTCGTCACCAACGGAGCGGTCGTCGTTCCAGGGCTTCCTGGCTCAGCAGGACTTCCGGAACCTCCTTCGGTTCGATGTCCTCCACACCGCTGGCGACTCGACGCCGACAGGCGACACCAAGGTCGTCGCATACGCGATCACGAACGGTACGGCGAATCCGCGGGTGAACGAGGTCGTGACCACCGGACCGGTGACCGACCTGCGCGTCACGCGCCTGGGGGACATGTGGACGCTTGCGTACTCGACAGACGACGGGGTGTCGTACGAGCAGGCGGGCGCTCCGTTCGTCCAGGCGATCGAAGTCAATCACGCCGGGCTCTTTGCAGGAAATGAATCGGCCGTCGGCGAGAGTGCGCCTCAGTGGATCGCACGATTCGACTACGCGTTCCTCAGCTCGATGCCGATCGTGCCCGAGGACGAGCATCCCGATCTCGACCCGTTGCAGCTGACCGATGTGGCAATCTCGCCCAGCGATCAGCAAGCCGCCGTCCGTTTCGAGACCGACGAACTCGCCACGGCCGAGGTGCGCTTCGGCCGCACCGTCGACCTGCTCGACGGAGCCGGCGCATCGACCGTCGACGACTTCTCCCACGAGGTCGTGCTCTCGGGTCTGTTGCCGAACACGACGTACTACGCGAAGGTCGAAGCGACCGATCTCCGCGGGTACCTGGCGGAGTCGGACGTGATCACCTTCACCACGCTCGACCCGGGGTCGTCGGCAGCCGTGTTCGACATGTTCTACGGGATCACACAGGCGTTCGGCCAGATCGGCCAGCCGCAACGATGGGCCAACCTGCTCGGCACCGTCGTCGACCCCGACGGGATCGCCAGCGCGTACTACACCGTCAACGGGGGAGCGCGCCAGGCTCTCACGATCGGTGACGACGAGCGCCGGCTGGAGGGACCGAACGCGTTCAACGTCGAGGTCTCGTTCTCTGACTTCATCCGGGGGTTGAACTCCGTCCTCATCACGACGGTCGACTTCTACGGCAACACCAACTCGCAGGAAGTGACGGTCGACATGTCGACCGGCCATCACTGGCCGTTGCCGTACTCGATCGATTGGAGCAACGAATCGAAGATCTCCGATGTCGCCCAGGTCGTCGACGGCGACTGGGTCATCAATGCGAACGGCACGGTGAGCGCGACCGACATCGGGTACGACCGCCTGCTCGCGGTCGGCGACCTCTCCTGGACCGACTACGAAGTCGAGGTGCCGATCAAGGTCAAGTCGATCGATCAAGCGGGATTCGTGTACCCGTCCGGTGCCCCCGCCATCGGCATCTTGATGCGTTGGCCCGGGCACTACGACGAAGACGGCCGCCAGCCCCGTTGGGGATTCTCACCGATGGGCGCGCTCGGGTGGTATCGCTTCAAGAAGGACACGCCCGGCAACCTGGTGATTTCGAACGGGGAGGGCCAGGACGCAGCATCGAACAAGAACTTCGTGCTGCAAGTCGGCACCGAGTACGTGATGAAGATGCGTGTGCAAACGGGCGCGGCCGGCCATCTCTACACCTTGACCGTCTATCCGGCAGGGCAACCCGAGTCCTCGGGCGTCACGATCTCGAATCTTCAGGGGCCGAGTGGTTTCGGTGCGGGTTCGGCACTGCTGGTCGCCCATCACGTCGACGCCGAGTTCGGCGACATCCAGGTCCGCCGCGTCAACCCGGCGACCGCGCCGACGATCACACCTGCCACGGGCACCTACAGCTCCGGGCAGCTGGTCACCATCACCAGCCCTGATCCGAATGCGACGATCCGCTACACACTCGACGGCCGACCGCCGACCGCAACGTCGCCCGTCTACGACGGACCATTCCGACTGAACATCACCGCTGAGGTGCAGGCGATGGCCATTCGCGACGGGCTCGACGTGTCGGGTGTGACCACGTCGTTGTACGAGATCAAAAAGTCGACGCCGATCGTCTCGGACAACTTCTCCGCGGGCGCACTCGACACAAATGTGTGGACGGTCGTCGACCCGATCGGAGATGTGCGCAGTCACAGCACCGGCACGAACTTCGTCCTCGACGTGCCCGGCGGAAAGTCACACAACCTGTGGATCGATCAGCTGTTCGCGCCCCGTGTCCTGCAGCACGCGAAGAACGAGGACTTCCAGATCGCCGCCAAGATCGACGGCACGTTCAACGGCACGTTCAGCATGCAGGGCCTCCTGGTCCAGCAGACCATGCAGGACCTCGTCCGCATCGACGTCTTCTCGAACGGTGCCCAGCGTCGGGCGTACGTCGCCACGTTCAAGGGCGGCAAGGAATCCGTCATCGCGAACGTGAACCTCACGAACCTCCCAGCGAGCTTCTACCTCCGCGTCACGCGCACACGCGCGACGCATCAGTTCCGTGTCGAATGGTCGCCCGACAACACCACCTGGAGTCTCCTCGCGGCGTTCATCCATCCGATGGCGGTCAGCAGTGTCGGGTTCTGGACGGGCAACCACAACGACACTCCGAGCGCAACTCCTGCCATCCAGGGATCGATCGACTACTTCTCGAACACAGCGGTACCCGCCGGCCCCGACGATGCGACCCCACCGGCCAACGTCGGTCCGATCGTCAGTGCGGGCGTCGACCTCTCGACGACGCTCGGGTCTCCGATCACGTTGACGGGAAGCGTCACCGATGACGGCTTGCCGAGCCCGTACACCTCGCTCTGGAGCAAGGTGAGTGGGCCAGGCACTGCCGCGTTCTCCGATACCGCCGCGCTTTCTCCCACGGTCAGCTTCGACGAGGACGGCGTCTACGTCCTCAAACTGTCCGCCAACGACGGCGGCCTCACATCCTCCGACATCATGGAGGTGACGGTGAAGCGCCCAGCTGGTGCACCGGTCGTGACCATGCCGTCGCGCGGGCGAGTCGGCAAGGGCGCGATCGTTCCACTCGAAGGATCGGTCGTCGACCCCGACGGACACCCCGGGCCCGTGTCGGTCGTGTGGAGCAAGGAGTCGGGACCGGGAACGGTGGCATTCGCCAACCCGACCGCGGCCTCGACCACGGCCACCTTCGACACACCGGGAATCTATGTACTGAAACTGGTCGCCACCGACGGCCAATATGTGACGTCGGAGCGCGTCGAGTTCGAGGTCGTCACGTTGCGCAGCCGCGACGGACTCGTCGCCCTGTACGACTTCGGTGACTTCGAGGGTGACCTCATCCGGGATGTGTCGCTCGTTCCTCCTGCGCTCGATCTGCACATCGGGAACTTGAACCGCGTCGCCTGGCGCCGAGATTCGCTGGTCATCCAGGACGCCGTGGAGATCGCCAGTCCGATGCCGGCGACCAAGATCAGCCAGGCTGTCAAGTCCACGAACGAGTTGACCGTCGAAACGTGGATTCGGCCGACCTCGCTCACCCAGAGTGGGCCGGCGCGTATCGTGTCGATCTCCAACGGCACGGAAGCACGCAACTTCACGCTCGGTCAGGGGCAGACCACGACCGAGTCCGGCAAGAAGTACGACGTTCGGTTGCGCACCACCGCATCGAACACGAACGGGATACCCGAACTCCCGACCGGCAACGTCGCCACCACCGGACTCCAGCACGTCGTGGTCACCCGAACTGCCGCGGGCGTCATCACGACCTACGTCGACGGTGTCGTGGCCGCGACCAGAACCGACACCACTGCCAACCTGAGCAACTGGTCGGACAGCATGTTCCTCACGATCGCCAACGAGTACGCCGGCACCCGTCCGTGGCGCGGCGAGTTCTACCTGCTCGCCGTCTACTCCAAGGCGTTGTCTGCCGGTGACGTCGCTGCCCACTTCCAGCACGGTGCAGAGACGGTCGGCGAGAACCAGGCTCCGCAGGTCACCGTTGCCGAGACCTCGGCGGTCAACACGATGCCGGCTCCACTCACGCTGACCGGCACGGTCGCCGATGACTACCTGCCGACGCGAAATTCGCTGGTCGTCGGGTGGACCTCGACGGGTCCCGCCCCGGTGAATTTCGTCAACCGACGCGATCCCGCGACGACAGCGACGTTCACCACGCCGGGTGACTACACCTTGACGCTCACCGCCGACGATGGCGAGAACGCCTCATCTGTGGACATCGCCGTGACCGTGCTCCCCGAACCCCCGAACGTGGCACCGGTCGTCGACGCGGGGCTGGACTTCGAAATCGAGGTGGTGGATGTCGCTCACATCGACGCCACCGTCACCGACGACGGCAATCCGTATCCGGGCGTTCTGTCGCTCGCTTGGACCAAGGTGTCCGGGCCCGGAGCCGTCGTGTTCGACGATGCGACGACCGAGGATCCTGCCGTCACGTTCGGGCAGGAGGGCACCTACCGGCTCCGGCTGGCAGCCGACGACGGAGGAACCGAGATCGTCACCGATGAGGTCGACATCGTCGTCGTCAATCCCGCTCGCGACGTCAATGGGCTGCTCGCCCTGTACGGCTTCTCGGAGGGCGACGGGACCACCGTCCACGATGTCTCCGGTATCGGCGCCCCGATGGACCTGACGGTCCAGACGCCGTCTGCGGTGATCTGGCTCGAGAATCAGCTACGGCTTGACGGGTCAGCGATCATCAGCTCGAACGGGCCTGCCGACAAGGTCAACAACAGCGTCCGTACGACGGGAGAGATGACGGTGGAGTTGTGGCTGACGCCCGATGCCGTGGAGCCTCGGACCGCTGGTCGTGCCTTGGTGATCGGAACGGGCAACAACACGTTCAACGTCGTGTTGAGTCAGGGCTACTACAACGGTTCGACGTTCTTGTGGAAGGGCAAGCTGCGCACCACGCTGAACTCGCCCAACCCGATCCAAGGCGTCATTGCGGCGCCGGAGCTCACCCATCTCGTCTACACGCGCAGCGCCACCGACGGGCGCGCGTTGTTGTACGTCAACGGTGAACTCGCACAGTCGAAGGCATCCAACGGAAACCTCTCGAACTGGGATCTCTCGTCCGTTCTCACACTCGGCAACGAGTTGACCGGCGGAGCCGGCTTCGAAGGCACGCTGTCGATGGCGGCTGTGTACAGCCGGAGCTTCGACCAGGCGAGGGTGAACAACAACTATCTCGCTGGTCCTGGAACGCAGCAGCCTCCGACGGTCGATGCAGGTCCGGATCAGTTCATCGAATCAGGAATCGTGGCGACGATGGCCGGTGTCGCAACCGACGATGGACTTCCCGATCCGCCAGCGCTGCTGGACGTCACGTGGGTGAAGCAGAGTGGTCCGGGCACCGCGACGTTCGCGGACGATGCCGATCCGACCACAACGGTCACCTTCAGCTCGCCCGGTGTCTACACGCTGCGTCTCGAGGCCTTCGACGGCCTATTGACGTCGAACGACACGATCGTGGTGACGGTGAAGGACAACACGGCTCCGACGGTTGACGCGGGCCCTGATGCATCCGTCGAGTACCCGAATTCGGGGATGCTGAACGGGTCGGTCGACGATGACGGGCTGCCGGCCCCGTCGGCAATCAGCACGCTCTGGACCCAGGTCGGCGGGCCGACGGGTGCGGATTTCGCGTCGGACAGCACGCTCGCCACCTCGGTGACGTTGCCGGTCGAAGGCACATACACCTTCCGTCTCACCGCACGAGATGGAAGCCCTCTGATGGGCATGGACGACGTGGTGCTCCGGGCCACCTCGAATCAGGCTCCTGTCGTGAATGCCGGGCCGGATCAGACCGTCGACATCGTGAGCGGTGCGACACTTGCTGGTACGGCGCCTGACGACGGTCTGCCTGGCATCCCCGGCGCCGTGACGGTCGCCTGGACGCTCGTCTCTGGTCCCGGGAACGTGACATTTGCGAATCCGTCGAACCTGGCGACGACCGCGTCATTCACCGACGCGGGCACGTACGAACTACGTCTCACCGCAAACGATGGCGCCCTTGCCGCGGACGACACGGTGACGATCGTCGTCGGCTTGCCCCCGCGGGCGGAAGCGGACGTCATTGCTCGATACGGCTTCGACGAGGCGACGGGGTCGGTCGTCACCGACACCTCCGGCGTGGGTGCTCCACTCGACCTGACGATCGCCGATCCGGCACGCACGACCTGGGTCCCTGGCGGGCTCCGCATCGACAGTGCGACGACGTTGTTGTCCGCCGGTGCGGCGACGAAGGTCATCGACGCCGCGAAGTCGAGCGGTGCGATCACGATCGAGTCGTGGATGTCCGTCGGTGTTGTCGTTCCCGCGCAGCCGGGCCGGATCCTGGCCATCGGCGCCAAGCCGAGCAAGCAGAACATCGCGCTCGGTCAGGGGTACTTCTTGAACCAGCCGACAGATCTTCTGCGCGGTCGTGTCACCTCGTCGAGTGGTGGGACGCACCCGCTGACGCCGATCCGTGACACCGACCTGCACCATGTGGTGTATGTCGTGGACACAGCGACCCACCTCTCGCGGATGTATGTCGACGGCGTACTCGTGTCGGAGACCCCGACGAAGGGGACCCTGAGCAACTGGAACAACACCTACGAGTTGTCGATCGGGTCCACTGCTGACGGGGCGCTTCCTTGGCTCGGAACGCTGCGGATGATGGCGATTCATGACAGCGCGCTCACGGCCGCGCAGGTCGCGCAGAACTTCGCCGCCGGCTCGGGTGACCAACTCCCACCGACCGTCGATGCAGGGTCCGACCAGCAGACGCTGCTGGTCAGCCCTGGCCCGGTTGTCGTCCAACTCGACGGAACGGTCACCGACGATGGTCTCCCGGATCCTCCGGCGGCGATCTCCACAGCGTGGACTCAGGTCTCCGGTCCGGCCCCGGCCGTGTTCGGAAATGCAGCATCGGTCGACACGTCCGTCTCGTTGAGTGCGGCGGGTGTGTACGTGTTCGAATTGACCGCCGACGACTCGGCATTGACGACCGCCGACCGGGTGACGGTCACCGTGATGCAGAACGCTGCCCCGTCGGTGGCGTTGGCCGCGACCGGCTCCACTCTGTACCCGCAGCCGGCTGCGCTCGACGCAACCGTGACCGATGACGGCCTGCCCACTCCCTCCGTGAGCGCACGGTGGACCCAGCAGTCCGGCCCGGGAACTGCGACGTTCGCGGACGACACCGCCCCGACCACGACGGTGTCGTTCGACGCCCCAGGCGCTTACGTGCTTCGGCTGACTGCCGACGACGGCGAACTGACGTCGTTCGCCGAGACCACGGTGACCGCCGGATCGAACCAGGCGCCGAACGTCGCCGCCGGCGTGGACTTCAGCGCAACGACGAACCGACTCGCCAACCTCGACGGGACGGTCACCGACGACGGCCTCACCGCCGGCCCCGTGGTCACGCTCTGGTCGGTGATCTCCGGTACGGGCAATGTCGTCTTCGGTGATCCGACCGCCGTCGACACGAGCGTCGCGTTCGACGCGGCAGGGGAGTACCAGCTTCGTCTGAGTGCGGACGACGGCGACTTGCAGGCATCAGACGCCGTCGTGGTGACGGTGCAGGATCCTGCACCCGCCGAGGCAGGGGTTGTCGCGCAGTACAAGTTCGACGAGGGTTCGGGTACGCAGGTGCGCGACACGTCCGGCTTCGGAACGCCGCTGGATCTGGATGTCCTCGGACCCTCCAATGTCACCTGGGGTCCGGGCACGCTCACCGTCGACTCGCCGACGACCATCCTCAGCCCGACCGCTGCGACGAAGATCATCGATGCCGCCAAGTTGTCGGGTCAGGTGACGATCGAGGCATGGGTCGAAGTCGGACAGGCGTCGCCGAGCGAACCCGGTCGGGTCGTGACGATCTCGGGGAGTTCGGCGAACCTGGACCGGAACATCTCGCTGGGCCAGGGCTTCTTCGCTGGGCAGGCAACCGACATCTGGAGGGCGCGCGTCGCCACGTCGGGTTCGGCGTTGCATCCGTACGCTTCGACCGCCAGCGGGCTGCAGCACGTCGTGCTCGTCCTCGATACCGCGCTGGGCGTCTCGGAGATGTATGTCAATGGCGTCCTCAACAGCAGCCGGACAGTTTCGGGCGACCTCTCCACATGGAGCGACGCCTACCCGTTGTCGCTCGGGTCCGAACCGCAGGGCCACCGCGGGTGGACGGGCACCTACTACGAGGTCACGCTGTTCGATCGGGCGCTCGGATCCACCGAGGTGGCCACGCGATCGCTGCTGCCGCCGCTCGGGCAGTTGCCCCCGCAGGTCGATGCGGGACCCGACCAGACCGTGGCGTTCGCCGAACCGTCGATCGACGTCGTGCTGGGCGGGACCGTCTTCGACGACGGCGAACCCAATCCGCCTGGCGCAGTCACGTCGGCGTGGAGTCAGGTTGCTGGTCCGCCAGGGGCGGTCTTTGCGGACGCCGGCCAGCCATCGACGATCGTCACGGTTTCTCAGCCCGGCATCTACGAGTTCGCGCTGTCCGCCGACGATGGTGCCCTCCAGGCGACCGACACGGTGACGGTGGTCGTGACGAGCAGCACCCGGGTGACCACTGGGCTGGTGTCGCTGTATGAGTTCTCCGAGACGAGCGGCACGACGATCGCCGACTCGTCGGGAGTTGGGACACCGGCGAATCTGACGCTCGACACCGAGGCGAACGTGGTTCGTGCGGCTGACGCATTGACCATCAACGCTCCCGTGATCATGTCCGGCGACGGGACGAAGTTCCGTACCGCCGTCCAAGCGACGAACGCGTTCACGGTCGAGGCATGGGTGACCCCATCGGCGGCCCAGCCACCGACGCCCGGCTGGCTCGTCGGTCTTGCGAGCAACAGCACCAGTCGCAACATGGTCTTGTCGCAGGGTTTCTGGAGCACGAATCCCGCCAACAACTTCGAGTCGCGCATTTGGACGATGAACAACTACAACAACCCGCTCGGTACGCCGGCGAACTCGGTGCAGACGCAACTCACCCATGTCGTGCTGACACGGGAAGCGGCTGGGCCGATCCGTATGTTCATCAACGGCGTACAGGCCGGGTCGCAATCGTCGTCTGGGAGCCTCGCGAGTTGGCTGCCGGACTACTTGTTGATGCTCGGCAACGCGCAGGACGGGTCACGACCCTGGCTGGGAACCTTCGATCTGGTTGCGCTGTACGACAAGGCCTTGACCGACACCGAGATTCAGACGAACTTCACGCTCGGTCCGGCCGGCTGACGTGAGTCACAGAACCAAGATCGTGGTCGGCGTCGTCGCGATCGCCGTGTTGGCCGTTGGCGGCCTGCTCGCCGTGATCGCAGTCGGCGGCGACGACAACGACACCGCCACGTCGGCGGACTACTGCGCTGTCGCAGCAGAACGAGTCACGATCACCGAGGTTCTCGACCCCTTCACCATCGATGTCTCCGACGCCGATGGTCTCCGCGAGACGCTGGAGACCGCCAAAGCCAGTCTCGACGAGGCGGCAGCGGCGGCCCCGAGCGAAATTGCGGACGACTACGACGTCATCGTCGGTGCGTTCGCCGAGGTCTTCGCCCTGTTCGAAGAGACGGATTTCGACTTCGAGAAACTCGCAGCGACATTCGATGCCGACGAACTCGCTGCTCGTATCGACGCCGAGGAGGTATCGGACGCCGAACAGGCAATCGCCGAGTTCGAGGCCGAGGAATGTGTCTCGTCGACAACCACCACACCGGCCGCGAGCCTGTCCGACGTGGCCGCGTCCATCCGCGACACGTTCTCCGATGAGGAATTGCAGATCGCTTTCGACTTCGTCGGCGTCACGACGGTCGAGGAACTCGCCGCAGCGATCCTCGATGGCAAGGTGAGTCTCAACGACCTCGACGCAGCGATGCGGACAGGGATCGAGCAACCATATGACTTCGGGGACTCCCCCGAATTGGACGTGTTGTGGACCACATGTTCGGATGGCGACCTTCAGTCGTGTGACGCGCTCTACGCGGCAGCTCCACTCAACTCCGCGTACCAGCGATTCGGCGCCTCCTGTGGCGAGCGGACCACCGATCCGATCGCGGGACGCTGCGAATCGGATCTGTAGATGTGACCCTGCGTCATCTCGACGATACGAATGCCACGCCCAGTGGCGAATCCGGGTTGCATCTCTCAAGGTTTCGGTAACTGTGCACGGAGACTCTCAAGTTTCGAAGTGGTTTTCCGATGTACTGGTTTCCACCGAGATGGAGGTCCTCCGCCGTGCGAGTACGTCGACCAGTCAGATTGAGCCTTGCTGCAACCGCTCTGGGAAGCATGCTGATTCCCATGATCGGGACCGCAAGCGCGCATGTGGCCACTGCCGGTGGCGCCTCCGGCGCGCGGGTGGTCTACGTGGCCGGCAACAGCAGACCTCCGGTTGACGACCGGCCGATCATCGACCGACTTCGGTCCTTGGGATACGACGTGACGGCGGTCGACGACGATTCGCTCACGGTCGATTCGCTTGCCGGTGCCGACCTCGTGATGGTGGCGTCATCGGTGCTTCCAACAAAGATCCCGGCCTGGTTGGGCGACGTGAGTGCACCTCTGTTCGTCTCGGAGGCGTATGTATTCGATGATCTTCGACTTGCGACATCATCACGTGACGTCACGGCGTCGAGCTTCGAAGGAGGGGTGCCGCTGGTGCAAGGTCGGGCGCCTCTGAGTGTGGGTGCTCCCGTCGCGTCGGCCGAGGTGCACGGTTGGATCGGCGCGAAGTCGGGTTGGTTCTCCTATGAAGCGGGCGATGCCTTGGCTTCAGGGGTTGCACCGGCTCGACGCACCGCGTTCTTTCTCGGCTACGGAGCTGGCGGCAAGCTCACCGAAGAGGGCTGGAGAGCGTTCGACGAGGCGGTCGCCTGGACGGTCACGGGCTCTGGAACCGCGCCGGCCACACCGGCACCCCCGACGCTGCCGTCCGCTGCGCCCGAGACGTCGGCACCGGCGCTCCCGGCAGTACCTGAACCACTCGTGGTTGCCCAGCCCGAGGTCGTTCCTGCCGTCACCGTTCCAACTTCAGCGCTCGAGCAGGCCGAACGCCTCGGTCAATCGGGCGGCTCCTCCGTGGGGTGCTCGCCGAACGGTGGGCAAGGCGACATCCATGTCGTCGATTTCGAGAATCGCGCGATCGGCGCCTACGACGTACCCACGCTCAAACGGGACTGGGCGACGCGTTGGGACTTCGGCGTCCAGGAAGGCCGGGCCTCCATCGTCGAGCGTGGGGCATGTCATGCACTACGTATCGCGTACCCGGCGAATCAGGTCGGGCCACGGACCAATGGTGCCTCGTGGACCCAGAACTTCGACGACGTGCACGACGAGGTGTTCCTCCGGTACGACGTCAAGTTCGGTGATGGTTTCGACTTCCGAGCGGGCGGCAAGCTTCCCGGCCTGTTCGGTGGCGAACGGAACACGGGCGGTCACAAGCCGACAGGAACCGATGGATTCAGCGCACGAATCGTCTGGCAGTCCGGTGGTCAGATGACGACATACCTCTACCACCCCGACCAATCTGGTAAGTGGGGGGACCACTACTACTGGACGGGTACGCAAACGACCGCTGACGAACCGCATCCGGCTGGACAGGTGATCCGATTCGTGCCGGGGCGTTGGTACACGATCGAGCAGCATCTCACGATGAACACGCCGGGGCGCCATGACGGTGTGCTCGAGCAATGGGTCGACGGGCAGCTCGCAACCCGGGTGACCGGGTTGATGTTGCGGACAGACGATTCGTTTGGCATCGACGGCATGTACTTCAACACCTTCTTCGGAGGTCAGAAGGACCGATATCGCACCGTCAAGAACGAGACTGCGGAGTTCGACAACTTCATGATCTCGACCCACCGCCCGGGCGTCCTCTCAACGGTGCCGTCTGGAGTGCGATGAACGTCAGAACGAGGCGACCATCGGTCGGCGACGCCACGAGTGCAGCCCTCAGCGCCGTACGGGCGGCATCGGAGATCTGTGGGGCGGCACAGGGTCGGCTTCTTGTCGGTGACACGCTGGCGAAGAGCGATGAAAGCCCCGTCACCATCGCCGACTTCGCCGCTCAGGCGGTCGTCTGCGCAACACTGGCCGAAAGGCTGGGAACGGTAGAGATCGTCGGCGAAGAGGATGCCGACGACCTCGCGTCTGAAGCAGACCTGCTCGCGAGTGTGACATCGCTCGTGCAACGCCACTGGCGAGCACAGGCCTCGCCGGACGCCGTGTGCGAGTGGATCTCCCTGGGTGGAGCTGATGCTTCCGGCGACAGGTACTGGACGCTCGATCCAATCGACGGAACGAAAGGGTTCCTGCGTGGTGACCAATATGCGATCGTGTTGGCGCTGATCGAGGACGGACACGTGGTGCTCGGTGTGCTCGGCTGCCCGAATCTCCCGAATCCTGACGGTTCGAAGGGCGCAACATTCGTCGCGACCGAAGATCGCTGTGATGGGTACTACGGTTCGTCATCGTCTGCGGTTCCGATCCGTGTTGCTGCACCTGCCTCACTGGCCGAGGCACGATTCTGTGAGTCGGTCGAGTCAGGGCACTCGAACCAGGATGAGTCCGCTCGGATTGCCGAACTGCTCGGTATCCAGGCGGACCCGTACCGGATCGACAGCCAGTGCAAATATGCCGCTGTCGGCCGGGGTGACGCGTCGATCTACCTTCGGCTCCCCACGAGTTCCACGTACCGCGAGAAGATCTGGGACCATGCCGCCGGTATGTTCGTGGTGGAGCAGGCCGGAGGCCGGGTCACCGACGTGAACGGAGATCCGCTCGACTTCACACAGGGGCCGCGCCTCGAGCGAAACCGCGGAGTCGTGGCAACCGACGGTCGGTTCCACGACGAGGTGATCGCGGCGGTCGCTTCGGTGCTTGTTCAGCTCTGACCGAGCGGGTGTTCCGCGGTGGGTCTCGGATCGTGGTGGGCGGGCGAATTGCCTCGTCCGAGTCGGAAATCGAGCTCGTGCCCCCTGCACCACAGGATCAAGTTCACACCAAGGCCGTGTCGAGAATCGCGCGACGCGCGGCGGACCTGCCGCCCTCTGTTGCGGCTCTCTCAAGGCATTGTGAATATTGCTTCAGTGTGTCGGCTAACCCCTTTCCAGGTGGGCCGCGAGTGTGATAGCCCAGGGTTCATGATTGCGGGAACGGATGGCGGTTCTCGATGACTCCGAGGATGAGAGGCGCGATGCCCAGGCGGGACAGAGCGGTAGACGAAGAGATCATGGATGGACGGACATCCGGACGGCGCATCGCACGTGAGCGATTGGCGTCCCTGCCGATGAGTCCCTGGCCGGAGGTGCCAGCCGCTGTGCGACCGGCACCGAAATCTCCGGACACCCAGGTCTCGGTGTCACGCTTGCGGCCGGTCCCGACGTTGGACGAACGATCGCTGCAACGTCGATCATCGATCGACCCGATGGCATTGCGTCGTCGTGTCATGTTGGCCGACCTGTGTGCCATCGTCCTGGGGTTGGTGGTGGCAGTCGGGGTGCAGGCGGTGTGGCGACCCATTCCGAGCGACGAGTTGCTCACCCAGTGGCTCGTCGCCGTCGCGTCATTGCCGTTCTGGATTGCTGCGGCTCGTACGAGTCGTCTGTACACCGCTCGGGTGAACGAGCGTGTTTGGGACGAGTTCCGTCACCTGGTGGTGGCTGCGTCGCTCGGGGTTGTTGCGATCGTCGTCTTGGCGTTCGTCTTCGGAGTGTCGTCGCTTTCGCGCTGGATGGCACTCGTCATCTTCTCCTCCGTGCTTCCCGTCTGGTTCATCTCGCGCCAGGTTGTTCGTGGCGTGTTCAGCCGACTGCGCCGAGAGGGTCGGCTGTCGAGGCCCATCTTGGTGGTTGGCACCGACGACCATGCGTCTGCGTTGGTCAAACGGGTACAGGCCCGTCCCGATCTCGGATACTTCGTGGTCGGATTCGTGGGCACCGATGATCCCGACGAGCAGCACGGGGTTCCCCGCTTGGGCGATGTGGATTCGATCGGGGAGATCGCCACCGTCTACGGCGTCAACAGCATCGTGATCTCCCTCTTCTCCGTGGATGGAAACGTGGTGAACAGCCTGACGCGCCGGCTCACCGATCGCGGCCTGCACGTCGCACTGGCGACGTGCTTGCACGACATCGACATCGATCGTCTCCTGGTCCAGCAGTTCGACGGCCAGGCGATGCTGTACATCGAACCGTGGGTCAGGACTGGATGGCGCCGCGCTGCGATGCGGGGGTTCGATCTGTCGGTCGCGCTGGCCGGATTGGTCCTGACGGTGCCGATCATGGCGATCTCTGCCATCGCCATCCGAGTCGAATCGCGAGGGTCCGTTCTGTATCGGCAACGCCGAGTTGGAGAACACGGAGAGATCTTCGAGATGCTCAAGTTGCGAACGATGTACACGGGTGCGGATGCCCAGCGCCACGAGTTGCTCTTGCAGAACGAGTCCGACGGGCCGCTCTTCAAGATCAAGCACGACCCTCGTGTGACCCGGGTCGGGCGCATCCTTCGCAAGTTCTCGATCGACGAGATTCCCCAATTCTGGAACGTCGTTCGGGGCGAGATGAGCGTCGTCGGTCCGCGACCGGCACTCCCGAGTGAAGTCGATCAGTGGACGCCTGACGTCCATCAGCGCCTCGAGGTGCTGCCTGGGATCACGGGGATGTGGCAGGTGTCGGGAAGGTCGGAAACCACCTTCGAGGAGTACAAGCGGCTCGACAAGTACTACGTCGACAACTGGTCGCTCAGCCACGATCTGAAAATCGTGTTCCGGACGATCTGGGTCGTGCTGGCGGGTCGCGGCGCGAGTTGACGGCGAGCATCCGACATCTGCGAATTCCGGTGCGCTAGAAACGTTGGATTCTCCTGATCATTTCCGCGTTCGTGGTCTGGACACTGTCGGGGGCAGTGGCTGTTGGCCTGATGAATGTGGCTCGGCTCGCGGTGCGAGCGATGTCGGTGCGGGCGTCGTCTGTCGAGAACTCGGCGCAGCAGACGGGTGAAGTCGACGACACCGCATGGCATGGTGGATCGCCCGACGTCCGAGCGTGCATCCTGACTGTCGAGAGGCGTTTGGGGACACCTGCATCGCTCGGGAGTTCCGGCCCGACAGGAGCATGTCGAACCAGACGAGTACCTCGAAGTGCACATGCCAGCGCGCCGTCGAGGTGGTAGTGCTGGTGTGCGCCGCCGTGCTGGTGTCGGGTCGTACCGGTCGTCTCAGTCGTCGCCCGACTCGGCGATCTCGCCCGCGGCGAGCGCGATGGCCGCGACGATGCCGGTGATCTCGAGCATGTTGGCGTCGGTCGGTCCACCGAGGATGGTGTGATCGAGCACCGAGTCGAAGTAGTGAAAGGAGATCGTGCGGAGTGCGCCGAGCAGGAACAGCGAGGTCAATACCACGATCAAGGTTGCCGAGCGTCGGACACCTGGCCCACCTCGACCGTGACGCACGACGAGCGAAATCGCCCACGTCCAGAGTGCGATCAGGGTCAACACCACCGCCAGCTGAGCGGGACGTCGGTCGTCGTACCAGCCTTCGGATTCGGCGAGTCGACGCGCTGCGTCGCCTGCATTGTTGGCCGCGCTGGTCGATCGCGCGATGCCCATGGTGATGAGGAGTGCACCGGCCGCGAGCCAGAATGTGGGTATCGAGGACGCCGCACACGACGTCTGCCGTCCCGACCGGTGCCACGCCGCCAAGCTCGTCGCAGCGGCCAGGAAGTACCCGAGTCCGATGATCAGATGGACGGACACAGCGTACGCATCTTCGAGGCTCGGTCGTCGTCGCTGAACGGCATCGGGAAGGGACTGTAACGACCACGTGTCGTGCGCACGGGTCGCCGTGTTGGCGACGTCACCGCCGGCGTCACCATTCGTGAGAGCTGCACCGAACGGTGAGCCAGACGATGGGCAAGCACGAACCCGTTGAAGTGGCGCAAGCGGTGCCCTATCATCGCGAGCGGTTCCCTGCGGGCGGGCAATCATCGGGAGGACATGTGGCGATTCGGGGGCTGAAGTCATCCGTAGCGGGTGGCAGCATCGCGTCCGACGGTGTTCGAAGGCGTGACATCGCCTGGTCGGCCAATTCCGGGGCATCGTCGTGTCTCTGACCGGAGTCCAGCACCGTGGACACGAGTAGGACGAAGACGCCTGACGGCCACCCGGTGGTCCGGGTGTTGGGCACTCCGCACGTGACTCTCGGCGGCTCGGTGGTGACGCTCGGGGCGCGATCGATGCTGCTGCTCCTGCGGTTGAGCGTTGCCCGTCCGGCGGCGTTCAGCAGCGCACGGCTACGCGACGACGTGTGGGGAGACTCGACGGGGACCGATGGCGGAGTGCGGGTCCAGATCAACCGGCTCCGGGCGCTGCTCGGCCCCGACATCGTCGTTCGTCGGCACGACGGGTACGCCCTCGGACCGCACGTCGAGGTCGACGTCGATCGGTTCGTGGTCCTCTGTGGAGCCGGCCGGGACCGTTCCACGCCGATCGGGGCCCGAATCAGGTCGTACGACGAGGCGCTGAACATGTGGGCCGATGGTGCGTACATCGGTTTCGACCAGGTCCACTGGCTTCGTGACGAAACCGTCCGGCTCCAGGAGTTCGCCGAACAGGCGATCGACGACCGCTTCGATTTGCGGGCGCTGGTCCAACCGCCGGCGACCCTCGTCGCCGACCTCCATGCCGCCGTCCTGCGTCAGCCGACACGGGAACGGCGCGTGGAGCTGCTGGCGACGACCCTGTATCGGGCCGGTCGCCAGACGGCTGCGCTGGCGGCGATCCGCCGGCTCCGTGATGATCTCCTCGACCAGTTCGGTCTGTCACCGTCGGCGACCGTCATCGACCTCGAGGTGCGGATCCTGCGACAGGATCCCACGCTTCTCGACCAACCGCTGATGGCCGGTGACTCGGGTGACGGGGTGTTCGAGGGCCAGCTCCGCTCTGCGCGAGCGCTCATCAAGGCAGGCGTGATCGATCAGGCCATGCGCGTCACCGACGATGTCGCGGCGGCCGCCCTCGCAGTGGGCGATCGCTGTTCCTACGCCGACGCCCTCCTGGTACGGGCGCGGGCACTTGAGCTGTCGGTCGCCACCGATGGTGACCCCACGTCCTTGATCGACGAGGCTCAGGGGATCGCACGTCAGTTGCGCAGCGGACCGCTCCTCGCTCGATGCGCGATGGCGCGATTCAGCAGTGGCGTGCCGCGAGATCTCGACCGGGCCATCGTCGAGTTGACCGAGCCGCTCGACCTGCTCCCCGCGGCGTCACCCGACCGTGTCGACCTGTTGTGCTTCGCCGCGGTCGCCGTCGCGTTCGCCGATGCGCCCGCAGCGGCGGTGCAGTTGCTGGATGCTGCGCGACGATCATTCGAACGGAGCGGTTCTCGCCGGGTGGAGCTCGTGTGGTTCGCGTCGCAGAGCATCGTTGGTGCGGTGCAGGGGGAAGATCCGCAGCAGATCGACAAATGGGCGATGCGGGCATTCGCCATCGCGAGCGAGTTGGACGATCCGGCGCTGAGCGTGGTGGCGGCGCAGGCGGTCCTTCGCTCGAAGTACTCGCTCGGTGACCTGTCAGCCGTGGATCGTCTCCTCCCGGGCCTGGAACGTGACTCCAAGGATGCCGGGTTGTCGTTCGGGATTGTTCGCCGCGTCGTTGTGTCGTGCGACGAACGCGCTCGCCCGTGGTCAACTCGGTGAACTGCCGGACCTGTTCGATCAAACCGAACGCCACGCAACCAGATATCGGACTCATGCCGCTGCCGGTGCGCTCTTCATCCAGCGGGTCCTGTTGTCGCTGGAACGGGACTGTTTCGACGAGATCGCCGATGGTGTCGAACCGTTGCTACTTGGCGGACCATCGGCGTGGCACGCCGTGTGGGCACTGTGTGGGCGCAGCAGTGCCGATGAGGTCATGCACATCCGCGCCGAGGTTGCGATCAACGACTCCTTCTCGACATTCGTCGCATTTGCGTCGCTCGTCGCCCTTCGCGACGAGCACTCCGAGCTCGGTTCGTGGTGCGCCGAACGACTCGATGCGCTCGGTGATCGCACGATTGTCGTCGGGTTGGGCACCCTGGTGCTCGGCTTCGCCCCGCACTTCGCTGCGGTTGGCTACCGCGCCGCAGGTGATCACGACCGAGCCCGGCAGATGTTCGAACGCGCCCGCGAGCTCGCAGCCCATGCGGGTGCCGATCTGTGGTGCGCGTACTCATCGCTGGGATTGGCCACGGTGCTCGCAGCAGACCCGGCACAGTCCGATGCCCAGCTGGCGTCCGAACTCGTGGCGTATGTGGACGAGGTCGCGCGTGCAAGCGGTTCCGTTCGCCTCGCACGCGTGCGCACCGACGCGTTCGTCCGCGAACCGACCCGCTGACACCGCGACCAGCCGGTGATCGACCTCCGCGCGCCCTCAAGCTCTACTCGAGGGTCGGGTTCGACGCTCGCTGGGGAAACTCACGCGTAACGCGGATGTAACCCACACATCGTAGAACAGCCTCGTCGAACTTGCAGCTAGGGGATCGGGATGAGCATGCGGAGCGAGTCGAAGTGGGATGACGGTGTTGGCGGGCGGCGACACACATTCAGAACCCTGATGGCGTCGGCCGTCATGGTCGCGTTCGTCGCGCCGGTCGTGCCGTTGGGCGGATCGATCGCCGAGGCAGCAGGTGAGGCGGGCAACGCTGCGCCGGCCGCGGTCGAGAATCGGGTCGTGGTGCCGGCAGCGGGCGCGTCGATCACCTTGCGGGGCATCGACACCGACGGCGACGATCTCGCATTCACCTTGGGGACGAGCTACAACGTCACCGTCGACGCGCCGTCGGCACCGCTGTGCGAACCGCAGCCCAATGGAGGCGTGGTGTGTACCGCCACGGTCATGGTCACACCGACGTCGACATCGGGCTCATTCGCGTACAGCGTCGACGATGGCGCGGTGACGGACTTCGCGACGATCTACGTCGACAACGGGGCACCTCGTGCCATGCCGACGAGTGTCATCGTGTCCCCGACGTCGTCACCGGCGGTGACGTTGCGTGGTGTCGATCCAGACGGTGACGAGCTGTCGTTTGCGGTGAGTCCGGGCAGTTCTGTGACGTTGGGTGCGGTGTCGTCGCCGTTGTGTGTCGCGTTGCGGTGATGGTTCGTCGGTGTGTACGGCAACGGTGGATGTGACCTCGTTGACGAATCCGTCGGCGGGCTACTTCACGTACACGGTCACCGATGGGATCTCGACGTCGTCGGGCGCCCGGGTGGATGTGAGGAATCCGGCACCGACGGCGATGGCGACGCAGTTGGTCGGTGGTGTGGGGTACGACGGTGACGTTGCGTGGCATCGATCCGAATGGTGACCGTTGTCGTTCTCGGTGAGTCCGGGCAGTTCTGTGACGTTGGGTGCGGTGTCGTCGCCGTTGTGTGTCGCGCAGGGTGATGGTTCGTCGGTGTGTACGGCAACGGTCGATGTGACTGCGTTGACCCACGCGTCGTTGGGCTACTTCACGTACACGGTCACCGATGGGATCTCGACGTCGTCGGGCGCCCGGGTGGATGTGAGGAATCCGGCACCGACGGCGATGGCGACGCAGTTGGTCGGTGGTGTGGGGTCGACGGTGACGTTGCGTGGCATCGATCCGAATGGTGACGAGTTGTCGTTCTCGGTGAGTCCGGGCAGTTCTGTGACGTTGGGTGCGGTGTCGTCGCCGTCGTGTGTCGCGCAGGGTGATGGTTCGTCGGTGTGTACGGCAACGGTCGATGTGACTGCGTTGGCCCACGCGTCGTTGGGCTACTTCACGTACACGGTCACCGATGGGATCTCGACGTCGTCGGGCGCCCGGGTGGATGTGAGGAATCCGGCACCGACGGCGATGGCGACGCAGTTGGTCGGTGGTGTGGGGTCGACGGTGACGTTGCGTGGCATCGATCCGAATGGTGACGCGTTGTCGTTCTCGGTGAGTCCGGGCGAGTCTATGTGACGTTGGGTGCGGTGTCGTCGCCGTTGTGTGTCGCGCAGGGTGATGGTTCGTCGGTGTGTACGGCAACGGTCGATGTGACTGCGTTGACCCACGCGTCGTTGGGCTAGCTTCAGCGTACACGGTCACCGATGGGATCTCGGCGTCGTCGGGCGCCCGGGTGGATGTGAGGAATCCGGCACCGACCGCGGTTGCCGACCGCATGGAGGGCGTTCCGTCGCCGCTCGCGGTACCTGTGACGGTCAGGTTGCGTGGCATCGATCCGAATGGTGACGCGTTGTCGTTCTCGGTGAGTCCGGGGAGCTATGTGACGTTGGGTGCGGTGTCGTCGCCGTTGTGTGTCGCGCAGGGTGATGGTTCGTCGGTGTGTACGGCAACGGTCGATGTGACTGCGTTGAGCCACGCGTCGTTGGGCAGCTTCAGCTACACGGTCAACGACGGGGTGTCCTCCAGTGCGGCGACGGTCACCGTCGTCAGCTCCGGCTCGCCATCGAATGCCACTCCGGCGGCCGTCGCCGATCGGGCCACGGTACCGGTGGCGGGTGCCACGGTGACGTTGCGGGCGAGCGACGCCGACGGTGACGCGTTGACCTTCGAGGTTTTGGCGCCGTCGAATGTGACCGTGGCGCCGTTGCCGACTCCGGTGTGTACGCCGCAGGGTGATGGCTCGTCGGTGTGCACCGTCGCCGCGAGCGTCACCCCGTCGAGGACGTTGTCGGCCTCAGCATTCTCGGGATCGTTCCAGTACCGAGTGAACGACGGCCTCATCAACTCGGCGACGGTGACCGTGAACGTCGACAATGCGGCGCCGGCGCCGGTCGCTGACCGCATGGTGGTGTCGAGTGCGGGTGGCACAGTGACATTGCGGGCGACCGACGCCAACGGTGACGCCGTGACGTTCGAATTGATGTCGGCCTCGAATGTGACCGTGGCGCCGTTGCCGACTTCGGTGTGTACGCCGCAGGGTGATGGTTCGTCGGTGTGCACGGTTGCAGCGAGTGTGACGCCGACGGGTACGTCCGGATCGTTCCAGTACCGGGTGCATGACGGCCTGACGAACTCGGCGAACGGTGTCCGTGAACGTGGACAACGCTGCGCCGGCGGCGGTCGGTGATCGGGTGGTGGTGCCGGCGGCGGGTGGCACGGTGATGTTGCGGGCCACGGACGCGGAGGGTGACGCGTCTGACGTTCTCGCTGACGTCGGTGCCGTCGGGTGTGGCGGTGGCGCCGTTGCCGACTTCGGTGTGTACGCCGCAGGGTGATGGTTCGTCGGTGTGCACGGTTGCAGCGAGTGTGACGCCGACGGGTACGTCCGGATCGTTCCAGTACCGGGTGCATGACGGCCTGACGAACTCGGCGACGGTGTCCGTATACGTGGACAACGCTGCGCCGGCTGCGGTTGCCGATCGGGTGGTGGTGCCGGCGGCGGGTGGCACGGTGATGTTGCGGGCCACGGACGCGGAGGGTGACGCGCTGACGTTCTCGCTGACGTCGGTGCCGTCGGGTGTGGCGGTGGCGCCGTTGCCGACTTCGGTGTGTACGCCGCAGGGTGATGGTTCGTCGGTGTGCACGGTTGCAGCGAGTGTGACGCCGACGGGTACGTCCGGATCGTTCCAGTACCGGGTGAACGACGGCCCGACCAACTCCTCGACGGTGTCGGTGAGCGTGACCAGCCCGGCGCCGTACGTCGTCACACCCAAGGTTGTCGCGGGCACCTCGGGGGCCGTGGTCGCGCTTGGCGCGGTAGATCCGAATGGTGATCCGCTCACGTTCCAGATCACCGGCACGCCGAGCGGCGCCACGGTGACCGATCCGAGTGCAGCGACGTGCAACCCGCAGGCCGACGGATCGGTCTACTGCTACGCCGAGGTGACAGTGGTCGCAGCACAGAGCGGATGGTCGTTCTCGTTCACCGCCGGCGACGGGCTCTCGACGGCGTCGGGGACCGTGAGCGGAACCAATACGGTGCCGACCGTTGCCGACGTTGCGATTGCCGTGCCGTCCACGACGTCGCAGATCAGCCTGACCGGTACCGATCCTGATGGCGACGACCTGACCTTCATGGTGACCGATCCCTACAACGGCGACGGCACGGTTGGCACGGTCGGACCGGTGACTTGTGCACTCGAGTCGGATGGGACCAACGTCTGCACAGCGGAGGTACCGTTCACACCGGGCGCACTCGACGGCTGGAACTTCAACTACACGGTGAGCGACGGAGCGTCGTCGAGCAGCGCGAGCATCTACGTCGTGCGGCAGTCGGGCGCCGATCAGCCGCCCAGCGCCTCGTACGTGTACCTCGACATCGTCGACGGTCCCAACGAGATCACGCTGACGGGCACGGACCCCGAGGGCGCCGATGTGACGTTCGCCATCGATGAACCGCCGTTCAACGGAACGCTGAGCGCGATCTCGACGCCGTCGTGCGGCGGCGGGCAGTGCACGGCCACGGTGACCTACACGCCCGACGGGTTGCTGATCGACGATTCGTTCACCTACGTCGCGAACGACGGTGCCCTCGACAGTTCGCCGGCGACGGTGACGCTCCGCGGCGACAACGAGCCGCATGCGTACTCGCAGTGGACCAAGATCACCTTCCCGACGACGGCGCTCACACTTCAGGGGTACGACTACGAGGGATCGACGCTCACGTTCGCCGTCGACACCGCACCCACCAGCGGAACGGTCACCATCGATGGCCCGCCGACCTGTGACGGTTTCTACTGCACCCAGGCGGCGACCTATTCGCCCGACCCGGGCTACACCGGCGCGGACTCCTTCACGTTCACGGTCAGCGATGCGATCTACACGAGCAGTCCGGCGTCGGTGAACCTGACCGGCAACGAGTCTCCGGACCTCGTCGACGTGGCCCCGAACCGTGTCGTCGGGACGACGACGATGACCATCACGGTCGCCGAGCCCGATGGTGACCCGATGACCATCGGGCTCGGCACCCCTCCCGCCGACGGTTCGTTCGGTCCGTTGTCGCTGCTCGACTGCGTGGGCCAACCCGACGGAAGTGCGCAGTGCACCGCCACGGTCGAATTCACGCCCGATCCCGCGTTCGAGGGCTACGACTACATCGAGGTGACGCTCGACGACGGGATCAATCCACCGGTGACGAGGTCCGAGGTCATCCAGATCGGCGACCGGGCACCGACCACGAAGACCGACGTGCTGATGACCGACCCCGACACGGCTGCGACGGTCACGGTCTCGGCCAACGATCGCGACCCCGACGGCGACCCGCTCTCGCTCGACGCGTCGACCGACGGCGCCGGCGGCATTGCCGTCTGCACCGATGACGGGCTCGGCGCCGTCGACTGCACCTACACCCCGAACCCCGGGTTCGAGGGCCTCGACGTGTTCACGTACACGCTCGTCGACAGCTACGGCGCCTCCTCGATCGGACGAGTCGACGTCACGGTCCAGGCGGGCGGCAGCGGTGCGGCGCCGACCGACTGTCCGACGGTTGCGTCGGCGCTCGACGGGGGCGGCATCGTCACCGGTGAGAACTGGGTCGAGTGCTCGAGCCCGACCGCCAATGGTGTGGTTCAGCAGTTCACTCCGCTTCTGGACCCGGCATCGGGCTCGGCACTGCTGCTCACCAGTGGGGATCGCGGCATCGCCCCGGGTCCGAGTTACGGCGGCGGCAGTGGACGCTCGAACGGCAACGAGCTGTCCGCGGAGCGAATGACGTGTCGGTGCTCGCGGTCGATCTCGACATTCCGGACGGCCCGAGTTGTCTGCGGTTCGACGTGGTCTTCGGGAGCGACGAGTACCCGGAGTGGGTGGGCTCGATCATTCAACGACGCATTCCTCGCCGAACTCGACACGAACTCGTGGTCGGTGTCGGGTTCCGACATCACGGCGCCGGACAACTTCGCGTTCGACCCCGACGGCAACGTGCTCAGCATCAACAGCACGTTCTTCGCCGCCGATCGCGTCGTCACCGAGCCCGACAACGGCATGGAGTACGACGGCGCCACGCAACGCCTCGTCGTCCAGACCCCGATCACCGCCGGCGTCCACACGGTGTACTTCACGGTCTTCGACGCGGGCGATCACTCACTTGACACCGGAGCGCTCATCGACAACCTGCGGGCGGTCGTGCCCGGCCCGGAAGGTTGCACACAGGGCGCCAACCGGCCCCCCGTGGTGACCGACTCCGCCGTCACGGTCGACGAGGACACCACAGCGTCGATCACGGTCGATGCGGTCGACGACGACGGTGACACGCTCACGGCCGAGGCCGGCACCGCGTCGCACGGAACGGTCACCGTCGACGGGCCGGTCGTCTGCACCGACGGGGTCTGCCAGATCCCGGTCAGCTACGTCCCGGACCCTGACGTGAACATCGACCTCGTCGGCACGGATTCGTTCGCCGTCACCGTGTCGGACGGTCATGGGGGGATCGCGGCGGGCATCGTCAGCGTGACGATCACGCCGATTCCCGACCTGCCCGTCGCCGCGGACATGGTCGAGTCGACCGATGAGGACACACCGCTCGATCTCACCCTCGTCGGCGATGACGCCGACGGGACACCGGTGACGTTCGCGCTCACCGGTCTTCCGCTGCACGGCAGCGTCGACTGTGTCGACTCGGCCTGCACCTACACGCCCGCTGACAACTACGCGGGCGCTGACGGTTTCGGCTACACCGTGTCGTCGGGCGGCGACACGGTGGCCGGAACCGTCACCATCGACGTCGTCGAGGTGAACGACCTCCCGGTGGCCGTGATCGACGCGGCATCGACAACGTTGCCCGAAGGCACCTCGGTCGGTCTCGACGCAACTGGGTCGTCCGATGTCGACGGGACGATCGTCGGGTACGTCTGGCAAGTGACCGGCGGGGGCACGATCACGAACCCGACAAGCGCGACGCCGACGTTGAACGGTGTGGACGATGCGTCGGTCACCGTGACGTTGACGGTGACCGACGACGACGGCGCCATCGACGTGACGACGTTGGTCTTCACGGTCACGAACGTCAGCCCGACCGTCGATGCCGGTTCGGATCTCGGCATCCAGCCGGGTGACCTCGCGACCCTCACGGTCGGCTTCTCCGATCCCGGCATCATCGACTCCCACACCGCAACCGTCGACTGGGGCGCTGGCGACGGGGTGGAAGACGTCGGCGGGGTGACCAGGCCGACGTTCGACGTCAGCCACACCTACGCGACCGAGGGTGAGTACACGGTCGAGGTGTGCGTTGCCGACGACTTCCCGGTGAGTACCTGTGATTCGGTGCTCGTGACGGTGGAGTTGGTGAATGTTCCGCCAACGGTGCTCGCCGGCGGGCCGTACACGTTGACGGAGGGTGAAGTTGGTCTCCTGGCTGGCTCGGTTCTCGACGACGACGGCAACCTCGATCCGTCGACGATCCTCTGGACGGCCGGTGGCGGCGCACAGGTCGGCTTCGGTGACCCGACGGCCGTCGATTCGACGGTGACCGGGTACCAGGATGGCGTGTTCTCGCTGACCCTGAGTGCTACAGACCTGCTCGGTGCTCCGGGGAGCGCAGCGACGACGCTCAGCGTGACGAACGTGGCGCCGACGATCTCGTCCTTCGTGGTCACCGATGGTGTCGCGGAGGGCTCGACCGTGGCCGTGAACGCCGTGTTCTCGGATCCGGGAACATTCGACCCACACACGGCGACGGTCGACTGGACGTACCCGTCGACCGCTGCGCCGGTCGGTGTCGACGACGTGGCGGATCTCGTGTCGACGACGCACGTGTACCCCCAGGACGGCACCTACGACGTGCGCCTGTGCATCACCGACGACGACGACACGACCTGTCAGACGACCCAGATCAGCGTCGTCAACGTCGCACCGACCGTCGAGTCCGTCAGTGGCGGATCGGTCGTCAACGGCGGCGCCTTCGATCTGACCGCGACGTTCTCCGATCCGGGAGCCGACTCGTTCACGGCGACGATCGACTGGGACAACGACGGCATCGACGACGAACTGGTCGATCCGGCGAGCAGTCCGATCACGTCGAGCCACACGTATCCAGGAGTCGGTCTGTACACGGTCGAGGTCTGCGTGTCCGATGGCATCGCGTCGGGATGCGCCACAGCCAGCGTCGACGTCACGGCGTTCAACCAGGCGCCGATCGCCATCGACGACTTCGCCACGGTTGCCGAGGGAACCGGGGATCGCGTGCTCGACGTGCTGGGCAACGACAACGATCCCGAATCCGCCCCGCTGTCGATCGTCTCGAACACCGATCCCGATGCGGGCACCGTGTCGTGTGACGCCGACGACTGCACGTTCAACGCGCCCGGCGGATTCGTGGGAACGACGACGTTCGACTACACGATCAGCGATGGCGAGAAGCAGGACACAGCGACCGTCACGATCGACGTGGTCGGCTGTGCCGATCTCACCGGGGCGTTCTCCGAGTCGAACGTGACGGTCACCGGCTACGAGTGGGTCGAGTGTGCCAGCCCGGCCGCGAGCGCCACGGCGGGAGCGGACCTGACACCGCTGGTCGTGCCCGACGGGACGCTGGCCCAGCTCACGACCGGACTGGCGTCGGAGTCGTTCGGGACGCCCGGAGACGTTGCCGATGAGAACCTCGCTCAGCAGTTCCGAGGCGCTTTCGATGCGTCGGTACTGCGGCTCGACCTCGACATCCCGCTCGACACCAACTGCCTGGCGTTCGACGTCGTCTTCGCATCCGAGGAGTACCCGGACTACGTCAACAAGCCGTACAACGACGGCTTCCTGGCGGAGCTGGGCGCGAGCACGTGGTCCGTCGTCGGTTCGACGATCATCGCGCCTGACAACTTCGCCTTCGACGGAGACGACGAGTACATCAGCGTCAAGGGTTCGTTCTTCGACCCGGGTCGCGTGGTGACCGACACGGGGATGTCGTACAACGGGAGCACGGCGGTGCTGCGGGTGCAGACGCCCATCAACACCGGCCCGAACTCGCTGTTCCTGTCGATCTTCGACGGCGCTGACGCGTTCGAGTCGTCGGCCGCGCTGATCGAAGGCCTCGAGGCCTTCCAGTCGAACCAGT
This sequence comes from Ilumatobacteraceae bacterium, assembly GCA_963774765.1. Classification (GTDB taxonomy): domain Bacteria; phylum Actinomycetota; class Acidimicrobiia; order Acidimicrobiales; family Ilumatobacteraceae; genus Sva-07. The sequence continues at coordinate 381,574 of CAVZGP010000011.1, forward strand.
GCAACCCCGGCGCGGGGCAGCCACCGATCGCCGTCGACGACGACTACACGCTCGACGAGGATTCGGCGACGCTGCTCGATGTCGTCGCCAACGACGTCGACCCCGAGGGCGCCGCAGTGACGATCTTCGATGTCGTCACCCCGCCTCAGCACGGAACGGTCGTGCCGAACGCCGAACGTACCGCCTACACCTACGTCCCCGCGTTCAACTACTACGGTCCCGACAGCTTCGAGTACTCGATCACCGACATCGCGAACGCCTCGGAGACCGAGCCGGTCGCCGACGTGTCGATCGCCAGGGTCGTCATCCAGGTCGACGAGGTGAACGATCCGCCGAATGCGTTCTCCGACAGCGCGCCTGCGACCGGCAGCCCAGTGGCCATCGACGTGTTGGCCAACGACTACGACGCCGACGCGAGCGACCGCTTCGCCATTGTTTCGAATACCGATCCGCTGTTCGGCACGGTGACCTGTGCGACCACGTGCACGTACACGCCAATGGCGGGTTACGACGGTCCTGACCGCTTCACGTACACCGTCGTCGACTCCGTGCGGCCAGGCTCCGAGGACCCGGCGTTGGCGTCTCGTGGCGCGACCGACACCGCGACGGTGTACATCAACAGCACCGTGCCGCCGGACGACAACATCCCACCGGTGGCCGATGTCGGCGGACCGTACACGGCCGACGCGTGTCCGATGGGGCCGTGTCTCCCGACGGTGCTCGACGGATCAGGCTCGTTCGACCCGGATGGCACGTACGTCACCTACTCGTGGTTCGTCGCGCCGAGCCCGCCTTCCAGCCTGACCGGTGTCGACTCGGTGTCGCCGAGCTTCTTCACGTCGGCGAACGGCTCGTTCCAGGTCTACCTGATCGTGTACGACGCAGACGGCGCCTGGGACTGGGACTCGACGTCGGCGTCGGCGTTCGCTGCATCGGTCGGAGCGCCCGGCGGTGCCTCGTCGATCGACGAGGGCTCGGACGCCACGGCGACGATCGACTTCTTCAATCCCGGCGGCGATCTCACGACCACCATCGACTGGGGCGACGGATCGGGCATCGAGACGATCGACTTCTCGGTCTTCCCTGTCGTCAAGACCCACCCCTACCCGCAGGACGGCAACTTCCCGCTGGAGATCTGCGTGCGTGGCGTCACCGTCGACGGTCCCGTCGACCTGTGTGACACGCCGACCCTCGTGGTCGACAACGTCCTGCCCGCCGTCGATGCCGGCGTCGACCGCAGCCTCGTGGTCGGCGGCACTCTGGTCCAGAACCGGATGAGCTTCGTCGACCCCGGTGCCGATGCACCATGGACCGCGTCGGTCGACTGGGGCGACGGCTCCCCAGCCGAGCCGCTCGTGGTCGACGATGCGACCGGCCTGATCACGATGCCCGCCGGCCATCTCTATGCGACTGTCGGGCTCTACACCGTGACGGTGTGCGTCGTCGACGACGATGCACCCGGCTGCGACGACTTCGACGTGAACGTGTCGAACAACGTGCCGCCCATCGCCGATGCCGGCGGCCCGTACTCGGTCGCCGAGGGCGACACGGTCACGCTCGACGCCTCCGGTTCCGTCGACTCCGACGGCACGGTCACGACCTGGCTCTGGGACGCGGCTGATCAGCTGGTGACGCTCACGGGCGCCGAAACGGCGATGCCCGACTTCTCGGCTGCCGACGACGGCGACTTCGATGTCACGTTGCAGGTGTGCGACGACCTCGATGCCTGCAGCGATGCCGCGACGGTGACGGTGACGGTGACGAACGAGGCTCCCGTGGTCGACGCGGGCGGCAACCAGGTGGTCGACAGTGGCGTGGCTGCTGTGCTCCTGGCGACGTTCACCGACTCCGGATCGGCCGACTCGCACACGGCGTCGATCGACTGGGGTGACGGGACGGTGGAATCGGGTGTCGTCGATCAGGTCAGCGACACGGTGTCCGGCTCGCACACCTACGCGGCGGTAGACGTCTACACCGTCACGGTGATGGTGACGGACGACGACGGCGACGCCGGAGTCGACAGCTTCACGGTGAGCTCCGCCGGCAGCTGTGTACCGCTCGTCCACGAACTGACGACGGGCGATCCAGCTCTCGATGACGGCGCGCTGACCGTCGGGGTCGACGCCCTCGGCGCATTCGGGACTTCGGTGACCGTCAGCGACGCCCGGTGGAATCCGCTCGGCCCGCTCGACGAGGCGGGCACGGTCTACAGCTCGAACATCTACCTCCAGAATCTCGGGGATCTGCTGAGCGACTGCACCTTCGGTGACTTCGAAGTGATCTCGCAGTCGCCGACCGAGTTGGTGACGCGAACCGATCTGGGCGATCTCGTCATCGAGTTGACGCAGACGGCGGCGGCCACGACCGAAGGTGCTGCGCTGACACAGACCTACACCATCAGCAATGTCTCGGCGACGGACATCACCACGAGTGTGGTGAGGCACCTCGACGGTGACCTCGACTTCGACGGCACGCTGATCGACGGTGGCGCCGCCGTCCTCGACGGTTCGGTGTTGTACGAGTTCGATTCCTCCGACGATCCCAACGATCCGAGCACCTTCGTCGGCATCAGCGGTTCCCTGGCCGGCGAGTCGGTGCCTGATCGCTGGGCGATCCAGGAGTTCGACTACCGGCCGACGATCACGAGCAACGGGGGGATCCCGGCCATCGACGACGCCGTGGTGTACCACGACAACGATGCTGATCGGATCGTCGACACCCCGTACGACGTGACCTTGAGCCAGCAATGGGACTTCACCGTCGCCGCCGGAGCGTCGAGTGAGTTCGTCACCGTCACGACGTTCGGCGAGCAGACCCCGAACTGGCCTCCGGTAGCGGATCCCGGGGGTCCGTACGTGGTCGACGAGGGTTCGACGGTCCTGTTGGACGGCTCCGGGTCGTTCGACAGCGATGGAACCGTCGTGTCGTACCTGTGGTCACCGGGGACCGATCTCGACGATGCGACGCTGGAGAACCCGACGTTCACTGGGGTCGACGACGGTGTGGTGACGATGTCATTGCAGGTGACCGACGCCAAGGATGCGGTCGGCTCGACCGACACCTCGGTGACGGTCAACAACGTGCCACCGGTCGTGAATCCTGTCGGTCCGTTGGCGGCAACGGTTGGCGAGTTGCTCACGTTGCCGACATCGTTCACGGATGCGGGCATGCTCGACACACATGTGGCCTCGGTGGATTGGGGCGACGGGTCGCCGAGCGACGATGTGGGTGCGGTGGTGTCGCCGTTCGATGCGCCGCACACCTACGCCTCGCCGGGTACCTACACCGCCACCGTGACGGTGACCGACGACGATGGCGGCATCGGCACGATCGACGTCCAGGTGGATGTCGAAGCGGTCGACGTGAACTTGGCGCCGGTGCTCGATCCGATCGGCGATCGGTCGGTCGACGAGTTGGAGTCGTTGACGTTCGCGGCGACGGCGACCGATGGCGATGTTCCGCCGGACTACATGGTGTACTCGCTCGAAGGTGCACCCCCTGGCGCGTACATCGACGACTACAGCGGCGCGTTCACATGGACCACACGCGAAACGGACGGCCCGGGGACGTACACCTTCGACGTGGTGGTGACCGACTACGGGTCGCCGCGTCTGGAGGATCGTGAGACGATCACGGTCACGGTCAACGAGGTGAACCTGCCACCCCAGGCGCTCACCGCCACCCAGCACATCGGAACTCCTGGAGTTGGCCCCGCAGCTGTCGTCGATCCGGACTACGCGGCTGCAACGGCCGGCCAGACGGTCGAGTTCATCGACTTCGACGGCGACGGGTTCGACTACCTCGCTCCGAACACGTTCACCCCGATTCCGTCGGACACCTACGCCGCGCAGGGAGTCACCCTGCTGGGTCTCGATGCACGCAGCGTGCTGGTGAGTTCGAACTGGACCCACAGTGTGCCGATCGGTGCCTGGCAGACAGGGTTCAGCAGTCCGACCGACCCCTACTCGTTCGTGTTCGACACACCTGTCGCCAGTTTCGGGATGTTCGGAAATGACATCGAAGGCAACATCGAGGTGACCGTGCATCTCGTCGGTGGTGGCACCGATACGTTCGTTGTGGCCCGACAGGCCACGCTTCCGAACTCGACGTTCCTCGGATACACCGCCGACAGCAATGTCATCACGAGCATCGACTTCTACAGCGGTGACTATCACATCATCGACGACGTGCGATTCGGGCGGATCGTCGGTGCGCCGGCGACCGACTACGAGGTCGACGAAGGCACCGAGTTGAGCTTCACCACACCGGCGGACGATCCGGACCTGCCGGCTCAGGTGCTGACGTTCTCGCTGGACGGAGCGCCGGCCGGAGCTTCGATCGACGCGGTCACCGGTGTGTTCACCTGGACTCCCGGAGAAGCTGATGGCCCCGGGGTGTTCACCTTCGACGTCGTCGTCACCGATGACGGTGTGCCATCGCTGGAAGGACGTCGGACGGTCACGGTGACCGTCAACGATGTCAACGATGGTCCGGCCGCGGTGATCGCGGGTGGTTCCACGGTGATCGAGGGTTCGACGATGGTGTTGGACGGTGTCGGCTCGTCCGACATCGATGGCACGATCGTGGCGTACGCGTGGTCGGTGTCGTCGGGGGCGGTACTCGACGATGCGGGCGTCGTGTCGCCGATGTTGACGGGCGTCGACGACGCCGCCGTGACCGTGACGCTCACGGTCACCGACGACGATGGTGCCACGGCGACGACCACACATGAGGTGTCGGTGACCAACGCGCCACCGGTCGTGACTCCGGCTGGTCCTTTGTCGGCGGCGGTCGGTGTGTCGTTCACGCTACCGACGTCGTTCGGCGACGCCGGGGCGCTCGACATCCACGCGGCGTCGGTCGATTGGGGTGATGGGTCGTCGGCGGATGAATTCGCAGTTGTGAGTTCGCCGTTCGACGCGACGCACACGTACTCGACGCCTGGTTCGTACACAGCAACCGTGTCGGTGACCGACGACGACGGCGGTGTCGGCACGGTCGATGTGGTCATGGAGGTGACCGAGACCCTGCCGAACCTGGTGGTGACGCCGAGCACAGCAGTGGTGGGTACGGGAGTGTCGCAGACGTTCGACGTCGAGGGGTTCGATCCGCTCGGGAACTCGCTCGGTGATCGGACGGCAGAGGCCGTGTTCACGATCAGCCCGAACGGACGGTGCACTCTCAACGCATGTCGATCCGGCACGACCGGCGTGAAGGTGGTGACGGCCCGGATCGGCACGTTGACCGCGACCGCGATCCTGGAGGTCAGGACGCGTCAGACCATCTCGTTCCCCACCATCGGCAACACGACCATGCTCGACTCGCCGATTGTCGTCAGGGCGACGGCGTCGTCGGGGCTGGCGGTGACCTTCTCGACGACCACACCCGACGTATGTACTCCCGGTGGCTCCGATGGCTCGACGATCACGTTGCTCGGCGCCGGCACGTGCACGGTGCGCGCCGATCAGGCCGGCGACGCGAACTGGGCACCGGCGGTGTCGGTGTTCCGGAACTCCACGGTTCGCACGGTGGCGCAATCGATCACGTTCCCGTGGTCGCCGGGCAAGCTGATCACGGAGTCGCCGGTGCTCCTCAGCGCTACGGCGTCGTCAGGGTTGCCGGTGACGTTCACGACGACCACGCCCGACGTGTGCACCGCTGGTGGCACCGACGGCTCGACGATCACATTGCTCGATGCCGGTACGTGCAGGGTGCGCGCCGAGCAGCCGGGCGACTCCGTGTACCGACCGGCCCGCGCGGTCGATCGCCAGTTCGCCATCTCGAAGCTGACGAACGCAATCGCGTTTCCGACCGTCGGTAGCCAGATGCTCGCGGACAGCCCGGTCACGGTTGTGGCAACCGCATCGAGCGGACTGCCGGTGACGTTCTCGACCACCACGCCTGACGTGTGTACGGCTGGTGGCACCGATGGCTCGATGATCACGTTGCTCGACGTCGGCCGCTGCACCGTTCGTGCCGAGCAAGCCGGCGACTCCGTGTACCGGTCGGCCAACGCGGTCAATCGGAGCTTCACGGTGCGCACGCTGACCCAGAGGATCACGTTCCCGGCCATCGGCACCAGAGACACGGCCGAGTCACCGGTCACCGTCACAGCAGTTGCATCGAGCGGACTGCCGGTGACGTTCACGACGACCACGCCTGACGTGTGTACGGCTGGTGGCACCGATGGCTCGATGATCACGTTGCTCGACGTCGGCCGGTGCACCGTTCGTGCTGAGCAAGCTGGCGATGCCTACTGGGCGGCCGCATCGGCCGTGAATCGGGGGTTCAACGTGACCCTGCCCCCACTGACCGTCGAGTCCTTCGATGCGTCGCCGACCGTGCTGAGTTCGGTCGGTGGCACAGTCGACTTGTGGGCCACGGTGAGCTTCGCGGAGACATGCCGCTTCAGTGTTTCGCCGGCGCTCGACGGCTTCCCGCTGACCGTGCCATGCACGGACGGCACGGCGTCCGCGGTCGCGACGCTGCCCACGAACTCGAGGTCGAACAGCCGCAACTACACCTTCAGGCTCTCTGCGCTACGCCCGGGAGCCCCGACGGCGACGGCGAACCCGATCGTCGTGCGCGTGGCGCCAGCCGGCGAATCCGTCGCGGATCTGTCGGTCAGCGCCACGGAGTCCGCCGACCCAGCGAGGACCGGCCAGCCACTGACGTACACCTTCACGATCCTCAACTCCGGACCCAACGAGGCGCCCGGCGTCGAATTCAGTGCCACGCTGCCGTCGGGGGTCACCTTCGTGTCGGCGACGGCCACGCAGGGTTCCGGCTGCACCGATGCGTCGGGCGTGATCAACTGCGCCCTCGATTCGACAGCGAGCGGTGACTCTGCTGTTGTCACGATCGTCGTCGTGCCCAACACCACTGGGCAGCGATCGATCACTGGTTCCGTCATGTCCGCAGCGACGGACGCCGACCCGACGAACAATGACGCGACGCTCGCCACGCTGGTGTTCAACCCGACGATCGTCTACACGGATGATGCGACCGGAACCGTCCGGCGCGTGGAACCGTACGGCAGTTCGGTCGCTCTGACGACGCAACCGGGCGCCAAGAGCGACGCTGTCGTGTCGCCTGACGGCCAGACGGTCGCCTACTGGCGCCAGGGGCCCGGACCGTCCTACGAGAGCGAGATCTGGATGGTCGGTATCGACGGGACCAACGAACGGTTCGTCGCCACGGTCGGTGTGTCGATGGTGCTGCGCCCGTCGTGGTCGCCGGACAGCTCGAAGATCGTCTTTTCGGTGCTCATCGGCGGCAAGTGGAAGGCCACGGTCGCCAGCGCTGTCGGCGACCCGAACCCGCAGCTGTTGATCCCGGACATGACCTATGGCGAGAGTGCCCCGGCGTACAGCCCCGACGGTTCGAAGATCATCTTCCGCGATTCGTGCCAGCGACCGACACCGGCGCAGTGCCGATACCACCTCGTCGAATCGGATGGCAGTGGATCACCGGTGCCGTACACCGCGTATTCGTACGGCGGTGGCGTCGTGTGGGATCCGGGTGGTGTGTGGTTCTACTTTGCGGTGTCGAGCACCATCTACCGGGCCCGGGTCGATGGCAGCCTCGTCGAACCAGTCGTCACCGGCGCCTATGGGGGTACGTACTGGTCGCTGTCCCCCGATGGGAATCGCATTGCGTACACCGCCCATGTCGGCGGCAAGAACGTGATCTCGGTCGTGGATGTCGACGGCTCCAACGGGCAGCAGTTGACCACCGCCTACAACGCCGCCGACCCTGCCGGCTGCTACTCGCCAGTGTGGACGCCGGATCAGACCGCAATCATCATGCATTGCTATCCCGGCTCGGGAGCCATTGGGATCTATCGCATCGCGTCGAACTTGACGACGCCGACTGCTCCAACCGGTATCGGCGGAAGCTTTCGCTCGAGGAACCCAGAACTGGCCGGCACCCGTCCAACGCACTGAGTCCGGGCGGACTCGCTCCCGGGCCTCCAGCACCGCCAGCTCGGTGTCGATTTCGGCAACCAGCGCCTCATCCCGCTTGCGGGACATCCGGCGGGAAGCTCATCCATGCGGTGAGACGTCAGCGGGCGATCGGCGAGGCGTCGCCTGCGGTCGCGTCCTCCGTGGTCGCATCGTCGTCGGTGCTCGACGGGGTGCCGTGGCCGTAGGTGTGGGCGGTCTCACTCTCGGCCTCGTTCTCGGCCTCGTACCGGTTGAGCACCGTGCCGAGGATGGGTGCCTCGACCTGCTTCAGGCGGGCGACCGCCCGGGAGAGCTGGCGACGATCGGTTGAAGCCGCCGAGGCGACCACGATCACGCCGTCGACCATTGCAGCCAGAATCGCAGCGTCGGCCACCGGCAGCACCGGTGGCGAGTCGAGCACCACCAGGTCGACGTCCTGGCGCACCCTGTCGAGGGCCCGATGGGTGGTGTCGCCCGACAGGAGATCAGACGGGTCCGGCGGCAACGGGCCCGATGTGACGACGGCGAGTTTGCCGTCGCCACTCGGGAACTGGGCGGCCTCCTGCAGGCTCACCTCGCCCAGCAACACCGACGTGAAGCCGATGTCGTTGGGCAGGCCGAAGAACAGGTGTGCCTGAGGCTTGCGCATGTCGCAGTCGATCAGCAGCACCCGCTGGCCCGAGCGGGCAGCGACCACGGCCAGGTTGGTGGCGGTGGTGGTCCTGCCCTCGCCCGGGCGGGCGCTGGTGACCAGGATCGAGTGGATCGGCCGATCGAGCGACATGAACCTGATCGCCGTGCGCAAGGCCCGAAAGGCCTCCGACGCCGGCGACTGTGGTGCATGCCTGGTGATGATGTGTCCCTCGACCGCCTTCTCGGGTGACGCCACCTGCGGGATCACCGCCAGGTTCGCCAGGCCGCTGGCGGCTGTGAGTTCGTCCTCGTCGCGGATCGACGTGTCGAGGTAGTCGACCAGGAACAGTGCGCCGAGGCCGATCAGCAGGCCGACCAACAGCGCCAGCGTGACGGTGCGCATGGTGTTCGGCTCGTAGGGGGTGCCCGGGGGAGTGGCGGCATCGATCAGCGTCGAACTCGACGTGAGCGCCAACTCGATCGACACCGCGAGATCCTCGAGCTCACGCTCGTACTCCGCCTGCCGGCTCGAGTCGACGGTTCCTTCCTCGATGCCGGCCAGTTGATCCTCGAGCACGGCCACCCGCGCCTCGTACTGCTCGATCAGGCTCTGCTGCTGCAGGATGATGTACTGCTCGGCGTACGTGTTGGCGGCGAACGCGGCGTTGTCGGCGTTCGAGCTGGTGGCCGCGAACGTGAAGACGTCGGAGTCCTCGTTCGACGACACGCTGAGCGTCGGCTCGGAACCGACGATGGTTCGCACCTGCGACTGGAGTTCGGAGCCCGACGCGGTCTCGACCTCGTTCTCGACGAGGCGGGGACTCATCACCGCACCCCTCGCGCCGAGCGAGGTGGCGGTCGGCGGGAGGCGCACGAGCACGTCGGCGCTCGCCCGGTACATCGGCGTCTGCGCCATCGACAGAGCGGCGGCGACCAGCCCGGTGAGCACCATTGGGAGGATCACGAGCCACTTGCGTCGCCAGACGACGGACGCGTAGTCGCGCAGCGTCATCCCCTCCGCAACGTCGTCGTCAGCCACGCTGTGACGTTACGAGCTGCAACTGGTCAGACCGCGGCACCCGGTGTCACATCTGGGGTTGGACCCGAGATGTAACACCAGAGGTGAACTGCATGGCCCACGAGACTCGCCTACGGCTCAGGGGTGGGATCGTTGTGGAAGGGCCGACCGCCGCTGGCCATGTTCGGAGCGGTGAACGGAGCCGCGAGCACGCCTGCCGGGCAGGCGACGACCGTGGGTCCGGTGCTCGATGCGGTCACCAACGACCATGAGGCCGACGTGCCGTACCCGCCGGCGTTCCTGAATTCGCGGTACCACCGCACGCAGATCGTGGTCGTGCGCCCGGCATACACGCATTGGTACCGGTACACCATCGTGACGCGAATACGGTCGTCCGGGTACCACTCGCTATAGCTGGTGGGGATCGAGACGCTCGTGCCCGAGCCCGTCGACATCGTCACGGCACCGGCGGGGTAGTACGTCGTCCAGGTCAGGCTCACCTGGACTGGTGCGGGCTTCGACACGGCGCTCTGCGGGCACGTGCCGGCCGGCACGTTGCTGATGTTGATCGTGGCGAACCGCCCGTTGGTGGGCGAGGTGGTGACCGTGACGGTCGGACTGCCGGTGACCGACGGATTGGTGTACGCGAAGGCCGGTTGGCTGACGATCACCGAGGTTCCGACGGCGACGGCGCTGCCGGCTGCAAGCCGTTTGAGTGCACTTCGTCGGTCCATTCCGGCTGCGACGCTATCGCTCGCCCCTGCGCGCGGGTACGATGCCCACGCGAGTCTCCTGACGGTTGAACTGGCAGAACCGGCGTGCGAGTCATCTCGGCGGCCGGGATTCACGAGGCGCGTGGGGCGAGCCTCTACGATGCGCTGATGCCCGGGCGCGCCTTTCGAGACACTCTGTCGCGCCAGCGATGGCTGCTCGTGCTGGTGGCAGTCGTGCTCAGTGCAGCGACGGCGCTCGTGCTGTCGTTGCTCGACGCCGACGAGTACCGGGCATCGGCCCAGGTCGTGGTCGACACGGCGGCGACATCGCTCGACACCGAACTCGAGGTGGCCAATGGGACCGAGGTGCGTGCGGCGACCGCCGCGGTGGTCGGCGGCGGCGCCGACCTCGACGCAACGGTGGCCGACGGCCTGTTGAGGTTCAGCGCGACCTCGACGAAGGCCTCCAACACGGTCACCGCGGCGAACGCCTACGCCGACGCCTACGTTGACGAACGGTCGTCGGTCGGTGCCGAGGTCGTCGACCGTGCCCAACACCCGGGCGATCCGCTGGGCACCAGCACACTGGTGGTCACGCTGCTCGCCGCGGCGGCTGGGTTGCTGATCGGCGTTGTGGCCACCTTCGTGGTGGCATCGTTGGATCGCACCATTCGCACATCGCGCCAGCTGCGCCACGTCAGCGGCGTGCCGAACCTGGCGGTGATCCCTCGCCAACCGATCGGGGCCGAACGCCCGGCCGATGTTGCCCTCGTGCGTGACCCCAACTCGATCGAATCCGAGGGCTATCGGACATTGCGCACCTCGCTCGAATTCGCGCTCAGCGACCATCCGAGGGCATCGGGCCACATCGTGCTGGTGACCAGCCCACGCCCCGGCGAGGGCAAGTCGTCGGTCGCGGCCAATCTGGCTGCCGCCGCAGCGATGGCGGGCCGCAGCGTCGTGCTGGTCGATGGCGATCTGCGCCGCCCGCAGCTGCACCGCCTGTTCGGCGTGGGCTCCGATGTCGGTCTGTCGTCGGTGCTGCGTGGCAGCGCGATGCTGAAGGCCGCCGTGCATCGCCTCACGGCGGTCCACGAACTGGTGCTGCTGAGCGGCGGACCCCCGCCGCCAGACCCCGCCGAACTGCTTGCCCACGATCGGTTGGGCAGGCTGCTGGCCGCCCTGGCCAAATCGGCGGAACTCGTCGTGATCGACGCGCCTCCGGTGCTCCCGGTGACCGACCCGACACTGCTCGCCCAGCACGCCGACGCCGTGTTGATGGTGGCCACCGCCGGTCTGAGCGATCGCGCCGAGTGGAGCGAGGCGTTGGAACGCTTGGCGGTCGTCGATGCCAACGTGATCGGCACGGCGCTGTTGAACCCGGACCAGCGGGTCCACGCAGTGGCGTCGTACCGGTATGCGCCGACGGCGCCCCCGGACAACTGGTGGGTCAAGGGCACGGACGGCGGACAGCGGCGTGCGGCGACCGAACCCGAGCGGCCCGAACCCGAATCCGAACTGACGCGGCCTGAACCGGCACCGAATGAACCGGCACCGATCGCCGCCGAGAACGATGCGGCCGCGGCTTGGCTCCGGCTCCAGGTCGGGACCGAACCGATTGGCGCCCAGGCTCGGCCGATCGCTGCCGAGGTGACCGAAGGGGCAACGACCGAACTGTCGGCCGCCGACGCTCCGGACCTCGAGACTCCGGACGTTCCGACGCTGGACCTCCACAGTTCGGACCCCGAAGTCCCTGAATCCGAGACGCCGGACATCGATGGGGATCCGTCGAGTGACGGCGCCGCGGACGCGCCGGACGACGGTGAGGTCACCCCGCCGTCGACCAGCGACGCCTGACCGCCCACGCGGCCCAAGTGGACGGCGGCGCGGCCACGGCGACGGCGAGCAGGGCGGGGCCGATCGTGGGCTGCAGCGCCCCGGTGCGCGCCACGGCGACTGAGGCGACGCCTCCGACCAGCCCGATCGCTGCGCGCGCGGCAACTGGCACGAACCGTCCGTCGGGCCACAGTGCGGCGGCGGTCACCAGCACCAGCGGCCAGAAGGCGAAAAGTGCTCCCACGATCGCCGACTCGCGCCCCGTTGCCCCGAACAGCCCCGACCAGAAAACGATCACGAATGCCAGCGCCTGCACCGTGAGCGCCGATGGTGTGCGGGTGATCAATTCCACGACAACGAGTCCGGCGCACAGCGCGCCGACGGCGGGCATCTGGCCGGTCTCGGGGACACAGCCGTAGATGGCGATGGCGGCCAGGCCGAGCAGCGCCGGGTATTCAGAAGGTGCGTACGGGACGCGCATCGCGTGCGGCTTCGCGTTTGGCGGCCTGTGCCCGCTCGGATGCGAACACGATCGGCGGGAGGCACCAGAACAGCAGCACGAGCGGCAGGATCAGCGACCGTTGCCGGACGAGGATGCCCAGGTTGCCGATGCTCGAGAACGCCACCCCGAACGTGAACACACACAGCACGGTGAACACCACGTATGGGGTGTTGAGCATCAGCTTTGGGATGTTGGCGAAGCGTCGCCAGCTGAAGATGCCGATGAACAAGAGCGCGGTCATCTCGATTGCGGGGAGGAGTTCGCCCAGGCTGTTCGCCTCGGTCAGCAGCGGCCGCGTGATCGTTCGCAGCGCGGCGTTGGGGTAGTCCCACGGACCGGACACCGTCACCGGGTCGAACGACGACCCACCCTGGGTGGTGCGATCCTCGACCTCTTCGAAGATGGCGCCGACCTGATCGGTGACGGTGGTGTCGGTCTCGTCGGCGAAGTCGAGGTAGTTCAGCGTGACGCTGGCGATGACGGCGAAACCGATTCCGGCCACCACGACCATCACGATCGTGCCGAGCTGCACACGGCGTCGTTCGTCGCCCTCGTGGTCCGACCGGCCGATGGCGTCGAGCACCACCCGCCCGACGAGGGCGACCACGATGGCGCCTGCCCAGATGGCGGCGAAGTGAGGCCGCACGAACGCCGCCCCCGCCAGGCCGATGCCGATCAGCACCACGCCGCGCCGGGCCGCGCCGTGCCGGCTGAGCACGAGCGCAGCGCCGAACGCCGACAGGCCGAGAAAGAAGCCGACCACGGCTTCCTTGCCCGTGCTCGATCCCCAGTAGACGAGGCTCGGGAAGAGGAAGATGAACAGCAGGTACCGGCGGGTGGCGAACCCGTCGATGGCGTGGTGGGCGGCCTTGATGAAGAACACGAGCCCCCAGAAACTGAACCACGTGAAGATCATGAACCCGCCCAGCCGACTCGACCCGCCGATGGTGTACACGAGCCCAGTGAGATCTTCCACGAACTGCGTGCCTGTCTGTTTGGGCACGAGCCCGAACAGCGTGACCTTGCCGTCCCAGAAGTCGCCGGCGATCAGCTTGCCGGCTGCGTGGTAGCTCCCGGCGTCGGCCGAACCGCCATAGGCGTCGAAGCGGACGTTGTAGCCGGCGATGGCGCCGGCGAACTTCGCCGCCAAACCGACCCACACCCACGGCCGCAGGGGCGCCAGGTCACCAGCGAAGGCCCGCGTGATCAGGGGAGCGGAGATCAGCGACAGGATCGGGACGACGACCATCGCGCCCCAGATGTCGTAGGAGAGGTTCTGCATCGCCCACCCGAGGGCGATGAGGTAGGCGGCGCCGACGGCGATGGCGCCCGCCTCGTACGGCCTCATGAGCCGACGGGGATCTCCTTGGCCTTGCGGCGCCCGAAGCGGCGGGCCTCCTTCGGCGACGAGCTGGAGTAGTAGTAGTAATAGTTGTCGCTGCCACCGGTGTCGCCGCCGACCAGTACCAGCAACAGGTTGCCGTGCGACAGCGTGCGGAGTGTCTCGATCGATCGGCGGGCGGTGCTGGCCGTGGTGTGGCCGAGCCGGATCACCATCACGATGTTGTCGGCATCCGGTACGAACTCGAGCACTTCCGCGGTGGCACCGACTGGTGAGGTGTCGATGACGATCATGTCGGCGAGATCATCGACGCGGGGGAGCAGACGTGCGGTCACCCGGGCGAGGTCGCCGGGCGTCTGTCCGCGCATGCCGGCGAGGTCGAGCACGGCGAGGCCAGGGTCACGTCCAGGGGTGAGCACCAGTTCCAGCGGCGCGCTCTCCACCTCGGCGAGCGTGAGTCCGGCCGGTTCGGGATCGAACACGCCGAGACGTTTGCTGAGCGTCGGCCGTCGGAAGTCGGTGTTGACCGCCACGGTCCGGTTACCTGCCTCCACCGAGGCTGCGGCGAGGTTCGCCGTGACCGAGGTCTTGCCATCGCCGGGACTCGGCGACACGACGAGGGTGACACTCCCGCGGCCCTCCAGGCCTTCGTTGGCGTTGTCGAGAAAGGCGATCATGCTGCGCAGCGTGCGGTAGCTGTCGGACAGCGGCCCGTGCTGCCCCGGCTCGACGGCGAGCTGGTCGGTCTTGTGATGACGCACAGCGGGGATCACCGTGCTGGGCGCGAGCCCGAGCACGTCGGCTGCCTGCTCGGCTGAGCGCAGCTTGCGGTCGGCGCGACCGAGCAGGAGGGCGATTCCGACTCCGACGGCGAAGCCGACCAGCCCGCCGAGGACGGCGCGAGCACTCCGAGACCGCGGCGCGCCGAGGCCGCTCTCTTCGATGGCGACGGGCTGCGCGCGCTCGAGCGTGGTGAGCACGAGTTGACCCTGGTCGGCCTGGAGCTGGTTGAACTGCTCGAACACCACGCTGTACTGGCGGCTCAGGGCATCGAGCTGCGATCGGGCGATCGGGTCCTCGGCCGGCTGCGCGTTCTCGTCGAACGGATTGAGCGGCGGGATCAGCACCTTGGGCTCGACCTCGTCGATCTGGCCTTCGAGCTCCTCGAGCCGTGTGAGCGTGGACGTGAGCCGATCCTGGCGGAGTTGGTCCTGGCGTTCGGACAGATAGGTGACGAGTTCGTCGGCGAAGGCATCGGCGACCTCGACGGCCTCGTCGGAACTCGGCTGCGTGGTGGTGATCCGCAGCGCCCCGGTCTGCTGGTCGGCGGTCACGGTGACCTCGGCGGCGAGCGCTGCCGGTGAACCGTCGAATCCGAGCGACTCGGCGGCGCGGGCGGGAACCTCGCCGGTGGTAGCGAACAGCTGGAGCTGGTTGAACTGCTGTGGATCGGTGTATGAGGTGCCGTCACTCGACGTGTTGGAAACGAGACAGCGTGTGCGACGCGTTCCAGGTGGTGATCGAGTCGGCCGCTTCCTGTGGTGCCGGGTATCCACCGACCGCTGCGCCGAGGATCGTGAAGATCACGACGACCCACCAGAAACGGCGGAGCGCGTCGAATGGTCGGATGCCGTTCACAGGTCGAAGACGATACTCGGCGCGCGAGTCCAGAAGGGATTCACCTCATGCCTGAGAGGATCAACGCCTCACGGTAGAAGTCGTTCGTCCGCTCCAGGTTCTCCGGTGTGTCGAATCCCTTCAGGGCGCCGTCCTGGATCACCATGATTCGATCGCAGATCTCCAGCGTCGAGAGTCGGTGGGCGACGATGATGATCGTCATCTTCTCGCGCAACGTGTTGAGTGTCTCACGAATCAGGTGCTCGCTGCGCACATCGAGCGCACTTGTCGGCTCGTCGAGGATCAAGACGTCGGGGTTCTCGACGAGCGCGCGAGCGATGATCAGTCGCTGCTGTTGTCCTCCGCTGAGATGGCTCCCTCTTTCTCCGACCTGGCGCTCGTAACCGTCCGCAAAGCCCTCGATGTCCGCGTGAAGGTTCGCAAGGCGCGCTGCCTCCTCGATCATCGTCTGAGTGACGTCGTCGCGAAGGAACCGGATGTTGTCGGCGATGGTCCCGGCGATGAGGTGTGCTTGCTGGGGGACGAAAGTGACCTTTCGTGCCCACTCACTCCGCGAGAGCTCGCGAACATCGCGACCATCGGCGAGTACTCTGCCGCTTGTCGGATCGCGCAGCGCAAGGAGGAGTTGGACCAGTGTCGACTTGCCGCTGCCAGAGGGCCCAACGATTCCGACCACCTCGTTGTCGGTGATCGAGAGCCTGACGGAATCGAGCACGGGAGCTTCTGCTTCATATTCGAAACTCACGTCGGCGAGTTCGAGTTCGCCGACATGTCCGACCACGCCGCCGCCGTCGGACACGCGCGCGTTCGTGAAGCGTTCCAGCTCGTCATGGAGGGAATCGAGAAATGGCAACGATGAGTTGATCGTTGCCGACGCCGTCTGGAGCCCCTGGCCATAGCTGAGCGAGCGGAGCATGACGAGCATCACGGTTCCGACCGACGTGATGTTCGACGCATCAATCCCGGCTACGACCGCGAGCCCGCCGATGATCGCCAGATAGGCCAGGCCGGTGTACACCGCCGGCACCATCCCCTGGAGGAACCGCAGCCGCCGCGTTGCAGCAGCGTTGTCGCGGATGAGTGACGAGACCCGTAGCTCGGTCTGCGGCTGCACGTTGAACACGTGCATCTCCATTCCGAGTTGAGCGATCTCGTTGAGCGACGTCGCGTACTCCATCCCTGTGTGCGCCGTGGAGGCCGCCTGACGACGAACCGCTGCACGGAGTGGGCGAAGGACAGTCGCGAGGACCGCCACAACCGCAATGACTGCGATCGACGCCACGGGGTCGATGATGATGGCAGACACCAACAACGCTACGAGGCTGAATCCGGCCGTGATGGCCTGTGTCGTGCTGTAGACCATCTGCGCGCCCTGCTGTGTGAAGGTGGTCAACAGTTCCTGAAGGCGGCCTGACCGCTCGTCGTGTTGAAGCTCCCACGTCGAGCGGAGGAAGGCTCCGCCCAAGCGCTCGCGAAGCTCGACGACGACCAGCGCACTGAGTCGGGCTGATTGCCATGTTGCGGCCGCAGCAGCGGCTACCCGAAGGGCGACGAGTACGAGCAGAATTCCCAGGATCTCCCACGTGGTGACGGATCGCCCAGCCACGAGGTTGACGCGGTCGTCGCCATCAGTGATGGCGAAGGCAGTCCGAGTGACCAATACCAGAAAGAGTGCTTCCAGAACCCCGCCGATGAGTGACGTCGTCGCCAGCAGTGCTACCGACTTCCGTTGCGTCGACAGGATGACTCGGGCGCTGCGTGAGGATGATGGGCTTCGTCGGGACATGGGCCGCCGACAGACTACGGCGACTGGCAGGGCAAGCGCCGGACGTCAAAGGCGGTCGATCAGGGACCGTACGGCTAGATTCGTCGAGCATTCAGCGGCGCGATTCTTCTCGGGCCAAGCCGGGTGACGAGCAGCGATCGACCGAGGACGGACTGCTACATGCCAGAAGCCGGAGTGGACCAGGCGGCCTACAGAGCCCGGTCACAGTATCGAGGGAAGGTTGCCGCTCAGTACGACGCCGACCGTCAGCGGACCAGGTACGACCGCTTCAAATGGGGCCGAGAGCGCGATGTGCTGGCCAGAACGTTGAAGCAGCTCACGCCCGGTGGCCGGGTGCTCGATGCGCCGACGGGGACCGGTCGGCTTCTCGACATGATCGGTGGTTGCGCCTCGCTGGTCGTCGGCGCCGATATCTCGTCGGACATGTTGCACATTGCATCGGAGTCGAGTGATCAGCCAGTTCCGCTCGTTCTCTCCGAAGCCGAGCGGCTCCCATTTCGCGACGACGCGTTCGACGCCGTGGTCTCGATCCGCTTCTTCCAGCACCTACCGACGTCGCAGGTCATTCCCATCCTTTCGGAAATGGAGCGGGTGTCGCGTCTGGGTGTACTTGTCCAGGCGCCCATCCGAAAGGTCACCTCCGCGCCGATTCACTTCGCGTCCGACACCAAGCGGTTCCTGTTGCATCGAGGCCCGGGCCCACGGCCACCATTTCGTTCCCAGCGGCCACCCAATCGCTTCTTCCCGGTGCCGAAACGCGATTTCGAGCGGGCGTTGGGAGAGGCAGGGCTCGCACTCTCCAGTTCGACGTTCGTCACGTGGCCCGGAGCGCAGCTCACCCTGATGCATGTCGTTCGGGTTTGACGCCTCGCCGGTCGGTGGATCTGTGATCGACCCTCGTCTGCTCGCGCGTGCAGCCAACCAGCTCGGTGTCGCGAGCGGGCAGTTGACTCCGATGCGTCGCGTGGAACGGGATCGCTCCGTGGTCACCCCGCTGACCGTCGGCGGCTCGATCGTCGCATGGCACAAGCAGATTCGCTGCGGCGATGAGCTGCCAGGCATGCTCGACGAGGTCACGGCCCGCGCTCGACTCGAACTCGCTGACTCATGCACGCGGGCGGTCATCGACGTGTTCGCCAGTGATCCGGCCGACCTGACGCTCGCGTCGATTCTGGCCATCGACCTCGACACGCTCTGCGTCATCACGGGCCATGTTGACGGAACTCCGTTGAGGCTTCCGATCACCGGCAACCTGCGTTATCCGGTCGTGCGAGCGAGGGAACTTCGTCTGACGGGTCGTGCAGTTGCCCTGATGGAGATGGCGCTACCCGTCGAGGAACAGCCGGATCCCACCGATGCCGAACAGCGGCTACGGGTGCCATTCGAGTTGCTCCGAAGCAGCTACAACCAACTCGGCCTACGAGGACTGGATGTTGAGCGACTCAGGAGGCGCGTCGATGAGGCGACGAGCCTGGTCGAAGAGGCGGGGTACCCGGCCTCGCTGGCGCATGGCGACGTGAGTACCACGAACGTTTGTCTTGCTCGGAATCGTGTCGGGTTGATCGATGCGGATTGGCCGTGCCGACTGACTGGCTTCGACCTCGCAACCCTGTCGGTACGACTCGAACTTGCAGCGGCGCGGTTCCCCAGGGTCGGGCGATGGATGACGTCGCAGTTGGTCGCCGGGTACGTCGGCGTCAGGCCGATCAGCCCCGGCTTCCACTTCGAACGAACCCAGCGGTTTCTTCGCCTGCTCGCTACAGGCACGCTGCAAAGTCGAGCCTCACGAGGCGTCGCCATCGGCGACCTCGGGCGAGACCACCCGCTACCCGACAGCGGCCCGAGGATCGGGTAGAACTTCCTTCGAGAGCAAGTAGACCGGTCGACCATCCTCTGCGTCACCCAACCACGTGCTGTTCGGAAGTGCGGCCGAGGTCTTGACGAATTCGAGGAACTCCTGTGGACCCAGGTTGAGATGCGCGTTGCGCATCTGGGGATCATCCGCGAGGTGCGGCTCGAACACCATGAACTGAGTGTCGAGTCGATCGAGGAACTGTCGCAAGGCGTCGACGCCCGACTCGTCCTTGAGGAAGTGGTGGAAGATGTTGAGCGCAAGCACGACGTCGAACGGCGATTCGAATCGTTTCGTCAGGACGTCGCCGCTGACGATCTCGAACCTGCGTTCGCCGGCCCGGTGGAACATTCGGAGGAAGAAGAGCTCGCGCTCCGATCGCTCCGCAGCCACACAGTCGAATCCGGCGTCCTCGAACCGGTGACACATGTAGCCCTTGTTCGATCCGACGTCGAGCAGACGTCCTGAGTCGACTGGTAATGCGGCTCGGATCATGGCGAAGCGCTCGTGGCCCTTCTTCGACGGGAATCGCGCGAAATCAGGATGCGGGACGGGCTGGTAACTGACGCCTGAATGCTCCTCGATGTGCTTGATGAATTCACGGCCCTGCTGGACCCACTTCTCGTGGCGAAGTGCCACGAAGGCGGGGATCGATGTCAGTCCCATGATTTTCGCCAGTGCGAGCCGATGTCGGCCGTCAACGAACACCGTTCGCCCGAACCGATCGAACGCAATGACGACCTCGTCCCATGGCCTGTCGGTTCCCAGTTCGGCCTGGCTTCGGTAGCCCTCGCGCTGGAGGTTCTCCCAGAGTTGATCGATTCGTTCGAATTGCCGCTCGAAGTCGTCCTCGGTGCGGTATTTGAACCGGGGTTCTCCGGCCAGGACCGAGGCGCGCATCTGGTCGAAGAATGCAATGCTGCTCCAGTCTCGCTGCTCGACAAAGCGCTGACGAAGTGCGTCGAAGATGCCGAGTTCCGAGAGTGGGTGACTCTTGTCCCAATCTCCGGCGGTTGCCTGGCCGATGAGATCTCGTTGGGTCGCGCCGAGCTCGTCCAACAGGTCGAGGCGCCAGAGGAAGCGGTCGACGTTCTGCGGGTTGATCATGATCACGTCACCCGGAGCGAACCAGTCGCTCGCGTCGCGGCTCCTGCGGGCGAGTTGGAACTGCCACAGCCTGGACCCCGCCTTGCTGGCAAGTCGGTCCAGGGTCGCGTTGCGTCGGGCGAGCTTCCTCGTACGACGGATCTGGCGCTCAAGGCTGTTGTTCAAGGCGTCTGTCCTTCACTCGAGGTGGCACCACGAATGCATCGCAATCGAAGCCATTCACTGATCAGCGAATCGCTTCGATTGGAGGGATCCGCTGCCAGAAGCGGTCAGTACAGAAACGACCTTCTCGGCCATTGAGGCGCCCACGCCATATGGGGACCTATTCGCAGCGTTGGTGGCACCCGAGACTTGAAGCGCCTCACGACACGCTTGCGCGATCAGGTCGGCGTCTGGATCTACGTCCAGTACCGAAGATGCCCGCGGACGCCCATCCTGGCGAGAGCCGACGTTGACGCTGGGCGTACCGAGGAGGGGGGCTTCGATGATGCCGCTCGACGAGTTGCCAATGAGAAGGTCACATTCCCGGAGCAGCGAGAGGTAGGCAGGCTGGCCGATACTTCCGAACGCGACGACTCGTGGGTCGCGGGTCGACCTTGCCGTGATCGCCGCTGCGACCCGGTTTGCCTGTTCGTCGGCGTTCGGCAGGCTCGCCAAGATCTGCCCGAACCCGGCAGCAAACAGCCCATCGACAATCGCTTCCACGGCTCCCGTTGGGTTCTCGGAACCAGCCGTCGCCGGGTGATACACCAGCAAGGCCGTGGGCGGCTCGAACGTGGTGCTCAGTAGCGCTTCGAGTTCGGATCGGTGCACCGTGGTGAGAGTTGAGAGCACATCCTGCACTGCTGGCCCACAAACAAATATGCGCTCGTCTGGCTCCCCCATTTGTCGGACACGTCTGGCGAACTCGGGTGCCGCTACGAAGTGCAGATCCGCCAGCTTTGTGATCGCGTGGCGAAATCGATCATCCTTCGCGCCTTCTGACGCCTCTCCGCCGTGAAGGTGAACAACCGGAACACCGTGGACGACCGCCGCAGTCGCAGCAGCGAGGGCTTCAAAGCGGTCACCGAGAATGATCAGGTAATCGCATTGAGCGCGGTCGAGCTCTCGTCCGACGTCCATGACCGTGAGTGCGAGCGCCTTGCACACGGATTGGGCCGAGTCTGAGGCCATGATCGTTTCAAGTCGGGCATCAGGTACGAAGCCGTCGGCGATGATGTGCTCGATGGTGTACCCGTGAAGGTGCGACAAGTGGGTGCCCGACACCAGCAGGTGGAGTTCGAGCCGCTCGTGCTGATGGATCTGGCGGAGGAGCGGGGCGAGCAGCCCGTACTCGGCTCGTGTTCCTGTGAACACGGCAACACGGATCGGTTCGGTCATGACACCTCCTCCTGCTTTGCCGGTTCGGCGATTGCTCGGTCGGATACTTCGGCAGGTGCGAGGAAATGTGTTTCGATCGCCTCGCCCCTACGCACCTCACGGGTGAGCATCCTGCCGGTAAGGTCCCAGGCCGCCGGTGCTCCATCGGCCGGCCTGAGCAGTTGGGTGTCCGACGTCTGAAGAGTCTGCCCAGCCTGCAGGTCGCGTGTTGCGTGATGGGAACGGCGCGCGGCCACGGCGACCTCGCGCTCTCCCGGTTGTGGTCGCTTGTCGGGTGTTCCCAGCATCGACTCGGTCAACCGAATCGCTGATACGAAGGTGGCGAACTGCTCAGGATCTGACGAGGCCAGGTGGTCGGGCCCCGGCATGGACCGGTCGAGGGTGATGTGTTTTTCGATGACGGTCGCGCCTAGCGCAACGGCAATCACGGCCGCTTGGGTCCCAGGCGTGTGGTCCGACCATCCGATGGGGAGGTGGTAGCGATCGCGCATCGATGGGATCACCGCGAGGTTCGTCAACTCTGGGGGTGTCGGATAGAGGCTGACGCAGTGGAGCAGAGTGATATCCGGAGCGCTTGTCGATGCAGCAACGGCCAAGTCGACATCGCCCCAATCGGACATCCCCGTCGAGATCACGAGAGGCAGCCCACATTCGGATGCCCGCGCAATGAATCTCACGTTGTCGATCTCGCCGGACGGAATCTTGATGCGACGAAGGCCGATCTGCAGCAGCATCTCGAGGCTTTGCCAGTCGAACGCCGTCGACAAGAACTCGACCTCGAGCTGGCGACAATGCTCAGCGAGGTCGACCCACGCATCCATGGGAAGCGAGAGTGCGGCGAGCATTTCCTGCTGCGTACGTTGCCCGGTCGACTGCAACTGGTATCGGGCCGTGCGGCCGGTTGCGGACACCACCAACTGCGGATCGAAGGTCTGGAACTTGACGACATCGGCCCCTGCAGTGGCAGCGGCATCGATGAGCCGATGGGCGAGATCGACGTCACCGTTGTGGTTCACCCCGACTTCAGCAATGACCAGGGTGGACGAAGATCGCACGCTGTAGATGATGACAGACCGCGAGTGGAAAGCCACGGACGTCGTGGTGGCTGACGCGCCAGTTCCGCGAGCCCACCCAGCGTGTCCAGCCGGTTCTACCCGTGCGGCCTAGATTCAGAGCGTGACGCCCTGCAGTTTGCTGCTCGAGAAGCCGTTCCCGGAGGCGGTATTCGACTGCGGCTTCATGGTGGCGGGCTCCCAATCCGGCTCGTGCCCCTGTCTCGCGCCACCTGAGCCTCCTGTGGGCGATTCGTGACGGAGACGGACCATCACTTCGAAGCGACATGGAGCTGCGCTTGAGCGGGAAGGTGGGAGCGGACCGCCAGCCCTTGGGTGTCGCCGTGTGGGGCGCAGGTTCAATTGGGCTGCGCCACTACTCGATACTCGAGCGGAGACCTGATGTCGACGTTGTGGCCATTCCAGCCCGGAGCGGTCGATCGGCGGACCTTCGGCAGCAGGGCCTGCAAGCGGTCGACAGCTTGGCCGATGCGGTCGAACGGGGTGCAACGGCCGTGCTGGTAGCCACCGACTCCGGTCGGCACGAGCAAGATACGCTCACCGCGATCGCACAGGATTGCCACGTACTCGTGGAGAAACCGATGGCCATTGATTCCAGTGCGGCGAAGCGCATGATCAGTGCTGCCGAAGAACAGCGCGTTCATCTTCACGTCGCGTCGTGTCTACGTTTCGACGCAGGCCTCGACTGGGTGCGCGAGAGAGTCGGGGACATCGGCGAGATCGTGCTAGCGGACGTCGAGTGTTTGAGTTGGCTACCAGACTGGCGGGCTGGCCGGGACTACCGGGCTGGGTATGCATCGCGGCCGCAGGAGGGCGGGGTGGTGTTGGACCTCATTCATGAGATCGACTACGTCAACTGGATCCTCGGGCCCTTGGACTATTCGGCGGCGGAGTTGAACAACCTCGGAATCCTCGACCTTCCGCGCGACGTAGAAGAGACCGCGGTGCTGTTGGCCACCCGAGCAAATGGTCGCGCACCGATCGTGATCCGTCTGAGCTACGTATCGAAGAGCGAGTCTCGGTGCTGCCGAATTCTGGGTTCTCAGGGTGCACTGGCGTGGGACTACCACTCCGGTACCGCCATCATGTCCAGAGCCGATGGTGTGGAGATCGACCGTCTTGTTTGGGAGAGCGGGGCACCGATGTACGAGAAGCAGATCGACGCTTGGCTCCTGGCGCTCAGGGGTGGGAGCGAAGAGCGCCTCTCGACCGCTGTCGGTGGGCTCGCTGCGCTGGCAGTATGCGATGCCGCCCGCGCTGCGTACCGCGACCGTCTGGACAAGCCATGACGCTCCGATGCCTTGCGGTCGTCCCCGCTCGCGGGGGCTCGAAGGGCCTACCCGGCAAGAACATCCGGGACCTTCTCGGAATTCCCCTGATTGCCCATTCGCTGCGCTGCGCAGCGATGGTTCCGCGAATCACGCGAGTCATTGTCTCGACGGACAGCGAGGAGATCGCTGCGAAGGCCAGGGAGTCCGGCGCTGACGTACCGTTCATGCGGCCAGCGTCATTGGCCTCCGACTCGACTCCGATGATGCCCGTACTGGCCCACGCGGTGTCGGCGGTCGAGCAACTCGAGTCATCGGACTACGATCTGGTCTTGCTGCTTGACCCGACCAGCCCCGGCAGGCTCCCCGAGGACATCGAACGGGCATTTGAGGTTCTTGAGGCAGACAGCGCTGCTGACGGTGTGATCGCCTGCTCGAAGCCTCACTTCAATCCCTACTGGGTTGGGGTCGCGAAGTGTGCTGACGGCTCGATCACTCCGGCGTTCCCGGGAGCGAATGCTGTGACTCGACGCCAGGAGGCGCCGGACTTCTTCCGAATCAATGGAGCGCTCTATCTCTGGCGTCGGCCGTTCGTTGCCGCAGCTCAGAGCGTGATGGAGGGCCGGCAGCTCCTTCTGGAGATCGACGACGAACGGGCCTTCTCGATCGATACTGAATCTGATTTCAGACGGCTGAATGCGATACTCGATGCCGGTCTCGTCACGTTTCCGTGGATGAACGCGTCATGACTGCAACGCTACGGGAGTTGTCCTCACTCGACGGCCGGGTGGTGCTCGTTGTCGGCGGGGCGGGGCACATCGGGCGGCGCATAGCGCATGCCCTTGCGGAATGGGGCGCATCCGTCGCAGTGGCAGACATCGATGTCGATCAGGCGCGCCATGCTGCCAACAGCATTCGGGTTGAGCATGGCGCGGATGTCGATCACTTCTCGGTCGATCTCGAAGACTCCGACGAGACGCAACAGCTGCCTCAGGTTGTGGTTGAGCGCTTCGGCAGGCTCGACGTGCTGGTACACGCAGCAGCGCTCGTGGGCACGACACCCCTGGAGGGCTGGGTCGCTCCGTTCGAGCAACAGAGCGTTGCCACTTGGCGCCGCGCTCTCGAAGTCAACCTCACGTCAGCCTTCATCCTCTGCCAAGCTGCCGCCAAGCATCTTGCCGAATCCGGCCACGGGTCGGTGATTCTGGTGGGATCGATATACGGAACCATGGGTTCAGATCCATCGCTGTACGAGGGAACCGACATGGGTCGGCCCGCGGGCTACTTCGCCAGCAAAGGAGGGCTCAATCAACTCATGCGCTGGATGGCGACCGAGTTGGCGCCAGCCGTCCGCGTGAACACTCTGTCCCCCGGCGGGGTCGAACGTGGGCAGGATCCGAGATTTGTCACGCGATACCAGCAGAAGACTCCGTTGCGGAGAATGGCGACCGAGGATGACCTCATCGGCGCAGCAGCGTTCCTTGCCTCTGACTTGTCTTCCTACGTCACTGGTCAGGTATTGCTCGTCGATGGTGGAATCTCGATCATGTGAGTTCAAGTTGGCGCCGCGGGCAGATCAACATCCCTACGCCGTCCCGTAACGGTTCGATCAGGCTGTTGGCTGGCCTCATTTCCGGTCCGCGGCCCGATGGAATCTCTGCGATCGGGTGAGGTGGGCTGTCGGATTCACGGCGACTCGATTATTCCGAGTGCTCGCTCTACCGCACGGTCCACGGCAGTGTCGAATCCTCCACCCGGAAGCAGCCAGCCTCGGAGGTGCTGGGAGTAGAGGGTGGCCCGGTCGTCCGGATTCCGTAACCAAATTCCGAGATCATTGCGGAGATCGCCCTCTGTGACCCGAAAGGTGTGGTCTTGGCTGAGCAGGTACTTTCGGATGTGGTAGTTCCTCTGCGCTGACTTCAACCCGACTAACCCGGCGCCGGCCAACTCCGATAACTGGAGCACCGGCCGACCCGCCAGTGCTGCATCCAACCCGAACGTCGTCACCGAATTGACGACGAACCGTACGCGAACGAGGTCCGCCAACCTGCGATTGTTGTAATCGTCATCGAGGAAGTAGTCCATCGGCGTTGGTGCATCCGCTTCATCTGAGATCTCGACGTTCGACCAGTGTTCCGAGAAGGCGACCCAGTCTTCTTGGCCGCCAGTGGGCTTGAGTTTGAGCAAGACCTCCCACCCGGCGTCGTCGGCCGCGGCGCATACGAGTTCGGCCAATCGCAGCTCGGCCGCCTGCCACTCCGGCGTATGAGCCGACGTTCCGACCGCAAACATGAACCTCCGATCTGCGCAGGGTTCGATCGGATACCTATCGGCGGCATAGCGGAGCTTGAGGGGTGCGCCTTCGATAGCGGCCTTGGCACCTTGAACGTCGGCCCAGTCGTTCGCCAAGTCCTGGTTCCACCCAACAACGACGTCAGACCGATAGCCAGCCGTCCTTCTCACGGGGTGATCCCAACTGTCGACCAGGGTGATCACCCTGTGTCGGCGCCCCAACGCCAGGGTCGGCTCGGTCAAGAAGGAGACGACCCAGACGTTCTTCTCCGGGATAGGGCCTCGGACAAGATCTCCGAGCGCGCCCACCGCTGTATTCAGTCTTCGTGGCGGAACCCGACGAGTCCTCTTGAGGACCTCCTGACGAATCCGTGCGCCTCCGCCGGATCGGTGATCGAAGGTCTGCCTTTGATCCGGGTTGGCCCCTGGGTCGAAATTGGACAATGCAAACACTGCCTTCTTCGCAAGTGCTGACCATCGGGGCACCGAAACACCTCGAGAATCGACGACGTCGACGTCCTTCGACAAGAGTGTTCGTGCCTGGTCGGCGAAGTCGCCGAGGCAATACACACGGACAGTCTGACCTCGCGCACTGAGAGCGGAGGCGAATGGGATCGCTGTCGAAAGGCCGACACGGTGCGAGACGACAAGGGCATGCGCAGCATCATGTGAGGCGATCATGGTTCCTGAGGATTGTCGACACAGGACTGACGACACCGTGCTCAACGTATCTCTCTGACCAAGCACGTGCGCCTCATTCGATGATCGATTGCGTGGGGAGTGCGCGTAGCTCCGATGCGATGACGATCCGGCGCCTGTACCTGCCTGAGCGAGCCCCTTTCCGAGGTTCGGTTCCTCGAGCAATCGGTGAAGTCCAACCCGCGGAGCTCCCGGCGTAGCCTCAGCGAGATGCGGACGATTCCATTGGTCAGGCACCTGGATGCCGATGCCAAGCGTGCGATCAAGAGCGCAACCCCAAATTGGCTCATCAGTCGTTTGCGTCCGAATGCTATTCGTACGGCCAAAGGCGACGCAGTGGGCGTCCATGGCAGCGGACCGCCTCTGTTCGCGATGGTCTGCACGTGGATGGAGGAGGACATCATCTACGCCTCGGTTCGCAACACGTTCGACCTCGGCGCGGAGGCTGTGTTCCTTCTTGACAACGGGAGTACCGACTCGACGATCACCGAAGCAGAGGCGGCCGGAGCCACACATGTTCTGACCTTCAGAACCGAGTCCTTCGATGAAATCTTCAAGTATCGAATGATCAACGAGTACATCGAACAGCTATCGGTTCAGCACGGGTCGGACCACATCTGGTGGCTGATGATGGACGCCGACGAGTTCATCCGAGTCCCAAATGGCGGAAACCTTGCCGGGTTTCTTGGCCACGTTGACAATCGCTGCCGCGTGGTGGGAGCGAGGGTACTCGACCACTATCCAACTCCTGGTGTGAACGTCGAAAGCCGCACCAACCCGTTGGAGGCCCAGCCGATGTGTCGCGAGAAGGTCGACCATCGGTGCGAGCTCGGTCACCACAAGCACCCGGTGTTTCGCTGGTCTGCTAACAAGAGACGGATCATCGTGGAACCTGGATTTCATCAACTCAGCTGCCGCGGCGAGGCATTGTTCGAGCCTCCCGCCTCGCTCATCATCGACCACTTCCCGTTTCGTGATGAGGCACGAAGCTGCCGCCGACTGGCCCTACTGGCCGAACGCGGGTCAACTGCACGCACAATCGAGGCGTCCGCTGACGCTCACATGCGAGCGAGGCTTGATTCGCTTGATGCGGTCTATCGCGGCCGCTACGACGAGGTCATCGACTATCGAACTGGAGAGCAGGGCCTGATGCTGGGGTGCTGGAGTGATGCCGAGAATCGAGTAGTGACTCCCGAAACACATGATGACAGTTGACGACGCTCCGCGAGCGGTCCGTCGCCCGCTGATCGTGAGCGTGTGTCGACGTGTTGGGCAGGCCTACCTGTACACGTCTAGGACCTCCAGATAGCTGTCGACAAATTGGCTGATGGGCAGCGTCTCCGCAAATCGCCGACCACGGTCGGCGATCTCTCCTCGGTAGTGGTTGTCGTCAATCAGGGCGCGTAGGCGTTGGTAGCCACCGAACGCCAGATCGTGTGTCGGGTGCACTACCGCCGCGTGGCGATCCACCCATTCGCCGAGTCCTCCGCTGTCGGATGTCAGCGTGGCGACACCGCTTGCCATGGCCTCGAGCGCAACCATTCCGAAACCCTCACTCCATACGGACGGCATGACGCAGACGTCTGCCGCGTGGTACACGCTTGACATTCGATCGTTCCCGACACCTCTGAGCCAGATCACATTTCGCTGGTGGTCCAGGGCTTCACCAAGAAGCGAGCGCATGGCGTTCGACACACCAGGGTGAACATCGTCAACGATGACGAACCGCACTCCCTCTCCATAGTCCGATAGTGCCTGCCGGGCCCAGGCGAGAACGACATCGATGCCCTTGTGGCCCGCAACGGAACCCGCGAAGAGAACGACCTTGGCTTCCTCTGGAACTCCAAGGGATCGTCTCGCAGCGTCGATGGTGCCGTGAGACGACGCGGGTTGATAACTGTCGAGGTCGATCCCATACCCGACAACGTGCGGGACTGCCTTGAAGTTCGGGTCGAGCAAGGCGGCTCGGCGGTAGGCGCCTGCGGTGATGAACGTGGCAAAGGTGGCCGAACCATACGACCACCCTGCCCGTTGATAGTCGTAGTGATGCTGTCCCAATCCGATGATCGCTCCAGGAAACCGATCACGCAGCAGTGGCAACAGCCGGGGTTCGTCCCAGAGGAGGAGTCTCCTGATTCGTAGGTGTTCCACTGCTCGAACGAGTTGCTGCCAGGCATGGCTGTGTGCAGACAGGTATTGCCGGGTCGGGTTCCACGGCGTCGATCGCGCACGTACCGAGTTGCGAACTCGTCTGGCGGGTCGTGGTACGGGCTCGTAGTGCGCGATCGGGTTGGCAGCTGATCGTGCCGATGAAGCAGTGTCGTCTGCTCGCGGACAGATGACAGCGTCCTGAGGCCGAGCAGTCATCAACGCATTCAAGAAGTATGTGTACGAGCCGCCGCGCGTCGCGGGAACGGACAGGTGAGGTACCACATGGGCCCAGATGTCTGCACTTGAGGGGTCTCGGACGCGTTGGTGCGCCGCATCGTTGTACGCGATCACTGGATTGGTCCCTTCGCATCAGGTCGTAGGTGTCGAGCGGACTCTTTGAGGAGGGTCACGTCGAGTCGTCGGATGAGAGCCGCTTCGAACTGCACGCAGCCTGACGGAGCAGACCCATCCAGAGAGGGGCAGTTGTCTCAATAGTGAAACACGCTGAGCAATGTGCATGTGCGCCCACTCCGAGGCGTTGTGCCAGTTCGCGGTCAGAGGACAACGACTCGACCGCCGCCCGCAGCGCATCGAGGTCATCGGGTTCGACCAGCACGCCTGTCTCGCCGTTCAGGACCACGTCGGCTATGGCGCCAATCGGACAGGTGATGGCCGGCAGACCAGACAGGCCCGCTTCGATCAGAACGGCTGGCATCGAGTCGCCGCCTCGGGATGGAAGCAACAGGAAGTCGGCAGCGGCGTAGAGCGACCGCGGATCGGCCACGGAACCAAGGAACCGCGCCCGGTCGCCCAACTGCTCGGTCGCCAAGTGCTCCAGTGCGCCGCGCTCTGGTCCGTCGCCGGCGATGAGCAACCGGCACTCGGCTTGCTGCGCCAAGGACCGGATCGCCAAATCGACGCCCTTCTCGGGCACGAGCGCGCCAACTGAGATGGCCAGGGCGGCGCGCTCGTCGACGCCGAGTTCGGCGCGTGCAGCCGTTTTCTCTTGCGGGCTCGGCGGCGCGAATCGTTCCCCCGGAACAGCGTTGGGGACGACCACGATCTTGTTGCGCCGCAAACCGTAGTGATCACTCACGACAACAGCGGTCGACTCCGACAGGGACACGATGCGAGCAGCTCGGGCGAGGAATACCTTGGAGCGCAATCGTCTCGCTGTGGTGGCAGCCCAGAAGAGTGGGTCGCTGATCTGTCGGTACACGAAAGGAACCCTCGACCCGGACAAGGCGATCGCGCAGGCGGGGAGCGTCGTCGAGCCGTGAGCAATCACCACGTCGAAGTTGTGAGCCCGTGCTCGTAGCGCTCGAAAGGTGGCCAGCGATCGTCGACTCGGTCCCAAGACATCGATGGTGAGCTGATCTCCGTGATTCCCACGAGCGAGAGCGACCGTCTCGATCTCGCAACCGAGGTTCCCGAGGCCCGCCGCGAGATCCGTTGCGTACACCTGAGCACCGCGACGATCACGATCCGTCACGACCTGGAGGACCCGCATCGTCAGAACAGCTCCACGTCACCCATGTTCACACGCCAATTCGCGAGCGGGGGCATCGCTTCGGTACACACGGAACGCCAGGTGACGACCGGCCCACCTGGAGCGGGCACGAACGTGTTGCGAGCGTCGGCTGCGCCGATCCGCAGCGCATGATCCAGCCCGTTGGCCTTCACCAGACACCCGGCGATTCGGTCGGCTGACGAGACGTCGAGCCCGGGGGAGTCGAGCACGACCAACTCCTTCGCGTTGCCCCGCTGACGAACACGACAGACGAGGTGTCCCCCGTCGCCGGCCACGGCCCGGTATCCGAGGAAGTCAGCACCGTAGCGCCACTCGTAGAAGCCGGTGCTCACGTTCGTGGCGATCGTGGAACGGTCCAGCGGCGACGAGTCGGAGGCAGACAATTCCGACACGACCTCCACGACCGGCTGACCGAGACCAGCGTCCAACGGCCAGTGCGACGATGCCACGCGTGACCTCGCCATCCGCACCGCAGCCCGCGGGCCCGCCACTCGGATCGCCACCGGCAGTTTGCCGACCTCCTGCCAGCCCATTTTCAGGTAGCCGGGCCGGCTCTTGTCGTTGGGGGTGTTGAACACGAAGTCGATGCCGTCGCCCTCGATCACGTCGAGGCCGTGCATCGTCATCGCCGTGAACAGGCCCTTGCCCTGGTAGTCGGGATGGGTGGCGGTGTCGACGGCGCGGACGGCTTGGAGCACGTCGCTGCCCCGTACGAACTCCCAACGCATGAACGCCCGCAGCCCGACGACCCTGTCGCCGTCGGTGGCCACCCACATGTACGACGGGCCGAACGCATTCTCGTCGTGCTTCCACGAGAACAGTTGCTCGAAGCGAGGGTCGTCACCCCAACCCAGCGCGGCCCGGCACAACTCGAGGATCGCCGGCCGGTCACAGGGTGTCGCCTCGCGGATGTTCAGACCCTGGGGGAGTGGGCGGCGCTTCGGTGGGGGAGTCGGCGCCGCGGGCGTGCTGACAGCGGCGGGGGCGAGTTCGGTGTACACGGCTTCGATGCGCTCGACGGCACGCTGTGCTTCGAAGTCGGCGGCCCGTTCGATCGACGCCGCGGACATCTGCTCACGCAGCGACCGGTCGGTCACCATTCGCTCGATCGCATCGGCGAGGGCGGTTGAGTTCCGTGGGCGCACGAGGAGGGCGTCGACGCCGTCGTGCATCTCCTCGCCGACACCGCCGACGTTGGTGGCCACCACGGGCAGGCCGAGGGCGAGGGCTTCCATCAGGGCGACAGGGAGGCCTTCCCACTGCGAGGCGAGGGTGAAGATGTCGCAGGCACCCATCACCCTCAGGGCGTCGTCACGGAAGCCAGTGAGGATCACCCGATCGGCCAGGCCGAGACGGTTGCGCAGGTTGGTGATCTCGGCCTCCTGGGGGCCTTGGCCGACGGCGACGAAACGCACGGGCACGTCACGGTCGGCGAGGATGCGGGCCGCTTCGAGCAGGTTGGGGTAGTCCTTCTGCGGGCGGAAGTTGGCGACCGTGCCCACGACCACCTCGTCGGGGTCGAGACCGAGTTCCTCGCGGACGGCGGTCCGGCCGGCGGAGGCCTTGGCAGCGGCGTCGACGTCGATCCCGTGCTGGAGGGTTTCGGCTCGCTTCGTGACCGGGCCCGACATCGAGGCTCGCACCTCGTCGGTGACCGCGAACGACCGTGCATCCCACCGGCTGGTGAGCGAGTTCAGCCAGCGGGTCGGGCCTCGATGGGTGGCCCACCGGTTGTGCTCGCTGCTCACCAACTTTGGTCGGTCGGCTCCGCGCATCGTGCGCGTCGCGACCCGGGCGACCGAACCCGGAAGCGGGGAGTGAACGTGGACGATGTCCCAATCGCCGTCACGCACCAGCGCGGCGAGACGCAGCGGCCAACGCCAGTCGGAGCGTGTGCGGCTCATGCAATTCGTGTGCACACCGGCCTGTTCGAGTTCTTCGGCGAGATGGTCCTTCCACGGCAGGACGAAGGCGCACTCGATGTGGAAGCGCTCAGTGTCGTGAGCGCGAGCGGCGGCGCACAGCAATCGCTCGGCCCCGCCTGGTCCGAGCCCCTTGATCACCCAGAGGACGCGAGCCGGCACGGGTCCAAACTAGCGACGTTCAATCAGGAGACCGCGACCCTCGAAAGGTGTCCACGCTTGAAAGTGCGCGACGTGACCTCACACAATGAGCGATCTCGGCCGGTCCGGCTCCGGCGCTCACGCCCTGACGAGCGTGGGGTGCCAGCGGTAGACGCGGAACGCGCTGCGCCGACTCGGGAGTTGCAGTGCACTGATGCGGTCGTTCATGGTCGATCGGTGCCGATCGTGCGGAATCACGGCGAACAGTCGCGTGCAGTCGCCGGCTTTGCTCACGAGGAGCGTCGGTTCAGCGCCCACGGCCTTGTGGACGTCGTTCAATCGTGCCGTGATCGAGTTGGGCTGTGCCTGCGACGGCTCCGCGAGTTGATGTGTCACCACGCTCTGGCCGCGAGCGAGGAACTGGGCGACCTCGGCCATCGAGATGCCGGCGTCGGCGAGTCCGCTCGATGCATGCGGCGTGTCGTCGCCGGCCATGCTGTCGTCCGAGTCGAGGAAGACGAGCGAACACTGAGACACCGCCACCATCGCCTTGTGGAACCACCGCTGCCGCCAGACCGCCCGAGCGGCAGCATCATCTTGCGCCAGATCGTCGAACGTCAGAGGTTGGTCGAAGCGCAAGGAATCCTTCGGCAACTCGCGGCACGTCTCGCGGATCGACAGTGGTCGGCCCGCCTGGGCTGCCATCAGCCACAGCCGGTCGTACAGCTCGGGATCGAGTGAACGCAGCTCGTCGCCGACGTCGGTGGACGGGTGGAGGTAGGCGAGGTGATCCCCATCGATGCGGCGATGACCGCCCGGATCCTGGAACCAGATCACGCCGAGTCGATCTCGTTGACCAAGTGGCGCCGACGCGACGAGCCGGCGCATCAACGCGACCTTGACGAACTGCCCGACGTCGTCCTTGTATCTCTCGTGCACACGAATTCATCGGCACATCGCGGACGATCTGAAGCATGACCGTCGCCATGGCGGTCACGCGAGGGTCAGACACTGAGGAGTTCGCGGCGCCAGCGGTACACACGGAACTCGTCGCCCCAGCGTGACAACTGGAGCGCGCCGATCCGATCCTGGAGGTCGGACCGATGCTCGCGATGCGGGATCACCGTGAACAGACGCGTGGCCCCACGTGCTCCGCGTACAGCAGCCAACGGCTCCGCACCGAGGTGTTTGTAGATGTCGGTCATTCTCGCCTCGACCTGATCCGTCACCGGGCCGGCAGAGTCGGCGAGATGATGGGTCACCACGCTCTGGCCCCGCTCGAGCAGCCGTCCGATCTCCTCCAGCGAGACGTCATCGGCTGCGTCGTCGATCCGCTGCTCGGGAGTCTGCAGACCCGGATCGGAACTCGCTCCGAGACTGCTGTCAGAGTCGAGGAACACGAGCGAGCAGGGCGTGACGGCCACCACCGCCTCGTGGAAGCACCGCTCGCGATGGATCTGTCGAGCGGCACGATCGTTGCGGGCGATGTCGTCGGAAATCGGCGATCGGTCGACGCACACGGTGTCCTTCGGCAGCACACCGCATGCTTCGCGCGCCGACGCCGAGCGACCGGAGGTGGTGGCCATCATCCGCAACTGGTCGTAGAGACCGGGATCGAGGGGACGGAGATCTCGGCCGGCATCGCTCGTCGGGTCGAGATACATCGTGCGCTCGCCGTCGACCGCGTGCTGTTCACCGAGGGCATGCATCCAGATCACGCCGAGTCGATGGCTGCCTCCATACGGGGACGGAGCGACCAGCCACCGAAGCAACCCGAGCTTCAAGAAGTCCCCGACGTCGCCCTCGTACGATTCCTGCACATTGCTGTATCGGCACGACCTCCGAGATCTGAAGCCCGTACCGACGAGAACACCCGAGCCAACGTCTCGCGGACGCCGCGCGTGCAGTCGTCCTCGGGCACATGCCGACTTCACGATGTCGACCGGACATCGGCACAATTCGTCAAACAACTCGCGGCTGCTCAGACGGATTCCCGAGAAGTGGTCCGGGCCACTCGCCCTGGTGCCACACTGGCCGCCGTGAACACCCGGACCATCGTCAAGCAGGTGCTGGCCCTTGGCGACCGGGTCATGAAGCCTGCCGACGGTGTGACCGTGCTCATCTACCACCGTGTGGGCGGAGGTTCGGGCAGTGAGGTCGACCTCGACGTCGGTGCCTTCCGATCGCAACTCGAGCACTTGCGCGCGCATCACACGGTGATCGATCTCGACAGCGCCGCCGCCATGCTCGCAGGTGGCCGGACGGGCGACGGCTCCGTCGTACCGACGCGGGCCGTCGTGGTGACCTTCGACGATGGAACCGACGACTTCTGCGACGTGGTCGTGCCCGCTCTGGTCGAGTACGGCATCGCCGCAACTCTCTATGCCGCCACACACTTCGTCGACAGCGGGGAAGGCTTCCCCTGGGGTGCATCGCCCGCCAGTTGGGCCGGCCTGCGCGACGCTGCGTCGACCGGCCTCGTCACGATCGGATCGCACACGCACACCCACGCCCTGCTCGACCGCGCCGACCCAGCCGACGTCGGGGTCGAACTCGACCGGTCGATCGAGCTGATCGGCGACCACATCGGTACCGCTCCCGCACACTTCGCCTATCCCAAAGCGCTGCCGGGTTCCGAGGCTGCCGAAGCGGAGGTGCGCCGTCGCTTCACCACCGCCGCCCTCGCGCGCAGCCGCGTGAACGAACCCGGGGCCACCGACCTCCACCGGCTGTGGCGCACACCGATCCAGCGCAGCGACGACTTCGACTTCTTCGCCGCCAAAGCCGCCGGCGGACTGCGTCTCGAGGGCGAACTCCGCGATCTCGTCGCCCGGGTCAAGTACCGCGGCGCCACCCGCTGAGCGGCCCTGCCCGACGTCTTCGTCGCCCGCCGGACAGTTCCGTACGGAATGGGTTCCGCATTCCGGGACGTATTCCGCAGGGGATTGCGGCCCGCCGCAACGACCCGACCGCGCATGTCGCAACCGGTAGCCTGAGCGCCGATGCGGGTTCTCGTCACCGGTGCGGCCGGCTTCATCGGATCGCACGTCTCGCAGCAGCTCGACGTCGACGGCCACGACGTCGTCGGCCTCGACGATCTCTCGACCGGGTCCGGCGCGAACCTCGATGGCATCGACCTCCGCCTCGTCGTCGGCTCGATCCTCGACCCCGACGCACTCGCCGACGCATGCGCGGGCGCCGACGCCATCATCCACCTCGCCGCGCGGCCGTCGGTTCCCCGATCGATCATCGACCCCGTCGCCAGCCACGAGGCCAATGCGACCGGCACGCTGCGGGTGCTCGAAGCCGCCCGCACCCTCGACGACCCGATCGTGGTCGTCGCATCGTCGTCGTCGGTGTACGGCGCGAACCCCACGCTGCCCAAGCGCGAGGACCTCGCCACCCAACCGCTGAGCCCGTACGCCGTCAGCAAGCTGGCGACCGAGCAGTACGCGCTGGCCTGGCAGCACAGCTACGGGCTGCGAACGTTGGCGTTCCGGTTCTTCAACGTGTTCGGCCCGCGCCAGGCACCCGGCCATTCGTACGCCGCAGTGATCCCCGCCTTCACGTACGCGGCGCTCACCGGGGCACCGCTCACCGTGCACGGCGACGGCACTCAGTCGCGCGACTTCACCTACGTCGGCACGGTCGCCGGCGTGATCGTCGACGCAATCACTCGCGGCGTCACCTGCACCACGCCGGTCAACCTGGCCTTCGGGAGTCGGACCAGCCTGCTCGAAGTGATCGAACGGATCGGCGACCTCACCGGACTGGGGCCGCTGCCGTGCGAGCACACCGAGACCCGACCCGGCGATGTGCCGCACAGCCAGGCCGACAACACGCTCCTGCGCTCGCTGTTCCCCCAGATCGAACCGGTGCCGCTCGACGACGGGTTGGTCGCCACCGTCGAGTGGATGCAGCAGTACCTCGCGTCGGTCGCCCCGACGCCGGCGTGAACGATCGGACCTACGCCCGCGCCCGCGGCGTGATGTGGCGGATCGCGGCGGATCGGGTGCTGGTCCACCGAGTGGGTGTTCCCGCCGAGTCCGCAGCGTTCGAACTGACCGGCCCGATCGCACTGGCGTGGGCCGCCCTCGATGAACCAGGCACGCTGACCGACGTCGCCGCCCGTCTCGCCGAGTCGGCGATGCCGGCCGAGTTGTCCGTCCAGGTGCTCGCCGACGATCTCGAGCGAATGGTCGACATCGGTCTGGTCACCGTCAGCGACCCGGCGACGGCGGTGCCCGGTGCGTGACCTCGGCCGCTACCGGGCGTTCTCCGCGTGCTTCGACGTCCACGCCGACGAGCCCGCTGCCTCCGAGCTGTACGAGTGCCTGGTCGACCTCCGAGCGGCCGACGGGATTCCGCACTCCATCTCCTCGCCGCTGCTGACCGTGTCTCACGACGCCGCCACCTGGTCGGTCGCGTGGGATGGGTGGCGCAGCTACCACGGTTCCGACCTCCGCGTCGCCATCTACGACACGTTGATCGCCATCAACCTGTACGCCGCCGGCGTGGCAGCGCGCGATGGCATGACGGTGCTGCACGGCGGTGCCGTCGACATCGGGGGTCGGGCCGTGGCATTCGTCGGCCACAGCGGTGCTGGAAAGTCGACGTTCACGGCGGCGATGAGCCGAGCGGGCCACGGCTATCTCGCCGACGAAGTGGTCGCGGTCGACGACCTGGTGGTGCAGCAGTTCCATCGCCCCATCGGGTTGCGCGCCGGCGGCGCCGACACGATCGGGGTCGACCTGCTCGACGGGGTCGACGCCCCCGTCCACCCCTACCGCGTGGGCGCGCACGGGGTCCTGGGCAGCGCCACTCCACTGGCCGCGGTCGTCCTGTTGCGCCGCAGCGACGACCGGGCCGAACCACCACGCCTGGAACGCATCGGGCCGGCCCAGGCGCTGTTCGAGCTGACCAACCAGACGCTCGGCGCCACCGACCTCGAGCGCTCGATGTTCCTCCGCCTCGACCGCCTGGTGCGGCGCGTCCCCGTCCATCAGCTGCACTACACCGACCTGATCGCGGCCATCGGCCTCGTGGAATCACTCGACCTCGATCCACCCGACGGGCCCGATCGGGAAGTGCCGTGACCGGCGCACCGGTCGGTCGTGCGCTCAGCCGCGCCCAGCAAACGGTGCTCGGCTGTGGCCTTCCCATCTCCCCGGACGGTCGGATCGAGCAGGCGTCGATCCCGCCGATCGGGCCGGCGGAACTCGACGATCTGGTCCGCTGGGCGTCGAACGAGCGGATCACCGGGTTGCTCGTCCTGGCTCTCGACGCAGGTGCCATCGTCGTCGAACCACCCGCCGGGTCAGAGCTCGACAACGCGGTGCAGACCGCCCACGTTGCTGCGCTGCGCAGCTCGCTGGCGGCCGAGGCGACCGGCGTCGTCGCCGTCGCGGCGCTCCGCCACGCCGGGATCGATCCGTACCTCTTCAAGGGGATGGCGAGCGCCCATCTCGACTACGCCGACCCCGCCGAGCGGACCTTCTTCGACGCCGACATCGTCGTGCCGCGTGCGCAGATCGCCCCCGCCATCGACGCGCTGACGGCGGCAGGATTCCAACGCGAGGGCACCCCGCTCGGGGCCCGCTGGGAGCGCCGCTTCGCTCGCGCCGTCGAGTTGCGCCAGCACGATGGCGTCGAACTCGACCTGCACGGATGCGTGGCCACCGGGTACTTCGGCTGGACACTCGACCACGCTCGCCTCCGCAGCGACCGGGCCGTCGTCGACCTCGGCGGTCACGAGATGTTCGCTTTCGGACCGACCGGGCGCCTGCTGATCTCCTGCTACGCCGTCGAACTGTCGCGTGGCCCAGGGCTCCGGCTCCTGCGCGATGTCGCCCAACAGTTGTTCGTCACCAACGCCGACTGGCGCACCGCGGCGCAGTGGGCCGGTGATGGCGAAATCGTGATCGCCCGTGCCCTGCTGCGTCTGCGCGACGCGTTGGAGATCGAGCACGAATCGTTCGGGTGGGCTGAACTGGTCGAACCGACTCCGACTGCCCGTCGGGCGCTCGAGTACGCCGCGTCGGCGCACACCCGAGGCTGGTCGGCCGATGCCCGCAGCACGATGCTGGGGCTCGGGCCGGGTGATCGGATCCGCTACCTCGCCGGGATCGCCGGCAGCCGCATCCGGTCGCGTTGACGACGGACGCCCACCCGCGAGGCAGACGGGAACGACAGGACGCGTGGTCCCTGTGGCAGCAGGACGTGGCGGGTAGCGTGCGCGGGCGAAGGAGGGCCTACCGTGGACCGTCGCGACGCGCTGAAGAAGCTGGCAGCCGGCACCGCCACCGTGGCGACCGCCTCCGTCGTGGTCTCGTCACCCGCATTCGCCTACACGGCACCGACGCCGCCGGCGAACCCCACGATCAGCGCCGCGCTCAGTGGGTTCCTGAGCGCGGAACTCACCGTGACGCTGAGTCCCGGACTGCCGACGTGCCCCGCCAGCGCCATCCACGGTGCGAGCGCTCCGAACACCGCCTACAGCACGTCGGTCACCGGGCCCGTGTCGGTCACCCAGGTGTCTCCCACCGTCGGACCGCCGCTCGTCGTCCGCTTCACCCGAACCGGCTTCGGTACCGCCGCCGCCACGATCACGTACCGGGTGCGCTACCGGTGCAGCTACCAGGGCCAGAACGCCGACGTCTGCAAGTCGTGGGCAATCACGTACGGGCCCGTCGGCATCTTCACCGCGTGGCCCACGACGCCGACGTCGATCTCCGTCGGCACCGCCTGTCCCTGATCGGCGAACGCGCT
This sequence comes from Ilumatobacteraceae bacterium, assembly GCA_963774765.1. Lineage (GTDB taxonomy): Bacteria > Actinomycetota > Acidimicrobiia > Acidimicrobiales > Ilumatobacteraceae > Sva-07. The sequence continues at coordinate 421,172 of CAVZGP010000011.1, forward strand.
CAGAAGTTCAGGGTGATCGTCTGCGTGTAGCTCGTGGAACGCACCACCGGTGGCGTCGGGGGCCGGTTGTCGTACGTGCACGTGAAGGTGATGGTCACGACGGCCGACACCACCGCCCCGGCTGGGGAACCCGCCGTCGACTTGCGGATCTGGAACACCGCTCCGGAGACGTTGGTGGGCAGCGCGACCCACGAGCCCCCAGTGCCGGAACGCCCTTGCAGCCCGATGCTCGTCGTCTCGGTCAGCGCGGAGGAGAACGTTGGCCCGCCGACAGTGCCGCCAGACGCCGACGTCGGACACGTCACGGTGGCCCCCGCCAGCGACAACGTGATCCTCCGTCTCCGGTTGTTGTCGACATTGATCGAGGCCGACAACGTGCCCGGACTGACGATCGTCGGCCCGGCATGGGCGAACGCCGGGCTGGAGACCACCGCGGAAGCCCCGACGACGGTGGCGCCGCCGACGGCGATCTTCTTCATGGCTTCACGTCGATCCACTCAGGCGCCTCCTCGTGCAGACGTCGGCCGGGTCAAGAACGTAGCCGCGAGCCCCTGCGGCATGCGGGCATCTCGCGCCCTGTCTGTCACGTCCAGCAGCGATATCGAGCGACGAGTTCATCCCACAGCGCCAGCGGCTCGAACCGGTCACGGACCCACGGCTGTGCGGCAGCACCGAGCGCGCCGCGGCGCGGCTCGTCGGCGATCAACTCGCACAACGCGTCCGCGAGTTCGACGGCGCCTCCGAGTGGCACCACGACGCCGCCGATCCCGTCGTGGACCGCGTCGACCGTGCCAGTGGCCGCGTAGGCCACCACCGGCACCTGGCACGCCTGCGCCTCGAGCGGAGCGTTCGGCAGGCCCTCGCGGTACGAGGGGAATGCGAGCAGGTCCATCGCCCGGTAGGCCACGCCGGTGTGATCGAGCCAGGCGACGACGACGATCCGATCGTCGGCCTCGATGAGGTGGCGGGTCGCCGGGTTCACCGGGTCGCCGGCTTCGAACTGGCCCACCAACAGCAGTCGCACGTCGGCGGTGCGGAGACGGGTGTCGAACACAGCGACCAGATCCTCGATGCCCTTGTCGCGAGTGAACCGCCCGACGAAGCCGACGACGGGTACGTCGGAGGGGAGACCGAGCTGGCGTCGCGCCTCGTCACGGGTCGGAAGGTGCTCGTCGCTGAACCGCTCGAGGTCGACGCCGTTACCGGACCCGGCACCGATCACCTCACCGCGTCCCGGTGGCAGGAGTACCTCACTTGCCGCAACGTCCATCAGACTCGGCGAGTTGAAAACGACGTGGTTCGCGCATCGCATCGCGATCTTCTCCAACGAGCGGAACAACCGTCGGCGCCAACCGACCGTGGTCTCGAAGCGAAATCCCCGCACCACGTACACCCGCACCGGCACCCGGCACAGCCAGGCGGCCAGCATCCCGAGCAGGCCCGCCTTCGGGGTGGACGCGTTCACGATCGTGGGGCGCACCCGCCGGATCAGACGGATGGTCGCCCACAGCGCACGCAGATCTGCGATCGGGGATGGTTCGCGAACGAAGGGGAGGTGCTCGACGTTCACCCCGTCGTCCCACTTGCAGGGCTCGGGCGGAGTGTCCGGACGGGCGCGCCGAGTGCCCGCGGTGACGTCGAAGCCGTGTCCGATCAGGTGGCCGAGTTGGCCTCGCACGAGCACCGACGAGATCTCGTCGGTCAGCAGGTACAGGATCGGAATCCGATCGTGGTCGGTCTGCTCGCTCACCTCAGAGGAGTTCGCCGACGAAGTCGTGGCCCGCGAGCAGGTTTTTCGCGTCGAACACCAGCCGACTGTGGGCGGCGATCGTCGCGGGGTCGAACTCGGGATGGTCGACCAACACGACGACCAGGTCGGCGGCAGCGAGTTCGTCGGGGGAGAACTCGACCAGCGGATCGTTGATGTGCCGGACGTTGACATCGGCGATGTACGGGTCGCAGAACCTGATGTCGGCGCCCGACGCCCGGAGGCGATCGGCGACCTGCACCGACGGGCTCTCTCGCCAATCGCTCGTTGCGCGCTTGTAAGCGAGGCCGAGCAGCAACACGCGGCTGCCGTTGACCGCCTTGCGCTCGCGGTTGAGCATCGCCGTCACCCGATCGTGGACGTAGTCGGGCATGTGCTCGTTGACGTCGTTGGCCAACTCGACGAAGCGGAACGTGTGGCCCAGGTGCTGCTTGACCCGCCATGCCAGATAGCTGGGATCGATCGGCAGGCAGTGTCCCCCGACGCCGGGGCCAGGTGTGAACTTCATGTAGCCGAACGGCTTGGTGGCCGCAGCGTCGATGGCGCGCCACACGTCGACGTCGAGGTCGCGGGCGAACATCGCCAACTCGTTGACCAGCGCGATGTTGACGTGGCGGAACGTGTTCTCGAGCAGCTTGACAAGTTCGGCCTCGGCGCACGACCCGACGGGCACGGTCGTGTCGACGAGGGCCGAGAAGAACGCGTCGACCACGGCGAGCGCCTCGGGGGTCGACCCGCTGACCACTTTGGGGGTGTTGACCAGGCCGTGGCTGGCGTTGCCCGGATCGATTCGTTCCGGCGAGTAGCCGATGAAGAACTGGTTGTCGGCCAATCCCGACCCTTCCGACAGGATCGGGCCGAGCAGCTCGGTTGTCGTGCCGGGATAGGTGGTGCTCTCGAGGATCACGCAACATCCCGGTCGTAGGAACCGGGCGAGGTCGTGGCCGGCCTGCTCGATGAAGGACAGGTCCGGCAGGCCGTCGCGCAGCGGCGTCGGCACGCTGATGACCGCGATGTCGAAGCCCTCGACGTCGTCACCGTCGGCGGTGGGCCGGTAGCCGGCGTCGAGCGCCGCACGCAGCTCGTCGTCGGAGATGTCACCGACGTAGCTGTCGCCGGCCTCCAGCGACTTCACCCGGTCGATCGAGGCGTCGAAGCCGATGACACCGAAGCCGACGTCGACCGCACGCATCGCCACCGGTAGCCCCACGTAGCCCTGGCCGACGACCACGATGCGCGCCGTGCGGTTCTGGATCCGTTCGATCGCCTGGTGCGCGTTCATGTCGACTCCTCGGTGGGGCCGCCCGGACTGCGTGCTGATCGCGACGTCGGTCGGGCGGGAACTCCGGCGACCGTGAGGCCGGCGCCGACATCGGCGGCCACGACCGCGCCGGCGCCCACCATCGTGCCGGCGCCGATCGTCACGCCCGGCAGCACGTTGGCGCCGGTACCGATCGTGACGCCGTCGGCCAGGTGGACGTTGCCGCTGACCGTTGCGCCCGGATACACGCTGACGAAGTCGCCGAGGATCGCGTCGTGGCCGACCGTGGCGTTCACGTGGAGCTGCGTGTGGCGTCCCAGGGTGATGTTGGTGGTCACTCTCGCCCCGGCGGCGAGGATGCACCCGTCGGCGATCCGATTGTCGCCACCGACGGTCGCCATCGGGTGGATCAACGTCGCGGGGACGAGGCCCGCCGCGCCGAGTTGTTGATCGAGCCGCCGCCGGACAGCGCCCGCCCCGATGCCGATCACGTAGCGAATTTCACCAGGGGTCTGACCCCTGGTGAAATTCTCGATGTCGCCGAGGTGGGCCACGTTTCGGCGCTCGAGGAGGTGGACCGTGGTGTCGCTGTCGTCGAGGCAGCCGATGAGCTCGATCGACGCGCCCGCCGCGTTGATCGCTTCGACGATGTCGAGCACCTCGCGTCCGAATCCACCGGCCCCGACGATGATGAGCCGCTCACTGCGAGTCGCGTTCGCATCGATGGCGGTCACCGGGGTCGTCACCGTCGTGACGCTACTCGCCACCACCGCGTCGACGGCGTTGGCGACGTTGCCGGCGTTGGTGTCACCGGGCATGCTGTCGCCGTGACCGAACCGGGCTTCGCCCCCGACGCCACCCCGCTCGGCGTCGACGGGGTCGAGACCTCCGTGTTCGACGGCGAAGCCGTGCTGTTCCACGAGAGCGCCGCGATGGTGCACCGCCTCAACTCGGTGGCTGCCGCGGTCTGGCTGTTGTGCGACGGCGAAACGACGGTCGCATCGATGCCGGAGGAACTCGCCGAGTACTTCGCCGTTCCGGCCTCGGTGCTGACCGAACCGGTCGCCGGTGCCCTCGACGCCCTCGCCGCGGCCGGCGTCCTCGTCGGCAGTGCGGCACCGGCGAGCTTCGCGCTCGAGCCGGAGCCGCAACGAGCATCCGACGGTACGCCGATGCTCATCGCACCCCCCGACCCTTGAGGCACGCCGACCGACCGCTCCGTGTGGGCGGACACCGTGGTCCTGCGAGTCGGGACCCAGATCGTGGGTGTGCGCGCCGGCACCGACGACACGGCGCGCACCCTTCGTGACGTCTTCGCCGCGTGGCACGAACCCGACGTGCGCGACGCCAACGGGTTGCCGATCGTCGGCTGCTTCTCGGTGCGTCTCGAGTCCGAGCGGACCGGTCGCGGGCCGAGATCTGTGCCGCAACTGCGCTACGGGTCGAGGTTGCTCGCACGATCACGCCACGCCGGCGACGTCGTGGCCGCGCTCGACGGTGTGCTCGGTGGCGTGCTCGCCAGCCAGGACCACGACGGCGTCTGGTGTGGGCTCCGCACGTTCGTCGCCGACGCCCGCGCGGTGCTCGTCGAGGCGACCCCGCCAGCGCTCACCGCGGATCCTGCACTTCGCAGCGATGGCATCGTCGAGCTGCCGACGTGGAGCGTGGTGGTCGACGCCGACACGGTGCGCGTCCCGCCGCCGCTCACCGCGATGGTCCACGAGGTCGATCGTCGCACGATGTGGGCCGACTACCGCCTGGCAGGCCTCGTCGCGATCGACGACTGCCAGCACGACTCGGACGATGCCGCCACCGATGATCACGGCGCCGACGGATCCGACGGCGCCGGGCACGATGCGATCCACGATCCCACGAACCCGGCCAGGCTGCTTGCCCGCTTCGCTTCGCGACAGCCGTCGTCGGACTGGTTTCTCGCTGTCGAGCGCCTCGTGGCCGAGGGGCGCGTCGAGGTGGCCGCAAGCCGTGCGGACGCCGCGCAACACGTGCGGGCGTTGCTGGCGGGGTGACCGTCAGATCGAGCGGAAGGTGGCGACGATCCGTTCGAGGTCGCCGTCGCTGAGCGCGCTGCCGCTCGGCAGACAGAGCCCATTCGAGAAGAGCCGCTCGCTCGTACCGTCGACGCGGGCCGGGGCGCCGGCGAACGCCGGTTGCAGGTGCATCGGCTTCCACAACGGTCGGCTCTCGATGTCGGCCGCGGCGAGTGCCTGCTGGATCGCGTCGCGCACGGCCGCATCGTCGAACACCACGCAGGTCAGCCAGCCGTTCCAGCCGTCCCAGGGAGCGATCGGCATGAACGACAGGCTGTCGAGATCGCCGAGTTCGGCCCGGTAGAAGCCGTTGATCGCGCGGCGGCGTTGCGACATCGCGGGCAGCCGTTCGAGCTGGGCGCGGCCCAGGGCGGCGAGCAGGTTGCTCAGCCGGTAGTTGAAGCCGACTTCGGTGTGTTCGTAGTGCACGGCGGGTTGGCGGGCCTGGGTGGCCAGGTAGCGGACCCGGTCGGCGGTGGCGGCGTCGGGTGACACGAAGGCGCCGCCACCCGAGGTGGTCATGATCTTGTTGCCGTTGAACGAGTAGATGCCCGACGTGCCGAGCGTGCCGGCCGGCCGACCCTTGTAGGTCGACAGCATCGCCTCGGCGGCGTCCTCGACGAGGGCCACGCCGTGTCGTTCGCACAGCGGCATGATCTCGTCGTAGTCGGCGCACTGACCGTACAGATCGACCACGACGATCGCCTTCGGCAACGCACCCGCTTCGGCCCGGGCCTCCAGTTCGTCGGCGAGCAGCGCCGGGCTCATGTTCCACGTCGACGCTTCGCTGTCGATGAACACGGGACGGGCGCCGGTGTACCGCACGGCGTTCGCCGTCGCCGCGAACGTGAACGACGACACCAGCACGTCGTCACCCGCGCCGACACCGAGCGTGAGCAGCGCCAGGTGCAGGGCGCCGGTCCCGCTGGCCAACGCCACCGCTCCGTCCCAGCCGGTCCACACCGCGATCTCCGCTTCGAAGGCGTCGAGCTCGGGACCGACCGGGGCCACCCATCCGGAGTCGAAGGCCCGCAACAACGCGGCGCGCTCGGCGTCGCCGACGTCGGGCGAACTGAGATGGATCCGTGCGGGGGCCGAAGTCACGCGTCGACGGTGGCGTCCAGGCCCAGCAGCGCGATCGCACGCATTTCGTCGGACGACGGCACATCGCCGCTGCGCATCACAGCCAGCGGTTCGAGTGGGGTGACGTTCACGTGGGTGATCAGTTCGTGAACCCGCCGGTCGCCGCGTTCGTCGGCCGAGATCAAGTCCTCGTGCAGCTTCTCGTTGGGGCGCAGACCCGTGAACTCGATCTCGAGCGGCGGGTCGTGCTGGTGGGCGAACCGTTCGGCCACGTCGACGATCTTCACGGGTTCGCCCATGTCGAGGATCAGCACCTCGCCCGGCTCGCCGATGGCGCCGGCGTAGATGGTGAGCCGTGACGCCTCCTCGATGGTCATGAAGTAGCGGGTGACATCGGGGTCGGTCACGGTGATCGGCCCGCCCCGGGCGGCCTGCACCTCGAACGCCTTCAACACCGAACCGTTCGAACCGAGCACGTTGCCGAATCGCACCGACACGCACTCGGTCGGTCCTTCCTGCGAGGCGTCGGCGGTCAACCGTTCGGTGATCCGCTTCGTCCAGCCGAGCACGCTCGTCGGATCGGCGGCCTTGTCGGTGCTGACGTTCACGAACCGGTCGACGCCGTGACGACGCGCGGCATCGAGCAACGCCAGCGTGCCGGTGACGTTGGTCTTCCACCCCTCGCTCGGGTGCATCTCCAACAGCGGGAGGTGCTTGAGGGCAGCCGCGTGGAAGACGACATCGGGTCGATGCTCGGCGAAGATCTCGTCGATCCGGTCGGCGTCGCGGATGTCGGCGAGCAGCAGACACGGGTCGTCGAGCATCGCCCGACCCTCGATCGACAGTTGCGTTCCGTGCAGGCCGCTCTCGTCGCGGTCGAGCATCAGGAGTGCCGACGGTTCGAACCGCGACAGTTGGCGACAGATCTCGGACCCGATCGATCCGCCGGCTCCGGTGACCAGCACCCGACGGCCGGTGATGTACTCCGACACGGCGACGGGGTCGATGTCGGCGGGCCGTCGACCGAGCAGGTCGGTTTCATTGACCGGACGGATGTCGTCGACGGCTACGCCGCCGAGCAGTTTCTCCACCGGCGGCAGCACCAGGAGCCGCAGGCCGGTGCCGTCGAGCAGGGTGTTGACCCGCCGGTAGAAGCTGCTGTCGGCGCCCGGAGTCGCGATCAGCGCGGCATCGGCGTTGCGGCTGGTCGCCACCGCGACGACGTCGTTGACGCGGCCTTCGACGCGAACCCCGTGCATCGACAGGTTGCGCTTGGCGGGGTCGTCGTCGACCATGGCGACGGGTACGAACGGTGAGTCGGACGTGCGCAGCGTTCGTAGGACCTGCTCGGCGCCCTCGCCGGCGCCCACGATCAAGAGGCGCTCGAGGTGATCACCTTCGGGCCGCGCCCGGTGCTCGGCGTAGAGCCGCCACATCGATCGCATCGCCACCTGCCCGAGCAGCGAGATGCCCGTCGCCACGATCGGCACCGACCGTGGGACCACGCGGTCGGTGGCGCCGCCGCCGTTCCACCACGCCACGGTCAGGGCGACACCGACCGACAGCGCGGTGAGCGCGACCATGCGGACCTCGTCGAAACTGCCGTAGCGCCACCGTCGCCGGTACAGCCCCGTGGCCAGCCCGAAGGCACCCTGGAGCATGACGGCAGCGGCGACGGCGAGTGCCACTTCCGACAACCAGATGCGATTCCAGTCGAAGTCGTAGCGCAGGAACACCCCAAGTGGGATGGCGACCACCCACAGCATCGAATCGACAGCGAAGTGCACGATCGGCAGGTGCCGACGGAGTGTGGCGGTCAACGACACTGGAGCCTCTGACACGGGGGCCTCCACGGCGTCGATCGACCTCGCACAGCGGTCGACACTACCCCCGATCCGGGCTGTGCACGGGGACGTCGTGGCGGGGTGGTTGCGCTCTGCGCTGGTTCATTCCGGGCTGAGTTCCGGAATCCGGGAGCTATTCCGGAATGAAGTGGGTGGAGGCGGCTGGCGCGGCGGAGGCGGCTGTGCTCAGGAGGCGAGGGCGGCGCGACTGCGGCGCATCCGCGAGACGAGCAGCAACAGCGCGCCGGCGCACAGCAGCACGATGCCGCCGGTGGTGAGGGGCCCGACCCCGCTGGAACCGGTGGTCGCGATCCCTCCGGTAGGAGTCGTCGTGGTGGGGATGTCGCTGGTCAGCACTTCGATCGTCGTGCAGATCGTCTGTGGCCGTGTGACCCCTGCCGGGACGGTGGCGCCGATGCCGGTGAGGTCGGCGCACACTTGGTAGACGCCCGGGGTCGTCGGCGCGGGGAATGGTGTGCTCGACCCCAGGGTGGTCGAATCGCAGGTGGCCGTGGCGGTCTGGCCCTGGAAGTGGAAGATCACGGTTTCGCCCGGCAGGCAATCCGAGACCGTGGCGATGAACGTGCCTCCCGGTGGAACGGTCGGCTTGTCGGTGGTGATCGTGCTCGACTCGCCGTAGGCCCCGACGATGCCTGCAGGACCGAGCGCGAAGGCGCCGAGCAGCGTGGTCACGGCGACCGTCAAGATGAGAGCTACGCGCTTCATGTCCCAGACCTTCCTCTGAATTCGGTCGCACGATACCAAACGATGGGCGTTCGACCTGGGGAGCGTGAGATGCGCGGTCTTCATCAGGAGCGCAAGCGTGGCGGATGCAACACTGTCGACTGTGCATCGCCCGACGTCCGTGAAGCAGCCGCGGGTGCTCCTCGTCACCAAGGGCCTCGACCTGGGCGGCATCGAACGGGTTGTCACCGACCTGGCGGTCGGGCTCGACGCGGCAGGCGTCGACGTCGAGGTCGCCGTGGTCAACTCCGAACGCGACCGGCTCGCCCACGTCGTCACCGACGCGGGCATCGTGCTTCACCGACTCGACGGCACGGATCTGATCGGTGTCGGAGCCGCCCGCCGGCTGGCACGTCTGGCCGGCGACCCGACCTACGACATCGTGCACGTCCACGGCCCGCTGCCCTCGGTGCTCGTTCGACTCGCCACACGCGGCCGACGGACCGTGACCACCTCGCACACCCCGTGGCGGTCGTTGCGCCCCGCGACACGCGCCGTGTGGCGGGCCACCGCTCGGTTCGACGCCGCCACGATCGTGGTGTCGTCGACGGTCGCCGAGTCGTTGCCCGCCCGAATCGGACAGCGAGCGGTGGTCGTGCCGCACGGCATCGACACCGCCCGAATCGAGGCAGCGCTCGCCGCAGCCGGCGGTGCCGGCCCGCGACGACGCTGCGACAGCACCGTGACAGTGGTGACGGTGGTGACGGTGGCCAGCCATCGCGACGCCAAGAACTACCCGAACCTGCTGCACGCCGTGCGGTTGGCCCGCGATGCCGGCGCACCGATCCGGTTGGTCACCATCGGCGAGGGCCCCAACCTCGACGCCCACGTAGAACTCGCCCGCACACTGGGCCTGGCCGAGGTCGCCTCGTTCGAGCCGGCGACGGAGGATGTGCTCGTCGAGATCGCGCGGGCCGACATCCTCGCGGTGGCCAGCGACTACGAGGGCCAGCCGATCGTGGTCGCCGAAGCGCTCGCCCTCGGCCTCCCCGTCGTCGCCACTGCGGTGGGCCGGGTGCCGGAGTTGGTGAACACCGCCGTCGGCAGGGTCGTCCCGCCTCGCGACGCGCAGGCGCTCGGATCGGCGCTTGCCGAACTGGCGATGGCGCCGGACCTGCTCGCCGAGATGTCGGCCACCGCCCGGCGCGAGCGTTCCGCCTGGACACTCGACGACGTCGTTGCGGCCCACCTCGCGCTGTACGCCGAGGTCATCGGCCGAGCTCAGAGAACGGCGTCATGACCGCGTCGCGCTGGCTGCGCTCACCGGTGAGGCGGGCCATCGATGTGGCCGTCGCGGCAACCGTGCTGGGCGTCGCCGCCCCGATCGTCGCGGGCACAGCGATCGCCGTGCGATGGCGCCTCGGTGCTCCGGTGCTGTTCCACCAGACCCGCGCCGGGTGTGGCGGCCGTCCGATCGAGATCCTCAAGTTCCGCAGCATGACCGACGCCCGCGCCGCCGACGGCGAGCTGCTGCCCGACGACGAGCGCCTCACCGGGTTCGGTCGACTCCTGCGGGCGAGCAGCCTCGACGAACTCCCACAGCTGTGGAATGTGGTGCGTGGCGACATGAGCCTGATCGGTCCGCGTCCGCTGCCGCTCGCTTACGTCGAGCGCTACAGCGCGCAGCAGCGTCGCCGCCTCGATGCCATTCCCGGGATCACCGGCTGGGCCCAGGTGCACGGCCGCAACGCCCTCGACTGGCCCACCAAGCTCGCCTACGACGTCTGGTACGTCGCCAACGCCTCACCACGAGTCGACCTGAAGATCGTCGGGCTCACCGTGCGAGCGGTGCTCACCCGCGGCGGCGTCAGCGCGATCGACCACGTGACCATGCACGAGTTCCTCGGCGACGACGCGGGATGACTCGTCGGCGCGTGGAGGTCACTTCGACCCGCCGAGCACCTGTGGTCGGGTCGACGGACCCTCGAAGGAGGCGAGCTGCTCGCCGTCGGTGTCGACGACCGACACCCGCAGCTGTTCGTCGATCACCATCGGCTGGGGACGCACGGCCAGCGAGTACGCCTGGTCGAGTTGCAGCGTGCCCGCGAGGTGATACGTCAGGGTGACCGACTCGCCCGACGGAACGACCAGGAGTGTCGACCCGGTCGTCCAGCCGGCCTCGGTTCCGACGTTCACCTGGATGTCGGCGGTGCTCCCGTCGGGTCGCTCCACCGACGCCGACGCGACCGGTAGCGCCGAATAGAACGACACCAGGACACGATTCGTCCCCGGTGGATCGCCGGTGTAGTTGCCGAGCACGCTGTCGGGCAGGCCGGTGGAGGGCGCGGTGTTGGTGAGTGTGACCGTCGCCGTCGCCGTCGTCGCTCCCGTTGCGAGGTCGACCGTGGCGTCGTAGGTCACTTCTCGCTGCAGGTACACGTCGATCTTGTTGGCCCCGGCGTTGTTGAACACGACGGCCACGCCGTCGCTCTCGGCGACGCTCGGCAGTGCGCCGGTGAGTCCGAGGTCGCCGAAGTACCGCTGCTCGTCGGGGTCGGCTGCCCATCCGACGATCCGGCCCTCGTCGACCAGTGGCCCGAGCGCGTCGGCGACCTGCACCGGCCCCGGCAGCGACCCGGCGAGCAGCACGCCGATCGTCCGCTCCGACACCTCGGCGAGAAGGTCGATGCGGTCATCGTTCTCCAGTTGGTACTGGTCGACGAGCAGGAAGTCGACCACGTTGTCCGCCGTGAGCGTGGTGTCGCTCCCGTCGATGGTGATCGGGCCCGCGAACCCCAGCAGCGCCTCGATCGCATACGGATCGAGCGCGAACACGCCGTCGACGTCGCGTCCACCGCTCTGGGGGTACAGCTCGGCCATCACCTGCCCGGTCGACGGGAACTGGGGTGACACGGTCACATCCGACCATGGCACCGGCCCGGTCGTGCCCCTCGGGCCGCTGTCGAAGCCGTACCGACCCCACATCGCCAACCAGTCGGCGGGCCCGCTGATCACGCGGGGCGTGTCACCGCCGATGTTCAGATCGAGGGTGCGGCCGGACTCGGCCACTCGAACGGCGCCATCGTCGGCTTCCAGTTCGGTCCAGTTGCCCATGAACCCGCCGAGGCCGCGGGTCTCCGCCGGGGTGGTGAAGGCCACGAGATACCGGCGCGGGCCGTCGCCGCCCAACAGCGCGGGCAGGCGCTCGACCGCTTCGACCACGTTGGTGAGCTGCGGCCGATAGTCGTCGAGGTCGGCGTCGAGGTCGGTGAGCCGACGATGCAGTGGCGCCAGGAGCCAGGGTGAGTCGATCTCGGTGAGCGTGCTGGACAGCGAATCGACCGCGGAGCCGACCTCGCCGAGCGGTCCCGCGAGCAGCGCGATGGCGTCGATGTCGACGCGTCCGTTGCGCAGGGTGAGCTGATCGAGATCGATGATCGTTGCCGCACCGGCGATCGCCGTCGCGGCGTCGGCCGCCGCGGTTGCGAGATCGAGCGCCGCCGTGCGGTTCTGGGCGACGGCGGGGACGAGCATTGCCGGGCGGGCCCAGGGCGCGCCGAGCCGGGAGCCGGCCGACTCGAACAACGCAGCGGCCTCGGAGAAGCCGTCGGCTGCGCTCTGGTACTCGCCGTCGCTCAGCTTCGACACGGCGTCGAGTGCGGTGATGTTCCCGTTGCGCAGGTCGTCGGCGGCCCTTGCGCCGGCGACGGCGGCGCCGGCGGTTGCGAGGACCACGAACGCAGCCGTGGCGGCCGCCGCGATCCAGGCCCGACGTACGGTCCGGCGACCTCGACGGCGGAGGCCGACGATCACGAGGAGCAGCCCGCACCCCACCCCGACGGTCGTGCCGAGCCAGGCGACGGCGTCGACCTGCGAGCGGACCAGCACATTGCACGTCAGCGCCGCGATCACCGCTCGCGCGAGTGCGAGGTCGCGTCGCTGGAGGCCGATCCAGAGCGCGCCGGCGGTTGCCGCGATGCCCACGACCAGCGGTCCGGTCGCCCCCGCCATCGCCGTCGCGACGGCCGCCGTGACGGTCAACGCCCACCATGGAGCGGTCGCTGCGCTCCACACCACGCACGCAACGGCGATGAACGTGACGATCGAATCGGCGACGGTGTTCCCGGTCGGCGAGGTACCCGAGAGGCACGCGGCAGCGCCCGCGACGACACGAAACGACGATGACGGGGCGTTCGTCGACGCGGTGCTTTCTCGTCATCGCTCGACCCGTGCTGCCACTCGATCGGACGATAGCTGGCGGGTCGTGTTCCGGCCGCTCGCCGTGACGGCGGTGGGTGGAGATCCGAACCGAGGCGCACGAATCGGCCGCTTCCCCTCAAGTTCCGGTCCGAATCGACCGAAAACCCTCTGGTCGAACATCCGCGTCACCCGCGCCCATCCGCCATTCGGAAAGCGATTCCAGGACATGCATCACCAGACCGCGCCCCGCATCCCACACCGACAATCGTCGCGACACGACGCCCTCCGGCGCCGCCCCGAGCCAAGGTGGCAGGCGGTCGTTGCGCCGCGTCCGGACGTCGACGCGAGCGTTGATCGGCCTCGCGCTGGTCGGTGCGCAGCTCGTGGCGCTGCCGCTGGTCAGCGAGCATTCGCCCGTCCACGCGGCGGCGGGAATGACCGTGGTGAAGAGCGCCATCCCCGGCCAGCGGATCGACCGTCCGCAAGGGCGACGTCGATCACCTACACGTGGCGTCACGAACACGAGCACCGCCGGCGAGGTGCTGACGGGGCTCACGGTCGCCGACCTGGTGCCGGCCGGTACGACGTACGTGCCGAACAGCGCGACGATCACCGGCGCGCGCACGTACTTCCAGTACCGCGACGAGTTCAACGCCGAGCAACTGTACACCAACAACAACGGAACGACGAACTGGACGTCGAACTGGGTCGAGACCGGCGACGAACACGAGCCCCACGAACGGTGACATCAAGTTCACAGATGACGGCAATACCACCGACGGGCGCCAGTTCGTGCTCCAACTCATGAAGTCGAACGACTCGATCGCCCGTTCGTACAGCCTCAGCGCGTGTGCGACCGGGACGGCCACGCTGAGCTTCGACTGGAGGCAGAACGAAGACCTGTCCGGCACGCTGTCCGTCGAGGTGGGCAACGGCACGACGTGGACAACTACTCACGTCGTTCTCCGGCAACGAGACAACGTCGTATGCGACGTACACGACCACCCCAGCCGCAGTCGGCAGCAATTCTCGCCGGCGAGCCAGATCCGCTTCAGTCACCAACGGCAGCTACGACAACGAGTCCTACTTCGACAACGTGCAGATCGAGGCATCGTGCGGGGTTGTTGCCCCGAACACGCCGGTGAGCGCGCCGCCGACCCTGGTCGCCCCGCCAACCCAGAGCTACGCGCTGAATGCCGGCGAGACCGCCACGGTGACGTTCCAGGTCACCGTCGACGGGACCACGCACGGCGCTCAGCAACACCGCGACCGCCAGTTCGCGCCAGGTCACCACGGTCACGAGCAACGCGGTCACGCACAACGTCGAACTCGCCACGATCACCAAGAGCGCAACGCCGGCGCAGCGGCTCGAATGTCCTGCAGGGCAGCACGATCACCTACAACGTCGACGTCAAGAACATCGGCGGCACTCCGTTGACCGACCTGCAGATCGCCGACACGTTGCCGGCCGGGGTGACCTACGTGCCGAACAGCGCGAAGATCTCCGGAGCTCGCACGTTCGTGCAGTACCTCGATCAGTTCACCGCCCAGTCGTACACCAACACCGACGGCATCACGAACTGGGCAACGACACCTGGGTCGAGATCGGCGACGGCAACGGCGCCGACCGGCGGCAACATCGAGATCACGAACGACAACGACCAGCCCGGCACGCGTAACGTGCTCTACGTCAAGGGCAAGCGACGGGCGCTCGATCCGCCGCCCGATGAACCTCTGCCGTGTGCGACGGGCACCGCCGACGCTGAGCTTCGATTGGCGACGCAAGCGACGACCTCACCGGCGGCACGGTGTACCTCGATGTACCGACAGCGGAACCAACTGGGTCGCAACAAGCCGTGTTCTCGGGTGCGACAGCACGACGTCTACGCCACCTACTCGCAGCGTGATCCCGGCCACAGTTCCGAGTCGCGGCGGCACAACTCCGCTTCCGGACTGCCGACGACAACGACAAACTGTTCTACGTCGACAACGTCAAGATCGAGGGAATGTGCGACGTGATCACGCCGCTCACCAACGCGGCGGCGCCGCCCAACATGGTGCTGACCTCGAGCCACTACGTAGTCGCACCGGACGAGACCGCGACGGTCACGTTCCAGGCCACGGCCAACACGCTGGGCTCCGGCGTGGGCACGCTGGTGCTCAACAACACCGCCACGGCGGCGTTCGCCGGGGTCGCCGACGATCACGAGCAACACCGTGACTCACACCGTCGTCAGCCTGCCGTCGTTCAAGGGCACGGTCTATTTCGACAGGGACAACAACGGCAGCCTCAACGCCGGCGACCCGGCGACCGGCGCGACGATGTGGGCCAAGCTGGTCCCGGCCAGCGGCAACGCCATCAAGGCGGCGGTCGTCGACCCGGCCACCGGCACCTACACGATTCCCCTGGTGCCCGCGGGCACCTACAGCGTCGTCATCGACGACAACAACACCCTGACCGACACCACGCCGACCGCACCCGCGACGTGGAGCAACGCGACACCGGCCACCGGCGCACGCACTGGCGTCGTCTCGCTCGGCGACGGCGCGGCCGACGTGACAGGTCTCGACTTCGGTCTCACCCGCAGCGCCGACCTCGAACTCGACCAAGACCGTCAGTTCGGCGACCGCCTACGTCGGAGGGTCGGTCACGTACACCCTCTCGCTGAAGAACGACGGCCCGCAGCCGACCGCCAACGTCGTGGTCACCGATCTGCTCCCCGCCGGCCTCACCTTCGTCAGCCAGAGCGGTACCGGCACCTACGTGCCGGCAACCGGCAAGTGGACGGTCGCCAGCGTGGCGAGTGGACAGACCGTCACGCTCACGATCCTCGCATCGGTCAGCGGCCCGCTCACGAACGGCACGGTGGTGACCAACTCCGCCGAGGTGACCGATGCGCTCTCGTTCGACCCCGACTCGACGCCCGGAAACAACTCGACCACCGAGGACGATGACGCCGCCGCGGCGTTCACCGTGGTGGCACCGCCGACCGCGGACGTCGCTGTCACCAAGACCGTCAACGTCGCGAACGCCGGCGTCGGTGACGTCGTGTCGTACACGATCACCGTGACGAACAACGGGCCCGACGCGATCTCGGGTGGCGTCCTGAACGACGTCCTGCCGGCATCGCTCGGCTTCCAGACCTACAGCACCACGCCGCTCAACAGCGGGGTGTACAACCCCACTGCCGGAACGTGGAACTTCGGATCCCTCGCGAACGGCCAGACGCGCACGTTGCGCATCAACGCGAAGGTGCTCGCCGTCAACTCGCCGTCTGGGCCGCTCAGCGTGACGAACACCGCATCGGTCGACGTCGCGCCAGTGGTCGATCCGACTCCGGGCAACAACAGCGCCAGCGCGGTGTTCGCCATCCCGTATGCCGACCTGTCGCTCGTCAAGAAGATCGACGGGCTCGACCACATCACCGCCGAATATCTCAGCACCCACACGTTCACCGTCGCGCTCACCAACGCCGGCCCCGCCACCGTCACCAACGTGGTGGTCAAGGACCAGCTCCCGAGCGGCTTCATCTTCCAGAGCGCCAGCGCCACGAGCGGTACCTACGACCAGGGTCTGTGGACGATTCCCTCGATGGCCCCCGGCACCCAGACGCTCAGCATCGTCGTGAAGATGGCGGGTGGTCCTCAAATCTCGAACACCGCCGAACTCATCGCCGTGTCGGCGATCGACCCCGACTCGTCGCCCGGCAACGCCAATGTCGCCGAGGACGACATCGACACCGTGACGGTCACCGTGACCAACGAGAACGGCGAGGTCGGCGTCGGGCTCCCGGGCGGCGTGTGCTTCGCCGATCGCCGACGACGGCGGCAGTGCGTACGGCAACGACGACCTGCTCGTCCGGGTCGACAATGACACTGGTGTCGTCACCCCCATCTCGCAGCGGGAACACCGGCACCGGCACGAGCAGCATCGAGTCGATGGCGGTCCATCCCGTGACCGGCGTCATCTACACCGCCAACGCCGGCAACTTCGGCTCGGTCAACCCGACCACGGGGGCGTTCACGTCGATCGGTCCTTCCGCGATCGGTAGCGGAACCGGTTTCACGGCGACCCAGCACAACGGCGACGCTCCCGTTCAACGACATCGACGGCCTGTCGTTCGATCCGCTGAACGACAAGCTCTATGGAGTCGTCCGGCGCGACGGCACCCCCCAAGACCTGCTGATCCAGATCGACCCGCTGACGGGCACCTACGTGCCGAACGCGTTCAACACCGACGGCAACACCGGGACTCAGGAGGACTACGTCCTCATCGGTGCGGTGAACTCGAACGGCCTGCGCAACGACATCGACGACATCGCCATCGATCTCGACGGGACCCTGTACGGCATCGCCAACTCCGACGGAAGCGGCGACCAGGTGCTGGTGACGATCAACAAGGTCACGGGTGCGACCACGGTCTTCGGCATCATGTACCGGCCTGCGCCGGATCAGAACACGAAGATGACCGATGTGGAGGGTCTGAGTTTCGACCTCCAGGGCCAGCTGTACGCCACGACCGGCGCAAACGGCTCCGCCCCACAAAACAGCATCTACCGTATGGACAAGACGACTGACGCCAATGGACGCATCAACACCCTTTCGTACAAGGAGCTGGGCGTCGGCTCCGACTACGAAGCGGTGGCCTGTGGCGTACCGGCGACCGACGTGGCTGTCACCAAGGGTGTCAGCAACGCATCGCCGGCGGCCGGCTCCAACATCACCTACACCATCACGGTCACCGACAACGGTCCGACGATCGCCACCGGGATCCGGGTCGACGACGTCCTGCCCACTGGGCTCACGTACGTGTCGCACACGGTGTCGCTCGGCGCGTTCGTGCCCGGTACCGGTGTGTGGACCGTCGGCGGGCTCCTACCCAATGCCTCGGCGACGCTCTCCATCGTCGCCACGGTCGGAGCGAGCGTGCCGCGCGGCACGCCGATCGTGAACACTGCGGCCATCCCCGACCGGCTCCCGGACATCGCGTGGGTCGACCAGCCGGACTCGAATCCCGACAACAACAGCGACACCGCCGACATCGTCGTCGGCATCACGCCCGCCGACATCCGCGGCACCGTGTTCGATGACCTCGACGGCGACGGGTTGATCTCGGACGGTGACGGCACGGTCGAGGGGGTGCTCATCGAGCTCTTCCTCGATGCCAACGACGACGGCATTCCCGACGGGCCGGCGATCGCGACGACGCGGACGCTCGGCGACGGCACCTACGTCTTCGAGAACCTGCCGAACGGGAACTACCTCGTGGTCGAAACCGACCCGCCGAGCCACACCAGCGTGTCCGACATCGACGGGCCCAACGACAACAAGATCAAGGTGGTGCTCGACGGCTACGGCGTCGACAGCAACGGCAACGACTTCCTCGAAGTCGCCCTCGACTACGGCGACGCCCCCGAAACGTACGGCACCGCCTCGGCCAAGATCTCGCCCCTGTTGTCACTCGGCGCAGGCGTGACCCCCGACGAGGACGGCCGTTACGACGACGCCGACTCCGACGATGGCGTCAGCTTCCAGAACGCAACCGTCACGTCCACCGGCTACACGCTCCCCGTTGCGGTCACCAACACAACGGGTGAGTCGGTGTGGGTGTGCGGATGGATCGACACCGACAAGGACGGCACATTCGAGACCTCTGAACGCCAGTGCGTCGAGGTCGAGGTGGATGACGAGGTGGAGGACGGCGAATACACCGCCAGCCTCACGTGGTCCGGCGTCGGTGGCCTCACCGGCTCGTCGTTCTCCCGGTTCCGTGTCGCCACGACTCTCGAACTGGCGCAGGCCGACACGGGAACCTCAGGCATCGGCGAGGTCGAGGACTACCCGATCAACCTCTCGACACTCCCTGTGACCGTGGCCTACTTCTCGTCGACGAAGACGGGCAACACCATCGACATCACGTGGTGGTCCGGTACCGAGTCGGCCAACGCCGGCTACAAGATCTACGGCGAGAACTCCAAGGGCAAGCAGATCGCGCTGACCGACATCATCGTCGGCGCCGGCGACTCGTTCGTCCCGCTCGAGTACCACCAGTCGGTTTCTGGCAAGCACACGACGCTCTGGTTGGCCGATGTCGACCTGGTCGGCGTCGAGACCCTGCAGGGGCCCTACCAGGTCGGCAAGGAAGTCGGCACGGTGCCCGCACCGGTCGCGCTCGACTGGAAACCCGCCCAGTCACAGATCGTGGCGAGCAACCAGACGGCCGAGGCCGAACGCGTCACGGCGCAGAACCAGGCGACCGCTGATGCGGCGGCCAGGGTCGGCGGGCCGCGACGGGTCAAGGTGAGCCGCGTGGTCGGCATCGGCAACTCCGCCGCACTCAGCGTGGAGACCGACGGCATCCACCGGGTCAGCTTCGACGACCTCATGGCCGCAGGCATGGACTGGACCGGTGTCAAGATGAAGACGCTCGCCGTCATCGACGCATCGGGCGACCCCGTTCCGGTTCGGATGAGCGGTGGCGCGAAGTTCACGACCGGCAAGTTCGTGGAGTTCTGGGCCGACTCGATCGACACGCTCTACACGGGCACGAACGTCTACCGACTCGTGGTCGACCCGTCGCAGCGTCTGCTGATACAGAACGACCGGACCGCGGTCCCGAGGGCCAAGATCGCTGCGACGACGACCTCGCTGCACACCGTCGTGGTCGAGGAGCAGAAGCTGTACTCGACGAGCGTGCCCGGTAGCGACCCGTGGTTCGCGGCGCGCCTGTTCTCGTTCGGTGCGCCCTCCACCACGATCGTCGACGCCGACCACGTGGCCCCTGGCCGGGCGTCGGTCGCCGTCACCGTGACGGGCGGGGTCGACTTCGCCGTGGCCGAGGATCACCATGTCACGGTGGCCGTGAATGGTGTCACCGCGGGCGAGGTGCGATTCGGCGGAATCACCGAGAAGGTCATCACCGGCACGGTGCCCAGCGGCGTGCTCGTCGACGGCGCCAACAACGTGACGGTCACGGTGACCGCCGCCGACGGCACGCCGTATGGCCTGGTGAACCTCGACCGGATCTCGGTGACCTACCCGCGTCGGATCGTCGCGGTCGATGGCACGGCGGAGTTCACCGCTTCGTCGACCCGGGTCTCTGTGGCCGGTTTCACGAGCCCTCAGGTCGACGTGCTGCGATTCCAGGGCGGCGACGTCACCCGCGTCGCGCGGACCCGGGCGGCACGGCAGCCCGACGGCACCTACACGATCTCGTTCGCCGGGAGCGGAACAGCTGCTCGGTATGCAGTGACGCAGATCGACAGCCTCAGCCGACCCGGGATCGCTCCCGGCCGCAACGCCACCGGGCTGTTGACCGGTGCGGCCGACCTGTTGATCATCTCGCACTCGGCATTCAGCGATCATCTCGGTGATCTCGTGGCGGCTCGCGAGGCACAGGGTCTCGCCGTGAAGGTCGTCGAGGTCGAAGACGTGTACGCCGCATACACCGGCGAGGTGTTCGACCCCGCCGCCATCTCGGCCTACATCGCCGATGCCGCCATCGTCTTCGACGATCCGGCCGTCCTGCTGGTCGGAGCCGACAGCTACGACTACCGCAACTTCGCCCGCAGCAACTCGATCGCCTTCATCCCGACCATCTACGGCAACGTCGGTGTCGGCCAGGTGTTCTGGTCGCCGCTCGATCCGGCGTTCGCCGACATCGATCACGATCAGGTTCCGGACCTGGCGCTCGGGCGATTCCCGGTTCGCAACCTCGACGAGCTGTCGAATGCGATCGCCAAGGCGATCAGCTACACGCCGGATACTTCAGCGGTCTTCGCCTCAGACACCGGCTACGGCTCGACCACCGACGAGATCGCAGCGTCGTTGCCCAGCGGATACTCCGTGACGACCGCGGCGCTCGACGACCTCCCGGTCGCAGCGGCCCGCTCGACGCTGCTCGCCGAAATCAACGGTGGGGCCGGCCTGACAGTCTTCTTCGGTCACTCGTCGACCGATCAGTGGACCTCGAAAGGTCTGCTGAAGACGGCCGATGTGGCAGGGCTCACGAACACCGACGACCCCACACTCGTGGTGCAGTTCGGGTGCTGGAACACCTACTTCTCGCATCCCACGCAGCAGAGCCTCGGATCGGCACTGCTCACGTCGTCCGCGGGCGCCGCCACGGTGTTGGGTGCGACGACGCTGACGAGCAGCGTCCACGACGCGATGTTCGGACCGATGGTTGTGGACGCCATCACATCGTCGGCTACGATTGGCGACGCCTTGACTTCCGCCAAGCACGAACTCCGATCGGTGACGTCGGCCCCTGACATCACCCTGGGTTGGACACTGCTGGGCGACCCGACCACACCGATGAGCTGAGAATTCATGCCCCAACTCGAACGAAGGACCATGCTGAAGGCCGCCACCGCGGCCGGAATCGTGTGGGCCTCGCCGTTCGTCGAGTCGGTCACCGCGCACGCGGCGAGCGTGTGCGCCAGCGCGCAGTTCAACGCGGCCACCGGTGTCGTGACCACCACCGATCCGGCGAATGACGGTCTCCCGCTCTGCCCGGTCATTGATGGCTGCGCACCGTCCGGTGTGGGGAGCTTGTGCACCTGCTCGTTTCAGGCGGGCCAGACGACCCCGACGGGTGGGTCCTGGTCGGGCTACGAGTACACGGCGCCGTCCGGCTGCACGATCGTTGCCGCCAACGCGCGCATCGACGACACATTGGGCGGTTCGGGCTGCGCTTTCTCCTGGCCATGCGAGAGCGGGACGATCAGCACCGACAAGAAGACCGTCACATTCACGGCACCAACCAGTGGCTTCTTCTGGAAGTTCCGCATGGTGCTGTGCTGCACCACCTGATCGGCTCGGCGGTGACGACTCACGCTCGGCGCCGATGAACCTGGTGGACGGGGGTGGACCGAAAGGCCGCGCCGATGTCCGCATCGTTCGAGTCGGTGACGAGGGTGTGCTCTACGACCCGGTGGCCGTGCGTGCCCACCGGGTGAATGCCACCGGCCTGGTCGTGTGGGGATGCTGCGACGGGACGGCCTCGGTCGCCGACATCTCCGCCGAACTCGCCGACGCATTCGGCGAACCACTCGACACGGTCGCCGATTCGGTGCGCGAGGTGATCGATCGGTTCGCGGCAGCCGGATTGCTCGACGGCATCGCCGGCGTTCCGCGTCGCCCGTCGGATCCACCAGGATCCATCGCGTCGTCCGGGTCGTTTCCGACAACCACGCCGTTGCGTCGGCTCGGGCCGTATGCGGCGCTCGATCTGCGGGTGTCGATCGACTGCCACGACTCGCACCGCCGTCGCCGACGAGATCGAGCGGGTGCTCGTCTCGCTCGCCGCCGCGCCGCAAGCCACGCCGGGCACGCCGGCAACACCGGCCACCGACGAGGTGACGCTGACGGTGTGGGGCGACGGCAACGGCGGATGGAACCTCGACACCGACAGCAGCCGCCTGAACGCCGACGACGAGTCCGTCGTGTCCGACTACGTGCTGTGGCAGATCACTCACCTGGCCATCGACCGTTCCCCCCGCTACCTCGTCGTCCACGCATCGGCGGTCGCTCGTGACGGTGTTGCCGTCATCTTCCCGGCGGACGCTGATTCGGGCAAGTCGACCTTGGCCACGATTCTGGTCGAGGCCGGTTTCGACTACCTGACCGACGAGGCGACGGCCATCGATCTCGACACCGGCGAGGTCGTCGGCTACCCCAAGCCGATCACGCTCGACCCGGGCAGCCAACAGCTCCTCGCGCACCTCGACCCCGGTGGGCTCGCGGGCAGCTCCGAGCGGTGGCGGATCGCGCCCACTGACATCCGGCCGGATTCGGTTGCCGGGCGGGCCACCCTGATGCATCTCGTGTTCCCCACCCACGTTCCCGGCGCCGACAACATCCTCGTTCCAGTCGACACGATCGATGCTGTTGTCGGGTTGGTCTCCGGTGCGTTCAATCTGGCCGAGCACGGTGACCACCTCGACGATCTCGTCCTGCTGGCCCAACGATGCACGAAACACGCGATGCGACATGACGGCGTCGACGGCCCGATCGCGGCCGTGTCGTCGCTGTTCTGAGCCGGGGCGGCGCTGTCGAGGGAGAGCGGACGGTGTCGCGCGAGTCGATGCCCGCCTGGTCTGCAGCCTCCGGGTACCGTCGAGGCTGCCGTGAACGACGCACTCGCTGAACTCGACGTGTTGCGGATCGCCGTCAGCCACGGGCTGCCCGGTGCCCAACTCGGCGATGCCGCCGACGGGACGGAGCCGACGGTCACCGACGAGGTGATCGCGCTCGCCGTTCGACATCGGGTGCAGGGCCTGCTCGGCAAGGCGGTCGACGACCATGTGGTGATCGGTGACGAAACGCAGGTCACGGGCGTCCGCGACGCACTGTCGGCGGCCTTGGCCGGCTGTGCGACCTCGCGGGCCACGGCCGTGCGCACCCTCGAGGTTCTGGGCTCCGCCGGTGTGGAAGCACGCGTGCTCAAAGGGGTCGCCCTGGCCCGTCTCGACTACGCCGACCCCGACGAGCGGGTGTTCGCCGACGCCGACCTGCTGATCCGCCGCGGCGACCACACGGTGGCACTCCGAGCGCTCGACGACGGCGGGTTTCCGGCGCGTCCAGCCGGCGGTGCGGGGGTGGTGGGAGCGCCGGTTCGGCAAGGCGGTCGAATTCCTCGCATCGAGCGGTGGCGAACTCGACCTGCACCTCGCCATCACGGGCGGGTACTTCGGAGCTCGTGTCGACCACGACGAGTTGTGGAGCACGGCGAGCGAGCCGTTCGACCTCGACGGTGTGCAAGCGTGTGGCCTCGACCGCGAGGGGCGGTTGCTGCAGGCCTGCTGCCACACCGTGCTCGGAGGTGGCTCGGGGTTGCGTGCGGTGCGCGACGTCGCGCAGTTGGTGCTGATCAGCGGTGCCGACTGGCAGGTGGTGGTCGAGCGGGCCCAGCGTGACGGCATCGGTCTGGTGATCGCCGGCGCCGTACATGCGGCATGGACGGAACTCGGCCTCGATCACCAGCATCCGTTGCTGCAGTGGGCGGCAGCGTTCGTGCCCGACACGGTGCAAGAGCGGGCGTTCGCCGGCTACCGGGCGGCATCCGACGAGGGTTGGGCGCCGGAGGGACTCACGATGCTGGCGGCGCTCACGCCGGCCGACCGGGTCCGGTTCCTGGCCGGGCTGGCGATTCCGTCGCCGCGCCAGCCTGCGCGCCCGCAACCGTTCGCTCCCGCAACACCTCCGCCACGTAGCGGCGGCGTCGGTGCGTCCGCGTCGTTGACCGTCGTTGTTGGGAGCGGTTGCGACGGTTCATTCCGGTCTGGGTTCCGGAATCCGGGCGCTATTCCGGAATGAAGCGAGTGGGGGCGATCAGAGGGCGGTTGGGGCCCACCGCTGCACCGCGGCGCGTATCCGTCGGGCGGTGGCCGCGGGGCGCGAGACGACCGCCCGGTAGGAGAACCGAACGACGATCCAGCCGGCTGCGATCAGGTCGGCGTCGCGGTCTCGATCCCGCTCGAAGCCCGTCCGGTCGAGCCCGTGATGTCTCCATCCATCGCATTCGAGGATCACCGGTGTGTCGCACACCCGGAAGTCGACTTCGTAGCCCTCGATCGTGGGATGGAACACGACGGGCGGCAGCCCGTGCCGGGCGATCAGGCGCGTCATCACCAGTTCGAGGACTGAATCGGCAGGCTTGTCGTCGATCGACCAGTCGGCGATGGCCTCACGCAACGCAACCACTCCCCGGCGACCCTGGCGATGGCGTTCGGCGACCATGGTGTCGATCGCAGCGAGCGACACGAGATCGGTGGCGATGGCATGCCCGACGGCGCTGTGGAGCCCACCGGGATCCACAGCACCGAGGTCGATGATCGTGCGCAGAACGTTGGTGCAGCGGATGTTCGACCGTCGCTGAGGAACGAGTCGGGTTCGATCCGTCGGCCAGTGGATCACGACTCCGCCGAGGTCGAGGTCGCGTCGGGCACCCACCAGCATCACGTCGACGGGGTCGGCGTCGGGGCGGGGCACGCCCCACAGGTGGGCGGCCGAGCGGTGCGACGCGAGCGCAGGCGCTCCGATCGCGAACACGCCGCTGGCGATGCGTTGCTCGCGAGTATCAGGCGTGCCGGGGATGCGTGCGACGAGAGGGTGGATCTGATCGATCGTGCCCGCGGCAATCGCCCGATACCAGGCCGATCGTGACACCCCCGAATGCTCGAAGGTGATGATCCCGTGGTTGGCCTGCGCCCAGTCGTCGAACTCCGCGAGTCGCATGCCCCGACAGTGGGCGCGGCGCGACCGATCCCGGAACCGGCAGGGCCACAACGCGGTTCATTCCGGAATGACTCCCGGATTCCGGGACTCACTCCGGAATGAACCGATCGATGCGGCGAATCAGTCGTCGTCGGAGCGGTGGAGGTACGCCTGGCCGTCGTCGCACGACTCGGCGAGCGGGCACCAGCGACACGTCACGCCGGCTCGCCGCACGGGCGGGCGGCCCTCGGACTCGAGCTCGACGATCGCATTGATCCCGTCGAGCGTGCGCCGCACGGCCGTACGCAGCAGGCGCTCGCTCACATCCTCTGCCTGCGCTTCCGCGGCGTCGAGGTAGAACGTCGCCAGCTTGCGCGGCGGTACGCCTCGGGCCAGCGTCTCGAGCAGTGCGTAGAACCCGAGGTCCTGGCGATGCCGGACGTTCGGGCGGCCCGTCTTGAGGTCGATGATCACCTTGCGGCTCTCGTTGCCCGACGGCCGTCCGATCATCAGGTCGACGCGAGCCTGCAGGAGGATCGGACCATCGTTCGGCCACCTCGCGGCCGCCTCGGTCACTGGATTGGCGCGACGATCGAGCGGAGGGAAGCTCTCCATGAACTTCGTCAGCCGCTCAACCGACTGGCCGCGCAGATCGGCCTCGTCGGCGGGGGAGAGGGCGGCGATCCAGGCGCCGATGCCACGTTCCTCGTCGGCCAGACGGGCCATCGCCTCGTCGACCAGATCCGTCGGGTTCGCCTCGCCCCGCCACGACAGCAGCAGTTGAATCGCCCGGTGCGCCACCTGGCCCTTTGCCGTGGCGGGCTTCCACTCGAAGTCGTCGGGCAGCACGTGGAACTCCTCGCAGTCGAGCGCAGTGGCGATCTTGTGCTTGGAGATGAACACCTCCTGATTCGGCTGGAGCCGCTCGGCGAAATCGTCGAGAGCGACGCGCATCTCGGTGCGGATGTCGGCGACGAGGTCGGGATCGAACACCACCGGATCACCCGAGCGCCGCAGCGCCTCGAGTGTGCGGACCTGGACCGGTGTGAGGGTCGGTCCGTCCGCGGCGTCGGTCACCCGGCTGACTGTACCGGCGAGCCCTCGGCCCGACCGTCAGGTCGCGGCAACGGGGGCTGGCACGGCGGCCGCCGTCGTCTTGAACCCTGCTCGGGGCATCTCGCCCCACCCCGACGCACCCGGGAACAGCGAACGGATCCGCCACACCAAGGTGAGCTGGCGATAGCCCCAGTTCAACGCGATCGCCCAACCGAACATGCGCACGAGATCGGAACGGCGCGAGAACGTCCGAAGATATTTCGTCATCACCGCGACGCTCAGCATTGTGAGCGCCATGCCGATCACCTGTGTGGTGAGGAACACGGCGCACGCGGCGACGGGGTCGATCCAACCCGACAATGACAGCCCGATGATGATGCCCCAGCCGAGCGCTTCGAGGATCGGTCCGAGCCACTCGAACACGTAGAGCGAACCGACCCCGATCGTCCCAACGGAACCGTACCGTCGGCGCCCGATCATCGATCCGTGATCGTCGATGATCATCTTCAGCCCGCGGTGCCAGCGAATTCGCTGGCGGCGAAGCACGTCCATCGTCTGCGGGAACTCGGTCCAACAGAGTGATTCCGGCACCTGCACAACTCTGCACGGTTTGCCTCGATCGGCCAGATCGCGCTGCACCCGGAGGCACATGTCCATGTCCTCGCCCAGATGGCCGTGTCGATAGCCCCCCACGGCGACAACAGCATCGCGTCGGAACAACCCGAATCCGCCCGACACGATCGGCATCGCCCGCACGCGGGCGAGGCCGGGTCGAGCGACGAGAAACGCCGTCAGGTACTCGATCAGCTGACACCCGACCCAGTAGTTGCGCGGGGTGTGCCGCTCGATGATGTTCGGGCCTTCGATGACGATGTCGTTTGCCGGCAACAGCGTGCCGCCCACCATGGCGGTGGTGTCCGGTGCAGCCACCACTTCGACCATGCAACGCGCGATTGTGTCGCGTTCCAAGAACTCGTCGGCATCCATCACGACCACCCAGGGGTAGCTGGCCGCGTTGATGCCGGCGTTCGAGCCATCTGCCTTTGCTCCCGACGGGGCCTTGTCGACTACCACGATCCTTGGTTCGCTTCGCGACCGGTAGATCGCCTTGACCTGCTCCGTGGCGATCGGGCCCGGCGCAGGGTCGGTGTCGTAGGGCTCGAGATCGAAGTGGTTGATCAGGGCCTGCAGTGTGGCGTCCTTCGAACCGTCGTTGACGACGATCACCTCGACATGCGGGTACTCCTGGGAGAGCGCGCTCACCGTCGTGTGGGTGATGACGTTCTCCTCGTTGTACGCCGGCATGATGATCGAAACGCCCGGCATGGCACGATCGGTGGCAATCTTGGCGAGAGCCACAGGGCGACGGCCGGCCCGGTTGTCGCGGAGCAAGCGGCCCGACAAACCGGCGTAGAGCAGCAGCACGCTGTACTGCAGCACGGTGAACGAGAAGCAGACCACGCCGAAACCGACGATCAGCGTACGAATCATGATGTCATCGGCGTCCTCGTGGGGTCGGTCGGACCTTCACCGCCTCAGGAGGCGACGACGCGCAAACCGTCTGGACGCACGCCGACCAGGGCCGGGTCGTCGGTGGTCCACAGAACCTCGGCGGCCATCCGGGCGGCATCGGACCCGTCACCCGACACCGCCATGCGGCGCAGGATGTCGCGCCCGACCGGTGAGTCGGCGAGGTTGGCGGCGGTGGCGAAACGGACCATGCGGTCATCAGAACCCAGCGCGCCAGCCAGTGCGATCTGCGCCGCGGGGTGGTCGATGCTCGCTGACAACGCCGTCACGGCGGCGAGGCGCTTCGAGGTCGTCGAGTGCTCGAGCGCCTCGACGAGCGCCATCAGTGCGTCGGTCACCGTCGCTCGGCTGAAGGTGGCGCTCTCGGTGAGCGCTCGTTGCGCCAACATCGGGGCACTGCGCCACTGCGAACGCGACATCGGCACCGGGCTGCTCTCACGGTGAGCCGCAGCGTCGACGGCTCGTCCCAATGAGTCGAGCACCCAGCTGTCACCGCTGTTGGCCATCCCGATCAGAATGCCGATGCCGATGCTCGGTTCGAGTTCGACGACGGCATCGCACGCTGCTCGCACGAGCACGGGATCCTCGCCGCGGGTGAGGACTGCGGCGTCGCCGAGGAGCACGTGGACGCGCAGCACCTCGGTGATCTCGAGCGCTTCGACCTTGGTGTTGACGTCATCGGCATCGAGCCGAGTGCGCAGCAGCGTCGACAGCTGGCTGCGTCCGACTGCGGCGAACAGCGCCGGGTCGACGGCGTTGTGCTCCTGGCGAACCGCCACGGCCAGCGCCGAGGCGACGAGCAACGGCTGGTCGGTGGTGTCCAGCAGTTCGACGAGCGCTGGCGCATGGCGCTCGATGTTCCGACCTGCTGCGAGTTCGGAGGCCAGATGGTGGGCGCGCTTCCACGTGACGCCGTCACGTTGACCGCCTCGTTCGCCGCGCCGGCGGGCCCGGAACGCGCTCGCGACGATCAGTACCACGATGAGTCCGGCGGTCGCGGCCAGGCCCCAGGTGATCATCAGCGCATTCATTGCACTGCTATCGCCCCGCAGCGTGGCCTGCATGAGAGAAATTTGTGACACTTGCTCCGTCAGTAGTGGTCTCTGGGATTCGGAGATCGCCGCTGCGATACCTGCGGGTCGGTAGCCTCTGGGCGTCATGAAACACCAGTGGTTGGCCTACGTCATCGTCGGGTTGTTGTCGATCGGCGCGGGCGTCGCCATCGCCGGACTGCCCAACAACGTGCCGGTCGACGCCACGATCATCCCGTCGACCACCACCGAGGTGCCCCAGCCGACGGCCGCCTCCACGACGACCACGACCGCCGCTACGACGACCACGACGACCACGACCACCGTGCCCGACACGACCGAACCGGAGACGACGGAGCCGGACACGACCGAGCCCGACCCGACCGACTCGGTACCCCCTGAGCTGCCCGAGCGCAGCGACCTGAACGTCGCAGCTGCGAACGGCGCCAACGTTGCCGGCGCGGCGCTGAACATCGCGACGCAACTCGAAGACCTCGGCTACAGCAACGTCGAACCGCTGAACGGCACGGACTTCGCCGAATTCACCATCGTGTACTACGCCGACGGCTTCGAGGACGCTGCACTTCGCCTCGCCGACGATCTCGATCTGCTGGCCGAGTTCGTGGGGCCGCTTGTGGACTCGCCGTCTGTACCGGACCTCCCGGCCGACGTCGAGTTGCTGGTGTACATCGGCCGCGACCGAGCCTGATCGCACGTCACCGCCGCGTCCCGTCCACCGATGATGCGTAATCGGTTGCTTGCTGCCCTCGTCGCGCTGACCGCGCTCGGCGTCGTGGCGGCCGTGGTGTACCTCGAGGATTCGAACCGCAATTCAGCGTCGACGCCGACGACGACCGCTCCCACATCGACCGCGACGGTTACGACGTCGACCACCTTGCCCCTCGCGACGTCGACCACCACCACCAACACCATCGCCGCCACCACGTCGGCGGGCACCGTGCTCGAAGACGACGCTGGCTCCCACGACGGTGCCGCCACCCGATCGGGTCTTGGTGCCGGTCGCGGTGTCGAGTGGGCCGAGTGGAGGCCAACGAATCGGGCCCGCCGCGTACCTGCTGTCGTCGGTGGGATGGACCGACATCCGTGCGCTCAACGGGTCGCTGCCGCTGTTCGACACGACCGTGTTCTACGTGGACGGTCTCCAGGCGGCCGCTGAGCTGCTCGCCGCCGATGCCGGGCTCCCCGTCGCCTCGATCGCCCCGATGGTCGATGCCCCACCCGTCGCCGGACTCGACAACGCGCAGCTCCTGTTCTACTTCGGCGGCACCTGACCCAACCTGGTTGCCCGAGGCCCGGGCTCCGGGAACCTCCCGCGCCTCCGGGGAACTGTGGGGTACCCCTTCGTCATGATGGTTCGCGTATGGAGTCCGCAACCACCGTCGAGTTCGCCGCAGCCGCCCGCACCCTCACCCGCGAGGCACGGTGTCGCGGGTTGGTGGGGCCGAGCTACCGGTGTCCGCCCCGGCTCGTCGGCGTCGATCGGTCGATCCGCCGTCGACCCGGCGGTGCGGTGGTGTCGATCCGGCTGCAGGGCCGCCCACGCGGCGCGGTGATCGCCGACATGATCGAAGGTGTCGTCATCGCCAACGCGCTGCGACCTCCCGCCGCCGACCGCATCCGAACCGAACTCTGGGCCGTCCTCGACGCGGCCCGCCAGCAGCCCGACGCAGCCTGACGCCCGCAGGCAGCATCTGTGCCCCGTCAGTCCCGGAAAGCGGGACGGGGCGGGCGCAGATCGTGTCGTGGGACGGGGCGGGCGCAGATCGTGTCGTGGGACGGGGCGGGATCAGGCGGGCTGGGGCTCGGTGCCGGCCACGCTGGTGCGGAACATCTCGCGGCGCTGGCCCGGATAGTCGTTGATCGCGAAGTGCTGGGTGGCGTTGTTGTCCCAGATCGTCAACATCTGGGGCTGCCAGCGCAGGCGACATGTGAAGTTCGGATGCGTGGCGTGAGCGGTCAGCCGGGCGAGCAGCGCCCGGGCCTCGTCGGGGTCCATCTCTTCGATGCCGGTGGTGTACACCGAGTTGACGAACAACGCCGCCCGCCCCGTGCGGGGGTGGCGGATCACCAGCGGATGCGTCTCCATCGCGTACGCGTCCTCCGACGGCGCCACGGTCATCGAACTCTTGCCCGCCACCGCTTCGAGGTAGCCGCCGGTGCCGTAGGCCATCCCGGCCGAGTGGGTGGCGCGGAGATCGGCGATCTGGCGCTTCACGCTGTCGGGCAGCGACTCGTAGGCGAGGTACTGGTTCGCCCACATCGTGTCGCCGCCGGCCTCGGGCACGTCGTGGGCGTGCAGCACCGTGTAGGCGGGCGGTGCGGTCAGATACGTCAGGTCGGTGTGCCAGGCGTTGGCGAAGTTCAGTTCGTCGCTCGGCTCCTTGATCACGCGGAGCACGTGCGGTCGGCCCTCGACCGGGGTGATGAACGGTGTGACGTCGCGGCCACCGAGTTCGTCGGTGAACGCCTCCAGCCGATCGAGGTCGAGTGCTTGATGGGGGAGCGCGATCACGAGGTATTCGTCGAGCAATCGCAGAATCGCCTCGATCTCATCGGGCGATTGCGGCCGACTCAGGTCGATCCCCCGCACGATCGCTCCGCATGACCCGGCCAACCGTTCCACGTCCACGCTCGTCGTCGCCATGCGCCGATGGTACCGACCACCCGCGATTTCACCAGGGGTCAGACCCCTGGTGCAATCGTCGGGGATTGGTGGCTGTCAGCCAGCAGACCTACGGTTGGAGCGTGCGCCCAGCAAGAGACTTCTTCCGTCCGCTCGCCGTCGGGGCCCCCGAACCGGTGCGCGAGATCCCGTTCCCGCCGAGCCGGATGATCCACTTCTTCCCGGCTGCCAACGAGAAGATGCGATCGAAGGTTCCCGAGATCGCGCCGACCGTCGACATCCTGCTCGCGAACCTCGAAGACGGCGTCCCCGCCGACCAGAAGGAGGCCGCTCGGGCCGGATTGGTCGAGGTCGCGCAGTCGGTCGACTTCGGTGACACCCAGTTCTGGACGCGGGTCAACAGCCTCGATTCGCCGTGGGGGCTCGACGACCTGACCGCCGCCGTGCTCGAGGCGGGCGAGACCCTCGACGTGATCATGATCCCGAAGGTGGAAGGGCCCGAGGACATCCACTACGTCGACCGACTGCTCGCGCAACTCGAAGCGAAGGCCGGACTCACCGAACCGTTGCTCGTACACGCGATCCTCGAAACGGCCCGTGGCGTCGCCAACGTCGAGGAGATCTGTGCGGCATCGCCTCGGATGCAGGGCCTGTCACTCGGCCCCGCCGATCTCGCCGCCAATCGCCGCATGAAGACCACGCGCGTCGGCGGTGGGCACCCCGGCTATCTCGTGCGCGTCGACCCGGATGGCGACGACATCGAAGCGCCTCGCGCCACCTTCCAGCAGGATCTGTGGCACTACACGATCTCGCGCATGGTCGACGTGTGCGTCACCAACGGGATCCTCCCGTTCTACGGACCGTTCGGCGACATCAAGGACACCGTTGCCTGTGAGGACCAGTTCCGCAACGCCTACCTGCTCGGCTGCGTGGGCGCGTGGAGCCTGCACCCGGTGCAGATCGGCATCGCCAAGAAGGTCTTCAGCCCCGACCCGGCCGATGTCGCGCATGCGCAACGGGTGATCGACGCCATGGGCGATGGCACCGGGGCGATCATGATGGACGGCAAGATGGAAGACGACGCTTCGGTCAAGCAGTGCCGTGTCGTCGTCGAACTCGCCCGTGCGCTGTCCGAACGAGACCCGCAACTCGCCGCCACCTACGGCTTCTGAACCGACCCAGCCGAGCGATGAGTTTCCGCGCGACCTGTCCGCGCGAAGACTCATCGCTTCTGACAAGGAGACACCGATGACCGACGACCTGCGCCCCAGGCGCTCCGTGCTGTACATGCCGGCCGCCAATGACCGTGCCCTGGAGAAGGCCCAGTCGATTCCTGCTGACGCGATCATCTTCGACCTCGAAGACGCGGTGGCGCCCGACGCCAAACCCGACGCTCGTGGCAAGGCGGTCGCCGCCGTGCAGTCCGGCCTCTACGGCAACCGTGAGTTGACGATTCGCTGCAATGGCCTCGACACGCAGTGGGGGAGCGACGACGTGACCGCCGCGGCCGGCGCACATCCCGCCGCAGTCGTGATCCCGAAGGTCGACGTGGTCGAGTACGTCGATCGTGTCGCCGCGCTGCTCGACGCCGCGGGTGCGACAGACGTGATGATCTGGCCGATGATCGAGACGCCGACAGCGATGTTCAACGTCCGCGAGATCGCCGCGCATCCCCGCGTCGCCGTGTTGGTGATGGGCACCAACGACCTCGCCAAGGAACTGCGTTCGCCATTGGTGCCGAGTCGACATCCCTTGGTTCCACACCTCGCCACTGCCCTGCTCGCCGCCCGCGAGGCGGGCAAGGTGATCCTCGACGGTGTGTACAACGACGTCAAGAACGCCGAAGGGTTCGAGGCCGAGTGCCGCCAGGGCATGGAGATGGGCTTCGACGGCAAGACCCTGATTCACCCGAGTCAGGTCGAGCCGGCCAACGACATGTGGGCCCCGTCCGCCGGCGACATCGAGTACGCCGAGCGGGTCATCGCGGCGTTCGACGAAGCGGTCGCCGATGGTCGAGGCGTGGTCACCGTCGACGGTCGGATGATCGAGAACCTCCACGTCGACAACGCCCGCCGCGTGCTCGCAACCGCCGCCGCCATCGACGCCCTCGACTGACCGTCAAGCCCGAAAAATGCCTGGATCGTCGCGCTCAGCGCGCAGATCCAGGCATTTTTCAGGCTGAGTGGGTGATGCTCGCGACGATCTGGTCGAAGGTGGCGTCGGCGTAGGCGATCATCTCGTCGTCGGTGCGGTCCTGGATCGGGTGCGGGGTGAACACCCGGGCGACCGACGCGAAACCGAGTGACGTCGACTGCGCGATCGCCGCATCGACGAACCCCT
Organism: Ilumatobacteraceae bacterium; assembly: GCA_963774765.1. GTDB lineage: Bacteria > Actinomycetota > Acidimicrobiia > Acidimicrobiales > Ilumatobacteraceae > Sva-07. The sequence goes on from CAVZGP010000011.1 coordinate 454,881, forward strand.
CCGACGCGACGAAGACGCCCGGGATGCCGCGGAGTTCGAGATCGCTGATGTCGTGCACACTGCACGACGTACAGCTGCCTCAATCGGCGAGTGCCTCGATCACCACGTGACATTCGACGGAGATCTCGTGTCGCAGGTCGACCGGGGCCGGCTTGGTGAACGTCGGTTTGCGGTATCGCTTGACGCTGGCTCCGACGCCGACGAGTCGTTCCTCGATTCGGTCGAGGAACACGTCACCACGCGGCTTGGAGATGTCGAGCAGACCGACCGTGAGGCCGGACAGCGTGGTGGGGCGTCCGAGGCGCTCGCGTTCGCCGACCGCGCGTTCGCTGGTCGGGTCGAGGATCGTGCGGGCACCCATGCGAGTTCAGTATGTCACGGCCCGGGTGACCGGCTTCGAGCCGACGTCACCGTTCGCCCAGCCGCCGATGATCTCCGAGAACAGCCCGGTGCCGTTGCCGGCGTAGGCGAGCATCAGGCCTCCGGGGCGGAACTTGGGAAGCGACGGCGCATCGGCGAACGCCTCCGGCAGCCCTTCGGCCATCCCGCCGGCTCCGCGCACCAGTTCCGATCCGGGCCGATTGAGGTGCTCGGCGATCCCGTCGACGATCCGTCGACGATCCCACCCGGCGTCGGCGAACACGCGGGCGTGCTCGGGACCGATCACGAGGATTGCATCGAACCCGAGGATCAGCTTCGGGTGGTGCATCGCTTGCAGACTGGCGGCGAGCGACCTCGCGAGCGAGTCGGGCTCCCGGGAGAGTTGGTCGACGACGCACCGAGTGCCTTCGCCGGCGAACAATGTCATGGCATCGACGCCCGGTTCGATGCCGTGCTCGACGGCGAGTGTGCCGTAGGGCGAGTCGGCGTCGTTCTCGGCGAAGCAGAACCCGATCTTGCCCGGGCTGCCGTGGGTGGCGCGATCGACCTCGCCGGGTCGACCACCGCCGACATTTCGCACGACGAGCTGCAGGGCCCGCCCGATGGTCGAGTTCGCCCGGTTGCCCTGGCCGAGTGCGTTGCCGCCGGAGTTCATTCCGATGGATCGAGTGCCAGGCCCGCTGCACACGATCACCGGGCCGACCGGCATGGTGGTGGCGAGCAGGCCGTGCATGTTGAACTCGTGGGTGCAGGCTGCCTCGACTGCCGTCAGCACCCACGGGAGGTACTCGGGCAGGCAGCCGGCCATCACCGCCGCGACGGCGACCTTCTCGACGGTGACGTCGACGAGATCCGGTGGCACCGTCGCGACGATGTCCGATGGCGCACGCGTGGTCCCCGTGAGCATCCGCATCACCCGCTCCTCGGTCGGCGGCACCACGGGAAGCCCGTCGGTCCAGCCACGCGTGAACATCATCTCCATGTCGTCCTCGGCCTCGGCGACATCGATGCGACGTGAGGCGAGCGTCGACGCGCCGAAGCGCACGTTCAGTCCATCGACGAGGTTCGGGTCGACGCTCATCGACCCGCATCCGGGACGCATCGCCGGCAGGTCTCGGCCGAGACCTTCGATGCCGGTCACCCGTTCCCACTCGTCACGGTGCCATCCGACCGTTCGTTCGACCTCGACACCGTCGACGACACGGATCACGGTCGGCACGGTTTCGATGTGGTGATGCCAGCTCACCGCGAGATCGGCGTCGTGGACCGCCGCTGGTGAAGCGGGGAAGCGAGGGTCGTCCTGGGTGTACACCGTCAGTTCGGTTGCCGCAGCCAGCTCTCGAAGGACCGACGTGACCGAGTGGCACGTGGCGCACTCCTCTTTGACGACCACCACGATGCCGTCAGGGAGTGCGGGTGCTGCGGGAGCGGCGGGCATGAAACGACGGTAGCAATCGGGTCGAGTCGACGATCAGCCGGTGACCGCGCGGGCAAGGCGACCGACGTCACGTCGCCGGGGTTGCATGCGCGTTCGGCAAAGCATCTAACGTGCGTTCATCGGGGGATCACGCAGCACCAGCGCCGACGAGGGCGGCATGGAGGTCACGTTCCACGGCGTCCGTGGTTCGACTCCGTGTCACGGCAACGAGATCGCCCGCTACGGCGGCAACACGTCGTGCGTGTCGATCGACATCCCCGGCCATGACCCGATCCTCTTCGATCTCGGCACGGGTCTGCGCTACTTCGGGTTGACGCAGCCCGCCGACCAACCGTTCCGCGGGACGTGCTTGTTGAGCCACCTCCACTGGGATCACATCCAGGGCCTGCCGTTCTTCAAGCCGTTCCTACGACCCGGCTCGAACGTCACGTTGTACGCGCCGCACCAGCCCGGTGACATCACCGTTGCCGACGTGTTCGCCGACACCATCAAGCCGCCGCTGTTCCCGATCCACTTCTCGATGTTCCCGGGCATGGTCGACATCCACGAGGTGGGCGACGACGAGTTCATGATCGGTGACGACGTGCGCGTTGTGACGAGATTGATCCCCCACGTCGGACACACGGTCGGGTATCGCATCGAATGGAGCGGACGTTCGGTCGTGTACATGAGCGACCACCAGATGCCGACCGACGGGTCGCATTCGGCGTGGCCCGGTGTCTTCGACCTGTGCAACGGCGCCGACCTGGTGATCCACGACGCGCAGTACACGTCGGACGAGTTCGCCGAGAAACGCGACTGGGGCCATTGCACGCCCGAGTACGCGGTGTGGCTCGCCGGCAAGGCAGGGGTCAAGCGACTCGCGTTGTTCCATCACGATCCGGCGCACGACGACGACGATCTGGACGAGATCCTCGCTCCGGTGATCGAGTGCGCGGCCAAGCTCGGCGTCGATGCGTTCGCTGCCCGCGAGCGCATGTCCGTCACCGTCTGACGAGATGGCCACCGTCGGGCTGGTGGCGTCGATTCTGCTCGGGCTCGTCTTCATCCTGTCGGGTGCCACGAAAGTCGCGGCCGGCGCCGCGTGGCCGGAGCAGGCTCGAGATCTTGGCGCGCCATCGTTCGTGGTGCCCGTGCTCCCGTGGTTCGAGATCGTGCTCGGTGCCGCGCTCGTGATGCAGTTGGCGCCCGTGTTGGCCGCCGCCACGGCGCTGGTCGTGCTCTCGGGGTTCACCGTCCTGATCGCCCGTCGCCTCGCGCAGGGTCAGCATTCGCCGTGCGCCTGTTTCGGCGAATGGTCGTCCAGGCCGTTGAGCCCGACGCACCTCGTCCGCAACACCGCCTTCATGGCCCTCGCCGTGCTTGCGCTCGTGGCGTGAGGCGGTGCCGGTTGCGATGAGCGAAACCGCTGTATGCGGTCGGTTCGCTCATCGGTGGGGGTTGGGGCCGGTTGCATGAGCGAAACCGCTGTATGCGGTCGGTTCGCTCATCACAGCGTCGGATCAGGTGGTGGCGAGGATGAATGCGAGTGTTCGGGCCTCGTCGCGCCAGGCGTCGTAGCGGCCGGTCGGTCCCCCGTGGCCGGCGATGAGTTCGGTGCGCAACACGATCGGCGCCGAACCCGTCGACACGTCACGCAGCTTGGCGGTCCACTTGGCCGGCTCGTGCACACTCACTCGGGGGTCGTTCAGACCGGCCGTGGCGTACACCGCTGGATAGTCGGCGGCCACGGTGTTGTCGTACGGCGAGTAGGCGAGCATGCATGACGCGTACGGCTCGACGCGTGGGTCGCCCCATTCCTCCCACTCGGTGACCGTCAGCGGCAGCGTCGGGTCGCTCATCGTGCTCACCACGTCGACGAACGGCACTTCGGCGACGACGCTGGCGAACAGATCGGGTCGCTGCGTCATGCAGGCGGCCACGAGGAGTCCACCAGCAGATCCACCTCGGATCGCCAGGCGGTCCGGGTCGACGACGCCGGTCGCGAGGAGGTGTTCTCCGCAGGCGATCATGTCGCCGAACGTGTTGGGCTTGGCGAGCAGCTTGCCGTCGAGATACCAGTTCCGGCCCAACTCGCCGCCACCTCGCGGGTGGGCGAGGGCCCACACGTAGCCGCGGTCGAGTAGCGACAGCCGCGCCACGGAGAACCACGGCGGCAGCGACGCCTCGTACGCCGCGTAGCCGTAGAGAACCCCAGGAGCTGTGCCGTCGACGGCGGTGTCGACGTGACGGACGATGTCGATCGGCACCTTCGTGCCATCTGTCGCCGTTGCCCAGGCCCGCTCGGCGGTGTACGCGTCGAGGTCGACGTTCGGCGTGGGGATCCGACGCAGCAGGGCGCGCTCACCCGTGGCGACGTGTTCGTCGTACAGCGAGGTCGGCATCGTCAGCGACTGCACGGTGTAGCGCACGACCTGGGTCGTCCATTGCGGGTTGGCGGTGGGTTCGACATCGTGCGGTTCGGCGCCGAGGTCGATCACGCGCTCGGTGCGGTCGCGAAACAGGATTCGCAGGCGCGGTTGTGCATCGACCCACTCGTGGATCACGAGATGGCCCTCGAAGGCATCGGCACCGAGGATCCGGCGCCCCGGCTGATGCGGCACCAGCTCGGTCCATGCCGAGGTATCGGCGGTGTCGGCATGGGTGTGGGCGATGAGCAACCGGAAGTCGACGGCGTCGTCGTTGGTGTGCATCACGAACGAGTCGCCCCAATGGTCGATGCCGTACTCGATGTCGTCGCGGCGAGGCATCACCACGACCGGATCCTCGGTCGGGCGGTCGGTCGAGATCAGTCGGGCGTCGGCGCTGGTCCGGCTCGCCGAGTGGATGACGATCCACGCCTCGGATCGAGTCGAACCGAGCGCGACGTAGAACCGTTCGTCGGTCTCGTCGAACACGCACACGTCGTCGGTGTGCGCCGTCCCGAGCCGGTGACGCCACACGGTCGCCGGCCGCTCCTGCTCGTCCGGGGTCACGTAGAACACCCACTGCCCGTCGCGAGACCAGGCGATGCCAGCATTGGAGGTGTCGTCGATGCGGTCGTCGAGGTCGGCGCCCGTCGTCAGGTCGCGGAATCGGAGCGTGTAGTGCTCGTCCCCGGCGACATCCATCGACCAGGCGACGACGCGGTGATCGCTCGACACGTCGAACGCCCCGAGATCGAAGAAGACATGACCATCGGCTTCGACGTTCTCGTCGAGCAGGACCGTCTCGGTGGCACGCTCGGCGCTGGGTCCTCGATGGTGGACGGGGTAGTTCATTCCCTCGGTGGTCGACGTGACGTACCACCACGGACCGAACTCGACCGGGGTCGACATGTCGGTCTCTTGTACTCGCGATCGGATCTCGTCGAACACCGTCTGGATCGTGTCGGCGTGCGGTGCGAAGAACCGTTCGGCGGCGTCGTTCTCGGCGCGGAGGTAGTCGAGCAGTTCGGGGTCGTCGACGTCGCGCATCCACGCATAGGGATCGTCGACGTCGCCCGTCGGACGGTGCCACGTGTGATCACGGCGCGGCGCGCGCGCCGCGGCGACGAGAGACGATGTGTTCGGTGTCTGATCAGCTTGTTCGGTCACGGTCGAGCCAATGTAGACAGCCAGGGGTACCGTTCGTCCAGCATGCGTGTGTGGATCGACCAGGACCTGTGCACCGGTGATGGACTCTGCGTCGATCACTGTCCCGACGTGTTCGTGCAACTCGAGGACGGGATCGCGTATGTCGTCGAAGGCGGCGAGGTGCTCAACGACCCGGGAGGCTCGGGGAGCTTGGCGTGGGTGAGCGAGCGCAACGTGGTCGATGTGATCCACGCCGCAGAGCTCTGCCCGGGCGAGTGCATCTTCGTCGAGGTCGAACCCGCGAGCTCGGTCGATGACGTACCCGACCTCGTCGATCTGTCCGATGATGCCGCGGCCTGATGGCGCCGGCGCGTCATAGAATCACGGCGATGCCGATGAAGACCGAGTGCAAGAACTTCGAGAGTCGGACGTACCCGAACGGTGACACGGTACGCAAGTGCAACCTCGATCTTGCTCCGGATGCACCGTGGCGGTGCCCCGAGAACTGTCCGAAGTACGAGCGTCGCCTGGCCGACGTCGCATGGACCCATGGAACGCTGATCGTTCCCCCCACCCCGCCGGAGCCGCAAGGTCTCGACGACGGGAGCGCCGCGGCGGTGCTCGACGAGGCCGAGGACATCTTGAACGCCGTCGGTGCGAGCGTGCGCGCCGAGGTCGAGGCCGAAAAGGCTGCCGCCGACACCGGCTTCTTCAAGCGAATCTTCAAACGCAAACGCTGAGCGTCACACGATGCTGGGGGCGATCGGGGGTTGCGATGAGCGAAACCGCTGTATCCGGTCGGTTCGCTCATCGGTGGGAGGATTTCGGGGGTTGCGATGAGCGAAACCGCTGTATCCGGTCGGTTCGCTCATCGCTGGGAATGCAGCTCGTGGCAGGTCAGCGGTCGAGCGTGATGTCGTAGCCGCAGGTGTGGGCGCCGTTGGTCTTGTGGGTCACCCGAGCCACCGTTGCATCGGGGAGCACGCCCTGGAGGAATCGGAGTTCGCTCGCGCACGCTTGACGGAAGCGGCTGGCGACCGACCAGATGGCGCAGTTGTGGAGGTTGATCCGGAAGTGGTCGTCGGTCAGTTGCTCCCAATCGCACAGGTAGCCCTGCGCGTCGAGCAACTCGGTGACCTTGGCGATGCGGTCCTCGGTGGCGATACCGGCCAGATCGAGCTCGGCCGCGTCGACGAGGCGTTGGCGGCGCCGATCGAAGACTTGGTCGACGAGTTCGGGATTCTCGTCGCCGACGAGTTCGAGCAGCTCGATCGACAGATTGGCGCCGACGTCGAACAGCCGCTCGGCGTGTGCCGTTGCCCGGTATCGATCGGCGGGACGTCCTGGGCCTCCGCGCTCGTGGCGTGCTTCGATCAAACCCGCCGCGCGCAGCGCGCCAAGATGTTGGCGAACGGCGCTGGGCGTGACCTCGATCGTGGTCGCCAGCTCGTCGGCGGTTGCTTCGCCGCGCCGTTTGATCGCCTCGAGCACGCGCCGTTGCGTCGGCGACAGCGCGGTGTCGGTGACGGCCATGTCCGAATCGTAACGTCTTTCGACACTTTCGCAAGCAACAACTTGTAGAATCGTGTTCGTGCTGGTAGCAAGGAACGTGATGATCATCCGTGACCCACACGTCGGAGCCGTACCTCGTCAGGCCTCGGTAGCGTGGCCGACGGCCCGGGTGACCATCTACGGATCCTGCCCCCGATTCAGCTCCCGATCCAGCGAAGGAGAGCAACAGCGATGAGCGAAACCCTGCGCGAGATCGAGGAACTGACCAACGCCGGCTACCAGTACGGCTTCAGTACCGAACTCGACACCGACATCGCCCCGCCGGGCCTGAATGAGGACATCGTCCGGCTGATCTCGGCGAAGAAGAACGAGCCCGAGTGGTTGCTCGAATGGCGTCTCGCCGCGTACGAGGCGTGGACGAAGATGGACGAGCCCGATTGGGCGAAGTTGCAGATCGCGCCGATCGACTATCAGGCGATCAGCTACTGGGCGGCGCCGAAGAAGAAGCCCGTGCTCGACAGCATGGACGACGTCGATCCCGAGATCCGCGAAATGTTCGACAAGCTCGGCATCCCGCTGCACGAACAGAAGATGATGAGCAACGTCGCCGTCGACGCCATCGTCGACTCGGTGTCGGTCACCACCACCTTCAAGAAGACGCTCGCCGAAGCCGGTGTGATCTTCTGTTCGTTCTCCGAAGCGGTGCAGGACCATCCGGATCTCGTGCGAGAGCACCTCGGCTCGGTCGTGCCCGTGCGCGACAACTTTTTCGCCGCGCTCAACTCGGCGGTGTTCTCCGACGGGTCGTTCTGCTACATCCCCAAGGGCGTGCGCTGCCCGATGGAACTGTCGACCTACTTCCGCATCAACTCGCAGAACACCGGCCAGTTCGAGCGCACGCTGATCGTCGCCGAGGACGACTCTCACGTGTCGTATCTCGAAGGGTGCACGGCGCCGCAGCGCGACGAGAACCAGTTGCACGCGGCCGTTGTCGAATTGGTCGCCAAGGACCGCGCCGAGATCAAGTACTCGACCGTGCAGAACTGGTACCCGGGCGACGAGAACGGCGTCGGTGGCATCTACAACTTCGTCACCAAGCGGGGTCGGGCGCACACCGACGCGAAGATCTCCTGGACGCAGGTCGAGACCGGCTCGGCGATCACGTGGAAGTACCCGAGCGTGATCCTGCAGGGCGACCGCTCGGTCGGCGAGTTCTACTCGGTCGCCCTGTCGAGCAAGCGCCAGCAGGCCGACACGGGCACCAAGATGATCCACATCGGGCGCGACACCACCAGCAGCATCATCTCCAAGGGCATCTCCGCCGGCCACGGCCAGAACACGTATCGAGGACTCGTCAAGGTGATGCGCTCGGCCGAGAACGCCCGCAACTACACCCAGTGCGACTCGCTGCTGTTGGGCAAGAAGTGCGGTGCCCACACCATCCCGTACATCGAGGTGAAGAACCCGAGCGCGCAGGTCGAGCACGAAGCGTCCACCTCCACGGTCGGCGAGGACCAGCTGTACTACTGCCGCCAACGGGGCATGACCGAAGAAGATGCGATGTCGATGATCGTCAACGGCTTCTGCCGCGAGGTGTTCAACGAACTCCCGATGGAATTCGCCGTCGAAGCTCAGCGCCTGCTGAGCGTGAGCCTGGAAGGAAGTGTCGGCTGATGCTGCACGTCGAGAACCTCACCGCCGCCATCGGCGACAAGCAGATCCTCAAGGGGCTCGACCTCGATGTCGGCGCCGGCGAGGTGCACGCCATCATGGGTCCGAACGGCTCGGGCAAGAGCACGTTCGCGCACACGCTCGCCGGCCGCGACGGCTACGAGATCGGTGGTGTCGTGACGCTCCACGGTGAGGACCTGCTGGCCATGACGCCCGAGGCCCGTGCGGCCGCCGGCATCTTCCTGGGGTTCCAGTACCCCGTCGAGATCCCAGGCGTCAACAACATGTACTTCCTGCGCACGGCGCTCAACTCGGTGCGCCGCGCCCGGGGTGAAACCGAGATCGGTGCCCGCGACTTCCTGGCCGTTGCCAAGGAGGCGATGGCGCTCGTCGAGATGAAGCAGGACTTCCTCGACCGTGCCGTCAACGCCGGCTTCAGCGGTGGCGAGAAGAAGCGCAACGAGATCCTGCAGATGGCCGTGATGGAGCCGCGCCTCGCCGTGCTCGACGAGACCGACTCGGGCCTCGACATCGACGCGCTGCGCATCATCGCCGGCGGGGTCAACGCGCTGCGCAGCCCCGAGCGTTCGATGATCGTCATCACGCACTATCAGCGCCTGCTCGACTACATCAAGCCCGACTTCGTGCACGTGCTCGTCGACGGCCGCATCGTCGAGTCCGGCGACCACACGTTGGCGCTGCACCTCGAAGACCACGGCTATGCCGACTTCGTCAACACAGACCTCAATGACGCACCGGAGCGCCCGCTCGCCGGTGCAGCATCGTGACGATGGGCGCGACGGCGACGGCCGGCGACGTGCTCGACGGCATCGAACTTCCGACCAAGCGCGACGAGGCGTGGCGATACGCACCGCACCGCCAACTGGAGGAGCTGACGTTCGGTCCGGGCGAGGCCGCTTCGGCACCCATCGACCTCGATGGCCGCATCCCCACGCTCGACGGCCCCCGCATCGTCGTGGTCAATGGTGTGTTCGACCGCCACTGGTCCACCCTCGGCACTTCTCGTGAACAATTCGACCTCTCAGAGGCGGACTTGTTCACGAGAACGTCCGGTGGTGTGCGTCTGTCGTCGCTCGCCGACGACGTTGCGGACGGTTCCGATCTGGCCAGGGTCCACATCGACCGGGAGCGCGTGACCGACGTGTACACCGCGCTGAACGCCGCATACGGTACCGACGGCGTCGTGATCGATGTCGACGACGGCGTTTGCGTCGATGTGCCGATCCACGTCGTCGATGTCGCCGTGCCAGGTCGGTCGGTGAACACGTCGAGCACCGCGGTGATCATCCAACTGGGTGCCGGCAGTTCGGCGACGGTCGTCGAGACACGTATCGGGATGGGCGCCGGGCCCGGCGGCTCGAACGTTCACACCAGCATCGTGCTCGGCGACGATGCGACGCTCGAACACGTCCTCCTCCAGGATCTGCCGGCCGAGCAGATCCACCTCAGCAGGGTCGAGGTCAACCAGGGCGAGCGCAGCACGCTTCGCACCCGCTCGTTCAACCTCGGCTCGGCCTATGGTCGGCTCGCCTACGATGTCCAGCTGTCGGGCGCTGGCGCGGTCGTCGAGATGTCCGGTTTGTTCTTCGGTGTCGGCGAGCAGATCCTCGACCAGCAGCTCACCGTGGTGCACAACGCACCGGACTGCACGAGTCGTCAGTCGTTCCGCGGCGTGCTCGACGACGCCAGTACGGGCGTGTTCAACGGGGGCATCGACGTGTGTCCAGGCGCGGACGGCACCGATGCCGAACAGTCGAACGACAACCTGGTGCTGTCCAACCGCGCCGAGGTCAACACGCAGCCTCGGCTCGAGATCCTGGCCGACGAGGTCGCGTGCAAGCACGGTGCCACCGTTGGTCAGCTCGACGACACAGCGCTGTACTACCTGCGCTCACGGGGAATCAACGCCGACGACGCGCGCCGGTTGTTGATCAACGGGTTCGCCGATCAGGCCGTCGACGCTGTCAGTGTTGAGGGCGTGCGCCACTGGATCACCCGACGTCTCGGACACGACCATGACTGACCACGACACGAGCGATCAATCCGTCGGGGTCGGCGTCGGTGTGCGCAAGGGATTCGCGCTGCCGCGCGACTGCGAGGTCACCATCGTTCCCGCCGGCCATCGAATCGTGTTGCCCAAGGGCGACCGGGTCACGCTGCTCCAGGCGCTCGGCGGAACCGCCACGGTCAAGACCCGCGAGGGCGAGATGGCGCGCCTCAGCCGCACCGACTCGATCGAGTTCGGCTTCATCGACGCCCCCGACGCCGACACACCTGCGGTACAGACCGACGCGCCGTTCAGCGTCGAGCGCGTGTGGGAGGCGGCCACCACGGTGTACGACCCCGAGATCCCCGTCGACATCGTCGAGCTCGGCCTCGTCTATCGCGTCGACGCCGAGCAACTGGCGAGCGGTGGCTGGCGAGTCGAGGTCGACATGTCGGTGACCGCACCGTTCTGTGGCATGGGCGACATCCTGCGCCAGGACCTGCACGACGCCGTCGCCGCGCTCGGCGGTGTCGACGAGGTCGAGGTCAAGCTCGTGTTCGATCCGCCGTGGGACGCCTCCCGGCTCTCCGATGTGGCGCGGCTCGAACTCGGCATGATGTGAGCGTCCGGTAGCTTCGCGCCGATGACTGACGCACTGCATCGCAATGTGAGCCGGGTGGTCGAGGCCGGCGCCGCGATCGGACTCGACGTGACGCCGGTGCGGTTCCCCGATGGAACCAAGACTGCCATCGACGCGTCCAACGCAATCGGCTGCGATGTCGGCCAGATCGTCAAGAGCCTGATCTTCGCCGTCGATGGCGACGTGGTGCTCGCTTACGTGAGCGGCGCCAACCAACTCGACGAAGCCAAGCTGGCGCTCGCCGCGGGTGGCGCAATGTGCAGTCGTGTCGACGCCGACACCGTGCGCGCTGCGACGGGCTTTCCGATCGGTGGCGTGCCACCCTTCGGTCACGACACCGACCTACGTGTGTTCATCGACCCGGACCTGCTGCAGTACGACGTCGTGTGGGCAGCGGCCGGAACCTGGCACGACGTGTTCTCGCTCACGCCGGCGCAACTCGTCTCGGCCAGCGCCGGCACCGTCGCCGACCTGGCACGCCGCTGACCGAACTCACACCCACCCGCGATGAGTCTTCGCGCGACCTGTCCGCGTGGAAACTCATCGCTTTCGGTGTCAGCGCGCCGCAGTCCGTGCCGTCTCTGGAATCGTGGCGCGAACAACGCGTCAGCGGCTGAACCTCAGGAGCGGTCGAGGGCGTCGGCGAGGGTGTTCCAGCCGAGCACGGCGCACTTGATGCGCACCGGGAACTTCACGACACCTTGGAGGGCCTCGAGGTCGCCGAGGTCGATGTCGTCGTCGCCGGGTTGCATCTCGATGCCTTCGACGCCCATCATCGCGCGGAACCGGCGGATCATCGCCCGAGCTTCCGACACCCGTTTGCCGATGATGGCCTGGGTCATCATCGACGCCGATGACTGCGAGATCGAGCAGCCCTGGCCGCCGATCTTGACGTCGCTGACCACTGCGTCATCACCCTCGCCGTCGACGAGGAGGAACAGCGTGATCTCGTCGCCGCACAGCGGGTTGTGGCCGCGTGACTCGACGGCGGGAGGCGACTCGAGCTCACCACGATTCCGTGGTGTGCGGTAGTGGTCGAGAATGATCTCGCGATAGAGGTCTTCGAGGCCGGACATCAGAACCCGAAGATATCGGTTGCGCTGTCGAGGGCGTCGGCCAGGGCGTCGACGTCGTCGGCGCCGTTGTACAGGTACAGGCTCGCACGCGTGGTCGATTGCACCCCGAGCACCTGCATGAGTGGCTTCGCGCAGTGGTGGCCGGCGCGAACGCACACGTTGCGTTCGTCGAGAACCTGGCTGACATCGTGGGGATGCAGGTCACGGAACGCGAAGCTCAACACGCCACCTCGCACCGCGGTGTCGTCGGGGCCGTAGATGGTGATGTCCTCGCCGAATCGACCGTTCAGCGTGTCGAGCGCGTAGCGGGTGAGGTCGATCTCGTGCTGGCGGATGTCGTCCATCCCGAGGTCTTCGAGGAACTCGACGGCGGCGCGTAGTCCGACGGCCTCGGCGATCGGAGGAGTGCCGGCTTCGAACTTCGCCGGCACGGGCGCCGCCGTGTACCCGTCGAGCGTGACAGTGTCGATCATGTTGCCGCCGCCGAGGAAGGGTGGCATCGCGTCGAGGAGCTCCATGCGTCCCCACAGCATCCCGATGCCGGACGGTCCGCACATCTTGTGGCTCGAGAATGCGACGAGGTCGGCACCCCACGCCTGAACGTCGGTGGCGTTGTGCGGCACGTACTGGCAGGCGTCGACGACGGCGAGCGCACCGGCATCATGGGCGGCGCCGCACAGCCGGGCGACCGGCGGCAGCGTGCCGAGCACGTTGCTCATCGCCGTGAACGAGAACACCTTCGCGCCGTCGAGGAGACGATCGAGATCGCTCAGGTCGAGCTGGCCGTCAGCGGTCAACGGCACCCAGCGGATCTCGATGCCGCGCTCGTCACGCAGCATCTGCCACGGGACGATGTTGGCGTGATGCTCCATGTGGGTGAGCACCACGACATCGCCGGCGCGCAGGTTGGCGCCGCCCCACGAGCGGGCGATGAGGTTCAACGACTCGGTGGCGTTCTTGGTGAAGATCACCTCGTCGGCCGACGGCGCGTTGACCAAGCGGGCAACGGCGCGGCGGGCACCTTCGAAGGCGTCGGTGGCCTCGCCGGCAAGGCGATAGGAGCTGCGGTTGATCGGGGCGTAAGAGTTCTCGAGGAACTCGGTCATCGCGTCGATCACCCGGCGCGGCTTCTGCGACGTGTTCCCGGAGTCGAGGTACACGAGCGGCTTGCCGTCGATCTCACGGGCGAGGATCGGGAACTCCTTGCGCACCGTCTCCAGATCGAACGCCATGTCCCGATTCTACCGCCCCCGCCAATTCCCCCGTTCCCCCAGTTCTCGTGAACAACTTCACCTCTCAGAGGTGAAGTTGTTCACGAGAACGGATGAGGTGGTGACGGGTCAGCGGGTGCGTTCGATGTGTCTGGCGACGAGGTTCTCGAGGGCTTCTTGGCGACCGCTCGTGCGAGCGGGCTCCTTGTCGCTGTTGAGCTGTGCGTCGTGGAGCTGCTGCAGGGTGACACTGCCGTCGAGAATGCGTTGTTCGGCGTCCCACCCGGCGTACCGGTCGGCGAGGCGGCGATCGAGTTCGCCATCGTCGATGATCGACTGTGCGGCCAGCAGTGCTCGCGCCATCGTGTCCATTCCGCCGATGTGGGCGTGGAACAGGTCGTTACGGTCGATCGACTGACGGCGGAGCTTGGCGTCGAAGTTCATCCCGCCCGACGTGAACCCTCCGCCGCGCAGGATCTCCAACATGCCGAGCGTCATCTGTTCGACGGACACCGGGAACCGGTCGAGGTCCCAGCCGAGACGATCGTCGCCGGCGTTGGCGTCGATCGACCCGAAGATTCCCGCGTTGAACGCGGTGGCGATCTCATGGGCGAAGTCGTGGCCGGCGAGTGTGGCGTGGTTGACCTCGATGTTGACCTTGACCTCGTCCTCCAGGCCGTACTTCTGGAGGAAAGCGTGGACGGTGGCGACGTCGTAGTCGTACTGGTGCTTCGTCGGCTCGAACGGCTTCGGCTCGATCAGGATCAGACCCTCGAAGCCGATGGCGTGCTTGTGCTCGATCACGAGGTTGAAGAACCGGCCGAGCTGGTCGAGCTCGCGCGCCATGTCGGTGTTGAGCAGCGTCTCGTACCCCTCGCGGCCGCCCCACAGGACGTAGTTCGCGCCTCCGAGCGCCTTGGTCGCGTTCATGCAGTGGGCAACCTGCGCGGCCGCATAGGCAAAGAGGTCGGGGTCGGGATTGGTCGCGGCGCCGGCCTGGAAGCGGGGGTGCGAAAACAGGTTGGCGGTGCCCCACAACAGCTTCACGCCGGTGCGCTCCTGGTGCTCGGCGGCGAGGTCGACCATCTCGTCGAAGTTGCGGCACGACTCGGCGAACGTCGAGCCCTCGGGCGCGATGTCGCGGTCATGGAAGCAGTAGAAGGGAGCGCCGAGCTTCGACACGAACTCGAATGCGACCGCCATCTTCTCCTTGGCGGCATCCATCGGATCGCGGGCGGGATCGAGCCACGGGCGGTCGAGGGTTCCGGCGCCGAAGATGTCGATGCCCTCCGAATTGAACGAGTGCCAGTACGACACCGCAAAGCGCAACTGCTCGGCCATCGTGCGACCGGCCACGACGCGGTCGGCGTCATACCATCGGAAGGCGAGGGGATTGTCGGAATCGGGACCTTCGTAGGAAATCCGGTCGACGTCGGAGAAGAACTCGCTGCTCATGGGGACACGTCCTCGTTGTGTGGTGGGTCGGAGTGAATTCCAACCAGTGTTTGTCGACAAGTATGACAAACCCTGATCTAGTGTGCAATCCCATGCCGATCGCCTCCCGCACGCCGCACCTGCGTCGCTCGAACCTGACCCTCGTGCTCGATCAGCTGCGCCGACGCGGGCCGTCGACGCGTTCGCAACTCGTGGTCGCGACGGGTCTGACGCGCAGCGCGATCGCAGGACTCGTCGGCGAACTCGAATCGCTCAGACTCGTGATCGAGGAGCCGTCGCCCCCCAACGGTCGTCCAGGCCGGCCGTCGCCCGTCGTGCGCATCGACAACCGCTCGGTCGGCGTGCTCGCCGTCGAGATCTTCGTCGACGAGATCGGCGCCGCGCTGATCGCTCTCGACGGCACGATCATCGAATCGGTGCGCGCCGCGCGCCCCGCCGCGCGCGTCGACGTCGTCGACACGCTCAGCGACCTCGGTGGCCTGGTCGAGCGACTCGATGGAGCGAGCGCAGGCATCGGACGGCTGCTCGGCTGTGGGGTGTCGGTTCCCGGACTCGTCAGCGATGGCGATGGCCTGGTCGTCGCCGCGCCGAATCTCGGCTGGGTCGATGTGGGGCTTGCTGACAAGCTGGTTCCGATCGTCGGCGATCTGTCGGTCAGCGTGGGCAACGACGCCAACCTCGGAGCGCTCGCCGAGTCGCGTTTCGGCGCAGGGGTCGGGTCCGACCACATGATCTTCATCTCGGGCGAGGTCGGCGTGGGAGGTGGCCTCATCGTGGAGGGACGTCCCGTGTCCGGACATCTCGGATTTGCCGGCGAGGTCGGCCACATGCCCGTCAACCCTGGTGGTCGACGCTGCCGTTGCGGCTCGATCGGCTGTTGGGAGACCGAAGTGGGCGAGCGAGCGCTGTTGGCGCGCGTCGGCCTCGACCCCGACGGCGGACGCCTCGGCGTCGCTGCGGTCATCGGTCGGGCGTCGAGGGGTGATGACGCTGCACTCGATGCCCTCGCCATACACGCCCGTTGGTTGGCGATCGGCATCGCCGGGCTGGTGAACGTCCTCGACGTCGACACGATCGTGCTCGGTGGACTCTTCGCGAGCGTCCTGCCGCTCATCCGCGAACGTCTCGACGCGGAGCTGGCCGATCGGGCGCATCGAGCGGCGCGCCGCCAGGTGGCCGTCGTCGGCGCGGCGCTCGGTGACCGTGCGGTGATCATCGGCGCGGCGGAACTCGCGTTCGCCGACCTGCTCGACGACCCTGCTGCGGTCATGGCGCTCGGCGTCGCCTGACTATGTGACGGGACCCGCGGAGAGGACGAACGTGGGTTGCGATGAGCGAAACCGCTGTATCCGGTCAGTTCGCTCATCGCGGGGAGATACTGGTGGGTTGCGATGAGCTACAGCGGGGGCGGCTGCCAGATCGTCGCTCCGTCACTCCCGCGCTCGATGCCGACGAACCGATCGGCCTCGACGGTGACCCACGGCCCGACCTCGCCGTCGGGCCACGTCACGCGGATCTCGGCGCTCTCGGCCGATCCGAGGCCGGCGTGGATCCATCCGGAGGCGCCGCCCGCGTGCCCGCCGCCGACGGTCACCTCACGAGTGGTCATTGCGGTATCGGTGCGCACGTCGACCCAGGCGCCGACGGCATCGACGTTGGGTGCCGGCTGCGAGATGTCGATCGCCAGCCAGTGCCCGTCGGTTGCCGCTCCGGACGCGTCGCCCCCGCTCGTTCCCACGTTGCGCCACAGCGTGGCGGGAGCCTCGCGGTGGACCACGACGAGATCGAGCAGCCCGTCGACGTTGAGGTCGACGAGCGCGGCTCCGCGTGAGCGTTGGTAGTCGACGATCCCGGCTGCCTCGGCGCCCTCGACGAACGTGGCGTCGACTTGACCGATCAGCAGATTGCTGGGGTCGCGCATCGCATGATCGGTCTGGCCCTCGACGTTGCCCTTCGATACGAACAGGTCGACGAACCCGTCGTTGTTCACATCCTCGAACTGGGCATGCCACGCGGTCGACGGCAACGCGTCGCCACCGGCGTACGGCCGCTGGGCGGTGACCCCACTGCGCAACGCGATGTCGTGATAGGTGGGCCCGGTGGCGTCATCGTCAAGCGTCTGCAACTTGTTGTCGCCCTGGCTGGTGATGAACACCTCGGGGCGACCATCGCCGGTCAGGTCTCGACTCGCCAACCCCATGCCCCAGACCTGCAACGGCCGCCACCCGTCGGCTTCGGTGTACAGATGCGGATCGTCGCCCGGTGGCATCGCCCAGAGTTGTTCGCTGCCGTCGGTGTAGTAGTGCCGGTCGTTGGCGAGACGCAGATCGCGCTGACCTGTCCGATTCCAGTCGCTGAACAGCATCGACAAAGTGCAGTAGCCGGGGGTCAGCGCGAAGGCCGCACCGTACGCGTCGCCGTCGGGTCGCACCACCGAACTGTCGCCGCAGGTCTCGCGATCTGCCTCGAGGTAGGTGCCGAAGGCGAGCGTCGGAAGGGTGTTGTCGTCCTCCCACGTGGCGCTGAACGCGGTCGTCCAATCGTCACCTCCGTCGAGCCCGAGACGCTCGTCGGCCGCTTCGAATCGGCAGTCGCCGAGCCCGCGCAGCACCGTGTTCGCTCCGTTGCGGAGCACGACGAGGTCGATCAGGGTGTCGCTGTCGACGTCGATTGGGTAGGCACCGGTGACCGCCGCGAGATCGGTGACGGGTGACGCCACGTTCTCGAACTGCAGCGTGGCGCCGATCGCGCTCCGGTTGCGGTACAGCGCGGCGGGCGAAGATCCGCCGGCGAAGTACAGGTCGGAGAAACCGTCGTCGTCGCAGTCGAACGCGGCAACACCTCCGCCGACGAAGTGGTCGAAGTCGCCGGTGTACGAGTGGTCGACACCCGACCCAGCGGTGTCGTCGACGTACTCCGGTGGAGGGTCCGCCGCGGCGGGAGCGTCCGTGCCACCGCCCTGGGCGACCGCCACGAGCGCACCGATGCCGACCATGACGACAACGACCGTCGCGGTGATCCACCAGATCGAACGGCGACGACCGCGCGCTGGTGCAACGGGCGCGATCGGGTTGGGCGAAGTCATCGCAGTAGATTCTCGCGCCGCATGCCTCGACCACCACATCGCCGCCGGTCGCTGGCCGCACTGACGTCGGCGGCATTGGTCGTCGCAACGCTCGCCGGGTGCTCGTCGGACGAGGCGCCGACCACCATCGATGGGTGCACCCGTGCCGACCTCGACGGGCGCAGCGTCGCTCGGGTCTGGGACGACACGATGCTCGAGCTGATCCGCCAGGTCGTGCCGGCACCGACGGTCCACGCCCGCAACCTGTTCCACACCTCGGCGGCGATGTGGGATGCATGGGCGGCCTACGACCCGACCGCCGATGGCTACTTCGTCACCGAGAAGCACACCGCCGACGACGTGCAGGCTGCTCGCGAAGCGGCGATGAGCGTGGCGGCGTATCGCATCCTGTCATGGCGGTATACCACTGTGTCCGACCTCGCCGCGGCCACCGAGCAACTCGACGCGGTGATGACCGACCTGTGTTATCCCACCGACGAGACGTCGACCGATGGCGACGACCCGATCGCTCTCGGCAACCGCATCGCGAAGGCCGCGCTCGAGTTCGGGGCGACCGATGGTGCGCTCGAGGAGGAGCGGTACGTCGACAGCTCGTACCGCCCGGCGAACGACCCGATGGTGGTGACCGACCCTGGCGCCGTGATGAACGATCCGAATTCGTGGCAACCGCTGTCGCTCGGCCAGCAGCTCTCGCAGAACGGCCTGCCGATCCCGGGCAACGTTCAGGAGTACATCGGGCCCCACTGGGGCTTCGTCACCCCGTTCGCGCTCGACGCGGGCTCGCCGACCGGAACTCCGATCGACCCAGGCCCGCCGCCACGCCTCGGCGATCCGGCGACCGACGACGACTACAAGCAGGCGGCGATCGAAGTGCTGCGGTACAGCTCGCAGCTCGACCCGGCCGACGGAGTCGAGATCGACGTCAGCCCCGGGGCGATCGGCAACAGCACGCTGGGCACCGATGACGGCAGCGGGTACGGCGAGAACCCGGCGACGGGCGAGCCCTATTCCGCGCGGCCAACACTGCGCGCCGACTTCGACCGGGCGATCGCCGAGTACTGGGCCGACGGACCGACGTCGGAGACCCCGCCGGGCCACTGGAACCTGATCGCCAACGGCGTCGCCGACACACCGGGCTTCGAACGACGATTCGCCGGGGAGGGACCGGTGCTCGATCCGCTCGAATGGGACGTGAAGACGTACTTCGCGCTCAACGGTGCGGTGCACGACGCAGCGATCGCGGCGTGGGGGGCCAAGGCCTACTACGACTCGGTGCGGCCGATCTCGATGATCCGCTACATGGGTGGCCTCGGCCAGTCGAGTGATCCCGCCGGACCGTCGTACGATCCCGACGGACTACCGCTCGAGCCGGGTCTCGTCGAGGTCGTGACCGAGGCGTCGAGCGCGCCGGGCGAGCGGCACGAAGAACTGGCCGACCACGTCGGCGAGATCGCCGTGTTCGCGTGGCGAGGGCCGCCGGAGGATCCCGAGATCCAGACGAGCGGGGTCGGTTGGATCCGCGCCGTGGACTGGATGCCATACCAACGGCCGACGTTCGTGACACCCTCGTTCGCGGGGTACGTGTCGGGGCACAGCACCTTCAGTCGGGCGGCGGCCGAGGTGCTCACCGGCATCACGGGCACGTCGTACTTCCCGGGCGGACTCGCCGAGTGGACGGTCCCCGAGGGTGAGTTGATCCACGAAGCCGGCCCCACCGACGACGTCGAGCTGCAGTGGGCGACGTACTACGACGCGGCGGATCAGGCGGGCATCTCGCGATTGCACGGCGGGATCCACATCGCGCCGGACGACTTCGAAGGACGCGTGATCGGCTCGCAGGTCGGTCACGAGGCGTGGGCCCTGGCCCAGACGTACTTCGACGGCACCCGAGAAAGTTGACGACGCGAACAAATGTGACTTTGGGTCCTTTTCAGACGCTCCTCGTTGGGTATACGGTCAGATCGCTCACCGCTCAACAGACGGGGGGCTCCAAATTGAGGGGAGAACCGAATGAGAATCCGACGCGTAGCGTCAGTGGCCGTGGTGGCAGGGCTGGTCCTTGCTGCATGTGGCAGCGATGACGACTCGTCGTCCAGCGACACGGAGGCCCCATCGGCCACCGAGGCTGGCGGCGATGGTGCAGAGGCGAGCGGCGACTGTGTCGTCGGCGTTTCCTGGAACAACTACCAGGAAGAGCGCTGGGCCAAGTGGGACGAGCCGGCCCTGAAGGCGGCCATCGAAGCCGGTGGCGGCTCGTACGTCTCGAACGACGCGAAGTCGTCGGCCGAGACCCAGGCCAGCAACCTCGAGAACCTGATCTCGCAGGGCGCCAACGTCCTCGTGGTCCTCGCCCAGGACGGCACGGCCATCATTCCGGCCGTGCAGGACTCGGTGTCGCAGGGTGTGCCCGTTGTCGCGTACGACCGCCTGATCGAGGATCCGGGCGTGCTGTACATCACGTTCGACAACGAAAAGGTCGGCGAGATGCAGGCCCAGGCGCTCTTCGACATCCAGCCGACAGGCAACTGGGCGATCATCAAGGGCAACTCGGCTGACGCCAACGCCGACTTCCTGCGCGGTGGCGCCGAGAAGGTCATCGGTGACGCCGTCACCGCTGGCGACATCGTCATCGTCGGCGAGGACTACACCGACAACTGGGACCCCGCAAACGCCCAGACCACGATGGAGCAGTTCCTGACCGCCGAGGACAACGACATTCAGGTCGCCCTCGTCCAGAACGACGGCATGGCCGGTGGCGCCATTGCGGCACTCGAAGCACAGGGCCTCGCCGGCCAGGTGCCCGTGTCCGGCCAGGACGGCGACCTCGCCGCCCTCAACCGGGTGGCACTCGGCACGCAGACCGTGGACGTCTGGAAGGACGCCCGCGAGCTCGGCACGTCGGCTGGTGAAGCAGCGATCGCCCTCTGTGGCAACCCCGACCCGTCGGCAGTGGCCGGCGCGTCGTCGTTCACCACGCCGGGCGGCAACGACCTGAGCTCCATCTTCCTGACCCCGATCCCCATCACGCAGGACAACCTCGACGTGGTGGTCGACGCGGGATGGATCAGCACCGACGACCTGTGCAAGGGCGTCGACGCTGGCTCGGTGGCGGCTTGCCCCTGACCCTCGGTGGCGTGACACCGATGGAAACAACTGAACAATGAACAATGCGTGCCCCTCGTCCGTGATTCACGGGCGGGGGGCACGTTTGGTGTACAACAGGAATCGCATGACGAGGGGGACCACACATGACTGATGACGCGACCACCACCGGGCCGTCGGCTGGGCCGCCGCCATCCGTGACGCCTCCGGCGGCGGCGTCGGCAGGGGTGTCCGAAGCGACACCGCCACCGCCACCTGCATCGTCGTGGCGGGCAAGTCTGGCCGAGGTCGACACCCGGTTGTTCGGGATGATCACCGCGGTCATCGTCATCTGGATTGCGTTCAACGTCTTGTCGGGTGGCGCCTTCCTCACGTCGCGCAACCTGTGGAACCTGTCGGTGCAGAGCACGTCGATCGCCATCATGGCGACGGGCATGGTGCTGATCATCGTGTCGCGCAACATCGACCTGTCGGTGGGATCGTTGCTCGGGTTCCTCGGTTATTCGATGGCGCTCATCCAGACCGACGGCGTCGTCTCGTTCTTCAACATCAAGATCGACCTCGGAGGCATCGGCGACAGTTCGTGGATCTGGGTGATCGCTCTGGCGTTCGGGATCGGCCTGGGGGCGCTCGTCGGCGCGATCCAGGGGTTCATCATCGCCTACGGCGGTGTGCCGGCGTTCATCGTCACGCTCGGCGGCTTTCTGGTCTGGCGCGGCATGATCTTTCGCACCGGCGACAAGCAGGGCCAGACGCTCGCCCCGCTCAACAAGACGTTCCGCCTCTTCGGTGGTGGTCCGGACGGATCGCTCGGAGAGTGGAAGAGCTGGGTCTTCGCCGGGCTCGGCTGTGTGTTGATCGTGCTCGCACTCTGGCTCGCGCGTCGTCGACGACAGCGTTACGACCTCCGGGTGCGGCCGCTGTGGATGGATGTCGGGTTCGGAGTGGTCGGATGCGCGGTCGTGCTGGCCGGGGTCGGACTCGTCGCCAACAACTACATCTCGCCCATCACCGGCGACCCGACCGGCATCGCCTACCCGGTCATGATCCTGATCATCGCCACGCTCGTGATGAACTACCTGGCTCGCCAACGTCGATTCGGCCGCTACGTGTACGCCTACGGTGGCAACCCCGAGGCCGCCGAGTTGGGCGGTATCAACACCCGTCGGACGGTGATGCTCACCTTTGTGCTGATGGGAGTGCTCGTCGGGGTGAGCGCCGCGATCCAGACGGCTCGCCTCAATGCAGCTGTGACCAACCTCGGTGTCCAGAACGAACTCGACGTGATCGCTGCCGCGGTCATCGGCGGTACGTCGTTCGCCGGCGGTGTCGGCACGATCGCCGGAGCGGTGCTCGGCGCGGTCATCATGCAGTCACTCCGTTCGGGCATGGTGTTGCTCAACATCGACTCGCCGTCGCAGGACATCGTGGTCGGCGTGGTGCTCGTGACAGCAGTGGCCATCGACTCCACGTTGCGGCTCGGGCGCAGGCAGGTGGCGCTCGCCGCGCTCGCGACCGGCCTCGTCATTTCAGCGATCGTCATCCAGACCGGACGGGCATGAGCGGGAGGACATCGACATGACCGACACCACAACCACCACCTACAACCCGTCGCCGCAGCCCGAAGGGGTGCCTCTCGTGGAGATGCGCGACATCCGCGTGTCGTTCGGCGGGGTCCATGCCGTCGACGGCGTGTCGATCGATCTGTATCCCGGCGAGGTCGTCGCTCTCGTCGGTGGCAACGGGGCCGGGAAGTCGACGCTGATCCACACGTTGGCCGGCGCCCACCCCGCCGATGCCGGCCAGATCTCGATCAACGGCCAGCCGGTCACCATCAGGAACTCCCGCGATGCGCGTGCGCTCGGGATCGAAGCGATCTATCAGAAGCTCGCGCTGGCCGACAACCTCGACGCGGCGGGCAACGTGTTCCTCGGTCGTGAGCTCCGCACGCGCTTCGGTTCGCTCGACGACTCGGCGATGCTGTCGGCGACCCAGCAGCTGATGGCTCGGCTCAATCCCCGGTTCAAGAACCTCCGCACCGCGGTGAAGTCACTGTCGGGTGGTCAGCGCCAGTCGGTGGCGATCGCTCGGGCGGTGCACTTCAACGCCAAGATCCTCATCATGGACGAGCCGACCGCGGCTCTCGGCCCGGCCGAGACCGCCGAGGTGCGCGAACTCGTCACGCAACTCAAGTCGGAGGGCATCGGGATCTTCCTGATCAGCCACGACATCCACGACGTGTTCGACCTCGCCGACCGGATCAGCGTGATGCTGCAGGGAAGTCTCGTCGGCACCGTCAACAAGGCCGATGTGACCAAGGACGAGGTGCTCGCCATGATCATCATGGGCAGGCATCCCGGCGAGGTCACCCAGGACGACGTGCGAGTGCTCCACAACGGCGACTGAGCCGCAGCGGTTCTCGTGAACAACTTCACCTCGCAAAGGTGAAGTTGTTCACGAGAACGTTGGTGTGGGCGTTACCAGCCTCGTTCGATCCATTCGTCGAGGTGCGGGCGCTCGGTGCCGATCGTGGTGTCGGTGCCGTGGCCGGGCAGCACGATGGTGTCGTCGGGGAACGTGAACAGCTTCGAGGTGATCGAGGTGATGATCGTGTCGAAGTCGGCATCGTCGAACGACGTGTTGCCCGGCCCGCCCGGGAACAGCGTGTCGCCGGTGAACAGCAGGGGAGTGTCGGCGAGCGCGAACGAGATCGAGCCCGGCGTGTGGCCGGGGTTGTGGATCGCGTGGAGGCGCAGGCGGCCGACCTCGATGACCTCGGCGTCGTCGATGAACACGTCGTAGCCGACATCTTTCAGCTTCGGTGCGTCGGCAGCGGTGACCGCCACCTCGTAGCCGGCCTCGCGCATCGCTGGGACCGCCTGGATGTGATCCCAGTGCCCGTGGGTTTCGAGCACCCGCTTCACGCCGAGACGCTGGCACATCTCGAGCAGTTGTTCGTGTTCGTTGGCGGCATCGAGCAGCACCGCTTCCCCAGTCGCGAGGCAGCGCACGACGAACACGTTGTTCTCGAATGGCCCGACCACCACCTTGTGGACCTCGACGTCGGCATTCGACCAGTGCAGCGTGTCAATGGTTGCCATGCCCTCAGTCTGCCATCTCGCTCATGGTTCGTCTTCGAGCCCCTCGACCACATCGCCGGCGATCACGGACTCGTCGTCGAGCGGAGCCGGCCGGCCAGAGCTCGTTCGAGGAGGGGGATGACCCGCAGGTCGAGCTCGATGATCGACACGTGGACGTCGGCGCACAGCTCGTCGATCACCACCACGGGGATCGACCGCACCGCAGCGTGCGATGTGTCCCCGTGCCCGCGGGAAGCCCTGCCGTCGAATCCGGCGTCGGTGACGGTGGCGATCAGGGCGGCCGGATCGACCTGGACCGCTGCCTCGAGGCCCTGGCCTCCGCCGAGCGCGACGTGATCGGCGAGTCGGTCGACCGGTCGGGGGTCGAGAGCCGCTGCCGACCTCGATGATCCGCTTCGGTTCGAGCCAGCGGATCGATGCAGTGCAGCAGGATCGCGTGCGGAATAGGAGTCGCGCGTCGTTCTCGTGAGACCGAGCCCGCGGATTCTGGCGACGTGCGTCATGGCGTCGTAGAACGGGATGAACGCTTCGAGAAGTGAGAGGCTGCGCCTCGTCGTAACGAGATCGATGCCGGGCAGTTCTCGTGGTGCGCGGCTCGTCTCTGCCTGCACGTCGTGGCCGTATCGATCCGTCACGCACTCACGACGTCGAAACCCAGGCCGAGGGCGACGCCGATGTGAGCGGCGTCGAAGGTGACGAACCGGATCGGTGTCGGCATTCGTTCGGCAGCGGCGAAGTGGATCGCGTCGCTCAGCCGGACGGGCTGCGTGCGCGAGAGCGAGGCCGCACGGTCGAGGCATCGCTGGTCGACCGGAACGACGTGGAGGTGATCCCACACGAGCCGGACGGTGTCTTCGAGATCGAGGCGCAGGATCGGTTGATCGGTCAGGCGGTCGATCGCGGGGAGTGCTTCGGTCAGGGCCATGGCCGAGGCCGACCACACGGGATCGTCTCCGAGTGCTGCAAGTGTGATCGCCCGCATCGGCCCGTCGACCGTCAACGCCAGCAGCGCGCTGGTGTCGAGTGCCACCGTCATGTCGCGCCGATCATCCGCGGAGTTCTCGCAGAACCTGGTCGATGCGGACGCCCGCCCACACGGGCACGGGATCGGGTGGGCGCCAGTCGCTCGTGCGACGTGGCGGGATGACGGCGCCGGCGCCGATGAGGCGTTCGAGGTCCGGCGTGCGTCGGCGTCGAGCGGGCCGAGCTGCGCCACCGGACGTCCGCCGACGGTCACCACGGTGCGCTCGCCGGCCTGGGCGATTCGCACCGACTCGGCGAGGCCGGCGCGCAGTTCCCGGATGCCCACCGCTCGGGTCGAAGAAGTGTCCACATGTGTACACAAGCAGAGTTGCACCATGCGATGCAACCCCGGCATGATCTCGTCCATGAACTTTGCCTTCACCGATGAACAGGAAGAACTCCGCAAGACCGTGCGCTCGTTCCTCGAGAACAAGAGCTCCGAGGAAGCGGTGCGCGAGCAGATGGAGACCGACAACGGGTTCGATCCCGCTGTCTGGACGCCAGATGGGCGAGCAGATGGGCCTCCAGGGTCTGTCGATCCCCGAGGAGTTCGGCGGCTCCGGCTACGGCTTCGTCGAACTCGGCATCGTGCTCGAGGAGATGGGCCGCGCCCTGCTGTGCGCGCCGTTCTTCTCCACCGCCGTGCTCGCCGCCAACACGCTGCTGCAGTCGGGCGACGACGCCGCCAAGGCGAAGTACCTCCCCGGCATCGCCTCGGGCGAGACCATCGCCACGCTCGCCTACGTCGAGCCGTCGGGCAAGTGGGACGAGTCGGGCATCACGATGCAGGCCACCAAGTCCGGCGACGGCTACACGCTCAGCGGCACCAAGTCGTTCGTGCTCGACGGCAACACCGCCGGCCTGATCCTGGTTGCCGCCAAGACCGATGCCGGCACCAGCCTGTTCGCCGTCGACGGCGACGCCTCGGGCCTCACCAAGACGAACCTGTCGACGATGGACCAGACCCGCAAGCAGTCGAAGCTCGACTTCGACAACACGCCGGCCGAGCTCATCGGCACCGACGGCGCCGGCTGGACCACGCTCGAGACCGTGCTCGACCTCGCCGCCGTGGCGCTCGCCGCCGAGCAGGTCGGTGGCGCCCAGATGGTGCTCGAGATGGCCGTCGACTACGCCAAGGTGCGCGTGCAGTTCGGCCGCCCGATCGGCTCGTTCCAGGCGATCAAGCACAAGTGCGCCGACATGCTCCTCGAAGTCGAGTCGGCCAAGTCCGCCGCGTACTACGGAATGTGGTGTGCCAGCGAGATGAACGACGAACTGCCGTCGACCGCCTCGCTCGCCAAGGCCTACTGCTCGGAGGCGTACTTCCACGCCGCTGCCGAGAACATCCAGATCCACGGTGGCATCGGCTTCACCTGGGAGCACCCGGCCCACCTGTACTTCAAGCGGGCCAAGAGCTCCGAGCTCCTCTTCGGTGATCCCACCTATCACCGCGAGCAGCTCGCACAGCGCATCGGCATCTGACGCCGGGAACCACAACGAGCGATGAGTCTTCGCGCGGACAGGTCGCGGCGGAAACTCATCGCTCGTTCGCGTTCGTAGACTGCGCGATTGATGGACGGCATCACGATCGTGTTCGCAGTGGTCGCTGCGCTGCTCGTGTTCGCGATCGCCGCGGCCGTCATCGGTCGCGAGGCCCACCGCCTCGACGCCCTGGCGCCGCGGACGGTGTACCTGCTCGACGAGGCGGTCGACTTCGTGTGCGACCGTCTCCCCGAGGAGAGCCAGGCCCGACTCACCCCCGAAGAGGTCCAGCAACTGCTGGTGTTCCACATGCGGTGGTTGCACGAGCAGGGCTTGCAGCCCGACGGCGTGGTCGACCAGCCGCAGTCGATCACCGAGCCGGTGGTGTTGACCGAGGATGCCCTGACCGCCTACCTCATCGGCGAGGCCGAGGCGAACGACATCGACCTGCTCGACGACGTCGATGCGGTCAACGTGGTCACAGCGCACCTGCAGTACTTCGAAGCGATCGGTGCCGTGGGCCCGCCGGCTCCCCTCGACGACGTCATCTGAGCCAAAATGCCTGCATGGCATCGAACATCCCGAAGGACCGCACCGTCGCTGCACTCGGAGAGGTGTGGGCGAGCCTCGGCGGGTTGCTGGGCCAGCTGAGCGACGACGAGTGGCGCTTGCCCTCGCCGCTGCCCGGGTGGAGCGTGCAGGACAATGTGGCCCACATCGTCGGCACCGAGGCGATGCTCGCCGGCGAGCCCGGGCCGGGCATCGAGATCGACCGCAGCGTCAACGAACATGTTCGCAACGACATCGGCGCGTTCAACGAACAGTGGGTCGAGTCGCTGCGCGCCGTGCCACCGAACGAGGTGCTGTCGCGATTCCGCGAGTTCACCGGTGCCCGCCTCGCCTCGCTCGAGGTGATGAGCCTGGACGAGTGGAACGCCGAGTCGTTCACTCCGGCGGGCAAGGACACCTACGGCCGGTTCATGCAGATCCGGGTGTTCGACTGCTGGCTGCACGAACAGGACATCCGCGACGCCGTCGGTCGACCCGGCCACGAGACCGGCCTGGCTGTCGAGGTCGTCCTCGACGAGATGTCGACGGCGCTCGGATTCGTGGTCGGAAAGAAGGCCGGGGCCACCACCGGCCAGTCGGTGACGTTCGCGCTCACCGATGGGGGAGCGGTCGTGCGTCAACTCCACGTCGAGGTCGGGGAGCGGGCAGCAGTGGTCCCGTCGCTGAGCGGACCGGCCACGGTGACGCTCACCATGCCGATCGGCGTGATGACCAGGCGCTGCGCCGGTCGTGTCGGCCCCGACGACCTGCTCGACCAGGTGGCGATCGACGGCGAACTCGAACTGGCGTCGAGAATTCTCGAAAACCAGTCGTACACGATCTGAATCAGCGCCTCACCGAGTGAGCGCGGTACCGCGGCCGGTGGGCCGAGGATCCATTCGGACAGCAATTGTTCCGGCGAATATGGGAAATCGGTCGAGCATCGGCTGCGCGATGTGCTGAACTGTCGGAACCAGAGAGAGGAGGTGGTCCAACACATGCCAGACAATTCATACGGGACCCTGGAGGTGGTTGGCCGCTAGGCCGACAGGCTGGACCGCCTGGCGAATTTCCGCCAACCCCCGCTGATCGCTCATCGCCGCAGCTGGTCCCCGCGGTGTCCGATTTCATCAGGGGTCAGACCCCTGATGAAATCGGTCGTGATGGCGTCAGTCCCAACAGTCCGTGCAGTGCCGGGATCGATCGTCGGTCCCGGCACTGTCGCGTCCGGCCGAGGCCAGCACTGCGGCGAATCTGCGGCGTGCGCCGGATACCTTGTGGACGTGAATCGGTCCGGTCAGCGACGAGCCCTCCACGGCGTCGGCGCGGTCTGTGATCGCAGGGCTACTCGTCGGTGCATCGCTCGTCGCCGGTGGACAGCGGAGCGAGGCGCGGAGGCACCCCCTGACGCGGACGAAGCCGTCGAGCAACTGGCCGAACTCGTCGACGCGGCGGACGAGCCACTCGGTGTCAGCGGCGTACGAGGCTGTCGAGGTCGCTCGAGGAGAGCGGCACCACCGAACTTGCCGCCGAGAACGCGGGAATGGAACCCGACGAGCTCGTCGACGAACTGCTCGACGATTCGTCGCTGTTCGTGTCGGCCGACGCGATGGTCGGCTACCTCGACGAGCTTCCGGCCGCCGAGGAGCTGACCGGCGCCGACTCGCCGACGGTCGCGTCGCTCGACCGCGCCTGCGGGCGTCGACGTGTTCAACCTCAACTCGCGTCCGTCGTCGGGCAAGGTCATCTACCTCGACGTCGACGGACACGTCACCGACGATCCCTACTGGACCGATTCGAGCGCGGGTTCAATCCGAACGCAGCGCCATACATCGACCCGACATCGATCACGCCCGACGCAGCGCGATGCGATCTACGAGATCTGGCAGCGCGTGTCGGAGGACTACCTCCCCTTCGACGTCAACGTCACCACCCGAGACCCCGGCGTCGAGGGACTGCGCAAGCGAGGTGGCGACGACCAGAACTACGGGCAGCGCATCGTGATCAGCCCGCACGAACTGGGCGGCGGCTGGAACGCTCGGGATCGCGCTGCTCGACGTGTTCGACGAGACGTACGACTACTCGGCCTTCGTGTTCACGCGGACGCTCAGCCCGCGTGTGATCGCCGAGGCGGTGTCGCACGAGGCGGGTCACACACTGGGCTTCGCACACGACGGCACCACCACCGGGACGCGAGTACTACGACGGCCACGGCAATTGGGCGCGCGATCATGGGCCGCAGCATTGCGTCGTCGGCGCTGGTCACCCAGTGGTCGAACGGGGAGTACGCCGACGCGAACAACCGCGAGGACGACATCGTCGACATCGCGCTGTACACCGGCTTCCGCGAGGACGATCACGTCTGCGCCCGGCTTCGATCGGGGCGTCGTCGACGACCGCCGGCATCATCGGCGCTGGTGGCGACGTAGACGTGTTCGCCGTCGATCTCGGCGCTGGGGCGGCCACGATCACCCTTCGACCGGCGCTCGCCGACGGATCGAACCTCCACGCTCAGGTGACGGTCCGCGACCCCAACGGCATGCGCGGTGATCGACCGTCCTCTCGTCGTCACCAACTGGACCTCGCGGTGATCGTCAACGTGCCCGCCGCGGGCCGGTACACGATCGAGGTCGGCGCCACCGGTTGGCTGACTCCGATCGACGGCTTCAGCACCTACGGCTCGATGGGCGCGTACACGTTGCAGGTCGACGGGGCGCCGGCGTGTCCGGTTCCGCCGCCACCGTGCGTGCCGACGTCGGGGCTCACGTCGGTGACACCGGCAGCGGCTTGCTCGACACCCGAACCGGTGAGGGCGGCTCGCGTCGCGATCCCGCCGGTGGTCAGATCGCCGTCCAGGTCACCGGACGCGGGGGCGTTCCGGTCGGGGCCACCGCCGCCGTGTCTCAGTGTCATCGCCGTCGATCCGAGCGGTGGCGGGCTACCTCACCACGTTCCCGTGCACGCCATCACGCGCCGACGGCGTCGACCGTCAATTTCGTCGCCGGCCAGATCGTCGCGAACACCGCCATCGCGACGCTGTCGGCGAGCGGCCAGCTGTGCATCTATGCACATGCTACCACCGATGTGGTCGTCGACGTCACCGGCTGGATCGGCCAAGGGGTCGGGTCGAAGTTCAACGCAGTACGGGCCGACCCGGATCATGGACACCCGCAGCGGGCTGGGTGGTGCAACCCGTTTGCCCGCCGGCGCAACGGTGCAGGTCGCACTCCCGCCGCTGCCGTTGGGCAACGACGCCGTGGCGCTCAACGTCACGAGCGACGCGGCATCAGCACCCGGCTTCGCCACGGTGTTCCCGTGCGCCGCCGGGCTTCCACGAACGTCGACGATCAACTTCGTGGCGGGCGACACCCGACCCAACAACACCATCGTCGGGGATCAGCGGAGGGGTGTGCATCTACAGCATGAGCGTCCACCGAGATCATCGTCGACCTCACCGGCTACTTCGCACCCGACCGGGTTGTCGTACCTGCCGACGACACCGACCAGGCTGATCGACACGCGTGAGACCGTTGGCTATCTGTCGCCGGCGGCCGCGGTGTCATACCGTCCTGCCACGGCATCGCTCGGCACCTACTCGGCGGTGTCCGCGGCCGTGAACGTCACCGCGGTCGACCACGTGGCGGGTGGGTTCGTCACCACCTACGACTGCATACACCCGCACCACGACGTCGGCGGTGAATGCCGTCGTCGGCCAGGTCAATGCGAACGGTGCGATCGTGCCGCTCGGCAACGGGTTCGACTCGTGCCTGTTCACGCAATCGGGCGGGAACCTGGTGGTCGACCTCAACGGCTGGTGGGTGCGCTGACAAGGTGTGCGCGTGGTTGAGGCGTGTGCCGCGCCCCCGGCTACCGTTGGCGATCGATGGATCATCACCCCAAGTTCGAACACAGTCGCTTCATCGGCGACAAGCGCACGCAGTTGGTCTACGACCTCGAGTCGTGGGAGGACGACGACATCATCAACGAGTTCGTCGCCGAAGGTGTCGGGCTCAGCTTCGGACCGGACACGCTGGCCGAAGCTCGCAATCGCGGTTACACCCTGGCGACGCCAGGTGCTCGACGTCGTCATCGCAAGCCGCGCGCCTGAGGTGAGCTGACGTGCCCGGGATGAACGAGCGGTTCGTCTCGAACGGCCTGTCGCTCGCATGTCACGTCGCCCGTCCGTCCGGCGACATCCAGTCCGGTCCCGCTGTCATCCTGTGCCACGGCTTCCCGATCGCCTCGCTCGACGCGCAGCGTGCCGCAGGGACGTTCCCGCAGCTGATGGATCGGACCGCGCACGAACTCGGTTGTCTGTCGATGACGTTCAACTTCCGCGGGTGCGGCGAGAGCGAGGGCGACTTCTCGCTGCAGGGTTGGGTCGACGATCTGCGCAATGCGATCTCGCATCTGCTGAAGGAGGTCGTCACCGACCGGGGTGATCCTGCTCGGCACGAACACCGGTGGCTCGATCGCGATCTGCGTCGCCGCCGATGACCCGCGGGTGTCCGCGGCCGGGCTGTTGAGCCCGCGAGCCGACTTCGACGACTGGGCCGAACACCCGCGCCGCTTCCTCGAGCACGCCCGCGACATCGGTGCGATCCACAGTCGCGACTTCCCGCCGTCGGTGGAGGAGTGGACCCGCGAGTTCCGCCGGTTCCGTCCGGTGGCGTCGGCCCGCCGGTTTGCGCCCCGCCCGCTGCTGGTGATGCACGGCGAGGAGGACGACAGCGTGCCGGTGTCCGATGCCCGCCAACTGGTCAACGCCCACGGCAGCGCCGAGCTCAGCCTGTTCGAAGGCGCCGGCCACCGCCTGCGTCACGACCCGCGGGCCGTGGCCGTGCTGCTGGGTTGGCTCGACCGGATCCGCTCGACGCACGTGCATCCGTCGTCAGAACTGGTCTGACTTCAGTTCTGAAGCTTCCTTCCCTCCTCACGGCGCCGAATTGGGTGTTGTCCACGATGGTTTCAACGATTCATGAACAGCGCCGTCGCACGGTGATAGCGGTGAGGAACACTCCGGCAGCGAACAGAATGATCGCCCACCGGACGAGTCGGTCGGTGGCCGAGCCGGTCGCTGGCAGGATGGCGGTCGGCGTCGCGGGTGTCGGGGTTGCGGTGGTTGTCGGTGTTGTCGGGGCGTCGAGGCAGTCGCGCGCTCGGCAGTGGGCGAGCCTCAGTTCGGTGTTGACCAACGCCACTGTTTCGTCGGTCTTCCGGGAGTAGCTGAGTACCGGACGATCGTCACTGTCCAGCTCCAGAGAAGGGATCCCGGCCGGAGTATCGATGATCGCACTCGACCCGCCACCGACGCAGTTCGGATCGGTGCACCGCAGCAGGGCGAGACGATCGTTGGTGTTGTCGTAGTAGCCGATCACCGGGTTGCCGCTGCTGTCGATTGCCATCGACGGGCCCATTGGATCCAGGCCATCGGCGCTGCCGTTGACGACCGTCACGACCGATTCGTCGCCACCAGCGCAATCCGGGTCGTTGCAGTGCACGACCTTGAGGCGTCCCCCCGCTGGATCGGTCGCGTCGACATAGGCGACCACCGGGTTTCCCGCGACGTCCAACGCCACGCTCGAGCCCGACGTGTCGTTCCCGACCGTCATCACCAACTCGTCATTGCCAGCACAGTTCGGGTCGTTGCAGTGCGCCAGTTGCAGTTTCCCGCCGTCCACGACGTACGCCACCAAGGGATTGCCGGCGCCGTCCAGAAGCAGCGACTCGACGCTGAAGATCTGCGTCGCCGAGTCGACCGGGACGAACGGCACGACCGACTCATCGTCACCCTCACAGTTCGCATCGTTGCAGTGCTGCAACATCACGCCACCTGCCCGTTCGCAGTAATCCGGCAGCGACGCAGCGATGACGGGGTGTCCGGCGGCATCCAATGCGAGCGCCGACCTGCTTGCACAGCCCGCATACACCACCCGAGGACTGCACGCGGCGTGGGCACATCGAAGGAGGCGGACCGTACTGCCGGTGCCGGCGGTGTAACTGACAACTGGTCTCCCGGACGGGTCGAGTTGGAGAGATGGAAACGTCCCGGTGGAATCCAGGCCACCGTCATCGTCGATGAAGCTGGGACGTCCAATGCAGTCCGGATCGGTACACACGGCAACACCCAGCCCTGACCGCGCTGGCGACCGTCGAACTGGAGAAAGGCGATGACTGGAAGGTCACCTGCGGTCAACTTCAACGATGTCAGTCCGCTCCACGGCGTGATCGTGACGACCGAAACTCCCGGTTCGGTCGTTGCTGAGCCGCTCCGCAGCGCCCGGACTTCGGTGAAGTTCCCCAATCGTGAGTCGGCGGACGGCGGTGAGACAGCCCTGGCATCGAGGTCTGGACGTGATGCCAACCCGCTCAGGGCATCGAAAGGCTCACCCTGGCCGGTCGTGAGGACGTCGACGCTGATCGCCGGCGCTGCCGTGCGTGGGGTCAACGCGCTCGCTGCCCCACCCGCGGTCGCCAGAACGATCACCAGCGCGGATACTGCACAAGCGACCGGGTGACAACTAATCGATGAGGCAACCCGCACGATCAAACGCCCTTCTGTCTCCTTGCCGGCACCCACGGCGAATGGCTGCCATAGTGCTTCGGGAATGGCGATCTGGCCAGGGCCAGAAGGCACTTCCAGACGTGCAAATCCGGGGCCCTCTGACGGTGCCGGGCGCGATTGTCGCGGCTGCACGCCCCACAGAGCGGCGCCGGTGTGCTCTGGGCGACGCAGCGGGCACAAATCATGAGGGCTCGCCGATGCGACGGTACTATCTGCGCGATGTCTCTTGCCTCGAGCGCCGACGATCCACGCTGCGTCGCTTGTGGATCCGGCACCGGTGAGTACCAGGACCTCTGGGAGCGTGACCACGCTTTTCGGCTGTGGACGTGTGGCGCTTGCGGTACCGAGTCATGGAAGCCAACGGGGGTCGGTGTCGGCGATCCGAGCCACTCCGAATATTGGGACCTTCAGCGGTTCGAGTCGTACGAGCACTCCGATGTCGTCGAGGAGTACCGTGCTCGGTACGGCCAGCTCGGCGCCTTGACCGGATTGTCGATCGCCGAGCTTCGAGGGTGCAGCGTTGCCGACTGGGGCGGGGGCATCGGCAATCTGGCGAAGTGGGCGAGCGAACTCGGAGTCGATGATGTCACGGTGCTCGATACGGACGACCGCGCGCTCGACATCGCACGCCGCCGCGGGCTCTCGACGTGTCTGGTCGACGACCTTGCTGTTGACCGAGTGTTCGATGTCATCTTCGCCATCGATGTCATCGAACACGTGATCGATCCATCGGACTTCCTCGCCGGCCTCGACGCGCACCTGCGTCCTGGCGGAGTCATCGTTCTCGAGACGCCCAATTCCGGCTTCTGGATGCGCTCGATCGCGCGTCACGAAAGGATCCCGGTCGCCGGCGCCAGACTCCGCCACTTCCTCTACTACTACGAACACAAGCACTACTTCAGCGTCATGGGCCTCGCAACGCTCGGCGCCGCATCTGGTTTCTCGGTTCGTGACGTTCGCCTTGCCAACTCGCCGCGTTCGAAGATTGCAGCGGCTGCGTTCTCCGGCACATCGACATCGCAGGAGCTGCTGAAATCGGCGACGGGGCTGTTGCTCGCTGCCATCGGACGGCGGAACAAGGTGTGGATCGCTCTCGGTAAGAGTCGATGAGCTGGTCGGTCTCGACCAGCCGCGGCCGTACTGTGCTCGGCCATGTGATCGTCGTCGTTTCGTCGTTCACCGTCCCATTCGTGGTCGCCGCGATTCAGGCACCGCGCAGCGGTGTCACCTTCTCGTATCGGCTTGACACGGCGTTCTGGCCGTTGGTCTTCGTGGGTCTCACCAACGTTGTGAGCGCCAATCTCATCGGGCTGCCGAATTTGTATCGGCGGTTCAGAACTCGTGCGCTGGCGTCGGTCGGCGCGGCGGCGCTCGCCTCGCTGGTTGCAACCTCGCTGCTCGTGCTCGTCCAATCGACCGCCTTGCCTCGGTCGGTATTCTTCGCGACCCCGCTGCTGCTGGCTCCGCTGTACTTCGCTTCCACCGTTGTTGTCCTTGGCGCCGTCTTCGCCAAGCAGCGTCAGCGTCTCGTGCTCGTGGGCGAGCGCGGAGAACTCGCTGCGGTCGAGCCCGACGTGGAGTCGTTGGAGCGAATGGACTGGAGCATCGTCACGCCCGACGAGTTCGTTCGCGATGCCGAACAGATCCAGTCGCTCCGTCCTGACATCGTGGTGTTGTGCATGTCCGCTCGCGAACGGCCCGACGTGGTCGCCATTGCCGAGCGACTGCATGCGATGGCGACCAAGGTTCGGTTGCTCGTGGACTTCTATGAGGAGCAGTTCGGCAAGCTCCCGCTCCAGGAACTGGAGATGACCGGGTTGTTCACGGACGTCGCCGAGATCCACGCGCCGGTGTACACGCGGGCGAAGCGTTGGATCGACGTGTTGGCAGGGTTGGTGCTGCTGCTCCCGCTGGTCCTCATCGCGCCAGTCGTGTGGGTTGGCAATCGGGTCGCTGGTCCAGGACCTTTGTTCTTCAGTCAGGAACGCGTCGGGCTCCACGGGTCACGGTTTCGAATCCACAAGTTCCGAACGATGCGACCGTCGACCGTCTCGGCCGGAGAATGGACGGCAGACAACGACCCTCGGATCACCAAGGTCGGTTCAATCCTGCGTCGGACACATCTCGATGAGCTGCCGCAGTCGATCAACATCCTTCGTGGTGAACTGTCGATGGTGGGTCCGCGACCCGAACAGGTTCACTACGTGGAGCACCTGTCGGACACGGTGCCGTTCTACGGATTGCGCCACTCGGTTCGACCTGGTCTCACCGGCTGGGCCCAGGTCCGATACCCCTATGGCGCCACCGAACACGACGCTGTCGAGAAGTTGCAGTTCGAGCTGTACTACATACGTCATCAGCGCTTGTCCCTGGACGTGCAGGTGCTGGCGATGACCGTGGCGAACATCCTGACCGGGGCAGGCAAGTAGCGCCTGCAGGTCTCGCTCAGCGTGGAGTCTGGCGAGCAAGAAGTCGCATGGCCGCTGTCAGCGCCGCCGGGACGATCAACGCGGTGAGGAGCCACCACCGGACGACGCTGATCGAGAACGGATCGCGGAAGAACACCATGAGCAGGGTGCCGGCGACGATCGCGTAGCTCACCCGGTACACGCTCGAGCGCGGTGCAGATGCGAGACGCCGTAGCCGACTGAGTGAGCCTCCCAGGAGAAGGACAACGATGAGGCTGCCGATCGAGCCGAAATTGACCAGTAGCGATACCGACACATTCAGTCCGCCGAGCGGATTGTCGAGCTGGAACCCGATGTCTTCGGGAGTCACGCGCAGATCGTCCTTGGTCGGCAGCAGCACTCGGGGGACGATGTTGACGGAGTCGGACGCGAGCAACACAGGAATGCGTATCGCGTCGAACTGTGAACTGTTGTCCTCCAGCGTGTTGAACAGCGCAATCGACCCCTGGACCGCCTCGGTGGTCGAGAAGAGCTTCATGTCGGCCGCGGTTGGAGTGTCGCCGGTGCGCAGCGATCCGTAGGCGGCCAGAAGCGCGAATGCCGCAAGGCCCCCGAACACGATCGTGGTCCTGCGCAGTGGTCTGATGGCGACGCAGAACCACACGACTCCGGCAACGGCGAATGTTGTTGCGTACAGCCGACCGCCTGCCAGCAGGAGCGCGCCCATGACGGGCACAAACGCGATGCCGAAGACCATGGTCCGGAACTTGGCGCTGCTGCCCGATGCATCGATCGGCCAGGCGACGTCGCGCGAGTCTCGATCGAGCGTAGAGCAACATGACGCCGACGAGCGATGCTGCGGCCGCCAGCGTCCCACGGCCGGTCTGCGATTGGATGAGCGTGGGGTCGTTCGATCGGTACCCACTCAGAATGATCGTGAGGTTGATGACCACGACGAGCAGGAAGATCAGGTAGGCGGCGGCAACCGCGGCCAGCGACACCGGGAACGCCGAGCGTGCCGAGTCGGCGATGGGGACTCGAACGGGTCGATGCGTCCACGAGTCCGCAACCACGCAGCCGGCGTGGAAGGCGATGAGCATCGCCAGCGTCCAAGTGCTGAACGCCAACGCTCGATCCGTCGGGATCCGACCGAAGATGCTCCAGACGAACGAGTACTGACCGTCGAGGCTCCGAAGCCGAGCCATCAGCAACGGGAGTGCCAGGTAGTACGCGTGTCCCATCGTGAACAGGATGCGATGATCGATGATGATGCGTCGATCGCGGAATCGGTACACGATGTACCCCACACCCAGCAACAGCGACGCGGTGTCGACCACGAGTCCGAGCATCTGGTGGCTGATCACGTCACCTGCCGTTGGACGGCTCGATACAACTCGACATGATCCGTGGCCGATCGATTCCAGCTGAATCGCGTGGCCATCTGGTCGGTGACATCGGTCGGCAATGACGTCTCTTCGGCCAGCGACGACGTGATCGACTCGATGTCGTCGGGATCGAAGTACGAGGCGAGGTCCCCGGCAATCTCGACATGAGGCGCGATCCGTGAACACCACACTTTGCATCCATGGTGGAGTGCGTCGAGCACGGGAAATCCGAATCCTTCGAATCGAGACGGACAGACGACTCCGTCGACGAGTTGGTAGAGCCCGCTGAGTTCCTGGTCGGTCACACGTCCCAGATAGTGGATCCCAGGTCGCGTCGGCAGTGTCCAGCCGCGAACGGATCTCGCCGCGGTGGACATCATCGATTCGTGTGGTCCTGGTGGCGGCCCTGCGACGAGCAGGCTCGTCGGGCGCTCGCCTGCAACTGTGCGATCGTAGGCGGCGGCGACGGTTGCGAAGTTCTTGTATGCGTCGCGGTGCCCAACGTGCAGCAGCAGCCGGTGACCGCCGGGATTGTCGAGTTCGACTCCGTGGTGCCGGTCGATCGGCACGGATGGGCCGTGCTGGGCGACCACGATCGGACGGTCGTTGACGAGCGAACCGTAGTAGTCCAGGAGATCGTCACGTGTTGCGTTCGAGACGGCGACGATGCCTGCGGCGTGGCGCACTGCGAGTCGTCGTTCATGCCGGCCGACGATTGCTCGTCTGCCCGGGATGAAGCCACGCTCGTAGGCAAGGTCGTGGGCGGTCATCACGAGTTCGCAGCCTTGTCGAGGGGCCGGCCAACGGAACAGGCTGGTGTGCACCGTGCCGTGGACACCCACCAGCGGGATGTATCGGTCGTACTTCGATCGGGCGGGACGCTCGATGACTTGGATGTCGTCGCGTCCGGAGAGCTCGTCGAGCAGGTGACGCCAGTACATCGTCGCGCCACGAGCGCTCTGCACGCTGTAGATGACGTTGTCGAACGTTACCGTCACAGCGGTCTTCACAGATGACACGAGGATCGGTCAGCTGTTCGACGTCTGGGCGTCGAACTTCGGGGCCCCTGGCCCCTTGATCAGGCGCTTGTCGCGGGAGAACCGATGCTCGATCAGCTTCAGCCGTGCCCTGGCAGCGATGCCTGCGTGCACCACCATGCGCTTGACAGCAGAGTCGTTCTCGGCCAGATAGATGTCGTAGAGGCGCCGGAGTGCGTCGTGGCTGAGGCGGACCTCGCGGGCCACGTTCTGGTTCACGGACTTGCTGCCGAGATGGTAGACCGACGCGTCGGCGACATAGTCGACCTCGACGCCGGCGCGTTTGAGCATGAGACAATAAGCCTGGTCGCAATACGCCCATGAGAACCGTTCGTCGAGCGTGCCCACCGACTCCCAGACGTCGCGCCGGATGATGAATGCAGTGGTTCCGATCGACTCGACTGCTTGCGAACGTTCGTAGTCGAAATCGGTGTTGTAGTACCGATCGGTCCATGGGTTCCCCGGCCAGATCCGATGCAGGTTGATCGTCTGCATCGTCATGGTGGCGATGCCTGGGAAGCTTCGGATGCAGTGCTGGATCGTTCCGTCGGGATTCAACAAGCGTGGTCCGGCCGCTCCGACCCCGGGGTGTTCGTCCATGTACTCGACGAGGGCGCTGATGGCGTCACCTTCGAGCACGGTGTCGGTGTTCAGCAGCAGCCCATAGCGACCTTGCGCGAGCGTGAGCCCGCGATTGTTCGTCTTGGCGTAGCGCACGTTCTCGTCGTTGACGACGACACTCACCTGCGGCAGTTCTCGACGAACGACCTCGACGGTGTCGTCGGGTGAGCGGTCGTCGACGAGGATGATCTCGTACGAGACTCGCCCGGTGTTGTCGATCACGCTGCGTAGGCAGTCCATCGTCAGGTCGCGCGTGTTGTAGCTGGCGACAATGATGCTCACATCGATCATTTCGCACCTCCGGGTGAGAGTTGTTGTTCGGGTTGCCGGGCGGCGGTGTGGCCATGATCCGATGTCGCTGCGCGCAGCACACGAGCGGGCACGCCGCCGACGACATCGCCGTCGGCGACGTTGTCGATGACCACGGCGTTGGCGCCGATCACGGCTCCCGCCCCAATGCTGATTCCTCCGAGAACCTTGGCACCTGCGGAGATCGTCACGTCGTCGCCGACCCGGGGTCTGCGGTCGGGGACGAAGCCGAGGTCGAGCGTCGTCGCTCCCAGCGTGACGCCCTGAAAGATCGTTGCGTTTGCGCCGATTCGCGCTGCTCCGAGCACGATGCCACCGGCATGTGGAAAATAGAGTCCGGGACCGATGTCCGACTGCAATGCCGCTTCGACCCCGTACACGGTCATGTTCAGATACGACGCTACCTTCGCGAAGGGACGGACGAACGGCGAGCGGTGACGTGCTGCCCAGAGCGACACGCGGAGCAGGAACACCGGGTGGAAGCGGTGGTTCACCACCTGGCGAATCAGCGTCTGTGTCGTTGCGTGACCGGTCGAGCCGGCGACTCGAAGCTGGCGTTCGACATCGCCGAGGAGCACGGCCAT
Source organism: Ilumatobacteraceae bacterium (assembly GCA_963774765.1). GTDB lineage: Bacteria > Actinomycetota > Acidimicrobiia > Acidimicrobiales > Ilumatobacteraceae > Sva-07. The sequence goes on from CAVZGP010000011.1 coordinate 495,078, forward strand.
CAGACTGGGCCGGTCGGGGACCTCAGGCTGCAGCATCTCGGAATGCTCCGAGTGAGGCGACGGTCAGCACGGTCCCGACCGCCTCGAATCCGGCGTCTCTGAGGGTCGACGCGGCAAGTGTGAGGTCCTTCGTGCCCGTCTTGTTGATGGCAGCCACGAGAATGTATGCGCCGTCGCCGTCCCCGTCGCCGTCGCCGTCGCCCACGTCCACCAAGCCGAGCTGGGGCGGCTGGACCACGGCCGGCGCGGGAAGGCCTCGCTCGTGGAGTGCCGCGGCTGAGTGTTCGTGCCGCATCGGTCGCTGCGCCGGTGTCGCACGGAGCGAAGACGACACGTCGTCCCCCGCTCTGATTCGCGATCGGATCGAGCCAGTGTGTCGAGATGGTCCGGGGTGTCCAAGGCCGTGACAGCGATGATCTGCCCGGCGATCGAGGCGTCGACGGCGTCGCGGCCCGTCACGCGAGTGTTGAAGAACGAACGTGCCAGAACCCCGACGGTCGCGAGAATTGTACCGAGCAGAGCACCGGCAATGAAGGGAACGGCGCCACCGCCGACAGCCTGAACATCCGACGGGGCGACCACGCCGATCGGCCGCGAGGCGAATTGCGTCAACGCGTCCCCTTCGGCGGTGAGGCTGCGCAGTTCGGACTCGAGGCTGAGGCGCTGGCTGCTCAGGGAGTCGGCGAACGCGTCAGTCAGGCCGGGTTGTCTCAGTTGCTCGTCGAGAGCTTCGATCTGGTCCGTAGCCGACTGCTCCTTGCCGGTGATGACAGTCGTGAGTTGGTCGATGTTGCCCTTGATCGCGGACTGCACCAGGCCCTGGTAGCTCGTGCCGTACAACTCCACCGCTCGAGTTGTCCGTCCTTCGTCGCTTGCCACAGAGATCGTCGTGTGGACACCGGTCGACGTGCTCGAGTCGGTCACAGTGACGTTGATCTTCCCACCCACCTGCGATTCGATGTCGGCTTCGAGGTCGTCCGCCTCCAGTGCTGCCTTCATCGAGGGCCCGGTGATGTCGCCCGTCATCGACTCGATCGGAATGTTGACGGCGTCGAGTTCGGCGGCACTGGAGGGAAGTTGGAGTGACGTCGATCCGCCGTAGTCCTTGCCGAGCGAGAACAGACCGAATAGCAGCGCCCCAACCACTGCCGAGGCCACGATCCAGCGGACGCCACGGCGCAGCGCCCGACTGTGGCGGTCGAGGTGGGGGTCGATCTCGCCGTCGAGGTGGTAGAGGTGGGCGGTGCCAGAGGCGTTGGGCATGGAGTCTCGATCGGGAGTGGTCGTGCAGGAACTGACGCTGTACAACGTCGCCTGCAGCGTAGCTGCCGGTCGTTTCGACCCGGCGGCGCAGTGGTGTGCCGCTCAGAACGCAGTACGAAGCCGGACGGTGCGGCGAGACCGCCAGATCGTGACGACCGCGATCCAGACGCCGACTTGGGTGACAAGCCACAGGGCCGCGGTGGTCGTTGCGCCGCCGCTACCGAACGCGACGACCGCGATCAGGTCGAGCAGCGTGGCAACGGAAATGATCACCAACCAGATCCGTTCCCGTCCCTCGGAATTGAACGCGAATCCATAGGGGATCGCGAACGTGTACGGGACGATCGCCAATGAGAGCAGCGCTGTCGGCACGATCAGTGAGTACCCGGCAAACGTCTCGCTTGTGATGCTCAACAACGCAGCAACGGCCACGGGCAGCGGTGCCATCGCCAGTGAGAGCGCGCCGACCTTCCGCGATGCTCGCTGTGTCATCGATCGCATCGCTGTCCGGCTCCTCGCGGAGCTGGATCTGGCGGACGTACAGCGAATTGTTGAGTGATCCCAGCGCGATCAGCATCGGGCCGACGATGCGCCCTGCGATCGCGTAGCGGGTCGCTTCGGACGCCGCTCCCACGATCGAGAGGGTCAGATAGTCGACCCGGTTGAAGGCCATCGCCACGATGCCGATTGCAATCATCGCTCTCGACTGGCCGAGCACGTCACCGAACGCGCCCAAGCTCGCCTCCAAGGTGGGGTCGCTGAAGCCTCAGTGGACCGAGTGAGGTAATCGCCAGTGCTGCCACCCACACGATGACGTACGACAACGCCCACGACGTCGGCCCGGCGCCGGCAGCTATCAACGGGACCGTGACGAGGCCGAAGAGCACGCCGCTACAGCGTCGGCGGCCGCCGACCTCGGGTAGTCGTCGCCAAGTGCGTGCAGACTCGCTACCAGGCTCGGTACGATGCTGACGATGCTGCCGAGGCCGAGCAGCACACTGATGGTGACGGTTTGCGTCAATGCGATGGAGAGCGCCACACCGGCAACCGAGCATGCTGAGGCGAGGATCAGCGACTTTGTCCGCGCATCGCGGAAGCTTCTCGTGGCCTGCTCGTACCGGATGAGGTGTTGTTGGAATGCAGTGGCCGGTGCCACCACCGTGAGCAACATCACCGTCACGCCCACGAGAAGATCGTTGTATCCCTGGTCGGTGAGCACGAGCGACGGCCCGATGGCGAACACGAAGAAGCCCGCCTGCGCGACACCTCGACCGACGAGGACTGTGACGGCAGGGGACGGGTGCTTCCCAGGTGTCACACGACGGTCCGTACCGACAGCACGGGCCCGATTCGGCGACGCATCTGACGTCCGTTCGGCAGATTGATCGTGTACAGCATCGCGTGCAGCACAGCGCGTGCGAGCCGCTGGAGTGCCCGGGTCGTCGGTCCGTCGGCGCCGACCTGGTCGAGGAACGTAACCTCGCGAAATCCGGCTTGCGTCAACACGTATTCGAGACTCTGTTCGGTGAATCCGACTTCGTGGGTGAAGTCGGAATACCTGAAGAAGAGGCCGTTGAGGGGATCACCCATGTTGGGCACCTCGAGCACGAGGACACCGCCCGGCCGCAACGAAGTGCGGATGTCTCGGAGGAAACCGATGACATCGTTTTTCTGAATGTGTTCGAGCACGTGGAGGAGGATGACGGCATCGTGGCACTCCGCATGCCGGCGGAGAAAGGCACTGGTGTCCTCAACCAGCGTGGCGGGGATACCCAATTCCGTTGCCACATCGATCACCTCCGGTGACATGTCGGCAATCGACATGTGTACGTAGCCCGCTTCGTTGCGCAGGAACTCGGCGAGTTCACATTCCCCCGGGCCGATTTCGAGGATGGTGGCGTTGCGGTCCTGCGGGAGCGACGATCCGAATGTTCGCAGCGCCTTTCGGGCGTAGATGGCGCGGTCGTAGTTCAGTTCGCTCTTGAGCGACCGGAAGTGTCCGGACAGATAGCCTGGTGGTTCGTCGTTCAGCGAAGTCTCGAGCGCTGAATCGTCTGGAAGGGTCACGTCGGGGAGTATACGAACGCCGAGTCCGCGCGGCCGAGGCCTGTTGCTCGCGTTCAGAGTTGGGACACGTGCCGTGGTTGCGTCGGCAGAGGTGCGACCGGATCTCCGCCCGACGCCGCCTCGAACCGGTGCGGCACCGGGCGTCCGGCCGCTGGCAATCGACCGCTCGAAGGTGCGCCCACGCCGATCGTCGACATGCACATACTCGCGGATGCGCGTTCCGTCCGGCGTCGGGTAGTCCGACCCGAGGACGCAGAGCTCCACGCTGTCGGTCCGCAAGGCCCTCCTGGCGACGGGGATGAGATCAGTACGGCATCCCAGTTCTCGCCGATCGCGGCATCGGCGCTCGCCCGAGTCGAGCAATGACAATTGGGAAAGGCCGTTCACCTGACGCCGAAATGGAGCGCGACCCGGCTTCGATCAGGGTTGGACGGACACCCACTCCAGCATGCTGGCCAGCCCGCTGCGCAAATCCGTCGCCGGGGTCCAGCCAATCTCGGTCGCGTTGCCGAGGTCTGCAGACGCCGCTCGCACATCCCCGAGTCGATATGTCCCACTGATCAGCGGGAGAGGAGCAGCACCGAGTTCGCACAGCACCGTCGCGACGTCGAAGAGCGTCGCGGCGGCGCGACCCCCGATGTCGATCCGTCGGATGGCGATAGGCGTGCGCCCGATCGAAGATACGAACGCATCGACGACGTCGTCGACAAAGACGAAGTCTCGGAGGATGCGGCCGTCTTCGTAGACGTCGACCTGTTCATCGTTCGAGATCTGCCGAGCGAACAAGGTGAGCACCCCGGTGTAGGCGTTCCCGACGGCCTGGCCCGGACCGAACACGTTCTGGAGCCGAAGGATGCTGAGCGGCACGTTGTAGGCACTCGTCCACGACTCGAGGACATGCTCCTGTGCGAGTTTGGTCGCTGCGTAGACGTTCGTCGGCCTCGGCCACGTGATGCCTGCGTCGTGTGGCAGAGCTACCGCCGGCGAGCCATCGGGTGAGATCGGATCCCATTGTCCCTCCGCCAGTTGGCGAGCACTCCGGGGAGGTGGGTAGAACGTGCCCCCGGTCGCAGAACTCCATGCGCCTTCGCCGTAGACAGCGCGCGATGACGCAACGAGGATGTGTTGGGGCATGCACGAGTGCCGAACCAGGGCATCGGTGAGTTGCGTGGTCCCGACGACGTTGGTCGATCCGTGCCGGCTCGCTTCCGTCAGCGATTGGCCGGTTCCGGTTTCCGCAGCGAGGTGGACGACCACGTCGGGGGGTCCATGCCGCAGGAAGCATCGGTCCCATGCTTCGGGATCCCGGACATCGCCAGCGTACAACTCGATGCCGTCGTCGAGGTCGGGCGCCACGGCGTGCACCTGGGGATGAAGCGAGTCGAAGACGACGACTCGTTCGCCTGAGCGAACCAGACGTGAAGCAAGCCGGGATCCGATGAATCCCGCACCGCCGGTAACGAGTACGAGCACGCGCCGAGTGTACCGGGACTGCCAACAGGACGAGGGGGCCCAATCGACGACAGGAGTGATCGCATGCCAACCGAGGCGTCGACTGCGCAGGTAGCGTCTGCACCCAATGTTCCGCAGCGTTGGCGTCCAGGTCGTGACGTATCACAACGAACCTAAGCAGCTCATCAGGCTGGCCGAAGGGATCGGCGCCACGATGCAGCAGGCCCGGCTCGCGGGCGTCGAGCAGGTGTCCGTCGAGTTCGGTGACTGCGCCGATCCGTCTACGATTGAATCGCTCCGTGACGTGCTCGACCGCCAACTGGCCGACGTCGCCGATCACACCGACTGTGTAGCGTTCGGCGCCAACCTGGGCTCGGCTGGTGGTTCCAATGCTCTTGCTTCGAGGCGATCCGACGAGGTGATCTGGGTGCTCAACCCCGATACGTATCCGGCTCCGCGGTGTGCCGTCGAACTCCTCGCCGCACTCGCTGGCGAGCGGGTCGCCGGTGTCGACGGTCGGCAGATCCCGGTCGAGCATCCCAAGGCGCACGATCCGGTGACGGGGGACGCGTCGTGGGGGAGTGGGAGCTGCTTCATGTTCCGACGCGAGGCGTTCGAGCAGGTGGGTGGATTCGACGACCACTTCTTCCCGATGTACTGCGACGACGTCGACATCTCGTGGCGATTGCGTCTGGCTGGTTGGCGCGTGGCTTACGCGCCCCGAGCGGCGGTTTTCCACGACAAGCGGATCACCATGGACGGGGCGGTCGACATCTCCGAGTTCGAACTGACATCCGGCGCCCTCGCCCGCTTGTGGCTGATGCGCCGATACGGACGCCCCGACCTCGAGGCCGAAACTCTGGCGTGGATCGACAACGAAGGCACGCGTGCGCATCGAGCGGCGGCGGCGGAGTTCCGGGACCGTGTCGCCCAGGGCGATGTGCCGACGGAGCTCCCGGGCGCGTCGAACGTCGCCCAGTTTATCGACGGTGAATACGCCGACCATCGATTCCGGTACGTCACGTGAACCGGTACAGCTTCGAGTTCACGTGGGACTCGACCTACGGCATCGCGGCCAAGATGCTCGACGAGGCTTGCGGCCCGGGGCTCGTGCTCGACCTCGGTTGCGGCGAAGGGACGTTCGCTACCCCGATTGGCGAACTCGGTCGCGAGTACCTCGGCGTCGAGCTGGACGAGGGATCGGTCGAACGATGTCGCTCGGCCGGCCTCGACGTTCATCTGATCAACCTCGCCGATCCAGTCACCGATGTGGTTCACGACAGGCTGGTCGAACTCGTCGCCGGGCGCCGGGTGGCAGCCGTCTCGATGCTCGATGTCATCGAGCACCTCGTGGACCCCGGCCGGGTCTTCGCCGATCTCGCCCGCCTGCTCGCCCGGCTCGGCGGTCCGAACCTCATCGTGAGCATCCCCAACGTCACGCACATCGACATCGCATCGAAGCTGTTGTTCGGTCGATGGGACGTGACGATGACCGGTCTGCTCGACTCGACCCACGTCACGTTCTTCGACGCCGAACATCTCGAACGGATCACGCGGCGCGCCGGATTCGTCGAACTCGACCGCCGCGACAAGCAGATGACGGTGACCGAGCAGGAGTTCCCGCTCGACCACCCGGCGATCGCACGCCACACCACGTTCCGTCAGTTCGCAGAAGCCGTCCGCGCGGGTGCCGACGGCCATCGCGACACCTATCAGTTCGTTCGTGCGTATCGCCACGATCCATCGGCCGTCACGAACGCCGACGATCCAGTCGTGGCCGCGGACATGCGCTTCTGCTCAGTGCTCGTGCGGACCCAGGGCAGGCGCCCATCGATCGACGATGCGCTCACCTGTCTCGCCGCGCAGACCGACCGTGACCTCGAGGTCATCGTCGCGGTGCACACCGACGACGATGCCGTGGTGGCGTCCGTCGAGGAGACCATCGCGCGCCATGCGCCGGCGTTCCGACAACTCGTTCGCGTCGTGCCCGTCCGCGGTGGCGACCGCTCGGCTCCACTGAACGCAGGACTCGATGCCGCTCGCGGGCGATACCTCGCCTTTCTCGACGACGACGACGTGGTCACGGCCGACTGGATCGAGGAGTTCCGCGCAGCCCATGATGCGGCGCCCGGCACGATTCTGCGAGCGCAGTGCGCCGTACAGGAACACCGCAAGACCCGGGACGCGCTGATCGGATACGAACCGATCGGAGGGTTCGTTGCCCCGTTCAACCGAGACTTCGACATCGTGGAGCATCGTCAGCTCAATCAGTCGCCGATCTGCTCGTGGGCGGTTCCGACGGGGGCAGTACGGGCAATGCACTTGCGGTTCGACGACACGCTCCCGGTGTGCGAGGACTGGGAGTTCCTCGTACGCGCCGCCTCGCTGCTCGGGGTCAGCAATCGTCCGGCCTTCACGAGCGTGTACCGCCGTTTCACCGACGGCTGGGGATCGATCAGTCGGATCGACCAACGGATCTGGGATGACACCGCCCGGCTGATCCGAGATCGTCTGGATTCGAGTCCGACGTTGATGCCTGCCGGCTCCGTCGAACCCATTGCGAGGTTGCGCGAAGACATCTCCGCGTTGTCGGCCGCGCACGCCGCTGCTCTCGCCCGGATCGATGCGTTCGAGCGTTCCCGCTATTGGCGGATGACAGCACCGATGCGATGGGCGACGTCTCGTCGCGGACCAACGTTCTCGTTGCTCAAGCAACGCTTCCGAGAACTCGTGGACGCGAGATCGGGGAATGGCCCGGAGACGCAGCGCTAGCGTGCGTTCGATGAGCCAGGCAACCAGGCGTACGTGGCTCGTCGGCGCGGCGATCGCGGTCGGGACACTGATCTACACCACGGGCCCGCTCTACCGCGTCCGAACCTGGTGGGGGTATTCGGATCCGCTGGCGGTCGATGTCATCGTCATTTTCATCCAGGTAATTGTCGGGGTCGCAGCAGCAGTCGGACTTGTGAGAGGAGGCCGGTGGCGCCGCCTCGATCGCCGGGTCGCACTCCTTGCCCTCGCTCTTGTGTGCTGGCTCGCTCTCGGCGCACTGTGGTCCGCAAGCCCGTCGACGACTCTACGGGAGTCGCTGCTTGTCGGTGTCGCGCTGGTTGCGGGTGCTGGCGCTGCCGCTGCCACCAACGAGCGAGTGTTGATCGTGTCGGCATGGACCGGCGTCCAGATCGGGCTCGGCTGGAGCGCATTGCTCATCGCGCAGATGAAGCCAGGATCGCAGGACACAGTGGGCGGCTGGACCGGTGCGTACTTCAATCCGAATTCCCTTGCACTCGTGGCCGCCATCGGCATTTTTCTGTCGATCGTCGCTGGCTTGCAGTTGGCTTATCAGTCAGGACGGAATGGGACATCCGTCTGGTTTCGGTACGGGGCATTCGCTGTGTTGGGGTCGGCTGCCGCCGCCGACCTCTGGCTCGTGAAGGGAACGGGTGCTCTCACGCCGGTCTTTGCGCTCGGGGTCGCTCTGGCCGTTGGCCTTGGTTCCGTCGCCGCGAAACGAGTCATTGGCCCAACCGGGCGGCATCCGCACGACGCCAGACGTGTTTCCGCCATCGCCGGATCGACCCTGATCGTCGTTGGTGCCGCTGCGTGGATCCGAAGAGACGCGTGGTTGTCGTCGGTGGGTCAGACGAGCGAACTGAATGGCCGCACAGCGATGTGGGAGGTGGCGCTGGAATGGTTCCAGGAGCGACCGGTCGTCGGCCACGGGTACCTCGGAGCATGGTATGGGCGGGAATTCGCCGCCCAGATGTTGGCGGTGTATGGAGCAGTCCTGGGTAGCGCTCACAACACGTTCGTCGAGTTGCTACTGGGAGCAGGAGTTGTCGGCTTCGCCCTCGCGTTCACCGTCTTCGCGCTCATCTGGATTGCTTCGGGTGAGCGCGCTCTCGTCTTGGCTGGGCCGGCGGCGATGTGGCCGCTTGCGGTGCTGGTCTTCGTGATCGTCGAGAATCTCGCCGAAACATTGCTCGTCGGCGGTCAGCTCACGGTGGCGATCGTCGGGGCCCTTGCCGTGGTGTCAGCGTCGTACGAGGCGACGCAACCATCGGCGGCGGCGGTCGACGTGGCCGACCTCGATGTCGTAGGCGTCGAGTGGCGGGGCTGACGGCGCCTGCTCATCGGGTGCCACCGACGGCCAGCGAGCCTTCCTTCCCGTCGTGCGGTTCGCCGACAACCAGTCGAGCGCGTCTCGGTAGGCGAATGCGGTGACGTGGGGGCCGTAGGCCAGTTCGCTTCGACGGCGAGCAGCGGAACCGATCCGCCGTCGGCGAGCCGCGTCGTCGACCAGGACGGTCAGCGACTCGACCCAGTCGGCCTGGGTCCGACACAGCATGCCCGTTCGCCCGTGTTCGATCGCGTTGGTGAATGGTCCGCTCGGCGACGCGACCGTCGCAACGCCGACCGCCGCTGCCTCCAGCCACTTCACCTCGCTCTTGCACTCGTTGAACCGAGAGGGAAGCACCAGTGGCGCGACGTTCACGTCGACATCGACCAACAACTCGAACAAGCCGCGCCACGGTCGGAACGGTTCGCTCATGACCCGGTCGGTGAAGACCTCCAACTCGGGTCCGGCGGTGATCGGGCCGACCACGAGGAACTCGACATTTGAGCGTCGCGTCATCACCGTCGCCACGGCCGGTGCGATCATGTCGAGATCGGGCTGATGACTGTCGGAACCGCTGAGGTACGCGATCCTGACCCGGTCGTCGCCACGCTCAAGACGCACTCGGCAGACATCGACCGCTGATCGGAGCTCGACCAGGCCCAGCCCGTTGCCCACCACCGCCACGGGCAGCCCGATGGTTGACCTGACGTGATCGGCGAGAGCAGGTGTCGGCACGATGGCTCCGTCGCAGTGGTCGAGGGTTGTCCGATAACGGTGTAGCCCGTCGACGTACGCGCGCTGATCGTCGATCGACAGCGTCGCCACGCCGGGTATGTCGTCGATGAGTTCCGGGTCGAAGACCAGGTCGTCGACGTCGAAGATCACGAGTACGCCCCGTGCGCGCCACTCGTCGACGAGTTCGAGAAGGCGGCTGGTGGCGGGCACTCGCTGCAGGACGATGACGTCCATCCCGTTGGCGATCCGGTCGAGGGCCGGGTCAAGGTAGTGCGCGATGCGACACGTCGCACCGCCGAGCTCCAGTGCCTCGCGTCGATGGTGGACCCGGTATCGCGCGATCGAACCATCGGCGCCGACGATGAACGCAACATTCCGCGGTGCCGTCGGCGTGGGCAACGGGACGAGTGTCCGATAACGCTCGACCAGCGCATCAACATGGTCGGCGGTCGAACGGATCGTGACGGGTTCGCTCGCAACGTTGTGCCGCAGCCGCTGCAGCGTTTCGGGATCGTCGACGAGTGTTCGCATCGCATCTGCAAGGGCGGGAGCGTCACCCGTCGGGGTGATGAGTCCATTGATGTCGTCGCGCACCACCTCCTCGGGTCCGAGGCAGTCCGAGGTGATCACGGCGAGGCCGGCGACAAGCGCCTCTCTCGCCGCGATCGAGAAGCTTTCTCGCGCGATCGACGGGATCACGAGCACATCGGCGCGACCAAGTACCGACATCAGGTCATCGGGTGCGAATGCAGGCGACGGGCGGACCTGGTCAGGTAGGTGGCCTGGTGACAGACCGAAGGCGTCGAGGGTCCACCCGCCGATACCTGCCAGCTCGTGAGCAGCAGCGCGGATGACATCGGCGCCCTTCAGCGGACTGTCGCCACCCAGGTAGAGGAAATGCACTGGACCGTTGTCGTCGACGTCGGCCCCAGCGTCGAGCGGGATGACCGTCGTGGCCAGGTCGTTCTCGTCGACCTCGACCCGTTCGGGTGGAACTCCGTTGGCGACCACGACATCGCGGAGGGTCGATGACGGCACGAGGATCAGGTCGACACGACTGAGCATTTGCGTCAGCCGAGCCGCTCGGTCGGTGCGCCACTCCGGCGTGCGAGCGCACGCACAGGTGTTGACATCGGTGACCAGCGGGCACGGCTGCAGCTCGGTGTCGACGAGGAACAGCCGGGCACACCACCACCACAGGTCGTGCATGGTCACGATGGTCCGTGCCCCCGACGCCACCGCTGCTTCGACGACGCCGACACCTAGAGTCTGCAGCGTATGCATGTGGATCACCTCGGGCCGGAAGTCGTGCCACCAATCGCGCGCCGCAGTCGCCGCTGTCGGGTTGTCCCAGTTGCCGTCGTCGTCCTGATCGATGCGTTGGGCGGTACCGATCCATCGAATGGCGAAGGGACGTGTTGCTGTGGGAGCGTCGACTCGAACCTCACCGTCGGCCAGGCCGAGTGTGATCGCCCCGGACAGCACCTCGACCTCATGGCCTCTTGCCGCTGCCGCATGGGCAAGGCGCTCGACCAACAGCGTCGCGCCGCTCGTGAAGTCCGGCGGGAGATGAGCGGTGACGTAGGCGATGCGCATGAGCGGTGCAGACCGACGCACGGTCGAGGGCCGACACTACTGGCCGGACCCCGCCGGTGACCGGGACGACCGACGACGCCGAGCGGCTGCGAGCCGAACGTGATGCGGCAGTGGCGCACGCACGCGCTCTCGAGATGCAGCTCGGCGAGCTCCGGGGTCAGGTGAAGCGGTTCGAGTTGATGCTCTGGCGCCGCACGGCTCGCCGCGCAGTTGTGGCAGTCGCGGCTCGATCGGGTGTTGGCGAAAGTGCGTCGATCGTGAACGCTGGGGTCGCCCCGCGTTTCTCGATCTGCACGCCTGTCCACGACCCGCCACTCGACCTCTTGCGGGCGTGTCTCGACTCGATCGTCTCGCAGACCTGTGCCGACTGGGAGCTGTGCCTCGTCGACGACGGTTCGCAACGCGTCGAGGTACTCTCCGAACTCCGCGCCCGAGTCTCCGGCGACTCCCGGATCCGCCTCGTCGAGCGTCCGCAGGCCGGCGGCATCGTCGCGGCGTCGAACGCTGCGCTGGCGATGGCCACCGGTGAGTTCGTCGTGCTCGTCGATCACGACGACCGCATCGAACCGAACGCCCTGGAGCTCGTTGCTTGTGCCCTCGACGCCGATCCGACCATCGACTACCTGTACACCGACGAGGACAAGCTGGCGCCCAGCGGGCGTGTGTACGACACGTTCCTCAAACCCGACTGGTCGCCCGAGCGCCTCCGTTCGCAGAACTACTGCACGCATCTCTCGGTGCTCCGCCGATCGCTGGTCGCCGAGGTCGGCGGGTTCCGCACCGGATTCGACGGTTCGCAGGACCACGACCTGATCCTGCGCGTCACCGAACGTGCCCGCACGGTCCACCACATCCCCGCCGTGCTGTACCACTGGTGCATCACGCCGGGGTCGGCCGCCGGCGACGCCGACGCGAAGCCATATGCCCGCGAGGCCGGCCGACGGGCAGTGGAGGAGCACCTCGCTCGGGTCGGGATCGATGGCATCGTCGAGCAGCTCGGCACGCCCGGTCACTACCGCTCGCGCCGTCGCGTGGCCGATCCTCCGAGCGTGAGCATCGTGATCCCGACGGTCGGCACCGCACGTCCGGTGTGGGGTGTCGAGCGACCCCTCGTGCTGAGCGCGGTGGCGTCGGTGCTCGACGTCACGACGTACCCGAACTTCGAGGTCGTCGTCGTGGCCGACTCTGCCACGCCGCCGGAGGTGCTCGGCGAACTCGGCGCGCTGAACTGCCGGGTCGTGCGCGCCGACGGCGAGTTCAACTTCTCGCTGCGCTGCAACCAGGGTGCGGCGGCAGCGTCCGGCGACGTGCTGTTGTTCCTCAACGACGACACGCTCGTCGAGCAGGCGGACTGGCTCGACACGATGGTCGGTTTCCTCGCCGAGCCCGACGTCGGCGTGGTCGGCGCCCGGTTGCTGTACGCCGACGGCACCCTCCAACACGGTGGGCTGCTGCTGAATGAGCAGCCACTGCACATCTTCCACGGATTCGGCGGCGATGACCCCGGCCCGTTCGGCCTGCTCGAGATCGACCGGGAGGTCAGCGCGGTGACCGGTGCCTGTTTCCTCACGCCGCGCAACGTGTTCGACGAACTCGGTGGCTTCCCCGAAGAGTTCCGTGTCGCGTTCAACGACCTCGACTACTGCCTCCGTGCCAGCGCAACCGGTCGGCGGATCATCTGGAGCGCTCACTCGACGCTGTTCCACTTCGAATCGCAGACGCGGCGACCCGACGCCGATCAACACGAGATCGACCTGCTGTACGAACGCTGGGGCGACCAGCTGAGATGCGACCCCTACGGCAATCCGGCGTTCGCTCCGAAGCAGGCGGTGTGGCTACCGCTGGAGCGAGCGACGCTCGCGGCGGCGATCAGGGCCCGCCTCGCTCGGTTGCGTCGCTGAGCGATCAGGACCGCACGGTCACGTCGAAGGCGACGGTACCGTCGGCGCGGGTCGTGTTGAGCACCTCGAACGCTGTAGCGCGTTCTTTCCAGTCGAGCACACGACCGGTGGAGCGCTCGATCAGCTTGAGGTTGATCGGGAACTCGCCGTCGAGGAGCCCGATACGGCCGATGTCGATCCGGATCGACGCGTTGCCGTCGAGTGGCGCGATCCGGGTGTCGAGCGAATCGGTGTCCACGTGGTAGAGGATGCGGCCTTCGTTGTCCGTCACCTCGAGATCGAGGATCGCATCGTCGATCAGACGGGTCGTCGTGACGTCGATGTCGACCCGCACCGACTCGCCGACATGGACGTGGCGCCTGCTCGCCTCGTGATCGTGATGGACCTGGACGTCACCGATGGTGAGCGGGCTGTCGACCAGGGCATCGGAGTCGATTGCGAGACCTGGATGGCCGTGGAGGTACTCGCGGAACACTCGGATCGCCTTGCCCGGCTCGTCGTCGATCACCATGTTGCCGTGGTCGAGCACGATCGCACGGCCGCAGACCTGACGCACCGTCTCGGCGGCGTGCGTGACGAGCACGATCGTTCGGCCCTCGTCCTGGAATTGCTTGATGCGGCTCATGCACTTGAGCTGGAAGACCTCGTCGCCGACGGCGAGGACCTCGTCGACGAGCAACACGTCGGGATCGAGGTTGACCGCCACGGCGAAACCGAGTCGGACGTACATCCCGGACGAGTAGTGCTTGACCGGTTCGTCGATGAACTGTTCGAGCCCGGCGAAGTCGACGATCTCGTCGAATCGGGCGGCGATCTCCCTGCGTGGCATTCCAAGGAACGCAGCGTTGATGAACACGTTCTCGCGCCCGGTGAGATCGGGATGGAACCCGGCGCCGAGCTCGAGGAGCGAGGCGAGGCGGCCACGGACGAAGACCTGGCCGCTGGTCGGGGTCAGGATGCCGGCGATGCATTTGAGCAGCGTCGACTTTCCCGACCCGTTGTGGCCGAGGATGCCGACCGTCTCGCCCTGCTCGATCGTGAAGCCCACATCGTGGAGCGCGGGAAACTCCTCGTAGTGGTTGCGCCCCATGCCGAGCAACCGTTCCTTGAGCGAGGTGACCGGCGTGGTGGAGATCCTGAACACCTTCGACACGTCGTCGACGATGATCGCCTCGTTGCCGGGTCGGGAGGAAGCGGCAACGGTCACAGCGCCTCGGCGAGGTTGGTGTCGGCGCGGTCGAACACTTCAGCGCGATGGCCAAGATGACCAGCACGACGGTCCCGGTGAACACGAGGGTGCCGAGATACCACAGCGGCCCGTCGGGGGGAAGCAGGGCAATCCCCTCGACTTCGGACTTGCCGTAGATCGCCCGCTGGAAGGTGATCACGACAGACGTGAACGGGTTCAGGAGCAAGGCTTCGCCCGGTATGCCATGGCGTTCGAGGAATGGCACGGCTCGTTCGTACTGGTACAGGATCGGCGTCATCCAGAACCAGCCCATCACCAACAGCTCGAGGAGGTGCATCGTGTCGCGGGCCATCACGTTCAGCGGCGCCAGCAACAACGCGAGGCCGCTGACGACGAGGATCGCGACGAAGAGGGCGATCGGGAGCAACCACATGTACGCCCAGTCGACGCTGTGGCGTGTGACGAGGAGCACGCCGGCGAAGGCCACCGACTGCAGCAGGAAGTGGGTGAGCGCGCTGCCGACGTTCGCGAGCGGGAGGATCGCCCGAGGGAACTTGACCTTGCCCACGAGCGACGAGTTCGCCGTGATCGAGACGGTCGCGGTGAGCATCGCCGTCGACGCAAAGGTCCACACCAGCAGTCCGCACAGCACCCAGATGGCGAACCGTGGGAACCCGGCCCCGAGGATCGCGAACACGGCGGTGTAGACGACCAGGAGGAACAGCGGCTGGATCATCGACCACACGAAGCCGAGCGTCGAGTGCTTGTACCTGACAGTCAGTTCCTTTCGGGTGAGGCTGCCGAGCAGTTCACGGAACTCGAAGATCTCACGAATGTGGCCGAGGATCGTCCGACGTTGCGCCATCGGGCGAAGTTCGTCGGACACGGGACGTCGGGCAGGCTGGTCGAGGGCGGTCATGGGAACGGGACAACGTTATCGACTGGCTGCGAGAGCAGGCCGGATGACGGTGGTCGCCGAGGGCCGGGCTGCGCGTGGCGTCGACTCAGGTCGGGCGGTCCTGCTTGTCCTTCTTGGCGGCCTTCTGGGCCTTCTTCCATTCGCGTACCTTGCCGAGTGACGCATCGTCGTGGACGTCGGCGACCGAGCGGGGTGTGTCGTCGCCGAACTTGCCTGCCGCTTCGCGCCATCCGGCCAGTTCGACGCCCTGGGACTTGCCGAGGATGGCGATGAAGATCTTCGACTTCTCGTCGCCGTAGCCGGGCAGTGCGCGCAAGCGCCGGTACACCTCGTCGGCGTCGTCGACGCCCTTCCAGATGTTCGCGGCGTTGCCCTTGTAGTCGGCGACCAGGGCCTCACACACGGCGTGGATGCGCTTGCCCATCGAGCCGGGGAAGCGGTGGATCGCCGGCTTCTCGCAGCAGATCGACACGAACTCGTCGAGGTCCATCGCGGCGATCTTCTTCGGATCGAGATGACCCAGCCGCTTCTTCAACGTTGCCGGGCCGGTGAACGCCCACTCCATCGGAACCTGCTGGTCGAGCAGCATCCCGAGCAGCAGCGCATTGGCGTTCGTGTTGAGCAGCTTGTCGGCTGCCGTGTCACCGGTGATGTAGAGCGTGCCAACCATCCGACCAACCTACCTCTGGGCATGGATGCGGGGCCTGCCAGGTCGGCATAGCCTCTTGCCGATGGGACACGTCGGATGATCGACGACGAGGTGATCGAGTCGGCGGATCTCGACAATCGACCCCTCGACGGTTCCCGGATCATCGCCGCCGTGGTGGTCGGCGTGCTGATGGCACTGCTGCTCGCGGCAACCGTGGGACTGTTTCCCGGTCGCCAGCCGGTTGGCGCCGGCGACAACGGTGACGGGAGCCGTCTCTACTGTGGGGTGGGGCTGACGCCGATCGGGGTCGAATCGACCAACTGGAAGGGCGGTGTGGTGCTCGACTTCGCCAGGAGTCCGGCGTGCGACCCGCAGCAACCGTCGAGCGCACTCGCTGTCATGAAGGTGGCGGCCATGAACCAGGATCCGTTCAGCTTGCTGCGACTCGGCTGGCTCTATGTCGGGTTGTTCTCGGCGGTTGCCGGTATCAGCGCATGGGCGCTGACCGCGCGGGGGCGTGCCGACTTGTGGCTGCTGGTGCCGCCGGCCCTGCCGTTGCTCGATCGAGACTTCACCCGCTTCATGATCTCGACGTTCGCCGAACCTGCAGGCCTCCTCGGAGCGTTTGCTCTGCTGTGCGGTGTCGCGGTCGCGTCGGCAACGGATCGGGATCGGTCCGTCGAACGGGTCATCGCCGTCTGCCTGCTCGGCGGCGGCGGGTTGCTGGCCGTCACCGCCAAGATCGGATTCATCCCGGTGGCGGTGATCGCCGTCGTGCTCGCCGCGACGGTGCCGATTCGGTTCGGGTCGTCGATCAAGGGATGGTCAGCGTGGCTGGTGGGGCCGGTCGTCGCCGTGCTGGTCGCCGTCGGCGTGCTTCTCTCCACTCCGCCGTCCCTGGAGTGGCAGGCCGAGCTCTATCCCGCGGTGAACGCCCACAACGTGATCTACACGTTGGTGTTGACCGAGCTACCCGGATCGGCCACGCGCCTCGGCCTGCCGGAGGAGGCCGGCGACTTCGCCGGCGACGCCTACTTCCCGGACGGTCCGGCCGGTGTGGCTGGAGCAGACCTCGTCGCCGCGGATCCCGATCGGTACCGCAACCGGGCGTGGTCGCTGCTCGCTCGGTCCCCGGCTGCTCTGGCCGACGCAGTGGGAATCGGCCTGCAAGCAACGCGCGGCCGTTCGCTCGACTACCTCCCCAGCGAGCCATGGTCGGCGGCATCCGATCCGCCCGAACTGGGTGATGTCCTCAGCGGCCAGCAGGGTGTCGACTCACGTTCGTTGCGCTCGTGGCTCGACGGGATGTCGATGCCATGGATTCCCAGCGTCCTGGTCCTGTTTGGGCTGATCGCAGGGGCGGCGAGCGTCAGGTGGCGGAATCGGCCGGCGAGCGGCTTTGCTCGGCTGGCCGGCGTTGCCGCCGCCGCTGCGCTGGGAGTCGCGGCGGTCTCCGTGCTCGGCGACGGTTACTTCGAGATCGCGAAGCACGTCTGGCTTGCCGCCTACTTTCTGGATGTCACGCTGCTCGCATTGCTCGGCGTGGGTGCGCTCGTCGCGTTGCCACGGCTGCGCTCATGGAACGATCGACGTGCAGGAGGCGCCGCACCGGAAACCGCCGACTGATTTCACCAGGGGTCTGACCCTTGGTGAAATCAGGCCAGGTAGGGGTCGATGGCGTCGGGGTCGATGTCGTAGCGGGCGATGGCGTCTGCAACCACCGACTCGTCGACCTTGCCGTCGGCGAGCAGGCCGTCGAGCACGGCGAGCACGACGTGGCCGGTGTCGACCTCGAAGTGGCGACGCAACGCCTCGCGGGTGTCGGAGCGGCCCATGCCGTCGGTGCCGAGTGGCACGAACGTGCGGTCGTGCACGAAACGCTGAATCTGCTCGGGCACGATCTTCATGAAGTCGGACACCGCCACGATCGGTCCCTGCGAATCGCCGAGGATCTGGGCCACGCGTGGCTCCCGGGGTTCCTGCGACGGGTGCAGTCGGTTCCACCGCTCGGCCGCCAGCGCCTCTTCGCGCAGCGACTTGTACGACGTGGCCGACCACAACTCGACGCCGACGTCGTAGTGCTCGGCGAGTTCGCCAGCAGCTTCGCGGGCAGCGGTGTGCGCCGATCCCGAGAACAGCAGGGTTGCAGGAATCGAGGCGCCCGCGGGCGCGTCGGCCCACTTGTAGAGCCCCTCGACGATCGCTTCGGCGAGGCCCGGCGTGTCGGGCAGCGGCGGCATCTCGTAGTTCTCGTTGTACAGCGTGATGTAGTAGAAGACGTCGGTCACCTCGGGCGGGCCCCCACCGAACATGCGGTTCATGCCCGACTGCACGATCGCTCCGACCTCATAGGCGAACGCCGGGTCGTAGGCCTGCACGAACGGCACGGTCGACGCCAGCACGAGGCTGTGGCCGTCTTGATGCTGCAACCCCTCACCCATCAGTGTCGTCCGGCCGGCCGTTGCGGCCATCAGGAACCCACGGGTTCGCATGTCGGCCGCTTGCCAGATCAGGTCGCCGATCCGCTGGAACCCGAACATCGAATAGAATGTGTAGAACGGCACCATCGGCACGCCGCGTGTGGCATACGACGTGCCAGCGGCGATGAAGCTGGCCATCGAGCCGGCCTCGGTGATGCCCTCTTCCAGGATCTGGCCCTTGGTCGACTCGGAGTACGACAGCAGCAGGTCGTGGTCGACCGGCTCGTACTTCTGGCCCTGCGAGGCGTAGATGTTCAGCTCGCGGAACAGTGCGTCCATGCCGAACGTGCGGGCCTCGTCGGGGATGATCGGAACCACTCGCGGGCCGATGTGCTCGTCGCGCGCCAATCCGCGCAGCAGGCGCGTGAACGCCATCGTCGTCGACACCTCCTGACCGTTGGAGCCCGCACGCATCTCGGCGAACGGCCCGTCGGCGGGCAACTCCAGCGGGCGCCGGGCGACCGTGGTGCGCTTGGGGATCGACCCGTCGAGTGCCTTGCGGCGCTCCATCATGTACTGGTACTCGATCGAGTCCTTGCCCAACTTGACGTACGGAGGATGCTCGGCATCGAGGCCCTCGTCGCTGATGACGTCTTCGAGGTGCAGACGATCGCGCATCGCAAGGATCTGGTCCTTGGTCATCTTCTTGATCTGGTGCGTCGAGTTGCGGCCCTCGAAGCCCGGCCCGAGCGTCCAGCCCTTGACCGTCTTGGCCAGGATCACCGTGGGGCGCCCTGAGCCGAGGTTCTCGGTGGCTGCCTTGTACGCCGCGTAGAGCTTGCGGTAGTCGTGTCCGCCACGCGGCAGGTTGCGGAGTTCGTCGTCGCTCAGGTCGGCCACCATCTTGCGCAGGCGCTCGTCGGGGCCGAAGAAGTTGTCGCGGATGAACTCGCCGTTCTCGACGGCGTACCGCTGGAACTCGCCGTCGACGGTGGTGTTCATCTTGTTGAGGAGTACGCCGTCCTTGTCCTGGGCGAGCAGGTCGTCCCACCTCGATCCCCAGATGACCTTGATCACGTTCCAGCCGGCGCCGCGGAACGTGGCCTCGAGTTCCTGGATCACCTTGCCGTTGCCGCGCACCGGACCGTCGAGGCGCTGCAGGTTGCAGTTGACGACGAACACCAGGTTGTCGAGCTGCTCGCGTGCAGGCGAGCGAGATCGCGCCGAGGGTCTCGGGTTCGTCGGTCTCGCCGTCGCCGAGGAAGCACCACACGCGGCTGTCGGAGGTGTCGTCGATGTGTCGGTTCTGGAGGTACCGGTTGAACCGGGCCTGGTAGAGCGCCGAGATCGGTCCGAGGCCCATCGACACGGTCGGGAACTCCCAGAAGTCGGGCATGAGGCGTGGGTGCGGGTACGACGACAACCCGCGCCCGCCGCGGCCGATTTCGCGGCGGAAGTGGTCGAGGTCGTCCTCGGTGAGGCGACCCTCGAGGAACGCTCGCGCGTAGACGCCGGGTGCCGCGTGGCCCTGGTAGTAGACGTGGTCGCCCGGACGGCCGTCGTCCTTGCCGCGGAAGAAGTGGTTGAAGCCGATCTCGTACAACGACGCAGAACTGGCGAACGTCGACAGGTGCCCGCCGATGCCGTCGGCCGACTTGTTGGCCCGCACGACCATCATCGCCGCGTTCCAACGGATGAATGCCCGGATGCGCCGCTCGATGTGTTCGTCGCCCGGGAACCACGGCTCCTGCTCGCGCGGGATCGTGTTGACGTACGGCGTCGACACCGTGGCCGGGAACGACACCTGGCTGGCTGTGGCCCGCTCCATCAGCCGGCTGAGGAGGTAGCGGGCCCTGGTCTTGCCGTGCGAGTCGACGACGGCGTCGAGGCTGTCCAACCACTCCTTGGTCTCGGTGGGATCGATGTCGGGCAGCTGGTGGACGTGGCCGTCGAAAATCATGAGTGCCAGTCTCGCAGTGTTACCGATCGGTACGCACCGGATCGGTCGATTCAGCGGCCAGCTCAAGCCCCCGATCCACCCACCAGCCCGAAAAATGCCTGGATCTGCGCGCTCAGCGCGACGAACCAGGCATTTTTCGGCAGATAGGTTCCGACCAATGTCCGGACTCGTGATCTACACCGATGGTGCCTGCAGTGGAAATCCCGGGCCGGGTGGGTGGGCCTGGGCGGTGGCACCGACCGGGGAGCCGAGCGGCGCCGGGGGAGAGGCGCACACGACGAACCAGCGCATGGAGATCCACGCCGTCCTCGATGCCCTGCGAACCCATGCGCATCTCGCCGACGACCACGGCGCACCACTGCCGATCGAGATCGTGTCCGACTCGACCTACGTCGTCAACTGCTTCCGCGACCGGTGGTGGGTGAAGTGGCAGCGCAACGGGTGGACGAACTCGCAGAAGAAGCCGGTCGCCAACGTCGATCTGTGGCAACCGCTGATCGAACTGGTCAACGCCGGCGATGTGAGCTTCCGTTGGGTGAAGGGCCACAGTGGCGACCGGATGAACGACCTCGTCGATCGCCTGGCCGTTGCAGCGGTCCCGAGCGCCGGGCAGTGAACGCGGCGGCGCTCAATCGGGAACGAGGGCGGAACGAAGCGCCTGGCCGAACTCGGGGTCGAGGAGTGGATCATTCGCCCTTGGGTACATCGCCCGCTGGACGGTCTCGAACACGATGCGATCAGCGGACGGAACGAGTGGCAAGAACTCGCCACTGGCGAGGTCGTTCCAGTTCACGAAGATGACGCTCTCGAAGTACGGCGCCAACATCGCTTCGGCGTAGTTGCCCATCGAATCGTGCACGATCACGGTCGTTCCGGCGATGAGTTCGTCGGGCTGCGCGGCGCTCGATGTGTACTTGCGAACTCCCTGCCCGCTCGGCGTCGGAACGATCTCGAGATCTGTCGACACTCCGGGACGGTCCGAAACCAGGCCACCGACGTTCTCGTCGCGCTCCCAGCCGAGTCGCCTGGTGACGTCTCCGGTGACGGTGGCTGAGTCCACCGATGCGATGTGTGTCGGATCGAACAGGTCGGCACTGAACTCGTCGATGAGCGCAGCCGCCATGGTGAGCGATCCCAACGCCGTCCAGTGTGAATCGTTCTGAAAATAGATCTTGTCGTCGCCCTCTGCCGCACGTTCGCGCAGCGGGGACCACAGATCGAGCAGATCGTCACCTTCGGCGAAGGCGTCTCGAAGTTGTTGCTCCC
Organism: Ilumatobacteraceae bacterium; assembly: GCA_963774765.1. Lineage (GTDB taxonomy): Bacteria > Actinomycetota > Acidimicrobiia > Acidimicrobiales > Ilumatobacteraceae > Sva-07. The sequence goes on from CAVZGP010000011.1 coordinate 516,615, forward strand.
GCGCTACCTGGCACGTGCCGGCAATTCGGTTGCGAGCCCCGAAGTCCTCCGTCAGTACCGAGCTCTTGTCCGGCGCGATCATGATCACGATGTCGGTCGTTGCACCCGATGCCGCCTCCCATCGCGCCACGGTGTCAGCGAGTCCCGAAGCGGGGAACTCGCCGACGCACGCGTCGAGAAAGTCCTCCGACAGGTTCCACACATCGGACGAGTCGACGAATGCGTTCTCGACGGGGGACTCACCGGTCGCCGCATGGAGGGCCCAGTTGATCGCCGCAGCCGACTCCTGCCGCAACGGCAGGTGGTCGGTGACGAACGCTTCGTACTCTGCGAATTGTGCGCTGTCGAGCACATCGTCGGTCGACCACTCGGGCAACTCGGCCAGCGGGCGGTTCTCGCGTTCGGCCGACGCGCTCACGCCCAGCACCCCCAGAACCCATGGCGAGAGGATCAAGCCGACGAAGAGCCCCACGGTGAGGATGTGTTCGAGTCGAGGTCGCATCGTCGTGTTCAGAACTGGAAGTAGAGGAAGGGGCTGAGCGAGCCGGTACTGATGAGGCCGAACGACAGGATCAGCCCGCACGCCAAAGCGACCGGACGTCCGATCGCTCGGATCGTCGATGGGTGTCCATACTCGACGAACAAGGTGTGAGGTTCTCGCGGGAGCAGGAAGACCGTGCAGCCCGCGATGAGTGCCGGAAGACTCCGCGACGTGAGGGTGGCCACGAAAGCCGGCTCGAGGGCGATTCCCTGCCACGTGAACATCGAGCTGAGCATCCGTTTGGCGACACCCAGCGTCTCAGCTCGGAAGAAGACCCAGAACACCACGACCAGGAATGCGGTGCGCGTGCGAGCCAGCGCCGGGTGGCGACACTGCTCGACGTAGTTGCGGCCCGTGAGACGCTCGATGATCATCGCCGCGGCGTGCAGGCCGCCCCACACCATGAACGTCCAGGCTGCGCCGTGCCACAACGCGGTCAGGAAGAAGACCGTGATGAGGTTGACGTACTGGCGGCCACTGGACACACGATTGCCGCCCAACGGGATGTACACGTAGTCGCGGAACCATTCGCTCAATGTGATGTGCCAGCGACGCCAGAAGTCGGTGATCGACAGCGCGGAGTACGGGCGTCGGAAGTTCTCGGGGAAGTCGAAACCGAACACCTTGCCCAGCCCGATGGCCATGTCCGAGTACCCGCTGAAGTCGAAGAAGATCTGCAGAGCGAAGGCCACCGCGCCGATCCAGGCAGTCAGCGTCGACGGATTCGGTGATGCGAAAGCGGCGGTGGCGACCGAGCCGACCGAGTCGGCAACGATCACCTTCTTGGCCAGGCCGAAGACGAAGCGTTGCAGCCCGAGCGTGACGCGCTCGGAGTCGCTGACGCGATGGGTGAGTTGGTCGGCAACGGTCTGGTATCTGACGATCGGCCCGGCGATCAACTGCGGGAACAAGGCGAGGTAGAGCAGGAAGTCGCGGAAGCGTCGTTGTCGGAGCGCTACGGCCCGGTCGACGTCGAAGACATACGACATTGCCTGGAACGTGAAGAACGAGATGCCGATCGGAAGGTTGCGAGTCGACAACTCGGGAAAGGGGAGGCCGACGATGCCCACGACCGCTGCGATGTTCACGCTGAACCAGCTCGCGTACTTGAACCAGATCAGTGGCGTCAGCAACACGATGGTGGCGGCGACGAGCGTCGACTTGGTCGACGCTCCGGCGCTTCGCTGGTTGTGAACTCGCGCTCCGAACAACCATGCGACGAGTCCCGACCCGATGAGCACCAAGACGTAGACGCCGGAGCCCCACGCGTAGAACACCAGGCTGGCGGCGAGCAACACCGCGTTGCGCAACCGCGTCGGTGCGACGAAGTAGAGCCCGAGGACGACGGGGAGGAAGACGGTCAGGAAGACCGGCGAGGAGAACAGCATTTGCTTTGCTCGGCGGGCAAGGGTCGCATGGACGGCCTGAACCCGCCGAAGTCCGCCGTGCGCATGCTGGCAACGTAGTCGGCGCACCGGCGGGCAGCCGATGATCGACCCGTTCGGCAAGATGCCGTCAAGCTCGGCGCCGAAGGTGCCGAAGAACACGTCGTGGTGATGGTGTCACGCTCCGCGCGTACATTACAATTGCGTTACATGCGCCGAGCTGCACTCGTCGTCGCTGCCGTGCTCGGCGTGACGCTCCTCACCTTCGCGCCGGTCGCCACCCCGACCGCCGCCGCTGCCGAACCCACCGACGTGATCGCGGTGGTCGTCGAGGGCACCGGATACGGGCACGGCCGCGGGATGAGCCAGTGGGGTGCGTACGGCTGGGCGGTCGACTACGGATCGTCGTGGGTCGACATCCTCAACCACTACTACGGCGGCACGGTGATGGGCGACGTCGACACGTCGCAGGCCCGGATTCGTGTGCAACTCAAGGCCTGGGACGACGCCTCCACGGTCGGTGTCACCTCCAACTCCGGCGGGGTCCAGTGGGCGGGACAGAACGCACCGGCGATGTACGCCCGGGAGATCGCACCGAACGCATTCGCCGTCTACCGCGCGTCCAGCGTCGCCTGCCCGACATCGTCGGGGCTCGTCGTTCCCGATGGGCCGATCTCCTGGGGATCGAGCAACAGCGCGGCGGTACGCCAGATCCAGACCTTCCTCAACGCATTCCAGACAGGGGCGCGAGCCTCAGCGTCGACGGCGACTTCGGCAACCTGACGAAGGCTCGTCTCATCGAATGGCAGGGCGCGCAGACGCTGACGGCCGACGGGACCTGGAACGGCGACGACGCCGCCCGCGCCCGCGATCTCATCAGCGGTGCGCCGACGGCCGCGTGGACGTGGATGGGCAACTGGAACGGGCCGATTGCGTTCACGACGCCGAACGGTGAGGACTCCGGGGCGTTCCGCGATTCCGTGCTCGGGCTGTGCACTCCGAGCGGCGGCGTCACCCACTACCGCGGCGGGCTCGAGGTTCGCAGCGAGAGCTCCGGCAATCGGGTGATCAACGACGTGAAGACCGAGGACTACCTGCGCGGTGTGGTGCCGAAGGAGATCTCCTCCAGTTGGACCGTTGCGGGTGAACTCGGATCTGATGGGCTGCGTCGCGGCGCCCACGCTGTCATGGCGCAAGCGGTCGCGGCGCGTTCCTACGCCCTGCAACCGGGTCGCTGGTCTGACGCAATCTGCGACTCGCAGTCGTGTCAGGTCTACTTCGGCGCTGCGACCCGTGTGACCGCGACCGGTGTCTCCACCAGAATCGAGTACGACGGTACCGACGCTGCGATCGCGGCGACGGCCGGCAAGGTGCGCCGCTGGCCCAGCACCGGCGCCATCGTCTCGACCGAGTTCTCCGCATCGAACGGTCCACGCACCGCCGGTGGGGCGTTCCCACCCGTCGACGACCCAGGTGATGCCACCGCGAGCAACCCGAACCACCGCTGGACGAGGATTCTGGACGCCGACACGCTCGCTGCCCAGTACGGCCTCGGCTCGCTCACCGGGGCGACGATGGTCGAGGCGAGCTCGAGCGCCAACCAGCAGTTCGACGGCATCTGGTTCAACGACATCGTGCTCACCGGATCGAACGGCAAGACCTTCCGCCAGCCCGCGTGGGATTTCCGGGGCACTCAGGGCTTCCCGTCGCCCGGCTTCACGGTGCGTGTCGTCACCCGCGACAGCGTGACGTCGTCGGTCGCGCTGATCGGTGACTCGGTCGGCAACTCCATCGCCGGCGCGGCGACGTCCGAATTCCGGATCCTCGCCGACGGTACGTTCCCGGCGCTCACCATCGACGTGCTCGACAGCCGGTTCATCACCAAGACACCGCCGTCGCCGAGCGGTGTCAGCGCAGCGGGCTCGGTGCCGGCCAACACCGAACTGGCCGTGGTCGAGTTGGGCTACAACCCCTCGACGAACATCGCCGCCGACATCGATGCGATGATGTCGACTCTGGCGGCCCGAGGTGTGCGGCATGTGGCGTGGGTCAACCTCGCGGACATCCGCACCAGCGGTGGTGCATCCGTGTACGGCCCGACGAACGCCGCGCTGGAGGCCGCGCGTTCGCGCTGGCCGAACCTGACCGTCCTCGACTGGAATGGCGCGAGCGCCAGTGCGGGAGCCGAACGGGCGCGCTGGTTCAGCGACGGCGTCCACCTGACTGCCACCGGACAGGCCCAGTTCGCGATGTGGCTGCGTCAGTCGCTCGTCGCGATGTCGCCGTCGATCGCTGGCCGTCTGGCACCGCCGCGCCGCATCGAGATCCCCGTTGTCGGTCGAACGGTCACCGCCGCCGACGGCACCGTCTCGACGATTCCTGCGAACGTGACCGCCGTGTCCCTGAACGTTGCGGCTGTCGATCCGATCGGTGGAGGCTTCGTGACCGTGTGGCCGTGCGCCGTGGCCCGGCCGCTGACGTCCAATCTCAACTACACCCGTGGAGCGATCGACGGCAACGGCGTGATCGCCCCTGTCGACGCGAACGGCAAGACCTGCGTCTACTCGCATGTCGCCACCGACGTGGTGATCGACATCGGTGGCTGGTTCGGTCCGGTGGACGCCTCGGGGTCCGGATTCACGGCGATCACGCCGAAACGGCTCATCGACTCACGCGAGGGTCTCGGTGTACCGCTCGGGCGGGTGCGCCCCGAGTCGCCCGTCGCCCTGCAGGTGGTCGGCGCCGGGGTGCAGCGCACCGACGGCAGCAGCCTGGCCATCCCGGCCAACGCGGTTGCCGCGGCGATCAACGTCACCGCTGTTTCTCCCACAGGGCCGGGATTCATCACCGTGTGGCCGTGCGGCATCGACCGACCCGTCGTGTCGACCGTGAACTTCACCGCCGGCGACATTCGCGCAAACGGCGCGATCGCACCGCTCGGCGCCGGCGGCACCCTGTGCTTCTACACCCACGCCCCGACCGACCTCGTCGTCGATGTCGTCGGTTGGTTCACCGCCGGCGCGACGCCCACCTCGTCCGCGTTCGTGTCTGCGGTACCGCAGCGTTGGGTCGACACCCGCATCGGGCTCGGATCGCCGACGTACATCCGGCCGAGCCAACCGCTGCAGGTTCAAGTCACCGGTCGCCAGATGGTCGTTGCCGACCAGACCGTCACGATTCCGGCTGACGCCGAATCGGTGTCGTTGAACATCACGGCGGTCGACCCGCCTGCAGGTGGGTTCGCGACCGTGTGGCCGTGCGGTGCCACGCGACCGCTTGCGGCGAACCTGAACTATCCAGGTGGGCGGGTGACAGCGAACAACGTGGTGGCGACGATCGGGGTCGGGGGGTCGGTGTGCATCTACACGCACAGCGACACGCACTTCGTGGTTGACGTGACCGGTTGGTTCAACCGCACTGACACCTTCGCCGCTGTGGTACCCGATCGGGTGGTCGACACGCGTTACGGCGTCGGCCCCGCCCCGCTCTGATCGAACGCCACCCCCGGCTCGCGCACGCATGGGCCGGTAGACCCTGGTGGAACGCGCTCTCGCGTTGTTTGATGGTGCTGGGCCGCCGCAGTCGTTCGAGCTGGCGGGATCGGTGCGGCTCGAAGGCTCCGTCGGCAGGGAGATGTTCGCAGTGGGCACGTGGGCGGCAAGAATTCGGATCGGCCTGATCGTCGCGCTGGTCGTCGCGGCAGCGCTCATCCGATCGGTCGAGATGGCCGAGGCGGTTGGCTCGACGCCGACGAAGATGGTGGCGGTCACGCCGTGCCGTCTCCTGGACACTCGAGAAGCGGGCGAGGGAGCGAGACTCGGCGCGGGTGCCACGACGGGACTCGCTGTCGCCGGACACTGCGGCGTGTCGTCCGACGCGGTTGCAGCGTCGGTCACCGTGACGGTGACCGAACCCCTGAGCCCGGGCTATGTGACCATGTGGGCAGCCGGATCGACGAGACCCCCCACGTCGAGTCTGAACTGGACCGACCCGCAAGAGACCCGTGCGAACGGCGCTGTCGTGTCGATAGGCAACGACGGGGCGGTGTTGGTGTATTCGCATGTGTCGACGCATCTCGTCGTCGATGTCTCCGGCTACTTCGTGCCCGCAGCGAGCGCAACCGACGGTCGCTTCGTCGTGGTCGGACCCCAACGTCTGCTCGACACACGCGACGTGGGTGCGGGGCTGGTGCCGGCTGGCGTTCAGCGGGTGGCACTCCCCGCGGGAGTGCCGGCCGATGCCAGCGCCGTCTTCGTCAACCTGACCACCCCGGCGTCGCCGGGACCTGGGTTCTTCAGCGCCTACCCGGCCGGAGCGTCCCGACCCTTCACGTCGGTTCTCAACACCGACGGGGCGGGCCAGACGCGTGCCGCCGGCGCGATCGTCCCGACGAACAGCGCCGGTTTCGACGTGTTCAGCCTTGGCGGAGGTCACCTGATCGTCGACATCAGCGGCTACTTCACCGGGCCGTCCGCGGAGCCCTCCGCCAGCGGCTTGTTCCAGATGGTGACCCCACAGCGGCTGATGGACACCAGATCCGACGGCCGGGAGCAGTTCTGGTCGAACGGTTCGCAGAGCCTCCCCACCGTGTCGACGACGGGGCCGGTTGCGGCGGTCGTTGCCAACCTCACGATGACGAACGCTGCGGGGGCCGGGTTCGTGACCGCTTTTCCGAGCGAGACAGCCAAACCGTGGATTTCGTCGTTGAATGCCGACCGCCCGGGTCAGACCGTGGCGAATCTTGCGGTCATCGCTTCGGGAACCACCGGTATCTACCTCTACTCGATGCAGGCGACCCACTTGCTGGTGGACGTCCTGGGATGGTTCTCCGGGTCGGCGACACCTCCTTCGTCGTCTCCGCACATCCTGTCGAACGTGAAGCCGCCGCCTGTCCCGGATTGCTCGTTCGCGCCGCCGGGTCATTCGGCCGTCGTCGATCGCGTCGCCCAGCGGATGTGGCTGTGCGATGGCGGCTGGGCCGTGACGGGCTGGATGCCGTTCACGGCTGGCCCGATCAACGACGCTCCCGCCGGTGAGTACCGGGTCTTCTTCAAGAGCAATCCCTGGTATGGCGGCGGGTACACGCTGTGGCACTTCACCGGTTTCACCCGCGGCGACCAGGGTGGCCGGGTCGGCTTCCACCGGTATGTCGCGATGAGCGAGAGTCAGGTCGGCACGGAGGCGTTCCGCAACGCGTCGCACGGCTGCTTCCGCATGCGCGCCGGCGACGCCGCGTTCTTGTACTCCTTCCTCGGGTACGGCGACCTGGTGCGGATCGTGAACAACGGCTGAGTGCCGGATTCCTCGCGGAGGTCTCTGGGCGAATAGCTTTCGCCTCCATGGACATTTCTGGAGCAAGCGCAATCGTCACGGGTGGAGCATCGGGGATCGGTGCGGCATCGGCCCGCATGCTGGCCGCCCGCGGGGCGAAGGTCGTCATCGCCGACCTGCAGGAGGACAAGGGCAACGAACTCGCCGGCGAGATCGGTGGCGCCTTCTGCAAGGTCGATGTCACCAACACCGACGACATCATCAACGCCGTCGAGATGGCCAAGTCGATGGGCCCCGTCCGCGTGCTCGTCAACTCCGCCGGCATCGGCTGGGCGCAGCGCACGGTCGGCAAGGATGGCTCTGTCGAGTCCGCCGCCAATCTCGACGCTTTCAAGAAGGTCATCGCGATCAACCTCGTCGGCACGTTCGACTGCATCCGCATCGCCGCCACGGCAATGAGCACGACCGAGCCGCTCGAGTACGGCGAGCGTGGCGCAATCGTCAACATCGCATCCGTCGCGGCGTTCGACGGCCAGATCGGCCAGGCCAGCTACTCGGCCTCGAAGGGCGGCGTCGTCGGCATGACATTGCCGATCGCCCGTGACCTCTCGGCGGTCGGCATCCGCGTCAACACTGTGGCTCCCGGCCTGATCGACACACCGATCTACGGCGAGGGCGACGCCAGCGAGGCGTTCAAGGAGAACCTCCAGAAGGGCGTGCTGTTCCCCAAGCGCCTCGGCGACCCCGAGCAGCTCGCGTCGATGGTGATCGAGTGCATCACCAACAGCTACATGAACGCCGAGTCGATTCGGGTCGACGGCGGCATCCGCATGCCCCCGAAGTGACCCTCAACGCCGCGAGGGGGCGAACCGGACCGATCAGGTGGTGTAGTCGGCGTTGAATCTCACGTAGTCGTCGCTGAGGTCGCAGCCCCACACGGTCGCCTCCGCATCGCCGGTGGCGAGCGAGACGTGGATTCGGACGTCCGGGCTGCGCATGTAGCCCGACAGGGCGGCGAGGGCATCATCGTCGAGCAGGCGGGGATACACCTCGGTGTCGCCGAAGCGGATCACCACAGCGTCCTGGTCGATGTCGGTGTCGTCGCTGCACTTCCCGATCGCCATCGCCACGCGACCCCAGTTCGGATCGCCGCCGTGCACCGCCGTCTTGACCAGCGGTGAGTTGACGATCGCCTTCGCGACCCGCTTCGCTTGGGCAGTGTCGCGAGCGGCGTCGACGTGTATTTCGATCAGGGAGTGCGCGCCCTCGCCGTCGCGGGCGATCTGCTTCGTCAGATCGAGTGCCACCTCGTAGAGCGCCGCTTCGAATGCGCCGAGGTCGACGGGTCCCGCCACTCCGGACGCCATGATCACCGACGAATCGCTCGTGGAGGTGTCGGAGTCGACGCTGACGCAGTTGAACGTCCGCTCGACCACCCGGCGGAACGTGGCATCGAGATCGATGCTCGAGAGTTCGGCATCGGTGAACAGCAGCGAGATGTGCGTCGCCATGTCGGGTTCGATCATCCCGACCCCCTTGGCCATCCCGACGACACGTGCCGCGCTGCCGGTGACGACCGCCTCGGAAAGCTTCGGGACCGTGTCGGTCGTCATCATCCCGCGGGCGGGTCCGTCGGCGTCGTCGGAGATGAGCGTGTCCGGCAGCGCGTCGATGCCGGCGCGGATCCGGTCGATCGGATAACGGCGGCCGATCACCCCGGTCGAGGTGACCACGACGTCCGTCGGCTCGCAACCGAGTCGTGCCGCGACGCGTTGGGCGACCTCGACGGCATCGTCGTGGCCGTGCGGACCGGTCGCCACATTGGCGTTCTTCGAGATCACCACGACAGCGTGGGCCTGTCCGTCGGCGATCTGGGCGCGGCTGAGGGTGACGCTCGGTCCGGCGAACCGGCTCTTGGTGAACACGCCGGCGACCGGCACGGCACGGTCGGCGCCGATCACCACGAAGTCGTCGGTGTCGTCCTTGACCCCGATGTTCGCCACGTGGCTGTGGAACCCCTGGGGGAGCGAGGTCACTGCTCCAGCCCGGTCCTGATCGACTGGAAGATCGACGCGAGCGCATCGACCTGCTCGTCGTCGAGGTGGTCGAAGATGTGTCGGCGCACGCTGGCGACATGGTCGGGCGCGGCGGCCTCGAGGGCACCGAACCCCCTTGGAGTGAGCGTTGCCAGCATCACCCGCCGATCGTCGGTGGACGGCTCACGTGTCACGAAGCCTGCCTTCACCAGTCCGTCGAGGCGTCGGGTCAGTCCGCTGGGCGACAGCTGCAACAGGTCGGCGAGATCGCACATCCGCATCGATCGGTTCGGTGCCTCCGACAGGTACACGAACACCTGGTAGTCGCCGAGCGTCAGGTCGTGTTCGGCCAGGTCGCGTTCGATCGCCGCGATCAGATCGCCGTAGGTCTCGATGTACATGCGCCAAGCCGTCATCTCGCTCGCCGTCAGCCACGCCGTTGCCATACCTTCAACCTACCGATACCCCGCAATTGTTGCGATGGTCAAAGGTCCCGACCCCGAGTGGGAGTCAGGCGGGTTGGAAGTGGGCGACGAGGCGATCGAGAGTGGCTTCGATGGCCTTCGCGTTGCGTTTCGGGGTGCCTGACAGCTTGAGCACGGTGGCGCTGCGGGCCGGGCGGAAGTCGAACTCTTCTGTGACTTCCGTGCCGCCCTCGACCGGGCGCAACCGGTAACGCCAGATGTGTTTGCCCATGTGCTGCCAGGCGATCCGCGACGGCTCGTCGAACTCGACCACCTCGTTGGTGATCTTGTACGGCACCCCCATCTTCATCGACATCGAGAACTTCGAGCCGAGGGCAAGCCGGTCGGGCGACTCCGCACCCGTCGCACGCACCGTTCCCGAACCGTCGATGACCGGATGCTGCGCCGGATCGGCGAGCAGGTCGAAGATCGCCTGCGGTTCGGCGGGCACGAACCGGATCCCGCGCACCACCTTGTCGGAGTCGGTGGGTGAGTTGTCGTCTGGTGTCCCGTCAGCCATGTGGGCCAGTCTGGCCGATCGCGGCGGCGAAGGCCAGCGCACGCTGACGTTCATCTGCCGAGCAGCGCGTGGAGGGCAGTCGCCAGATCCGGATGCTGGAACGTGAACTCGGTGTCGGCGTCGAGCACCGTCGGGAGCACGAGCTGTCCAGAAAACAGCAGGTTGTCGGCGAGTTCGCTGCCGAGTAGCAGTTTGGGCCCGAACTTCGGGATCGGCATGAACGTGGGTCGGTGGAGCACGTCACCGAGCGTGTCGGTGAACTCGGCGTTGGTCACCGGCTTGGGGGCGGTCAGGTTGACAGGGCCGGTGGTGTCGGCGGTGAGAAGGTGGGTGATCGCGGCGACCTCGTCATCGATCGAGATCCAGCTCTGCCACTGCTCGCCAGAGCCGAACTTGCCGCCGAGGCCGAACTTGAACAGGGGGAGCTGCTTCTTCAGCGCGCCGCCCCCAGCCGACAGCACGATGCCGGTGCGCAGGTGCACGACGCGTGTGCCTGCTGCCTCGGCGGTGACAGTTGCCTGTTCCCACTGCACGCAGATGTCGGCCAGGAACCCGGCGCCCGGTGCGGATGTCTCGGTGAGTTCCTCGGCGCCACGCGCGCCGTAGATCCCGACGGCCGAGCCGGACAGCAGCACGTCGGGCCCGTCGGTCGCCGACGCGATCGCCTCGGAGATCAACGTCGTACCCTTCGTGCGGCTCTCGCGCAGCTCGCGCTTGTAGTCGTCGGTCCACCGCTGGTCGCTGATTCCGGCTCCTGCGAGATGGACGACGGCGTTGACCCCGTCGAGTGCGTGAGGGTCGATGAGACCATCGGCCGGTGCCCACGAGATGTCGGTGCCCGACGGAGTGCCGCGCACCACCCGGATCACGTCGTGACCGAGCGAGTCGAGGTGACGTGTGAGTGCCGAGCCGATCAGGCCCGTCGATCCGGTGATGGCAACGCGCATGCGCCGAGCGTAGGAGCGATCGAGCCCCCCCGACATCTCGTGAACAACTTCACCTCTGAGAGGCGAAATTGTTCACGAGATCGGACAGATCGGCCCAGATCGGTTCAGGCCGCTGCGAAGGTCGCGGCGCGTTCGCGATGAAGTGCAACGAGTTGATCGATCACTGCGTCGAAGTTCTCGGCCAGTTCCTGATCGGTGACCCGTTCGACCTGCCACCCGGCGAGGCGGGCGCGTCGATCGCGGGTCTTGTCGTACTGCGCATCGAGCCGGCCGCCGTGCCACGTGACGTGGTCGATCTCGAGGGCCCACCTGATGGATGGGTCGGCGCCGTCGGGATGGACGATGGCCCCGTCGGCGAGGACGAGGGGGTACTGACGATGCAGGACGATGCCGCGCCGCTCCAGCGCCTGGAGCACGCGGAGCTCGATGCCCGATCCGGCAGGCTTCTGCCAGTCGTCACGCGCCTCCATGACGCGTCGAACTCGGGCACTCCCCGGGCGTCCTCGGGCCTGCAGGCGGCGAGCGGTCGTCCAGAGTGTCGGCACGGTTGCGTGCTTGTCGAGCACCCATTCGGTGACACGTTCGAACTGTTCGTCGTTGAGATCGCGTGCACAGTCGAACCACGTTCGAGGCGGTGATGCCAGCCGGATGCCGTCGGCGCGCTCGACCCAGTCGGTCGTATCGAGCACATTCGACCGACGGAGCACGACACCGCGGGCGAGTGGTGTGCGGTCGTGAGTGACCAGCACGATGGGCTGGTCCACGCGCCACACGTGGCGGAAGTTCCACAGCCGTGCCGCGGCGACGCCGGTGATCACGACCTCAGAATCGCCGGCGCATGCAGCAGCGCATCTCGACTCGAACGTGTCGGGTGATGTGGCGAGCCGGTAGACGCCGTTGTGAATTCGGATGCACGTTCCCCGCTCGACGAGACGATCGATCTCGCGTCGAGAGAACCCGTCGATGATCAGGTCGGCGCGTGTGACGACACCGTGGCGAGTGGAGATGCGCTCAGCGAGCGCAGGCGAGAAGTGGGCCATGTCGACCTCCGTGAACCAGTTGGAAACGGGGGCCGCGTTGGGCCGAGTGGGAGCTGTCAGGCTAGGGCTGCACGAACCTGTTCACACCGCCCCCAGGTTCTCGTGAACAACTTCACCTGTCAGAGGTGAAGTTGTTCACGAAATCGGGGTGATGGACGGTCAGTTCGCTTCGGAGATGATCTGTGCGAGGAGTTCCTCGTCGACCGCGCCGGTGACGAGTTCGGTGGACCCGTCGGTGTTCACGATCACCAGCGCCGGCTGGTATGCCACGCCGAATCGGTCGAACACATCACCCGGATCGTCGCTGATCTGCGGGAACGTCAGACCGTGCTTGTCGATGAATCCCTGGAACGACTCGTCGCTCCCGGTCCATGCGACACCGACGAAATTGGCTTGGTCCTCGAATTGAACTGCTGCCTCCTCGACCGAGGGGGCTTCACGGTTGCACACGCTTCAAGTGGGCGCCCAGAACCAGAACACGGTCGGCTTGCCGGCCGCGGCCGCACCGTCGAACGTGCCACCGCCGACGAGGGGGGCCGTGAACTGCAACGCCTCGGGCACGACGACGCCGGGTTCCGTGGGGGTCGGATCGGCACCGTCGGTGGCACCCGGTGACGAGTCGCCCGCGTCAGCGGTCGGCGCCTCGGTCGCCGTGGCCTCGGTCGCCGTTGCCTCGGCCGGAGCGTCGACGACCGTATCGGGCAGGGACTCGCCGCCGGCGTCGTTCGATTCGGAGTTGCAAGCGGTGGCAGCCAGCAGGAGCACACCGGCCCCGATGGCGCCGAGAGCGGCGCGACGTGTGGTTCTCACCCCAACGACCGTAGCGAGACGGCCCCGTCAGTGGAACGCAGCCCACCCGGTGTTTCCCGAATTGTCACGCCTTGCCGGCGTGCGCGGTGTGACGCTCGGGGGTGCTCCGTAGGCTCTGGCGCCGATGAAGACGCGGACGCTGTTGCTGCTGGCGGTCGGCGTCGGGTTGATGATCCTGCTGGCGGGCGGGGTGTTGCTGTTCCAGCTCGCCAACGAGTCCGCAGCGGTCGAACCCGCCGAGGTTGGCGAGGCGGTGGAGGTCGGCGACGTCGACGTCACGGTGCTCGCAGCGGTCGAAGCCGACATGCTCTTCTCGGTCGACGTCGAGATGGGAGGCGTCGACGACGACATGTCCGGCTTCTCGCTGGCCACCGGCGACCAGCGACTCGAACCGCTGACGGCCACGGCATCCGGTCGTTGCACGGAGATCACCGTCGCCGAGCAACGGTGTCGGATCGAGTTCGACGTCAGCGCCGCCGACGGGTCGAATCGGGTGCTCGTGCTGCGCCGCGGCGACCAGCAGCGCAACTGGGTGCTGGAAGCACCATGATCGTTTCCGGGCCCGGATGACGACCGAGCGATCGAACGCTACGGTGAACGACGATGAGTGACCATTTCGACCTGGTGGTGATCGGTGGCGGACCTGGTGGATATTCGGCCGCCCTGTACGGAGCTTCGGCGGGCCTCGAGGTGGCGCTCGTCGAGAAGGATGCGCTCGGCGGGACGTGCCTCAACCGTGGTTGCATCCCGGCGAAGGCGTTCCTCGAGACCGCAGCCGTCAAGCGCCACGTCGATCATTCGAGCGACTTCGGCATCGACTCGGGCGGGGAGGCCACGGTCGACTTCGCCCGTACCCAGGCCCGCAAGCAGAGCATCGTCGACGGCCTGGTCAAGGGCATCGCGGCGATGTGCAAGGGTCGCAAGGTCGAGGTGTTCAACGGCGTCGGCGCGCTCGGCGCGAACCGCACGGTGAGCGTGTCGATGGCCGACGGGTCGGCGGCGACGATCACCGGCGACGCAGTGTTGCTCGCCGCTGGCTCGGTACCGCGGCTGATCCCCAACTTCGAGCGCGGCGGTCCGATCATGACCAGCGACGAGGTGCTCGATCTCACCACGGTGCCACCACGTGTGGCAGTCATCGGCGGCGGCGCCATCGGCTGCGAGTTCGCGTCGACGTTCGCCGACCTCGGCAGCGAGGTGACCATCCTGGAGGGCCTTCCCAAGATCCTCCCGGGCCTCGACGCCGACCTCGCCAAGGTCGTCCAGAAGTCGTTCAAGAAGAAGAAGATCGCCATCCGCACCGGTGTGATGGTCAACGGCCACACGCCCAACGCGTTCGGCGGCACCACGGTGTCGTTCGGCGACGGCGAGTCGGTCGAGGTCGACGCCGTCGTGGTGTCGGTCGGCCGTCGCCCGTTCGCCGACCAACTCGGCCTCGACGGCACCGGTGTGGTCGTCGATCAGCGCGGCTTCGTCGAGGTCGACGAGTACTGCCGCACGGGCGAGCCCGGCGTGTATGCAGTCGGCGACCTGATCGCCACGCCACAACTCGCGCACGTGGCCTACGCCGAGGCGATTCTGGTGGTCAAGCAGGCGCTCGGCGAATCACCGATGCCTGTCGCCTACGACCGGGTGCCGTGGGCGATCTACTGCCACCCCGAGGTGGCGTGGGCGGGACCCGACGAGGAACAGGCCCGGGCGGCTGGCCACGACGTCGTGGTCGCGAAGCATCCGTTCAAGTTCAACAGCCGGGCGATGATCCTCGGCGAGACCGAGGGCCTCGTGAAGATCATCGCCAAGAAGCGCCCTGACGGAACTGCGGGCCAGGTCCTCGGGGTGCACATGGTCGGCCCCTGGGTCACCGAGCAGCTCAGCGGTGGATATCTGGCGGTCAACTGGGAAGCCTCCGTGGACGAGATCGCCGAATTCCTCCAACCACATCCGAGCCTGTCGGAGTTGTTCGGCGAAACCGTGATGTCGCTCACGGGCCGCAACTTCAACGGCTAGACAGACACCAACCCGCTCGACACGACGACACGAGAAGAGACTCCTCCTATGGCAGACGTCACCCTCCCACAACTCGGCGAAACGGTCACCGAGGGCACGATCACACAGTGGTTCAAGAACGTCGGGGACACGGTCACCGCCGACGAGCCGTTGTTCGAGGTGTCCACCGACAAGGTCGACACCGAGGTGCCGTCACCGGTGTCCGGTGTGCTCACCGAGATCCGCGTGCAAGAAGGCGACACCGTCGACGTCGGCACCGTGATCGCCGTGGTCGGCGATGCCGATGGTGCAGCGGCCGCTGCACCCGCACCCGCCGCCGAACCTGCACCGGCTCCGGAGCCCGCTCCGGAGCCCGAACCGGAGCCCGAACCGCAGACGCCCGCCCCGCCGCCTCCGCCGGCGCCTGTTGCTGCGCCGGCAGCACCACCGCCGCCGCCCGACGTCGAGCCGGCCGCAGCGCAGACCGCGCAGAGCGGTGACAACCGGTTGCTGTCTCCGGTCGTGCGCCGTCTGGTCAACGAACACGGCATCGATCCGGACGCGATCACCGGATCGGGACCCGGCGGCCGCATCACCCGCGACGACGTGCTCGACCACATCGACGCCACCGGCGCCAACCGCCAGGCGCCCGCCGCGTCGGCCCCGGCTGCCGGCGCTCCTGCGCCCGCTCCGGCACCGGCGGCTCCCGTCGCCGCACGTCCGACGCCACCGGCCCCGAAGACGGCAGCGGGCGAGCGTGACACCGTGGTGCCGTTGTCGAAGATCCGTCGCCTCACGGGTGACCACATGGTGGCGAGCAAGGCGACGAGCCCGCACGCGTTCAGTGTGGTCGAGGTCGACTTCGCCAACGTCGACGTGGTGCGCGCCAAGGTGAAGGACGACTGGAAGGCCACGCACGGTTTCGGGCTCACCTATCTCCCGTTCATCGCGCGGGCCGTCATCGATGGTCTGGCCGAGTTCCCGCATCTCAACGCGAGTGTCGGCGACAACGATTTGATCGTGCACAACTTCGTCGACCTCGGAATCGCCGTCGACCTCGACTACGACGGTCTGCTCGCCCCCGTGGTACGCGACGCCGAGACCAAGCGGCTCGCCGCGATCGCGTCGGAGATCTCCGATCTCGCCGATCGAGCCCGCACCCGCAAGCTCAGCCCCGACGAGATCTCGGGGGGCACGTTCACCATCACCAACAACGGCTCCGCCGGGTCGGTGCTGACGATGCCGATCATCAACCAGCCGCAGGTGGCGATCATCTCGACCGACGCGATCGTGCGCAAGCCGGTCGTCACCACCGGTCCCGACGGCGGCGAGGCGATCGCCATCCATCCGGTCGGCAATCTGGCGATGAGCTGGGACCATCGTGCGTTCGACGGCGCCTACGCGGCGCGGTTCCTCGCCCGGGTCAAGGAGATCCTCCAGACCAAGGACTGGTCGACCGAGCTCTGACGCTCGGGATCGTCCGCACCGCCATGACGGCAGGCCCTCTGCGTGTCCGGTGGCTGGGCCGGGTGCCCTACCGCGAGGCGCTGGCCGTGCAGACGGCGCTGTTCCAACACGGTGCCGGCCAGCACCTGCTGCTGCTCGAACACCCGCATGTGTTCACCCATGGAAAGAGGACCGACCTCGCCACGAACCTTTGCTGCGAGCCGGCCGCAGTGGGCGCCGAGCTGGTCGCGGTCAAACGCGGCGGCGACATCACCTACCACGGGCCGGGACAGCTGGTCGGCTATCCGATCGTCAACGTCGACAATCGGCTGGGGGCCTCCGACCACGTGGGCAACGTCGAGGGCCTCGTCATCGATGCACTCACCGAACTCGGGTTGGCGAACGCCGGCCGGTTGGTGGGGTTCGCGGGCGTGTGGCTCGATGTCGATCACCCGGACCCCGCAGTGCAACCCCGCAAGATCTGTGCCATCGGGGTGCGCCTCGCCCGCGGGCGAACGATGCACGGCTTCGCGTTGAACGTCGCGACCGACATGACGTACCTGCGCGAGCACATCGTGCCGTGCGGCATCGGCGACAAGCCGGTCACGTCGCTCGCCGAGGAGGGCATCGAGGTGTCGATGCGTGAGGTCGTCGACGTCGTCGCTCGCCTGGCCGCCGAGCGCTGGTCCGATGGGGCGATCGAACGGCAAGACGTTGCGTGGAAGCACGCGGTGGACGACCGCGACCTGTCGGCGTTTTCGCGCGGTGACGGGCCGGGCGAGCAGGTCAAGCTGCTGTCCGATCGGGCGGCAGCACGCCTGGAGGCCGCCGGAGTCACCGAGGGCCTGTCGATCGAGACGCGCAAGCCGGACTGGTTGCGACCGAAGGTCGAACTCGGCGCCGGCGTGATGTCGTTGAAGAGGACGGTGCGCGACCTCGACCTCGTCACGGTGTGCGAGGACGCCGGCTGCCCCAACTTGTCCGAGTGCTGGGTCGACGGCACCGCCACGTTCATGGTGCTCGGCGAGCGCTGCACGCGGGCGTGCGGGTTCTGTCTCGTCGACACGAACAAGCCGCTGGCACCGGCGGGTGACGAACCGACGCGGGTGGCCGAGGCGATCGAACGGATGGGCCTCGACCATGCCGTGCTCACCATGGTGGCTCGCGACGACCTCGCCGACGGAGGGATGGCGCATCTGGCGGCTTGCGTCGAGGCGATTCGCCTGCGCCGTTCGGCCACGCGGATCGAGACGCTGATCTCCGACGTCAAGGGTGATGACGTGGCGCTCGACCTCCTTCTTGCGGCGCGCCCCGACGTCCTGAACCACAATGTCGAGACCGTCGCCCGCCTCCAGCGCGCGGTGCGGCCGTCGGCCGGCTACGCCCGCTCATTGGGCGCGCTCGCACGCGCCAAGGCGGCTGGGCTCACCACGAAGACAGGGTTCATGGTCGGCC
Source organism: Ilumatobacteraceae bacterium (assembly GCA_963774765.1). GTDB lineage: Bacteria > Actinomycetota > Acidimicrobiia > Acidimicrobiales > Ilumatobacteraceae > Sva-07. The sequence goes on from CAVZGP010000011.1 coordinate 534,516, forward strand.
TTGGCGAGACCGACGACGAGATCGAGGGACTGCTCGCCGACATCGCCGACCTCGGCGTCGACATCGTCACGATCGGGCAGTACCTGCGCCCGACATCGCACCATCTTCCCATCGTTCGCTACGCCGAACCGTCCGAGTTCGACCGATGGAAGCAGCTCGGCGAGTCGTACGGCATCGGCCACGTCGAAGCGAGCCCGCTCACGCGGTCGAGCTATCACGCCAAGGGTGCCGCCGATTCGGTCGCCGTGCCGGTCGCCCTTGGCGCGTCGCTCACGGCATCGTGAATCGCTGGTCGCCCGAGCAGGTCGAGGCGCTCGCGCCGACCCCTGCAACGCTCAGTGTGGCGCGACCGTTGACCACGGTGGCGAAGTGGGGTGGCCTGGGCGCCGACGATCGGGCGGTGTGGGGATCGTGCCGGGGGAGCGGTGCCGAACCCTACGACACGATGGTCGATCACGTCGGCGTCGCATCGAGATGCACGTGTCCGAGCCGGCGCCATCCGTGCAAGCACGTGCTCGCCCTCCTGATGTTGTGGGTGCGCGGCGACGTCGCCGACACCGTCGCCCCGCCGCAGGTGGCGAGCTGGGTCGAAACCCGCGACGCCGCGGGAGCCCGTCCCGCCGCCGACGCCCCGTCCTCCTCGTCGGCCACGGACGCCACACCGTCGTCCGAGCCGAAGCCCGCGGACACGGCCGCCACCCCGTTGCCGGACGTGCCCGAGGTGCCCGAGCCGGATCGCGATCGTTCTCGTGACGAGCGAGTCGAGCGGATGTTCGCAGGGCTGACGGAACTCGACCGATGGCTGGACGACCGGATGCGCACAGGGCTGGCCGATCCGGCGCTCGCGAAGTACTCGACGTGGGACGAGTTGGCGGCTCGACTCGTCGACGCCCAGGCCGGCAGCCTCGCCAATCGGATCCGGCGGCTGGCCGGCCTCGTCGGAGCGTCGACCGACTGGCACAGCGACGTACTGGCCGAGCTCGGTTTGTTGCACCTGCTCTCGCAGGCGGGTCGCCGGCTCGGCTCGCTGCCCGGTCCGCTCGCCGATGCGGTGGCGACCACCGTCGGTTGGCAGGTGCGCCACGCCGACGTCCTCGGTGGGGTGCCGGACACCGACACGTGGGCGGTCGCCGCCCGTAGCGACACGCGGGAGGATCGCATCGAGGTTCGCCGCCATTGGCTGCGCGGGGTGGCGACGGGGCGGTGGGCGCTCGTGCTGTCGTTCGCTGCGTACCGCCAGAGCCTCGACACGTCGTTGACGGTGGGGACGGCGATCGAGGCCGACCTGCACCGATATCCCGGACCCGCGCTGCGGGCGCTGGTCGGCGAGCGTTACGGCTCGATGATCGAGGTTGCTCGCCCGCCCGCCGTGGACATCGCGGCGGCATGCGACGAGGTCGGCAGGATGCTCGCCGTCGAGCCGTGGCTCGACCGCATCCCGTTCACGGTGACGGCGGCGATCGCGGTCGACGGCACACGGTTCGCGCTCACCGACACTGGTGGCACGCTGCCATTGATCGCCGGGGGTCGGCCGCTCGCCACGCTGCTCGCCGTCGCTGGTGGCGAAGCGATCGATGTCACGTGCGAATGGACGCCGCACGGTGTCGTGCCGCTGACGGTCCACCTCGACGACCGCTCGCTCGACATCGGCCCTCGTGCCGACGACTCGTTCGTGAGCGCCGCATGACCGAGGCGGAGCTGTGGCGCGAGCTGGTGTCGGTGGCGATGCTCGGCACCGACCGGCGCAACCCGCCGGAACCCGATGGCCTCATCGCCGATCTCGTCGACGACACGGTGTGGTCGACTCCGTCGGAGCGCATGCTTGCGCAGGTGGCGGCGACGGTCGCGGTGCGCCGCGCCGGTGTGCTCCCCGGTCCGCCGCTGGCACCCGTCGCTGCACCCGAGGCGGACGCCCGGCCGGTGTGTGTGCCAGCGGCTGCCGAGCGCTGGCACCATGTGGTCTCGTCGTGGGCCGTGCTCGAGGACGAATGGATGTTGACGCTGATCACGAACGGCTGGCGGGTGCCGCCCGAGCTCGTGGCGGAGTTGCTCACCCGACATCGATCCGACCCGATCCGTCGTGCCCGCGTCGAGTTGGCATGCGGACCGCTCGCCGGATGGCTCGTCGGCCACCTCCCCGAGCTGGCGGCGAAGGGTGCTGCGGGCGCCCACCCCGATCCATCGGCCGACGACCTCGCCGAGTTGCCGCCGCTGCCGATCCCGCCCGACCTCGAGCCGCTGCTGTGCGCCGCTGGTGACGTCGTCGCCCGCGAGTTGGCGGGGGCAATCGAGGCCGGGACACTCGTCCACGCCCATCGGGCAGTCCTCGTCAACCTTGTGGCGCGCATGCGTCCCGATGCCGTCGGCCCGGTCGCGACCGCACTCGAAGCGATCGATGGCGGGTCGGTCGGCTTTCCCCTTGCGTCGGTCCTCGGCGATCTCGCACGCACCCGTCAACGCATGCTGGACGAACTGTCGGTCAGTCCTCCCGGCGAGACATGACGACGCACTCCTTGACCGGCTCGAAGCCGACGTCGACGTAGAGGTGCTTCGCGGCCGGATTGTCCGCTTCGAAGCAGATCTTGATGCGCTCGGCTCCGGCGGCGGCGAGCCGGTCGACACCGACGGTGAGGACGTGACGGGCGATGCCCCGGCGTTGGTGATCGTCCTCGGTGCGCATCGGTTCGACCAGGCCCGTGGCGGTCACCGGGTCGAACCAGAACAGTCCGTAGCCCGCAACATCGTCGGCGTCGTCGACGACCACGAGGTCCAGATCTGGGCGGTACAGCGATGTCCGACGCAGACGCTCCTCGACGTCGGCTCCGCCGCGGCCGACCATGTGGTGCGGGCGTCCGGACGTCCCGAGGCGACTGGCCAACCGGTAGCCGGACGGCAGGTGACTCACCTCCGGCCGTCGCGGCGCGGACATCCACGCTTCGACCGACTCGGGCCGCTCGGAGGCGAACCCGTGGCCGGCCAACACGGTGCGCATCACGTCGTCGGCCCGGTCGAACGCGATGTCGACGGACCCGAGGCCGCACTCGGTGGCATGGTTCAGTCCTCGCTCGACGACGTGGGCGATCCAGCCGTCGCTCGCGTCGGGCAGCACGATCGGGTCGAGCCCGATCCGGTCGCTCCACGCGGTGGCGATCACCGCAGCTTCTGGCCGATCGTGGTCGTCGAACCAGAACAGCTGGGGTATGTCGTCAGTCGACCGAGGTGTCCGCCACCACCACTGCAGATCGGCGGCCTCGAACAGCCCGATCGTCGGGTGGGTCTGCCGCACTCGTTGCAACAGCGTCGTCGCCGCCCTGAGCGCGTCGAGCCCGGTCCGCTGCATCTCGTTCGGTGGTGTTGCCTCGACACTCATGAGCCGAAGGTAGACCGTGCGCCCCTGCCACCGTTCTCGTGACCAAGTCTCCGCCCAGAGCCTATACTTGTTCACGAGTTCGCCCGTGGCCGCCCCGGGTCGGTGACCCCGGAACCCTGTGACACCCCCTCTCTATGGTTGTGGGCATGGAGATCGCAGCGGTGGTCGAGCGTGTCGGGGCGATCGCTTCGGTGCGCGCGAACACCGCAGCGACGGCTGATCTGGTCGAGTCGGGCCTGGTGGCGGTGCGCGAGGTACAGGCGTGGTGCGACGCTCAACACGCCGGTCTGGTGAGCCAACTCGACGGCATCGATTCGTTTCCTGAGCAGCGCATCGCGAACGCGTCGAAGAAGTCGTTGAGCCATGCGGCCAAGACCACGGAGCGGTCCACGACGTTGAAGAAGACCCCGAAGTTGGCTGACGCGTTGGTTGACGGTGCGATCACCGCCGATCACGTCGATGCCGTCATCCGGGCGTCGAAGAAGCTCGACGCCGCCAAGCGACCCGAACTGTTGAAACGTGCCAATGCGCTTGCCGAGGTCGCCAAGGCAGCCAGTGTCGAGCAGTTCAACCGACGGTTGGACCTGGAAACGAAACGCCTCCAAGAGGGCGACGGTCTGGATCGTTTGGATCGGCAGCGTCACAACGTGCGGGCGCGTACCTGGGTTGACGGCGAGGGGATGTGGAACCTGTCGGTCAAGTTCGACCCTGTCACCGGTGTCAGGATCGCGGCGCGGATCGATGCCGTGGTCCAAGCCCTCTTCGGCGAAAGCGTGCCCGACGAGTGTCCCGATGATCCGATCGAGAAGCAGCGTTACCTCGCCGCTCGCGCCGTCGCCCGGCTCCTGCTCGACGAGGCCCTCGCCGACGCTGCTGACAACGCCGACACAGACCCTGAGCCCGGACCTGCACCGTCACCGCCGGTACGGCCGAAGCCGGGGCGCCCCGAGTTCGTCGTGGTGGTCGACGCCGACGCGCAGGGCCAAGCAGGCCCGGTTGGCGAGTTCTCCATTCCCGTCGAAGTACCGGCCCGCGTGCTTGCCGCCCTCGCCGGTGACGCCGACGTCCACACCGTCGTCGTGCGCAACGGTGTCGTGCTGCACGCACCCGGCGAGTTGAACCTGGGCCGCTCCACCCGCCTCGCGAACCGCGCCCAGCGTCGGGCCCTGCGCGGCCTGTACCGGTGCTGCGCGATCCCCGGCTGCAGCATCGCCTACGACCGTTGCAAGCTGCATCACATCATCTGGTGGCGCAACGACGGCCACACCGACCTCGACAACCTGCTGCCGGTCTGCTCGGTCCACCACGCCAAGATCCACCACGACCAATGGGTCATCGAACTCGGCCCCAACCGAGAACTCACCCTCACCCTCCCCGACGGAAGCATCCACGCCACCGGCCCCCCAACGCGATCCAGGCGAAGTATCGCCGCCTGATGATGATCGGGCAGCAGGAACAGAACGACGGTCGGTCGGTAACGTCACCGTCGATGAGTGCATCGGGGGCTTCGGTTGACGTGCTGCGTCCGCACGCCGAGCACCAGTACGCGCACGAACTGGCGGCGCTCGCCGCGCTCGACGATCGTGAGCGGCCGTCAGGCTGGAAGCTGTCGCCCTGGGCGGTCGTCCGATACCTGCTCGGCGGCGAACTGTCGGACGGCACGGTCATCTCGCCGAAGTACGTCGGCCAGCAGCGGCTCGTCGAGATCGCCGTCGCCACGCTCGCCACCGACCGAGCGCTGCTGCTGCTCGGCGTGCCGGGCACAGCCAAGACCTGGGTCAGCGAGCACCTCGCCGCGGCGATCAGCGGCGACTCGACCCTGCTCGTCCAGGGCACCGCCGGCACCACCGAGGAGACGCTGCGCTACGGCTGGAACTATGCCCGCCTGCTCGCCGAAGGCCCCAGCACTGCAGCGCTCGTGCCGGGCCCGATCTATCGGGGCATGGAACGCGGCGCCATCGTGCGTGTCGAGGAACTCACCCGGATGCCACCAGAGGTCCAGGACGCGCTCGTCACGGTGCTGTCCGAGAAGGTGCTGCCGGTGCCGGAACTCGACACCGAGGTCGCCGCGATCCGCGGGTTCAACGTGATCGCCACCGCCAACGACCGCGACCGTGGTGTCAACGACCTGTCGAGCGCGCTGCGGCGCCGCTTCAACACCGTCGTGCTCCCGCTGCCAGCGAGCATCGACGAGGAGATCGCAATCGTCAGCCGCCGCGTCGGCGAACTCGGCGTCGCACTCGCGCTTCCCGATGTGCCGGTCGCGGCCGACGAGATCCGACGCGTCGTCACCGTCTTCCGCGAGCTGCGATCGGGCCTCACCGAGGATGAACGCAACAGTGTCAAAGTCCCCACCGGCACCCTGTCGACCGCCGAGGCGATCTCGGTCGTCACCAACGGGCTCGCGCTCGCTGCCCACTTCGGCGACGGCGAACTCCGATCAACCGACGTCGCCGCCGGCATCATCGGCGCCGTCGTCAGCGACCCGGTCCACGATGCGGTCGCCTGGCGTGAATACCTCGAAGCCGTCGTGCGAGAGCGCCCCGGTTGGAACGACTTCTACGACGCCTGCCGCGCCCTCGACACGTGAGCGTCCACCTGCTCGGAATCCGTCACCACGGACCCGGGTCGGCACGATCGGTGCTGCGAGCGCTCGACGAACTGCAGCCCGACATCGTCCTCGTCGAAGCGCCCGCCGACACCGAAACCGCGCTGCGGTGGGTGGGCGAGCCCGGCCTCGTGCCACCGGTGGCGCTGCTCACCTACGTCCCTGCCGAGCCGGGTCGGGCGGCGTTTGCCCCGTTCGCCACGTTCAGCCCCGAATGGCAGACGGTCGCCTGGGCGAACGCCCACGACGTCGGCGTCCATGCCATCGACCTGCCCCTGGCGGTCACTCTCGCGGCTGTCGGTGCCGACGAGGCCTCGCTGGTCGACGAGTCGGCGCCCCCCGACCCGATGCGCGAGCTCGCTGCTGCTGCGGGCGACCCCGACCCGGAGCGGTGGTGGGAGGACGTCATCGAACACCGTGGCGACGGTGCCCCGGCGTTCGACGCCGTCGCCGATGCCATGGCCGCTGCTCGCGAGGGGTTCGTGCCCACCCGACGAGAGCTGCAACGCGAAGCCCACATGCGACGCGCGATCCGCGCCGCCCGCCGGGCCGGACACGAACAGATCGTCGTCGTATGCGGTGCGTGGCATGTGCCGGCTCTCGACATCGACGCGCCTGACACCCCGAACGTTTCGACCGACACAGCCACCCTGCGCGGGTTGCCCAAGGTCAAGACGGCGGTGGCGTGGGTGCCGTGGACGCACCGCCGACTGGCCGCAGGTTCCGGCTACGCGGCCGGAATCGACAGCCCCGGTTGGTACCGCCACGTGTTCGACCACCCCGGCAGCGACGGCGTGGCCCGGTTCTTCGTCGACGCGGCCCGTCTCGTGCGTGAACGCGGCGGGTCGGCGTCGCCCGATCATCTGATCGCCGGCACCCGACTCGCGGAATCGCTGGCCGCGATGCGTGGCCGGCCTCGGGTCGGGTTGTCCGAGGTGCTCGACGCCGCCGACGCCGTCATGGGTGGTCTCGACCTCGTGCGGCGCGAGTTGGTGGTCGGCGACGAACTCGGCGCCGTCCCCGAAGCGGCACCCCAGGTACCGCTCGCACGCGACGTCACCAAGGCTCAGAAGTCGGCGCGCCTCGCGCCTCGCGCCGAGACCATCGTGGTCGAGGTCGACCTGCGCACGCCCACCGGGCTCCGCAAGTCGCACCTCCTCCATCGGCTCGTGGCGCTCGGCGTGCCATGGGGTGCAGTCGTCGACGGCCGAGGATCGTCGGGGACGTTTCGCGAAACGTGGGAACTGCGATGGGACCCCGAGTTGTCGGTGCGCCTGATCGAACGAGCCGGCTACGGCACCACCCTGGAAACGGCGGCCACCGCCCGACTGCTCGAGCGTTCGGCCGCGTCGTCGGGCATCGTCGAGTTGGTCGGCATCATCACCACCGCGCTCTTCGCCGATCTCCCTCAGGTGGTCGAGCCCACCGTGCAACGACTCGCCAGTCGGGCGGCGACCGATCCCGACGTCGGGCGGCTGCTCGACGCCCTTCCGTCGCTCGCCCAGGCGCTGCGCTACGGCGACGTCCGTTCGACGGATGCCGGCACGCTCCGCGAGGTCGTCGACGGCATCGTCGTGCGGATCCTCGCCGGTGTCGTGGCATCGGCGCACTCGCTCGACGACGATGGGGCAGCGGTGCTCGTCGAACGTCTCGCCGGCCTGCAGGGCGCTCTCGCCATGCTCGACCATCCGGCCCGTCGGCACGGCCTGCCCATCGTGCTCGTCGAACTCGCCACCGGCATCGGCCACGGGCTGGTGCAGGGGCGCGCCACCCGCCTGCTCCACGATGCCGGTGTGTGGTCGATCGACGCTGTGCAGCGCCGACTCTCGCAGGCGCTGTCTGCCGGCACGCCACCCGCGAGCGGCGCCGCGTTCGTCGAAGGATTTCTCGCCGGATCCGGGTCGGTGCTGATCCACGACGCCGACCTGCTCGCCGTCCTCGACGGGTGGGTGGCATCGCTGCGACCGGACGCCTTCGATGCGGTGGTCGCCCTGTTGCGCCGCACGTTCGGGGCATTCGAAGCGGCCGAACGACGCCAGTTGATGCAATTGCTGATGGGCGTCGGGGTCGAACGCGCCGGCGGGTTCGGTGCCGACGTCGATCCAGCCCGCGCCGCCGCCGCATTGACGACGGTGCGCCACATGCTCGGTCTCGCCGCCAGTGGGTCCTCCCTGGCCCCGTCCCCACCCGGACCCAGAGTCCTCCCCGGCCCCGACTCCGACCCGGCCCCGGCCCCGGCCCCGGCCCCGGCCCTGCCCGGACCGAAGGATCGCGCGCCGGTGGGTCGGTGCCGACGGTTTCGGAGGTCGAGCGCCGAAGGCGGTGGCGGCTTGTACTCGGAGCGGCTGTCGACGCCGTGTGGGCCGGGCTCGGGGAGGACCCTGGGTCCGGGTGGGGACGGGGCCAGGGAGGACCCAACGGCGACCCGTCGTCGGCGGGGGCAGGGTTGCGTGGCGACGACCGCCGCATCGACGCTGCGCTCGGCGCGTTGTACGACCGCGGCGAGCAGGGCGCCCGCGGCACGAACCGTGCCGGCGGGTTGAGCAGGTCGAAACCGTCGGTGATGCGCTGGCTCGGCGACATCCGCCGGTACTTCCCGACACCGGTGGTCCAGATCCTGCAACGCGACGCCGTCGAACGGCTCGACCTGCGACAGTTGTTGCTCGAGCCCGAACTGCTGCAGAGCGTCGAGCCCGACATCCACCTGGTCACGCTGCTCGTCGAACTCAACCGCCACCTCCCCGACGAGACCCGGGCGACCGCTCGGCAGGTGATCGCTCAGGTGCTCGCCGACCTCGAACGCCGCCTCGCCGACCACACCCGCCAGGCCGTCCGCGGCGCGCTGTCACGATCCGCACGGACCCGGCGACCCCGACCGGGCGACATCGACTGGCCGACCACGATCGCTGCCAACCTTCGCCACTGGATCCCCGAGCACCGCACCGTCGTGCCCGAACGACTCGTCGGGCACGGACGCCGCCAACGCAGCCTCGCCCGTGATGTGATCATCGCCGTCGATCAGTCCGGCTCGATGGCCGACAGCGTCGTGTACGCCTCGCTGTTCGGTGGTGTACTGGCTCAGCTCCCGGCGTTGCGCACCTCGTTCGTGGCCTTCGACACGTCGATCACCGATCTCACCGCCTACCTCCACGACCCGGTCGAGGTGCTGTTCGGCGTGCAACTCGGCGGTGGCACCGACATCGCCAATGCGCTCACCTACTGTCAGCTCCTGATCGAGCGGCCGCGCGAGACGGTGTTGTTCGTGGTGAGTGACCTCTACGAGGGAGGCAATGCCGAGGTGATGCGGCGTCGGGTCGCCGAACTCGTCGAGTCGGGCGTGCACGTCATCGTGCTGCTCGCGCTCAGCGACGAGGGCACGCCGGCCCACGACCACGATCACGCCGCCGCTCTGGTAGCCCTTGGCGCGAGCGTGCTGGCCACGACGCCCGATGAGTTCCCGGCGGTGCTGGCCGACGCACTGCGTTGACCGGATCAGCCGTCGACTGCAGACGAAATCTTGACTCGCTGCGTCGGTGTGGCGACGGATCACACCAGGCCACCGACGGTACCGTGGCCTTCCATGGTCGAACGTCGCCGACGAGCTGCACGGGCCGTTGCCCGCGCAGGAGCAGTTGCCGTGTCGCTGGGCGTCCTCGTTGCCGGTTGTAGCTGGAGCCGCCTCGACGAGTCGTCGACCGGTGAGATGCGGCCGGTTCCGACGGTTCCCCCGACGTTGGCCCCTGGCGAAGAAGTCGCTGTCGCTCCCGACAACTCGACCGAACCGATCACCACCGACGTGGTCGGCGACCCGCGACCGGACCCGGACAACCCTGCCACGCTCCCGCCGCTTCCCGAATCGCTGCCCTTCGATGCGTGTGCCCGGTTGGGCGAGAACCAGGTCACCGAGCAGTTCGGCGCCGCCTCGGGTGGCGGTGTCGCCTCGGCCGAGCTGATCGGTGACAGTGCCTGCCGATTCACCGCCGGGTCGGCTGTGGCTGAGATCCACTACGTCTCCGAGGACGTGATCGAATCGGACTGGTTTCGCCGTGATGCGATCGAACCGGTCGGCGAGGTCTCGTCGGACGCGGTGGGGATCGCCGAATTCCTCGCGCCCGGGTCGGACTCCGGTGCCGGCTACACGATTGCGCAGGTGAGCCGTCGAGAAGGTGCCGTGATCGCGGTGCGAGGGACCCCTGAGGATCGTCTGGTCGCCGTGCAGCTCGCCAACCTCGTCGTGGCGTCGACGTGAGCAGATTGCGGATGGGGTCGTCGACGGTCTCCGGGCGCTAGCGTTCGATCACCATGGGTCAGTTGGTCGCCGTCACCGAGAAGCCGAGTTCGACACGTGGAGTCGTCCGCTTCGAGATCAATCGCAGTCTGTCCGGAATGGGCCACGAGCGCTTCGCGTCGCTTGCTGACGCGTGGGGCAACACACCATCCGACGAACTGGCGCGTCGCATGTTCGCGACCGGTCAGGTTGCAGCGGTCCATGTGTATGCCAACATCATCACCGTCGACCTGGTGAAGGGGTACGACTCCGCAGGACTCGCCGACATCGTCCGCGATCTCTACCAGTACTGGAAGCCGGGCGTCGAGCCGCCCAGTTTCGAAGATCTCCAGCCCGACGAGCCCGAGGCCGCGGCACCGAGCGGAGGCGAAGGCGACGGCGGTGAGCTCTCCGAGGCCGTCAAGCGGGTGCCGGCCCATCTCCTCGAGCGGGGCCGGCTGGGACGCGAACGCTGGAACGCGAAGCAGGGCTGACCACCGGTTCATCGAGCAGAGTCGTGGCGGAATTTCACCAGGGGTCAGACCCCTGGTGAAATCGCGGGGTGGAAGTGCGAACGTGTGTTCGATACCATGCCGCGATGGAACTCGCTGTCGAACTCCCGAGTGAGCTCTCGGCGCTGGCCGAGCGGGTGGCGCCGTTGGCCCTGGCAGGCGATCGAACCTTGCCGGTTACCGAGGTATTCGCCGAACTCTTCCCCGAGCGTGGTCTCGTCAGAGGGCGCACACTCGCCTGTTCCGGCCAAGCAGCCACTTCGTTGGCGTTGGCACTGGTGGCACCTGCGGTGGCCGCCGGGTCGTGGCTGGCGACGATCGATGTGCCGACGATCGGCCTCGACGCCGCCAGTGAGTTCGGGATCGCGCTCGAGCGGGTGGTCGCCGTGCGAACTGAGCCAGCACGATGGCCCGACGTCGTCGCCGCTGCGGCCGACGGCTTCGATCTCCTGATCGCCAGGGTCCCGACCGAGGTCTCGCCCTCGGCGATGCGCAAGGTCGCCACCCGCCTACGACAGCGCGATGTCGTCATGCTCGTGCTCGGCGACCCGGGCGCGTTGTCGTGCGATGGCGTGCTCGACGCCGATGACGCGGAATGGGTCGGTCTCGGTGACGGCCACGGCCACCTGCAACATCGTCGGCTCGTTGTCGAAGCGTCGGGTCGTCGTCTGCACGGTCGCCGTCGCTGTCGTCTTGCTCTGCCGGGGTGATGCCATGGCTGCTGCGGATTCGGTGGAACTCCCACCACGAATCGTGTCGATCTGGTTTCCCGACTGGCCGGTGACCGCCGCTGGCTTCGGAGCCGACGTGACGGCCGCCGTGATGGGGGCGAACCGGGTGATCGCTCGCACCACAGCGGCTGCCGCGGAGGGTGTGGTGATCGGCCAGCGACGTCGCCAGGCACAACGGCGTTGCCCGCACCTCACGCTGGTCGATCGTGACGTCGATCGTGACGCCCGCGAGTTCGAGCCGGCCGTGCGGGCCGTCGCCGAGCTCTCCCCGCGTCTCGATGTGATCGAACCGGGTTGGATCAGCCTGTTGGCGCGCGGACCGGCTCGGTACTTCGGCGGCGACCGTGCGCTCACCGAGCGACTGTCCGGATGTCTGACCGAGGCGATTTCCGCGGCCGGCACACCGACGACCGGGGTCGGTATCGGCGTTGCCGACGGTCGATTCGCATCGAGCGTGGCGGCACGGTTGGCGGCACGCCGGGCCGACGCGGTGATCGTCGAGCCCGCTGCATCACCGGCGTTCTGCGCCGACCTCCCGATCGGGTGGCTGCAGACGCTCGGCGAATGCGACGCCGAGCTGGTCGAGTTGTTCGGCCGGCTCGGGCTCCGGCGGCTCGGCGACCTGGCAGCGCTCTCGGCCGTCGACGTGCTCGGCCGGTTCGGGCATCCCGGCGTCCATGCTCACCGGTTGGCCTCGGGCACGGACATCCGTCCAACGAGCACCACCGACCCGGCACCCGAGCGACGCCTCGACCACGTCCTCGATGATCCGGCGGCCCAGTCGAGCGCCGTGGTGTTCATCGCCAAACAGCTGGCCGACGAACTGGCCGGCACGCTCGCCGCTGACGGGCGGGTGTGCACCCGGCTGGTCGTGGTGCTCGAATCGGAGCACGGTGAACGATCCGAGCGCTCGTGGTATCGATCAGCCGGGCTCTCGGCGTCGGCCATGGTCGAGCGGGTGCGCTGGCAACTCGACGCCTGGATCGATCTGCCTCGGGGGAGTGACCAGGAGTTGACCGGCGGTGTCGCATTGGTGCGCCTGGTTCCCGACGAGGTGCGTGCCGACGACGGTCTGCAGCTCGGATTGTGGGGCGGCCAGTCCGAGGCCGATCGGCAGGCTGCGCGTGCGATCGCCCGTCTGACCACGCTCACCTCCGACGAGGCGGTCACCGTGCCGGTGTGGCACGGCGGTCGGCTTCCCGCCGATCGCTACCGGTGGGTGTCGGCCGCCACGGTCGACCTCGATCGGCGGGCGCGGGCCGTCTCGGCGGCCGGCACCGGCAGTGGACCCACCGGCCCCTGGCCCGGCACGTTGCCGTCACCATCGCCGGCCACGGTGTTCGTCGAGCCGCATCCCGCCGAACTGCTCGACGAGCATGGCGTGGTGCTGCAGGTCAGCGCCCGCGGCATGTTGTCGGGCCGACCGGCGACCCTGCTGCTGTTGAGCGGCGGGGAGGAGACGGGCTGGCAGCGTGGCCGGCCCCGGCGGATCGTCGCCTGGGCGGGTCCGTGGCCGATCGAGGAACGCTGGTGGGAGCCGGGTCAGCAGCGTCGGCTGGCCAGATTCCAGGTGGTCACCGACGATGGCGACGGGTTCCTCGTCGTGGCCGAACACCAGCGTTGGTGGATCAGCGCCCGCTACGACTGACGGCGCTGATCGTGTGTCAGACGACGGCGGCGAGGCCGAACGGGTGCGAGATCTCGAGCTGATCGGTCACGTCGTTGGCGAGGCGGAAGCCGACGCCGCGGACCGTGTGGATCACCTTGATCTCCGGGGCCGCCTTGTCGAGCTTGCGGCGCAGGTTCGACAGGTGCACATCCACGACATGGTTGTCGCCCACCCAGGTCGGACCCCACACGGCGTCGAGGAGATCCTCGCGGGTGCACACCTCGGTCGGGCGGCGGCAGAGTTGCTCGAGCAACGAGAACTCGATGCGGGTCGTGGCGACCTCTTCGTCATCGACGCGGACCTCACGGCGGCCGAGATCGATCATGAGTAGTCCGAGGGTGAGCACCGAGGAGAGGGCGGTGTCGGGACGACCCTGCATCTGGCGTGGGCGGCGCAACAGTGCGTGGCAGCGCGCCGACAGTTCCTCGGGCGAAACCGGTACGGAGACGGCGTCGTCGGCACCGGAGTGCAGCATGGCGGCGCGGGTGCGATGGGCGCCTTCGTCGGTGATGCACAGCAGGTACTGCTCGCTGGAGTCGCGCAGGCGTTCGTAGAGCGGACGACCGTCGGGGGCTCGAAGGTTGGAACAGACGATCAACACGTCGGGGGAGAACGACTCGGCGAGCATGATGGCCGCGTCACCGTCGGTGGGGGCGCTCACGCTGAACCCGGCTGACCGGAGTCCGGCGACGCTGATCCGGCGCAGATCCGGATCGTCGACTGCGATCAGGATCCGGGGTGCGATGTTGATGTCGTTGTCCATTGAATGATCCGCCAGTTCCGCCGCGATGGGGGTTGTGAGTCGTATGCCTGGATGAGGTATCGGCAGGAAGCTGATGAACTCAAGAAGAAATCGAAAGAAATCACATGAGTGTGATTTGGGTCGGCCCTGCTACATCTGGATGGATGCACGGTGATTGGCTCCATCAACGGATTCGGAGTGACGTGGTAGCGCGTCGTGCCGTCGATGAGCGCGAGAGGCTGTCGATCGAGCGGTTCCTCGCCGCGTTCGATGCGCTGGAATCGCCGTTCGACCAGGAATCCGACCCGATCCACGTGACCGGATCGGGCATTGTCACTGGGCCGCGTGGAGTGGTGCTGCTCGAACACAAGCGCTTGGGGATCTGGCTGCAGCCCGGAGGACACATCGATCCGGGTGAGACCCCGTGGGACGCGGCGTTGCGCGAGACCCGGGAGGAGACGGGCCTCGTGGTCTCCTTCGCCGGTCCGTTCGACGCTGAGGGTGTTCCCGAGCTGGTACATGTCGATGTCCACGAGGGAGGGCGGGGCCACACGCACCTCGACCTGCGGTATCTGATCGAAGGTGGCGATGCCGACCCCGATCCTCCGGAGGAGGAGAGCCAGCAGATCGACTGGTTCGAGTGGGACGCCGCCATCGACCGTGCCGACCCCGGCCTCCGCGGCATCCTCGAGTCCCTCCGACCCTGACCCAGCCCGAAAAATGCCTGGTTTGTCGCGCTGAGCGCGCAGATCCAGGCATTTTTCGGGCTGATGGGGGTTGCGGGGAGGCGAACATGTGTTCGATACTGGGTGGATGGGGTTCAACAACCCGTCGTGGACGTGGAGTGAACTCGAGGCGACGCTCTCGGGCACGGCAGGTCGTGACGGGCGCACGCCGGCGAGCGCGTCGTGGAACTCCGGCGGTGACGGACCGGCGTGGAGCCGCAAACGCCAGCCGTTCGAGGCGCCGACCGACCTGACGCAGCCCATCGTGCGGGTGCCCACGGTCCCGTACGCCGAATTGCACTGCCACTCGAACTTCTCGTTCCTCGACGGGGCCTCGCATCCCGAGGAGTTGGCCACCGAGGCGGCTCGGCTCGGACTGGACGCGTTGGCGATCACCGATCACGACGGCTTCTACGGGGTGGTCCGCTTTGCCGAGGCAGCCAAGGCGGTCGGTCTGCCGACGGTGTTCGGCACCGAGATCACGCTCGCAGCGACAGGCATGCCCCACGACGCCCGTGTGGCCCGATCGGAGGCCGACACGACCCGCCAGGTCGACACCGGGATGGTGCCCGACTCGCACGCTCCCGATCCGTCCGGCATCCACCTGCTCGTGCTCGCCGACGGCCCGTCCGGGTACGCCCGGCTGTCGCGAGCGTTGAGCAACGGGCATCTCGCCGGCGAGAAGGGAGCCCCGCAATTCACGTTCGGTGACGTCGCAGACACCGTCGCCGGACACGGCTGGGTGCTCACTGGCTGCCGGAAAGGGGCGGTCCCTGCGGCGCTGGTCGCCGACGGCCCGGCAGTGGCGCGCAGAGAGCTGCTCCGACTGGTCGACGCGTTCGGGCGCGACCGGGTACTCGTCGAGTTGTGGGACCACGGCGACCCACTCGACTCCGCCCGCAACGACGCGCTCGCCGAACTCGCCCACCGTGAGCGTGTCGAGTGCGTGGCGACCAACAACGTCCACTACGCCACCCCGGCGCAACGCCGGCTGGCAACCGCGCTCGCCGCGGTGCGGTCGCGACGAAGCCTCGACCAGGTCGACCCGTGGCTCCCCGCCGCCGCCGGAGCGCACCTGCGATCGGGAGCCGAGCAGACCAAACGATTCAGGCGCTATCCCGGTGTGATCGAACGGGCGGCGGAGATCGGTCGGGCGGCGGCGTTCGACCTGTCGCTCGTCGCGCCGAAGCTGCCGCCATTCCCGTGCCCAGCCGGACTGACCGAGATGCAGTACCTGCGACAGGTGACCGAGGACGGTGCTCGTCGCCGCTACGGCGAACGGCCGGTGCACGCCGAGGATCTCTCGTTGCGAGCCCGCGCGTGGAAGACGATCGACCACGAGCTGGCGCTGATCGAGCAACTCGACTTCGCCGGCTACTTCCTGATCGTGTGGGACATCGTCGAGTTCTGTCGCCGTTCCAACATCTTCTGCCAGGGCCGGGGGAGCGCCGCCAATTCGGCGGTCTGCTACGCGATCGGGGTCACGGCGGCCGATGCGGTGTCGCTCGGCCTGCTGTTCGAGCGCTTCCTGTCGCCGGAACGCGACGGCCCGCCCGACATCGACGTCGACATCGAGAGCGACCGGCGAGAAGAGGTGATCCAGTACGTCTACGAGCGTTACGGACGCCATCACACCGCGCAGGTGGCGAACGTGATCACGTATCGGGCGCGCTCGGCGGTACGCGACATGGCCAAGGCGCTCGGGTTTGAGCCGGGCCAGCAGGATGCCTGGTCGAAGCAGGTCGACGGCTGGGGTGGTGTGGCGTCGACGGCGAGCCAGCCCGACTGCTCGATCCCCGGATCGGTGCTGGAGCTGGCGTTGGAGGTCGAGGATGCGCCGCGGCACCTCGGCATCCACTCGGGCGGCATGGTGATCTGCGATCGGCCGGTGATCGAGGTGTGCCCGGTCGAGTGGGCGCGGATGGACAAGCGGTCGGTGCTGCAGTGGGACAAGGACGATTGCGCCCGCACCGGCCTCGTCAAGTTCGACCTGCTCGGCCTCGGGATGCTCTCCGCGCTGCACTACGCCGTCGACCTCGTACGCGAACACCGTGGCTACGAGATCGACCTCGCCACCATCGCGCAGGACGACGACGTGTACGGGATGCTGTGCCGCGCCGACACCGTCGGGGTGTTCCAGATCGAATCACGGGCGCAGATGGCGACGCTGCCCCGGCTGAAGCCGCGCCGATTCTACGACCTGGTGGTCGAGGTGGCGCTGATCCGGCCGGGTCCGATCCAGGGCGGGTCGGTACACCCGTACATCCGGCGTCGCAACGGCCTCGAGCCGATCACCTACCTGCATCCCTTGCTGGAGAATTCACTTGGCAAGACGCTCGGGGTGCCGCTGTTCCAGGAGCAGCTGATGCAGATGGCGATCGACGTCGCCGGGTTCAGCCCGGCCGAGTCCGACGAGCTGCGTCAGGCGATGGGATCGAAGCGCTCGGCGCGGCGGATGGAGCAGCTCAAGGATCGGCTCTACGCCGGCATGGCCGAGCGGGGCATCACCGACGACATCGCCGACGAGCTGTTCATGAAGATGAAGGCGTTCGCCAACTACGGCTTCCCCGAGTCGCACTCGGTGAGCTTCGCCTACCTCGTGTACGCGTCATCGTGGATCAAGTACCACGAGCCCGCCGCGTTCTGTGCGGCGCTGCTCAACGCGCAGCCGATGGGGTTCTGGTCGCCTCACACGTTGGTGCGCGACGCCCGTCGCCACGGTGTGGTGGTGCACACTCCGGACCTGAACGCGTCGCTGGCCGGTGCCACCTTGGAGACCTGCGCCGAATCGGAGAACGGCGTCGCAGTGCGGTTGGGGATCGGCTCGGTGCGCGGGGTCGGCTCGGAGCTGGCCGACGAGATCGAGGCCGTCCGCAAGGCCGATGGATTGTTCACCGACACCGAGGATCTCGTGCGACGGGTGCCGTCGCTGACGCTGGCGCAGCTGGAAGCGATGGCGACCGGTGGGCTGTTCGGCGAGTGCTTCGGCCTCGACCGGCGGATGGCGCTGTGGACCGTCGGGGCCACCGCCCAGTCACGCCCCGGCCGGCTGCCCGGCGTGGTCACCGGTGACGCGGCGCCGCGCCTGCCGGGGATGACCCCGGTCGAGGAGGCGGTCGCCGACCTGTGGGCAACCGGCGTGTCGCCCGACGGCCACCCGACGATCTTCGTACGGGAGGAGTTGAGCAGGCTCGGTGTGCTGACGTCGTCGCAGCTGTGGGACCCCAAGCCCGGCTCGATCGTGCAGGTTGCAGGCGTGGTCACGCACCGTCAGCGGCCGATGACCGCGCAGGGCGTCACGTTCCTCAACCTCGAGGACGAGACCGGCCTGATCAACGTCGTGGTGTCGAAGGGCTGCTGGGCGAGGTTCCGCAAGGTGGCGCGAGAAGCGCCGGCGATGCTGATCCGCGGCCGCCTGGAACGCTCGGAAGGCGTCGTCAACATCGTCGCCGAGCATCTCGCCCCACTCCCCATGCCAGCGACGACGACCTCCCGCGACTTCCGGTAGATGTAACGATTGGTGTCTGACACCAATCGTTGCGCCTACCTCGCTGGGTTGGCGGCCATGCTCAGGTGCAACTCGCCGTCGGTGGGGTAGGGGTGAGCGAGGGCGACTGCTTCGTTCAGCTCGACGCCGAGGCCGGGCTCGGTCGACGGGATGACGTGGCCGTCCTCCCACTCGATCGGGGTGGTCAACAGGTCGGCGTGGAAGCCGCTCCAGTCCTGGATCCCCTCGACGATCAACAGGTTCGACAGCGTCGCTGCGAGCTGGATGTTGGCGGCGCCGAGGATCGGTCCCGAGTACAGGTGCGGCGCGATCTGGCATCCTGCCGCTTCGGCGATCGCAGCGATCTTCTTGCCGGCGAGCAACCCACCGCACCGACCGAGGTTCGGCTGCCAGATCGCCGCCGCTTGATGACGCGCCAGCGCAGCGAACTCGGTGATCGTCGTCAGTCGCTCGCCGGTCGCCACCGGGATCGACGTCTGGCGCGCCACCCGCGCCATCTCCTCAGGCTGGTCGGGTTGCGTCGGCTCCTCGAACCACAGGGGATCAAACGGTTCCAGGCGCTGCGCCAACCGGATCGCACCGGCAGCGGTGAACTGGCCGTGCGTGCCGAACAGTAGGTCCGCCCGCGACCCGACCGCCTCGCGGATCGCTCCGGTGATCGCCACCGACCGGTCGATGTCCTCGAGGCTCGGCTGGTGCCCGTCGAACGCGGTGTACGGCCCGGCGGGATCGAACTTCACCGCCGTGAATCCACGCGCCACTTCGAACGCTGCCTGTTCGGCTGCCTGCGCCGGATTGCTGTACACGTCGGGTCGACCATCGGCCGGATACAGGTAGGTGTAGGTGCGGATCCGCTCGTGCACCCGGCCGCCGAGCAGGTCGTACACCGGCTTGCCCGCGTCCTTGCCGACGATGTCCCAGCACGCCATCTCGATCCCGCTCATCACGCCGACCAGCGTCGGGTCGGGCCGCAGCGCGTACCCGCTCGAGTACATCCGGCGCCACATCAACTCGATGCGGTTCGGATCAGCGTCGATCACCCACCGCTCGGCGAGGTCGGCGACCATCGTCGCCACCGTGTGTGGTCCGAACGTCGCAACGTAGATCTCGCCGTAGCCGACGACGCCGGTGTCGGTCGTCAGCTTGACCACGATGAAGTACCGCCCACCGAAGTGCGGCGGCGGATTGGCGATCACGAACGTGGTGCAGTCGACGATGCGCATCACCTCGACCCTACGCGTGTGGGTGTTCGGTTTGCCGGGCGGTGCCCGGCAATCCGCAGACCGGTCCACTCGGGCTGTGGTGTCGGATACCCGACCACCTCATCGGCGGCCCGCCGTACCACCGACGATTGCAGCAGGGGTCTGACCCCTGGTGCAATCAGATGCCGGTGTCGAGTGGGGTTGGCGGCGGGCCGTCGGTGATGAGATTGCGGAGGAGACCGCCGAGCGTGCGCGGCGAGAACCACGCCCCACCGATCGTGGCTCGTTCGATGTCGTCGAGATGCCACCAGCGCACCTCGTGGAGGCGTTCGGCACGGAGTTGCTCCCAGCTCAACGCCGGCGTCGGCTCGAACCGATCCGTCGCCTCGACCAGGTAGTACCGATCACGTTGGCCGTCCCACAGACCGTCGTCGTGGGGAATGATGTGCTCGCGATTCCACACGTGGACGCCGACCACCGGATTGCGCAGGCCGACCTCCTCGATCAGCTCACGATGCAGCGCCTCGAGATGAGTCTCGCCAGGATCGAGGCCGCCCCCAGGCAACGACCACACGGTGGCGTCCGGGAACTCGAAGCGCACGAGCAGGACATGCTGGTCGGGGGTGACCAACAGCGCGCGCACGGCCTCTCGGATGCGCAGTTCGGCCATCGGATGACGGTCAGTCGTTCGGTGTGTCTCGCAGGCCGTCGTTGAACGCCTTGTACATCCCATAGACGCTCTTGCACTTCTCGCACACCGGCAGTTGTTTGGGATCGCGTGACGGCACCCACACGAATCCGCACAACGCCTCGATCGGCGTGCCCATCACCCTGGCCTCCAGAACGACGGCTGCGGCGTTCTCCCCGCGCTTGGTCTTGACGATGTGGGCTGCGGTCGGCTCGCCGGTCTCGGTGGTCTCATCGGTGTCGACGTCGACGCGCTCGACGGGCATCGTTTCGAGGTCGGTCATGGTGCCAGTCAAACAGATCCGGTAGGCTGTGCAACGTGCTCATCGCCATTGTTGCCATTGCCGCCGCTGTAGCGGCAGCAGGCGCAGTCGTGGCAGCACGCGGCCCCGCACCCGTACTCATTCCGGTACGGGTCAGGCGGGCGACACGAGTTCAGCGCCAGCGCTGAGCATTCGTCGAACTCGCCCGACCAGCCGGATACCGGCGGCGGGCTCCGCTGCAGGTCTTCGGGACACCCTTTCCCACGAAGGACCGATGATGACCACGCACACGTCTGATCAGGACCACACGACCATCCCCGACGGTATCGAGATGACCGACCCGTACGCCGACGACCCGGCCTTCGTCCTGCACCAGGGCGGCAAGCTCGAGATCGCATCGCGTGTGCCGATCGACGGCCCTGAGGATCTCTCGCTCGCCTACACGCCCGGCGTCGGTCGCGTGTCGCAGGCGATCGCCGACGAGCCTGCCCGCGTCTGGACACTCACGGGACGATCGAACGCCGTCGCCGTGCTGTCCAACGGCACAGCGGTGCTGGGTCTCGGCGACATCGGCCCCGAAGCGGCGATGGCCGTCATGGAGGGCAAGGCCGTGCTGTTCAAGCAGTTCGGCGATGTCGATGCGTACCCGGTCTGCGTCAACGCCCGCACCGCCGACGAGATGGTGGCCATCGGCACGGCGATCGCTCCGACGTTCGGCGGCATCAACCTCGAGGACATCAAGGCCCCCGAGTGCTTCGAGATCGAGCGTCGCCTCCAGGAGGCCCTCGACATCCCCGTGTTCCACGACGACCAGCACGGCACCGCCATCGTGGCCCTCGCCGCGTTGATCAACGCGGCGCAGGTCGTCGGCAAGCGGGTCGAGGAGCTCCGGGTGGTCGTCGTCGGCACCGGCGCCGCCGGCGTGGCAGTGGCCGAGTTGCTGCACGACGCTCGCGTCGGCCAGGACGGCACGGGTGACATCATCGGCGTCGACTCGACCGGGATCCTGCATCGCGAGCGCGAGAACCTGACGCCGACCAAGCAGTGGTTCGTGGAGAACGGCAACTGCGACGAACGCCGCGGCGGCGTGCGCGAGGCGCTGCAGGACGCAGACGTGCTGCTCGGGCTCTCCGGGCCGGGAATCATCCAGCCCGAGTGGCTCGCCGAGATGGCCGGCGACGCGATCGTCTTTGCGATGGCCAACCCGACCCCGGAGGTCATGCCCGAATTGATGCCGGGCAACGTGTCGGTGATCGCCACCGGGCGCAGTGACTACCCGAACCAGATCAACAACGTGCTGGCGTTCCCCGGCGTGTTCCGTGGTCTGCTCGACGTGCACGCGACTCGCTGCACGATCGAGATCAAGCGGGCCGCCGCTGACGCGCTCGCCGAGTTGGTGACCGACCCGGTCGCCGAGCGGATCATTCCGGGGGCGTTCGAGCCCGGCGTCGCGGACGCCGTTGCCGACGCCGTGCGGACGATGGCGATGCAGCAGGGCTACGTCCGTACCTGACCGATCGGGCAGGGTAGGGAGATGACCAGGTTCGAGGCCTCCTTCGCGTCGCTCCAGAACCTCGACTACCGCAAGCTGTGGTGGGCGGGAACGTTCTCGTTCATGTCGGTGCAGATGCAGTTCCTGCTGCGCGGCGTGCTGGCGTGGGACCTCACCGAGCGCGAGGGTGCCCTCGGCCTCGTCTACCTCTGCTTCGGCATTGCGCTGCTGGTCTCCACGCCACTCGGTGGCGTCGCCGCCGACCGGCTGCCCAAGCGGCGCGTCCTCGTCATCAGCCAGGGAGCGATCCTGGCCGCGGCAATCGGGATGGGCGTCGTCGTGCTCACCGACGTCGTCGAGTTCTGGATGTTGCTCGTCGCTGCGGTCACCCAAGGCGTTGCGTTCGGCTTCTACGGGCCGACCCGCGTGGCGTTCACGTCCGAGATCGTCGGACGCGATCAACTCGGCAACGCGATCACGCTGTCGATGCTGAGCATGAACGGCACTCGCGTCATCGCTCCGGCCTTCGCCGGTGCGCTCGCCGGGATCGTGTTCATCGGCATCGGCGGCGCCTACGTGGTCTCCGCGGTGTTCTCGACGCTGTCGTTCGTGTTGCTGTTGCGGTGCCCCTCAGGATCGGTTCCGCGGGCGACGTCGACGGCGAGCCCGTTCGCCGAGATCGCCGACGGTGTCCGCTACGTCGCCGCGCGGCCGCACTTGCGTCGGCTCGTGCTGAGCTCGTTCGTGATCATCATGTTCGGCTTCAACTACGTCGCGTTCATCCCGGCGCTCGTGAAGGGCGAATTCGATCTCGGCGACGGCTGGGTCGGGATCATCATGTCGGCGAGTTCGATCGGTGCCGTTGCCGTCGCGGTTCCGCTCGCCAGCCGGGCCGACGGCGACGGCGTCTGGAAGCTGATGGTCGGTTCGGGGCTGCTGTTCGGCGTGGGGGTGATCGCGCTCGGGCTGTCTCCGGTGTTCGGTCTGGGTGTCCTGGTCGTCGCGTTCATCGGCGCGGGCACGACCGGCTACCAATCGCTGTCGAATGTGATCGCGCTCAACATGACGGGCGACACCCATCAGGGCCGTGTTCAGTCGCTGATGATGCTCAGCTTCGCCGGGTTCGGGATCGCGGCGGCACCGTTGGGCATTCTCGCGGAGACGATCGGCCTGCGAGGAGCGATCGTGGTGATGGGTTCGGTCACGCTCGCAACGGTGATCGGCTATGGACTGCTCGAACGCAATGTGCAGGTCGAGATCGAGCAGGGCATACCACTCGACGAGATCGCCCTGGCTGCCGAGGCCGCGGCCACGTGATCAGTTGGTCAGCTCCGCCAGCTCGGCGGTGAGGTTGGCCCTGGCGCGGGGCTCCCACCGTTGCTGTCCGGTCGCGGTGAGATAGATCCTCGGCCGTTTCAGCAAGCCGCGCAGCACGCCGGCGCGCCCGGTGCGCCAGTCGTCGTCGACGACATGTCGGTACTCGGAGCGAACGCCGGCGAGATATGCGGAGTACGCGGCCGGTTTGGCACCCAGGATCGCGAGATCGGCGTCGAGCAGCACGGCGGTGTCACCGGTCGCCGCGTCGGCACCTGCTGCACCGTGTTCGGTCGCCTCGATCATCGATCCGACACGTTCGACTGCGTCGTGGTGCCACCCGATCGATGCGAGGTCGCGACGCGCGAGTCGGGCGCTCGCTCGCTCGTTGGCGGGGTACGAGGGCTCGTAGACCGCATCGTGATAGAACGCGGCCGCCACCACCTCGTCGAGATGCTCGACCGGCTCGGCCAGTGCGAGGTCCTCGACGTGGCGGATCACCGACGCCACGTGACTGGCGTTGTGGTAGCGGCGATGCTTCTCGCGGTGGCGTGCAAGGAGGCCGTCGAGCAGCGTCGGGTCGACGGTGACGTGGCGCTGCCAGGCGACCTCCAGTTCGAGATCTCGATCGCTCATCGTCTCAGTGTGCCAGTCGCCGTGGCAGGGTGATGGGCGTGACGATCTTGATCGACGAAGCCAGATGGTGGTGGCGCGGCAAGAAGTGGTGTCACCTGGTCAGCGACTCGTCGTACGACGAACTGCACGAGTTCGCCGATCGCATCGGCATTCCTCGACGGGGGTTCCAAGGCGATCACTACGACATTCCCGAGGAATACCGGCCCGAGCTGATCGCGGCCGGCGCCGAGCAGGTCGAGAGCCGCGAGCTGGTGCGCCGCATCCGCGACGCCGGCCTGCGGTTGAGCCCGGCCGAACGCCGCGCCCGCACGGTCCGCGGCGAACTCGCATCGCGGCCCAGCCATCCGACTCACCGATGAGCCAACCAACCGCATACGGCGGTTTCGCTCATCGCAACCGGGTGCCGGACCGACGTACTGGTCGTGTGGTTCGTTGCCGTGTTCGCTCATGCCGCCCACCGGTCGGGCTCGCCGAACATCTCGCGTGGGCGTTGCGGCCCGGATCGACCGAGCACGAACCACTCGACCAGTTCGAGTCCGCCGGCGCGGCACTGATCGCTCGCTTCGAGCCAACGGTGGACGTCGTCGGGTTCGACGTCGCCGTCGGGTCGGCTCGATGCCACGATCATTGCCTCGAACGGGCCATGCTGCCCGGCCGACGCCAGGCATTTCCCGATCACACCGAACACCGCATCGTCATCGCGAGTGTCGGTGACGATGAGGATCGACGAACCGCACCGTTCGGCGTCGAGCAGGATGACGATGGTGTCGTGGCCGTATGGAGCGGCGAGCGCAAGGACGGCCAGCGCGTCGTCGGCGGAGCGGATCGGGTCGATGCCGCCTCGTGGTACCGGGTGGAACGTGCGGTCGCGAGACATGGTGTCTCCTTCGGTCGAGATGATCTGCGAAGGAGGGAGTCGGCAGCACCGACGTTACCGGCGCAGACGCACAACCGATGAGAGCAGCGTTCCGATCAGGTCGTAACCTCGGCCGCATGGCCACCAGCACTGCCGTCGCGACGATCTTCCACAATGCGCATTGAAACTCCTCCGTCAATGCCGTGCGCATTGCCGAAGAACTCGGTGTCGAGGTCGACATCGTGAACTACATCAAGACGCCACCGGACGCCGACACACTCCGGTCGATCATCGCCAAGCTCGAAGACGAGCCCACGGCACTGGTGCGGCGCGACAGCATGTGGAAGAAGCTCGGCCTCACCGACGACGACGCCGCCACCGAGGAGCAGATCGTGAACCTGCTGGTCGCGCACAAGCAACTGCTGCAACGCCCGGTCGTGGTCACCGCAGATGTGGCGCTCATCGGCCGGCCGAAGGAACGTGTGACCGAGCTGCTCGCGCCGCTCGCATCGCGGTCGGGGACGATGCCGGCTGAGTGAGTGCTGACACCGCCACACTGAACGAAGTCCCCGCGCCGGGAACCGACGCGCACGATCCACCGTCGCGTTGGAAGCTGCTGTCGACCACGTTGCGCGCCCAACGCAAGAACCTCATCATCGGCAGCGCGGTCGGGCTGCTGTGGATGGTCGGCAAGGTGTCGGTGCCGCTGCTGGTGCGCTACAGCATCGACCGCGGTATCGAGCAGGACGACATGCTGCTGCTGTGGGCGTCGTTGATCGCGCTCGCCGGTGTCGCCGTCGGCACGTTCACCGCGCTGCGGCGGTTCTACGCGTTCCGGGAGGCTCGCTGGACCGAGACCCGACTGCGCGAGCAGCTGTTCAACCACATCCTGTCGCTGCACGTCGGCTATCACGATCGGGCCCAGACGGGCCAGCTGATGAGCCGCTCGTCGAGTGACCTGAACCAGATCCAGTCGTTCGTGGTGATGATCCCGATCACGTTGTCGAACTTCTCGATGATCATCGCGGTGTCGGTGATCCTCTTCGCCACCGACTGGAAGCTCGCCCTCATCGCCTTGGCGCCGTTGCCGTTCGTCAACATCGCCGGCCGTCGGTTCTCGCACTCGATCCACGGCGCTGTGCTCCAGGTGCAGATGGAACAGGCAGAGCTGGCCACCGTCGTCGAGGAGAGCGTCGGGGGCGTGCGCGTCGTCAAGGGATTCGGTGCCGAGGAGGTGCAGTCGGCCCGGCTCCGCACGGAGGCCGACGACATCCAGACAGCATCGATCAGTGCGGCGCAGATCCGTGCCAAGTACCTCCCGGCGATCGAGCTACTGCCACAGCTGGGCCTCATCGCCGTGCTCGGCGTGGGCGGCATGCAGGTGATCAACGGCGACCTCACCGTTGGACAGCTCGTCCAGTTCAACTTCTACGTCGCCCTGCTCGTGTCACCACTGCGCATGCTCGGCATGACGATCGCCTGGGCCCAGCGGGCAGGTGCTGCACTCGAGCGCGTCAACGAAGTGCTCGACACGGCCCCGCTGATCACCGATCCGCCACACCCGCTCCATCTGCCTCCCGCCGAGCGCGCGGGAGCTGTGCAGTTCCGCGGCGTCCGGTTCGGCTACGACCCGTCCGCGCCCGTCCTGGACGGGTTCGACCTCGACCTCGTCCCGGGCCAATCCGTGGCGCTCGTCGGCGCAACCGGCTCGGGCAAATCGACCGTCGCCAGGCTTCTCGTGCGGTTCTATGACGTCGACGAGGGCAGGGTGCGCATCGACGGTGTCAATGTTCGTGACTTGGCGTTGCGCGACGTTCGGCGCGCCGTGGGCATCGTCTTCGAGGACACCTTGCTGTTCCACGACACGGTGGCGGCGAACATCGCGTTTGCCGAGCCCGATGCCGACCGCGAGTTGGTCGAGCGGGCAGCGCGTCTCGCTGGAGCGCACGATTTCATCATGGGGCTGCCCGAGGCGTACGACACGCTCCTCGGTGAGCGTGGGTTCTCGCTCTCGGGTGGACAGCGCCAACGCATCGCGATCGCCCGAGCGATCCTCGCCGACCCCCGCGTGCTGATCCTCGACGATGCAACCTCGGCGGTCGACCCGTCGAAGGAGCACGAGATCCGGTCGGCGATGTCGACGGTGATGGACGGTCGAACCACGATCGTGATCGCCCACCGACCCGGCACGATCGCGCTGGCCGACACGGTTGTGCTCCTCGACAGCGGCCGCGTCATCGCATCGGGACCGCACCAGGAACTGCTGGATCGCGAGCCGCGATACCGCGATGTTCTCGCTGCCATGGCCGCGGAGGACGAGGAACAGCGTGCCGGGCTCTCCGCCGAGACCGGCGACGACGCTGGGGTCGATGCCGAGGTCGATGCTGGGGTCGATGCCGGCCCTCGAACTCCGGTGGGGGGTGACTGATGCACAGCATGGGAGCGATCTCCGACGAGGACAAACTCGATGCCGATGAGGCGAAGAAGGTGTTGCGTCGTACCGCCGGGATGGCACGACCGTTCCGCAAGACGGTCTTTGCAGCACTCACCTTCACGGTCCTGTCGACGCTCGGCGTGGTGGCCGGTCCCGTCATCCTCGGCTGGGCGATCGACAACGGGATCACGCCGCCGGGCGACAGCGGAGTCCTTCGCAATGCCGTGATCTTCTACATGGTGCTGACCGTGGTCGCCTACCTGGCGGCGCGCCAGCAGTACATCCTGATCAATCGCGCCGGTGAAGGCTTCCTGCGATCCCTGCGCATCCGGGTGTTCGACCACATTCAGAAGCAGTCGCTCGCGTTCTTCGACCGCAACAAGTCAGGCGTGCTCGTCGCCCGCATGACGTCCGACGTCGAGTCGATGGGCGAACTCGTGCAGTTCGGGCTGCTTCAGTTCGTCTCGGCGATCCTGCTCGTCGGATTCGCCCTGGTGGCGGCCCTGCTCACGTCATGGCAGTTGACGCTGGTGGGCATGTTGGTGATGCCCGTGATCATCGGCGCGTCCCGCAAGTTCCAACGCGACTCGAACGCGGCGTACCTGGACGTTCGCGAGAACATCGGCCAGAACCTGTCGACGCTGCAGGAGGGCATCGCCGGCGTCCGGGTCATTCAGGCCTACGCTCGCGAACCCGAGCAGCGGCGCCGGTTCCAACTGTCGAACCGTGAGCTCTACGACTCGCACGTCCACAGCGTGCGCGTGTCGACATGGTACTTCGGGCTTGTCGAGACGGCCGGCGTGGTGGCGACCGCCCTCATCGTCGGCGTTGGCGGGTGGCTGTACACGAATGACGTGGTGAAGGTCGGCCAGATCATCACCGTCGTGCTGCTTTTCGCCCAGCTGTTCGAGCCGGTGCAGCAGCTGTCGCAGTTGTACAACACCGTGCAGTCGTCGGCGGCCGCGCTCAACAAGCTGTTCGGCATCCTCGACACCGAGCCCGACGTCCAGGACGGCCCGAGCGAGCTGCCCGCCAATGGCGCGCTCGTCGTCGACGAGGTGGGATTCCGGTACCCCGCCACCGAGACACCGGTCCTGAGAGACGTGTCGATCACCGTTGCCGACGGCGAGCGACTGGCGCTGGTCGGCCCGACCGGTGCCGGCAAGTCGACGCTCGCCAAGCTGATGGCGCGTCTGTACGACCCGACCGAGGGCACGATCACGTTCGGTGGCATCGACCTGCGAGACGCCACGCTCGCCTCGCTGCGTCACCGCGTGGTCGTCGTGCCGCAGGAGGGGTTCCTCTTCGGTGGCACGATCGCCGACAACGTCCGCATCGCCCGAGCGGATGCGACCGATGACGAGGTGCGTGCGGCGTTCGAGGCGATCGGTGCCCTCGAACGGTTCGACGAATTCGCCGATGGGATCCACACCGAGGTCCGCGAGCGCGGCTCGCGGCTGTCGGCCGGCGAGCGCCAGCTCGTGTCGCTCGCGCGAGCGGCGTTGGTCGATCCGGCGGTACTCGTGCTCGACGAGGCGACGAGCAACCTCGATCCCGGCACCGAGTTCATCGTCGAACGGGCGCTCGACTCGTTGATGAGCGGCCGTACCACGATCGTCGTGGCCCACCGCCTGTCGACGATCCAGCGTGCCGATCGCATCGGCGTGATCGACGGTGGACGGCTGGTCGAACTCGGCAACCACGACGAACTGCTCGCGCTCGGTGGCCGGTACGCATCGCTCGCGGATGCCTGGGCGAAGAGCCAGCCCGTCGCCGGCAACTGACCGGTTGCGCGGTGCCTGGGGCCTCCGCGGGTTCGGGCTGGAGTTGCGTTGCGATGAGCGAAACCGCCGTATCCGGTCGCTTCGCTCATCGTGGGAGAACCTCAGGCTCGTTCGAAGACGAGGACGAACTCGACGAGGCCGTCGTCCTCGGTGCGGACCGGGCCGAACGACGGGTTGGTGATCCCGTAGTCCTCGAACACGACGGGGATCGACCCGAGCACGCCGATGCGACCGTCGGCGGTCTGTGCCGTGACGTCGAACGTGACCGGGTTGGTGACGCCTCGAAGCGTGAGTTCACCGGTCGCCGTGGCCGTGATCTGTTCGTCACCGACGGGAATCCGGCCGAACTCGATCGGCTCGGTGAGCACGAAGGTGGCGGTCGGGAATTCGGCGGCGTTCATGATCGAACCGCTGAACTTGCCGTCGCGCCGCGAATCATCGCTCGTGATGTTCTCGATCTGGACCGTGATGTCGACGCCGGTCGCGGTCGTGCCGTCGATCGTGAGCATGCCGTCGATCTCGTTGCTGCGTCCGACGGCCGTCGTGTTGATTCCCGAGAGCACCTCCTCGACGCGATAGCCGAACTCGGACGCCGTCGTCGGTACCCAGTCGCCGTCGACGTTGTCGACCTGCACCTGCTCGGTCGTCGGTGTTGTGTCGGGCGACGGCGCGTCGGTCGATTCCACGTCCGTCGGGGATGTCGTTGCGACGAGCGCACTCGAGAGGTCGGCTTCATCGAGTGCGTCGGGTGAGTCGTTGATGAACTTGGCGTAGATGAAGATCGCTGCGAAGAGCATCACGAATCCGATGGCCACCCCGACGAGCACCCACTTGATCCAGCGCCTGGAGGAGGTCTCGGTCCGGGTCTCGTCGGTGTCGGTCACGACGTCGATTCTGGCAGAGCGCTGCCGCCCTCCGTCGCCGCGAACGTGTGAACTCCTAGAGAATCTGCGACAGGAACAGCTTGGTGCGCTCTTCCCTCGGGTTCTCGAAGAAGTGCTCCGGCGTGCCGACCTCGACGATCTGGCCATCGGCCATGAACACGACACGGTCGGCGACCTCACGAGCGAAGCCCATCTCGTGGGTCACCACGATCATCGTCATCCCGGAACGGGCGAGATCCTTCATCGTGTCGAGGACCTCGCCGATCATCTCGGGATCGAGCGCCGACGTCGGCTCGTCGAAGAGCATCACCTTCGGATTCATCGCGAGGGCCCGGGCGATCGCCACCCGCTGCTGCTGCCCACCCGACATCTGGCCCGGGTACTTGGATGCCTGTTCCGGGATCTTCACCATCTCGAGCAGCTCCATCCCGAGCGCCTCGGCTTTCGCCTTGGGCATGCGACGCACCTTGCGAGGAGCCAGCGTGATGTTGTCGAGCACGGTGAGGTGCGGGAACAGGTTGAACGACTGGAACACCATCCCGGTCTCCCGACGGATCTCCTGGATGTTGCGGATGTCGTTCGACAGCTCGGTGCCGTCGACCACGATGCGACCGGCGTCGTGTTCTTCGAGTCGGTTGATACACCGGATCAGCGTCGACTTGCCCGACCCCGATGGCCCGATGACGACCACCACCTCCTGGGTGCCCACGCGCAGGTTGATGTTCTGCAGCGCCTGGAAGTCGCCGAAGAACTTGTCGACACGCTCGATCTCGATCATCGCGGCGCCCGAGATGGCGGTCGCGTCGGCGAACACCGGTGCATCCCCGGGAGTCTCCTGGTCTTCGGTCATCGGCTTCCCACTCCCAGTCGTTTCTCGAGGCGTTGGCTCTCTCGGCTCATCGTGTAGGACACGACCCAGAACATCAGCGCGGCGAACGTCAGGGTCTCTGCGATCAGGCCCTGGCCGCGGAACTCGGGTTGCGACGTGATCGCCCCCGACACCTGCAGCAGTTCGAACAAGCCCATCGCGATTCCGGCGAGCGTCGTGTCCTTGAACAGGCTGATCAGCTGGCCGATCTGTGCGGGGATCACGTTGCGAAGCGCTTGCGGGAGCACGATGTAGCCCATCTGCCGGATCGGCGAGAGCCCCACAGCCTTCGCCGCTTCGATCTGGCCGCGCGGGATCGACTGCAGTCCACCGCGGATGATCTCGGCCATGTAGGCCGCAGTGAAGAACGTGAACACGACGATCGCTCGTGTCGATGTGGCCGGCGCGAGGCTGTCGGGCACGAAGAATCCCAGCGCGACGTTGGCGAGCAACAACAGCACGAACAGCGGTGCGCCGCGGATCAGTTCGATGTAGGTCGTGCAGACGAGGCGCACCAGCGGCAGCTCGGACCGTCGTCCCAATGCCAGCAGCACACCCAGCGGATAGCAGAGCACGATCGAGCACACGGCCAGGAAGAGGTTCAGCATGAAGCCGCCCCACCCGTCGAACCCGACAGCGGTGACCACGTAGTAGTACATCCCGATCGGGATCGCGACGAAGACGACAACCGTGACCGCGGCGGCCACAGCGTTCATGCGGATGCGCCCGAGGAACGGTCCGATCAGGCGTCCGACGATCGCGGCAACGGCGGCGAGGCCGGCGGTGATCCACGGTCCCGAGGTGCCGGCGAGCACGAGGATCAGCAGCACGACCGCGAGAGGGAGCCAGAGTCGCTCGACCAGGTCGAAGACCCGGGTCGGGGTGAGTTCGGAGTCGGCTGCGGTCAGTCGTCCCGCTGCGGACCTGGCGGCCCCGAAAGAATCCGGCCAGCAGGCCGCCCCAGGCCGCAAGTACCACCACGGTGACAGCGAGGCGCAGCTCGTGTGCCTCCGGGTACCGACCGATCATGAGCAGGCGCAGGTTGACTTCGATGATCGTCCAACGACCGGTGATGAAGATGAAGCTGATCGTCTTGTAGAGGAGCCAGATCGCCAACGCGCCGAACACGACGGTCAGGACGGCATCGCGTCTGGTGCGGAACAGGTTGTGGCGGATCCACGCCGCCGCCGGGCCGCGGTTCATCGTTCCACCAGCATCATGCGTCGGTTGGCGACGTTGACCAGTGCGGACACCACGAGCGAGATGCAGATGTACACGGTCATCGTGAGGAAGAAGACGGGTACTGCCGGTGACCCGTTGCCGACGGTGGTCTGCGCGACGAGGGTGAGGTCGTAGTACCCGATCGCTGCGCCGAGCGATGAGTTCTTGATCAGGTTCAGGTACTGGTTGCCGATCGGAGGAATCCCGATCCGCATCGCCTGCGGGAGGATGATGTACCACATGCGCTGGAAGCCGCTCAGCGCGACCGCGTCTGCGGCTTCGCCCTGGCCGCGCGGGACCGCCTGAATCGACCCCCGAACGATCTCGGCGATGTGGCTCGCCGTGTAGATCGTCAGTGCGAGGAACAGCGCGAAGAACGACGGGTCGATCCTGATGCCACCAGCCGTTGCGCGTCCCTCGACCGCGGGCAGGGTGTACGAGTAGCCCCACAGCGTCCAGCCGACTACCAGCACGACGACGAAGGCTGCGCCGCCCCAGAGACCGGACCGCGGCAGGGCACCTGTGCGGTCCGACACGCCGGCTCGCCATCGGGCCACGCCGTACCAGGCGAAGGCGCCAACGGCGAGTATCAGGAGCAGCCCGGTGCCGGAGCCCTGGTACCAGGCCACGGCCACCCCGCGGTTGGAGATGATCGCGAGGCCGACGAGATCCCACGCGTCGGTGATCGGTGGAAACACGCCCAGCACCACCACGAGCACGCTGGCGGTGAGGAAGAGCGCGAGCGGGATGTTGCGGACCGCCTCGACGTAGACCGTCGCCAGCTTCTTGACAATCCAGTTCGACGACAGCCTGGCGATGCCGATCAGCGTTCCCAGCACCGTGGCGGCGACGATCGCCACCACCGCCACCCGCAGCGTGTTGAGGAGTCCCTGGACGAGCGCGTCGCGCACCGGAGCGCTCTGCGACAGCGAGTTCCCCGTGATCTGGAACGCGGCGGGATTGTCGAGGAAGTCGAAGTTGGTCGGGATGTTCTGGCGCGACGCGTTCTCGGTGTAGTTGCCGTACAACCAGACGACGACGGCGACCGCTCCGGCCACGACGACCAGTTGGGCCACCCACTTGAGAACGTTGACGTTCCGCCAGAACGGAACCCGGGCAGTGACCGACGCGGTCACGGGGCCAACCGGTGTTCAGGTCGGCCCCATGACCGCGGGTGCTCGGAGAGCATCGAGGTCAGCGGTACGGAGGTGCGTACATCAGACCGCCGTCGGTCCACTGGGCGTTGACGCCACGCTCGAGGCCGAGCGGCGCGAGATGCCGCTCGTAGATCTCGCCGTAGTTCCCGACCTGGCTGACCACCTGATAGGCGTAGTCGGTCGGCAGCCCGAGACCCGGATCGAGCACGGCATCACCGTCGACGGTCAGGCCGAGGAACCGCTGGATGTTGATGTCCTCGGTATCGGCAAAGGTGTCGATGTTCTCCGAGGTGATCCCGAACTCCTCGGCTGCGATCGTGGCGAGGATCGCCCAGTTCACCGCTTGCGCCCAGGCGGTGTCGCCGTCGGCGACCGCGGGAGCGAGTGGTTCCTTGGAGAAGACCTCGGGAAGGATCGTCAGGGCGTCAGGGCCCTCGGGATAGGTCGACCGGAGCCCGGTGAGCTGGCTGGTGTCGGACGACCAACCATCGCACTGGCCCGCGATGAACGCTTCCTGGATGAGTTCGACGTCGTCGAACGGACGCACCTCCCAGGTGACTCCCAAGCGGGCGGCTTCGGCGGCAGCGTTGCCTTCGGTCGTGGTTCCCTGGGCGACACACACGATCACGCCGTCCATGTCGGCGATCGAGGCGAACCCGCTGTCGGCGGCGACCATCATGCCCTGGCCGTCGTAGAAGTTCGGCTGCATGAACGTGGCGCCCTCGGCACCGTCGCGTGTCGCTGTCCACGTGGTGTTGCGCACGAGCGCGTCCACTTCGCCGGACTGGAGTGCGGTGAAGCGGTCGGCGGTCTCGAGATCGACCATCTCCACGGCGGTGGCGTCGCCCAGCACCGCAGCGGCGATCACTCGGCAGAAGTCGGAGTCGAAGCCGACGTGTTCACCGTCCGCGTCGAGCGTGGCGAACCCGGGCAGGTCATCGCGCGTGCCGCACTTGAACACCCCTGCTGACTGGACGGCGTCGAGGGTCGACTCCTCGGCCTGCACGACCTCGACGGTGTCGTCGGGTGCGGTCGTCTCCTCGGGTGCCGTGGTTTCCTCGGTCGGGTCGGTGGCCTCGGGTGACGAGTCGTCGCCCCCAGAGTCGTTGTCGTCGCTCGTGCACGCTGCGCCCAGCAGCGCGAGCGCCACCAGTGGCACGAATGCCCGTCGTGTGGTCGTTCGCATCGGTTCCCCCATCCGCTTCACCGATCCCGGCGATGCTGTTGTTCACCTGACGGCAACCTGCTGGTCACCTGGCCTCGAAACTAGACCTCCTGGCCGGTCAGGGCAAACGCTGGTGTGTTCCGATGGCCTGCGATCGGCCAGACTGTGCGCCATGACCGACGCCAGTGCAACCGTGTCCGCCGTCGCCGTTTCGACGGCCCGATCCGCGCCGAAGGCCGCCACCGCGGTCGGCTGGGCTGTGGCCACCAAGGGTGCCGTGCCGCGCCAGCTCGGCCTCGGCCGGGCAGCACTCGAGGCCAATGGATTCGAGGGCAAGCCCGGCCAGACGCTCAGCGTCCCCTCCGGTGACGGCGTCGCCGTCGCGGTCGGTATCGGTGACCCTGGGACGATCGACGCCGCAGGACTCCGGACCGCCGCGGCCGCGTTCGCTCGGGCCGCGGCGAAGCACGCGCAGCTCGCGACGAACCTCGCGGATGTCGATGGCGTCGATGCCAGGGTCGGCGCCCAAGCGGTCACCGAGGGTGTCCTGCTCGCCTCGTACCGCTACACCGGTCTCAAGAACGAGCCGTCGAATGCGTCGCGACTGGAAGGTCTCACGCTCGTCGTCGGCGACAAGCGTGCCAAGGATGCCGACAGGGGTGCCGATCGAGGCAGGATCGTCTCCTCCGCCGCAGCGTTCGCTCGTGAGCTCGCCAACACCCCGCCGACGTACCTCAACGCGAAGGAACTCGCCGCCAAGGCGATCGACATCGGCTCGGCAGCCGGTCTGCACGTCGAGGTGTTCAACAAGGATCAGCTCGAACAGATGGGCTGCGGCGGCATCCTGGGTGTCAATCGGGGTTCGACCGAGCCACCGCGCATGGTCAAGCTCACGTGGTCACCCAGGAACCCGACCGGGCACCTCGCGCTCGTCGGCAAGGGAATCATGTACGACTCGGGTGGGATCTCGCTCAAGGGCCACGACGTGTTCCACCAGAACATGAAGATGGACATGTCCGGCGCTGCCGCGGTGCTCGCCACCATGAGCGTCCTCAAGGACCTGAAGGTCAAGACCAAGGTGACCGCCTGGTTGATGTGCACCGACAACATGCCGTCGGGGAGTGCCTTGAAGCTCGGCGACGTGTTGACCATGCGCAACGGAAAGACCGTCGAGATCCACAACACCGACGCCGAGGGTCGCCTCGTACTGGCCGACGGCCTGTCGCTCGCAGTCGAGGAGGCACCCGACGCAATCGTCGACATCGCCACACTCACCGGTGCTGCTCTGGTGGCGCTCGGCGATCAGATCGCCCCGGTGCTCGGCACCGACCAGGCGCTCGTCGATCAGCTGATCGAGCGCTCTGGCGCGACCGACGAGCCGATCTGGCAGCTCCCGCTGGCGGCGACGCGTTACCGCAAGCTGCTCGACTCGGTCGTGGCCGACATGAAGAACATCGGCGGCCCGTACGGCGGCACGATCACCGCGTCTGTCTTCCTGAGCGAGTTCGCAGGCGACGTCCCGTGGGCCCATCTCGACATCGCCGGCCCGATGATGGTCGCCGCCGATGACGGCATCCACTCGAAGGGCGCGACCGGGTTCGGCACCCGGCTGTTGATCGACCTTGCGTCGAACTTCACCCCGCCTGGCTGAGCCGGAAAGTGTTGTCGGCCACCTCGGCAGCGACGGCGTCGGACACGCCGAGCGCCACGAGGTGATGCTCGATCACCGTTGAGTCGTCGCCGAGGTCGAGCAACGTGGTCGCCAGGCGATGCGCTCGCGTCAGGTCGTCGATGCCGATCGACGCGTGCAGCCAGTCGGCGTGCGCGGCCTGAACCGACTCGGGCATGCGCCGCAGATGGCGGAAGCTGATCGGAGGGACACGTCGCCGAACGGCGAGGCCACCCTCGACGGGGTACGCCAACCCGAACATGACGCAGCGTTGCAGGGCCTTGCTGAACGGTGACGTCCGACCACTCGTGTAGCTGAGCCCCATCGCCTGCGCAGTGGCGTGCAGGTCGAGGTCGTAGCCCTCGGGTGATCGTTCGAGTCCGGCCACGAGTCGTCGTAGCAGCCACGTTGCAGTCGGGCCGAGCACGCCCAGCCAGAACACTTCGACGTAGCGCGATCTCGGGTCGAACCCGTCGTCGTCGACGACCGGATCGACCCACGGTCGAATGGTGATCGACCCGACGAGTGTTGCCATGGGTGGGATCTCGGACATGGGGCCTCCCTCGATGAGCACTACTGGGGGAGGAGTCGGTGACCCGACAGTGGGCGGTCGCGCATCCGGAAAGGAACAAGACTTGCCCGATGCTGCGAAAAGTGTCCCTCTGGCAACACCTCCTGGTCGGGGTGTCGATCGTCGTGATGGCGTTGCTCGCCGGGTTCGGGGTGATCGGTGCCGGCGACGAATCGCTGATCCGTCCCGAGCACTTCGACGCGAAGCAGGTCACCGTGTGGTCCGACGGTGGTGACGGTGTCTGGGTCCGCGAGGTCGTCGACATCGACTTCGGTGTCACCGCGCGCCATGGATACCAGCGGATCATTCCCAACGATTTCGGGATTCCCGCTGATGTCACTGCGGAGTCGCCGGACGCCAACGCCCAACTCGACATGGTCCAGATCGGCGGTGACACCAGGATCCGCATCGGTGATCCCGGCGTGACGTTCATCGGCCGGCACCGCTATGTCCTCGAGTACCGGTTACCCGACGCGGACGTCACGAGCGCACGTCTGGACCTCGACATCATCGGGAACGACGAGACCTTCGAGACCCAGCGCTTCGAGGTGGTGCTCACCGGCTTCGAGTTCGACCCGATCGTGTGCCTCACCGGTGCCCGCGAGGCGCTCGGTGGGTGCGAGTTCGAACGGGGCGAGTTCGAACGGGGCGAGTTCGACAACCTCGTCGCTGTGATCGAGCCGCTCGGGCCAGGCGACGGCATCACGGTCAGTGGCGCGATCGTGTCGTTGACGACGCCGACCATGCCGACGATCCCTGATCCGCCTGGCGCGATCTGGAGCGGGTTTCGTCCGCTCGGACTCGTGATGATCCCGCTCGGTCTGGCCGCAGCAACCCTCGTGTTCCTGGTCGGCCGCGCCGCCGGGAGCAACACGGTGTTGGCCGGCGGTGCAGCAGAGGCGGCATTGGGCGAGCTGCCGGCACCTGGCGATCGGACACGGCGGCGCGACGTGGCGACGTATCGGGTGCCGGACTCCCGCCTCGCCGAGTTGGCGACGATCGAGTTCGCGCCGCCCCGCGGGCTCGAGCCGTGGCAAGCAGCGGTGGTGTTGCGCGAGACGGTCGACAACGACTCGGTGTCGGCCTGGTTCTCCGAGATGATCGCCGACGCCGCGATCGTGGCGACCGATGACGACGGCACCGTCAGCCTCTCCCGTGGTCCCGACACGTCGCGGCTCAGCGCCGTCGATCTCGGCCACCTGCAGCGGCTCTTCGGCCAGGACGACGTTGTCGAGTTGGGCAAGTACGACAAGGAGTTCACCGCCACGTGGAACGCGATCCGTGCCGAGCAGCTGGGGTTCGCGTCGAACGCCGGATGGTGGTCGCGGGGCGGCCCCGGCGGTCGGGCGACGACCCCGTTGAAGGTGATCGGTGTGTCGGTTGCGCTGCTGGGTGTGGCCGCCGGGCTCGTCGCACTCGTGGGGTTGGCGACGACCGAGGTGTTCTGGCTGGTGCTGGCGTCGCCGTGGTTGGCCGTCATCGCAGGCCTGCTCGTGCCGCTCGTGGTCGCGGCGATCGCCTACCGACCGATGTTCGCCTCGCGCACGGCAACCGGCTCGGCGCTCGCCTTGCGGACGGAGTCGTTCCGACGGTTCCTCGCGGCCAGCGAGGGACGCCACGTCGACTGGGCCTGGGCCCACGGACTGGTGCGTGAGTACAGCGCGTGGGCAGTGGCACTCGGCGCAGCCGACGCGTGGTCGAAGGCGGTCGAGGCGTCGAACATTCCCGATCCTCAGATCGCGCTGAGCGGCCCGCTGATCGTGCACTCGGCCGGCTCCGCGTTCGCGTCGTCACACACCCCACCGTCGAGTTCGAGGGCGGCGGTGGAGGCGTTGGCGGCGGCGGAGGCGGCGGGAGTTCGGGCTCCTGGTGAGCGTTCAGTGGTTGATCGTCGCGAGCAGCGCCGCGACCAGCTGGTGAACGCTGGCGCGGTGGGTGTTGACGACGCCGATCGAGTCGTTGATCAGCTGCGCATTGGGCGGCACCTGCGCCCGCAGCGCCAGGCTCGTGTCGATCGACGCGGCGAGTGCCGACATCGTCTGCGCGAGCTGTTGCCAGTTGATGTCCGGCGTGGCGAGGTACTGCTGTTGCGCGCCGATGGCCACGTTGTCGAGGCGGCTGCGTTCGACCGACCACCGCTGCAGGGCATCGGTCGGTGGTGCCGCCATCAGCTCCAGCGAGAGCTGGTCGGCGATCCACTGTGACGTGCTGAGCAGCGACGACTGCGGCGATGGCGTTGCCGCAGTTGCCTGCGACGCGGCGATCGGGGCGGGGGTCGACTTCTTGGACCGCGACAGGAGGCCGCCGACGACGACGGCGATCAGGATCAGACCGGCGATGACCAGCAGGGGGAGGAGCCAGTCGTTCCCGTCGTCGGCCGCCTCGGGTCCCGGTGCCGGCTCGACCGGTGCTGCGGTCGCCACGGGTGCTTCGGGTTCGACAGGGGCTTCCGGTTCCGCCGGTTCGGCGGGAGCTTCGGTCACCACAGGTGCCTCGGGCGCCGCCGGTGCGTCGGTCGGCGAGGCAGCGACGCCTCCATCGATGGTGGCCGAGGTCAGGTTGGCAGCCGGGCCATCGCTCCCGCAGGCCGCAAGCACGATGGCGACCACCGCCGCGGCGGCGACTGTTCGGAGACGGACTGCTCGTTGTTCCATCGCTCCGA
The DNA here is from genome assembly GCA_963774765.1 of Ilumatobacteraceae bacterium. Lineage (GTDB taxonomy): Bacteria > Actinomycetota > Acidimicrobiia > Acidimicrobiales > Ilumatobacteraceae > Sva-07. The sequence continues at coordinate 573,513 of CAVZGP010000011.1, forward strand.
CGGTAGCGGCCGTGGTCGTCAGCCGGCGATGATGTGGTCGAGGGTGAGTTCGGGTTCGTTCTGCTCGATGCGGGCGAGCGCGTACTTGTTCTCGAACAGCGCGACGAGATGGCCGTCGAGGCGGGCGAGGATACGGACGCCTGGCTTCTCACGCAGTGCATCCGCGGACTCTTTGTCGGTCAGCCGGATCGCCTGGTACGGCGCCGAGAGGATCTCGATCGGGGCGTTGAACTCGATGTCGAGGCGGTTGGCGAACACATCGAACTGCAATTGGCCCACGGCGGCGAGCACCGGAGACGCGTCGCCCCAGTCGGGATCCTTGAGCACTTGGACGACGCCTTCTTCGTTGAGTTGATCGAGGCCCTTGCGGAACTGCTTGGTCTTGCCGGTGTCGAGTGGGCGTGCGGTGGCGAACACTTCGGGGGCGAAGGCCGGGATCGGCGGGAACTTCACGGTGGGGCCCGTGTCGTCGTAGAGCGTGTCGCCGAGGTTCAAGCCCGTCGCATTCACGAGGCCGACCACGTCGCCGGGGAACGCCTCGTCGACGGTGGTGCGCTCGGCGCCGAACACGGTCGACGCGTACTTGGTGGCGAACGGCTTGCCCGTGCGCTCGCACGTCATCACCATGCCGCGGTCGAACTTGCCCGAACAGATGCGGGCGAACGCGATGCGGTCGCGGTGGTTGCGGTCCATGTTGGCCTGCACCTTGAACACGAACGCCGAGCACGGTTCGTCGAGGTGACGGGGCTTGTCGTCGACGTCGAGGCGCGGTGACGGCGCGGGGGCCAGGTCGACGATCGCGTCGAGTAGGTGGCGCACGCCGAAGTTGGTCAGTGCGGAACCGGCGAACACCGGCGTCGATTCGCCGGCCAGGAACGACGGCATGTCGACGTCGGCTTCCATGGCACTGAGCAGTTCGGTCTCCTCGGTGCTCTTCGTCCACGCCGAGCCCTCCTCGGAGGCGGCGCGATCGGCAGGCACGTCCTCCTCCGGTGCGATCTGGCTGCCGCGGGCGGTACGGGTGAACCGGGTGAAGATGTCGGTGCGGCGATCGATCACACCGCGCAGGTCGCCGAACGAACCGACCGGCCACGTCGCGGGCGTCGGCCTGAGCCCGATCTGGGCCTCGATCTGGTCGAGCAACTCCAGCGGCTCCATGCCCGGACGGTCGAGCTTGTTGAGGAACGTGATCACCGGCAGATTGCGCGAGCGGCACACCTCGAACAGCTTGAGCGTCTGCGGCTCGATGCCCTTGGCCGAGTCGAGCACCATCACCACCGCGTCGACGGCGGCGAGCACGCGGTAGGTGTCCTCGGAGAAGTCGCGGTGGCCGGGGGTGTCGAGCAGGTTCAGTTCGTGATCGCGATAGGGGAAGTTGAGCGCGGTCGACGAGATCGAGATCCCGCGCTTCTGCTCCATGTCCATCCAGTCGGACGTGGCTGCACGCCGGCCCTCGTGCGCCTTGACCGCGCCGCCTGAGGTGATCGCACCGGCGTAGAGCAGGAACTTCTCGGTGAGCGTGGTCTTGCCCGCGTCGGGGTGGCTGATGATCGCGAACGTGCGACGACGCGCGGCTTCGCTGAGCACCTGTGCGGACATCTGGTCGAGGCTACCGTCGCCTCGTGACTCCTCGAAGTGAGATCGACCGTGCGCGCCTCACCGAGCAGATGGACGCCGAGCTGCGGCGGTTCGTCGAGTTGCACCCGAGGTCGGCCGAGCTGGCCGAATCCGGCTGCCGCCACCTGCTCGCCGGTGTGCCGATGCCCTGGATGACCCGCTGGCCGGGAGCGTTTCCGGTGCATGTGGCGTCGGCCGATGGTGCCCGGTTCGTCGACGTCGATGGCATCGAGTACGTCGACTTCTGCCTCGGTGACACCGGCGCCATGACCGGACACGGTGGCGGCGGACTGGCTGCGGCCGTGGGGCGGTCGACGACGATGCTGCCGAGCGAGGATGCCGCCTGGGTCGCCGACGAACTCCACCGGCGTTTCGGGATGGCGAAGTGGCAGCTGACGACCTCGGCAACCGACGCCAATCGGTTCGTCCTGCGCTTCGCCCGCCACCTCACCGGACGCCCGAAGATCGCGGTGATCGACTGGTGCTACCACGGCACGGTCGACGAGACGTTGGCGATCCTCGGTGAGCGTGGCCAGGTGATCAGCCGACCGGGAGCGATCGGTCCGCAGGTCGACCCAGCGGTGACGACTCGAGTGGTTCCCTTCAATGACCTCGACGCCCTCGACGCGCGCTGGCCCACGGCGACGTCGCCGCGCTGCTGCTCGAGCCGGCGCTCACGAACATCGGCATCGTGCTGCCGCAGCCGGGCTACCACGATGCCGTACGCGAGATCACCCGCGGCCACGGCGTGCTGTTGATCATCGACGAGACCCACACGATCTCCGCCGGTCCGGGCGGATGTACGCAGGCGTGGGGGCTCGACCCCGACATCGTCGTGATCGGCAAGCCGATCGGCGGTGGGTTCCCGGTAGCGACCTATGGCGTCACCGACGAGATCGCTGCGGCGCTCGACCCGGCGCTGCATGGACATGATGCGGACGTCGGGGGAGTGGGCGGCACGCTCGCCGGCAGCGCGATGGCGACCGCAGCGATCCGGGCCACGTTGTCGACGACGCTGCTCGACGCCGACTACGAGCGGATGATCCCGCTGGCGACTCGCTGGACGGAAGGAGTGGCGGGGGCGATCGAGGAGCACGGTCTGGCGTGGTCGGTGCAGCAACTCGGGTGTCGTGCCGAGTACTGGTTCTGTCCGCTGCCGACCAATGGCGCGGACGCCGCAGCCGCGGTCGACGACGAGCTCGACGCGTTCATGCACCTGTGGGCGCTCAACCGGGGGATCCTGATGACCCCGTTTCACAACATGGCGCTGCTGTCACCGGAGCACACCGAACCCGACGTCGATCGGCACACTGAGGTCTTCGCCGCCGCCCTGGCCGCCCTCACGTGACCGCTGCGATGAGCGAACTGACCGTATACGGCGGTTTCGCTCATCGCGGAGGGATGTTGGCGGGCATCGCGACTTGCCGAACAGCCTGCGTGCGAACCACAGTGTCGGGGGTGACTGCCGCTCTGGTTGCCGCTGCTCGTGACGTGGTCGCCGACGCCCGCCGCGTGGTGGTGCTGACCGGTGCCGGCATCTCCACCGACTCGGGGATCCAGGACTTCCGCGGCCCGAACGGGCTGTGGACCAAGAACCCGACTGCCGAGAAGGCGGCGGACATCCGCTTCTACCTCAGCGATCCCGAGGTCCGCCGAGCTGCGTGGCAGAACCGGCTCACCACGCCGGCGTGGACGGCCGAACCGAACCGTGGGCACGCGGCGATCGTCGAGCTGGAACGGCGGGCGAAGTTGCACGCGTTGGTCACGCAGAACATCGACGGATTGCATCAGAAGGCGGGCAACGATCCGTCGAAGGTGATCGAGGTGCACGGCACGGTGTGGTTCACCCGCTGCTGGGACTGCGACGACCGCCGCTCGATGGACCAGACACTCGAACGGGTCCGGGCTGGCGAGACCGATCCGGCGTGCCTCGAGTGCGGTGGGATCCTCAAGAGCGACACGATCAGTTTCGGCCAGTCGCTCGTGCCCGAAGTGATCGACCGGGCGATGACGGTCAGCGACGAATGCGACGTGATACTCGCCGTCGGTTCGACCCTGAGCGTGTTCCCCGCCGCCAACTGCGTCCCGCGGGCAAAGGCCGCCGGGGCGCAGGTGATCATCGTCAACGGCGACGAGACGGCGATGGACCGCTACGCCGACTGGCTCCTCGTCGGCCGAATCGGCGAGATCCTGCCGATGCTGGTGTCGTGAGGCTCTTTGCCGTCGTTGTCTGTGCGGTGGCTCTCGTCGCTTCGGGTTGCGGTTCGGACAGTGATGCGGTGTGCGTGTCGAGCGAGTCGGGCGAGGTGTGCGCCGACGGGAGCGACGGTGGTATCAAGTTCAGCGGCAGCGGGTTGGAGCCTGGATCCGAGGTTCGAATGGAGAGCGACGAGCTCGGCCAGGTCGTTCTGGTCGCAGAGGCCGACGGCTCGCTCGACCCGAACGGGGCGGCCGGTGTCGTGGCGTTGTTCGCCGGCACCGAGTTCACCTTCGAGGTGACGGCGATCGACGATCAGGGTCATCCGATCGTCGGCGACATCACCGTGTCGACGTGACCGGACGCTTCGAGGCCGTCGCTGTCTTGCGGCTCGCAAGAACCGCCCCACCGATCACGAAGCCCACGCCGACGAGCTCCAACGCGACCACCTCGTCGCTCCGGAACGCCACGCCGAGCACGAGCGCAACCACTGGAATCACGTAGGTGATGAACGAGGCTCTGGTCGATCCGACTCGGCCCACGAGCGAGCCCATCAGCGCGAACGCAATGCCCGTGCCGACGACGCCGAGCACCGCGACCGCCAGGATCGGCCCGACCTCCCAGCTCGCATCGTCGATCTGCCAGAGCCCGTAGGGCGTGGTCCAGACAGTGGCGAGGGCGAGCACCTTGGCCATCAGGTTCACCGACCCGTAGCGCTGTTGCATCGGCCCGGCGAGCGTGACGGCGAAGCCGTAGCAGACGGTTGCCAGCACGACGAGCGCCACACCGAACGTCTCGCTCGACCCGTCGCCGATCGACGGAAGGCTCACCATCACCACGCCGACGAAGCCGACGGCGATACCGAGCAGTTGGGCACCGCGGGTGGGTTGGCGGAGCAGCACCATCGCGAAGATCGCCGCGAAGATCGGGGTGCCGCCGTTGAGGAGGCCCGCGACGGCCGACGAGATGTGCTGCTCGGCGATCGGGAACAGGGTGAAGGGAATGGCCACCCAGACGACCGAAAGGGTGACGAGCTGTAGCCGATCCTCGCCGCGGATCTTCGTGTGTTGCCGTGGGAGTGGGAGCACGGCGAGAGCCAGCGCGCCGAGCCCGACGCGCATCAGTGTGATCACACCGGGCGGGAGGGCGTCGAGCCCGATGTCGATGAACAGGAACGACGCACCCCAGATGGCCGCCACCGACAGGAACAGTCCCCAATCGGCCGACGTGAACTGGTCGTCGACGGAGGGCGGCGCGTTGGTCGCGGTGGTCACGCCGGCACGGTATCGGGACGATTTCACCAGGGGTCAGACCCCTGGTGAAATCGCGGCGAACGAACAGTTGCGGTGCTCAGCCGGTCCGGCACTCCTTCGTGCCGTCCATCTGATCGATGCACAACTCCGGTTCCTCGCCGGGTGCGAGCTCACTGTCGGTCAGCGCAGCGACCGTCGGTGTTCCGGCCAGGACCGTTGCGACGAGCGACCAGAGCGACGATTGACTGGCCAAACCGCTGCCGGAGTTGCACCCGAAACGCGCGCGCACCTGATGGCTTCCTGCGGGCACCGGCGAAGCGGTGACGCCCTGGAGCACGATCTGTGGAAAGTTCGTCGCGCTGAACGAGTCGACGCCCGCGACGCTGAATCCTTCGCCGATGAGGATGATCGACGATCTGACCGCGACCCCGTCGACCTCCAACCAGCCATAGAAGCCCGCCACGCCAGAGGTCGTACAATTCAGGCTGCCCGAGCCGATCCATTTCAGTTCCATGTTGCCGGAGACGGTCGTCGAGATCGTCGTGGTGCCCAAGGTGAGCTGCACCGGCGGCAAGAGGAACGTCGGCGATGCCCCGTTGGCGGCGACCGTCTCCTCGCGGTAGCGGTCGTCGTGGTTGTGGTCTTCGTAGTAGCCGACGATGTCGACGAGGACGTTGACAGTGCCGGCGTGGTTGTAGATGCCGATGGTGCCGGTCGCGGACAGCTTGACCGTTACCTGGTTGGGGGTGGGAGGCTGTCCGCCGATCCAGTTCAGATTGGACGCGAGTGGCCGTGGCTGATCGGCTGGGAACACCGTGAGGAAGGACCCCGAGGTCGGGTTGGTGACGGTGAAGTTGGTGGCGATTGCGACAGCGCCGGCCGGGATGTTGCATTGGCCGTTGGCACCTCGCACGGCGAAAGTTGCGGTTTCGGCAGCACCGATGGGCGTCGAGCGCGTGCCGACGGTGTCGGGTGCTGGTCGGGTGTCGAGCAGTCGGCACGGGGTGATCGGGATCAGGACGGGTTTGGCGCCGGTGCTGACGGTGGCGTTGGCGATCTGGAGGCCGCCGGCGCCGAGGGTGATGGCCAGGACGGCACCGAATGCCGCCCAGCGGGAACGCATCGTGAAGTTGGTCATGCGCGACGGTACTCCTTCGTGTTGGCGTCGGTGACCGGATGTCACGCCGCAATCGCTTGCTGCGCTGGCTGTCCGGCGCGGCGGTCGCAGTACTCACGCGGGCACGGGCGCGGGTCGGGGTGGGTGATCCCCGAAGGCAGCCGTGGGTACGATTGGCTCATGGGCGACCGTGACCACCCACGGGGTGTGTTCCAGCGCCCGTTCGACGCGATCGCGTCCTTGGTCGTTCCCGTCGTCGCCGACGCAGTCGATCCCGACGATCTGGTCGATCGAATCGATGTCAACGCGCTGCTCGACCGCATCGACCTCGATGCGCTGATGAACCGCATCGACCTCGACCGCCTGATCGGTCGGCTCGACGTGGACGCAATCGTCGACCGGGTCGACGTCGAGCGGATCGTGTCCCGTCTGGATCTCGATGCCATCGTCGATCGCGTCGACGTCGATCGCGTGGTCGCCCGCGTCGACCTCGACGCGGCTGCGGATCGGATCGACGTCGACCGCGTGGTCGCTCGGGTCGACGTGGACGCGATCGCCGCCTCGCTCGACATCGACGCAATCGTTGCGCAGAGCACCAAGGGGGTGATGGGGAGGTTCACCGATCTCCTGCGTCGTCAGGTGGTCGGCGTCGACGAGATCGCGATGCGTGGCGTGAATCGGGTGCTCCGGCGCGACTACGCGTCTCTCCCGGTGGGGCCTCCGTTGGACGGCGGCCACGATGAACGCGACAGCGGCGTCTCGACCATGAGCGGTCGCTATGCGGGGCCGATCTCGCGCATCGGCGCCCTCGGGCTCGACCTGTTCGTGATCTCATCGACGTTCACGCTGTTGCTCGCCGGCATCGTGTATCTCATCGATCTGCTGTTCGGCGCGACCGTCGACTCGAGCGGGGCGTGGGTCCCGACGGCGCTCCTTCTGACGTACGGGTTCACCTACTTCTGGCTCTCTCAGGCGCTCACCGGACGCACGATTTCGCAGGCGCTCGTTGGCGTCAAGGTGATCCGCAGCGACGGGCAACCGCTGAGTCCCGGCGCCGCGGCGATCCGCACGATCGTGTTGCCGTTCAGTTTTCTGCTGCTCGGCGTGGGGGCACTGATGGTCCTCGTCGACCGTCGGCGACGGGCGCTGCACGACATTGCGGCCCGATCGACGGTGGTCTACGACTGGGGTGACCGTCCCGCCGCTCTGCCGGCCCCGCTCACGAGGTTCCTCGACCGCAAGGAGGCCTCACCTCCGGCCGCGACGAACCATCGGTAGCGGCGGTTTCGAAACCCGACCGACTTGGTAGGCTTTCGGGATGGCAACGTTCCGTGACCTGCTCGCCGCTGCGAAATCGGAGATCCGCGAGATCGACCCCGAGGGCGCCGCGGCTCAGATCGAATCCGGTGCGATCGCCCTCGACGTGCGCGAACCGGACGAATACGAAGAGGGAGCGATCCCCGGCGCGATCCACATCCCTCGCGGGCACCTCGAAGCGCAGATCGAGAACCGGATCGCCGACAAGTCCGCCCCCATCGTGGTGTACTGCGCCGGTGGAGTGCGTTCGGCGTTCGCCGCAGTCACCCTCGCGCAGCTCGGTTTCACCGACGTCGAATCGATGGCCGGCGGATTCGGCCGATGGAAGGACGAGGGCCGCCCGTGGAAGCAGCCCGCATCGCTGACCCCCGAGCAGAACAACCGCTACAAGCGCCACCTGCTGCTGCCCGAAGTCGGAGTCGAAGGACAGGTCAAGTTGCTCGACGCCAAGGTGCTGATGCTCGGCGCCGGCGGCCTCGGGTCACCGGCGGCGCTCTATCTCGCGGCCGCCGGTGTCGGCACGATCGGCATCGTCGACATGGACGAGGTCGACTCGTCGAACCTGCAACGCCAGATCCTGCACAACATCGACCGCATCGGAGATCGCAAGGTCGATTCGGCGAAGAAGACGCTGACGATGCTCAACCCCGACGTCGACGTGGTCACCTACGACACCCGTCTCGACGCGTCGAACATCATCGACATCATCTCCGGCTACGACGTGATCGTCGATGGTGCCGACAACTTCCCGAGCCGCTACCTGCTCAACGACGCCAGCGTCAAGCTCGGCATCCCGGTCGTGCACGGATCGATCTTCCGTTTCGAGGGCATGGTCAGCGTGTTCCACCCGACGCAGGGCCCGACGTACCGCGACATGGTGCCGCAGCCACCGCCGGCCGAGCTCGCCCCGAGCTGCGCCGAAGCCGGGGTGCTCGGCGTGCTGCCCGGCATCATCGGTTCGATCCAGGCGCTCGAGACGATCAAGGTCATCCTCGGCCTCGGCGAACCGTTGATCGGGCGCATCCTCACCGTCGACACCAACGACATGGAGTTCCGGGTGTTCAACCTGAAGCCCGACCCGGCCAACGAGGTCACCTACGCCAACCGCGACCGCATCGAAATCCACGAACTCGACGGTCTCTGCGCCCCCGGGTTGTCGCACTGACCGAGAGCAGCCGACGCGTCAGGGCGTGACGATCGGGAAGTCCCGGTTGGTCGGGGCGAGGACGGCGACGAGCCGTTGGAGATCGGCAGGATTCCCGTCGATGGCGACGCTGCCATCTGCGAGTGCCGCTGGCAGGTCGACGCGCCCGACCATCAGGCCGATCAACGTACGCCGCTCGAGGGTGAGCATCGTGCTCCCGGGCGCCGGGGCCGCGGTGGCGCGGTGGTTGGCGGCACCGTTGCGCAACTCGAAGACGTAGGTCTCGTCGAGGTCGGTGACGACGAACGACAACACGAGATGTTCGTCCCAGGCCTTCGGGCCGTCGATCCGAATCGCGACGCTGCTCAGGATCTGCTCGACCGACAGCGCCATCACGATGTCGATGGCTGACGTGTTGGTCGGTGTTCCGAAGTTGCCATGGCGCAGTTCGGTCGCTCCCGACAGGAACACGTTGCGCCAGGTGCCGTTCTCGGCGCCGAAGCCGAGTCGCTCGAATGCGTCGGCCTGGAGAGCGCGTGCGTCGGTGTGGTGCTCGTCGGCGAAGAGCACGTGGTTGAGCACTTCGACCGCCCAGCGCAGGTCCCCGCCTTCGATCGCCGTGCGGGCCACCGCCACAGCGGCGTCGCTGCCGCCCATCGCTGCGACGTACCGGTGGGCGACCTCGACCGGCGGGTGCTGCCAGAGGTGCGCCGGGTTGCCGTCGTACCAGCCGAGATAGCGCTGGTAGATCGCCTTCACGTTGTGACTGACCGAGCCGTAGTACCCGTGCGTGTGCCACTGTCGGGCCAACGCCGGCGGGGTCTCCATCATCTCGGCGATCTCGCCACCGACGTATCCCTGGTTGATCATGCGAAGCGTCTGGTCGTGGAGGTACGCGTACATGTCTCGCTGCATCGACATGAACTCGACCGCTCGCTCGCGTCCCCACGTGGGCCAGTGGTGCGACGCGAAGACGACATCGAGGTCGGCGCCCCACAGGTCGATCGTCTCGGTGAGGTACGCGGCCCACGTGCGCGCGTCACGTACGACCGCGCCGCGCAGGGTGAGAATGTTGTGCAGCGTGTGAGAGGTGTTCTCGGCGGTGCACAGGGCCTTGCGGTCGGGGAAGTAGAAGTTCATCTCGGCCGGAGCTTCGGTGCCTGGCGTGACCTGGAACTGGATCCGTACGCCGTCGATGGTCAGCTCCTCGCCCGTCGTCGTGATGTCGATCGTCGGCGCGATGAGCGTTGGCTCGCCGGTCGAGGTCGTCTGTCCGAGCCCCGAGCCGATCTGGCCGTCCGGGCCCTTCGCGAGGGCTGCGCCGTACATGTAGCCGGCCCGTCGCCCCATCGCCACGCCGGCAAACACATTCTCGGCGACGGCGGCCTCCATGAATCCTTCCGGGGCGATCACGGCGCAACGTCCCGAGGCGATGTCGTCGTCGCTGATGATCCCCTTCACGCCGCCGAAGTGGTCGATGTGCGAGTGGGTGTAGATCATTCCGAGCACGGGACGCTCGCCGCGATGTTCGCAGTAGAGCGCCCACGCTGCAGCGGCGGTCTCCTTGCTGATCAACGGATCGATCACGATCACGCCGGTGTCGCCCTCGATCACGCTCATCACCGAGAGGTCGAACCCGCGCAGCTGGTAGATGCCGGGCACGACCTCGAACAGGCCGTCGCGGATCAGGAGTTGTCCCTGGCGCCACAAGCTGGGATGTGCGGTGTCACCGGCGGGTTCGTCGAGGAATCGGTACGCGTCGAGATCCCAGACGACCCGTCCGTCCTCGGCGGTGACCTGCCGCGTGGTCGCCCGGGCGATGAATCCGCGCTGGGTGTCGTCGAAGTCTTGGGTGTCGTCGAAGGGAAGACCGGTGGTGTCCATTCGAGAAGTCTGACAGCGCACCGCGGGCAGTGGTCAACTCGGCTCGGTGAGTACTTCGGCTTCGAGGGGCGCGAGCTCCTCGCGTTCTTGGACCATCACGCCCACGAGCACGAGCGCGATGCCGATCATCTCGATGGTCGACGGCCGCTGGTCGAGCACGAGCCACCCGATGAACGCGGCGGTCACCGGGAGCAAGGCGAGCAGCAGCGAGAAGCGGCGGATCGGGATCCGGCGCATCGTGAACTGATCGATGCCGTAGCCGATCGCATTGGAGAACACCCCGACCAGCAGGCACAGCGCCAGCAGGCGCGCCGACGTCCACACGTCGGCGCTGCCTGGTGCCCCCACCGGTGCGATCGCGAGTGCGCCGATCGCCAGACCGATGCCCAAGCCCGCCACGCCTCGATCGAGCCGCGCCACCCGTGAGCCGATCACGATGTAGAGCGCCCACATCGCTGACGCGAGCCCGATGAAGAGCAGCCCGACGGCGTTGCCCTCGATCTCGCCGCCGCCGAGCACGACGACGCCGGCGACGGCGAACAACAACGCGACGGCGTTTCGAGCCGATCGGGTGGCGACCGCGGCGACGGCGATCGGGCCGATGAACTCGATCGTGACCGCTTTGCCGAGATCGATGCGATCGATCGCCAGGTAGAAGAACAGGTTCATCAGTGCCGTGGCGATGCCGAACGCAGCCGCGGCGAGCAGGTCCGAGCGGCTCCAGCGTTCCCGCCACGGCCGCGACACTGCGACCAGCGCGATCGCAGCACCGATCACCCGGAACCAGGCGACGGTCCGGGGCTCGACCTGGTCGAACAGGCTGACGGCGATGACGGCGCCCACGTACTGGGCGACCGCTGACAGGACGAAGAGCGCCTCGGGCTGGGCGGTGTTCAGCCAGCGGGTGACCGGCCCCGTCGGGGTGGGGGCAGGGGAGGCGGACAGGGGTTACTCGAACAGTTCGGGATCGGTGTGGGCGATCTCGTCCCACAACGGCTGGAAGCTGAACCATCCCGCAGCGTGGAAACCGGTGTTCTGCTGGGTGTAGGTGGCGTACTCGTCGCGGATTTCGATCGGGTCGCCCGCCGCCATCGCCATCAGCTGCGCCTGGCACGAGCGTTCCATCGAGATGAACCAGAACGCTGCCTCGTCGACGGTCTCGCCGACGGTGAACAGCCCGTGGTTCTGGTGGATCGCGGCCTTGCCGTCGGGGAACTTCGATGCCAGTTCCCTGCCGGCTTCGATGTCGAACACGACGGCACCGCCCTGCTCGGAGATCACGTGGTGATCGTTGTAGAAGATGCAGGCGTCCTGGGTGAGCGGGGCGAGGGGAATGCCGAGTGAGCTGAACGACTTGCCGTACGGCGAGTGGGCATGGGCAGCGGCAACGACATCGGGCCGGGCGGAATGCACGGCCGCGTGGATCACGAACGCCGCACGATTCACCGGCTTGGTGCCGTAGACGACGTTGCCGCTGTGGTCGACGAGGATCAGATCGCTCTGGCGGATGTGGCGGAAGCTCATCCCGAACGGATTCACCCAGAACATGTCGGGATACTCGGGGTCGCGCACGGTGATGTGGCCGGCGACACCCTCGCCGAAGCCGAACTTGCCGAAGATTCGCAACGCGCCGGCCAGGTGGGTCTTGCGGTACTGGCGCTCGTCCTCGACGTTGTCGAAGGTGGGAATGCCGTCGAGGCCAACGGTCTTGGGGGTCAGCTCGATGCCGTCGATCATGCCTGCGGCTGATTGGGTGGCGTGCTCTTCGGTGATGGCCATGGCGACACCGTACTCCCGGCGACCGGCGCTGTCCCGGGCCGTACGATGCCACCATGGCCGAGATCCGCCCCGCCGACATCGCCGCGCCAGCGGCCAACTATGCCCACGCGGTGTCGACCGACTCGGCGACCCGATGGCTGCACACGTCCGGAGTCGTGCCGATCGCGTCGGATGGCTCGACACCCGACTCGCTGGTCGACCAGGCCGCATTGGTGTGGACCAACATCGCGGCGATCCTGCGAGATTCCGACATGGCATCGTCGGACATCGTGTCGGTCACCACCTACGTCGTCGTCGGCGAGGACCTGCCGATGGTGATGGCCGCCCGCGACGTGGCGCTCGGCGGGCATCGCGCAGCTTCGACGCTGGTCACGGTCCCGGCGCTGGCACGCCCGGAATGGCGGATGGAGATCGCGGTGGTCGCTGCTCGCTGAGCGAGGACTCAGCCCGGCGTCGACGGCGTGTCCGTCGCGATTCCGACCAGCGTCGGGCCGAGCATCAGCTGCGCGATCCGGCTCGCCGACTCGCTCGTGAGGTGCGTCCCATCGGGGCGCCAGGTCTCGTCGTCGCTGTGTCCGGTTTCGGCCATCCAACGGTCCAGTTCGATCGCCGTCGCGGCACCAGCGAACTCGTCGACGACCTGTCGGATCACATCGTGGTGAACGGCGAACGTCGCGGGCTGCTCGAGCTCGTCCGCGTCCGAGGGTCCGCTCGGCGCAGGTGGAATGATCCAGGCCACGGCCGGTGCCCCTCGAGCGATGAGCGAAGCGGTGGCTTCCCGATACGCGGTCGCGAGCCGGTCACGAAACGCCGGGTCACCGATCGTGAGTTCGCCCTCGGCATCGTTCCACGTGCGATTGAGCACGTCGTCGATCGTGGTCATCAGCACGACCACGTCGGGTTGCGTCCGCTCGATCATCGCGGGAAGATCGGCGGCCAACACCTCGACCGAACGATCGACGAACTCCGTGGCATCCCATGCGGAGATGACGCCGGTGGTCAGCAGCCCGAAGCCCTGGCTCCACAGGAGATCGACCTGGCCATACTCGGGATGGTCGACCGCCCACTGGGCGAGGCCCTCACCGACGTAGAACGCGGTCGAGTCGCCGACCACGAGGATGCGCACCGGCCGATTCGGTGCGGCGGGCAACTCGACGACGCCGTCGGGGGAGAACATCGGCGCTTCGGAGATCGGCGCGTCGGAGATCGGCGCGGGAACCGACGGCGTCGTCGAGCGCGTCACCGAGGCGGATCGACGCTGCAGTGGAACGACGACCGCGCTGGGCACGATCGAGGCCGCTTCGAGCAGTTCCTCGTCGGGTTCCAGGAATCCTCGGGTCGTGGGCGTGACACCGACGACGATCAGGGCGCCGGCGGTTGCCAGCGCCGCAGCACTGCTCACGCGCCGGACCGACCATGCGCCGTGTCGGATCGGTTGTTCGATCAGCTGGTACGACGCGGCAGCGAGTGCGAGGGTCACCGCGACCGCTGCGCCGAAGCCGGCGGTGCTCGACACGCTCCATCCTCGCTCCTCGAAGAGGACGAAGACCGGCCAGTGGAAGAGGTAGGCGCCATAGCTGATCAGACCGAGCAACACCAGCGGCCGCAGGGACAATGCTCGTCGCATCGGCCCTGCAGATTGCAGGCCGACGATGAGACCCGCCGAGACCAGGGCGAAGACCGACATCCAGCCGGTGAACGCCGGTCCGGAATTCGACGGCAGCACGACCGCGGCGACGACGATCAGCGCAGCGCAGGTGAACGCGGCGATCGACCCCCTCCGCCGGTGGTTCAGCATGTGGGATCGAACGGCCGGCATCCGCAACAGGCAGGCGAGGCACGCTCCCACGAGGATCTCGCCGAAGCGAGACGGTGTCGACCAGTACGCAGCATCGGGGCCGAAGCGCCAGCCGATCAGCGGACCGATCACGGCGAAGACGAGCGTGAGCGGGGCGAGCAGCCAGATCAAGGCGACCGAACGCCTTCGAGTCACCGCGAGCAAGCCGAGCAACACGACCGGCCAGAGCAGGTAGAACTGCTCTTCGATCGCCAGTGACCAGAAGTGCATCACGGGTGACACGTCGGTCGATCGGTCGAACAGGCCTGCGTAGGTCGAGTCGGCCGCGAGTTCGGTCCAGTTGAACACCTGCAACGTCGCGGCCGCGAGATCGTGTCGCAGGTCGGCCACGTCGCGGAATGCGCCGCCGTGGCGAAGTAGCGCGATCGCCATCAGGCAGAGCAATCCGGCCGGAAGCAGACGTTTCCAGCGGCGCGCGTAGAACGAACCCAAGCGGATGCTCTGGGTGGCCTCGTATTCGGTGAGGAGCAGGTTCGTGATCAGGTAGCCCGACAGCGTGAAGAACACCGACACGCCCACGTAGCCCGCCGGAATCCACCGGAATCCGGCATGGAAGAGCAGCACCAGGACGAGCGCGAGCGCACGCACGCCGTCGAGCGCGTCCTGGCGCCCACGTCCGTCCCCCTCGCCGATCATCGCCGCGCAACGATACGGCATCGGCGAAGCTGTCCGCCGGTGCCGTTCAGCCGAAGCCGCCGCCCCCGTCGAAGCGGTCCGGCCGGTTGGCGAGCGCCTGGCCCTGAGCGTTGGCGTTGCGGGTGTCGCGCTCGGCACTGCCGCCACCGCCGCCATGGCTGCCGGCGTAGTCGCCGTCGGACGTGTAGTTCTTCAGCCGCCGCCGCATTCGTTCGAACCATGCCATCGGGAACCTCCTCAGGTGGTGTCCGCCGACCGTATCGCGAGCGGCTCAGCCCGTCGATGCGGCGCTCCAGTCGTTCAACGTTGCCTCGACGTCGTCGATGCTCCACACCATCGTGCCGTACGCCTCGATCGCGCCGACGACGAAGAAGTTGACGCCGCTTCCGGCGGCACCCGCATCGCGGCTGCGCCAGATCCGCCAGTCGGTGGCGAGGCCGATGATTCCCCGGTGGCGGCGCGGGTCGTTGCGGACGAGCTCGGTGAAGATGCCGATCTCGCACGCTGTGCCGTCGTCGACCATCGGCCCGTCGAGCCAGGCCACGACGACCTCGGCGTCGCGGAGCCCGGCGCCGTCGACGGCGAAGACGGTTGCGGCGTCGAGCGGGGCGAACTGCTGGCGGTGCGGGACGAAACACTCGTGGCCTCCTGCCTCGAGCCGATCGGCGAGTGCGTCGATGTGGGCGCGCTCGGCGGGGGTGAACAGCGGTCCGGCCAGGTAGAGCTTCATGGCCTCATCGTCGCAGGTGCGCCCGCTCAGGGCGTCACGACGAGTGGAACCTCGCCGGTGGTCTGGATCGTCTGATCGTCGCCGTCGGTGGTCGAGATCCGTGCCGTGAACTCCATGGATGGCCCGGTGACGCTCGGTACGGGACCGAGCGTCGTCCCGCCGACTCCCCGTCCGGGGCCGGGAACCGCTGTGGTGCGGCTGCGGATCCGCCCGTCGATCTCGATCTTCCAGTATTCGGCCGCGTCGGCGACCACCGAACTGCGCTTGTCGACCACGAACGAGGCGACCCCCTCGTTGACCTCGATCCGCAGGATCAGGTTGCTGATCGGCGTCGCCGTGTCGTCGATGGGAACGAGCTCGACGACCACCTCCCAGTCACCGCCGATCGGTTGCAACCCGTCGAACTGGGGGTCCGGGACCAGCAGGAGATCACGCCACACGTCCTCGTCGGCTTCGACGGCATCATCGACCCTGGGCGCCAGGGGGTCGTCGACGCCCGAGATCAGCACGACCGAGTCACCGATGACGCCGACGTCGACGGGCGGGGGACGGTCGATCACGGCCGCGTACGTGAAGATGGGCGAGCCGGTGAGCGCACCGATGCGGTAGACGAATCCGGTCGACGGAACCCGGCACTGCGATCCGGCGTAGGTGGTCTCGCGGGGGTCGGTGTTCATCCCCTCGGCGATCAGCTGGAGGTCTTCTGGCGCGTCGGGCCCATCGTCGAATCCCGGGATCGGTGCATCGGCGCCCCGGGGCGCGAGCCGGGCGACGATGGCGATCAGCTGCGCTCGATCGAGTCCGCGTGACCGCAGGTACCCGGTGCTGCCGTCGGGCAGTGTCCATGCCGCTTGGCCGTTGCCGTTGTCGTAGGTGCCGACGGACACATCGATGCCGTTGATCGACTCGCTCGGCTCGGCCGACACCCACTGCTGCTCACGATCGACGAATCGCTGGAGCAGCGCGAACGGTTTCGCCTGACCGTCGATGGGGTCGCCGATGACCTGGATCGGCACCGGGAACTCGCTCGGCTGTGCGAACAACGTCAGTGGCAGGTTGGAGTGCGGGTCGCGTGGCAGTCCTGACGGAGTCCCGCCGGTTGCCGAGATCGGCTCGCACACGGCAGGGTCGACGATGGGGTGGATCAGCGAGACCGGTTCCGGTGGGTTCGTGGTGGTCGTGGTGGTCGTGGTGGTCGTGGTGGTTGCCTCGACGAGCGTGCTCGGTGGATGTTCGAGTGTGGCGACCGGATCGGTGGTGTCTGGCGACTCGCGATCCACGGCGACCAGGACAGCTGCGATACCGCCGAACGCGATCGGCACCGCCGCCCACATGAGCTTCATTGCTCCTCCTCTGGCCCGCGTTCGTCGCCGCGATCGAACGTACCATGACGTCCCGGTCGATCGGTTCTGGGATCGTGTCTCGCCGTTGCGAGAGCAGTAGCATCCCACCGTGCGACGCGCCAGAGGGTGGGTCTTTCTGGTGGTCATCGCGATGTCGGCGATGGTCGTGGTCTCTCGTTCGACGGTCGCGTCGGCCCAGGCCCTGGCGCTACCTGATCCGCCAACGCCGAGGGAGTGGTACACGCCGGTGGTACCGGCACGGTTGCTCGACACGCGTCCGGGCACGCCGACGGTCGATGGGCTCGGAGCGTGGGCAGGTGTCCCTCTGGGTGGCGGGTCCAGCCTGGGCGTCCGGGTGCTCGGCCGGGGCGGCGTCCCGCTCACCGACGTGACCGCCGTGGTCCTGAACGTGACAGTCACCAACCCGACCCAGCCGTCGTACCTCACGGTGTGGCCCGCATCCGCACCTCGACCGACCGCGTCGAACCTCAACTTCGTCGCGGGCCAGACCGTTCCCAATCTGGTCGTCGCGAAGGTCGGTGCGAACGGAATCGTCGAGATCTACAACTTCGCGGGCCGGGTCGACGTGATCGTCGATGTCGCCGGCTACGTCCCGTCGTCGGACGGGTTCACCCCCGTGAATCCCGCGCGCCTGCTCGACACGCGGCCGGGATTCCCCACGATCGACCCGCTCGGACGACCGGGCGTGCCGCTCGGCCCAACGGGTCGCATCGACCTCCCCGTTCTCGGTCGTGGAGGAGTGCCGGACTCGGACGTCGATTCGGTGGTGCTCAACGTGACCGCGACGAACGTGACCGCACCATCGTTTCTCACCCTGTACCCGACCGGGGCGTCGCGACCCACCGCGTCGAATCTCAACATGGTGGCCGGCCAGACGGTCCCGAACCTGGCGGTCGCCAAGCTCGGCGTGGCGGGGATGGTCTCCATCTACAACCACGGCGGAAACACCGACGTCATCGTGGATGTCGCTGGGTACTTCGTCACGGACGGCACGTTCGTGGCGTTGGCTCCACAGCGGATCTACGAGACCAGGCCGGGTGAATTCGTTCCACCGGGAGCTGTCAACAGCGGGCAGACCATCGGTGGGGATCAGACCGTCGCGGTCCAGGTGACCGGCCGCGCCGGTGTGCCGGAGTTCGGTGTGTCGGCGGTGGTGCTCAACGTCACGGCGATCAAGCCGACCGGCCCGTCGTTCCTCACCGTCTGGCCGACGGGTGCGGTCCGACCGAATGCGTCGAATCTCAACGTGCGGGGCAACGAGGTCGTGCCGAATCTCGTGATCGCCAAGGTCGGCGCCGGTGGCAAGGTGAACGTCTACAACCTCGCGGGCCGCACCGATCTCGTCGTGGACGTCGCCGGCTACTTCCTCGCGGAGACCGGACGAGCACGTGACATCGATCTGTCGGATCGTTCTTCGTGCGCGCTCTTCGAGGTGGGCACGCTGACCTGTTGGGGAGAGCTGCCTCAAGACGACGTGTCCGTCTACGGCGGCGATCTGGGTCGCCGTCCCGATCCGTACGAGTTGAACACGATCGACGACGCGGTGGAGCTTGCGACCGGCTCGTTCCACACCTGTGCGATCCGACCTGCCGGCGACGTCTGGTGCTGGGCGTCGATGACCGTCTTCGACCTCGCGGCCACTGGTCGTCCCTACGAGTCGACGAGAGCGTGGCCAGCCGTGCGGGTCGCGTTGGCGGGGCAAGCCGTCGAGATCGACGCCAGTTACAGCCAGACCTGCGCCCTGCTCGCCGATGGCAGCGTCTGGTGCTGGGGGTGGGGATTCGACGACAGGACCAGGTCGACTCCAGAGCGGGTCGCCAACCTCGACCTCGCCGCCACCATGTCGATTTCGGACAGCCATGGCTGCGCGTTGAGATCGACCGGAGGTGTTCGCTGTTGGGGGAAGAACTTCGGAGGAGTGCTCGGCGACGGAACCACCATCGACTCGCCGAACAGCGCGGTCGACGTCGTGGACGTCTCGGATGCCGACGGGGTGTCGGTGAACGGCCCCAACACCTGCGCGACGCGGCCGAACGGCCAAGCGAAATGCTGGGGCAGGGACTTCGGTCCGACAGCGAGCGATCTCGTCGGCGCCGGCAGTCTGGCGCTCGACGATGTGGTGCAGGTGGTGGGTGGTGACGATTTCACCTGTGTGTTGCACAGCGATGCGCAGGTGTCGTGCGGCCGGTACGCCTCGATCCCGGCCGAGTCCGTCCTCGGCCTCCCGCCGATCGTGTACCTCGCGGCCGGGCGTTTCCACGTCTGCGCCGTCGGTGATCAGTCGCAGGTCTACTGCTGGGGCCGCAACAACGACGGCAAGGTCGGTGACGGCACATACATCGATCGCGGTTCACCGCAACTGGTCCTCTCCCCCGAGTGACCGTCACCAGCGGCGGCGATCAGGGTTGGCCGGTCGGCCTGCAATACGATCGCCGCCATGGCTGACGCGAACAACCTGCCGCAGACCGACTCGGGCATCCCGATCAAGCGGCTCTACGACGCCTCCGACCTCGACGGCTGGGACCCCGCAACGCAGCTCGGTGCACCCGGCAAGCCGCCCTACACACGCGGCGTCTACGGCTCGATGTACACCGGGCGGCTCTGGACGATGCGTCAGTACTCGGGGTTCGGCAATGCCGAGGCCACCAACGAACGCTTCAAGTTCCTGCTGAACGCCGGCCAGACCGGGCTGTCATGTGCCTTCGACCTGCCGACCCAGATGGGCTACGACTCCGACGCGGGGCGTGCCGAGGGCGAGGTCGGCAAGGTCGGTGTGGCGATCGACTCGATGGAGGACATGCGGCTGCTGCTCGCCGATCTCCCCCTCGACCAGGTGACGACGTCGATGACGATCAACTCGACCGCCGCGATCCTGCTGCTGATGTACGAACTCGTCGCCGAGGAGAACGGTGTGGCGAGCGACAAGATCGGCGGCACCATCCAGAACGACCTGCTCAAGGAGTACATCGCCCGCGGCACCTACGTGTACCCGCCTCGGCCGTCGATGCGGATCATCACCGACATCTTCGCCTACTGCTCGAAGCACGTACCGAACTGGAACACGATCTCGATCTCCGGCTACCACATCCGTGAGGCCGGATCGACGGCGGTGCAGGAGATCGCATTCACGCTTGCGAACGCGATCGCGTACGTGCAGGCGGCGATCGATGCCGGCCTCGACGTCGATGATTTTGCGCCGCGCCTCAGCTTCTTCTGGAACGGGCACAACAACTTCTTCGAGGAGGTCGCCAAGTTCCGCGCCGGTCGTCGGATGTGGCACACGATCATGACCGGGCGCTTCGGCGCGCAGGATCCGAAGTCGTCGATGCTGCGCTTCCACACCCAGACAGGCGGCTCGACGCTGACCGCGCAGCAGCCGATGAACAACATCATGCGCGTGACGTTGCAGGCAATGGCGTCGGTGCTCGGCGGCACGCAGAGTTTGCACACGAACGGCTTCGACGAGGCGCTCAGCCTGCCGACCGAGGAGGCGGCACGGATGGCGCTGCGCACCCAGCAGGTCATCGGCTACGAGTCCGGTGTCGCCGACACCCCCGACCCGTTGGCAGGCTCGTACTTCGTCGAGTCGCTCACCGACGAGGTCGAGCGGTTGGCCTGGGAGTACATCGAGCGCATCGACGAGATGGGCGGCGCAGTCACGGCGATCGAGTCCGGATTCCAGATGGACGAGATCGAGCAGGCCGCTTACGAGTACACGAAGTCGATCGACGACGACGAGCGCGTCATCGTCGGGGTCAACAAGTTCACGATGGACGACGAGGCCGAGCCGAAGGTCTTCCCGATCGACCCCGAGCTGGAGGGCAACCAGATCGCCCGCCTCACGGCGTACAAGGCGAACCGCGACACGGCCGCGGTCGAGTCGGCGCTGGCCGCCGTGAAGGCTTCGGCGAAGGGCACCGACAACCTGCTCTACAGCATGAAGGACGCATTGCGCGCCGACGCCACCCTCGGCGAGATCAGCGATGCCCTGCGCGAGGTCTTCGGCGTCTACACCCCGTGAGTGATCCGGCGGACACGTCCAATCCGCTCGACGAGATCGACCAGGCGCTCGAGTCGCTCGGCGTGGATACCGGCGGCTTCGAACGCCCGTCGCCGGCAATGGTGCGCTCGGCGCGTCGGAGCGGACGGTTCGGTTCGCCCCTGTCGTACAACTTCCGGCTGCTCTGGGCTGCCACCGCGCTGTCGAACCTCGGAGACGGCCTCCGCCTGGTGGCGATGCCGTTGCTCGCCACCTCGGTGACGTCCGATCCTCGCTTGATCGCGGGAGTCACGGTGGCGCAGCGCCTGCCGTGGTTGTTCTTCATCCTGCCGGGCGGAGCCTGGGCCGACCGTTTCGACCGGCGTCTCCTGCGAATGCGCCTGGACATCGCCCGTGCGGGCGTCATGGCGGTCCTCGTCGGTGCGATTGTGTTCGACCGGGCGTCGATCGTGGTGATCTACGTCGTCTCGATGCTGCTCGCTTCGGCGGAGGCGGTCGTCGACAGTTCGAGTATGGCCATGGTGCCTGCGACGGTCCAGAGCCATGACCTCGAACGCGCGATCGGGCGGCTCGGTTCGACCGAGCTGGCGATGAACGACCTGGTCGGCCCACCACTCGGCGGGTTGCTGTTCGGTCTGGCGATCGCTGCGCCGTTCGGGGTCGACGCCGCGACGTTCGCCGGCGCCGCGCTGGTGATGGGATTCATGAGCGGGAGCTATCGCCCAAGCCCGCGTCGACATCGTCGACCGTCGAGCGTCCGTCGATGCGCGAGAGCCTCGCCGAGGGGATCAGGTGGCTGTGGAACCACCGGCTGCTGCGCACCCTTGCGTTGGTGTCGACGGCGCTCGGCACGGCGTCGTTCATCGGGAATGCCGTGTTCGTCATCTTCGCCACCGACACCCTCGAGCTGTCGGACTTCGGGTACGGCCTGTTGCTCGTGCCCGGCGCGCTGGGTGGCATCGCCGGCTCGTTGATCGCGCCGCGCTTCAAGCGGTTCCCGCTGCGGCGCACGCTCCCGATCTCGGTGATCGGGTCAGGTGCGTCGACGTGGTTGATGGCGTTGACCTCATCGCCGGTGCTCGTCGGTGCGCTGTCGGCGGTGTCGCTCGCGTCGGTGATGGTGTGGAACGTCTTGACGTTGGCGCTGCGCCAACGGTTGATTCCCGACGAGATGCTCGGCCGAGTCGGCGCCAGCTACCGCTTCCTGGTGTACCTCGGCATGCCCTTCGGCGCGCTCGTCGGCGGGCTGCTGGCCAACCAGTTCGGCGTGCGCTCGGCCATCTTCGTCAGCGGCAGCATCCTCGTGCTCGTCGGGTTGCTGCTGCCGGTGGTGCTGCGCGGTGTCGAGCAGTACGAAACTCGGAGATGACGGATCACGGCGATACTTGCGAGCCATCGAGCGTCGGCGGCCAGTTCAGGCGGCAGGGCGGAGTTCGCCGACTCGTGCTCGGACGAGCCGAGTGAGTTCTTGCACGTCGGTTTCGGCAATCAGATCTGGTGGACCAGGCGGGTCCGGAAGCTCGTCGGGGTGTCGTCGACCGACGGGCAGCATGGGGGTGCCGTCGCATCGGTAATGCACGACGGTGCCGTTGCGGTGCCGCTTCGCCGTGTACTTGCGGTGTTTCGCTCGGTTGTGGCTGCCGCAGCCGAGCCCGCCGTTGGCCGGGTCGGTGTTGCCGCCATCACGTTCCCATTCGTCGAGGTGGTCGATCTGGGTGTGGGCGCCGGGCACGTCGCAGCCGAGGAAGTCGCAGCGGGTGGCCATGAGGAGGACGGCTTCGCGAGCGGAGCCGGTGAAGAGACGCCGCTTGCGGCCGAGTTCGGTGACGACGCCGGCGGAGTCGAACACGACTCGGCGGATGTGGCCCTGCAGTGCCGCCTGAACGGCAACCGACGGGAGGATCGGGGTGCCGCTCGTGGTCTCGCAGCGTCGCTGCGAGAGGTCGACGTCGGCGAGGTCGGTCGGCTCGGGAATCAGGCCGAGGTCGGCGAGTCCCTCTTCGAAGGTTCGGTGGTCGACGGCGATGTTGACCAACGGCATCGGCGCCTTGGCGCCGGGAGCGACGGCAACCGAGCGACGGAAGATCGACACCATCGCGTCGAAGCGACGTTGCGCGTCGGTGCGTGGCAGCAGCGAGGCGGGCGCATCGGGGCCGTGGAGGCGGGTGCGTTCGGCGACGTCGGCACGGAATTCGCGTTCGAGGGCCTGCCGGAAGATCGCCTCCATCTCGGCGGCGACTTCGGCTGTGCCGCCGGTCGCCCGAAGGAACAATGCCCCGTCGACTTCGGCGACTGTCGCCGCGCGTCGCTCGTGCGAGAGCTCGTGGTCGCGGTTGGCGCCGTCGAGGTCGGCGAGCATCTGCCAGCGCGACAGGCAGGTGCGGGAGTCTTCGAATGAGAGTTGTTCGGCGTTCTCGACGAGGATGTTGATCGAAGCGGGCAGTTGTTTGGCGACGCGGCGGTTGGCGTGCACGCTCGCGAGTTCGTCGGCCTGATCGACGCCGATGCGGCCGTCGAGCAGCGCCTCACCGATCTCGGGGAGTGCAGCGACCGCCTTGGCGAGCTTGCGGGCTCGGGCGGCGTGACCATTGGACCAGTTCGCGTTCGCTTTGAGCCAGCCCTTCATCGAGTGGTGGTCGTCGACCGCAGCGATGTTGCGGCGCTCGCCCTCGTTGATGAGCGCAGCCATCTCGGCGACAAGACGACGCTGCTCGAGTTCGAGATCTCGGAAGCGCTCGGTCAGCGCACCATCGTCGAGCTCGGAGAGCTGATCGACAACGGTGGCCAACATGGAGCCATGATAGCAAACATACGATCGAGAAACAAGCAAGAATCGAAAAGATGTTCGAGCTTACTCCGACCGAGCGTTGGTCACGGTCAGCGCGCCGGGCGTCGGGATGCGCACCCAGCCGGGGCCGAATTCGTCGCCGTAGGTGAGGTCCACGGCCACGGTCGTGCCATCCGACAGCGTCGCGACGACCTTGGTCGGGTTCGGACCGAGTTCGAACTTCGGTGCGTTCGGGTCGCTCGGGTCGCTCGGGTCGCTCGGGTCGCTCGGGTCGCTCGGTGCTCGCACGATCGGCACAAGCGCCGGTCGTGCGAGCACGATCGTGGCGCCGTCGGTGGGGATCAGTCCGACGTCCGGCGACGCGAAGTCGTCGTCGATGCAGCCGGTGCCGGCAGGAGTGCGCCAGCACAGCTCGGTGCCCCCCGCCGCAGTTTGGCGTTCGGAGATGTCGAGGTCGGCGAACCACCGCCAGTAGCTCAGCTGTGGCCCGGCAGCGATCGTGATCGGGATCTCGTTCAGGTCGCCCGCCGGCGGAAGCGTCGCGCCGCTCACCTCGACCGGGTTCGCCGCGGTCGACGCTGAACTGCCGACGCTCGAGACTGTGCGGCCGAACGGGATGTCGAAGCGGCTGACACCCCAGCCGATCTGGTCATCTCGTTCAATCGGTGCCGACAGCACGGTGCCGTCGTCGAGCACCAGATCGAGTTGGTCGGAGTCGGCGTCCCCGAGTCCGATGATGAGTGTCTGGTTGCCGGCCGTCGGGACCGTCAGCGGCAGCGTGCCGGCGCCGGTGTCCTCGATGCAGTCCTGGCCGGCTGGTGTGCGCCAGCACAGCATCGAGACACCGGCGGGAGGCTGATACCACGACACCGCCAGGTCGGGAGCGAGCCGGTACCAGTCGGTCGGTTCGGTCGCGAGCACGGTCGCCGGGACCACGTCGCTGAGGTTCGCCGAGTCGGGCAGGGTCTGCTCCGGCTCGAGCGGCGCGGGTGCGCTCGACTCCGACGCAGCGGGAGCGTCGTCGTTCGAACGGACACCAGCGACAACCACCAGTCCGACGATCACCGCGGCTGCAGCCGTTCCGATCACCGCCATACGTCCCCACGATGGCGTGGCCGGGCTGTCCTGATCGAGCACGACCAGTGGCGATGCATCGAGGCCCGGTCCGCGGGTCGGCAGGTCGGCGGTGCGTCGCTCGTAGTGGTCGCGCAGCCGGTCGTCGAGATCGAGGGTCATGACTGCAGGTCCTTTCGCAGCGTGGCGAGGGCTCGGTGGACGATCGATCGCACCGTGCTCTGGCGGCAGCCGAGCGCGGTGGCGATCTCGGCATCGGACAGGTCGACGTGGAAGCGCAACACCAACGCCGCCTGTTGCCTCCACGGAAGTGCGGCGAGCGCATCGAACAACTCGTCGTGCTCGTCGGTCATCGAACCTGCCGTGGGCAGGGGGGTGCGGCGGACCACCGCACGGTGTCGATGGACGTCCCGGCACGCATTGACCACGGTCGTGCGCAGGTAGCCGCCCGGATTGGACACCGGTGTGCGGGTCGACTGGAGGCGCACGAATGCGTCCTGCACGATCTCCTCCGCCGTCGGCAACGAGTCGGTCAGGAGGTACGCGACACGTAGGAGCCTGGGCCACTCCACCTCGTACAGCGCAGCAAGCGCTGCGCCAGGATCAGGCGCGAGGTCGCAGTCGGGATCTGTCATCACACCCACTACGACGTCTCACCACTGCGAACTGTGGCACAGCTGCCCGGATTTCTCGGCCGGCCCGATGTTCGAGATTGCCGACTCCGTCGCCGGGCTCAGCGGCGAGACGATCGACGGATCGTCCGTTTCCACGCGGCGTCGACGAGTACGACCGCGGGCGCCGCGGCGACGATCACGATCCAGGTTGCCGCGGGCGGCCAGTCCTGGTCGAGGAGACGGGCAGCCGCAGGAATGGCGATCACTGCGACCGCAAACGCAACTTCGATCAGGATCGCCACGAGCAGGAACCGGTTCGTGAGCCATCCGAGTTCCCACGCCGGTCGCCGGACGCTGCGACACGCGAACGCATTCGCCGATTGCGAGACCACCACGGTCAAGAACGCCGCCCCCGACGCTGCGTAGAGCGGGGCTCCGGTCGGGAACGCGTCGCCGATGCGCCAGCCTGCGATCCAGAGCGCGACCACGAAGGCCGTCATCTCGAACAAGGCTTCGGTCGGCCCCAGTACAGCGAACGCCCGCTGCGCGACCGTGCGGTTCAGCAGGCGGCCGGAGCTGGGCGGCTGGGTCATCACGTGTGGCCCCGCCGACTCAGCACCGAGCGCCGCCGCGGACAGTGTGTCGGTGCCGATGTCGAGCGCCAGTATCTGCAGCACGCCGAGTGCCAGCGGGAAGCGTCCACCCGACAGCGCCCAGATGGCGAACGGAGTCAGCTCCGCCACGTTGTCCGTCAAGTGGTAGGTCAGGAATCGCCGGGCGTTGGCGAACGTCGCCCGACCCTGCTTGACGGCCGCGACGATGGTGGCGAAGTTGTCGTCGAGCAGCACCAGGTCGGCGGCCTCGCGGGCGACGTCGCTACCGCTCGCACCCATCGCGATCCCGATGTCGGCCTCACGCAGCGCGGGACCATCGTTGACGCCATCGCCGGTCATCGCGATGATGTGGCCTCGCGACTGCAGCGCTCGAGCGATGCGCAACTTGTCCTCGGGCGTGACGCGGGCGATCACGACCCCGTCGCGGTCGACGAGTGACGCGAGCAGTTGCTCGTCGTCGGGCAGTTCGGCGCCGATGAGTACCAGTCCGTCCACTGGGCGCAGACCCGTCTCGTCGGCGATAGCGGTCGCGGTCTGGGCGCTGTCGCCGGTGATCATCGCCACCTTGATTCCCGCCACCCGACAAGCGGCGAGCGCGTCGCGCGCCTCGGGTCTCGGGGGGTCCTCGAAGCCGAGCAGTGCAAGGAGTTCCAGGTCTCGTTCGGCGTCGTCCGCGGTGACCGGATTCGGTCCGGTCACCCGACGCGTCGCGACGGCCAGGACGCGAAGGCCGCGCTCGGAGAGGTCGTGGAGTGCTGCGGTTGCCGCTTCGTGGACGGAATCATCCATGCGGCACCGTTCGAACACCGCATCGGGAGCGCCCTTCACCATGACCCGGTGTTGGGTGACGACCGATGATCGTCGCCGCCGAGGGTCGAACGCGAACCGCGTCAACGCCGCCTCGCGGACGATCGGCCCTCCGACGAGTTGCGTTGCCATCGAGTCGATCGCGGCTTCCATCGGGTCGCCCCGTGGGACCCACTTCCCGTCGTCGTCGCGAACGGCGCGCCCGTGCGAACACTCGCGTGCGACGAGTGCAGCATCTCGCGCCCGTCCCACGAGTTCGTCGTCACGCGGCTCGATCTCCCCGTCGGGTTCGTAGCCGACGCCACCGCGCCGCAGGATGCCCACCGGTGTCCACACCTCGACGATGCGCATCCGGTTCTGGGTGAGGGTGCCGGTCTTGTCGGTGCAGATGAACGTGGTCGAACCCAACGTCTCGACGGATTCGAGGCGGCGAACGAGTGCGTGTTCGGCCGCCATGCGTTGCGCTCCGATCGCCAACGACAGCGTCACGGTCGGGAGCAGACCCTCGGGGACGAGTGCCACAGTGATACCGATGGCGAAAAGGAAACCGTCCGATGGCGGCGTGTCGAGCAGCAGCGTGAGCAGGAAGAATCCCGCGCCGGCTCCGACCGCGATCCTGGCAATCGTCCGCACGAGGCGGTGCAGCTCTCTCGTCAGTGGAGTGTCTGGTCGGATCGTCCCCTGTGTCAACACCGCGATCCGGGCGAACTCGGTCGCAGCCCCGGTTGCCGTCACGACAGCGCGTCCCTCTCCCTCCACGACAAACGTGCCGGCGCGTAGATCATCGTCGATCCCGACGGCATCGGGCACGCTCTCGCCGGTCAGTGTCGAGGTGTCGATCAGCAGGCCATGGCTCTCGACGCATCGCATGTCGGCTGCGACACGGTCGCCGTCGCTGAGCAACACGAGGTCATCGGGCACCACGTCGCCGACATCGATCAGCAGTTGCAGCCCGTCGCGCACCACCGTCGCCTGGCGGGGGAGGAGATCGCGCAGCTTCTGCGCCGCTTGCTCCGCTCGGTACTCCTGGGCGAACGCAAACAGCCCATTGACGACGATCACCACGAAAATGGCGATGCCCAACTCGGGCAGGCCGCCGATGATGGCGAGGATTCCTGCCGCCCACAGCATCGCCGCGAAGAAGTGAGTCAGCTGGTCGAGCAGATTCCTCCACACGGGCGTGGCGGCCGCCTCGGGCAGTGTGTTGGGGCCGACGTCGGCGAGTCGACGCGCGGCATCGTTCGACGTCAGCCCGAGCGATGCTGCGACCTGCGGCACGACTCCAATGTGCTTCACCGCCGACCGAGATGCCAGGGCCATCGGGCCCTGCGGTCGATCAGAGATGCGAACTGATGGCGGCGCGAAGTGCGTCGTATGTGTCGAGCGCCGGGAACTGGGGGAACTCGGCGATCACGTTGGCCGGGGCGTGGAACAGGTATCCCGCGTCGGCGGCGCCGAGCATCGTGGTGTCGTTGTAGCTGTCGCCCGCGGCGATCACCCGGTAGTTCAGCGCCCGCAGCGCCTCGACGGCGTGCTGCTTCTGGTTCGGCTGGCGCAGGCGGTAGTCGACGATGCGGTCGTCGGCGACCACGAGGCGATGGCACAGGACCGTCGGCCATCCGAGTTGCTGCATCAGTGGGCGTGCGAACTGCTCGAACGTGTCCGACAGCAGGACGACCTGCGTCTGCGTCCGCAGTTCGTCGAGGAATGCGCTGGCCCCGTCGAGTGGCTTCAACCCGGCGATCACGTCCTCGATCAACGACATCGTCAACCCGTGCTCGTCGAGCAGGTCGAGGCGGTATCGCATCAGCACGTCGTAGTCGGGCTCGTCGCGTGTCGTGCGGCGCAGCCCCTCGATGCCGGTGCGTTCAGCGACGGCGATCCAGATCTCCGGCACGAGCACCCCTTCGACATCGAGCGTCACGATCGTCTGCTGGGTGCTCACACCTTCATTGTCGCCGCACCGGGCCCGGTCGGCGAAAACGCCCTCGCGGGCTACTCCGAGATGTGGGAGATCGGAGGCTGCGGACGCTCGGGGATCGGCGCATCCTGAGCGGCCCAGCCGAGGTAGATCACGCCGACGAGGCGATCGTCGGGTTCGAATCCACACAGCTCCAGGACGGCGGGAGGTCGGGTGATCGCCGGCGTCGACCAGAAGCTGGCGAGGCCGAGAGCCGTTGCGCCCAGCAGGAAGTTCTGGATGCCGGCCGCGACGGCGTCGCGGTTCTCGACGTGCAGCATCTCGTTGTCGTCTGGCGCGCAGCCCACGACCAGTGTCGCGGGCGTGCGCAGGTACTTCGTGCGGGTCTTGGCTCGTTTGACGTCGTCGCCGAAACCGATCCGTACCATCTCGTCGGCCATCGTGCCGCCCAGCCGGGCGCGACCGTCACCGGTGAACACGGCGAACCGCCACGGCCATGTCTTCTTGTGGTTCGGTGCCCACGTCGCCAGCGCGCACAATTCGTCGATCACCTCGAGCGGCACCTCCCGCTCGTGGTCGACGAACCTCGAGGTTCGCCGCGATCGGATGAGATCCGCGAGCTCGTCGAACCGCGAGCGATCGTGGCCCTCCGTCGCAGACATGTTCGTCAGGATGGCACGCCGATGGCCAGATCGATACTTCCCCATGCTCCTGGACCGGCGGTCGGCGTCGCCCGATGCGGTAGAACCGATCCGTGCCAGCGACGACGCGACCGATCGCAGCCGTTCTCGTGGCGGCCGTGCTGTTCGGGACGGCAGGCACAGCCCAGGCGCTCGGCCCGGATGCAGCAACTCCACTGGGAGTCGGCGCGGAGCGCATCGTGGTCGGCACCGCTGTGCTCTGGCTCGCCATTGCGGTCGCGGGGCCGTCCCTGTCCGAGATCACCGCGGCGGCGAGTGCCCACTGGCGGCTGATGGTCGTGGGTGGTGTCGGCGTGGCCGTCTACACGCCGGCCTTCCTCCTCGCGGTCGACCGCACGGGCGTCGCCATCGGAACCGTCGTGGCGATCGGGGTCGGACCGTTCTGTGCGGGAGCCATGGAGTGGGCGTGGCGTTCGGTTCGTCCGAGTCGAGCATGGTTCATGGGCACGCTCGTGACGGTCGGCGGCGGCGCCCTGCTCGTCGCCAGCAAGTCGTCGGAGACGTCAGCTGCCGATGCCGTCGACGGCCTCGGGGTGGTGCTCGCTCTGGCTGCCGGAGCGGGGTACGCGCTGTACTCGGTGACGGCGAAGTCGACGATGAGTTCGGGTGTGGCGCCGACCCTTGCCCTCGCCGCGCCGTTCACGGTGGGTGCGACCGTGGTGTCGGTGCTCGCTGCGCGCGAGCCGTTCGGGTGGATCGCCACCGGCGACGGCGTCCTGATGGCAGTGCACTTGGGTGTTGCCGCAACCGGGTTGGCATATCTCCTGTTCGGCTATGGACTGCGCCGCCTGACGTCGGCGACCACGGTGACATTGGTGCTCGCCGAGCCGCTCACCGCAACGCTGCTCGCCACACTCGTGCTCGACGAGACGATTTCGCCGCTCGGGAGGTTCGGCGTCGGTGCCGTGCTCCTCGGACTCCTCGTGGTCGGGCGCGCCGCAGAGGTGTCGATCGAGCCGGTGCCCGCCGGCCGAAGCAGCACCGCGAGGTCGCCGCGTCAGTCGCCGCGCGGCTGACGGGCTCGGCTCGGCTGCACCCTCGGTGCCTCGTTCGGCATCTTGGGATACACCGGCGGCCACGGTGAGTCGGGAATCCCGTCGGCGAGGTCGGCAGCGAATCGTTCCACGAGCACAGCGATCGACACCGGGGCGTCGTCCATCAGTTCCCATGGATCGCCGCGCTCGGCGAGCCGGGCAGGGACGGTGTCGATCGTCATCGCCTCGGGATCGATCGAATCGAGTTCGTTCCATCCGAACGGCGTCGACACCTGGGCGCCGACGCGCGGTCGGGCGCCCCATGCACCGAACATGTTCTTGTGAGGCGCGTTCTGGTTGAAGTCGACGAACACCCGCGTGCCGCGTTCCTCTTTCCACCACTTGTCGGTGACCAGGTCGGGATGCCGGCGAGCGAGTTCGCGCCCGAGCGCGATCACGGCGCCGCGGACGGCGAATGAGTCCCACCCCGGTTCCACCCGCACGTACACGTGGATGCCCTTGCTGCCGGTCGTCTTGGGGAACCCGATCATCCCCAGCTCCGCGAGCAGGTCGTGAACGTGGCCGGCCGATTCGCGGACCATGTCGAACGTGACGCCGGGGGAGGGGTCGAGGTCGATGCGCATCTCGTCGTGGTCCTCGGGTGTCGAGGCCCGGAACGGCCATACGTGCAATCCGAGCACGCCCATGTTCACCGCCCACAACACGTGCGCCAGATCGGCGATCACGAGCGCCCGCGACGGCGTCCCGTTGATCGTCTCGACGGTCGTCGTCGACAGCCAGTCCGGCGCCGAATCGGGGATCCGCTTCTGGAAGAACGACTTCTCGCGCACCCCGTTCGGGTAGCGCTCCAACAGCACCGGCCGATCGCGCACTGTCGGCATCAACGCGCCGCCGACTGCGACGTAGTAACGGGCCAGGTCGAGCTTCGTCCGGGGCTCCTTCGCGGGCCCGACCGACGGAAACATCACCTTGTGCGGATTGGTGATCGCGATCGTTCGGCCGCCGGCGTCGATCTCGACCGGCTCCCCGAACTCGTCGGTCTTTCCCATCGCCCGAACGCTACCGATTGCAGCAGGGGTCTGACCCCTGGTGAAATTACTGGCCGGAGTGGAGGTCGTCGTTGAGGGCGCCCCAGCTGCCGAGGCGGGCGCGGGCGACGACCTTTCCGCTCTGGCCGTCACGGATGAACATCATCCTGTCCTGGCCCGAGAGCGTCCGCGCCTTGACGACGCCGTGCGGGGTGAGCACGGGCGTGCTCGCCGTCACGTACAAGCCCGCCTCGACCACACAGTCGTCGCCGAGGCTGATGCCGATGCCAGCGTTCGCGCCGAGCAGGCACCGCTCGCCGACCGTGATCTGCTCGGTGCCGCCGCCCGAGAGCGTGCCCTGGATCGACGAGCCGCCGCCGATGTCGCTGCCGTCGCCGACGATCACGCCGGCGGAGATCCGCCCCTCGACCATCGACACGCCCAGCGTGCCGGCGTTGAAGTTGCAGAACCCCTCGTGCATCACCGTCGTGCCCTCGGCGAGGTGCGCGCCGAGGCGCACACGGTCGGCGTCTGCGATTCGCACACCTGACGGGATGACGTAGTCGGTCATGCGCGGGAACTTGTCGAGGCCGTGCACGGTGATCACGTGGCCCTGCTTGCGCAGGTTCATCCGCACGTCGTCGATCTCGGCAACGGCGATCGGGCCGATACTCGTCCATGCCACGTTGTTCAAGGCGCCGAACGTGCCGTCCATGTTGAGCGTGCGCGGTGCCGCCAGCCGGTGCGACAGCAGATGCAACCGCAGGTAGGCGTCGGACGCCGACGCCGGAGCCTCGTCGACATCGATCGTCAGGCGCACCGGGCGGACCGTGACGTTGCGCACGTCGTCGGCAAGGTCGCGCATCCCGAGCTGCGATTCGATGTCGTCGCTCGGGCAGTCGTCGTCACCGTACTCACCCCAGCCGAGCCACCGGTACCAGGTGTCGAGTACCGAGCCGTCCGCCGCGATCGTCGCGAGGCCTGCGCCCCATGCCATCCGTGCCATCTACCAAACCTCCGGTCGCAGTGTCGGGAACAGGATCACTTCTTTGATCGAGTCGACTCCGGCCAACAGCATGGCCACACGGTCCATGCCGATGCCCAACCCTCCGGTCGGCGGCATGCCGTACTCGAGTGCTCGGATGTAGTCCTCGTCGACCGATCCCGCTTCGTGGTCGCCCGCATCCTTGGCGGCCTGTTCGTCCTCGAATCGAGCGCGCTGCTCGACGGGATCGTTCAGCTCCGAGTAGCCGTTGCCCAACTCGCGCGAGTCGACGAAGATCTCGAAACGCTCCGTCAGCCACGGATCGTCTCGATCGACCCGCGCCAGCGGCGAGATCTCGGTCGGATGGCCCGTGACGAAGGTCGGACGCACGATGTCGGCCTCGCACAACGCCTCGAACAGCTCCTCGACGAGCTTGCCGCCGCCCCAGCGGGCCTCCCAGCGGATGCCGTGTTCCTCGGCGAGCGCCCGCAGCTCGTCGATCGGCTGACTCGGATGCACCGGGCGACCGGCCTTGTCGGACACGGCGTCGACCATTCGCACCCGCGGCCACGGTTCGGCGAGGTCGACCTGTTGGTCGCGGATCGAGACCACCGTCGTGCCGATCGCATCGCGCGCGGCCTGTGTGACCAGCACCTCGCTGATGTCCATCACGTCGTTCCAGTCGCCGAACGCCTGGTAGAGCTCCATCATCGTGAACTCGGGGTTGTGGCGAGTGGAGATCCCTTCGTTGCGGAAGATCCGCCCGATCTCGAACACCCGCTCCATCCCGCCGACGATGAGCCGCTTCAGGTGCAGCTCGAGCGCGATGCGCAGGTACAGCTGCAGGTCGAGCGTGTTGTGATGCGTGGTGAACGGACGGGCGTGCGCGCCGCCGGCCTCGGCGTGCAGCACTGGGGTCTCGACTTCGATGAACCCGCGCTCGTGCAGCGTGCGCCGGAAACTGGCGATGATCTCGTGGCGGATCTCGAACGCCCGTTGCGCCTCGGGGTTCATGATCAGGTCGGCGTAGCGCTGACGGAACCGGGTGTCGACGTCGCTGAGTCCGTGCCACTTGTCGGGCAACGGCCGCACCGCCTTCGCCAGCAGTTCGACGGTCTCGGGCTTGACCGACAGTTCGCCCTTGCGAGTGGTCATCACGGTGCCGTGGACGCCGACCCAGTCGCCGAGGTCGAGCCGCTTGATGGCAGCGAACGCCTCGTCGCCGACGACCGCTTTCGAGATGAACAACTGGAGGTCGCCCGAACGGTCGCGGATCGTGGCGAACACCAGCTTGCCCGAATCGCGCAACAGCATGATGCGCCCCGCCACCGCCACGGCGTCCTCGGTCTCGGTGCCATCGTCGAGTTCGCCCCACCCCGCACGGACATCGGCCACGGTGTGGCTGCGATCGAACCGATACGGGTAGGGGGTGACGCCAGCCGCGCGCAGGTCGTCGACCTGCGCCAGTCGGCGGGCCTTCTCCGCGGCGAGTCCGCTCCCGGTCGGTGATGTGTCGGTCGAATCGTCGGTGCTCACGGTGACCCGACGGTATCCAAACGATCCGACCGCTGCGCGTTCGGTTCTGCGGTGCCGTCCGATCGATCGATGCAGACCGTACTCTTGGGGCGTGCGCGCTCCGATCAAGATCCTCCTCGTGTCACTGCTCGCACTGGGGATCGGCCTCCCCGTCTTGGCACTCGGACCCGACGGCTCGATCACGGGGCCGGCAACCGTCACCCAACACGCGGTGCCCGTCACCCCGGTCGCCACCGACGTGGTCACCGTCTACAACTCCGGTGAACTGCGCTCCGACGTCGCTCAACGGGCCATCGATGCCGCCCGCGGGGCCGGCGCCTCGTTCGGTTTCGGCCGGTCCGCCAGCGTCGGCATGGTCGGGCTGTACCGCGGCAACACCGTCGTGCAGGCGCCACAGGCAGGGTTCGCGTATCCCATGGGCACCACGGTGCTCCCCCCCGACGTGATCGGCCGCACGATGGGCCGCGACGTCTCCCAGCACCTTGCTCCCGATGCACTCGTGATGGGTGCGCTGTCGGCCAGCCTGCGCGGTGCCCAGGCGGGCGACTCGGTACTGTTGGTGTCGGCGTCGGGTGCCGGCGTCTGGTTCCGGATCGCGGCTGTTCTCCCTGACGACAAGGTGGGTGGCACCGAGTTCCTGATGTCGACCCAGGGTGGCGACCGGCTGGGCATTGGGCAGTTGAGTCGCGTGGTGTTCTGGGGGTTCGCGTCGCGGGCTGCCATCGACGGCTCCCTCGCGGCGAACGGCCTCGTGTCGACGTCAGTGCGTATCCGACGCAGTTGGGATCCTGCCGATCCCGACGACACGATCGGCATGGCACAGACCAAGGCGACGCTCGGCGAGTTCGCGTACCGGGTGAACTCCAACGGCTCGGTCAGCCAGGACGACGCGTGGGTCAATGCCCACCTGCCGGCGGGTCGCGAGCTGCTGAACGGGTCGATCCCGATTCGCGCGCGTTGCCACAACAGCCGTCAAACCGGCCGATCCAGGCAGCACTCGCGGAGGTCGCCGCCGCTGGGCTCGGGGGCACGATCGACGTCGCCGACGCGAACACCTACGGCGGCTGCCATCTCGCACGGTTCAACCGCCTCACGCCCAACAGCTCGCTCGGGTTCCTCAGCCGTCACTCCTGGGGGATGGCGATCGACACCAACACCCAGGGTTCCTGTCAGGGTTGCGCACCGCCGGACATGGACTGTCGCACCGTGCAGATCTTCCGCAAATACGGGTTCGCCTGGGGAGGCAACTTCCTGACGCCGGACGGCATGCACTTCGAGTGGGTCGGCGAACGCCGCGATCAGCTCGCGTATCCGTCGCGGTTCTGCCCGAACGTCGCCACGGGTGCACTCACGCTCGACAATTCCGAGGTCGGTGCGGCCCGCCTGTACGCCGACGACGGGCTCTCCGTCGGGGAGCACTGATGGCCACGCGATTCCTGATCATCGGCGGTGGCCCCGCCGGCAATATCGCCGCCACCACCGCAGCACGTCTGGGCGCCGAGGTCGTGATGGTCGAGCGCGACGTCGTCGGCGGGGCCGCTCACCTGTGGGATTGCATCCCGTCGAAGTCGATGATCGCCACGGGGCGAGCGATCAGTCGTACCCGCGCGATCGGCGGGATGGGCCTGGAGGACGTCGACACCACCGTCGACGTGGGCACGCTCACCGGGCGCATCGAGTGGGTCAAGAACACGATGAGCGACAACACGACGGCGCTGCTCGAGAGCCAGGGCGTCCGAATCATGCGTGGCACCGGGCGCTTCACCGGCCCCCACACAGCCGAGGTTGTCGGACCCGACGGCACCGAGACGATCGAGTTCGACGCCGCGCTGGTCTCGACCGGGTCGCGGCCGCGCATCCCCGAGTGGTGCCAGCCCGACGGAGATCGAATCCTCACCACCCGCGATTG
Source organism: Ilumatobacteraceae bacterium (assembly GCA_963774765.1). Lineage (GTDB taxonomy): Bacteria > Actinomycetota > Acidimicrobiia > Acidimicrobiales > Ilumatobacteraceae > Sva-07. Next base: position 609,381 of record CAVZGP010000011.1, read on the forward strand.
CTACCCGCCGAAGATCTTTCCGGAGAGCATCACCGTGGTCGGCTCCGGCGTCACCGGTGTCGAGTTCGTCCACATGTTCTCGTCGTTCGGATCGAAGGTCACCCTCGTCGTCAGCCGCCAGCAGGTATTGCCGGGCAAGGACCCCGAGGTCGCCGCCGTGCTCGAAGAGGAGTTCATGCGCCGCGGCGTCAAGCTCTTGATGGGTGCACGCGCCGAGGCCATCGAACGCACCGACGACGATGTCACGGTGCGTTGCGACGACGGCAGGTCGGTCACCTCGACGCACGCCGTGCTGGCGATCGGCTCGATCCCCAACACCGAGGATGTCGGCCTCGACGCCGCCGGGGTGGAGGTCAACCAGTGGGGCTACGTCGACATCAACCAGCACTGCGTCACCAACGTCGAGCACATCTATGCCGCCGGGGACATCAGCGGCAAGTTGCCGTTGTCGTCGGTGGCTTCGATGCAGGGACGCAAGATCGCCGAACACATCATGGGCGGCCACACCCGCAGCCACCGTCATCTCGACTACGACAAGGCGGCTTCCGCGATCTTCACCGAGCCCGAGATCGCCGACGTCGGCCTCGCGGAAGCCGAGGCGTTCAGCTCGGGCCGCAAGATCCGGGTCACCAAAGTGCCGTTCTCGTCGACCGCGAAAGCGATGATCAACAACGACACCAAGGGGTTCGTGAAGATCATCTCCGACCCGGCGACCGGTGAAGTGCTCGGTGGCTCGATCGTCGGCCGTCAGGCAGCCGAGTTGATCTCGGTGATCGCCGTCGCCGTCACCGCCGGCCTGACGGTGACCGATCTCGCCGAGAGCATCCTCGTGCATCCGGCCCTGAGCGAAGCGCTGTCCGAAGCCGCCGAGTGACCGTCGTAACGTTTGGTGTCTGACACCAAACGTTACGGCTACTCGATGACGGCGAGGATGTCGCCGCCACCGACGGTGTCGCCGGCGGTGACCTTGATCTCCTTGACGGTGCCGGCCTTCTCGGCGTTGATCTGGTTCTCCATCTTCATTGCTTCGAGCACGACGATGCCGGCGCCGACCTCGACGGCCTGACCGACTTCGACCAGCACCTTCACGATCGTGCCCTGCATCGGCGCCTCGACCGAACCGGACGCAACGCCGCCGCCCCCGCCGCTGCCGGAGCTGTGCTTCTTCTTCTTCCTTGGCGGGCGCCGCGCCGACAGCGACGGCGGGCGACTCGGGTACCCACATGTTGACGTCGAAGCGCTTGCCGTTGACCTCGACGGTCGTCGAGCGTTTGACCTTCGGCTCGGCGTCGTCGTCGTCGTCGGATTCGGGAACGCTGCTGTCCGCCTTGCCACCGACACCGGTGAGGTCGAGCACCTCTTCGACCCACTTCGTCGAGTGCGTGACCGCAGCGAAATCGGGATGCTTCAAGATGGCGAGGTCGGCGGGGATCGTGGTCGCCACACCTTCGACGATGAGTTCGTCGAGCGCCCGGATCGTGCGGGCGATCGCCACGTCACGGTCGCGTCCCCACACGACGAGCTTGCCGACGAGGTTGTCGTAGTACTGGCTGATCTCGTCGCCGGTGTGGTAGCCGGAGTCGAAACGGACACCGAACCCGTCAGGCGCGAGCAGCTTCGTGATCGGGCCGGGCGACGGGAGGAATTTGCCCTCGGCGACGTCCTCGGCGTTGATGCGGATCTCGATCGAGTGGCCGCGACGGGCGGCGTCGACCTCGGCCTGCGTCATCGGCAGCTCTTCGCCGGACGCGACACGGATCTGCCACTCGACGAGGTCGATGTCGGTGATCATCTCGCTGACGGGATGCTCGACCTGGAGTCGGGTGTTCATCTCGAGGAAGAAGAAGTCACCGTCCTGGAAGATGAACTCGACGGTGCCGGCGCCGTAGTAGCCGACCGCCTTGGCAGCCTTGACCGCCGCTTCGCCCATCGCCTGCTCGACACCTTCGGGCAGGTTCGGTGCCGGGGCTTCTTCGACGAGCTTCTGATGGCGACGCTGCGCCGAACAGTCACGCGACGAGATCCACACGCAGTTGCCGTGCTTGTCGCCGACCAGCTGGATCTCGACATGGCGGGGCCACGTGAGGTAGCGCTCGACGTACACCTCGTCGCGCCCGAAGAACGCCTTGGCCTCGCGCTGGGCGCTGGCCATTGCATCATCGACCTCGGCCTCGGTCTGCACGACCTTCATACCGCGACCGCCGCCACCGAAGGCGGCCTTGATGCACACCGGCCAGCCGAACTCGTTGCCGAAGGCCTTGATCTCGTCGGGACCCTGTGCGAACTCGGTGGTGCCGGGAACGACCGGGGCGCCACCGCGGATCGCAGCGAGGCGGCTCGACACCTTGTCGGACATCTCGTCCATGGCGGTCGGAGGTGGGCCGATGAACTCGACGCCCAACTCGGCGATCGCCCGGGCGAATTCGGCGTTCTCGGAGAAGAACCCGTAGCCGGGGTGCACCGAGTCGGCGCCGCTGCGCTTGATCACTTCGAGCATGACGTCGGTGTTGATGTAGCTCTCGGCGGCGGTCTGACCACCGAGCGCATACGCCTCATCGGCGAGGCGCACGTGGAGTGCCTCGCGGTCGAGTTCGGAATACACCGCCACCGTGGGGATGCCCATCTCTCGGGCGGCGCGGATGACTCGAACGGCGATTTCGCCACGATTGGCGATCAGGATCTTCTTGAGCACGGGTGCCAATGTAGGGGCCGTGAGCGCCGACGGAGACATCTGGACTTCGATGGCGTGGCCCGCAGGCTGGGACGTACGTCACGTCGCCGAGACCACCAGCACGAACTCCGACCTGATCGAGGCGGTTCTCGCCGGTAGCGCGACGAACCGCGCCGTGCTCGCCGCTGCTCACCAGACGGCGGGCCGGGGACGCCTCGATCGGCGATGGGACGCGCCACCCGGTGCGAACCTGCTGGTGTCGATGGTCGTCGCACCACTTCCATTGGTGCCCGTCGAGGTGACCCACCGGGTGGGGCTTGCAGCCGTGGCTGCGGTGCGGCGTTTCGTCGACCCCGAGGTGGCCGTCGCCGTCGGGCTCAAGTGGCCGAACGACGTGTTGATCGGCGACCGCAAGCTTGCAGGGATCCTGGCTCAGCGGGTGCCGGGGCGCGACTCCGTGGTCGTCGGGCTCGGCCTCAACGTGGGCTGGGCTCCCGACGGGGCCGTCTCCGTCGCGCAGGTCGCGACCGCCGCAACAGTCACCCCCGCACTCCTGCTCCACGCTGTCCTGCAGGAGTTCGATGCCCTGTCGGACGACGTCGCCCGCCGATACCGCGACGCTCTGTTCACGATCGGCCGCTCGGTCAGGGTGGAACTGCCCGGCGCTGCGGAGGCTCTGGAGGGGCAGGCGATCGATGTCGACGAGTCGGGTCGCCTCGTCGTGGTCGACGCCGCTGGTCAGCGCCACGAGTTGGACGTCGGCGATGTCGTCCACGTGCGCGACGCCTCTGCATGACGGAGAGGTGACGTAGCGGTTGGCGAGACCAGCAGTAGCGTTTCCCGGATGACTTCCCCCGTCCGCCATCGTCGGCGCAGCTCCGCGCCCATGGCAGTGCTGCTTGCCGTCGTGGTCGGCGCGGTCGGCGCGTTCGGGGTGATCCGGGCAGCGAATGCCCGAACGTCGGACATCGAACGCATCGAAGGTCTCGAGCTGGCTCTCACGCCGCAGGACGGACCGGCCCAGAACTACCTCCTCATCGGTTCGGACACCCGCGAGAACGCCGACCCGAACGACGCCGACTTCGGCGGGATCGGCGATGTGAACGCTGTGTCGGGTCGACGGTCGGACACGATCATGATCCTGCGCCAGGAGGAGGACGGCAACGGGGCGTCGATCGTCAGCCTCCCTCGCGACCTCTGGGTGAACATCGCCGGCCGGGACGGCGCGAACCGGATCAACTCCGCGTACAGCGACGGCACCGACGTGCTGACCTCCACGATCACCCAGGAGTTCGGGATCCCGATCCACCACGTCGTCGACATCGACTTCACCGGCTTCAAGGATCTCGTCGACGCTGTCGGCGGTACCGAGGTGTGCTTTCTCTATCCGACCCGCGACAAGAACACCGGCCTCGACCAGCAGCCTGGGTGCCACACGCTCGACGGATTGCAGTCGTTGCAGTACGCGCGCAGCCGCTACTACGAGGAGTTTCGTGATGGCGAGTGGCGCACCGACCCCCGTTCGGACCTCGGACGCATCGAACGTCAACAGAACTTCCTGCAACAGACAGCGAACTCGACGATCGACAGACTCCAGTCCGACCCGTTCCTCGCCTCCGAACTGATCACCGCCGGAACCGCCGCGGTGCGCATGGATCCGGGCCTCGACCCTGTCGCCGCCGCTGGCACGCTGCGCAAGGCATTCGGGACCGGACTGAACAAGTACCAGCTGCCCGTGTCCGGCGTGACGAAGAATGGCAACGCCGTGCTGGTCCTCGACCCCGGTGCCGAGCCGATTCTCGACTACTTCCGCGGTGTCGGCCCGCCGCCGGCGATCGAGCCGTAGACGTGAAGTTGCTCGTCGCCGGCGCGGCCGGCCAGCTCGGCGTCGACGTCGTCGCACATGCTCGGTCGATGGGTGACCACGTCGTCGCCGTCGCCAAAGCCGACCTCGACATCACCGACGCGGTCGCGGTGCGCGAGTTGCTCGACCGCGCGAGACCGGACGCGGTGATCAACGCCGCCGCCTACACCGCGGTCGACGCCTGTGAGACCAATGAGAAGCTGGCGTTCGCCGTGAACGCTGATGCGGTTGGACACCTGGCGTCGGCGTGCGAGATGGTCGGCGCCCACCTCGTACATGTCAGCACCGATTACGTGTTCGACGGCACCCTCGACCGCCCGTACCGAGAGGACGACGCCACCAACCCGCAGTCGGTCTACGGTCGTTCGAAGCTGGCCGGCGAGCAGGCAGCAGGGCCCGCAGCGACGATTGCTCGCACGTCCTGGGTGTGCGGGGAGCATGGCAACAACATGGTGAAGCTCGTACTGAGGCTCGCGGCCGACCCCGACCAGGCACTGGCGTTCGTCGACGACCAGCGCGGGAAACCGACCTTCACCGCGGACTTGGCGCCCGCGTTGCGGAGCCTGGCGGTCGACCGGCAGGCAGGAACGTTCCACGTCACGAACCAGGGTGCGGTGAGCTGGTACGGCTTCGTGCGCGAGATCCTCGCCGCAGCCGGCTACGACCCGGACCGTGTCCGCCCGATTGCGACCAGCGACCTCGACCCGCCGCGCCCGGCGCCTCGTCCCGCCAACAGCGTCCTCGACGACACCGCCTGGCGAGCTGCCGGCTACGAACCGCTACACGACTTCCGCCGGCCCCTCGCCGAACTCGTCGCCAAGCTCACCTGAAGCCCGAAACATGCCTGGATTGTCGCGCTCAGCGCGCAGATCCAGGCATGTTTCGGGTGGTGGTCGATCACGCGATGCCGAGGAATTCCCGCGCGCGATCCACACCGACCAACGTGATGTCGTCGCGCCGGACCGTCTCCCAGTGAGCGCGAGGCATCCGGTAGCCGAACATCTCGTCGGCGATGCCACGGCGGAGTGCCCGTCGCCGCCCCTCGAACTCGTAGCCGAGCGATTCGGTGACCCCCTTGGACGCGGCGTTGTCGTGCCACATGCCGGTGAGCGCGAACTCGGCGCCGAACCCGTCGAAGCCGAGTGTGAGGGCCGCCATCCGGAGCTCCTTGCCGAGCCCGCGACCCTGGAATTCGCGCCCGAGCCACGACCCGGTCGTGAACTGCCTCAGCGAGGGGTAGTCCCCGGCCATCAGGTCGCAGGCGCCGACCACCACGTCGTCGACGAGCACCGCGAACTGGATGTTCCAGGCGTCCGGACGTGTGTCGGCCCGCGTTCGTGCGTAGAAGCGCATCGCCTCCTGTTCCATCTGCGGTGACGGCAGGTCGGTCCACGGGATCGAGAACGGCATCGTCGCTGGGTCGTGGACACCGCGGGCTGCTACGGCGACGAGTTGGGCCGCCGCTCGCGTCGTCGAGGTACCGCAGCGTCAATCTCGGCGTACGAACCTCGAGATCGAACAGCGGCCAATGTTCGTTCGCCATCGTCCAAGTGTGCCAGGACCGTACGATCCGGCCAGTGGGATATTCGCGAGAGGAACTCGAGTCGTTCGTCGACGCGACCGTGCCCGACCTCGTCGGGCCGGGTATGCGGCTGCTGTTCGTCGGCATCAACCCGGGGCTGTGGACCGCAGCCACCCAGACACATTTCGCCCATCCCGGCAACCGCTTCTACCCGGCGTTGTTGGAGGCGGGCATCATCGACGCCCCGATCGACCGTGGCAGCGGGATGACCGACGACGACCGTCGCTCGTTGATCGAACGCGGCATCGGGATCACCAACGTGGTGCATCGCGCGACCGTCAAAGCGTCCGAGTTGACCCGCGACGAATTGCGGGCCGGTGGCGAACAGCTGCGAGCATTCGTGCGCCAGCACCGCCCGACCGTCGTCGCGATCGCCGGGATCACCGCCTACCGCACGGCCTTCGGCCAGCCGAAGGCCGCGATGGGCGAGCAGCCCGAACCGTTCGAAGTCGCGCGGCTCTTCGTCGTGCCGAACCCGAGTGGCCTCAACGCCCACGAGACCACCAGCACGCTCGCGACCGCCTATCGGGAGGCCGCCGTCGCCGCCGGCGTTGTCACATCTGGGGTCTGACCCCAGATGTCACACCTCTCAGTGAGGGGCGCGTTCGGCGTCGGCGCGGTTGGCGAGGTACCAGTCGATCGTGGCGCGCAGACCTGCTTCGAAGTCCATCGTCGGTGACCACCCGAGCAGATCGCCGGCCCGGCCGCCATCGACGGCCCGCCGCGGTTGACCATCCGGCTTCGACGGATCCCAGCGCAACTCGCCCGTGAAGTCGACGAGCTCGGCAATCGTCTCGACGGTCTCTTTGATCGTGACCTCGCGGTCGGCGCCGAGGTTGACGGGCTCGGCGGTCGTGTCGACCTCGGCGGCGCGCACGATTGCCTCGGCCGCGTCGTCGACGTACAGGTACTCGCGGCTGGCCGAGCCGGTGCCCCACACCTCGACGTGGTCGGCTCCGGACTCCTTGGCCTCGACGCACTTCTTGATCAGCGCCGGGATGACGTGGGAGACCGACGGATGGAACTTGTCGCCGGGGCCGTACAGATTCGTCGGGATCAGGTAGGCGAATCGCTGGCCGTACTCGTGCTCGTTGACCTGCGCGTGCACGAGATGCGCCTTCTTGGCGATGCCGTACGGTGCGTTGGTCTCCTCCGGGTACCCGTCCCACAGGTCGCGTTCTGCAAACGGGACCGGGGTGTACTTCGGGTACGAGCACACCGTGCCCACGAGCACGGTCTTGTCGACAGAGGCGGCGTGTCGCGTCGCTTCGATCACGTTCGTGCCCATCAGCAGGTTCGACAGGTACAGGCGGGCGGGGTGTTCGAGGTTGTAGCCGATGCCACCGACATCAGCGGCGAGGTGGACGACGATCGACGGCTCGCCTGCCGCGAGCATCGCTTCCGCCGTCCCTGGCTTCGTGAGATCGAAGTCGCTCGACCGTGGTGCGTGCACGGTGGCCCCGCGATCGGTGAGGCGGGCGACGACTCGGCGACCCAGGAACCCGGCGCCACCGGTGACGGTCACTCGACGCCCACGCAGCGGGCTGTCGGTACCGGTGGTCGGAGGAGCGGTCGACATCGGCCACAGGTTACGGCCGTGCGCGGTTGTCGCCGCGGGACGGTCTCGACCCGCCATGATGGGCCCGCCATGCTGAGTTCGCCGGACATCGAGGAGCGACCGATCCGAGTCGCCTACACCGTCGAGCAGTGCTGGCACCCGAGCCCCGGAGGCACGGCGATCGCGGCGCTGCGGGTCGCCCGCGAGCTGGCTGCACTACCCGACGACGTCGAACTCCACCTGGTCGCGGGCAAGCACCCCGTCGTCCCGATCGTCGAGTTCCGCCCGAGCGGTTCGGTGGCGATGCTGCCGCTCGCGCGGCCGGCGCTGTACGAGGCGTGGAACCGGCTCAACTGGCCCAAGGTCGAATCGGTCACCGGTGAGATCGACGTCGCCCATGCGACCGGCCTCGTCCCGTGTGGAACCGCGGCACCGCTGGCGGTGACCGTTCACGACCTCGCATTCGTCCATGACCCGGCGAAGTTCTCGCGGCAGGGCGTGCGCACGATGAACCGAAGTCTCGCCACCATCATCCGGCGAGCTGATCGCGTGATCGTCTCGAGCGAGGCGACCCGACGCGACTGCGAGGCCGCCGGCATCGCTGCCGACCGCCTCCGCCTCGTGCCGCTCGGCGTCGATGTCGTGGAGGTGTCGGCCGACGCCGTCGAGCGGGTACGCCGTCGCTATCTACTTCCACGAGACTTCGTGCTGTTCGTCGGCACGTTCGAGCCCCGCAAGAACCTGTCGCGGCTGGTCGACGCGATGCGCCGTCCGGGAATGCCAGGCCCGCTCGTCGTGGCGGGCGCCGAGGGATGGGGCGACGTGGGGATCGCCGATCCCGGAGACACCCGATTCCTCGGTTTCATCCCCGACAGCGATCTCGCTGCGCTCTACGCGGCTGCCACCGTGTTCGCGTACCCGAGCGAACGGGAGGGATTCGGCCTCCCCGTCGCGGAGGCGATGGCGCAGGGCGCCGCGGTGGTCACGAGCAGGGGCACGTCAACCGAGGAGGTGGCGGGAGGAGCTGGCGTGCTCGTCGACCCGTTCGACGTCGATGACATCGCCCGTGGCATCGTCGAGGCCGCCGACCGACGGGCCGAACTGGACCCGCCCGCTCGCACGCGCGCCGGCGAGTTGACCTGGACGAGGTCCGCCGAACGCACCCTCGCCGTCTACCGTGAACTCGCCGCATGACCGACGTTCCCATCCCCACCCCAACGCCCACCGAGCCCGTCCAATGGTCGTCGATCGACGTGGCCGTCAACCTGCTGTGGTGCGTGCCGGGCGACGTCGGCGGCTCCGAGCAGTACCTCGTCCGTCAACTCCTCGGCCTGGCCTCGCAGCCGTCGCCGTTCGTGCCGACGCTGTACTGCTTACCGTCGTTCGTCGATGCCCACCCGGAGTTGGCGCCGCTGTATCCGATGGATGCCGCCGCGATCACCGGAACCAGCCGACCCCGGCGGGTGGTCGCCGAGCACACGTGGCTGCGTCGTCGGACCAAGAGCGCCGACATCGTCCACCACGGTGGTGGAACCACGCCGACCGTTGGTCGTCGGCCGATCGTGCTCACGATCCACGACCTGCAGCACCTCACCCATCCCGGGTATCTCTCCCCGACGAAACGCCGTTACCTCGAACACGCGATTCCGAGGTCGGTTGGCCGAGCGGCGGTCGTCGCGGTCCCGACCGACTACGTCCGCGCCACCGTGATCGACGCGTACGACGTCGACGCAGACCGCGTCGTCGTCGTGCCGCACGGCGTCGAGGCATCGCTCGGCGTGGATGCGCCGTCGGCCTTCGATCTTCGTCGGGACTATGGGCTCGGCGCCGGCTCCATGATCGTCTACCCGGCGATCACCCACCCCCACAAGAACCACCGGTTTCTCCTGCAGTTGATGGCCGATCACTGGACCGACCCCGACCTGCGGCTGGTGCTGCTCGGCGGCAAGGGTTCCGCGGAAGCCGAGGTGGTCGCCGACATCGCGAGGCTCGGGTTGGAACAACGCGTCGTGCGGCCGGGGCGTGTCCCCGACGCACACCGCGATGGCCTCGTCGCGGCAGCCGACGCGCTCGTGTTCCCCAGCGAATACGAAGGGTTCGGTGCGCCGGCAGTGGAGGCCATGGCGCTCGGCACGCCGGTGATCTGCTCCGACCAACCGGCGCTCACCGAGGTTGTCGGCAACGCCGGGCTGGTTCTCCCGCTCGCGATCGACGCATGGGCCGATGCGCTCGACGTGGTCGCCGCCCGGGCGGACGCGATGCGTTCGGCCGGCCGAGCGCGTGCGCGGGCCTTCACCACCGAACGCTCGGGCGCCGCGCTGGCCGCCGCGTACGGTCTCGCATTCAGAGTCGGCCGATGACCACGCCGATGCGGCCGCTGGTGGTGCTGTGCCCCCACTTCGCCCCTGACACGGCGCCGACGGGCGTCGTGATGACCCGCATCGTCGAGGAGTTGGTCGCACTCGGCCATCACGTCCACGTCGTCACGTCGCTGCCGTGGTATCGCTCGCATCGGATCGAACCCGGATGGGATGGTCGCCTCGTGCGCACCGAGCGCACCGCGTGGGGATCGATCACGCGGGTGCATCCGTTCCCTGGGCAGGACAAGTCGAACCTCGTCCGACGGGCGATCGGATTCGCGGCCTACTCGCTGCTGGCCGGCCTGTGGTGCCTGCGAGTCGGCGGGTGGTTCCGCCGATCGGGAGCGGTGATCGCCATGTCGCCGCCGCTCACGCTCGGGCTCACGGGATGGGTCGTCAGTCGACTGCGGCGGTGCCCGATGGTGTTCAACATCCAAGACGTCTTCCCCGATGCCGCCATCGAGACCGGGGCGATCTCCAATCGCACGATCGTCGCCGCGGCTCGATGGCTCGAACGCGTGAGCTACGTGGTCGCCGATGCGGTCACGGTGCTCTCGGACGACCTGCGCGACAACGTCGTGGCCAAGCTCGGCTCCGGAGACACGGTGCACGTGATCCCCAATTTCGTCGACACCGAGGCGATCGTTCCCGCGGACCGATCGACGCCGTATCGCGCCGAGCTCGGCCTCGGCGACGGCCCGGTCGTGTTGTACGGCGGCAACGTCGGGTTCTCGCAGTCGCTCGACCTGGTGCTCGCCGCGGCCCGAGCGCTGCCCGACGTCGTGTTCCTGATCAACGGCAACGGGGCGGCGCGTGCGTCACTGGAATCGGAGGCCGTCGACGTGCCCAACGTGCGCTTCGCCGACTACATCGCGCCATCCCGACTCGCCGAGCTGCTTGCCACCGGCGACGTGCACGTGGTGCCGTTGCGGAGCGGTCTCGGCCGGGTGAGCGTGCCGTCGAAGACCTATTCGATCATGGCCGCCGGTCGACCGGTGGTGGCATCCATCGACCCCGGTACGGCCGTCCCTCGGATGCTCGCCGAATCGGGTGGCGGTGTGGCTGTTGCCCCCGACGACGCTGCGGCATTCACCGAGGCGATCCGCTCGATGGTCGCCGACCCAGTGCGTGGCCGGCGGCTCGGCACGCTCGGTCGGGCATGGGTCGAGGAGAACGCCTCGCCGGCTGCGGTCGGCGCTGCCTACGACCAGTTGCTGCGTTCGTTGACGCGAACATCGCGCTGAACCCGCATCCGATCCGGGCGCCGCTAGCCTCTCGTGGTCGTGGCACCCTCCTCGTCATCCACCAAGAAAGCCGCCAAGCTGGCCAAGTCCGGCCAGGGCAAGAAGGTCCGTTTCCAAGGCGGAACGCTGTTCCCCATGGTGGTGACCATCGTCATCGTCCTCGGCCTTGCGCTGGTGGTCTACGCCCGTCAGAGCCGCCCCTCCGTCGATGCCTCGGGAGCGCCGCAACAGAGCGACCACTGGCACCACGCGTACGGCTTCTACCTCTGCGATACCTGGTTCAAGCTCGAAGGCGACGCCGAACAGCCGGGCACCGACGACTTCACCCAGTACCAGCGCACCGGCATCCACAGCCACGAGGACGGCCTGATCCACTGGCACCCGTTCTCGTCGGCGGCAGTCGGCAGCAATGCCACGCTCGGGGTGTTCCTCGACACCTACGGCGTCGAGTTGACCAACAGCAAGTTGACGTTCCCCGAGTCGCAGCAAGCGGCCCTCGAGTCGCAACTCGCCGATCAGGAACCGCCGCGTGAGGACATTCTCGTGTGGGAGGACGGCGACAAGTGCACCGTCGACGGCTCCGAGAAGAACGCCGAGTTGAAGGTGGTCGTGTGGGACAATTTCACCGACACCGACGACGGCACCACCTACATCGCCGACTTCGACAACATCCGTCTCGATCAGGACCAGATGGTGGTCGCGATCGCGTTCGTGCCCGACGACACCGACGTCACGATGCCGCCGTGGGCACCTGACCTACCCAGCCTCGGTGAGGTCGACAGCGGTGTCGTCAACCCCAGCGACCAGCTGGCACCCGTGGATCCCCTCCCGGAGGAAACGACGCCGCCCGACACGAGCGCTGACGTCCCCTCGACCACCGAGGGCTGATGCGCGCCGTCGTCCTCGTCGGGGGGTTCGGCACGCGTTTGCGCCCGCTCACCTTCAGCGTGCCCAAGCCGATGTTGCCCATCGGTCATGTACCGATGATCGCCCGACTGGTCGACCGGTTGGGTCGCGGGGGAGTGACCGAGGTGGTGCTGGCGCTGGGATTCCGGCCCGAGCCGTTCATCGACGCGTTTCCCGACGGATACTGCGGCGACGTTGCGCTCACCTACGCCGTCGAGCCCGAACCACTCGACACCGCCGGTGCGATCAAGTTCGCCGCGGAGTTCGCCGGCGTGGACGACACCTTCGTGGTGGCCAACGGCGACGTGATGACCGATCTCGATGTCTCGGCGCTCGTCGACGCTCACCGGGCGTTCGGCTCGCAAGCCACGCTCCACCTGATCGGCGTCGACGATCCGTCCGCGTTCGGTGTCGTCGACCTCGCCGCCGACGGTGCGGTCCGAGCGTTCGTCGAGAAGCCGGAACCCGGTACCGAGCCGAGCAACCTGATCAACGCCGGCACGTACGTGTTCGAGCCGTCCGTGCTCGATCACATCCCGGCGGCAACGAAGGTGTCGGTCGAGCGCGACACCTTCCAGCGCCTCGTCGCCGACGGAGGTCTGTACGGCGTGGCCACTGACGACTACTGGATCGACGCGGGCGTGCCGACGCTGTACCGGGCGGCCAACTTGGACCTGCTCGACGGCAAGCGGCGCACCGAGCGTTGTGACGCCGTGGCACCGTCCGCCGATGTGTCCGCGGCTGCCGTCATCGATCACAGCATCGTGGGAGCCCACGTCCACGTGGCTCGGAATGCAACGGTGACCGACTCGGTGCTCCTCCCGGGAGCGTCCGTCGGGCCTGGCGCCCGAGTCGAACGGTCGCTCGTGATGGGCACGGTGGGCTCCGATTCCGTGGTGCGTGACTCGATGGTCGGCGCCGATGGTCGTGTCGGCGATGGCGAGCAGCTGATCGACGCCACCGCGCCTGCACTGCAACCGTGACAGCAGCCGTCGTCGCGTCGGTGGCGCTACGGTCGATCTCGTGAACATCGTCGTCATCGGTGGAGCCGGATTCATCGGATCGCACCTCGTCGACCGTCTCTTGGCCGAAGACCACGTCGTCGATGTCATCGACAACCTCACGGTCGGCTCGCTCGCCAACCTTGCCGCGGCGAGAGCATCTGGTGGCGCGCTGCGTATCCATCATCTCGACGCGGCCTCGACCGAGGCCGATTCGTCGATCGGGATCCGCCATCCCGATGTCATCTTCCAGCTCGCCCTGCTGCCGCGCCACGACTCGTCCCCAGCGGCCCAGGCGGAGGCGTTCCTGTCGGTGTTGGCGACGCTCGAAGCGGCGCGACGCCACGGCATCGCCAAGGTGGTCGTCGCGATTCCGGCCTCGGCGATCTACGGGTACCCGACGTCGAAGTCCCTGCCGGTGAAGGAGGGCGAGCCGTCGCACCTCGAACCTCGCGGCGTTCGAGGTGTCGTCGCCCGAGCGATCGTCGATCTTCTCGTGTCGTATCGAGACCTCCACGCCATCGAGTTCACCGCTCTGGCGCTCGGCAGCGTGTACGGCCCTCGTCAGCGCCCGACCGGTGGCGTGGTCGCCGCGTTCGTCGATGCCGCCTCGACCCGCCGTGCGCCCGTGGTGCACGGCGATGGTCGCCAGACGCGTGACCTCGTGTTCATCGACGACGTCGTCGATGCTCTCGTGCGATCGGCCAGTCGTGGCAGCGGGCTGGTCATCAACATCGGTACCGGCGAGCAGACCTCGATCACCGACCTCTGGTCGCGCGTCGCTGCGATCACCGGCACCACCGACCTCGAACCGACCCGCGGGCCGGCTCGTCTGCACGACGTGCAGCGGTTCGCGGTGTCACCCGTTCGGGCCCGGATCCACCTCGGCTGGTCACCGTGGACCGGCGTCGACGAGGGCCTTTCCCGCCTCGCGGTGCCAGAACTACCGTGACGCTGCGGGCACCGACGCGAGGGCGTCGACGGCGAGTTGGCGCGCGACGGCGGGGCTCGACATCACGGTGTTGGTGACCACACAGCGCATGCCGGCCGCCTCGACCGCGTCGGCATGATCGGCGTCGACGGTGTCGATCATCAGCGTCGACGCGATCGGTGCATACAGGCGCGCGACGCCCACGACGCTCGGCTCGTGACCGAGTTCGACGAGCATGCGATCGGCCGGTCCTTTGATCGCTGCGCCACCGACGATCGGTGAGATCGCGACGACGTGGTCTCGCCGTCGCTCGAGAAGATCATCGACACCCTCGAGTGCGCGGATCGGGCCGATCGACACCAGCGGGTTGGATGGCGCGATCACGATGCACGAGGCGTCGGCGAGTGATGCCCGCGCCTGACCGGTCAACCGAGCGGCTCCCTCGAAGCGGATCCAGCTGACCGGAACGCCGTGGCGGAGGCGGACGAAGTAGTCCTGGAACGAGACTTCTCGACCGGCCTCGTCGCTGTCGCTGTCGGGATCGATGGTCACGAGCGTCGAGATGCGATCGTCGGACATCGGCACCACCGCGATGGGCACGTTCCAGGCGCGGCGGATCTCGTCGGTCACCGCGGTCAGCGTTGCTCCTTCGGCGAGGCGCGCGGTCCGGTAGAAGTGGGTCGCCAGGTCGCGATCTCCGAGGTTGAACCATCGTGGTGCCGCCGTCGAACCGTCTGGTCTGACCGATTCGAAACGCTCCAGCGACTCCATTGCCCGCCAGGTCTCGTCGACGAGCCCCCACCCGCGTTCAGGGTCGATCGCCCCGGCCAGCGTGTAGACGATCGTGTCGAGGTCGGGCGAGATCGCCAACCCGTGCAGCGAGCAGTCGTCGCCGGTGTTGACCACCGCGGTGATCGAGGCCGGGTCATCGACGGCGTCGGTCAACCCGCGGAGAAATCGTGCCGCTCCGACACCTCCGGACACGACCGACACTGCACCCATCTCACGCATCATCGGCCAACTCCTCGTACATCGCGTGATACTGCGCGGCGGTCGACGCCCACGAGAAGCGCGCCACGTTGACCCTTCCCCGGCGAACGAGCTTGGCGTGCATCTCGTCGTCGGTGACGATCCAGTAGAGATTCGCAGCGAGCGCCTCGACGTCGCGGGCAGGGCTCAGCAAGGCTGCGGCGCCGGCGATCTGCGGAATCGATCCGGCGGTGCTCGCCACCACCGGGGTGCCGGCCTGCTGCGCCTCGAGGATGGGGAAACCGAATCCTTCATCGAGCGACGGGTAGGCGAGCGCACGCGCGTTGGCGAGCAACCACCGCTTGGTTGCCCCATCGACGATGCCGGTCCGCACGACACGTTCGGCGATCTCTGGTGCCAGCCGCGCGATGGCCCGATCGACGGCGGCGACATCGTTCCCCGCGGCCCCGGCGATGACGAGACGTACGTTGGCCTGCTCGCGGGCGACGCGACCGAATGCGTCCACCAGCGTTGGGAGGTTCTTGCGCCGTTCGATCGTGCCGAGCGCAAGAACGAAGTCGGACAGCAGTGGCAGCCCGAGCGGCGCATCTGTGGCGGTTGCCTCCGTATCGACGGGTGGGGGGCCGAGCAGGACCGTGCGGACTCGTTCGGTGCCGAGCAGTTCACGGACGCGGCGGGTGGTCGCGTCCGAGCTGGTCACGACGTCGGCCCCATCGGCAGCGGCCCGCCGCAGCACGGCTGCCGCGCGCAGCACGTCGGGCTCCGCGTCCTCGGGGTGCTCCAGGAACCAGCAGTCGTAGACGGACACGACCCGCGGGCATCTCGTCGGTGGGACCACGTAGTTCGTGCCGTGAACGACATCGGGATGACCGAGCCATCGGTCCATCGGAGCCGATCGGCGCGCCCACATCCGAACCGCCGCCGCGGCGGGCATCGGGATGCGCCGCTCTGAGTCGCGCAGCCGGGCCCTCGCGCTGGTCACGTACCTTCGAAGCTCGAGTCCCTCTCGTTCGGCCAACGCATCGACCGTCCAGGCAACAGCATTGCCGACGCCCGTTCGCCTGCCGTGGGTCGGCCCGACATCGATCGCCACACGTAGCATGCGGGCGCCGATCGTATCCCCGCGTGCGCGAAGTGAGCCGTAGACTCCTCTGCCTCATGCCTACAGCGTTTGTCACCGGGATCACTGGCCAGGATGGTCAGCACTTGGCCGAGTTCCTGCATGGCCAGGGCTATCACGTGTTCGGGATGGTGAAAGGCCAGAACAATCCGCGGGTCGAGGCGTTGCAGCACGAGTTGCCGTTCGTCGAGCTCGTCAGCGGTGATCTGGCCGATCTGCCCTCGATCGTGTCGGCGATGGAGGCGTGTCAACCTGATGAGGTGTACAACCTGGGGGCGATCAGCTTTGTGGCGTTGTCGTTCTCGCAGGCGGAGTTGACGGCGAACATCACCGGCTTGGGTGTGTTGCGCATGTTGGAAGCCGTGCGGATGGTGGGGGGTTCGCAGAACAATCCGATCCGCTTCTATCAGGCATCATCCAGCGAGATGTTCGGGCAGGTTCGTGAGACGCCGCAGACCGAGTTGACGCCGTTCCATCCCCGCAGCCCGTATGGGTGTGCGAAGGTGTTCGGCCATGACATCGTGGTGAACTACCGCGAGTCCTACGGCCTTCACGCGTCGTCGGGGATTCTGTTCAATCATGAGGGCCCCAGGCGCGGTCTGGAGTTCGTCACCCGCAAGGTCACCAATGCGGTCGCGCGGATCAAGTTGGGCTTGCAGGACGAGGTCGTGTTGGGCAATCTCGATTCGAAGCGTGACTGGGGGTACGCCGGCGACTATGTGAAGGGGATGTGGTTGATGCTGCAGCAGGATCAACCCGACGATTACGTCTTGGCCACAGGTGAGACGCATTCGATCGAGGATCTGGTGCGTCGTGCGTTCGGTGAGGTCGGTATCGACAACTGGGCTGACCATGTGCGTCAGGACCCGAAGTTCCTGCGTCCGGCCGAGGTCGATCTGTTGATCGGCGACGCCACCAAGGCACGCACGAAGCTGGGGTGGCAACCCGAAGTCGACTTCTCCGCACTCGTCAAGATGATGGTCGCTCACGACCTGCAACGCGAAGCCACCAAAGCCGGCATCGCCGTCCCCGGCTGACCGGCCCCCGCCGGCGATCGTTCTCGGTGATGCCGAGCAGGTGGTTACGTCTCGAACGGCATGTCGGTGATGGCTTCCATCATCGACGCCTGGGTCGGCACGGCACCCGCACGGAGGCGGTGGCGAAGTGCCAACCCAAAGGCTGCCAGCGCAGCGATCGACGACAGGACGAGACCCGTCTCGATCCGCCGGAAGACCTCGTCGGCCGACATCCACGTGCCGAGCACGAAGACAACGACTCCGATCACCCAGCCGAGCGCCACGAGAGCGTGGCCCTGCAGCGCGATGACCGCCTGCGCTGTCGCCAGCGCGAGCATGTAGACGGCGCTGCTCAGCGACAGCATCGCCAGTGTGCGCCCGCTGAGATCGACGTCGTAGACGAGTTCGAGTGCCCACGGACCGAGGACGAAGGCACCGATCGTGCCGACCAATCCGACGGCGAACACCACCACCAGCAAACGCCGCAGGCCGGAGCGGAACTCGCTGAACTCGCCGCGGGCCGCCTGCTGGCTCAGCCGCGGCAGCAGTGCTGCCTGGACGGCCTGGAACAGGAACAGCGGGATGCGCGACAGCAACACGCCGTAGGAGAACGCCGTGATCAGTTCGTCGGAGCCATCGGGAGCGAGCAGGCTCGCCGCGATCGGCCCGGCGTTCAACAGCGTTGCCGCACAGACCGAACCGATCAACAGCCAACCGAGGTTCGGGGTGACCTCGCGCAGTTCGGCTGGAGGACCCGGATCGGTGCGCAGACCTTTGCGTTGATACACGTAGGCCACCGCGAACAACGGCGAGATGGCGATGGCGAGCCCGTAGGCCCCAACCGCCGTCACCCCGACGACGGCGAGCACGACGCACAACACGATCCGTACGATCCCGTCGGACCCCATGATCACGGCGTATTCGCGGAAGCGACCACTGCCGGAGCAGACGCCGCGGGCCATGTGGGCGGGGGCGTAGGCGGCGAAGGCGGCGATCAGCGCCACGACCATGAACCAGTTGCCGTCGAAGTACGACGTGGCGATGAGAGGACTCAGCGCGAGGATGCACAACGTGACGACGGCGACGAGGATGCCGCCGAGTCCCACGACCTTGCGCACGACGGGTCGGCCGCCGTCGCCGATCGCTCGCCGGTGGGAGAGGGCACGGCCCAACTCCTGTTCGAGCGGCAGGAAGAATCCGGGCGCCAGAGCGAAGACGGCGAACCACATCGACGCGATCGGTGCGAACTCGTCTGCACCTCCGACGGCAACGGTGCCGACCTTGAAGAACGCGTAGGTGGCGACTCCCGCGATCAGCAGTGCGATGCCGACGGGGATGGTTCCCTCGGGCAATGGCGTGCCCTCTCGCACGGGGATCTCTGCTGACGCCACGGGGACGGAATCCTAGCGACGATTCACGGGCGTCCGGCGGTGTCAGCGGCGCAGGCTGCGTTCGAGTTCGCGTCGGCGGACCTGGGACCGTTGGAAGCCGAGCAGACCGAGTCCGACGGTGACATAGGTCGCATCCTTGACCAGTTCCGTCGCCCGGCCCGCCAGCGCTGCGCTGACGTCGACGGTCTCCCGTACTGCCCGCACGACGTCGAAGTCCGTGAGATCGATGCTGGTCGGGTCGAAACGCGTGCCCGGAGCCATGACGGCAGGATAGCGACGGGCCTCGCTAGCCTCGCCCCATCGTGGAACCAGAGACCCCATCTGCCCCGCCGGTCGTCGCGGTCGTCGTCGTGCACGATCCCGGCGACTGGTTCGACGACACCCTCGACGCCCTGGACCGACAGGACTACCCGAATCTGCGCGTCCTCTTCCTGGTCGTCGCCGGGGTCGATCCGGCCGATGGAACCGACACCGTCGAGGCGCGGATCGAGGCGCGCCTGCCCGGCGCCTTCGTCCGAGCGATCGGAACGAACGTCGGCTTCGGCGCTGCGGCCAACGAAGTCCTTCGCCTCGTCGAGGGCGACAACGGGTTCTTCCTGCTCTGTCACGACGACGTCGCCCCCGAACCGGACGCCCTGCGCCTGATGGTCGAAGAGCTGTACCGGTCCAACGCCGGCGCGGTCGGCCCGAAACTCGTCGAGTGGGACGAACCGAGCGTGCTGCAGGCGGTCGGGCTGGGCATGGACAGATTCGGTGAGATCGATCCGGTCATCGAACCTGACGAGGTCGACCAGGAACAGCACGACGGCGTCCGAGACGTGTTCGTGCTGCCATCGGCCTATCTGCTCGTGCGCGCCGACCTGTTCCGCGAACTCGGTGGCTTCGACACCGACATCGACTTCTACGGTGAGGACGCCGAACTCTGTTGGCGTATCCATCACAGCGGGGCCAGGGTTGTCGTGGTTCCGTCGGCGCGCGTTCGCCACATCGGTCGCTTGAGAGAGCGCCGACCCGATCTGCGTCACGGGCTCCTGCGAGCCCGCCATCGGATGCGGTCGGTGGCCACGCTGACGGGAGCGTCGCGCCTGCCCGGTCGATCGATCGAGATGGTGGTGTTGACGCTCACCGAGTTGGTCGTCGGGCTGTTCACCGCCCGGTTCGGTCAGGCGTGGAACTCGTTGCGGGCATTGGTCGGGTTGATCCCGCGCACGCCCTCGCTGCTGGCCCGACGACGCGAGGTGAAGCCAGCGCGACGGGTACCCGAACGCGAGGTGTACAGCTTGCAGGAGCGCGGCAGTGCCCGGCTCAACTCGTACCTGCGCAGCCGCGAGACGGCGACCTACGTCGGCTCCGGCGTCCAGGTTCGACGATGGCGTCAGAGCACGACGGCACCGGTCGTCGCGTGGATCGCTGTGATCGCCGGCCTGGTCGTCGGCGCCCGGTCGTTCTTCGACAGTGGTCTGCCGCCCGTCGGCGAGTTCCTCGCGTTTCCCGAGAGCCCGCGTCAGCTGCTCGAAACGTTCCTGTCGGGCTGGAACCAGAACGGTGCCGGTGCCACCTCACCGAATCCGACCGGGTGGGCCACGCTGTCGGGACTGAGCGTGTTCACGCTGTTCCACATGGGCCTGCTGCAGACGCTGTTCACTCTCGGACTGCTGCTCGTGGGTTCCGCCGGCGTCTGGCGGCTGTCGGCCGTGTTCCCGTCGACGCGGGCACGGATCGCCGCGCTGCTCGTCTATTCCCTCAGCCCGATCGTCAGCGGTGCGATGTCGAGCGGTCAGCTCACCGTTCTGGTGGCCTATGCGGCCACGCCCTGGGTGCTGGATTCGATCCGCCGCGTGTCCGGTATCGAAACCGCCGATCCGGTCAGCGCCGAACTCGACATCGCCGACGGGATCATCGATCTCGCCCCTGGCGAACGGATCCGACGCGTGCTCGCGGCGTCACTGGTCCTCGCGTTGGCCGTTGCGTTCGCTCCGGTGATGCTCGCGCTCACCGTGGCGCTCACGGTGGTCTTCGCACTCGCCACGGTCCTGGCTCGGGGTTCGCTCGCCACGGCAGGATGGTCGTTGGTCGCCGGCCTCGGCGCCGCTGCCGGCGCCGCGGTCTTGAACCTGCCCTGGGTCACGTCGTGGACGTGGGAGGGCGTCGTCGGTGCTCCACCGATCGGTGAGGCTGGGCTCGGCCTGGTGCCGTTGGCCTCGTTCGAGATCGGACGCACGAACTTCGCGGCGCTGGCGTTGGCGCTGTACATCCCGGTCATCGCCGCCGTGCTGCTCGCTCGGGCGTGGCGGCTCACCTGGGCAATCCGTTCGGGATTGATGGTGCTGGTCTTCGGCGGCCTCGCGGTCTTCGCCGACCGGGGCTCGATCCCGTTCGCCATGCCCGAGGCAGGTGTGCTTCTCGTGCCGGTGGCAGTCGGTCTCTCGATCTCCGCGGCAGCCGCGCTCGCAGCGTTCGACCTCGATGTACGTGGCGAGAACTTCGGCTGGCGTCAACCCCTCGGGATCTTGGCGTCGACGGCTGTCGTTGTCGGGCTCGCCCCGGGAGTCGCTGCGCTCGCAAACGGCTCGTTCGACGTGCCGAACACTCCGCTCGCGCGGCTGCTCGACGCATCGCTCCCCGACGCGACGCCCGATGGTGACTACAACGTGTTGCTGATCGGCGACGCGCGGCTGTTGCCGGTACCGTCGACCGAGTACCGCGACGGCGTGTCGTGGGCGATCATGGACGACGACGTGCTGGATGTCCGCGACCGATGGATGTCGCCGTCGAACGAGGCTGCCGCGCTCGTCACCACGGCACTCGACGAGATGGCCTCGACATCGACGCTGCGGGCCGGTCGGCTGTTGGCCCCGCTCGCAATTCGCTTCGTCGTCGTGCCGGAGTTCGACGGGGTGACATCGACCGTCAACGACCCGATGCCGCTCCCGGCAGGGCTCGTCTCCGCGCTCGAGGACCAGCTCGACCTCGTCGCGCTCCGGCCCGGTCTCCCGACGCTCGAAGTGTTCGAGAATCGGGCGTGGGTCCCGAAACTGGCCCAACTCGACGCGACCGTCATCGCCGCAAGTGATGCCGCCGGCTCCGAGGTGCTGGTTCGGACCGACTTGTCCGACTCGGCTCCACTGTTCATCGGCGCCGATCAGCTCGCCACGTCGACCGATGACGTGTCGGGCGGAGTCGTCCATCAGGGCATCCCGTTCGACGATGCCTGGACCCTCTCGGTCGACGGCACATCGATCGCGCCGCGGCGGGCGTTCGGCGAGACCACGGCGTACGACACCGCGACGGCCGGCGTCGGGTCGCTCCGATACGACACGTCGGCGTTGCGCTGGCTGGCAGTGCTCGCCCAGACAGCGCTGTGGATCGCTGCGATCGTGGTCGCTGCCCGCGTGCGCGTCTCGGTGGGTCGACGAGACCCGATGTTGCTCGCCGACGAGACGTTGATCGACCTCACCGACGATGCCGTCCCATCGTTCGTCGACCCGGGATTCGTCGCCGAACGCGACGACGATGCCGAGCCGCAGAGCCCGGACGAGGTGACGCCGTGAACCGCCGCGCGCTTCCCGCGCTGGTCGTGCTGCTGGCGGGTTTCGCCGGGCTGATCGCCGTCGGGCGCGAGGAGCCGGCGGTTCCCGATCCGTTCTTCGCGGCCCCGGCCGGTGCGTGGATGCCTGCGGTCAGCGACAACGCGGCGCTCACGGGGAGCTGGTTCTGTCCCGGAGTTCCGGCCACCGGCGAGGAGGGCGTCGGCGGTGAGGTCGTCGTTGCGAACCGTGACGACGAGCAGCTCGTGGGCCGGTTCACGATTCTGACACCGGACGGTGTCGGCGCCACCGACTCGCTCACGGTCGAGCCCTGGTCGCGGACCACCATCGATGTCGACGCCTTCGTGACCGCACCGTTCGCGAGCGTCGTGGTCGAGATCGACGGCGGTCGTGGGTTCGTCGAGCAACGTGCGCACCACCCGGCCGGCGACTCGGTTGCTCCGTGTGCCGACAACACCTCCGACGAGTGGTACTTCGCCGACGGGTTCACCGTCGACGGCAGCGTCGAGACACTGGTGCTGACCAACCCGTACGACGATGCCGCCGTGGTCGATCTGGTGTTCTCGACGGCTGCGGGCGAGGCCCGACCGGCCGCGTTCCAGGGCTTCACGATCCTGCCGCAGTCCGTCGAGACCATCCCGATCGCGGACCTGGGGCGCGCGACGAGTCGGTGATCGCGGTGAAGGTCGCGGCCGAGCGAGGCCGCCTGGTCGTCGGTCGGGCGCAGCACTATCTCGGCGGGGGGCGACTCGGCTACGACGTCTCGCTCGCGGCGCCGGCACTTCGTGATCAGTGGTGGTTCGCCGACGGTGAGGCCGGCGACGGCATCACCGAGACGTTCGCGATCTACAACCCGACCGACGACGACGTCCAGGTCGACGTCGTGTTCCTCGGCATCCCGCTCGACGCCGAGTACGGCGACACCGAACCCATCGACGTTCCCGCCCATCAGGTCGTGGTGTACGACCCGGCAGCGGACACCGCGACCGGCGGCGGGCTGGCGGACGGACGCCATGCGTCGGTGTTCTCCACGTTGGCCGAGCAGTCGATCGTGGTCGAGCGGGTGCTCACTCGCCCTGCCGGCGACTCGGTGGCGACCTCGGTGGTCATCGGTGCCCCGCCCCGGATCAATGACGGCTACGTCGCCTCGCGGTGGCATCTCGGCATCGGCCCGGCCGAGCCGGCCACCTCGGCGCTCGTGGTCTACAACGTCGACAACGTGGACGGAACGATCACGATCGAGGCCGTCGGGCCGGGAGGGCCTTCGGCGGTGCCGAGCCTGACCGACGTGCCGATCGGCGCGGGACAGGTGATCACCATCGACCTCGTCGATCCCGACGTGCTGAACGCCGAGTTGATCGTGCAGTCGAACAACCGCGTGTTCGTCGAGCGGTCGTTGCCGCGTGGCAACGGACTGACCGGCACGTCTGGGTCCTGGGCCCTGCCGGCCGCTGCCAACTGACTGCAGCGCGCCGTAGCATCGGTGGCGATGGAACGCTTGATCGTCGCCGTGGTGATCGTGGTCGTCGTGGGCGTCGTCGCCGCGGTGGCCCGACGTCGCCGAGTGCCGGATGCGCCCACGCAGCGACGGTTCACAGCCCCTGACCAGCTCGATCGAAACGACTTCGCCCGCCCGGATGCTCCATGGCTGGTTGCGGTGTTCTCGTCGGCGACGTGCGATGTCTGTGCCCAGGTCGTCGCCAAGGCCGAGGTGCTCGAGTGCGCTGACGTTGCAGTCGTCGATGTCGAGTACTCGACCGATCGTGGGCTGCACGAGAAGTACTCGATCGATGCGGTGCCGACGGTGGTCATCGCGAACTCGCAGGGCGTCGCGGTGGCGACGTTCCTCGGGCCGATGACCGCGACCGACCTGTGGGCAGCGGTCGCCGAAGCCCGCGAGCCCGGCTCGACGCCCGGTGGCGGTAGCTGCCAACGCGACGCCGCAGCTGCCGACTGAGTCGCCCTGGACCGACGTCGTTCTGCACTCCGACGACCTGCGGCTGTCCACCGGGTCGTCGGGGTCGGGGCGGAGCGGACTCTTCGGTCCAGACTTGGAGATGCTCAGTGATCCGCTGGTTCGTCGTGCCAGGCTCGATGAGGGGCTGTACATCGCCTCGGTGTGGCTCGATGCCCGGGGGGCGTCTTCCGCGATCCCTGCGCCCGTGCATTCCGACGACGACGTGCGCCGGTGGTTCGTCGAGGAGGTTCTCCCGACGCAGGAGGTGTGGGTGGCCGAGGTGGATGGATTCGTTGTCGGGTTGCTCGCTTTCGATGCTGGATGGGTCACTCAGCTCTACGTGGACCCGACGCGTCAGCGTCAGGGGCTCGGGAGTGCGTTGCTCGAGCAGGCAAAGCAGCGGTCGCCCGAGGGGCTGGATCTGTGGACGTTCGAGACGAACGTCGCTTCACATCGCTTCTATGAGCGGCACGGCTTCGTCGTGGTCGAATCGACCGACGGTCGTGACAACGAAGAACAGGTGCCGGATCGCCGGTACCGCTGGCAGCGCTCGGAATGGAGGGCGTTCCAGGGCGCGTCGAGGGGATGAAGCGCAAGCCGCCCGACGGTCCACCTCAGCGACGATCCCCCGGCACGACCCGAGTGCAAGCGCACCGCAAGCGAGCAGGAGTTCCTCGATCGAATCATGGGCGATCAATCCGCGGTCGCACCCCCATCGGCCCTCGGTGGTGATCGTGGCGCGTCGTCCCGCACATCGAGGCTCCCGGATTGGAGACCTCATCAACTCTGTGACAGCCCCTTGTCATGATCGGGAGATGAGTTCCGTCGGCGCCGTCATCGGGGAGAACATCGGCGAGCGTGTCTTGGAGGCCGCGCGGTTGCGGCTCGTTGCATCGATCGCTGAGGGGTCTGTCGCCGATCGTGCTCGCCATGCCATCGGTCGGGCATCGACGGCGCTCACCGGTTTGCTCGATGTCGACCCGACGGAACTCGATGCGCCCGAGATGCGGATGTGGCTGGAAGAGGTCGAGGCGTTGCGTCGCACGGTCGAAGCAGCAGCGGTCGGTGCGGCCGGTGCGGTCGATCGGTCGAACCCGTTCCGGCGGCAGGGCTTCCTGTCCGCCAAGACGGTCGTCAAGCACATGTGCCAGCTCTCCGGGCCAGAAGCACACCGCCGTATCCAGACCGCCCGCCTTCACGAGGCACTGCCCGAGTGGGCTGACTCCGAGGGCGATGGCCGTGTCGGTGTCGCCCAGTCGGAGTTGATGGCACGGATCGCGGCCAACCCACGCATCGCCTCTTCGGTGCTCGAACGCGACTCGCCAGCACTGCTCGACGACGCGATCACCCTGTCCTTCGACGAGTTCGAACGCCGAGCCCGCACGTGGGATTCCTTGGCGGATCCCGACGGCGACCAGGCCCGCAACGAACGACTCCACGCCACCCGCGACGTGCGGATGCGTCCCCGTCCGGAGGGTGGGTGGACGATCACCGGGAACCTGGCCGAGTTGGCCGGCTGCGAGGTCAACGAGATCTTCTCGTGGTTCATCGAAGCCGAATGGCACACCGACTGGGCCGACGCTCGCAGCCGATTGGGTGACGCTGTCTCCACCGCCGACCTCGCCCGTACCGAATCCCAACGCCGCGCCGACGCGTTCGTCGCCATGGCCAAGGCTGCCGCTTCCGCTGTGCCCGGATCGAGGGCACCGCAGCCGACGGTCAACATCTTGATCGACCACGAAACGTTCGAGGCGCATCTGCGTGGCGAGTCGGTCGACCCTCGTCGATACCGCGATGTCGTCGTACGCACCCAGAGCGGGCGCCGGCTGCACCCCGACGACGCCATCAACGCGGCGCTCATCGGCCACATCCGCCGCGTTGTCTACGACGGCTCAGGCACCGTCATCGACCTCGGCCGCCGACAGCGCCTGTTCCGCGGCAGCTCACGCGACGCGGTCATGCTGCTGCTGACCACCTGTGTATGGATCGGTTGCGACCGGCCCATCGCCTGGTGCGACGCTGATCACTCCCTCGGTTGGAAGGCCCATGGCGCCACCGTTCCCCGTAACGGTGGCGGACTGTGCGAATGCCACAACCACCTCAAGGAACGAGGCTTCCGGGTCTCCCGCGACGACCGTGGAACCTGGCACGTCGTCGACCCTCAGGGCAACGAGATCGTCTGAGCGGCGGTGCGCTTGGCGTGGTCAGCGCGGCGACGTTCTCGTCGGCGGGCTGGCCCGATTCGGCCATGCCCTGCTGGATCAGCTTGGCCACTTCGGGGCCATCGATCGTCTCGCGATCGAGCAGCGCTTCGGCGATCAGTTCGAGCCCCCTCCGGTGCCGACTCAGCACGTCACGGGCCCGGCTCTCCTGCGTGGTGAGGATGCGGGCGATCTCCTCGTCGAGCAGTTTCGCGGTGTCGTCGGAGTATTCGCGTTGCGACGACATCAGGTCCTCGCCGAGGAACACCGCTTGCTGGCTGCTCCACGCCATCGGGCCGACGCGGTCGGACATGCCCCACTCGCGCACCATTCGCCGGGCAATACCCGTGGCCTGCTCGAGGTCGTTGGCTGCGCCGGAGTTGAGATGTCCGAACACGATCATCTCGGCGACGCGTCCGCCCATCGCCTTGCAGATGGTGTCCTCGAAGAACTCCTTCGAGTAGGTGTGGCGTTCCTGCGGGAGCGACCAGGTGACGCCGAGTGCCATGCCGCGAGGCAGGATCGTCACCTTGTGCAGCGGGTCGCCGTGCGGGAGCACCGTTGCGAGCAGCGCGTGGCCGCCCTCGTGGTACGCGGTCGCCCGCTTCTCCTCGGCCGACAGGATCATCGACTCGCGGGTGGCCCCGAGCACCACGCGGTCGCGGGCGTTCTCGAAGTCGATCCGCTCGATCTCCTTCGATCCACGTCGCACCGCGACGAGTGCGGCTTCGTTGACGAGGTTGGCGAGGTCGGCACCGGACATACCGGGAGTGGCCTGGGCCATCGTCTCCATGTCGACATCCGGACCCATGCGCTTGTCGCGGCTGTGGACCTCGAGGATCGCCTTGCGCTCGGTGGACTCGGGCAGCGGCACGACGATCTGGCGGTCGAAACGGCCGGGGCGCAGCAGGGCGGGGTCGAGGATGTCGGGCCGGTTGGTGGCCGCCATGATCACGATGCCCTCTGAGGTCTCGAAGCCGTCCATCTCGGCGAGCATCTGGTTGAGCGTCTGTTCGCGCTCGTCGTGTCCACCGCCGAGGCCGGCGCCCCGCTTGCGGCCGATCGAGTCGATCTCGTCGACGAAGATGATCGCCTTGCCCATTCGGCGGGCCTGCTGGAACAGGTCGCGGACGCGGCTGGCGCCGACGCCGACGAACATCTCCATGAAGTCGGAGCCGGTGACGCTCAGGAAGCCGACGCCGGCCTCGCCGGCCACCGCCCGTGCGAACAGGGTCTTGCCGGTGCCGGGAGGGCCGACCAGCAGAATGCCCTTGGGAACGCGGGCACCGATCTCGCGAAAGCGCTCGGGCATCCGCAGGAAGTCGACGACCTCGGTGATCTCCTGCTTGACCCCGGTGTAGCCGGCGATGTCGTCGAAGGTGGTCGAGGGACGGTCGGCGTCGTAGGCCTTGGCCTTGGACTTGCCGATCGACATCACGCCACCCATCTGGCCTTGGGCACGTCGCTGCATCCACACGAAGAACCCGATGATCAGCATCACCGGAAGGAAGATCGACAGGATCCCGAGCAGCCAGTTGCTGCTTGCGGGCGAGAACTTGTAGGCGACGTCGTTCTCGATCAGCAGTTGTTCGTCAGCCTCGGAAACGCCTCGCGGACCGCCGCCCGATGTCGAGTACTCGTCGCCGTTGGTGAACTCGCCGGTGATCTTGCCGGATTCGTTGATGTCGGCCGTGGCGATGTTGCCCTCGATCACCTGGGTGCGCCATTCGGAGTACTCGAGCGACTCGCCGCCACTGCTCGGCCACAGGCTCGGCACGAGGAATGCGGCTGCCAACACGCCGACAAGGACCCAGATCGTCCATCGCGGCCAACTGCCGGGTCCGCGCCCGCTCGCCGGGGTGCCGTCGGCATTGAGCTCGGTGCCCTTTGCCTTGTTCGCCGGCGGGCGTTCGCCGTGGCGACGGTCGGCGCCTTCGTCGGGTCGTTTCGATCCGCGACCGCGACCGGGGGGCGGCGGCGGCGGGGGCGGCGGCAGATCGTTCATCGCTCCATGCTACGCACGATCCTGGCCGATGCCAGGTCGTGCTCCCAGCGCCTCACCAGCATCCGCCACCGGGCATGGGCACGCGATCTAGCGTTGAAACATGCATCGCAGCGAACGGGTGAGGGTTGGGGTCCGCCAGTGTTCACGCACCGGGTGTTCGGAACGCGCCGAGGTGACGCTGACATACCACTACGGCCGTTCGCAGGTGTGGCTGGACGATCTCACCGCAGAACGCGACCCGCACGCGTACGATCTGTGTGAGCGACATGGCACCCGTTTGTCGGTCCCATCGGGCTGGTATCTCGACGATCGCCGATTCGGTCAGCACACCCTCATCGCCGTCTGACCCCGAAGCGAACGTCGGAGCCGAACGTCGTCGAATCGACGGCTGATCGTCATCGGACGGCGCGGGTTCGGTGGCGGCGGCGGCGGGTAGCGTCGAGTGTCGTGGCCGGCTCAGCGCACGATCGCGCTCGCACCGAATTCGGGTTCTCCGGTGGGTTCCTCCCGTCGGCGGCGCCCCGGCCCATCGATGCGTCAACCGCCGTCGTCACGTTTCTCGGAGCGTGGGTCGTCGCCCAACTGGTGTCGTCGGTGATCCTGACCGTTCTCGGCGACGGCGACGCCGCGACCGATGCCTCGTTCGGAATCCTCGCCGTCGCATTGGTCGGCGCCTGGACGTCGTACCTGGTGGGCATGTGGATCGCATCGCAACGTGCGGGTTCGGGCAGCATGATCGCCGACTACGGCATCACCTTCCGGTGGATCGACCTCGCCGGGCTGGCCATCGGAGCCGGATCACAGCTCGTGCTGATCCGTGTCGTCTACCTGCCCTTGGAAGCGTTGTGGCCGGACACCTTCACCCAGGACCGGCTCACCGAGAACGCCCAGGATCTCGTCGATCGTGCCGGTGGCGCCTCGACGCTGCTGTTGACCCTCGTGGTGGTGATCGGCGCACCCGTGGTCGAGGAGTTGTTCTACCGCGGACTCCTGCAACGTTCGCTCGCCGCGCGGTTCAACGAGGTGGCCGTGGTCGTCGGGGTCGCAGCGATCTTCGCGCTCGGCGCACTTCCGCCCGATCGAGTTTCCCGGACTGTTCGTGTTCGGCCTCATCCTCGGCTTCGCCGCGCTTCGGGCACGCCGGCTCGGACCGGCGATCACGATCCACATCGGGTTCAATCTGACCGGTCTTCTGCTGGTGCTGTGACGTCAGCAGGACGTGCGGGTTTGCCATGATGGACCACTTGATGTCGATCTGTGAGCGCACCCGATGAGCGACGACACGCGCCCCGTGGACGGTGTGACCCCCGACGTGCCGGAGGGCGACGAGTTCGCCGACTGGTTCGATCGCGAGTTCACCGACGACCAGGAATCGGAAACAGACGCACCCGATGTTCAGATCGAAGCACCGGATCGCCCGCCGCTGGCCCGACGGGCGATCACGCGTGTGTTCCGCCGGCCGGTCGCCTGGTGGCAGCGACCGTGGAGCACCGAGCGCATCGTGCGCGTGCTGGTCACCTCGACCGTGCTGGTCACCACGACCGTGGTGATGATGATGGTCGTCCACCTCAATCCGTTGTCGCCCTCGCGTGACCTCATCTTCGACGACACCACACCGACCGGTGGCGACATGGGCGCCCACGTCTGGGCGCCCGCATTCCTGCGCGACCACTTCCTGACGAACTTCCAGCTCTCGGGCTGGAGCATGGACTGGTATGGCGGGCTCCCGCTGTACCGCTTCTACATGGTGATCCCGGCGCTCGCGATCGTGGCGCTCGACGTGATCCTGCCGTACGGCATCGCCTTCAAACTCGTCGCCGTGTCCGGGCTGCTGCTGTTCCCGCTGGCGTGTTGGGCGTTCGGTCGGCTGGCCGACTTCCGCCACCCGATCCCCGAGCTGTTCTCGGTCGCCGCGCTCTGCTTCCTGCTCGACGAGAGCTTCTCGATCTACGGCGGCAACGTGAAGTCGACGATGGCGGGGGAGTACTCGTTCTCGATCGCTCTCACGCTCGCTGTGCTCGGCCTCGGCCTGCTCGCCAACGGTTTGCGCACCGGAAGGTTCCGGGTGCGCACGGCAATCGTGCTGTCTCTCGCCGCCGTGTCTCACGGCATCGTGCTGATCTTCGTGGCGGTCAGCGCGATCATCCTCTGTCTCGTGTGGCTCGACCGGCGACGACTGGTGTTCGCCCTGACCACCGGCGTGACCACGCTGTTGTTGTCGGCATGGTGGGTCGGACCCTTCCTGTTCGGCCACGAGTTCATGACCGACATGAAGTACGGCTTCCGCCCCGAGGGCGCCGCCGACTCGTTCTGGGACATGTTCTTCCCGCTCGCCGCACCGCTCGACTTCATCATCACGGCCCTGGCCGTCGTCGGGTTCCTGGCGATGGTGCTGCGTCGACACCTCACCGGCACGGCGATCGGCCTGATCTGCCTCACATTCGTGGCGCTCGTCTATCTCACACGCGACAGCCTGCCGCTGATCGGCCTGCTGTGGAACCCGCGTCTCTTGCCGTTCGTCTACCTCACGCGGTATCTGCTGATGGTGATCGGTGCGCTCGAGTTGGTCACCTGGCTCGTCAACGTCGCGCGCGATCGGGCGGCGTCGTCGCAGCTCGGCGTGGTCGAGGGTGCGTTCGCCGCAGGGGCGATCACGCTGTCGTGTCTGTTGGTGTTCGGCTGGATGTACGAGACGCTGCCGGGCGACGGGCGCGTGACGGACGGTGAGACCTCGGTGTACGCCTGGGGTCCGTTCCGCAAGGGGCCCGAGTCGGGTCGTGCCGTCGCCGATGGATGGACCCGCTACAACATGAACGGCTACGAGGGCCGGCCGAAGTATCCCGAGTACAACGAACTGGTCACCACGATGGGCGGAATCGGCGACGAGCGTGGCTGCGGTCGTGCGCTGTGGGAGAACAGTGGTGACAACGGCGAGTACGGCACCACGATGGCGCTCATGCTGTTGCCGCACTGGACCGACGGGTGCATCGCGTCGATGGAGGGCTTGTTCTTCGAAGCGTCGGGGACGACGCCATACCACTTCCTCACGGCAGCGGCGATGTCGAAGCAGTCCTCGAACCCGGTCCGTCAGTTGCGCTACGTCAACAACGACGCGACCGTCGGCGTGCAGCACATGCATGACCTCGGCGTCCGATACCTCATGGTTCGCACCCCGGAGGCGAAGTCCGAAGCCGAGGCGCAGGACGAACTCGACTTCGTCACGACCTCGGGGCCGTGGGACATCTACGAGTTGCGCGGCGCCAGCATCGTCGAGCCGCTCACCGTGCAACCCGTGGTGGTCGAGGGCCGCGAGGGTGATCAGCGCGAGAACAACCTCGAAGTCGGCACCAGTTGGTTCCAGCGACAGGAGGAGTGGACGGCGCTGCCCGCGGACGATGGTCCCGACTCGTGGCAGCGGATTCCGGTCGAGATCGACCTCGATGCCCGTGTCGGCGAGCCGGGCGACCGTAGCCGCAACGTCGACTACGTCGTGCCTGCCGAACCGATCGACGTCGTCGAACTCGATCCGGTCACTGTCAGCAACGTCGACATCGAACAGCAGTCGGTGAGCTTCGAGGTCGACGAGGTCGGCGTACCCGTGCTCGTGCGGGTGAGCTACTTCCCGACGTGGAAGGTCGAGGGCGCCGAGGGTCCGTATCGCGTCGCGCCGAACTTCATGGTGGTCATCCCGACCGAGAACGAGGTCACGCTCACCTACTCCAAGACGCCGCTCGACTGGTTCTTCTACGCCTTGACACTGTTCGGCATCGCATTGTGTTTCTCCTGGTGGCGCAGGGGCGACGTCGTCTACGCCGGCGATCGACCGGACTGGCGATCGCCCGAGGAACCCGGGCCGCCCGACCCTTCACCTGTGCTCGCCGACGACGGCCGATAGCCTCGTGTCGGTCATGTCTGTGCTCGATTCCATCGTCAAGGCGTACGACATCCGTGGCACGGTTCCCGATCAGCTCGACGCTGACGTGGCCCATGCGCTCGGTGTCGGCTTCGCCACGTTCGTCCGTTCCGATCAGGTCGTCATCGGCCGCGACATGCGGCCGTCCGGGCCGGAACTGGTCGACGCGTTCACCCGCGGCGTGACCGAGCAGGGCGTCGATGTCATCGACATCGGTCTCGCGTCGACCGACCTGATGTACTACGCGGCCGGCGTGCTCGATGTTCCCGGCGCCATGTTCACCGCGTCACACAACCCCGCCGGGTACAACGGCGTCAAGCTGTGCCTGGCCGGGGCCCGCCCGATCGGAGTCGACACGGGGCTGGTCGAGGTGCAGGCCGTGGCACAACAGGTGCTCGACGGTCACGGACCACGTGAGGCCGCCACCTGCGGCACGCGTTCCGAGCGGGATCTGCTCAGCGACTTCGCCGATCATGTCGTCAGCTTCATCGACCCCGCGGACATCGGCTCGATGAAGGTCGTCGCGGACACCGCCAACGGGATGGGTGGCCTGGTCGTGCCCGCGGTCTTCGAGCGGCTCGGCAGCGTCGAACTCGAAGTGATGTTCGCCGAACTCGACGGCACGTTCCCGAACCACCCGGCCGACCCGTTGCAGCCGGCCAACCAACGCGATCTTCGCGCTCGTGTGGTCACCGGCGGCTTCGACCTGGGCCTCGCGTTCGACGGCGACGCCGACCGCGTTTTCGTGGTCGACGAGACCGGCAACGGGCTCAGCGGATCGACGACCACGGCGATCCTCGCTGCGGCAATGCTGCGCCAGCACCCGGGTGCCACGATCCTGCACAATCTGATCTGTTCCAAGACGGTGCCCGAGGTGGTCCGCGAACTCGGTGGTACTCCCGTGCGCACCAAGGTCGGTCACTCGTTCATCAAGCAGATCATGGCCGAGACCGGGGCGGTGTTCGGCGGCGAACACTCGGCGCACTACTACTTTGCCGCGCAACTTCAACGCCGACAGCGGTCTCATCGCATCGCTGATGGTGATGGCCGAGGTCGGTCGTTCCGGCCAGGCATTGTCGGTGGTGCGCAAGCCGTACGAGCGCTATGCGGCCAGCGGCGAGATCAACACCGAGGTCGACGACGCGTTGGGGGTGATCGAACGCATCAGCGACCAGTACGCCGACTCCGACCAGGACCGCCTCGACGGGCTCACCGTCGACTGCGGGTCATGGTGGTTCAACCTGCGTCCCTCGAACACCGAACCGTTGCTGCGATTGAACCTCGAAGCGGACGATCGCGCGTTGTGTGACGACGCGGTCGGCACGCTCCTCGCCCAGATCACCAGCTGAACCCACCATTGCTGAAAAACCATTGGAGCTACGACCATGTCACTGTCACCTGCACTCCTCGAGATCCTCGCGTGTCCCGAGGACAAGGGCCCGCTGTACTACATCGAGTCCGAAGCGCTGCTGTACAACCCTCGCCTGCAGCGTCGATACGACGTGCGCGACGACATCCCGGTGATGCTGATCCCCGAGGCGACGACCGTCGATGACTCCGAGCACGAGCGGCTGATGGGCATCGTGGCAGCGAGCGAGATCGCGCCGACCTTCCAGGACGATTCAAGAAACGGCTGAGATCTGCCGACGTCAATGGCGGCAATGCCGTCGCAGCAGGGAACAGAGAGGGTACGGTGACGACGATGAGTGCACGGCGCTGGATCCGACGTATCGGTGTCGTCGCGCTCGTTGCCGTGGCGTCGGTGGGGGCAGCAGCGACCTCCACGCCCGGACCGCAGGCCGACGCCGACACGGCGACGGGGCTCGGCGCCGGTGGTGAATTCCACGCGCTGACCCCGTACCGGGCATTCGATTCGCGACCCGAGTCGGCGATCAACGTGGCCGCGCCCGGCCCACGTCGCATCGACCCAGCCGCGGAATTCACCGTGATGCTTGCCGGAACCGGAACGCTCCCGGCGTCGTCGGCCGACGTGCTCGCCGTCGTGGCCACCGTCACCGTCGTCGATCCGACGGGACACGGTTGGCTCGCGGTGCGACCATCCGGCACCGCAGCGCCGGTTCCGCAATCGTCGCTGGTCAACTTTGCCCCCGGCCGAAACGTTCCGAACCTCGCCATTGTCGGCCTCGGCGCAGACGGAGGCATCACGGTCACGATGGGCCCGGCGGCCGGGGCGGGCGCCAACGTGATCATCGACGTGTTCGGGTTCCTGTCGAAGTCGACGTACACCGGCGACCGCGGTGCTCGTCTCGTCCCGGTCGGACCCGCACGCCTGACCGACACCCGCGAGACCGGCACCCCGCTGCGCGCCGCCGAGGTTCGCGCGGTGCAGTTCCGCGGTGCGGACTCGTACATGCCGACCCTCTCGCCCGCGGTGCCCAACCGCCCGACGGTCACTGCTGCGCTCGTCAGCATCGCCGCGGTCAACAACCGTGCCGGAAGCACGGGCACCTACCTCAGTGCGTCACCGAGCCCGCCGACACCGCCGATCAAGACGTCGAACGTCAACGTCGTCAAGGGCCAGATCAAGACGGCGATGGCCGTGGTACCCGTCGTCGACGGCAACCTCTACATCTACAACCATGGCGGCGAGACCGACGTGATCGTCGACGTGTTCGGCTACTTCGAGACGATCCCCGACGACTCCGCCACGGGCCGCATCGTCCCCCTGGAAGCGCCGTTCCGGGCCTTCGACACCCGCGAGCCCGCCTTCGGCAACCTCCCGCTCGGCACCGGCACGGTCGAGGACTGGAGCTTCGACGCGTTCACCAAGTCGGTGACGCTGCCCTCGGGCGGAGGCATCGACCTCAGCGCCCAGTCGGCATTGCTCGGCAACCTGACCGGCACCGATCTCACTCGCGTGTATCCGAGTGTCGCGGCGTCGACGTACCTCACCGGCTTTCCCGGCGACGTCAGCCGACCGCTGGTGGCGAACCTCAATGTCGCCGAGGGCGAAGTGGTCCCCAACATGTCGCTGATTCCGTACTCGACGACGGGTGCGCCGAACGTGGTCAAGGTGTACAACCACTACGGCAGCATGCACTATCTGCTCGACGTGTACGCCATCGTCTTGAAGTAGCCCGCAGACCGCACGGTCGTCGGTACACTCGGTTCCACCGAATCGCCGGGCTGATTCGACCGGTGCCTGAAGGCCCCTGCCCGGTTCCCACGAACCACGGAGGCTTTCTCATGTCCGACATCACCTCATCGTCCACGCTCGCTGCGCGCAAGGACTTCCGCGTCGCCGATCTCTCGATGGCGCCATTCGGGCGCAAGGAGATGATCCTCGCCGAGCACGAGATGCCCGGCCTGATGGCACTGCGCAAGGAGTACGGCGAGTCCAAGCCGCTCGCAGGCGCCCGTATCTCCGGGTCGCTGCACATGACGATCCAGACAGCTGTCTTGATCGAGACGCTCACCGAACTCGGCGCCGAGGTGCGCTGGGCCAGCTGCAACATCTTCTCCACCCAGGACCACGCCGCCGCTGCCGTCGTCGTCGGCCCGGACGGCACGGCCGACGATCCGCACGGTGTCCCCGTGTTCGCGTGGAAGGGCGAGACGCTCGAGGAGTACTGGTGGTGCACCGACCAGATGATGACCTGGCCTGACGCTGCCGACGGCACGACCTACGACGGCCCGAACATGATCCTCGACGACGGCGGCGACGCCACGATGCTGCTGCACAAGGGCGTCGAGTACGAAAAGACCGGCGTCGTCCCCGACCCGACCGAGGCCTCGAACCCGGAACTCGCGATCGTGCTCGGCCTGCTCCAGCGCACGCTCAAGACCGACCCGACCAAGTGGACGCGGATGGCCTCCCACATCAAGGGCGTCACCGAGGAGACCACCACCGGTGTCAAGCGGCTCTACAAGATGATGGCCGACGGCGAGCTGCTGTTCCCGGCGATCAACGTCAACGACTCGGTCACCAAGAGCAAGTTCGACAACCTCTACGGCTGTCGCCACTCGCTGGTCGACTCGATCAGCCGAGCGACCGACGTGATGATCGGCGGCAAGACCGCTGTCGTGCTCGGCTACGGCGATGTCGGCAAGGGCTGCGTGCAGTCGCTGCAGGGCCAGGGCGCCCGTGTGATCGTCACCGAGATCGACCCGATCAACGCCCTGCAGGCCGTCATGGAGGGCATCCAGGTGCTCCCGATCGAAGACGTCGTCGACACCGCGGACATCTTCGTGTCGGCGACCGGCAACGCCGACATCATCACCATCGAGCACATGGCGCAGATGAAGCACAACGCGATCGTCTGCAACATCGGGCACTTCGACAACGAGATCGACATGGCCGGCCTCGCTCGCTCTGGTGCGGTGCGCGACGAACTCAAGCCCGGCACCGACGTGTGGCGCTTCGATGACGGTCACCAGGTGATCATCCTCGCCGAGGGTCGCCTCGTGAACCTCGGATGTGCCACCGGCCACCCGAGCTTCGTGATGTCGTGCTCGTTCGCCAACCAGGTGATCGCGCAGATGGAGCTGTGGAACAACACCGAGCAGTACCCGCTCGATGTCTACGTCCTGCCGAAGCACCTCGACGAGAAGGTGGCGCGTCTGCACCTCGATGCACTCGGGGTGAAGCTGACCAAGCTCTCCGACGAGCAGGCCGAGTACCTCGGCCTCGATCCCGCCGGCCCCTTCAAGCCCGAGAACTACCGCTACTGACGGGTTCGGTCGGTGAGTTCGAACTCGATGGGCTCCTGCGCCTAGTGTGACCCCCGCCACGCTGTGGCATCGGCGACGAAAAGGGGAAGCATGGAGAACGAGATCCGCGTCGGGCGAGCACCCGCACGGCACGTCGACGACGGCGAATCGCTGTTGGTCGTCGACGATCTGAAGACACACTTCGCGGTTGCGGCCGGGTCGGTGCGCGCCGTCGACGGCGTGTCGTTCTCGCTCGCCCGCGGGCGCACGCTCGGAGTGGTCGGCGAGTCGGGCTCGGGGAAGACGGTGCTGTCGCGCTCGATCATGGGCCTCAACACCACCGACAACGCCACCACGACCGGCTCGGTCATGTACGCGGGCGAGGAACTCGTCGGCAAGTCGGCCAAGAAGAAGAAGGCGCTGTGGGGCGCCGAGATGGCGATGGTCTTCCAGGACCCGATGACCTCGCTCAACCCGGTGGTCACGATCGGGCGCCAGCTCACCGAACACGTCCGCTACCACCTCGACATGGGCAAGAAGGAGAGCGAGGAGGTCGCGATCGCCCTGCTCAAGTCGGTGCACATCCCCGAGGCCGAGAAGCGCCTCGACAACTACCCGCACCAGATGTCGGGCGGCATGCGTCAGCGCGTGTGTATCGCCATCGCATTGGCCTGCGGCCCCCGGATGCTTTTCGCCGACGAGCCGACGACCGCACTCGACGTCACGGTCCAGCACCAGATCCTCAATCTGCTCGCCGAGCAGCAGACCGACCGAGCGATGGCGATGATCCTGGTCACCCACGACCTCGGCGTCGTCGCCGGTCGCACCGACGAGATCATGGTGATGTATGCCGGCAAGGCCGCCGAGAAAGCGCCGACGTCGAAGTTGTTCAGCGAACTGCGCCACCCTTACACGCAGGGCCTGTTGTGGTCGATTCCCAAGATCACCCAACCCAAACACACCCGGTTGAACGCGATCCCGGGCCGCCCGGCCAACCTGATCGACCCGCCCCCGGGTTGCAAGTTCGCACCACGTTGCGCGTATGCGCAAGACATCTGCCGTACCGAGGAGCCACAGTTGCGATCGATCGATTCCGCCGACCACGTGTTCGCGTGTCACTTCCCCGTCGGAACCCCCGACGGCGAGGCGGCGTTCCAGGCCAACATCGCAGCCGAGTACCCACCGGCGCTGGCCGCTGTCGGCAAGTTGCGCGCCAGCGAGGAAGTGGTCGGCTGATGGCGGGCTCAGGAACCGCCCATCTTCGACCCGCCGACGAGGTCCTGCTCCAGGTGACCGACCTCGTCGTCGAGTTCCCGGCCGGCAAGGGCCGCACCGTCAAGGCGGTCAGCGGCATCAGCTTCGACATCGCGCCCGGCGAGACACTCGGACTGGTCGGCGAGTCGGGTTGCGGCAAGTCGACCACTGGCCGAGCGCTGCTCCAGCTCCCGAAACCCACCAGCGGTTCGGTGGTGCTCGATGGGGAGGATCTCGCGGGCCTCGACGCCGAGACGATGCGCAAGCGTCGCACACAGCTGCAGATGATCTTTCAGGATCCCATCTCGTCGTTGAACCCACGCCGAACGATCGGCGACGTCGTCGCCGAACCACTCAATGTGTGGGGGCCGAAGAACAAAGACGAGCAGTGGGAGATCGTCGCACGCATCCTCGACCAGGTCGGCGTCGATCCGGGCCCGGCGCGCTACAAGCGTCCACACGAGTTCTCCGGCGGTCAGTGTCAGCGCATCTCGATCGCCCGGGCGCTCGTGATGGAGCCGCAGTTGATCATCTGTGACGAGCCGGTGTCGGCGCTCGACGTGTCGATCCAGGCCCAGATCCTGAACCTGCTCGACGACCTCAAGGGCCAGCACGGCCTCACCCTGGTGTTCATTGCCCACGACCTCGCCGTCGTCAAGAACATCAGCGACCGCGTCGCGGTGATGTACCTCGGCAAGATGTGCGAGATCTCCGAAGCCGACGAGCTCTATGCCCACCCGGCGCACCCGTACACCGAGCTGCTGCTCGGATCGAGTCCCGCGCCGGACCCGGACATCGACATTCACGCCGTGCGGGTGATCGAGGGCGAACTCCCGTCGCCGATCTCACCGCCGTCGGGCTGCCGGTTCCGTACACGCTGCCCTGTGGCCGACGACATCTGTGCCGCCGAGGAACCCCAGATGCGCCGGGTCGGCGAGGACCACTTCGTGGCATGTCACCACCCGCTGATCGAGCCCTGGTCCGAGGGTGCAACTCCGGTCAACGCTCCGACTGTGTGACATCGGTCATGTGTGCTAGACAGTCGATGTTCTCGCCGGGTCGGAGTCGTCTCGGCGAGCGGGGCGCAACTGGGGTGGACTTCTGCACCGCTGCGTCGGCATCGTGAACGACTCACCATTCAACAAACACAACCACACCATCCAAATGGGGGATCCATGCGACAGCGACGAGTAGTCACAGCACTCGCCATACCGTTGGCTTTGGCATTCGTGGCGGCATCGTGCGGGAGCGACGACAGCTCCGACGACACCGACACGGGCACCGAGACCACCGAAGCGACCACCGAGACCGAGACCGAGACCACCGACGGTGAGGAGTCGGCACCGGCAACGGCGCCAGACGTCGACACCTCGGTCGCTCCCGAAACCGAGACCGCCGTGTACGGCGGCACCGTCACGATCGGCCTCGAGGCCGATGCCACGGGCCTGCGTCCCTGGGAGGACAGCTGCTCGTCGCCGTGTTACACCATCATGCGGTCGATCTACGACCCGCTGTTCGATCAGTCCGCCGAAGGCAGCTACGAGCCGTTCCTGGCCGAGAGCATGGAGTCGAACGACGACTTCACGGTGTGGACGATGACCCTGCGTCCCGATGTGA
Source organism: Ilumatobacteraceae bacterium (assembly GCA_963774765.1). Taxonomy (GTDB): domain Bacteria; phylum Actinomycetota; class Acidimicrobiia; order Acidimicrobiales; family Ilumatobacteraceae; genus Sva-07. Next base: position 649,181 of record CAVZGP010000011.1, read on the forward strand.
CGTTCCACAACGGCACGCCGCTCACCGCACAGACCATTGCCGACATGTTCCCGATCCAGCAGGCCGGCGCCGCCGGCCAGTCGACGATCGCCGGAGCGCTCCTCGACAGCGTTGCCGCCCTCGACGATCTCACGGTCGAGTACACGCTCAGCGCGCCGAACGTGGCCTTCAAGGGGTCGCTCGCGACCGCACCGCTCGGCTTCCCGTTCGATCCGGCCGCAGCGGCTGCCGACCCGGCGGGCTACAGCACCGACCCGATCGGCACCGGCCCGTTCGTGATCGCCAATCGTGACCCGGACAACGAGACCCTCGTCGAACGCAACCCCGACTACTGGTACACCGACATCGACGGCAACCAGCTGCCGTTCCTCGACTCGGTGTCCTTCCGTCCGATTCCCGACGAGGGCACGCGTCTCGACGCGCTGCTGTCGGGCACGACCAATGCTGCACAGTCGTTGCGTCAGGGCACGATCCGTGACGCCCGCCAAGAGTCGGGCATCGAGCTGATCGAGTTCCAGGGCAACAGCACCGGTGGTGGCATGTTCAACACCGAGCAGGTGCCGTTCGACGATGCTCGCGTTCGCACCGGCCTGATCTACCTGAACAACCAGGAGAACGTCATCGAGGCCCTCGGCGGAGCGGGCATCTCGCTGCCGACGTCGCAGATGTTCTCGGCCGACAGCCCCTGGTGGACCCAGGAAGCCGAAGATGCCTACAAGCAGTTCGACTTCGAAGCCGGCAAGGCCCTGTTGCAGGAGTATGTCGACGACCCGGCGCGCTCCGACGGCAAGGCGCCCGGAGAGAAGATCGACGTCGAGCTCTCCTGCCCGCCGGATCCCACCCTCATCGCTGCGATGCAGGTGGCCGAGCAGGTGTGGACCGGCTCCGAACTCGTCAACGTCACGCTGACACAGTTCGACCAGGCGACCCACATCAACAACGCCATCAGCGACGTGCACCACGCGCACTGCTGGCGCTGGGGCACCGAGAACGACCCGTCGGTGGCCGTGAACCCGTTCGTGGCACCGAAGGCCGAATCGGTCGGCAACTTCACGAACTTCGACGATGCCGAGATGCAGGCTTGGGCCGCCGAGGCGAGCGCAACGGACGACTTCGAGGCCCGCAAGGAGCTCTACGGCAAGATCATGACCAAGATCAACAACGAAGGTCTGCTCTGGTACTCCGGTGGTACCGCGGTCATGATCGCCAAGGACCCGGACGTCAAGGGCTTCAACTCCTGGACCTTCCCGGACGGCACGCTCGGTTCGGGCATCGCGCCTGAGGCGCAAGCCCGCTGGTTCCAGGTCTTCATCAGCGGGTGATCCAACGATCACTGACCAGACACTGAACACATCTTGAAAACGCCGAACCCCGGGGAGCAGTAGCAATCATCATGGCCAAGACCGTCGCATTCGTACTCTTGCGATTGATCGCAACATTGTTTGCGGTCACGTTCTTGACCTTCTTGATGGTCGCGATGCTCCCCGGGGATCCGGTCGACACGATCCTCGGCACGGGCCCCCGGGCACCGGGGATCGAAGAACAGATCCGAGAGGACCTCAATCTCGACGACCCGTTCATCGTCCGCTACTTCACCTGGTTGGGCGATGCCGTGACCGGCGATCTCGGCACGTCGTACATCACCGATCAGCCGGTTGCGGAGACCATCCAGTCCCGCCTCCCGGTGACCGCTCAGCTCGCGTTCATGTCGATCTTCATCTCGGTGCTCGTCGCCATCCCCGTCGGCGTGCTCGGCGCCTACAAACAAGGCAAGTGGCAAGACACCAGCACATCGGCAGCCGTGCAGGTGGCGCTGTCGATCCCGAACTTCGTGTTCGGCATCTTTCTCATCTGGCTCTTCGCCGTGCAGCTCAACTGGTTCCCCGCATCGAACTGGAACCGCTTCAGCGACGGCATCTTCGACAACATGAAGACGTCCATCCTTCCGGCGCTTTCGCTCGCGCTGGCCCAGATGGCGCTGTTCTCCCGCCTGGTCCGCTCCGACATGATGGCGACGTTGCGTGAGAACTACATCTTGTCGGCGCGTGCCAAGGGCCTCAGCGACCGGTACATCCTGTTCCGACACGCGCTTCGGCCGAGTTCGCTGAGCCTGATGACCATCGTCGGTATCAGCTTCGGCGCCCTGCTCGGCGGAACCGTCATCATCGAATCGCTCTTCGCTCTCCCCGGCCTCGGATTCACGCTGATCGCAGCGATCAATGGCCGCGACATTCTCGTCATCCAGGGCATCACGGTCTTCATCGCAGCGATGTTCGTGATCATCAACACGATCGTCGACCTGCTCTACGCCGTCCTCGACCCGCGCATCCGGAGGAAGTGACCATGGCCTCGACCCACGCCAACATCCCCGACGAGTCCGTCGTCTTCGGCCTCGGCAGTGCCGAGGTGATGCAGCTCGACGAGTTCGTGGCGCCACCGGGCGTCAAGCAGACCCGCAAGTCCCCGTGGGGCATCTTCAAGGAGATGCCGTTGCTGGTCAAGCTCGGCACCATTTGGCTCCTCTTCGTGCTGTTCTCCGCCATCTACGCCCAGCTCGATGCCCGAGTGTTCAACGGGTCGCTGCCCTTGGCTGATCCGAACCTGCAGCTCAACGGCTTCAACGCGGCGACCGGCGAGTTCGGCACCGGCGAGCCGCTCGAGTCGCCGTCGTGGGCGCACCCGCTCGGCACCGACGCTCTTGCACGCGACTCGTTCTCCAGGGCGATGCACGGCGCGTACGTCAGCGTGACCGTCGCCGTCGTGTCGGTGGTGTGCGGCGTCATCGTCGGCGGCCTCATCGGCTCGCTCGTCGGATTCGTGCGGGGCAAGACCGAGACCGTGATGATGGCGCTGATCGACGTACTACTCGCGTTCCCGGCGCTCGTGCTGCTGCTGGCCCTCATCTCGATCTTCGAGGTGCGCGACCTGTTCGTGATCAGCTTCGTGATCGGCCTGCTGTCGATCCCTGCCTACACCCGGGTGTCGCGTGCCAACAGCCTGGCGATCTCCAACCGCGAGTTCGTGCTGGCCGCACAGGCCATCGGCACGAAACGCTGGACGATCCTGCGTCGAGAGATCATCCCGAACGTGTTGCCGACGCTGCTTGCCTACGCGATGGTCGCGGCGGCCGCAGTGGTGGTCGTCGAGGGTGCGCTGTCGTTTCTCGGCCTGAGCGTCCAGCTACCGACTTCGTCGTGGGGCAACATGATCAACCAGGCACGACGCGACATCAAGATCAACTTCGGCCAGATCCTGTACCCGTCGCTGATCCTCACGTTCACGGTCCTCGCGTTGAACCAGGTGGGCGACTTCTTCCAGCGGCGTAGCGCGTTCCGCGGTTCGTCGCTCTGATCGTTCAGATCGTTCAGGCGGCCACCGGCTCGCGTTGGGTGATCTGACAGCGCGGCAGGAAGAACTGTACGAGCGGCCCGATCGCGATCGCGAAGACCGCGGTGCCGATGCCGATCGCCCCGCCGAGGGCGATTCCGATGACGAGCACCGTGAGTTCGATCGCGGTCCGGGCGAAACGGATCGAGATCCCACGCCTCGCGAATCCGGTCATCAGCCCGTCGCGTGGGCCGGGGCCGAGCCCGGCGCCAATGTAGATCCCTGATCCGATCGCGATCACCACGACCCCGCCGAGCATCATGGCGGATCGGGCCAGCAGCAGTTCCGGTTCGGGGATCAGCGGGAGCACCACGTCGACGACCAGGCCGATCTCGATGGCGTTGAGGATGGTGCCGAGGCCCATCGTCTCGCCCAGCGGGATCCACAGCAGCAACAGCACGACACCGGTGATGATCGTCACCTGGCCGACCGCGAGCCCCGTCAACTCGGCGACGCCGGTGTGGAACACGTCCCAGGGTGCTGCGCCCAGGTTGGCGTCGATCAACAGGGCGATACCCACACCGAAAACCGCGAGCCCGAGCACACATCGTGCAATGCGCTCCACGGGCCGATCGATGGGAACGAAACGATTCACCCCGGCACGCTAACGATGCGTCAACCGGCTTGCGATGAGCGAAACCGCCGTATCTGGTCGGTTCGCTCATCGGTGGGTGGCTCACCTGAGTTGCGACGGACAACTCTGTGACAGCCCCTCGTCACACTGGAGTCCATGATGTTTCAGATTCGTTGTGCCGGATGTGATGCCCCGGGTGCTGCGGTGTGCACCACCTGCCGATTCGCGCTGCTCGGGCCGCGCCCACAGCCGGGCGGCCACGGTGTCCACGCAGCGGTGCCGTTCACCGGGCGGGCGCGCAAGGTCGTGCTCGGGTTGAAGTATCGCAATCGGCGCCAGGTGGCCCGACACCTCGCCGGGCTGGTGGTCAACGCCGTCGTCGTCAACGGCGACCATCGCGATGTCGACGTCGTCACGTGGGCGCCCACCAGTTCCGCCAGGCGCCGAGCGCGGGGGTTCGACCAGGGCGAGCTCGTCGCCCGCCACGTTGCCCGTCAGCTCGGTGTGCCGTGCCGGCGCTTGCTCGCCCGGTCCGGGCCGATGGTCGCGCAGACCGGTCGAACACGTGTCGAGCGGCTCCACGGCCCCGAGTTCCTCGCCCGACCTGGCCTCGACGGCCAACGGGTGATCGTGGTCGACGACGTCGTCACCACGGGTGCAACGATGCGGGCTGCGGCGACCGCCCTACGACACGCCGGCGTCGTCGAGCCACGGCTCTACGCAATCGCCTCCACGCCGTCGGGAACCGCTGCCACGGCTCGTCGCCAGCGAGCATCGGCGATCCGGCCCACGCTCGTCGCCTGACCTGTCTGATCGTGTCGCGCAGGTAGGCTGGACGGCCGCATGGGAATTCTCGATCGCATCCTCCGCGCCGGTGAAGGCAAGAAGATCAAGGCCTTGGAGGCCATGGTGCCCGACATCTGCGCCTTCGAACCGGAACTCAGTGCGTTGTCCGACGACGCGCTCAAGGCCAAGACCCCCGAATTCCGCCAGCGGCTCGACAACGGCGCCGACCTCGACGACCTGCTCCTCGAAGCGTTTGCCGTGTGTCGAGAGGCCGCGGTGCGCACGATCGGCCAGCGCCACTACGACGTCCAGTTGATGGGCGGAGCGGCCATGCACTTCGGGTGGGTCGCCGAGATGAAGACCGGCGAGGGCAAGACCTTGGTGTCGACCCTGCCCGCGTACCTCAACGGTCTCACCGGCAACGGTGTCCACCTCGTCACGGTCAACGACTATCTGGCACGTCGCGACGCCGAGTGGATGGGCCAGATCCACCGGTGGCTCGGCCTCAGCGTCGGCCTGATCATCCCCGGCTACAGGAACAGCCCGGCGGAGAAGCGCGCCAGTTACGAGTCCGACATCACCTACGCCACCAACAACGAGATGGGCTTCGACTACCTCCGCGACAACATGGCCCAGACCAAGGCCGACAAGGTCCAACAGCGCGGTCACAACTACTGCATCGTCGACGAGGTCGACTCGATCCTCATCGACGAGGCCCGTACCCCGCTGATCATCTCCGGTCGTGTCGGCGACGCCGCCAAGCTCTATTACCGCTTCGCATCCATCGTGCGCGGCCTCCAACGCGACGTCGACTACGAGGTCGAAGAAGACAAGCGCGTCGTGGTTCCCCTCGAAGAGGGCATCGACAAGGTCGAGCGGGCGCTCGAAGTCGACAACATCTACGACAACGTCCAGGCCAACCTCGTGCACCAGTTCACGGTGGCGCTGAAGGCCAAGGAGCTGTACAAACGCGACAAGGACTACATCGTCCAGGGCGGCGAGGTGAAGATCGTCGACGAGTTCACCGGTCGCATCCTCGAAGGTCGCCGCTGGTCCGAAGGCATCCACCAGGCCGTCGAAGCCAAAGAGGGCGTCAAGATCAAAGAGGAGAACCAGACCCTCGCCACGATCACGCTGCAGAACTACTTCCGCATGTACGACAAGCTCGCCGGGATGACGGGCACCGCCCAGACCGAGGCGGCCGAGCTGATGAACACCTATGGCCTCGGCGTGGTACCGATCCCGACCAACCGGGCGCTCGCCCGCATCGATGCGCCCGACCTGATCTACAAGTCCGAGCAGGCGAAATTCGACGCGATCATCGACGACATCGAGCCCCGCCACGAGAAGGGCCAGCCCATCCTCGTCGGCACCGCCAGTGTGGCCCGCTCCGAGATCCTGGGACGCCTCATGCGGTCAGCGCGGCATTGCCCACGAGGTGCTCAACGCGAAGCAACACACCCGTGAAGCCGAGATCGTCACGCAGGCCGGCCGCCTCGGAGCGGTCACGGTCGCGACGAACATGGCGGGACGCGGTGTCGACATCCTGCTCGGCGGCAATCCCGAGGGCCTCGCTCGCCACGACGTCTTGAAGGAGGGCTACGCGCCGGACCTGCTCGTCGACGAATACGAACTGCCGCTTCCACTCGAGCAGATGCCCGACGACTTCCGCGAAGCGCGCACCAAGGCGCTCGCCCGCTACCAGGAACTGCTCGCCGAGTACTCGGCGCAGTGCAAGGCCGAAGGCGACGTGGTGCGCGACCTCGGTGGCCTGTACGTCATTGGTTCCGAGCGCCACGACAGCCGTCGTATCGACAACCAGCTCCGAGGTCGCGCCGGCCGCCAGGGCGACCCGGGCGAGAGCCGGTTCTTCCTGAGCCTCGACGACGATCTGATGCGCCTGTTCGCCACCGGCGCACTGAACTACGTGATGGGCCGGGCGCTGCCCGACGACGAGGCGATCGAAGCCAAGATGGTCACCAAGGCCATCGAGCGGGCGCAGACCACCGTCGAGACCAAGAACGCCGAGATCCGCAAGAACGTCCTCAAGTACGACGAGGTGATGAACGAGCAGCGCAAGGTCATCTACAAGCGTCGCGATCAGATCCTCGACGGCGAGGACCTGCGCTCTGCCGCCATGGAGTACCTGGCCGAGGCGGTCGACGCGCTGATCGGCACCCATTGCGCGTCGGCTGCCGACGACGAGTGGGATCTCGAAGGGTTGAACAAGGAGCTGACGCTCTACTTCCCGAACACGATCACCGACGACGACCTGCGCGGGTGCGGCGACACCGACGAGATCTACGACCTCGTCATGGGCCAGGCCACCGAGCACTACGAGCGCCGCGAACAAGAACTCGGCAACGACGTGCTGCGCCAGGTCGAGCGCCAGGTGATGCTGCGCATCATCGACCAACGCTGGCGCGAGCACCTCGAGGAGATGGACTACCTGCAGGGCGGCATCAACCTGCGGGCGATGGGCCAGAAGGATCCGCTGGTCGAGTGGCAGCGTGAGGGCTTCGAGATGTTCGGCGCCATGATGACGGGGATCGCCCAGGACTTCGTCAAGTACGTGATGAACGTGCAGGTCGTCCAGAACCAGGTGCCAGCAGTCGCCGGCGAGGTGCCAGCGGTACAGAACATGCAGACCAGCTCGTCCGACGATGCCGACATCGGTGGATTCGACCAGGCCGCTCGTGCAGCGGTCGCCGAAGGCTCGTTGCCGCCCGACGCCGTGCCCGCCCAGGCGACTCCGGCCAAGCAGCAGACCGTCGTCAAGGACGCGTTCGACAAGACGCCGCGCAACGCGCCGTGCCCGTGCGGGTCGGGCAAGAAGTTCAAGCAGTGCCACGGCGCGGCCTGACAGCAATCCAGACGGCGATCCATGCGTGACTTCACCTCCGACCTCCGCGACGTTCGTCGCCGCCTCGACGAAGCCGAGTCGTACCTGTCGGTCGCCGACAACCGCGAGCGTTTCGCCGTGCTCGAGGCCGAGATCTCCGATCCGGCGCTCTGGGACGACCAGGACCGTGCCAAGAAGCTGAACACCGAGTACGCCAACGTCCGCGACGACCTCGCCGTGTTCGACTCGCTCACCGAGCAGCTCGCCGACGTCGACGTGCTGCACGAACTGGCACGTGACGAAGACGACGCGTCGCAGGAACCGGACATCGAGGCGGCGATCGCCGCCATCAACGCGATGCTCGACCAGTTGGAGCTGCGCAGCCTGTTCACCGGCGAGCACGACGACAGCGACTGCATCGTGCAGATCAACGCCAAGGACGGTGGCGTCGACGCGCAGGACTTCTCCGAGATGTTGTTGCGGATGTACGAACGCTGGTGCGAGCGGCGTGGATTCACGATCAGCCTCAACTACGTGTCCGAGGGCGCCGAGGCAGGGATCATGTCGGCCGAGGTCACCATCGCCGGTCGGTACGCCTACGGGCTGATGAGCGCCGAGCGCGGCACCCATCGCCTCGTGCGGATCAGTCCGTTCGACAACCAGGGTCGCCGCCAGACCTCGTTCGCTGCGGTTCAGGTGTGGCCGCTCCTCGAAGACGTCGAACTCGACATCGACGAATCCGACATCCGCATGGAGGTCTTCCGGGCCTCCGGTGCCGGCGGCCAGCACATCAACAAGACGTCGTCGGCCGTTCGACTGATCCACGAACCGACCGGGTTGGTCGCCAGCTCGCAGGAGGAACGCAGCCAGCTGCAGAACCGCGAACGTGCGATGGGGCGACTCACCGCGATGATCGCCGCCAAAGCCGAGGAGGACCGCGCCGCCGAACTCGACGCGATCGCCGGCAAACAGGCCCAGGTGGGCTGGGGCAGCCAGATCCGTAGCTACGTGCTGCAGCCCTATCAGATGGTCAAGGATCTGCGCACCGAGATCGAGACGAGCGACGTGTCGGGGGTGCTCGACGGCGACATCGACGAGTTCGTCGAGGGCTTCCTGCGCATGCGCCGCGCCCAGTCGGACAACGACTAGCGGTACCCTCTCTCAGTCCCTTCAGGGGAGAGCCTCACCATGATCCGACTCGAGAACGTCACCAAGAGCTATTCGACCGAGGTCGTCGCCGTGCGCGACGCCAGCTTCGACGTCGCCAAGGGCGAGTTCGTGTTCCTCGTTGGGCCCTCGGGCTCGGGCAAGAGCACGTTGTTGCGCATGCTCAACCGTCAGGACCGCCCCGAGCGCGGCGCCGTCTGGGTCGCCGGACGCAACATCGTCGACATGCCGCCGAGCCGCGTCCCGCACCTGCGGCGCAACATCGGCAACATCTTCCAGGACTACAAGCTGCTGCTCGAGAAGAACGTCTTCGAGAACGTGGCGTTCGCTCAGGAGGTCATCGGCAGGCCGTCGCACGTCATCAAACAGCAGGTGCCCGCGGTGCTCGAACTCGTCGGTCTCGCCGGCAAAGAGGACCGTCTCCCGCACCAGCTCTCCGGTGGTGAACAGCAGCGAGTCTCCGTTGCCCGAGCGTTCGTCAACCGGCCGCTGATCATGCTCGCCGACGAGCCGACCGGCAACCTCGACCCGGCAACCGGGGAAGGCATCATGCGACTCCTCGACCGGATCAACAAGACCGGCACCACCGTGGTCATGGCCACCCACGACCAACGCATCGTCAACACGATGCGCAAGCGTGTGATCCAGCTCGACCGTGGCGTCATCGTGCGCGACCAGGCCCGCGGCGTCTACGAGTGAACTGAACCGATGCTGTCACGTCTTCGATACACACTGCGCGAAACCTTCGACAGTTTCCGCCGCAACGCCACGCTCACCGTCGCGTCGATCATCACCGCGGCGATCTCACTGCTCGGCGTGGGACTCACGCTGCTCAGCCAGCACGCCTTCGACAACCTGCTCGCCCGTTGGGAAGGTGGCGTCGAGATGATCGTGTTCATGAACCCCACGGCAACAGAGGATCAGCTCACCCTCGTCGGCGACGCGCTCACCACGAGCGATCAGTTCATCGAGAGCTTCGAGTACTGCGACGAGATCTGCTCGCTCGCCGAGGCCGACCGCATCTTCGCCGGCGAACCCGGCGTACGCGACCTCCTCACCGAGGACACGATCCTCACCCAGTTCAAGGCCGTGCCGACCGAGGGCACCGACGTCGACCTGCTTCGACAGGTGTCGGACCAGTTCGCCGAACTGCCCGGCGTCTACGACGTGAGCTTCGCCGAGGATCAGATCAGTCTGATCAGCCAGCTCCAGAGCTTTTTCGGGTTCCGCCTGCTCCTGCTGTCCGTCTTCCTGCTGCTGGCCGCCATCCTGCTGATCTGGAACACGATCAGAACCGCGATTTTTGCACGAAGACGCGAGATCGAAGTGATGAAACTCGTCGGCGCGACCGACTGGTTCATCCGGATCCCGTTCATGCTCGAAGGGCTCCTCCACGGCATCATCGGCGGCGTGCTCGCCAGCGTCGGCCTCTGGGCGTGGAACTCGCAGTGGACGTCCGGCGTCGAGAGCTTCCCCGACAACAGTGGATTCTCCGCGCTCGTCGTCGTCGACGGCTACGACCAGACGGTGATGCTGATCATGCTGGTGATCGGAGCGCTGGCGGGAGCCATCGGTTCCGGTATCGCAGCATCCCGATTCCTCGACATCTAGCATCTGCAGGCAACGCTCGGGCTGATCGATGCCCGACTTCATCCGCCGAGCGTGAGCCATTCCGGATAGCCCATTGCTCGAGCGGTGCGGGGCTCGAATGGTTCCGGGCACGGTGCTGCGGCCACCAGCGCTCGCCATGAGGAGAGCAGTGCCTCCCGTCGTGTCTCGGGCGGGCCGAACGCGGCGAACGCGAACGTCCACCAATGGACGCCGCCGACGGTGACCCCGGCGACCTCGACGTCGCAGCCCGCACCGGTCGCCTCCAAGACCGAGGAGAACTCGACCTCGGTTCCGTCCAACAAGAACCGTCGTTTCACAACCGACTTGCGGACGTCGACCCAGCGTTCATCGACGTCGTGCTCGATGAGGTCTTCGGCAGGGCTCCACCGTCGCCACACCTCGAGCGAACCTGCGAGACCGTCGCCGAACTCGATTGGTCCATCGAGTGATTGGCGGACCTTGAGTTCCACCGTCTGCCTGAAACGGCGCTTCACGCCGACGTCGTCCCGACCGTTGAGGAGGTACGTGTCGATGCGCTCCTCGAGAACGCCGGTCGAGCCGGTGAACCAGCCGCCGACTTCGACAGGCAACGGCCCTGGGAGGAACCACCGAAGCTCGGTCGTGTCGAGGACCAACGGCGCGTTCGAGCCAGCTCGTCTCATCCTCGTGGGAACTGCGCTGCGACGAGCGACACCCCCGGACTCCGTGCCTGTCACGACTCGCTCCCTACGGTGAACTGGACCGCACGCTACCTGGCATCGTGGCGGCCACCGCGGGATCGCCGCGGAACATTCCCGGTCGACGTCGGCCGCACCGCTCGTCGGGACTACCTTGCGTCTGCATGGAGTACACGCAGATCACGTACGAGGTTTCGGACTTGGTGGCGGTGATCACGTTGTCGAGGCCGGAGCGGATGAATGCGTTCACGGATGTGATGTTGCGAGAGGTGCTCGACGCATTCGATCGGGTGGATGCCGACGACGACGTGAGGGTCGTGATCGTCACGGGCGCGGGGGAGCGGGCGTTCTGCGCTGGCGCCGACCTCGGCGGCGGCGGCGACACGTTCGCCAAGGGTGGCTCCGACATCCAGACGTCGGTCGGCGTGCCACGTGACGGCGGTGGCATGGTGTCGTTGCGGATCTTCGAATGCACGAAGCCGGTCATCGGGGCGATCAACGGCGCCGCTGTCGGCGTCGGCGTCACGATGACGCTGCCGATGGACATCCGGCTCGCGTCCGACAACGCCCGGTTCGGCTTCGTGTTCGCTCGGCGCGGCATCGTTCCCGAGGCCTGTTCGTCGTGGTTCCTTCCCCGGTTGGTCGGCATCAGCACCGCTGCGGAATGGTGCTATTCGGGCCGGGTGTTCCCGGCCGGCGAGGCACTCGAGCGGGGCCTGGTCCGAAGTGTCCATGCATCCGACGAGCTGCTCCCGGCGGCGCATGAACTCGCACGAGAGATCGCTGACAACACCGCACCGGTCTCGGTGGCGCTGACGCGCCAGATGCTGTGGCGCATGCTGGGTGCCGCCCACCCGATGGAGGCGCACCGGGTCGACTCGCGCGGCATCCAGTCGCGCGGCGCCAGTGCCGACGCCCGTGAGGGCGTCGTGAGCTTCCTCGAGAAGCGCCCGCCGGTGTACCCCGTCAAAGTGTCCGACGGGTTGCCCGACCTGTTCGTCGACTACGTCGAGCCCGAGTTTCACTGAGCAGTTTCACTGAGCAGTCCACCACCCACCCCCACCACCACCGCCACGAGTGACGTTTGACACGTCGCATCTCGGGAATTCCTCAAGTCGCCCGTGGTTCTTACCGATGTCTTGAACACGCCGGCGAAGATGGCTTCGCACGGCACACCCAATCTCCCGAGGAACTGACATGACGACGATGTTGATGGAAAAGCTGCAGACCGGCGATGTGATCGAACTCAAGTCCGGCGATGACGTCATCACCGTGCTGGTGCTGCTCGCCACCGACGATGCACTCGTGCTCGACCCGTGCGACGGCGCCACGCCGTTCGTGCTCAACACCGAGGAACTCATCGAGTACCGCAAGTTCGACGCCGAGGCCCTGTTCGGCTGACGCATCGGCCGGGTTCGCCCGGCCACCAGATCTCCCGGAGGCGTCCCCCTTCCGCTTCTCGGAGAAGTCCCCCTAACGTGGGCGCCGTGCACGACACGGCGCCCACGTTGTATTTCCGGGTCGATGGCATGGCGTTCTTCGAGGCGCTGGTCGACGCGTTCTACGACGGCGTCGCCACCGACGAGGTCCTCGTGCCGATGTATCCCGAGCAGCCCGACCTCGCGGGCGCCCGTCACCGCCTCACCCTGTTCCTCGCGCAGTTCTGGGGTGGGCCGACCACCTACATGGACGAGCGTGGCCATCCGAGGCTACGGATGCGGCACTTCCCGTTCCACGTCGGTCCGCTCGAACGCGACCGCTGGTTGGTGCACATGGCGGCAGCGGTCGAGCGTGTCTGCACCGAGCGTTCGGCGCCCGACGACATCGCCGCAGAGCTGATGGCCTACTTCGTGCCCGCCGCCGAACACCTGCGCAACGACTCGGGCGTTCCCGTCTCGTCGCCGCCTGCGGGCCGGTAGGTTCGTCGCAGATGCACGCCATCGACGTTCGGGACCTCCGCAAGGACTACGGCGCGGTCGTAGCAGTCGATGGACTCACGTTCCACGTCGGCGCGGGCGAGGTGTACGCACTGCTCGGCGAGAACGGCGCCGGCAAGTCGACTGCCGTCGAGATCCTCGAAGGACATCGGTCCGCAACGTCCGGCGCCGTCGAGGTGCTCGGCGCCGACCCGGGCCGTGCCGGCCGTGACTTCCGCGACCGCATCGGGATCGTGCTGCAGTCGTCGGGGGTCGAGGCCGAGTTCACCGTCCGCGAAGTGATCGAGCTCTACGGTGGCTGCTACCGCAACCCGCGATCGCTCGACGAGGTGGTCGGTCTCGTCGGTCTCGACGAGAAGGTCGACGCCCGCATCGGTTCGCTCTCGGGCGGCCAGCGGCGGCGTGTCGACCTGGCTCTCGGCATCGTCGGTCGCCCGGAGTTGTTGTTCCTCGACGAACCGACAACCGGTTTCGACCCCTCGGCGCGACGCAAGTCGTGGGATCTGATCGAGACGCTCGGCGACGACGGCACCACCGTGCTGCTCACCACCCACTACCTCGACGAAGCCGAACACCTCGCCGACCGGGTCGGAGTGCTGTCGGCGGGTCGGATGATCGCCGAGGGGTCACCGGACCAACTGATCGGCCAGGCCAGCGGTACCACGATCAGCTTCATGCTGCCCGACAGCGTGCCGGTCGGCGATGCCGTCGCGACGTTCGGACATCTCCTCGGCGTCGACATCCGGGTATCCGGAAGGTTGGTCGAGGCCAACGTCGAGCGGGCGACGGCAGCGGTGCATCGGATCACCGGCTGGGCGGTCGACACCGGCGTCGAACTCGAAGCGCTGTCCGTGAGTCGAGTGTCGCTCGAGGACGTCTACCTCGCGCTGACCGACGGCATGCCCGAGGTCGAATCGTGACGGGGTTCCCGGCGCCCCTGCGGCTCCTGGCAACACAGACCCGCTACCAACTCGTCACGTTCTGGCGGATCCCGGTGGCGGTGTTCTTCACGCTCGGGCTCCCGTTGATCATGCTCGTGCTCTTCAACGCGCTGTTCGGCAACGGCACCTTCTCCACATCGGAGGGCGAGATCTCCGCGCAGCAGTTCTACACCGGTGGGCTGGCCGCGTTCACGGCGGTGTCGGCAACGTTCACCAACCTCGCGAACATGGTGCCACTACGACGTGACGAGGGAGTACTGAAACGGTGGCGGGGAACGCCATTGCCGACGTGGGTCTACCTCGCAGGATTCATCCTGTCGGCGGTGATCATCGCCTTCGTCGGTGTCGTGCTGATGCTGGCCCTCGGCGTGGTGGTGTACGACCTCGAGATCGAGGCCGCGAAGATGCCCGCCGCCATCCTGACCTTCCTCGTCGGGGTGGGAACGTTCGCCGCGCTCGGCATGGCGCTCGCCGCCGTGGTGAAGTCGGCGAGCTCGGCCTCGGCGGCCGCCAACGCGATCATCCTGCCGATGGCGTTCGTGTCGAACATCTTCATCCAGGTCGACGACGCGCCCGACTGGATCGTGGCGCTCGGCAACTTCTTCCCGCTCAAGCACTTCGCCGAGGCATTCCAGAACTGCTTCACGCCCTTCGTCGAGCCGCCCGCGTTCGAGTGGGCGAGCATGGGGTACGTCGCATTGTGGGGTGTGCTCGGCCTCGTCGTGGCCCTGCGCCGGTTCACCTGGGAACCCAGCGGCAGTGCCCCTCGCGGTCGCCGCTCGCGCCGAGCCGCCGCCGACGCAACCCCCTGACCGTCGTCCCCGCCCGAAAATGCCTGGATGTGCGCGCTCAGCGCGACAAACCAGGCATTTTTCGGGCTCGGCGGGTGAGTCAGCGAGGTTGGGGGCCGAGCGCGAAGCACGCCACGGCGGTTGCCGCGGCGGCGTTGAGCGAGTCGACACCGGCGGCCATCGGGATCCGTACGGGTGTCGCGAGGGCGAGGAGTTCGTCGCTGAGGCCCGAGCGTTCCGATCCGATCATGATGCCGACGCGTTCGCCCGGCGTGATCGAGCGGATCGAGACCGCGCCAGGATCCGGAGTCATCGCGTAGAACTCGACGTCGGTGAGCGTTCGGAGTTCGCCGATCAGGTCGGTCGTGCGGGCGTGCGGGAGCGCGAACACGGTGCCCATCCCGACACGTAGCGAGCGACGAGCGAGCGGATCGGCGCTCGTGTGGTCGAGGATCAGTCCGTCCCAGCCGAGGGCTGCAGCGTTGCGGATGATCGAGCCGATGTTGGAGGGGTTGTCGACCGCCTCGACGATCACCATGCGGTTGCTCCTCGCTGCGAGCTCCGCGACACTCGGGCGTGACGGGCGGTCGAACAGCGTGACGATCGACAACGGGATGCCGAGCTGCGACACCACTCGGCGGACCTCGTCACCGCCGCCGTACACCGGGCAGTCGAGTGCCGCGGCGATGGCGGGGATCCGCTCGGCGTCGACGAGTGCAGCGATGGCGCGGCATCCGGCGGCGAGTGCCCGCTCGACGACGAGGTCTCCCTCGGCCAGGAACATCCCCGCGCCGGCGTCGTCGCGTTTGTCGGCACGACTCGCGAGACCGCGTTCGTTGAGGCGGAACTGACGGTAGCGAGGATCCTCGGGGTCGTCGATCCGGATCACCTGCATCAGAAGTGGTACGGGTAGGGCGACCAGTCGGGCGGACGCTTCTCGAGGAAGCTGTCGCGGCCCTCCTGGGCCTCGTCGGTGCCGTAGGCGAGCCGAGTGGCCTCGCCGGCGAACACCTGCTGGCCGACGAGCCCGTCGTCGATCAGGTTGAAGGAGAACTTCAACATGCGCTGCGCGGTCGGGCTCTTCGCGCAGATCTCCCGGCCCCACTGCAGCGCCGTGGCCTCCAGGTCGGCGTGGGGGATCGACGCGTTGACGGCGCCCATCGCCACCATGTCGTCGGCGGTGTATTCGCGACCGAGGAAGAAGATCTCGCGAGCGAACTTCTGGCCGACCTGGCGGGCGAGGTAGGCCGAACCGAACCCGCCGTCGAAGCTCGCCACGTCGGCATCGGTCTGCTTGAAACGGGCGTGCTCTGCCGAGGCGAGCGTGAGGTCGGACACCACGTGCAACGAGTGTCCACCGCCGGCGGCCCAGCCGGGCACCACACAGATGACGACCTTCGGCATGAACCGGATCAGTCGCTGCACCTCGAGGATGTGCAACCGACCGGCCCGCCCGGGCTCGATCGTGTCGGCGGTCTCATCGGCCGCGTACTTGTAGCCGTCCTTGCCCCGGATGCGCTGGTCGCCGCCGGAGCAGAACGCCCAACCGCCATCCTTCGGTGATGGACCGTTGCCGGTGAGCAACACACAGCCGACGTCGGTCGACATGCGGGCGTGATCGAGCGCCGCGTACAGCTCGTCGACCGTGTGCGGACGGAACGCGTTGCGGATCTCGGGGCGGTCGAACGCGATGCGCACCACACCGGCATCGACGGCGCGGTGGTAGGTGATGTCGGTGAACTCGAAGCCGTCGACCGCGTTCCACGCCGATGGATCGAAGATCTCGGAGACGCCGTTGCCGGGGCCGGAGCGTTCGGGAGCGGAGTGCTCGCCTGAGGATGAGAGAGGTCCATCGTTCGCCATCGCCCCATGTTGGCCGATCGGGTACCGTTCGCCCATGCCGCACGCCGACGTCAACGGACAACGGATCTACTTCGAGGACACCGGCGGTGACGGCCCACCGGTGATCCTTGCCCACGGATTCCTCATGGACCACGAGATGTTCGTCCACCAGGTCGCCGCACTACGCAGCGACTTCCGTGTGATCACCTGGGACGAACGAGGCTTCGGGCAGACCCACTACGACGGTGAGCCCTTCTCGTATTGGGATTCGGCGAACGACTGCCTGGCGCTCCTCGACCATCTCGGGGTCGATCGAGCGGTCGTCGGCGGGATGAGCCAGGGTGGCTTTCTCTCGCTGCGCGTCGCGCTCACCGCTCCAAGTCGGGTTCGCGCCCTGATCCTGCTCGACACCCAGGCCGGGGCGGAGGATCCAGAGGTGGTACCGGGCTACGAGGGCCTGCGTGACACCTGGCTGGCAGCCGGGCCGATCGATGATCTCGTCGAGGCCGTCGCCGGGCTGATCATTTCCGATCCCGAGGTCAATCCGGTGTGGATCGCCAAATGGAAGCAGCAGCCCAACGACTACATCCAGCAGCCCTTCGCCACGCTGATGTCCCGCGACGACATCACCGGCCGCCTCGGCGAGATCACCTGCCCGGCGCTCGTCGTGCACGGCACCGAGGACGTGTCGATCTCGATGGACAAGGCCGAGACCCTCGCCGCTGGGCTGTCCGGCTCCGGCCCCGTGGTGAAGGTCGGTGGCGCCCACGCCGCGAATCTGACCAATCCCGGGCCGGTCAACCTCGCGATCCGCGAGTTCCTCGCCGGACTGCCCGACTGACCGTGGCGCGCATCGAGATCGTCGGCGTCGAGGGTCTTGCCGAGATCACGGCCGGCGACGATCTGGCAGCGCAGATCGTCCATGCCGCTCAGAAGTGCGGTGACCCGATCGTCGACCGCGACATCGTCGTGATCACGTCGAAGATCGTGTCGAAGGCCGAAGGCTGCGCGGTCGAGCTCGACGAGATCGATCCGTCGGCGTTCGCAACGTCGTGGGCCAGCCGGTGGGACAAGGATCCGCGGGTCGTCGAGGTGGTGCTGCGCGAGTCGAAGCGGATCATCCGCCAGATCGGGCCCGTGCTGATCACCGAGACCCACCACGGGTTCTGCTGCGCGAACTCCGGCGTCGACCAGTCGTCCAGCGGTGCGCACGGGCGGGTACTCGTCCTGCCCGAGAACTCGGACGCGTCGGCTCGTCGGTATCGCGAGCGATTCGCCGAACTCGGCGTCGACGTCGCGGTGATCATCAGCGACACGTTCGGGCGGCCGTGGCGTGAGGGCCAGACCGACGTCGCCATCGGCGTCGCCGGTATTCATCCGTTGCGCAGTTACATCGGCGAGGTCGACCCTCACGGCCACGAGTTCCGTGTGCAGGAGATCTGCACCGCCGACGAATTGACCGCGGCCGCCGAGCTGGTCAAGGGCAACACCAGTCGGGTGCCGGTCGCGGTGATCCGCGGGTACGAGTGGACCACCGACGACACCGCCACGATGGCGCCCGTGCTCCGCGACTCCGAACGCGACCTCTTCCGCTGAGCTGCCTCGTCCGGCGTTCTCGTGAACACTTTCACCTCCCACAGGTGAACTTGTTCACGTGATCGGGGCGGGGGTCAGCCGACGAGATCCTTGGCGATGCCGTAGAAATAGTTGCCCGACATCCCGAGTGACTCGACGTCGATGCGTTCGTCGTTGCCGTGGAACCGGGTGCCGAACGTCGAGAAGTCCATCTTCGGTGAGAACAGGCCGGCGCCGTAGGCGGTGATGCCGCGCTCGCGGTAGAAGCGGGCGTCGGTGCCGCCGACGATGAGGCCCGGAACGAGCTTGGCGCCCGGGTAGGCCACCTGGGTGTGCTTGGTGACGGTCTCCCACAGCAGGTTCGACGACCCGAAGTCGCACGATGTGGGATCGCTGTGCTGGAGGACGGTGATGTCGACGTGGTCGAACATGTCGCCCAGCGCTTCGCGCAACATCGCCTCGACGTCGGCGCGTGTCGTGCCGGGCACGGTGCGGATGTCGACATCGACGTCGACGACGTCGGGGATCGTGTTCGTCTTCTGGCCGCCGTGGACGACGTTGGGGGAGAACGTCGTGTGTGTCTCGGCGTGGCAACGGCGGGCGACCGGGATCGGCAGTGACTCGATCGTCGACATGATCGTCTCGCTCGACAGCAGGCCGTCGCGAACCTCGTCGGGCAGGCTCATCGACGCCACCTGAGTGCGCCAGATGTCGTCGATGTGTGCGGCCGGTCGATACTGCGACAGCCGACGGACGATCTCGGCGGCCTTGATCAGAGCGTTGTCGGCGCCGAAGGGCATCGAGCCGTGCCCGGGTGTGCCGTGCACGCGCAGGCGTCGCCACGCCAAGCCCTTCTCACCGACGTTGACCGTGACGGTGCGATTGCCGTGGTCGTCGGTGCTCGACCAGCCGCCCAGTTCAGTCAGCACGTAGTCGGCGGCGATCGCATCCCAGTGATGCTCGACCATCCACTCGGCGCCCCACACGCCGCCTGCCTCCTCGTCACCGACGCCGAAGTAGATCAGGTCGCCCTTCGGACGGAACCCTTCGGTGGCGAGCCGGCGGAAGGCGACCGCCATCGACGAGGTGAGGTTCAGCATGTCGATTGCGCCGCGACCCCACACCTCGCCTTCGATCACCTCGCCGCCGAAGGGATCCTCGCGCCACCCGTCGGGATTCACGGGCACGACGTCGGTGTGCCCCATCAGACACAACGTGGGAGCGTCGGGGTCGGTTCCTTCGATGCGCGCCACCATCGAGTCGCGCCCCTCACGCGGTGTGAATCGTTCGACGTCGAGACCGGCGCCTTCGAGGTAGGTGACGAGCAGGTCCGAGTTCCGCGTCTCGCCACCCGAATCCGGTGTGCCGTCGTTGACGCATGCGTTGCGGATCAGGGACTGCAACAGTTCGGTGGTGGGTCCGGTGAACTCGTCAGGGGAGGCCATGTCCGCACGCTAGTACTGCAACCGTGTGGCACGTTCTACGTATGTGGACTACGTACGTGCCGAACAAGACGATCAGTGTTCCCGATGACGTGCTGGCGATCATCGCCGGTCTCGGCGTGCCGTTCTCGACGTGGGTTGCCGATCAGCTCCGACATCACGCCGCCATGCACTCGGGATTGAGCCCTTCCCAGCAGTTGCTCGCCGATGCCGAACTGGCGGGCACTCGACGTCCGAGCGCCGAAGAATCGTCGATCGTGTTGGAGCGGATGGAACGATCCGCACCGTGGTAGCGACGAGGACGGTGAGCGCAGTGTCCAGAGGTTCGGTGTATTGGATCGAACTCGACGAGCGGCGGCCATGCGTCGTCGTCTCCTCCGAGGAGGTGCTCGGCGTCGACGTGTGGCAGACCCACGTCGTGCCCGTGACGTCCAACGTCGCACGGGCGGGCATCGCCGGCAATGTCCTGCTGCCGGCGAGTGCAAGCGGACTCCCGAAGGACTCGGTGGCGGTTCCGCTCGGCCTCGAGTTGGTCGATCGTGCACTGCTCGGCGAACGGGCCGTCCGCCTGCCGAGCATCCTCGTCGACGACATCGACGACGGACTCCGAGCGATCCTCGGGCTCTGATTCCCTATCGTGGGTCGGGCCGGCCGATGCCGGTCACGGCCGTGCGCCAGATCGTGTCGACGCGGTCGGTGTCCAGCAGGGCCGGCGCCTGAGCTTCGAGCGCTGCAAGCCACTCGTCGATCCGTTGCCCTTCGACCAGGACGCTGCCGTGGGCGAGATCGTCGGCGGCAGGTCGTTTCGGGTCGGGTGTGCCCCAGTAGATGCGGGCCCACTGGTCGCACGACGAACCCACCGAGCGGAGCAATTCGTCGAGTGGACCGCGGGCGACCGCAGCTTCGCTGACGAGGACAGCGTCGTTGCGGGCGTTGCGGAGCTGATCGGCGTCCGGTCGGTCAGCCACGTGGGTGGTGACCGCGAAGACGCCTGCGGGTCCGACGATGACGTGGTCGATGTCACCGAGGGCTCCGCCGATCTCGTAGACGATCCGCCACGGCGGGCTCGGCGCGCGGTGCAGGGCTTCGGCGGTGAGGCGCAGACCGGCCACCGGTTTCGCCTCGTCGGGTCGCATCGCGGCCATCGAGCGCCGATACCAGGTGAAGGCGACGACGATGAGGGCCGGCAGGACGATCAGTGGAACGATGATGCCGAGGCTCACCCGACCATTGTGCCGGTCAGTCGAGGCGACGCAGCGGACCATCACCCACGACGTGCGGAATCAGCCGGATCACCGCGTCGGTGACCACCGCTCCGGCCTCGGAGACGATCACCGGGTTGAGATCGAGTTCCGCGATCTCGGGATGATCGGACGCCAGTTGTGCTGCCGCCACGACGGCGTCGACGAGTGCCGATGAGTCGAAGCCCGCCCCGTCGAGTACGGCAGTCAGACGCGTCTCGGCGAGCATCGCCGCCGCGCTCGCCGGTGAGACCGGCGCCAACCGGCTCGTGCGGTCGTCGATCGCGTCCGCCTGGGCGCCACCGAGCCCGACCGACACGATCACACCGAGGCGGTCGTCGTGTTCGCAGCGGATGCGCACGTCGACACCCGGCGCCGTCATGGCTTGCACGATCAGTTCGTTCGCGTCGTCGCCGAGCGAGTCGCGCATGACCTCGATGGCCTCGGCGATGTCGTCGTCGGCGGCGAGGTCGAGCGCGACGCCAGCCCGAGCGGATCGTCCCGGGCGACGATGTACCGCTTTGAGTGCCACCGGGAAACCGACCTGGCGAGCGTCGCTGGACGCGTTGTCGGGATCGGTCTCCGTGGCCACGGCCATGTCGATGCCGTAGGTGGCCAGCAGACGACGCTTGGTCGCCAGATCGATCCGTACCTCGTCGGTGGCATCGCCAACTGCGTCGCTGATGATCGAGTGCGCAATGGCCGGATTCACCGGTCGGGCCACCTCGGCAGGAGCGTCGGCTTCGTCACGTCGCCAACGTGCGTACGCGTACGAGCGGCCGAACACGGCGGCGGCCTGCTCGGGAAAGGTGAACGAGGGGACCCGCGAGCCGGGCGACACCGGTCCGTCCACCCCTCCGAGCAGCACCGCGATCACCGGCTTCTTGGCGTCGGCCGCGGCGGCGTCGATGTCGCGGGCGGCGGCGTCGACGTCCTCGATCACCGCCGGGGCGTAGATGACCATGATCCCGTCGACGTCATCGTCGCCGAGCGCTGCGGAGATCGCCGTCGGATAATCGGACGGTGCGGCGCTCCAATCGAGGGTCACGGGCCCGTCGACGGGTACGAGCCCAGCCGCCTCGAGCGCCGCACGAGCAAGCGTGCCAGGACTGCGCGAGTTGGTGACGACCGCGATCCTGGGACCCTCGAGGACGGGCTGAGTCGCCATCACCCGAACGGTTTCGAGGAGCGCCGGAACCGTCGGAACCTCGATGAGACCGGCCTGCTGGTACAGGGCTCCGCCCATCTCGCCGGTCGCTGCGGCACCTGTACGTACCGCGACGATCGGCTTGGTCCGTGACACCCGCCGGGCGATGCGGGCGAACTTGCGCGGGTTGCCGAACGACTCGGTGTACATCGCGATCACGGTGGTGTTGTCGTCCTGCTCCCAGAACTGCAGGAGGTCGTTGCCCGAGATGTCGCTCTTGTCGCCGAGCGACACGAACCACGAAACGCCGAGGTGCACGTCGCCCGCCTTGCGAAGGAACGAACCGCCGAGCGATCCCGACTGCATCGAGATCGCCACGCCGCCCGCTGGGAGCGCGACGTCGACGAGCGCTGCCTGGAGGTGAGTCTCGGGTCGTGGTGATGCGATCCCCATGCTGGATGGCCCGATGATTCGCAACCCGTTGCGCCGGGCCCGGGTGACGAGCGCAGGCACGTCGATGTCGGTCCCGTCGACCGAGGTGACGATCACCGCCCCGCGCATCCGCTTGGCGATGCAGCCGTCGATGGTCGCTTCGAGGTCGCCCGCCGGTACCGCGATGATGGCGAGGGACACCTCGTCGGGCAGCTCGTCGATCGTTCGACAGCATGGATGTCCGTGGATCTGATCGTGGCGAGGATTGACGGCGTGGATCGGGACGTCGACGCTCTTCGCGATGTTGCGCCAGACGGCATCGCCCACCGATCCGGGCTGCTCGGAAGCGCCGATGACGGCGATGGCGCGAGGCAGGAGAATGCGGGCGACGGCGCGCGAATCGGCGCGCTGTTCGCGTCGCTCGACGCTGTCGAGGAACTCGTCGGTGTCGGCCAGCTCCCAGTCGAGGTCGACGACGCCGGAGTCGAATCGTCGCTGGAGCGGCCACCCGGCCTTGGCGAACACGGCGAGCATCGGTCGGTTGTCGCCGAGGACCTCGGCGGTGAAGCGCTCGATGCCGTTGGAACGGGCGATCGCGGCAAGGTGTTCGAGCAGCAGTGTTGCGATGCCGGAGCCCTGGTGGGAGTCGTCGACCATGAACGCAGCCTCGGCCTCGTTTCGTCCCGGCCATCGCTCGTAGCTCGCCCAGGCGATGAATTCGTCGTGCGATTCGACGGCGAGTGCCGCTCGATCGACCATGTCGATGTCGGTGAAGTGCAGCAGCTCCTTGTCGCTGAGTTCAGGCTTCGGCGAGAAGAACCTGCGGTAGATGCTCTCGGCCGACTGGCGGCGATGGAATTCGGCGAGCGCAGGCCGGTCGGCGGTGGTCAACGGTCGGATGAAGACGGTGTCTCCGTTGCCGAGCACGACGGTGGAGGCCCAGGGAGACTCGGAGTCCGATGTCGTGGTCACGCTCTCAGCATGGCACCTTCCTGACGACTGACGTGCTGGTGTGACATCTGTTGTGCGAGCGGGTGGAATGCCTAGGGTGGGGTCGTGGCAGCGCCCATCACCGTCTTCGCCAGCGTCGAACTCGATCTGCACACCACACCGGACTGGCATCCCGAGCGTCCCGGACGTCTTGGCGCATCGCTCGCGGGTATCTCGGGGGCCGGTCTTGCCGAGGCGGTCGAGTTCCGCGAGCCTCGGTTGGCAACGGTGGCAGAACTCGAACGGGTACACGCACCGAGCTACGTGGCGCAGCTCGAACGGTTCTGCGAGCGTGGTGGCGGCGACCTCGATCCCGACACCTTCGCGGCACCCGGCTCGTGGACTACGGCGCTGCGCGCTGCCGGGGCGGTACTCGACGCCGTTGACGCGTTGGAGGCGGGATCGTGCGAGGTCGCATTCGCGGCGGGACGTCCACCCGGCCATCACGCCGTGCCCGATCGGGCGATGGGGTTCTGTCTGGTCAACAACGTGGCGGTCGCCGCTGCCAAGCTCGCAGCCGACGGTCAGCGGGTCGCGATCGTCGACTGGGACGTCCACCACGGCAACGGCACCCAAGACATCTTCTACGACGATCCGAACGTGTTGTACGTCTCGACCCATGAGTATCCGCTCTATCCAGGGAGTGGCCGTGCCGATGAGACCGGCGGGCCGAACGCTGCGATGTCGAATCTCAACCTGCCGTTCCCGGCCGGCACCCGCGGGGACGTGTACCGGCGAGCCGTCGACGAGGTGATCGCCCCGGTGATCGAGCGGTTCGTCCCCGAGTGGTTGTTCATCTCGGCCGGTTTCGACGCCCACCGCAATGATCCCTTGGCCGGGCTCGAGCTGACCTCGGCGGACTACGCCGACCTGGCGATCAGGTTGCAGCAGCTCGCGCCGGCGCGGCGCACGGTCGTGGTGTTGGAGGGTGGCTACGACTTCGACGCGCTGTCCTTGTCGACCGGCGCCACGCTGTCGGCGCTGATCGGCGAGTCGTATCGGCCCGAGGAGGTGTCGGTCGGCGACGTCGGCCTCCCCACGGTCACCGCCGCCCGCCAACGCTGGCTCGCCTGAATTTCACCAGGGGTCAGACCCCTGGTGAAATCGTCACGGCGGGGAGCGGTCGGGGATGCCCTGGTCGTTGCCGAGGTCGGCGGCGACAGCCGGGATCACACGGTCGCAGACCCCGCCACCGGTCGACGGCGAGCCGCCGGAAACCGTCGCGGCGACAACGGTACGGCCCCCTTCGAGCACCCACGCGCACGCCAGCGCGCCGTCGACGGTTCCGGTGTGACCCCAGCCGTACTGGTCGACCATCACGCCCGGCCAGGTCAGGACCGAGCGGTCGGCCGCGGTGGCATTGGCGAGAGCGAGCGCCAGGTCGTCGGTCGACACGATGAAGGTTCCAGCACCGCCGAGGCGTGACAACCGTTCGACGCCGAGGTGGTAGCCGACGTCGGTGGGGAGTTGACCGTCGGTGGTGAGGTGGACGCCGGCCGACGCGATCGGATCGAACACGAGCTGTCGCGCCGCTGCGTCGAGGGGGAGGCCGGTGACGTGTTCGACGAGCAGGCCGAGCGCGCAGTAGTTCCCGTTCGAGTAGGTCCAGCGTCCGCGTGTGGTCGTCGGTGGACGTGCGAGGAGCCAGGGCAGGAAAGTGTCGCAGTCGAGGCCGCCGTCGAACCATGCCTGTCGAACCACGGGCATCCCCGAGCTGTGTGCGAGCAGCTCACGCGGTGTCACGTCCGCCCACCCGGGGTCTGTCGTCATGGCGAGATCAGCCCATGGCGTCCGCGCATCGACATCGATCGAACCCGCCTCGTCGAGCCGGGCGATCATCAAGGCCGTCAGGAGTTTGCCGACGCTGGCCACGACCATCGGTGAGTCCGAGGTGGCTGATGCGCCGTCGATGGTGGTACCCGATGCGCGGCTCAGCAGATTTCGGCCATCTCGGACGACGGTCATCGTGGCGGCCGCATTCCGGCGGGCAAGTTCGTCGAAGGCGGCGCTCGCGCGCAGCATCGCCGGATCCGGAGCCGGCACGACTGTGCTGGACGACGTCGTGCTGGACGATGTCGTGGACGTGGTCGTCGAGCTGGTCGTGCTGGTCGACGTCGTCGTGGATGACGTGGTGGTGGTCTCGACGGTGGTCGTCGGTGCCATCGCCGGAGTCGCCAAGCTCTCGGAGCCCGCAGCTGACCGGCTGGCACAGCCTGCGGTGAAAACGAGCACGCCAGCGATCACGACGACCGGTTTCACACGCACGCCTTCACGTTAGGCAGCGCGTCGAGCGTGTCACCGGCACTAGCGTCGCCGACGATGAGCTGGGAGCTGAGCGACGACCACGAACTGCTGCGGGCAACCGTGAGGGAGTTCGCCGAGCAGCGGATCGCACCGCACGCCGCCGAATGGGATCGCACCTGCCACTTTCCGATCGATGTGGTGCACGCCATGGGTGACCTCGGACTGTTCGGGATCGTGTTCCCCGAACGGTGGGGAGGCGGCGGTGGCGACTTCGCCTCGCTCTGCGTCGCCATCGAGGAACTCGGTCGCGTCGATCAGTCGATGGGCATCACCTTGTCGGCCGGCGTCGGTCTCGGCGCCAACCCGATCTTCCGGTTCGGCACCGAGGACCAACGCGACCAGTGGCTGCCCGACCTGGTCGCCGGTCGAGCGCTCGGGGCGTTCGGGCTCACCGAACCCGACGGAGGGTCCGATGCCGGTGCGACTCGAACCCGTGCCGTGCTCGACGGTGACGAGTGGGTGCTGAACGGGTCGAAGGCGTTCATCACCAACTGCGGCACCGACATCACTTCGATCGTCACGGCGACGGCCCGTACCGACGATGGCATCTCGGCGTTTGTCGTGCCGGCCGGGACTCCGGGGATGATCATCGAGCCGGCCTACGACAAGCTCGGCTGGCACGCGAGCGACACGCACGGGATCACGTTCGTCGACTGCCGGATCCCGGCGGAGAACCTGCTCGGTTCTCCGGGCAAGGGGTTCCGCAACTTCCTCTCGATCCTCGATGACGGCCGTATCGCGATCTCGGCATTGGCGCTCGGCTCGGCGCGGGCGTGCCTGGAAGCCTCGGTCGAGTACGCGAAGCAGCGTCACACGTTCGGTGGACCGATCGGCCGATTCCAGGGGCTGGCGTTCCAACTGTCCGATCTGGCGGTGCAGGTCGAGAATGCGCACAACCTGACCTACAAGGCGGCGTGGTTGAAGGATCAGGGCCGCCCGATCGGACAGGCGGCAGCGATGGCCAAGCTCTACTCGACCGAAGCGGCGATGGACGCTGCCGCGCCTGGCCACGCAGGTGTTCGGCGGCATGGGGTTCATGGAGGAGACGCCCATCGTGCGCTTCTACCGCGACGCCAAGATTCTCGAAGTGGGCGAGGGCACGAGCGAGATCCAGCGACTCGTGATCGCGCGGAACCTCGGTCTCCCCGTCGAGTGACTGTCACCCGGTGTCTGACACCAGGTGACTCAGTGCGACGACCAGAAGGCGACGAGGGCGTCGGCGACGGGGTCGACGTCGCTGACCATCCACCAGTGGCTGCGACCGTCGAGTCGCAGCACCTCGGCACCCAGTCGCTGGGCGACCTCGTTCGACAGGTCCGACGAGATGTACTCGTCGAGTTCGGCGTCGACGACCAGCCCCGGTGGGAGCGCCATCGTCGCGAGGCGGTCACCGAGTTGGCCCACTGCGGGTTGGGCGCCCGTGCGGTAGAGCCGCAGGATGCAGCGGCCCATCGTGGAGTCGGCGGCCGCGCCGAGTTCGGCGGCGATGTGTTCGGGGAGGCCGAGGCCGATGAAGATCGCGGTGCGATCGTCGACGCTGCCCCCGGTCATGGCCTCGATCACCTGCTCGCCGATGTCGGGCGTCTGCCACGCCTGGGCCATGTCGTGCCACACGTAGTCGGTGTGCAGGACGCCGGCGATGTCGCCCGTCCAGGTCCGGAGCAGATCGGGTCGGCGCGCCAAGGCGCCGTAGACGTGGCCGGCGCCCCAATCGTGGCCGAGCAGATCGATCTCGGATCCGGTGGCACGGATCGCGTCGAGTTCGGTGACCAGCCAGGCGGCATAGTTGTCCATCGTGGGGTCGAATCCGTCCGGCACCGGAGCGCCGAAGCCCGGCGGTGAGAGCGCGACCACGTTCGTCTGTCCTCGCTCGTGCAGTGCCGCGGTCAGCGGACCCCAGATCGCGGCGGTCTCGGGGTTCCCGTGGACGAGGACGACGGTTCGCTCGGTCATGTCGAAACCGTAGTCAGTGTCAGCGACGACGCTGTTCCTGTGCAGTCTCGCTCACGCTGACGACGCCTTGCTGCGGCGCGCGTACGGTACCGAGCCATGGAGATCTCGACGACGTCCCACCTCGCCCGCCGCCTGGGTTCGGTGCTCGAGCCGATCGTCGGCCAGGTGTACTTCTCGCCCGAGTGTCATCAGCACTACGTCGCGCTCGGCTTCGATCCGAGTCCGGGTGACGCCAACGGCGTCGCGCTTCCCGACGGTCCTGCGTACTTCGCCAGCCGGGGCAGCCTGCTCGGGCAGGTCCCCGGCCACGTGATCGCCGCTGCGTTCGGCGTGTTCAGCGCAGCCGTCGTCGTGCCGTCGGTACAGCTCGCCTGGACCCGCACGGACGCCGAGACGATCCGCGCCGCCCGCGCCGAAGGCGCCGTCGCACAGCTCCACCGTCTGATCGGCGAGCGACCCGACGGCGCGGGACGGGCACGCGAGTTGTTGGAGGGCGCCGCCGCTCCGCTACCGATCAACGGTCGACCTCTGGCTGCGGGCATCGCGTCGCTCGACGTTCCCGCCGATGATCTGGCAGCGGTGTGGCATCTCGGCGACTTCCTGCGCGAGTACCGCGGCGACTGCCACAACGCCGCATGGATCGCCGCCGGGTTGACCGCCACCGACATCGGCATCCTCACCGAGCTCTCGTGGGGAATGCCCGTTCGCAGTTACAGCCGCACCCGCGGCTGGACCGCGGATGAGTTCGATCGGTCCGAGCATCACCTGCGCGACCTCGGTCACCTCGACGGCACAGGCGCCGAGACGCACCTGTCGCAGCAGGGCCGACACGCTCGCGAGCAGATCGAAGCAGCGACCGATGAGCAGATGGCCCCAGCTCTCGAGGCGCTCGGCGGCGACATCGATGAGCTGTTCGCCATCCTCGCTCCGTGGGGTGAGACGATCCGCGCCGGGAAGGGCTACCTCGGCGCCGGTCCACACGATCTCGGCTGATTTCGCCGGGAACTCAGCCGTCGAGGAAGTGGACGGGCTTCCATTCTGCGGCGTCCGGGGTCACGAACTCGATGTTCTGCTGGAGGTCTCGGACACCGAGGCCGCCGTTGACGGTGAAGACGATCGTGCTCCCTGGTCCCGCGCCAGGAACGACGAAGACCAGCAGGTTGTCGACGGTGTCGCCCCATGCCGACAGGTTTACGAAGAGGTCGATCTGTTCGCGTGCTGCGGTGATGACGTGGGGGACGGTGATGCCGCCTCGTTCGGTGGCATCTGGGCCGACGTCGAATCGGAACTGGACGGCCATGCAGTGCTCATCATCGGTGTGCAGCAGTTCGACCCCGTTGTGGTCTCACTCTGGACCCAATGGGGCTGCGGCAGCTCGGTGTTGACGCGGTTCGAGTCCACAGACGATGCCCAGACCACGGCCAGGTTCTCGTCGGATGATGCGTCGGCGGTGGCCGGTGTGGTGGTCGTCTCGCCTTCGGGGGTGACTGTCGCGACGGTGTCGCCACTGTCGCACGCGGCGATCGCGACGGTGGAGGCGACGAGGGCCAGGGCGACGACGGTGCGGTTCGTTGCCATCTGGTGATCGTACGCGAGGGCCGACCGTTGGAGCCGAACGGTCCGCTCTGCGGGTCGAGTCGGCTCCACAGGACTGCGCGGCGTACCGACACTCGGCACGGTGAACACTCCAAACAGGTCGGTTTGGGCGGGATCGTCGTCCGTCGGATTGAATGGAGTCAGAGGACGGGCTTCCTGCCCACCGCTTCGAAGGAGAAGTGATGACGAACCAGCATCCGGCCACCGTGGCCGACAGTCTCACCGTGCACGGCGATCTGCATCAGGCCGACATCGACAAGCTCGTCGACCACTGGTCGAAGCTCGACGCCCGCCTGCGTTCGTTCGACGCAGGGACCGTGTCGATGCAGCTGTTCGTGAAGGACCGCGACACGAAGAGCCAGCACGTCACGTTCGACCTGAAGGTCGACGGACACGACGCGCTGGTCGCCACCTCGTCGAACGCCGATCTCGACCGGGCGCTCAACGAGGTGCGTGACGAGATGATCCGTCAGATCACCGACATGAAGACGAAGTCCGAGCCGCGCAACAACAAGCACCTGCGCGACACCGTGCGCGACTGACCACTCGACGGGCTCACGTCGGGAGTTCGACGTCGACGCGCGGGCAGTGTTCGAGGACGTCGGTGATCGCCTCGGTCACCGCCGACAGGTCGATGTCGGCCATGAAGGTGTTGAGCGTGAGATGGGCGAGCACCCAGCCGGGATCCGATGCCCACGGTGGGACGAACTGAGCCCGCTTCACCAGGCCTTGGCTGCGCAGCTCGCCGAGCGCCGGGATCGAGAACAGATCGAGCTTGCCGGAGAACAACAGTCCCAGCGTGTCGGCGCGACCTGCACGGAACGCGGCGCGGATGAACGTGGCCACCGACAGATATCCCGACAGGTACGCGCAGTCCTTCGTGAACGGGGCGCCGCCCGTGATCGGGGCGCCGCGGAAGATCCTTCTCGCAGATTCGAACGCCTGCTCGGGGTTGGGGCTGCGCTCGAGGAACCAGCGGTACAACTCGATGAAGTCGGCACCGTCGATCACCAGTTGGGTCGCGACGATCCGGTCGGCGAGTCGCCGGAGCCGATCCATGCCGAGTGTGCCGGACACGTACTCGGAGTAGACGGCGAGACCCTCCTGGGTGCGCGTGGTGCCGGGATGACCGATCGCGAGAATCGGGATGTCGGTCTGGGACCGACCGTTGAGACCGGTCGCGACGTGGATGAACGCCTCGTGGTTCAGCAATTGCGCTGAGTCCTTCGGAGTGAACTTGGCGTCGCGTCGGATCTTGATCCGGCTCGTGGACGCGACGGCGTTGGCAGACAGTTCGTCGACCAGCAGGACCTCGGGTGCCGAGTCGCCGAAGTGGTCGGTGACGGCTGCCTCGATGAATTCGGCGACCTCCTCGCCCGTGCGGCTGCGGATCACCGGCGGCACGAGCGACGCTGCCTGCAGGTCGACAAGCGAGTCATGGACCTTCTTGGCGAGTTCGAGCGGCGTCACCGGGTCGTAGCGCAACGGTTGGTCGGGGACGCCGTAGAGCTTGCGGCTGTAGGCGTGGAACGCGGGGGTGCCGACCGTCGACAGCATCAGTGCTGTCGATTCGATCGCCGTGGCTTCGCGATCGAGCCAATCGTCCACGACGTTGCCGGGCCGTAGGAGCCGGCGCACGGCGGCGATGCCATCGAGCACCGAGGTCGGATCGACACCGGCGTAGGTGGGTTCGGGGAGCTTGTCGGCGCCGCCCGAGAGGAACTCCTCGCGGAGTTCGGCGGGCCACGCCAGAGCCGACAGCACCCGCATCGGCTTGGCGACGTCGTGGAGGATCTGCGCCGCTTCGCGGTACCGATCGTGCGCCTGGTCGTTGGTCATCGGCGCATCATGACACGGGAGCGATCACCCGCCACCGATGCTCCCGGACAGATGTGGTCAGTCGTCGCGGGCCCGACGGGCACGACGGTGGCTGATGCCCGAGGCGGCGAGTGCTCCGATCGCCATGAACACGAGCAGCATGGCCCACAGCGGCCAGTTGAAGTCGAACCACAGGAAGTCGAACCGAGCGCTCTCGGTGTTCTGGACGATGAAGAGCAGCGCCACGATGGCGATGATCGCGGCCGGGCCGTATCGGCGGACATGGTCGGTGGTGCTGGGCTGATCGGGAAGCAGGGGGAGGTCGTCGGGCACACCGTGAATTCTACGAGTCCGCGTGATGTCAGCGGCCGCCCCGAAACGGCCGCAAGCTGTGACGGTGTCAGCCGACCGAGCGGTGATCGCCTACCCGATCGAACGGACAAGCGCCGTGCTGCTGATGCCCTCGTCGATCGGGACCGCCAGCGCGACGTGCCGCCTCGACGAGTCACCGGTCCGGGCGCTGGTCGTCATCCGGTGACGGTGCGCCCACGGTACGAACGCCTCGATCGACATCGGCCGTGCGACCAGATAGCCCTGGACCGCCTGGCATCCGATCTGCTCGAGGAACTGGGCCTGACCGGTGCGCTCGACGCCTTCGGCGATGACATATTTGCCGAGCGCCAGACTGAGCGAGACGATGGTGGAGGTCATCACCCGCTGGGTCTCGGATGTTTCGAGGTCGTCGACCCGCCTCAACGACACGCTGAAACAGTCCGGGCTGCTCGAAGCTCGCTGCGGACAGGTTCACCATGACCCGCGGGAGCAGCCCGGGGTGGTCCTCGTCGGTCGCGGCGACCAACGCGCAGGCGTGGTCGAGGATCAGCATGTCGATGTCAGCGACAATGCCCGTCTCCGCGGCGAGTGGAAGGAAATTGCTCGGCTCGAGCAGCCCGAGATCGGCGTGATGCCAACGGACCAGCGCCTCGGCCCCGAGCAACTCCGATTGGGGAGCTGAACTTCCTGCATCGTTCGTGGAGGACGGGCGCTCCAGCAAGCGATTCGGCCAAGTTTGAACAACTCGTGACGCACTGGTGGCAAACCAGATGAAGCCCAGAGCCTCGTGACGCACAGCGTCGCTGCCGACCGCGCAGCGTGGTGGCCCCGCTCTGGGCGACTGATTCGCCCGCCTCGTCGCGTTCATGGCAACGTGTGCGCAGGAGGAAACCCATGGACTTCGAGATCTCCGACCAGATGACGACCATCCTCGAGATGGTCCGGGACTTCATGGATCGCGAGGTGATCCCGCTCGAAGGCGAGATGCTCCACGGCGATCCCGCCGTCCTCGACAAGCGCGTGCGAAGCGCCCAGGACAAGGTGCGCCAGATGGGCGTGTGGGCACCGAACCATCCGGTGGACTTCGGTGGCCTCGGACTGAGCATGGTCGACCACGGTCTGCTCAGCGAAGCGCTCGGGCGCAGCCCGCTCGGACACGTCGTGTTCGGCACGCAGGCGCCCGACTCGGGCAACATCGAGATCCTTCACATGCATGCCACGGATGATCAGCGTGAGCGCTACCTGCGGCCATTGGTGGCGGGAGAGATCCGCAGCTGCTTCTCGATGACCGAGCCGGAGACGGCAGGCTCGAATCCGCTGCTGCTGGAGACCACGGCGGTCGAGGACGGCGACGAGTGGGTGATCAACGGCCAGAAGTGGTTCACCAGCTCTGCCGATGGCGCCGACTTCGCCATCGTGATGGCGGTCACCGACCCCGACGCGCCGCCCTACGCGCGCACCAGCATGATCCTGGTGCCGACCGACACGCCGGGTTTCAACCTGGTGCGCAACGTCAGTGTGATGGGCCACGCCGGCAGCGGTCACGCCAGCCACGGCGAAGTGATCTACCAGGGGTGCCGCGTGCCGATCGACAATCTGCTCGGCCCTCGCGGTGGTGGGTTCACGATCGCGCAGGAGCGATTGGGTCCGGGTCGCATCCATCACTGCATGCGCTGGCTCGGCATCGCCAGTCGATCGTTCGATCTGATGTGTGCGCGCGCCAACGAGCGTGTGATCGACCCGAACGGCGACACGCTGGCGGATCGCCAGGTGATCCAGCACTGGGCCGCCGAACTCGACGCCGAGATCCGTGGCGCCCGTCTCCAGACGCTCCATGCCGCGTGGACGATCGACCAACACGGCGCCAAGACGGCCCGCGACGAGATCGCGGCGATCAAGTTCTCGGTCGCGAACACGATGCTCAAGGCCGTCGATACGGCAATCCAGGTGCATGGCGCGCTCGGCGTCACCGACGACACCGTGCTCGCCTATTGGTATCGCCACGAGCGCGCCGCTCGGATCTACGACGGTGCCGACGAAGTCCACAAGACCTCGCTCGGCCGCCGGATCCTGCGCCGCTACGCGACCGCCACGTAGTCGCCCCGAGCCGACGTAACACTTGGTGTCTGACACCAAGTGTTACGTGTCACGCGAGGCGGTCGAGCATCTCCTTGGTCACGGCGTTGCGCGCTGGGCGCCCGGTACGCCAGCGGTCGATCTCGTCGACGGCGTGATCGATCATCCGCGGCAACTCCGTGCCGAGCGAACCGGCGAGGTGCGGGGTGACGAACACGTTCGGTAGTGCCCACAGCGGATGGTCGTCGGGCAGCGGCTCGGGGTCGCTCACGTCGAGCACGGCCGAGAGCCGCCCGGTCGAGACCTCGGCGAGCAGCGCGTCGTGGTCGAGCAGAGCCCCGCGGGCGGTGTTGATCACCGTCGCCCCGGTTCGGAGTGCAGCGAGCTGTTGCGCGCCGATCATGTGCCGTGTGCTCGGCAGGTCGGGCGCGTGGATCGACAGGATGTCGACGCTCGCGCACAGCTCGTCGAGGTTCATCTTCGCCACCCCGAGGGTCGACGCTTCGGCCTCGGTGACGAACGGGTCGTAGAGCGCAACACGGAGGTGAGGGAAGGCGCTGAGCAGCTCGATCACCCGTCGACCGATCAACGACGCCCCGACGATGCCGATCGTCTTGGCGTAGTTGCCGACGGCGACGTCGTGTGGCTGACGGAACTCGCGCAGCGACACGTCACGCGGGGTCCGCCTCACGTCGCGCTGCCAGAACACGTCCTTGTTCGCGAACAGGATCGTGGCCAGCGTGAACTCGGCCACCGGCTCGGCGTTGGCGGCGGCACCGGACGTCACGCGGATGCCCCGGTCGAAGACGTCAGCGCTGACGGTCTGCTTGACGGTGCCGGCGGCGTAGGCGAACAGCCCGAGATTCGGCGCCCGGTCGATCACGGCACCGTCGATCGGCGGGCAGCCCCAGTGTCCGAGGATCACCTCCGCTCGCGCCAGCAGGGTGTCGGCACGCGGATCGTTCCAGTCTCCCAGGGGTTCGTGGTCGAGGATCTCGGCGACCTCGGCGATCCGGTCGACCGCCGCCGGGTCGAGCAGATCGAGCGACGGGTGATACGCGATCAGCAGTGCCGGGCGATGGACGGTCATGTGCAGACGCTCATTTGCATACGAGAGCAGTGTGCACTCCAATGGCGGCTGTGAACGAC
This sequence comes from Ilumatobacteraceae bacterium, assembly GCA_963774765.1. Lineage (GTDB taxonomy): Bacteria > Actinomycetota > Acidimicrobiia > Acidimicrobiales > Ilumatobacteraceae > Sva-07. The sequence goes on from CAVZGP010000011.1 coordinate 683,792, forward strand.
ACGGATCGGTCGAATCGACGGCGCGCCAATCCGCTCGCGCTCGGTCCATTGCAGACCCGCGACGACGTCGCCCGAGCGGTGATCGACCTGTACGAGCCGCTGCTCCCACACATCAGCGCCAACGGGGCGAGGGTCCGCCTCGGAAGCTTCGCGTCGGTGTTCGAGCAGTCCACCGCAGAGCTCGAGGGTTTCGCTCGCCCGCTCTACGGGATCGTGCCGCTCGTGGTCGGCGGCTACGAGTTCGCGTGGTGGGAGCGATTCCAGTCCGGCCTCGACGCCGGCACCGACCCACACTCGACCGAGTACTGGGGACCTGTCCCCGGCGACAACGACCAGCGGATGGTCGAACAGGCCGCGATCGGTCTCGCGCTGGCCTTCTGCCCCGAGCAGACCTGGGAGCCACTGGCGCCGCCCGCACGCGATCGCCTCGTCACCTGGCTGCATGGGATCTTCGAGCACGATCCGAATCCGAACAACTGGCAGTTCTTCCGGGTGCTCGTCGCTCTCGGCCTGGAACGCGTCGGCGCCCCGTTCGACGCTGTGAAGGTCACTGCCTCGCTCGACCTGCTCGACAGCTATCGGGTCGGCCGTCACTGGTACGCCGACGGCGCGCTTGCGAACGTCGACTACTACGTGCCGTTCGCATTCCACACCTATGGCCTGATGTACGCGGCGGCGAACGACCTCGGCCTCGGCGACGACACGCGAGCGGCTGCCTACCGCGAACGCGCGAGCACGTTCGCCGCCGATGTCCGACACTGGTTCGCGCCGGACGGCGCAGCCGTGCCGTTCGGGCGCAGCCTCACCTATCGGTTCGCGATGTCGTCGTTCTGGGGTGCTCTCGCGTGGGCGAACGTCGACAGCGACCTGTCGTGGGGTGCGGTGCGCGGCATGTCGATGCGGCACCTGCGCTGGTGGGCCGATCATCCGATCAGCGACCGCGACGGCGTGCTGTCGATCGGCTACACCTACGACAACCGCCGACTGTCCGAGACCTACAGCTCGGCCGGATCGCCGTACTGGTGCATGAAGGCCTTCGGTTCGCTCGGCGCCCCTGCCGATCACCCCTTCTGGACGAGCGACGACGAGCCGCTCGACGCGCTGCCCGCGCCGGTCACGATCGTCGATGCCGGACAGGTGATCGCCCGCGATGGAGATCACGCCGTGATCCTGAACGGTCGCCCGGCTGTCGCCCTCGACTTTCCCGAGCAGGCCGCTGCCAAGTACCGCAAGTTCGCGTACTCGTCGGTGTTCGGCTTCAGCGGCGACGTGGCAGACATGTTCGGCTCGGTCCACACCGACTCGATGCTGGCGCTCACCGACTCAGACGGAAATCGTCGCGTCCGTCTCGGCATCGAGGCCGCCGGCGTCGAGGACGCGATGGCCTGGAGCACCTGGCACCCATGGCCCGACGTACGGGTCGATTCGGTGTGCTGGTCGATCGACGCGTCACAGCACGGGCGGATCCACCGCATTCGCAACGGGCGCGACCTGACGGGTGTCGAATCGGGGTTCGCTCTCGGTCTCGATTCGCCGGGCGACCTGCTCGGCGAGGCCAACCGCACGGGTGGCGACCGATCGGTGATCACCGCCAGCATGGGCGTCTCCGCGATCGTCGACCTCGCCGGGCCCAGCTCGATCGCACGTCGGCCGATCGCCCGCAATCTGGCGGTCAACGCCAGCCTTGTCCATCCGCGCACCGCCGTGCCCGCGTTGAACGGCCCGTTGCCCGCTGGCGACCACACCGTTGCCTGCCTGGTCTACGCGTCACCACGAACCGCGCCACCGGTCGTCGACGAGACATCGGTCGTCCCCCCGGCGGCCGCCGACTTGCTCGAGCGGATCACCGCACAGGAGGTGCCATGAACGAATCCGACGTGGTTGGGCGAATCCAACCGGGCGCGCGATCACCGGGATGTCGGCCGTGCTGCTGCCGTTCACCGCGGGCGGCGAGATCGACTGGGACGCCACCGAGGCTCACGTCGGCCGTACCGTCGCGGCGGGCCTGTCTCCAGCGGTCAACATGGACACCGGGTACGTCCAGCTGTTGACCGACGCCCAGAAGATCGAGGTCCTCGACCGAACGACGGCCATCGCCGGCGCGGACTTCGTCGCCGGCGCCTACGTGGCCGACCAGCCCGGCGCGGTCTTCGACCTCGATGGCTATCTCGAAGCGTGCGAGGCCATCGCGAGCCGTGGCGGCACACCGGTGATCTTCCCATCGTACGGGCTCAACTCGCTCGACGACGACGGCTGGGTCGAGGCCCTCGCGGCCGTCGGCGCGCGGGTCGAGCGGTTCATCGGTTTCGAACTCGGAGCGATGTTCGTCCCGTATGGTCGGATCCCGTCGATCGAGGCCTATGAGGCGATGCTGGACATCGGGTCGTGCATCGGTGCGAAGCACTCGTCGCTGAGCCGCCAACTCGAATGGGACCGGCTCGCCGTGCGCGACCGGGTGCGTCCCGACTTCCGGGTGTTCACCGGCAACGACCTCGCGATCGACATGGTGATGTACGGGTCGGACTATCTGCTCGGGCTGTCGACGTTCGCCCCCGAAGCGTTCGCGCTGCGCGACCGCATGTGGGCGAACGAAGATCCGCGCTTCCACGAACTCAACGACCTGCTGCAGTACCTCGGGAACTTCACCTTCCGAGCGCCCGTCCCCGGCTACCGCCACGACGCGGCGATGGCATTCGAGCTGCGGGGCTGGGCATCGTCGAGCAGCACGCCGAACGGCGCGCCGCAGCGCCCGGAGTCGGATCGAGCGGTGCTCGCCGACATCGTCGAACGAATCGATTCCTGGACATCGGAGGCAACCCCATGAGCGTGCGGTGGACGCAGGTCAAGAAGCTCGACACCGTCGACGCATTCCGCCGACACTGTGCAGCAATCGGTGTCGACATCCCGATCGACGACACGGTCGATCCGGCTGGGGTGCTCGCAGCACCGGTGACGATCGGCGACGCCTCGTCGAACCCGCTGACCGCACCCAACCGCTTCGCTGTGCTGCCGATGGAGGGCTGGGACGGCACCACCGACGGTCGGCCGACCGACCTCGTGCGGCGGCGCTGGCAGCGATTCGGCGACAGTGGGTGTGGGCTGGTGTGGGGTGAGGCGACCGCCGTTCGCGCCGATGGGCGTGCCAATCCGAACCAGCTCATCATCGACGACCGCACCGTCGACGAGTTCGCCGAGCTGCGGACGCTGCTCGACCCGACGCAGGTCACGGGTCTGCAGCTCACACACTCGGGCCGATGGTCGCGCCCCGAGGGAGCGCCGTTGCCGAGGACGGCCTACGAGCATCCGTGGCTCGACCGGCGCGTCGGCGTCGACGCACGAGCGGTGTTCAGCGACGACGAACTCGACGAACTCGCCGACGACTACGTCGCGGCGGCCGTGCTCGCGGGCCACGCGGGGTTCGACTTCGTCGACGTCAAGCACTGCCATGGCTATCTGCTCCACGAACTGCTCACCGGCTACGGCCGCGAGGGCCGCTACGGCGGCGACCTCGCCGGCCGCAGCGAGTTCCTCCGAACAGTGGTCGGCGGAATCCGCGAGCGGGCGCCCGGCCTGGCGATCGCCGTCCGGCTGTCGGCATTCGACATGGCGCCGTTCATCCCGGGCAACGGGGGAGTTGGTGAGCCCGAAACACACGGGGCGTACGGCCTCGCATTCGGCGGCGACGGGACGGGGCTCGGCATCGATCTCGCCGAAACCCACGCACTGCTCGACCGCTTCTCGCAGTTGGGCATCGGCCTGGTCAGCACCACGGCCGGCAGCCCGTACTACAATCCGCACGTTCAGCGCCCAGCGTATTTCCCGCCGTCGGACGGCTACCAACCGCCGGAGGATCCATTGGTGGGCGTGGCTCGTCAACTCGCCGTCACGGCAGAGCTGACGGCGGCGCACCCCGATCTCACGATCATCGGCTCGGGCTATTCGTACGCGCAGGACTGGTTGGCACACGTGGGTCAAGCCGTCGTCGCCGGTGGTGGCACAACGATGGTTGGGCTCGGCCGGATGATCCTGTCGTACCCGGCGCTGGCCGCCGATGTGTTGGCGGGACGACCCCTGGAGCGAGGTCTGATCTGTCGCACGTTCAGCGACTGCACCACGGCGCCGCGAAATGGTCTCGTGTCGGGCTGCTACCCGCTCGACCCGTTCTACAAAGAGCATCCCCAACGCGTCGAGTTGACGAGGGCCAAGCGCGATGCCAAGGAGCGCCTGCGGTGAGCGTCGATCGCTCGGGAGTGCGCATCCTGGTGTTCCATCGAGCCGTCGGGTTCGTGCACCTGTCGATCCCTGATGCGGTGGCCGCGATCGAACGCCTGGGTGCCGAGCACGGCTTCGGCGTCGACGCCACCGACGACCCCGGGCGGTTCACCGACGATCTCGGGTTCTACGACGTCGTCGTGTTCGTGCACACCACCGGCAACGTGTTGCCCGAGCCGTCGCAGCGCGCGGCACTCGAGCGGTACATCGCCAACGGTGGCGGGTTCTTCGGGATCCACGCGACCTCGTCGATGGCGCCCGATGTCGAGGCCGACTGGCCGTGGTTCCGCGAGCTGGTCGGTGCGAGGTTCAAGGGGCACACCGCGGCGTTCATCTTCAGCGACGGTCCCGTCGCCGAGAGCCAGGGTGTCACCTACGGCGGTCCCCTGGTCGAGGCCCCGACCTGTGCCGACCGCTGGAGCGATGCCCTCGCCGTGATGAGCTGCGAGGCCGCAACCGTGCACGTCGAGGATCCCGCGTGTCCGGCCATCCGCGGCGTCAGTGACGGCGACGTACTCGTCGACGAGTGGTATGGCTTCCACGAGAACCCGCGCCCGTGGGTCGATGTCGTGGCAACGGTCGACGAGTCGACCTACGCGCCGCATCTCGGCGAGATGGGCGCCGACCATCCGATCGTGTGGTGGCGCGAGTTCGGCGGCGGTCGCAGCGTCTACAACTCGATGGGCCACGCGTCCGCGGTGTGGAGCGACCCGAAATTCCTCGGCACCGTCCTCGGCGGTATCGACCTCGCGGCCGGAACTCCACCAGGGGTCTGACCCCTGGTGAAAATTCGGTGCACTCAGGCGGGGTAGGGGTGCCAGGTGCCGGTTTCGAAGTCGTGGAGTTTGCAGGCCTTGGTCGAACGCGAGGTAGTCGCGGACACGGATCGGACGTTCGTCGACCTGATCGGGGAACGCCTCCGCGATCGCACGGGCAGCCTCGGGGAGTCGGTAGCACGGGATGCGCATGTCGACGTGGTGGGGGAGATGCACCATGATCCAGTGGGTGAAGAAATCCCAGCCCGGCGGCCCCCACAGGATCGTGGTGCCCTCGACCTGACCGCGGAAGCGGTTCCACTTCGCGGCGCGGCCACCAGCGGATGCTCGGTGCGATGTGGTGTACGTGCACGACCCAGCCGATCGTCTGGCAGAACAGCAGGAACGGGATCACCACGACCTTGGCCCACTGCCAGATCCCACCGGTGCCGTCGAACGCGACGAGCGCCACCAGGGTGCCGATCGCATACAGCGCCACCAGCGCCTGGTCGCGGCGCATCTGCTTGGCCCAGCGGGCCGGCGGCGGAAACCGGACCATCTTGTTCCACCACACCTCGCGGAGGTAGTAGGCGCCCGAGCCGAACGGCCCCCACTCGAACTTGTGGCGCCACTTGGCGAGGCGGCCGAGGTTCTCGTACTGCTCGATGGTCAGGGGATGCCACACGAAGTCGAGGCCCTGCTTGAGGGTGTGACCGTGATGCACGCGGTTGTGGCCGAACACCCACACCTCGACGGCGTGCAGTGACGGCAGCATCGAGAGGCGGGCGACCACCGCATTGAGGCGCTTCGAGTCGAACAGCGCCTCGTGGGCGGCGTCGTGGCCGATCACGAAGAGACCGGCGACCGAGATCCCGGCGAGCGCCCACAGAGGTACCAGCAGCAATGGGTTGTTCGTCGACAACAGACCCCACGCCGCGAGGCCGAAGATCACGATGTCGCGGGCGAACAGCAGCAGGCCGCGAACCGTCGAGCGCTCGTAGCAGTGCTCGGGAACGACGTCGAGGACCGGCTTGAGGCCGGTCGGTGTCTCGATCATCGCGTCAGAGCTGCGGACGGTGCTGGCTCGTGTGTCGCGAATGGCGCTGGTGCTGATGTCGACGGACATGGCCCTCCTCGTGGCGGATGAACCGAGCCTACCGACCAGTAGGTAGATCGGCACGCATCGCTCGCCTGGCAGACTGGACACGGCGAAAGGAACCGTTCATGTCGTCAGCGATCTCGATCACCAATGTCGTCAAGACCTTCGGACCGACCAGGGCCCTCGACGGGCTCGACCTCGAGGTTCGAACCGGCGAGGTGCATGGGTTCCTCGGTCCGAATGGGGCCGGCAAGACCGTCACCATCCGCATCCTGCTCGGCCTGCTGCGCGCCGACAGCGGGACCGTGCGCCTGCTCGACGGTGACCCGTGGCGCGACGCCGTCGAACTGCATCGCCACCTCGCGTACGTTCCCGGTGACGTCAACCTCTGGCCGAACCTCTCGGGCGGTGAGACGATCGACCTGTTGGCCCGCCTGCGCGAGGGTGGCGGTGGCACGGGTCGCCAAGCGGTCGACCGGGCCCGGCGCGACGAACTGATCGAGCGTCTGGCACTCGACCCGACCAAGAAGAGCCGCACCTACTCGAAGGGCAACCGACAAAAGGTCGCCCTGATCGCCGGGTTGTCATCCAGCGCCGAGCTGTTGCTGCTCGACGAGCCGACGTCCGGCCTCGACCCGTTGATGGAGTCGGTGTTCCAGGACTGCATCCTCGAAGCGACACGCGAAGGTCGCACGGTCCTGCTGTCGAGCCACATTCTCGCCGAGGTCGAGAAGCTGTGTGACCGCGTCACGATCATCCGTCAGGGCCACGCGGTGCAGTCCGGCACGCTCGACGAGATGCGTCACCTCACCCGCACGAGCATCAGCGTTTCGACCGATCGGCCGATCACCGGTCTGGACGCGCTCGACGGCGTCCACGACGTGGCGCTCGACGACGGTCACGTGCGTTTCGACGTGGATGCCGGAGCGCTCGACGGGACCATCCGGCACTTGTCGAGCTTCGGTGTTCGTTCGCTCGTGAGCCAGCCGCCGACGCTCGAAGAGCTCTTCCTGCGTCACTACGGCGACGAGCTCGACCACACGAGCGCGCTGCTCGACGAGGCAGCCACACCATGACCGGTCTCGCCATCGACGGTGTCGACGCGGACACCTCGCAGCGGCGAGCCCTGCAGCTCGACCAGCCGACGAGTTCCTCGTTCAGCGGTACACGACGGTTGTTGTGGCTGGTGCTCCGACGTGACCGGTTCCGGATCGTCATGTGGATGCTCGGACTCGTCGGTCTGATGACCGTGTCGGCATCGAGCATCGTGGCGCTCTACACCACGCAGGAGGACCTGGAGGGCTACGCCCGAACCGTGCGTGGGAACTCGGCGCTCATCATCCAGGCCGGACCTGGCTACGGCCTCGACGATCCGACGCTCGGGGCCGTCGTGATGAACGAGACGGCGCTGTGGCTGTTCATCGCCGCCGCGGTGATGAGCGTGTTCATGGTGGTCCGACACACCCGCACCGAGGAGGAGACCGAACGGGCCGAGCTGGTGCGTGCGGCACCGGTCGGCCGACACGCGGCGCTCGCCGCGGCGATGATCGGCGCATTGATCGTGAACAGCGCGATCGCCGCCGGGAACGTCATCGCCCTGGTTGCCTTCGGCCTTCCCGCTGCGGGATCGCTGGCGTTCGGGGCCTCGTTTGCCGGCGTCGGGATGGTCTTCGCCGGTGTCGCCGCAGTGACCGCGCAGGTTGCCAGCGGGTCGCGTGTACGGCGCTGGCCTCCGGTGGCCTCGTCGTGGGAATTGCGTTCGTGCTGCGCGCCGTCGGCGATGTGGGCAACGGGGTGCTGTCGTGGATGTCGCCGATCGGGTGGGCCCAGTCGATTCGCGCCTTCGCCGACGAACGGTGGTGGGTGCTGTTCGTGCCAGTGATCGCGACGCTGGTGCTGGTCGCCGTGGCGCGCTCCTTGCAGGATCACCGCGACTTCGGCAGCGGTCTGGTGGCGCAACGCAGCGGTCGTCCCGAGGCGGCGGCGCAGTTGTCGACGGCATTCGCCCTCGCACTGCGCCTCCAGCGGGGCTCGCTCGTCGGATGGGCGACCGGACTCGGTGCGCTCTCGTTCTTCTACGGTCTCGTTGCCGATCAGGCCGAACAGATCATCGAGGACAACCCGGACATGGCCGACTTCTTCGCGCAGCTCGGCGTGGGTTCGGTGACCGACGCATTCTTGTCGACGGCGATGCTGATCATGGCGCTGTTCGCCACCGGGTTCACGGTGTCGTCCGTGCTGCGCCTGCGATCCGAGGAGCTGTCGGGCCGTGTCGACCCGCTGCTCTCGATGCCGCTCAGTCGGCGGCGGTGGGCGTGGAGCCACCTCGTGGTCACCTTGCTCGGCACTGTGCTGGTGGCACTCGTGTGTGGCGCGTCGATGGGCGTCGGCGCAGCGCTCGTGTTGGGCGAGGTGGATCGGGTGGGCGAACTCATCGGTGCTGGTCTCGTGATGGTGCCCGCGATGTGGCTGCTCGCCGGCGCGACGCTGTTGCTGTACGGCCTGCGACCTCGGTGGGCGCCGGCGTCGTGGGGGTTCGTCGCCTGGGTGTTCGTCGCCGCGATGTTCGGCCCGCTGCTCGATCTCCCCGCGTGGTTGTTGAACCTCTCGCCGTTCCAGCACGTACCCGCGCTGCCCGCTGCCGCGATGTCGTGGCTGCCGCTCGTCGTGCTCACCGCGATCGCCGCCGCACTGATCGGCGCCGGCCTCACCGCGCTCGATCGCCGCGACATGGCCTGAAGGCTGGCCGCGAACAGCCACGGCCGGTTTGGACTCGGCAGAGGCGTGGCGGCGATGATGTCGAGATGGCCACTTCGCAAGCGGGCATCTTCGCCCTTGGCACACGAACCCACCATCACCTCGAGTACGACATCCGTGACGACCAGGACACGCCGGCCATTGCGGCGGCACTCGCCGGACTCGGCGAGCCGCACGTCACCGGTGGTGGCAGCAACATCGTGATCGGGTTCGGTGCCGACCTGTGGCGCCGATTGAGCGATTCCGTGCCCAGCGATCTCGGCGTGTTCGAGCCGATCGAGGGGCTCCACGGCCACCGCGCGCCCAGCACGCAACACGACGTCTGGGTGTGGGTCCACGGCACCGGCATCGATGGCGTGCTCGACGCGGCCACCGCCATCACGGCGCAGCTTGCTCCGGTTGCGGAACTGGCCGACGAAACCAAGTGTTTCGTGTACCACGACAGTCGTGATCTCACCGGGTTCATCGACGGCACCGAGAACCCGGGTCCGGGCGATGCGGTTGGGGTGGCACTCATCGCCGACGGCCTGCCCGGTGCCGGCGGATCTCACGTGATCGCACAGCGATGGGTTCACGACCTCGACTCGTTCGCCGAACTCGACGTCGAGGCCCAAGAGCACGTGTTCGGCCGCACCAAGCTCGACAGCGTGGCGCTGCCACGCGAAACCCGGCCTGCCGATGCCCACATCGCTCGCGCCGAGTTGCTCGACGATGCCGGCGACGAGCGCGAGATCTATCGCCGCAGCGTTCCGTTCGGCAACGTCGGGGAGCGGGGCCTGTACTTCCTGGGCTTCAGCTGCGAGCGCGAACGCTTCGACGGGATGCTGTCGAGGATGTTCGGCACGAGCGGCGACGGCATCCACGACCAGTTGCTCGAATTCACCAGAGCGGTCACCGGCTCGTACTACTTCGCCCCGAGCCTCGAGGACCTGGCGGCGATCAACGCCTGAGCGTGATGCCACCGAAGGCGGTGGCGGTGGCGTACTCTGCGCTCGTGTTCTCCCGTCGGCCAGCGTTGGCCCTACTCGCGCTCGGGTCGATGCTGTTCGTCGCGTGTGGCGGCGACGACGCCGGCGATGCTTCAACCGACACACCGCGCACCATCGAGATCACGGCAACCGAGTACGCGTTCAACGGTGACCCGGGAATCATCGAGTCCGGCGACACGATCGAGTTCGCCGTCGAGAACGTCGGCCAGCTCGATCACTCCCTCGAAGTGCTGTCGTCGACCGGCAGCTCGCTCGGCCGCACCGAGCAGATTCCCGCCGGGTCGAGCGACAGTGTCACCGTCGTCTTCGACGAAGCCGGCGTCTACCGCTTGATCTGCGACGTCGACGACCACCTCAGCCGCGGCCAGACGGCCAGCATCACCGTGGGCTGAACGAAGCGAACACAGCGATCAGCTCGGCGACCTCGGACGCGTGGGTGTCCTCGTGCATGGAGTGCCCGCCGCCGTCGACGATCACGAGCCGAGCGTTCGGCATCTTGCGTTCGAGGTACTGACCGGCACCGGTGTACTCGGGGCGATCGTCGCCACCGGCGAGCACCAGCGTCGGCGTCGTCATCTCGGCCAGTCGATCCATCACCACCGAGTCCTCCTGCAGGTTCATCGTCGTCACCTGCTCGGGCACGCCGAATCGATGAGCGTTGCGCCGCGACCGGGCATTCCACTCTTCGCGCTTGGCATCGTCGCGATAGCCCGGTCCGGTGTTGAGCACGACGACGCCGCGAACGGCATCGGGGCGTGTCGCTGCGTAGGCGAGCGCCAGGTAGCCGCCCAACGAATGCCCGACCAGCACCGGCGACCCATCGAGTTCGTCGATGATCTCGTCGAGATCGACGAGCGTGCGATCACGTGTGTACTCGGCGGGGTCGTCGAGCACCGGTGAGCCACCGTGGCCGAGCAGATCGGGCGCGACAACGGTGAATCGGTCGTCGAGCAGATCCATGCACCGGGCCCAGGTCGCCGCGGACGTGCCCATCCCGTGCAGGAACACGATCGGCTCGCCGGCGCCCCGGCGAACGACGTGGAGACGCGTGCTCACTCGCCGTACTCGTGCTCGGGTGCCGGGTAGACGCCGGTCTCGACATCCTCGCGGAACGAGACCGCGGCATCGAGCAACGTCTGCCCGATCGATGCGTACTGCTTGACGAACTTCGGGATGCGACCGCGCGTGAAGCCCGCCCAGTCACTCCACACCAACAGTTGGCCGTCGCAGTTCGGCCCGGCACCGACGGAGATCGTCGGGATCGAGAGTTCTGCGGTCACCTGCCCGGCGATGGCCGATGGCACCATCTCCAGCACGACGGCGAAGGCCCCAGCCTCCTCGATCGCGTGGGCATCGGCCAGCAGCTGTTCAGCACCTTCACCGCGTCCCTGGATGATGTGTCCACCGAGACCGTGTTCGCTCTGCGGGGTGTAGCCGATGTGCGCCATCACCGGAATGCCGGCGCGCACGATGCGCTTGATCTGTTTCGCGCTGCGGACGCCGCCTTCGAGTTTCACCGCGTGGGCGCCGGTCTCCTTCATGAACCGAATCGCCGTGGCGAGCGCGTCGTCGGGACCGTTCTCGTACGACCCGAACGGCATGTCGGCGATGACGAGAGCCCGGTTGGCCCCTCGGACGACCGCTGCGGTCAGCGGAATCAGTTCGTCGACGGTCACCGGGATCGTCGTGTCATAGCCGAACACCGTGTTTCCCGCGGAGTCGCCGACGAGCAGGAAGTCGATACCGGCGTCGTCGAAGATCGAGGCCGACAGGAAGTCGTAGCTCGTGAGGCCGGTGATCTTGATGCCCTGTTCCTTGGCGCGTTGGAAGTGCCGGGTGCGGACACGCTTCAGTGCGGGGTCGGCCTGGCCCGACCCGTAGGGCCGCTGTTCGTCGGTCACCCGACCACCGTAGACCGTTGCGCCGACCGTCCCAAGTGGCCACTGTCGTGGCCGCGGGAACGGATCAGACGTCGGACAGGAGGATGATTCCCTCGTCGAGCTTGATGGCGAGGCGGGAGGTCACGCCAGACGTCCGGCCGCACGAGCGGCGTCTTCGGCGGCGTTGAGCTGGTTCTCGACGATCGTCAGGCCGTTGCGCCAGAAGTTCGGATCGGCGAGATCGCAGTCGACGATGCGGGCGAGGTTCTCGGGTGTGTCCGACCCGCCGGCTCGCAGGAGGTCGAGGTACGCCGGCACGAACGCGTCGCCTTCGTCCTGGTAGCGCGCGTACACCGATAGAGCGAGCAGCTGGCCGTAGGCGTAGGCGTACACATAGCCCGGCGAGCCCATGAAATGGGGGACGTAGCTCCACCAGTTGCGGTAACCATCGGTGATCTCGACGGAGTCGCCGAGCATCGCGTGCTGGCTCTCGGCCCACAGGTCGCCGAACCGCTCGACGCTCAGCTCGCCCTCGGTGCGACGGGCTGAGTGAACGGCGTTCTCGAAACGGTTCATCGCGATCTGGCGGAACACGGTGGCGATCGAGTCCTCGAGCGATGACGCGAGCAGGGCGAAGCGCTCGTTGGGGTCATCGATCATCGACAACAGTCGGTTGCTGGTGACCGTCTCACCGAACACCGACGCGGTCTCTGCGAGCGTCAGCGGCGTGCTCTGGTGGAAGATGCCCTGTTCGCGCGCCAGGTAGAAATGGACACCGTGGCCGAGTTCATGGGCCAGCGTCGCCACATCGCGTGACTTCGAGGTCCAGTTGAGCAGCACGTACGGGTGGTGATCCGGTGACACGCCCGCCGCGAAGGCACCGCCGCGCTTGGCCGGGCGAACCGGCGCATCGATCCACGACTCGTCGATGAACCGGTCGACGATCCCCGCCAACTCGGGCGAGAACGACGCGTAGGCGTCGCGGACGATCTGTGTCCCCTCGGCCCATCCGATGTCTCGGTCGGCGATGGCCACCGACGCCATGCGGTCGTAGTCGGCGAGCTTGTCGAGGCCGAGCACCTGCGCTTTGAGCGTGTACCAGCGCTGGGCGATCGAGTAGTTGTCGACGACGGCATCGACGAGCGCCTGCACGGACTCGTCGGAGGCCTCGTTGGCGAGGTTGCGGGAGGAGATCCACGAGGGGTAGCCACGCAGGCGGTCGTCGATCGACTTGTCGAGCAACAGCGTGTTGAACAGGAAGGCGCGGGTGCGTAGGCCTGGCTCGAGGCCGGCGGTGATGCCGTCGGCGACCTGCTTGCGAACGTTTCGATCAGGGTGCTGCAGCATCGACGCCGCCTGCATCAGCGGTCGGCCGGGGCCGCCGAGTTCGTCGGGGAGGTCGACGGTGATCGCCGAGGTCAGTTCGTCGAAGAGTCGGGTCCACGCGGCGAATCCGCTCTGGCTCTTCTCGGCGACGATCGTCTCCTCGGCCTCCGACAGCAGATAGGGGCGGCTCAGCCGGAGGTTGTCGAGATGGTGACGGCAGAAGTCGAGACGAGGATCGGCCAGCACGGTGGCGACGTGGTCGTCGTCGGCGCCCGCCCACTCGAGATCGATGAAGATCAGCTTCGTGCCGATGGCGGTCGACCGTTCCTGGGCTGCCGCCATCGCTGCCCCGCGGGCTGGGTCGTCGGTGGCGGTCGAGAACGCGAGCATTGCGTGGTAGCCGGCGCGTGACATCAGGTCCTGGAGTTCGGCCAACGTACGCATCGCGTCGGCCAATTCACCGGCTTCGAGCGTGCCGATGCGTCCGCGCAACGACGTGAGTTCGTCGGCCAGCGCGTCGGCCTGATCGAAGAGGTCGGCCGGTTTCGCCCCGTGGGGCAGGATCGTGTCGATGTCCCACGCCACGTCGGCGGCGGTGAGATCTCGCTCGTCGGGTCGGTCGGTGTCGGTCGGGCTCTCGTCGACGGTCATGGTCGAGAGTCTGCCCCGCCGGCCGTCGGATTGCAGCAGGGGTCAGACCCCAGCTGCACTCGCGGACGAGTCAGCGCAGCGTGATGCCGGGGGTACCCGAGCTGGCGACGCCGATGTGGGCGGCATGGTGGCCGGTTGCGGCGAGTTCCGCGAGGATGCTCGCGGTCTCGGAGCGATCGACGCCGAACACGAGCCCGCCGGAGGTCTGCGCGTCGGCGAGGAGCAACTGACACGACTCGTCGTGGTCGCCGACGTCGACGAATTCGAGTGCCCACGTCAGGTTGCGTCTGCTGCCGCCGGGCATGACGCCATCGGCGGCCAGGTCGACGGCACCGGGCAGGAACGGCACCGCAGCGAACTCGATCGTCACCGCGACCCGGGATTCGAGTGCCATCCGGCCGAGATGGCCCAGCAGTCCGAACCCGGTGACGTCGGTGCAACCGGTCACTCCGGCGGCGAGCGCCAGGTTGGCGCCGACGTCGTTGAGCCGGACCATGGACGCGACGGCGGCGTCCGTCTGCTCGACCGTTGCCCGTCCGTTCTTGATCGCAGTGGTCAGCACGCCGACACCGAGCGCCTTGGTGAGCACGATGTCCTGCCCGGCGCGCAACCCGGTGTTGGTGAGGAGGCGGTCGGGATGGGCTTCGCCGGTCACCGCCATGCCGTACTTGGGTTCGGGGTCGTCGATCGTGTGGCCGCCGGCGATCACGAAGCCGGCCTCGTCCGCGATGTCCTGGCCGCCGGCGAGCACCTCTCCCAGCAGCGACGTCGGCAGCTTGTCGGTGTTCCACCCGACGAGATTGAGGGCGAACAGGGGGCGGGCGCCCATCGCGTAGATGTCGGACACGCTGTTCGCGGCGGCCACGCGCCCCAGGTGCGCGCATCGTCGACCACCGGCGTGATGAAGTCGGCGGTCGACACGAGTGCCCGGTCGTCGTCGAGGCGCCAGACGGCGGCGTCGTCGCCGGTGTCGGGCCCGACGAGGAGACGATCGGGATGGGCGGAGTTCAAGTGGCGCACCACGTGCGCCAGCTCGCCGGGAGCGAGCTTGCAGCCTCAACCGGCGCCGTGGCTGAACTGTGTCAGCCGTATCCGGTCGCGCTGGTTTCCAGGCTCGTCGTGATCGCTCATCGTCACCCCCTCTCGTCGCGGGATCGGGTGACGTCGAGGTCGACCATCAGTTCGTTGGCGATCGCCTCGAGGGTGACGCGCAGATCTGCCGGGTCGGCGGCCGCGGGTACGCGCAGCGTCGCCGTTGCTTCGAACAACAGCTCGCCGGACATCGGTGCCGATGACGCCGACGTCTCGAGCTCCTCGATGCTGACATTGCGCTGCGCGAGGGCGCCGGCGATCTCGCGGATGATGCCCGGCCGATCCTGGCCGATCAGGTGCAGGTGGAGGAACTCGTCCTCAGCGGGGGTTTCGTCGGTTGCGGCGATGGCGACGGTGACGTCGAGCACGCCCTGGGCGGCCAGCGTGTCGAGTTCGGCCGTGAGGTCGGCGGTGCGCTCGTCCGGGACCGACACGACGACGATGCCCGCGAATTTGCCTGCCAGCCGTGCCATGTGGCTGCGGTCCCAATTGCCGCCGTGGTGGGCGATGGGGCCGGCGAGGGCGTCGACGAGCCCCGCGCGGTCGTCACCGATCACGGTGAGCACGAGCGTTGCCATGACCGGAGTCTGGCACGCCTCGGGCGAGTTGGTCAGAAGCGGCCGATCAACGAGCCCGTCGCGGCTGATGGGCCGTCAGGGGAATGGCGCTCGATCCGATCAGATCGCTAGCGTGCGTCGTCGGCAGAACCCCCGCCACTTCGGACGACTCAGGAGAGCCATGACCACCAGTGCATCCCGCCTCATCGAGCCCGGCTTCTGGACGCAGACGCTCGAGGACCGGATGGCCGAGTTCGCCATCATCCGAGAGGTCGGCGCGGTGCTCCCGTTCGAGGTGCCCAACACGTTGGAAGGTGACACCTTCGAAACGATCTATGCGCTGCCTCGCTTCGACGAGGTCGTCCACGTGAGCAAGCACCCCGACCAGTTCTGCTCCGGCAGGGGTGCCACCTCCGTGTTCGACCTGCCGATGGAGATGCTCGAGTTCTTCGGTGGCTTCATCAACATGGACAATCCGCGGCATGCGCATCAGCGGCGCATCATCGCCTACAGCTTCACCCCGACTGAATTGCAGAAGGTGTTCACCTCGGTCGAGGCGATCTGCACCGAAGTGATCGACGGGTTCTGCGAGCAGGGCGAGGTCGATCTGGTCGAGGTGCTGTCGCAGCCGTTCCCGCTGCTGATCATCTGCGACATGATGGGCATCCCGCGCAGCGAGTTCAAGACGGTGCTCGACGCCACCAACGTCATCTTGAGCGGTGGCGACCCGGAGTTCGTCGGCGAGGACGGTGGCATCGAGGCGTTCCTCAACGCCGGCATGTCGCTCGCGGCGCTGATGGGTGAGTTGATCGAGGAGCGTCGATCGAACCCGACCGATGACCTGACCTCGAAGCTGATCCACAACCAACTGCCGGAGGATCTGCTCACGCCGGCGGAGATCACGTCGCTGTTCGTGTTGCTCGCCGTCGCCGGGAACGACACCACGCGTACGGCGATCAGCCACGGGGTGAACCTGCTGTCGAAGAACCCCGACCAGCGCGCGATCTGGCAGGCCGACGTCGAGGGCGTGACGCAGACGGCAGTCGAGGAGATCGTGCGTGTCGCCTCGCCGGTCACGTTCATGCGTCGTACCGCGACGGGCGACGTGACGCTCGCCGGTGAGCAGTTCCATGAAGGTGACAAGTTCGTGATGTTCTACGGCGCCGCCAATCGTGACCCCCGGGTGTTCGACGATCCCGAGCGTTTCGACGTCCGACGCTCACCGAACCCGCACGTCGGCTTCGGCGGCCCGGGTCCACACTTCTGCCTCGGGGCGAACCTGGCGCGCCGTGAAGTCGCGGTGGTCTTCCATGAACTCTTCAAACGCCTGCCTGACCTCGAGGTCACCGGCCCGGCCGTGCCACTCGACACCGCTGGTCTTCCGCTGGTCGGTGGGATCAAGCGACTTCCGGTGCGCTTCACGCCGTCCGCGCGTTCAGCCAGCTGACGGCGTCGCCGATCGGCGAGTGGTCGCCGGATTCGCCGTCCAATCGGCGCAAGAGCCGAGCGTCATCGCAGTGGCCGCATCATCACCTTGAACTCGGTGATCATCGCGTCGTCGTCGCAGGTGATGATGTCGACCCCGTTGGCGTACTTGCCCTCGACCGTGGTCTCGAACCCGAGCATTGCGTGATGACCTTGGAGGATCTCCTTCACGTAGCGAAATGCGCCGGGCGTCGGCGCTTCTGTGATGGCCTCGGTGACGTTGTCCACGTCGCCGCCGAGGGTTCCGCTGGCGGCGGTGAGGTACAGCTTGGTCACCTCGCGGCCGTGCTGGGGCGTGAACACGATCGGGGACAGGAACGTGCAGTCCTGGTGCAGCATCGCGTCGAGACCGCCGGGTCCGAACGTATCGTGGCGCTCGCTGTCGCGGATCAGTCGACGGTGGCCTGCTGCTCGACGATCTGTTGACGGACCTCGTCCATGTCGATGTCCCTGATCTGTCCGATCAGGTCATCGAGCGCATGGGCGGGGAGCGCTCCGGGTTGGGAGAACAGCACCACGTTGTCCCTGATCGCCATCAGTGTCGGAATCGACCGCACGTTGAAGTGGCCGGCGAGTTGCTGTTGCGCGTCGGCGTCGACCTTGCCGAACACGATGTCGGTGTGCTGCTCGGCAGCCGCCTCGAAGACCGGACCGAACTGTCGGCACGGGCCGCACCACTCGGCCCAGAAGTCGACGAACACGGTGTCGTTGTCGTTGATCGTCTGTTCGAAGTTGTCGAGGGTCAGTTCGATGGTGGCCATGAGCCGGTACTCCAATACTGGTGGGGGTATATGTACTGGTGGTGCAACCGATCGGTCTGTCCACGTATTCCGATGGAAGGCCGGAGTGTCACGATGAGGCCATGGATCCGCTCATCTACCGAACGATTGCCGTGAACGATGTCGAGTTGCAGGTGTCGGTGACGAACGAGGGCGGCGAACGCGGCCTGGCGCTGCTGCTGCACGGCTTCCCCGAGCTGGCGTTCTCGTGGCGCTATCAGATCACCGCACTGGCCGACGCGGGGTACGAGGTGTGGGCACCGAACCTGCGGGGCTACGGCGAATCGTCGAAGCCGCCGAAGGTCTCCGACTCTTCGATGGACCGTCTCCTAGCCGACATCGGCGCGTTGATCGACGTGTCGGGTCGCACCGATGTGACACTGGTCGGCCACGACTGGGGCGCAGCGCAGGCCTGGATGTTCGCCATCCGCCGGGTGCGGCCATTGCAGCGGCTGGTCATCATGAACGTGCCGCATCCCGCGTGCATGCAGCGTGAGTTGCGCAGCGTTCGTCAGCTGTTGAAGTCGTGGTACATCTTCTTCTTCCAGGTTCCGTGGCTGCCCGAGAAGCTGTTGTGTGCGCGCCGCGCCAAGGCGGTCGGCGACATGTTCGCGAAGTCGGCCGTTGATCGGACTCGATTCCCCGCCGAGGTCACCGACGTGTACCGAGAGGCCGCGCTGCGGCCCGGCGCCATGCGGTCGATGGTCAACTACTACCGCGCCGCTCTGCGAGGGGCACGGTCGTCGGCGGCCGAGGACCTGGGGACCATCGACACACCGACGCTGATGATCTGGGGTCTGCAAGATGTCGCGCTGTCCAGGGAGACGACGAACGGAACCGATCAGTTCGTCAACGACCTCACGATGCGGTTCCTGCCCGGCGTCTCGCACTGGGTGCAACAAGAGGCTCCCGAGGCGGTGAACGCGATGCTGCTGGCCTGGTTCGCCGGTGAACCGGTGCCTGAGTCGTCGGAGATTGTGGCCGAGCGCCTCGCGGAACCGGCAGTGCCGGGCTGACGGCGTTCAGTCGTCGCCGCTCGGGGGAGTTCCGTGTTCGATGCGCTCGAGTCGTTCATGGGCTTCCGCGAGCTTCGCCTCGATTCGCGCGAGGGCCTCGGCGAGCACGCGGCGATCGGTCTCCTGATCGTCGCGACCGACGGAGCGGATGAACATCGATGTGATGGCGGCGGTGATCACGCTGATCAGACCGATCGAGACCAGCATCACGACAGACGCCACCGTGCGTCCGACGACCGAGGTCGGTGTGTTGTCGCCGTAGCCGACGGTGGTGACGGTTTGGAGCGTGAACCAGATCGCCTCGCCGAGGCTTTCGTACTGATCGGGATCGAAGAGGCGCATCAGAATCGCGCCAGCGATGACGAGGATGGCGGTCGTCGAGATGATCGCGGCCGATGCGTAGCGGACCGATGACGGGTTGTTCTGGAAGCGGACGAAGGCGCGGGTCAGTTTCGTCGGCCGGAGCGGATTTGGCATGTTGTCATGATCGCCGCCCCGTGTGCACAGTGCAACGACCCTCGTTCAGGGGCGCTGAATTCGATCGCGTACGATCGCGGTGTGGCGCACCCGCAGATGTTCGATGACGACGACGAGTTCCTGGAGCGCGTTCGGCGCTTGGCTGGTGCGCTTCCCAACGCTGCCGAGAAGGTGTCGCACGGCCGACCGGCGTTCTTCACGAAGAAGGTCTTTGCCTACTACGGCGGGTCGCTCAAGGTTGACGGAGAGTGGATCCAGCACCCCCACTCGATCGTGGTGCAACCCGACGAGAGCGATCGTCGAGCGTTGCTCGAGGACGAGCGGGCCTTCGTTCCGGCGTATCTGGGACCGTCAGGTTGGATCGGCGTCGATCTCGACGGCGACATCGATTGGTCGGAGGTCGCCGAGTTGCTGGACGCGTCCTATCGGCAGACCGCACCGGCGCGTGACGTGGCATTGCTCGACGCCCAGCTCTGACACTTGGCTTCTTCGATTCGGTCGGCCCGGCACCGAAGCAGTGGCCCCGACCCGCTCGACAACCGCTGCGATCTCCATACCCACAACCATGGACAGGGGATGTCACAGAGTTGGCCGGAGGTGGAATCCGCTCGCCGGAACACCATCGGTGCTGCGAGAATTCGACCATGAACAACCCTGTCGGCGAGCTGCGCTCCGTCGCTCCGGGGTTGCTGGAGCGGCTCGAACGGGTTCGAGGTGTCGAGGGCATCGCGTTGGGTGGGAGTCGCGCTCGCGGTACCCACCAGCCGAACTCCGACTACGACATCGGGATCTACTACGACGGTCTCGCCGTCGCCGAACTCCAGGCGTTGGCGAACGAGTACTGCGACGCTCCTGTCGAGTTCACCGAGCCCGGCGGTTGGGGTCCATGGGTTGACGGTGGCGCGTGGCTGGTGATCGGCGGCGTCCACATCGACGTCATCTATCGCAACCTCGATCGTGTGGCGGCGGTCTGGACCGACTGTTGCGACGGACGCTACGTCAACGCCATTCAACCGGGGCATCCACTCGGGTTCTGGAGTCACGCGTACGTCGGCGAACTCTCGCTCTGTCGCCCGATCGGTACCTGGTCGGCCGAGCTGTCGGAGCTGCGCGAGGCGGCTTGCGAATACCCGGAGGCGCTGGCCGCAACACTGTCGGCAGCGATCTGGGAGTCGTCGTTCTCGATCGCCAACGCCCGCAAGGCGATTCCAACGGCCGACGTCATGTTCGCGGCCGGATGCCTCTTTCGAGCCACGGGGGTGATGGCCCAGGCGCTGCACGGTCACGCGAAGCGATGGCTGATCAACGAGAAGGGCGCGATCGCGTCGTCGGCGGCCCTTCCCGCAGCGCCGCAAGAACTCGAACAGCGTGTTGCCAACGCATTCGCCCGCATCCGTCCCGACGACGAGAGCCTCACCGCAGCGTGCAATGACCTGCAGGCGTTGGTCGACGAAGCAGCGAGCATGCTGTCGCCAGGCAACCCACCCACCAACGAAGGCGATGCTCGTTCGATCGACTGATCGACGAGCACCGACAACTCGTCGAGATCACCGAACCATCGGCGACGTAGAGCCGCCGCCGACGGCTGCCGGCGGACGAGCCAAGACCGATCACCCGGTCGCCGCAAGGGCTCGGACGTAGATCGCCGAAGGATTTCCGGGGTCCCAGCCAGGCAGGGGATCGATGCAATCGATCTGGACGAATCCTCGTCCTTCCCAGAAGGCGCGGGTCGAGACGTACGGTTCGTAACCTGCGCGGGCATCGAGCGTCTTGGCTTCGACGAGCACGACACCATCGGCTCGAAGGTCGTCGATCGCGGCCTCGACCAACCGTGATCCGATGCCTTGGTTTCGGTACTGGGGGTGGACTGCGGCGTACGAGATTTCGGCCGATCGGAGATGGCGACGCTCGATGAGTATGAACCCGACGACGGTCCCGCCGACGGCTGCAACCAGTGTCGCGTGTTCGCTGATGCCGCGACGAACCTGATCATGGGTTGACTCGGTGAAGTAGTCCGGCAGCAGCACGAGCAGATTGATGCAGTCATCGGCATCGTTGGGAAGAGCTGACCGAATGAGCATGCGTTGACAAGCCTCACGCCTGCGGAATCGGTCGGGGGCATCGAGCGCCGCGACGAGCACGACCACCGAACGTCTCCCCTCCGACCGACGCGAACGCCTTCTCGACCGCTGCCTCGTTCTGCGACAACAGGCTGTGACCTGAGGACGCATCCCAGCAGAACGCCGTGCAACGGAATGGGGACGGGATTCCGTGACGTCAATACCCCGCATCGACGCGACGATGTGAAACACCCGAGTCGGAACGGGACCGTACCGGTTGCGGCCGCGGATGGTGGCGTGGAAGTTGTCGATCCGGGGTCGGCCGACGGCGCCCGTCGACCTGAGGAACGTGGCGACCGGAGGCGGCAGCGGTGTCAGATCGTCGTCGGTGACGAGATGTCCATCGATGGGCACCGACGCCGCCAGCGACCGCGGACGCTCCGACGATCAAGGCGTTGCGAACTCGTGAAGAAGTCGACCGTCTGAGCGTGGACTCGTTCACGAGAACGGTGGCAGGTGAGACGACTTCCCATCCACGCCACTTGGTGATCGTCGGCGGTGGCCCGCGGATCCAGGGCCCAAGGGTCGATCAGTCGGTGCCGGCGCTTCGTCCCACGGTGCGTAGGTACAGGTAGCCCGCGACTCCCGCGATCGTCGACGCCGCGAGGATGCCGATCTTGGCCTCATCAGCATGGAGACCCGGTTCGAAGGCGAGTTCGGTCACGAACAGCGCGACCGTGAAGCCGATGCCGCCGAGCATGGCAACACCGAGAATCTGCGGCCACGTCGCCCCAGCGGGCTGTTTGCCGATCCCGAGGCGAATGGCGAGCACCGAGAACAGCATGATCCCGACCGGTTTGCCGATCACGAGGCCCAGCAGCACGCCGAGGGTGACAGACTCGGAGAACGCATCGGTGAGGTCGTCCCAACCGACCCGCACGCCGGCGTTCGCCAACGCGAAGATCGGGACGATCACAAAGGTGGTCCACGGAAGGAGTCGGTGCTCCAGGCGATCCAATGGTGCTTGGCTCTCGGCCGACAGCGTGATCAGTTCGTTCAACGCATCGGCCTCGAGCGCCTCTTCGTCGGTGTCGTCCGGTTGGCCCTCCGCGGCCAATGCCACTTCGACACGGGAGGTCAGGTCGCGGGCTTGCCGGCCGAACTGCGTCGGTCGGACGAACGCGTGACTCGGCGTGATGAGCCCAAAGGCGACACCAGCGAGCGTGGCGTGTACCCCCGATTCGTGGAGTGCCAGCCAGCAGAACGCGGCGAGCAGGAAATAGGGCACGAACGAGCGCACGTCGACTCGGTTGAGCACGACGGCGGCGAGGATGCATCCGATGCCGACTGCGAGCCAACCGAACGAGAGACCCGAGGTGTAGAACACGGCGATCACCAAGATGGCACCGAGGTCGTCGACGATCGCCAGCGTGAGCAGGAACACCACGAGCGACGACGGCACTCGCCGCCCGAGCAGCGACAGGACGCCAACCGCGAACGCGATGTCGGTCGCCATCGGGATTCCCCAACCGTCCGCTCCCGCCGTTCCTGCGTTGAACAGGGCGTAGATCGCGGCCGGTACGATCATGCCGCCGATCGCCGCGAGCGCGGGGAGCGCAGCCGCGCGTGGGTCGCGCAGCTCTCCACGAACCATCTCGCGCTTGATCTCGAGCGCGACCACGAAGAAGAAGATGGCCATCGCCAGGTCGTTGACCCAGCCACGCAGGTCGAGGTCGATGTGGATGAGGTCGCCGACGTGGAACGAGATGATGGTCTCCCACAACTCGACGTAGGAATCACCGAAGGGCGAGTTGGCCCAGACGAGTGCCACGATCGCCATGACCAGCATCGCAACGCCGCCGGCGGCCTCGGTGTCGGCGAATCGTCGAAGTGGTCGAACGACGGTGCGCGGGACGCGACGTTCCGACACGCTCCATGGTCGCGGCATCGCCTCCGAGCTCATCGATTCGGGACCAGTCTCCGTCTTCACGTCATCGGACACGGGCGAGATTCTGCCTGCTCGGACAGCGCGATCCTGCATCGCCGCGCGGACGCGAACTCAGCGACTCGAATCGTCGATTCCGCTCGGTCGAGCACGCCGGGCATGAGCTGCTGGGCGTCCGGGCACAAGCCGAAATCCTCGGACCCGCTACGTTCACGGTGCATCACACGGCGACATACGGGGAGCGGTCCATGAAAGCAGCAGTGCTCAACTCGATTCCAGGTCAGCTCGACATCGAGGACATCGACATCGGTGAGCCAGGACCACGTGAGGTGTTGATCCGCACGGCGGCGGCTGGGCTCTGCCACAGCGACCTGCACTTCATGGAGGGCAAGTACCCGTTTCCGTGCCCGGCGGTGCTCGGACACGAATCGGCTGGAGTTGTCGAGGCGGTCGGATCGATGGTGCACTACGTGCAACCCGGCGACCATGTCATCACCTGCCTGTCGGCGTTCTGCGGTCACTGCTCGCAGTGCACCGACGGCCACCTGTCGCTGTGCGAGAACAAGGGCACCGAGTTGGTCCGTCAACCCGGTGAACCGCCGCGACTGAGTCGGGCAGGCGGTGAGACGGTCAACCAGTACTTGCACCTTTCGTCGTTCGCCGAACAGATGCTGATCCACGAACAGGCGCTGGTGAAGATCGATCGCGACATGCCGATGGACAAGGCGGCATTGATCGGGTGTGGCGTCACGACGGGGCTCGGTGCGGTGTTCCGCACCGCCCGCGTGGCGCCAGGCGAGACGGTGGCCGTGATCGGTTGCGGCGGGATCGGGCTGTCGGCGGTGCAGGGTGCACGGATCGCCGGGGCGAACAAGATCATCGCGATCGACATGGCCGAATCGAAGCTCGAACTCGCGCAGCAGATCGGTGCCACCCACGTGATCGACGCGTCACGTGACGATGTGGTCCAGGCGGTGAAGGACCTCACCGGCGGGGGCGTGCATCACTCGTTCGAAGCAGTCGGTCTCAAGCAGACCGCCGAGCAGGCCTTCGAGATGCTGCGCAACGGGGGCCAGGCCACCGTGATCGGCATGATCCCGGTCGGTACGAAGATCGAGATCCACGGTCCCGAGCTGATCTACGAAAAGACGCTGACCGGATCGAACATGGGCTCGAACCAGTTCCGAACCGACATGCCCCGGTTCATCGACATGTATCTCGATGGACGGCTGCACCTCGACGAGATGGTGTCCAAAACGATCACTCTCGAGCAGATCAACGACGGCTTCGCCGACATGAAGACCGGCAACATCGCCCGCAGCGTCATCACCTTCGACTGACCGGCGGCCACGACGCACGGCGTGGAACCTGTCCTGCGATGAGCCAAACCACCGGATACGGTCGGTTCGCTCATCGCGGGGTCAGCCGACGGCCATGAGCGAGATGCCGGCGATCACACCGACGATGCCGATCATCTGCCACCACCGCAGCGTGTCCTCGTCGAAGACGGCAGCCAGCGTGGCCGACACGGCGGGGAACATCGACGCCGACACGGCAACGGCGGCGAGCGAGCCCTGCTGAGCGCCCAGCGCAAACGCCACGATCGCCAGCGATCCGCAGGTGCCCGAGATCAGCATCGGACCAATCAGTGGTCGAGGCGGCACCCGGGGAACACGGCGAGCCGTGGCCAGCGCCAGCATGATCACGAGAGCGGTCACCCGTTGTGCCGCCGGTGCCCACACGCCGCTGTCCTCGCCGGCGCCCCCCACGAGCGTGAACGACACCCCGAAGAGCACCGATGCAGTCAGCGACAGCCCGACGCCGCGTCGCAGCGTCCCCTTCAGAGCGGGGGAGTACACGACCAGCAGGAGGCTGGCGATCGCGACGATCACGCCGAGACGCACGAGCCCCGACGGCCGGTTGCCCTGCACGATGTCCCAACCGAGCGGGATCAGAGCCGCGCCGAGGGCGACGAGCGGCCCGGCGACCGCCGCCGACGATGTCGCCATCGCCTCGTAGAGCAACGCCAAGGCGATCCCGAGCAGCAACCCCGACACCACCCCCAGCAGAACGTCGCGGCCGGCGAACACACTCGGGATGAGCGCGAGCGCAATCAGTGCCGTCAGCGCCCCGCCGAGCATCGCGCCGCTGGTCGCAGTCACGGCGTTGGATCGTCTGGTGCCGTAGCGGCCGAGAAAGTCCGAGAAACCGATCAAGACCGACGCGAGGGTGCCGAGCAGGATTGGCACGGCGGGACGTCAGCGAATCGTCTCGTCGGGGGACGACTCGACGACAGAGTCCGCGTGGCGTTCGAAACGGGTCGCGGGATCCTGTCGGTAGAACGCCTGCAACTCGGTGTAGAGCGCCGGTTCGTGCTGGCGCAGGTCGAGCGGACGGTTGAAGAACACCTCGGTCGCGACGGCGAAGAACTCTGCCGGATTGGTGCCGGCATACGGCCGCAGCACCGGTGACCCTTCGGCCCGGACCGCGTCGTAGGCGGTCGTGCACACGGCGATCCACCGTTTTCTGGCGGCTTCGTCGTCGCCGAGCGGTGGCGTGCCGTCGGTGATGCCATCGAGCATGTCGAGTTGATGGGCGAACTCGTGGTAGACGACGTTCTGCCCGCCCGCAGGGAAACGGGCCCCGCGTCTGGCGGCTGCCCACGACAGCACCACCGGTCCGCGGTAGTGCGCCTGTCCTGCGAGCGTCTGCGTTCCCGATTGGCGAAGGCCAGCTCCGGCAGCATGGTCGCCGTGCAACCGCACCGTCGATGGGTGGACGATCACCGAGGTGAGGTACGGGTACTCGTCGATGTCGAGGCCCAACAGCAACATCGAAGCCTGCGCGGCGATCAGGACCCTGTGGTCTTCGGTGAGTTCGAATCCGTTCGCGGCCTCCCACCGGGTGTCGTGGACGAATGCGCCGACGTGCGTCTCCATCCGCGTCAGCTCCGCCGCCTCCAGCATCCGCCAGTGTTCGAACTCGCGCGTGAGCACAGCATGCCACTTCGGATCGAAGGCCGGCTCGTCGGTTCTGAACCAACGCCGGACACGGCCGAGCATCGGCCGTTCAGCCCAGACCCATGCGTCCGAGCCCGGCGCGGACGGCCGGCGGGATCCGATCGACGCCGCCGAAGTACTCGGCGAGTCGTCGATCGGCATCGGACCCGAAGAGGATCTCGGCCACCTCGGCGAGACCGGCTGAGTTGGCGATGTCATCGTCGCTCACGACCAGTTCGATCTTGGATCGGCGATGCATGAAGTCCTCGAGACGCGTCACCATCTCGGTGCGTGCTGCTGCGTGCAGTTCGACGCGCAAATAGTCGGCGGAACCCATGATGTCCTCGGCCATCCGTGGGTCTTCGCGTATCGCTTCGAGCATCGCGAAGGCTCGTCGGCCGTAGCGGCGCCACAGTCGGTCGGTCAACGGCTCGGTGTCGGCCTTGGTGCGGTACCGATCGAGCTGCATCAGGCGCGCCTGGCGGGTGAACTCGTCGCGCGTCGCGCTGGCGGGTTCGCCGTACCAGGTGTGCAGGTCTGGCTCGAGCGGCACGCCGAGCGCCTCGACCTCGGCGGCGATCTCCTCACCGACGTTGATGCAGTCGGTGAGCTTGCCGCCGAACACCGTGACCACACCACGGGAACTGTCGGCTTCGATGGCGTGTTTCCGGCTGAGTTTGGTCCAGTCGACGTCGCTGTGGTCGCCGCTGCGGCGTTTCACCACGAGCGGCCGAACACCGCAGCGCTCGGCGATGATGTCGGCGCGCGACAGAGGTGCCGCCAGGTCCATTCGGGCATTGATCTGATCGAGCAGGAAGTCGATGTCGTCGTCGTCGACCTCGGTGAACGGCGTGTCGACGCGGGTGTCGGTCGTGCCGATCACCGATCGGCGCCCCATTGGGATCACGTAGAACAATCGCTGCGAGTCGTCGAAGAACGCCAGCACCTTGTGGTGTTCGGTGGTCGTGAGGCGCGGCACGACGAGGTGGATGCCCTTCGAGTACACGATGCGGTGATCAGTCGTGAGGCCCCACTGCTGGTTGACCTCGTCGACGAACGGGCCCGCCGCGTTGACGATCGTGCGCGCAGTGGTCATGAACTCCTCGCCGGTGTCGACATCGCGCAACTGCACCGTCCAGTGGCCGTCCGAACGTTCGGCGGACACCATCTCGACGTAGTTCGCGGCGGCGGCCCCGGCGTCGATCGCTGCGCGCACGAACGAGAAGACGAACCGGGCGTCGTTGTCGACGAGGACGCCGTCGTAGTACTCGATGCCGCCGAGCGCGTTCGACGTGTCGATCGCCGGTTCTTCACGCTCGATGTGCTCGGTGGACAGCACACGGGGTCGGCGAGTTCCGAACATCCCGATGATCCAGTACGCGAGCGAACCGAGCCCGGCGAACCTCGGCGTGTAGGGCGACGTCTCGTCGAGCGTCGCGTAGAACCCGATCTGCTTGATGTTGTCCGGGTATGCCTTCATCAGGCGGTTGCGTGATCGGCAGAGCTTCCAGACGAGGAGCAGTTCGTAGTTCTCGAGATACTTGAAGCCGCCCCACACCAGGTTCGACGATGCCTGGCTGGTGAAGTGGGCGAAGTCGCCGCGGTCGATGACTGCCACCTGGGCGCCGCGTCCGGCCAGCGATGCTGCCGCGACCGCACCATTGATGCCGCCACCGACCACCAAGGTGTCGAACGTCTCCGTCCGCAGCCGTTCGAGGTGGCGATCGCGCAGCGTCATGAGGCGTTCACGATCGCGATCACAGCGACCACGCTGCCGAGTCCGACGGCGACCGGTGTCGCCCAGATCGTCCACGCCGGCCAACGGCGATAGCTGGGAGCCAGCATGACCGCGCCGCAGATCGCGCCGGCGATCGCACCACCGACGTGGCCGCCGATCGAGATCCCGGGAACGGCGAACGTGATGAAGACGTTGAGGATCAACGCTGCGCCGATGCCCGTGGTGAAGGGGTTGACGCCGCGGCGCCAGAGGCCGACCGTGGCAGCGGCCAACAGCCCGAAGACGGCGCCCGACGCCCCAGCGGAGATGCCGCCGCTGGTGTCGAGCAGGACCACCCCGAGCGCTCCTCCGAGCAGCGACGCCATGTACAGCAGCAGGAAGTTGATGCGACCGAGAGCCGGTTCGAGCATCGGGCCGAGCACGTACAGGAAGTACATGTTGAAACCGAGGTGGAGGATGCCGAAGTGCAAGAAGCCCGAGGTGACCAGTCGGTACCAGCCGTCGGGCTCGGTGACGTAGATGCCCCCGTCGTCGCTCTGCCACGCGATCGGTTGGACGAGGACGTCCTTGCTCAACCCGAGCTTGAGGTGCACGTCGGTGACGCCGCCGGTGAGCGCGGCGGGTTCGCGCGTCACCAGCAACACGAGGACGAACACCACGACGTTTGCAGCGATCAACGACATGGTCACCAACACCGGCTGACGAGCCGACCAGAACCGGGCGCGGGTGCGGGCATCGGGCCGCCCTGCCTTCGCGCAGTCCGGGCAATGACTCCCAACGGTTGCTTGCACGAGGCACGAATCGCACGCCGGCTTGCCGCACCGGGTGCATCGTCGACCCGCCGGTCGGTCAGGATGGCGGTAGCAGGCGGCGGTCGTGCTGGTGCTCTCGGGTGGCGGTGGGGGCGGCAGCGGCACCGGATCAGGGTACCGAGTTGTCGTTCGGTGCCGACCCCGTCAGTAGCGCGACAGCGTGGGCAGATCGGATGCAGGACCGGGGGCGCCCACGAGGTTCCCCTGCACCAGATCGCATCCCGCCGAGCGCAGTCGACGGAGTTGGTCCGCGCTGCTGACGCGTTCGGCGACCACCCTCATGCCCAACGCGTGTGCGAGCAGTACGACGGCCCGAACGATTCGGGTGTCGGCTTCCGTGGATCCCGACGGCAACGCCAACGACCCGTCGAGTTTCAAGAGGTCGGCACCGACGTCGGTGAGCACCGACAGCGCGTTCGCCCCGGTACCGAAGTTGTCGATCGCGATCTGGACACCAGACCGTCGCAGCGCTCTGACCGTTCGGTCGACGTCGGGGTTCTGCCCGAGCAGCGCAGTCTCACGTGCTTCGAGCACGAGACGGAGCGGACCGAGGTCGTGCAGGCGAAGCGTCGAGTGGATGAGGTTCACGAACGAGGGGCTGGCCAGCTGGATCTGCGACACGTTGACGTGCACGGCGAAGTCATCGCCGACGACGCCATCATCGATCCATCGGCGGGTCTCGATCAGCGCCCGTTCGAGGACGAACTCTCCCAACCGCCCGATGGCACCCGACTCCTCGGCGGTGGGGACGAACGTCGCCGGTTCGATCGGTCCGCGCTCGGGATGGTGCCACCGAACGAGTGCCTCGGCGGCGACCGCTCGTCGGGTGACGGCCGAGAACAGCGGCTGGAAATCGACGGTGAGCTGCTTGTCGGCGATGGCCCGCGAGAGCTCGGCTGCCAACTCGGATCGCGCTCGGGCCGCAGATCGCATCTCGGGCGTGAACAGCACGCAGCGTCGGCGGCCGGCGTCCTTCGCCTCGTACATCGCGTGGTCGGCGTTGCCGATCATCGTGGCGGCGCCGTCGGCGTCGGGCATGGCGAGCACCTCGTGGTCGCTCACTGCGACGCCGATGCTCACCGAGAAGTGCAGGTCGAGCTGGCGGATGCGCAGCCGCCCGGTGAGGGCGCGCTGCATGCGGTCGGCGAGTTCGATCGCGGTCGCCGCGTCAGGCACGTCCGAGCACACGACGAGGAACTCATCGCCTCCGATCCGCGCGACGCGGTCGTCGGGCCGGACGCTGTCGGCGAGCCGGCGCGCTGTCGACAGCAGGAGCCGATCGCCGACAGCGTGGCCGAGTGCGTCGTTGACGTACTTGAGCCGATCGACGTCGATGAAGATGGCTGCGACGTGTCCGGGGCGCGAACGCTGCGCAGCGACCGCTCCGGCGAGGATCGAGAGGATTCGGCGGCGGTTCGCCAACCCGGTGAGCGCGTCGTGGGTTGCCTCGTGATGCAGACGGTCCGCGTCGTGTCGGGCTCGGGTCACGTCGTGGGCGATCAGCCCGACGAACCCTCCGCCATCGAGCGATGGGTCCCGGCGGGCGGCCACGGTCGATCGGAAGACGCGGGACTCACCGCGAGCATCGATGTGGTCGACGTCGCCCTGCCACGTGCCGTCGTAGCCGCCGCCGACGAGCTGGCGCGGCGCCTGGTCGAGCAGCGACCGCAGCATGCCGTGTGCCGATGCGCCCGGTTGCAGCGCGGCGGCCGAGTCGACGCCGAGCAACTGAAGCGCTGACTCGTTCGCGGCGCGTACGAGACCATCGAATCCGAGCACCACGACGCAGGTCTGGTCGGCGTCGAGCAGCGCAGTGATCGCGTCATGCCACTCGCCGGGGGGTGGCGGGGGCAGCGCGCGGTCATCGGAGCTCTCGCGGCGTCCGTCGTCGTGTGCCACGACCTACTCCTCTCCGCTCGATCTCGTCACCGGTGCACCCTCATCCCGGGAACGCCGTTCACCGCTGGAAGAAGCCGGTCACGTCCGTGGACGCGACCGTGACCGTGGCGATGACGTCCAGGAATTCGGTTGCTGTGTCTCCATCGGCAAGTTCGAGTTGTTGGTTGAGCGCGTACGCCGTGAGGCGGTACAGATGAGGTTCGTCGCCCGGCGGTGGGCACGGTCCGCCGTAGCCGACGTCACCGAAGAAGTTCAGCGCCTGGAGAGCACCCGCCGGAACATCGTCTTCGACCAGGGCGATCTCCGCGGGGTCGAGGCCGGCGATCACCCAGTGCACGAAGGGTTGGCCGTCGCTGACGGCCGAGTCGTCGACCAGAGCGATGGCGATCTCGACGGTGTCGGCGGGCACCGCCCCCCAGCTGACGGCAGGTGCGACGTTCGCTCCATCGCACGTGTACCTGGCATCGATCTCGCCGCCGTCCAGCCACGGAGCCGCGAGGTTGAACGGTTCGGCACCCGCGTCGATCTCGCCGCCGAAGTCGCTGTCGAAACCGGTCGAGCCCTCGACGAATCCGTCACCGAAATCTTCGGGGACGGTCGTTGCGACCGTGGGGCTCGGAAAGTCGGCCGGATCGTAGGGCTGGAGCTGTTTGCCGTCACCGGTGTCGCAACCGACCAGTGCGAGGGCGCCGAGCACAGCGATGCAGATCGTGGCAGTCCGTCGGGTCACCCGCCGAAGGCTATGCGCTGGCGCGGCGGCGATGGACTCACCAGCGGGATCGGTCAGCGCTAGCCTGCCCCGCGTGAACGAACGCCTCTCGTTGCTCACCGTGCACGCCCATCCCGACGATGAAGCATCGAAGGGTGCACCGACGCTGGCGCGCTATCACGACGAAGGCATCCACACCGTGCTGGTGTGCTGCACCGGCGGCGAGGAGGGCGACCTCCAGAATCCGACACTGCGCGAGCAGGGCCAACCCTTCCACGGGTTGACGCCCGACGAGGAGCGGACGCTGGTGGCGTCGATGCGGGCGCCGGAGCTGGCCGCGTCGGCGGCGATCATCGGCTTCGATGTCGTCGAGATGCTCGGCTATCGCGATTCGGGCATGGCCGACACCGAGCCGAACGCTCATCCTGACTGTTTTCACCGGGCCGACATCGACGAGGCCACCGGTCGGCTGGTGGCGATCATCCGCCGTGAACGCCCGCAGGTGATCATCACCTACGGCGACGACCAGAGGGGCTATCCCCATCCCGACCATTTGCGCGTGCACGACATCTCTGTGCTGGCCTTCGAACGGGCGGGCGATCCGGATTGGTATCGCGACCTCGGCGAACCGTTCGCACCCTCGAAGCTGTACTACTCGGTGTGGTCGAAGACCCGGATCCTCGCCATCCACGAGCTGATGTTGCGTACCACCGGCGCGTCGCCGTTCGAACAGGCCTGGCTCGATCGTCCATCGCAGGATCATCGGATCACCACCCGCATCGACATCACCG
The DNA here is from genome assembly GCA_963774765.1 of Ilumatobacteraceae bacterium. Classification (GTDB taxonomy): domain Bacteria; phylum Actinomycetota; class Acidimicrobiia; order Acidimicrobiales; family Ilumatobacteraceae; genus Sva-07. The sequence continues at coordinate 715,880 of CAVZGP010000011.1, forward strand.
GATACGGCCACGTTCGTCGTGGGGCGCTGCAGGCGCACGCGACCCAGGTCGATCCGACGTCGGCGTGGTGGGGCTTCGGGTTCGACGACGAGGAGTTCACCGCGGCCTACCCGTGGGAGGACTGGATCCTCGCGCGGTCGCTCGTCGGTTCGATCCCGGCCGACGACGGTGAACGCGACCTGTTCGCCGGCGTCAGCGCGAGGGTGTCGCCGTGAGTGTCCAGTACCGGGTCGTGGTGGGCAAGAAGGATGAGCGTGTTGACGGCCCCGACGACGCCGACGTGGTCGTCACCGTGCCACTCGTCGACGCCGCCGCCGACGGCTTCGACCCGACGGTTGCCTACATGCGCGGCGTCCTCAAGGCGACCGGCCATACCGGTGTCGTACTCGACGAGCTGAAGTCGGGTGCAGCGGCCGCCGCGATCGCTGCCCTCGTCGCTCAGCCCTGACGCATCGCGTCGCGCAGGGCGCGGTAGCCGATCAACGTGGCACCGCTGGCGTCCAGACGTTCACGTAGCTCGCTGCTCGTCACCAGGTCGAGGTCGTCGATCCAGCCCTGGGTGTATTGGCCGAGCGCGCGGACCTCGGGTGTGTCGATCGCCGGCTGCACGTGGATCTCGGTGACGCCAGGCGCGAGCGAGTCGATCGAGGCGTACACACGGTCGGCGCTTCCCGCCCGCCAGTCGTGGTCGAAGTGATCGGGAAACACCACGCCCTCACCCTCGGCGAGCCGGCGGAACGGGAAGCCGGCCTGCTCGGCGGTGATCGTGGACGGCAGCCTGATCGGGAGGGCGAACTCGACGGAGAGTTCGAGATACACGTCGAAGAACTCGGGCCGCAACGTGATCGCCGTGAGGTGGGGGGCGAGATGGGTGACGTCGATGCCCCACGCCAGGGCTCGCTCGATCTGGGCGCGCAACTCGCGGAGAACCTCGGCGTGATCCGCGTGTTCCCACAGGTCTTCGAGCGTGCGCGGGAAGCCGCCTTCGCCGGACTGGAGCGACGGCGCATGCGTGATCGGACCCCAGCGATAGCACTCGTGTTCGGCATTGAGCGTGAGGTGCACGCCGAGATCGTCGGTCGGCAGCGACAGCTTGGCGGCGTAGCCGGCCCACGGTGCCGGCACCATCAACGACGCGCAGGTGGCGACGCCTTCGCGGATCGCCTGGAACACACCGACGTTGGCGCCGTGGCACGAGCCGAGGTCGTCGCACGACAGGATCACCAGGCGGTCGTCGGGGGAGTGGCCGAGGCGTTCGGCGAGCGTGGTCTCCACCGCAGCGACGCTACCGGAAGCGGTCGGCGCTCATGACGAGCAGGCGGCCCACAACCCGAGGTCATCGCGTTCGGCCCGGCGAGCAGCGGCGGCGAACTCGCGGGCGTAGGTGCTGTTCGGTTCGATGGTCAGTGGCCGGGCGTACCCCTGTTCGACGATCTCCATGTTGACGAACGTGGTCGGGCCGCCGTCCGCGCCGACCGCGTGGACGTAGCCGAGCAGGCGGCCGTAGTCGTCGCGGCCCACGATGTCGCGTTCGAGGCGGACTCGGGTCCCGACGGGTAGCAGGGCGGCCGTGAACGTGCTCGCCTCGGGGCCATAGCACTCGATCGGGCTGCTGGGCTTCTTGGTCTCCGGCGTGTCGATGCCGATCAGTCGTACGCGCTCGGTGCGTCCGTCGATCTCGACGTCGATCGTGTCGCCGTCGACCACGGCGATGACGGTCGCGAGGCCGTTGGAGGCAGGGGCGGTGCCGCCGCGGCAACTCGAGACGCCCAGTGTCAGCACACAGGTCAGCAACGCAATGAAGCGCACCCGATTGTTCTACCGGCGTCGACCGTCGCGACATCCACCGTCGACGTTTGTGTGCGGATTCGGAAGGTCGGAGTCAGAGGCGTTCGATGATGGTGCCGGTGCCGAGGCCGCCGCCGCAGCACATCGAGATCGAGGCCGTAGCGGCCACCGGTGCGCTCGAGTTCGTAGAGCGCCTTGGTGATCAGGAACGCTCGCCGTGCGCACCGAGCGGGTGGCCGAGGGCGATCGCGCCGCCGTTCGGGTTGGTCTTGGCCAGGTCGGCGCCGACCTCCTTCGGCCCAGGCGAGCACGACCGAGGCGAACGCCTCGTTGATCTCGAACACGTCGATGTCGTCGATCGACAGGCCGGTGCGCTCCAAGCAGGTGCTGGGTGGCGTCGATCGGACCGGTGAGCATGAGCACCGGGTCGATGCCGACGAGGCAGGTGTCGACGACGCGGGCCCGGGCCTTCAGGCCGAGCGCCGCGGCCTTCTCCTCGGTCATCAGCAGCACCGCTGCGGCACCGTCGCGAGATCTGCGACGAGTTGCCGGCGGTGTGCACGCCGTTCTCGCGGGCGACCGGCTTCAGCGATGCGAGCTTCTCGAGCGTGGTCTCGCGCAGGCCCTCGTCGCGGATCGACGGTGTGGGTGGTGCCGGTCGGGCTGCCGTCCTCGTCGAGGTCGGGTGCCTCGATCGGTGATGTACTGGCCCGAGAAGCGATCCTCGGCCCACGCCTGCGCGGCGACGCTGCTGGCGGCGGAAGCCGAAGGCGTCGGTGTCGGCGCGGGTGATGCCCCACTTGTCGGCGATGCGCTCGGCACCCTCGAACTGCGAGGTCATCTCGTACTGCTCGAAGTAGGTCTTCGGGATCGGGATGCCCAGGCCGAGCGCCTTGTTGCCTGCGACACCGATCGGCACCCGGCTCATCGCCTCGACGCCGCATGCGAGGGCCATGTCGACCACGCCGGAGCCGACGAGCGATGTGGCGAGGTTGGTGGCCTGCTGGCTCGAGCCGCACTGGGTGTCGACGGTGGTGTTGGCGACGTTCATGGGCAGGCCGGCGCTCAGCCACGCGGTGCGGCCGATGTTGAACGCCTGCTCGCCGACCTGGCTGACGCAGCCGGTGACGACCTGGCCGACCTCGGTCGGGCTCGATACCGGTGCGGTCGACGATCGCCCGTCTGGACACGGGCCAGCAGCTCGGCGGGGTGCAGGGTGGACAGGCCACCGTTGCGCTTGCCGATCGGGCGTGCGAACGGCATCGACGATCACGACATCTGAGTTGCTCATGGCGCCGACTGTAGAGCGTGCCGACCAGCCCGATTCAGCCGGGGATTTCATCAGGGGTCAGACCCCAGGTGAAATTCTCAGGCTTCGTGGAGCCATTCGTCGATGAGGCGGCGGGCGACGGAGATGCCGGGCGGGATCGTGGGCAGGTCCTCGCGCCGGTACCAGTTGGCGTCGGCGATCTCGGTCTCGTCCAGCACGATGTCGCCGGTCTCGTACTCGGCGCGAAAGCCGATCATCAGACTGTGCGGAAACGGCCATGGCTGGCTCGCCCGGTACGACACGTTGGTCACCCGGATGCCGACTTCCTCCGCGACTTCACGCACGACGGCGCCCTCCAAGTCCTCGCCCGGTTCGACGAAGCCAGCCAGGCAGGAATACATCGGCATGGGGAAGTTGACGCCGCGCGCCAGCAGCACCTCCTGGTCCGGTCCAGGATCGCCGCGGGTGACCAGCACGATCATCGCCGGTGCGAGACGCGGGTACGCAACCAGCCCACACGCGGGGCACTTCATGCCACGCTCGCCGTTGGACGGCTCGGTCGGGGCGGCGCAACGTCCGCAGAACTGGTGCGTTCGGGCCCATTCGACGATCTGCACGGCGCGCCCGGCGGCCATCCATTCGCTCTGCGCAGCCCGACCGAAGTAGCTGTAGAGGTCGAGCGCTGAACCGTACGACGGGTCGTGCGCGTCGGCCGGCACGTCGACGGCCCACCAGGCGTCACCCTCGACGATGCCCACGACGTGACGTACCCACGAGTCGTCGGCGACCTCGGTGTCGACGAACACCGACGTGCCGATCACATGGATGTAGCGGTGGCCGCCCGTGTGATCCGTCGGCTCGGTGTTCAGCGCGGAGTACAGGTCGGCGGAGTGCGCAGGTCGGTGGGGCTGCAGATTCATCGTGTCATGCGTAGCACGCGGTCCATCAGGTGTCTCGTACGGTGAGGGGATGGACCCGCAACCGCACCCACAACTGCACCCCGACGTCGCTGTCTTGGCACCGTTGCTCGGCACGTGGGAGGGCTCGGGCACCGGCGAGTATCCGACGATCGACGACTTCGCGTACAGCGAATCGATCACCTTCAGCCACGTCGGCAAGCCGTTCGTTGCCTACACCCAACGGACCAGGCACCCTGACACCGGCGCTCCGATGCACGCCGAGGTGGGCTACCTGCGCGTGCCGCGGCCCGGCAGCATCGAGATCGTGATGGCCCAACCGACCGGTGTCGCCGAGATCTACGAGGGTGCGGTCGTTGGAGGCGACGTTCCGTTGGTGATCGACGTGCGTTCGACGTCGATCAACCGCACGACGTCGGCCAAGGAGGTCACGATCACCGAACGGACGATCTCGGTCACCGGAGACGACCTCCGGTACGCCTTCCGCATGGCTGCCGTCGGCCAACCTCTGCAGCACCACCTGAGCGCAACCCTGCACCGGGGGTGACGCGGGAGTTGTCGCCGTGGGCGTCGGGTTGTGCTCGTCGGTCGATACATTTCGAACCACTGAAGGGGAGTATCCCTCGAGGTCCGTCGTCAACACACCGACTCCCGCGGGGACGAGGTCGGCGGGGCCAGCCCTGCGGGGCGGAGAGACCTTCGGCGAACCGACCACCGTTTGCTGAAAGTTGAACATGCACACCTTCCTCCCCGTCACAACTGGTGACTGGCATCGACGCAGCGTCGACGCGGTCCTCGACGAACTCGATTCGTCGCTCGCCGGTCTCGACGACACCACCATCGGGCGGCGCCGTGACGACGTCGGTCTGAACGAACTCCACGAATCCGCGGGTACGAGTCCACTGCGGTTGATCTGGGGCCAGATCTCGTCCGTGATGGTGTTGATCCTGATCGGCGCGGCAGTGTTGTCGCTGCTGCTCGGCGAGTATCTCGAGGCCGGCGCGATCGGTGCGATCGTCGTGCTGTTCACGGCGCTCGGCTTCTTCCAGGAGTATCGGGCCGAGCAGGCAATCGCCGCGCTGCGACGGATGGCGGTGCCGTCGGCACGGGTGACCCGCGACGGTCGCCCCACGTCGGTGTCGGTGGCCGAACTCGTGCCGGGCGACATCGTCCACCTCGACGCCGGCACGGTCGTGCCCGCCGATCTCCGCCTCGTCGAGGTCGCCAGCCTGCGCATCGAGGAAGCGACGTTGACCGGCGAGTCCGAACCGATCGACAAACAGACCGACCCGGTCGACCGCGACGAACTTGCACTCGGCGATCGGCTCTGCATGGCGTACTCGGGAACCCAGGTCGCTGCGGGACGCGGCCAGGGAGTGGTCGTTGCCACCGGCATGCGGACCGAACTCGGTCGCATCGCCACCTTGCTGCAGGACGTCGAATCCGAACAGACCCCGCTGCAACGACGTCTCGATCGAGTCGGCAAGCAGCTCGCGCTCCTCGGCGTCGCCGTCGCGCTCGGCGTGGTGGTGATGGGTGCTCTCTCGGGCGAATCCGCAACCGATCTCGTACTCACCGCCATCAGCGTGGCCGTCGCCGTGATCCCCGAGGGCCTGCCGGCGGTCGTCACGTTCACCTTGGCGATCGGGTCCCAGCGGATGCTCCGGCGTCAGGCGCTGATTCGCAAGTTGCCGGCGGTCGAGACGCTCGGGTCGGTCACGGTGATCTGCTCGGACAAGACGGGCACGCTCACGCAGAATCGCATGACCGTGACCGTGCTGGATGTCGCGGGGCACGAGGTGCGCCTCGACACCGATGCCGCGTCGGCCGTCGGTGCAGCACCATCGTCGGCGACGATCACGCTCGTGGGCGGTGCGCTGTGCAACGACGGCGCCGAGGACGTCGGCAGCGACGGTGAGGCGGACGGTGTCTGGCTCGGTGATCCCACCGAGACGGCGCTGTTGCAGGCCGCAGCGGATGCCGGCCTCGACGTGCACGACCTGCGGGCCCGGATCCCCCGCCTCGACGAGCAGCCGTTCGACTCGACCCGCAAACGGATGAGCACGATCCACGACCCACTGCACGGGGCGGTCGCCCAGCTCGCCGAGTTGCCCCAGGACGTCCGGTTCTCGTTCGTGAAAGGAGCGGTCGACGGGCTGCTCCAGCAGGCAACCGCCGTCTGGGACAATGGCGCGGCGGTGGCGTTGGACGACGCCTGGCACGCTCGCATCTCCTCCGGAAACGACGCCCTTGCCGCTGCGGGCATGCGGGTGCTGGGTGTGGCCTTCCGGCCGCTGAGGGACGACACCGACGACCCGGAGTCCGAGCTGGTGATCCTCGGGCTCGTCGGAATCATCGACCCGCCGCGCTCCGAGGTGCGCGACGCCGTCGCGGTCTGTCGACAGGCAGGAATTCGACCCGTGATGATCACCGGCGATCACCCGCTGACGGCAAAGGCGATCGCGAATGACCTCGGAATCAGCGACACCGATCGGGTGCTCGTCGGGGCTGATCTCGATCGCCTCGACGACGAGCAGTTCGCGAACGCCGTACGAGATGTGTCGGTGTTCGCGCGTGTGTCGCCGGAACACAAATTGCGCATCGTCGACGCGCTGCAGCAGCAACACCACGTCGTGGCGATGACCGGCGACGGTGTCAACGACGCGCCGGCGCTCAAGCGCGCCGACATCGGCGTGGCGATGGGTATCACTGGCACCGACGTGTCGAAGGAAGCTGCCGACATGGTGCTGCGCGACGACAACTTCGCCACGATCGTCGCGGCCGTCGAAGAAGGTCGCGTCATCTACGACAACCTTCGTCGCTTCGTCAGCTTCGCCGTCGCCGGCAACTTCGGCAAGATCATCGTGATGCTCGGTTGGCCGATCCCGTTCCTCGTCGTCGGATCGGATGCGACGGCGATCGCGTTTCTGCCGCTCCAGCTGCTCTGGCTCAACTTGATGACCGATGGATTGCTCGGCTTGTCGATGGGCGTGGAGCCCGCCGAACACTCGATCATGCAACGCCCACCACAATCGCCGTCCGACGGGCTCTGGGCGAACGGCCTCGGCCGGCGGACCGCCTGGATCGGATTGGTGATCGGCGCCGTCACGCTCGGACTGGGGTTCACCTACTACGCGTCCGATCTCGAGCAGTGGCAGTCGGTGATGTTCACGACGTTGGCGTTCATGCAGGTGGGCCAGGCGTTCGCGACTCGCTCGTCGACCGCATCACTGCGCACGATCGGTTGGCGGACGAACCCGCTGATGCTCGCGATCGCCGCCCTGGTGGTCGCGTTGCAGCTGCTCGTGCTCTACACCCCGCTGAGCGAGTTCCTCGACCTCGATCCACTGAGCGCGGCCGACCTCGCGATCTGCGCCACCGCGGGGCTCGGCCTGCTCGCGCTGGTCGAGACCGTCAAAGCATTCCACCGCCGCTGAGCGGTACATCTGGGTCAGACCCCAGATGTACCACCGAGCTTCTCGGCGAACCAGTCGAGGATGATCTCGCCGCGTTGGACGCGGTGGAGCGGCGAACCGGAGCGAGACAGCTCGTGGTTCTCACCGGGGAAGCGGTAGAAGTCGACGTCCTTGTCGAGCAGCTTCAGCGCGACCCACAGTTCCTCGGCCTGCCCGATCGGGCAGCGCCAATCCTCCTCGGAGTGGATGATCAGCACCGGCTTGTCGATGTTGTGCACGGCGGTGATCGGCGACATGCGCACGTACTCGTCGGGGTTCTCGAGGTGGTTCACCCCGTGCACGGCGTTGAAGGCGGTCGAGATGTCGGACGACAACTCGAGGGCGGTGGCGTTGTTCACGGCGCGTTCCGAGCAGAACGCCCGGAACCGGTCGCCGTGGTGACCGGCGAGCCAGGTCGCCATCCAGCCCCCGTAGGAGCCGCCGAGCATGCCGACGCGATCGGGGTCGCAGAACCCGTAGCGATCCAAGGCGGTGTCGATGATCGTGAGCACATCGTCGACGTCGACCGAGCCCCAGCCGGCGGCGGGCACCGTCGGGTGGTTCGGGCCCTGGATCGCCTGGCCCCAACCGGTGTGCCTGCCGCTGCTGCCGCGCGGGTTGCCGAGCACGACGACGAAGCCGGCGGCGGCTTGCATCTGGAATTCGTCGAAGAAGTACTCGCCGTACTGGGAGTGCGGGCCGCCGTGCACGTTGAGCAGCACCGGGTACCGCTTCGTCTCGTCGAAGTCGCTCGGGCGCATGATCCACGCATCGATCTCGTCGGTGTCATCGGAGGTGCGCGCCGTGAAGTGTTCCCACGACAGGGCACGGGCGGCGAGGGCGTCTCCCACGTGGGTGCGGCGTGCGTCGTTGACGTAGAGCTCGGCCGTGTGGGTCGCCGATTCCTGCGTTCGAGTGATGACGCCGGATGCCGCGTCGAATGACGTCACCGACACCGGACCAGCGGTGAGTGGTTCGGGCGCGATCGAGCCGTCGGCTCGGAGCCGGTACAGGTGGGTGGCACCACGATCCTCAGCGGTCGCGAGGAGGTGGGTGGCACCTTCCCAGACCGGCGCCCTCGTGCCGACGGTCGGTTGGAAGGTCCGGTCGAGGCCCCGGGAGATCCATCGGATGTCGGTGTGCGGATGCTCGTCGCCGTCGATCGCCAGCACCCCCACCGTGGCGTTCTGCGGAGACGTGGTCGGGTCGACGGAGCCGATGAAGGCGACGAGTTGCCCGTCCGGCGACACCGATGGGGAGCCGTAGTTGCCGTCGCCGGCGGTGAGCGATTGCACATTCGAACCGTCGTCGTCGCCATCACCTTGCTCGGGAATCGACACGAGGTACAGGTCGCTGGCGTGGTCGCGGTCCCACGTGTCGTGGCGCTCGGCCGACGTCACGATCGCGGTGGAGTCCGGCAACCAGCTGACCCCGCTGTGCTGGAACTCGCCCGGTGTGAGGTTGCGTGGTGTGCCGGTGCCGTCAGCGGAGATGACGTACACGTGATTCGGTCGGTCGAAGATCCAGTCCTGACCGTTCAGTCGACTGAAGAGTCGCTCGACCTTGCGAGGCGACTGCCAGGCGGTGCTCTCGGCGGTGTAACGCTCGTGGCGGGTGCGGCTCGTGAACGCGAGCAGTCGGCCGTCGGGAGACCAGTCGAGGTCGCCGAGGCCGTCGGACATCGTGCACAGCCTGCGCAGCTCGCCCGCTCGGCCCACCGGCAGGACGTGGAGCGTGGAGTCCCCCTTGGTCTCGCCGCGTTCGCGACGTGAAGGCCAGGAACCGGCCGTCGGGCGACCACGTGGGGTTGGCGTCGTGGGGGCCGGCGGTGACCGGGGCGTCGTCGATCCACACCAGTGTGGTCGTCGTGTTCTCGGCGAGATTCGTGGTCGCCACGACGAATGCGACGTGCTGGCCGTCGGGGCTGACGGTCACCTGGCCGACGACGCTGCGCCCGTCGATCAGCCGCTCGGCGATCTCCCGGTGGGATCCAGGCGACGAGGATTCGATCTGATTCATGGCCGCGACCGTACCTGCCCGAACGAAGCCGACCCCGATGCGCAGATGGGGCTACTCGGCGAGGCCGACGGGCTGATCGTCGATGATCTGGTCGAGGTACTCCGACATGCCGAAGCCCTCGCGGCCCGCGAAGTCGCCCGAGTGGATCGTCCACTTGGTGTAGGCCTCGGAGATCCGTGTCTGCAGCCATTCGCCGTCGGGGGTCTGGCGGCGGTTGCGGAGAGGAATCAGGCTGAGCGTCTCGCCGGTGAAGTTCCACTCGCGATCGCTGTGGCTCGAGCGGATCGTGCCCTCGATGCGGTCGTGGTAGCTCTCATCGCCGCGCGTCGTGGTGGAGATCTGGACGTCGTCGCACAGGTGCATCACGCCGTTCTCCCACACGAAACCGCCACGCGTGCCCTCGCTGTCGCGCTTGGCCACCCGGCTCGCCATGAACCCGAAGTTCTCGTCGACATTGACCGTCAGCCACCGGTAGTACCACGGCGCCTGCCAGTAGCGGGGCCCCCACGAGTGGTCGCGCAACCCGAAGCCGGCGATCTGCCATTCGCGGTCGCCGACGCGCATCGTGCCGGTCGCCTCGACCAACTGCTCGTAGTGGCCCTTGGCGAACTCCTCACCGGGCTTCTCGTGCGGTTCGTCGGGTTCGCCGCCGAACATGCTCGCCCGGCCCTGGCCGGTGAAGGTGATGTGGACCTCGGCCTCGGCGAACGGGTTGTTCGTGAACGCCTCCTTCGGGTTGGCCATCTGCTCGGGCTCGTCGAGCACGACGACCTTGCCGACGTAGTCGATGCGCAGCTCCTCGAACGGCTTGACCATCGTCCACGTCAGTCCGGCCGCGTCGAACGCGTCGTTGTTCTCGATCGCCGGGCGCTTGAACATGAACCCGACCTGACGACTGCCGTCGCTGCCGTCTGACTTCTCGGGGGGCAGGTACAGGCACACCGTCATCTCGGCAGTGCCCTCGTTGGCTCGATTGCCCATCCGGAACCAGCCGCCGACACCCTGTGCGGGGTCGAAGCAGTTGATGTACATGCTCTCGTTGAAGTTCGGCTCGGGGCCGAGCTCATGCATGAATTCGTCGGACTCGTCGAGACGTACACCCATCGGGCCAACGGTACGGGGTGACGATGATCGGTGACGGATCGGACGACTGTCGATCGCCGTCGAGCATCAAGGCCCGGCGCCGGTGGTCAGCCGATGCCGTCGGTGTACACCACGCGCACGTTCTCGATGCCGAGCGACTCGAGGAGGCCGGTCAGCGTCGAGGTCGTGTTGGTCTTCGCTCGGGCGATCAGGTCGGTACCGGTCACCGACGCGGCCATCTTGTCCTGGGCTTCGCGGATCAGGCTGATCTCCTCGGTCGGGCTGTCGACGAACACGCTTCCGAGTCGGTCGAGCAGGCCGCGATCGCGGTTCATCACGCCGCTCTGATCGAGGTCGATGACCGGATCAGCCGCGACCGGCGGGGCAAGCAGGATGGTCACCGAGTTGGTCTCGTTGTCGACGATCACCGAGTCCTCGTCGAGCGCGTCGAAGTCGACGATCGCATCGACGGTGCCGACCGCGACGAACTGCACACGGTCGCCCGCGATGAACGATGGCACCCATTTCACGTCGACCTCGCGATCGACGATGACCTCGAATTCGGCCTGGGCGGCATGCAGTTCGGCCAGATCGCGGATCTCGTTGAGCACCAACGCCGGCGAGTGGTCCTTGGATTCCCGGCCAAACGGCAGTTGCAGATCGAACAGGTTGACGGCGACGAGCCCGACGACGAGCACGATGACGAGCGTTCCGACCAGGCGGAGGATGCTTGAGGGCTTGCTGGTTGACATGGATGTGATCTCCTGTGGCACCCGCCCGGGCCGTTTCCGGAGCCGGGTCGGGCGGCCGTGCCAGGATATGACCGTCGATCCCCGAGCGTGTTGATCTCGATTCGGCCGCGCGGTGTGCTGGTGGGTCCTGACCGTTCGATTCAGTCCTCGGACGCACGCGCGGTACGTTGAGACGAGCGACGACCGGCGCCGCGCTGAAGGGACCGCATGAGCATCACCGACGACGACCTGGAGACCACGACCTCGGCGATTGCCAAGCTGGAGGGGATCGAGCCATCGGGAGACATCGGCGAGTTCAATGCTCGCAAGCTCACCTTCGGCCCGGACAAGGCCGTGATCGGCCCGGTCGCTCACCTCGCTGCTGAGCGCATCCGGCTCACGGCGCTGGAGTGGGAACACTTCGAGGTGCGCCAGGTGGGCGCCACGCTCGGCGGCATCGTCAAGGGTCTCGACCTGTCGAAACCGCTCGCCGACGACGTGTTCGAGGAGCTGGCACGGGCCTGGGTCGACTACAAGGTGCTGTTCTTCCGCGACCAGCAACTCACCGCCGACCAGCACGTCGCCTTCGCACAGCGATTCGGCGAGCTGGAGATTCACCCGTTCTTCAACAGCAACGACGAACGCCCTGAGCTGGTTCGTTTCGCCAAGGACGCCGACACCGGCGGCTACGAGAACGGCTGGCACCACGACGTCACGTGGCGCGAGGTCCCGTCGAAAGGCGCGATCCTGCGGGCGATCTCGGTACCTGAAACGGGTGGCGACACGTTGTTCTGCGACATGAACGCCGCCTATGAGGGCCTGTCGGACGAGATCAAGGACCGCATCGAGGGGCTGGTCGCTGAGCACGACTACATGCAGGCGTTCGGTCACACGATCACGGGGGCCGACGCATCGGCGATGCGCGAGAAGTACCCGGTCGTCGAGCATCCCGTCGTGATCCACCATCCGATCTCCGGTCATCGACTGCTCTACGTCAACCGGTTCTTCACGACCCGCATCGTCAGCCTCGACCCGGCCGAGTCCGACGATCTGCTCGTCACCCTGTTCGCTCAGGCCAACACGCTCGAGTACCACTGCCGCCTGCACTGGCACCCGAACTCGGTGGCGATGTGGGACAACCTGGCCGTCCAGCACTACGCCTCGAGCGACTACTGGCCCGACGTGCGGGTGATGGAGCGGGCAAGCATCGTCGGCGTTCGCCCGTCGTTCTGACGTTCCGACGATGGGCCGCGTCGTCCTGATCACCGGCACCATCGTCAACTGCGCCGGCGGCCACTGATGGCCCGTCACGTCGCCCGCTGGGAGCTCGACGGTGTCGACGGCGCCGTGGTCGCGATCGACGTGATCCGTGCCTTCACCACGGCGGCATACGCGTTCGGGTCGGGCGCGAAGGAGATCTTCCTCGTCGGTACCGTCGACGAAGCGTTGGGGTTCAAGGCAGCGAATCCGGGTTCGCTGGCGCTGGGGGAGGATCGCGGTCTGCGACCCGATGGCTTCGACTTGCCCAACTCGCCTGCCATGGTCCGCGATGCCGACCTCGAGGGCTGCACGCTCGTACAGCGCACGTCCGCGGGCACGCAGGGCGTGGTGCGTGCCGTCGGCGCCACCCGTCTGTGGGCTGCGAGCCTCGTGGTCGCATCTGCGACGGCCCGAGCTGTCAACGACGCCGGACTCGGCGAGCCGACGTACCTGATCACCGGCCGGTTCGAGGATCATCCCGACGGTGGCGTCGACGACGTTCTGACGGCCGACCTGATCGAGCGGGCTCGCACCGGCCGACCGCTCGAGGCGCACGCAACGGCGATCGCCCTGCTCGCGACCGAGGAGGCCGCCAAGACATTGGCCCTCGGCTCCGACCACTGCGACCCGGCCGACATCGAACTCGCCGCAACCGTCGATGCGTTCGACTTCGCGATGGAGGTCGAACGCACCGATCGAGGTCTGCGGCTGGTGCCGCGTCGCTCTGGATGAGAACCCCCGTGGCGGCGACGTCACAGGATGGTGGTGCCGTCGGGTGCGGTGATGTGCCAGTGGCCGTGTTCGTCTCGGGTGACGGTGAAGCCGGTTTCTTTGAGGTAGTTGTGGCGCGGGCACAGGGGTGCGCCGTTGTCGGGGTTGGTGGGTCCGCGGGTGGTCCAGCTGGTGAGGTGGTCGGCGTGGCACCAGGTGTGTGGTTGGTCGCAGTCGGGCCAGATGCAGACCGGTTCGAGGAGCATGACGGCGTCGCGTGCGTGGCCGGTGAAGAGTCGTTGGGTGCGGCCGAGTTCGATGACGACACCTCTGGAATCGGTGACGGCGCGGCGGATCAGTGACCACAGTGAGACGCCGATGATGGCGTTGGGGTTGATGGGGTGTCCTCGACTCCTTTCGCCCACGCCATGGCCGTTGCGGGGTCGAAGTCGGTGGGATCGAGTGCTTCGAGCAGCGACAAGCCTTGTGCGCAGTGCTCGACCACGGCAGCGATCCAGTCCGAATCGACGACGCCGGCGTCGTCGCCGATGGCGATGTCGGTGACCGGATCGAGACCCGGTGCCGGATCGGCCCGATACCAGAAGAACCCGTCACCGAACCGAGAACCGACAGGCGACGCCGCAGGCACTTCGTCCCGCACCGGATCTCGGACAACGGTCATGGTTCCATCATGACAAGGGGCTGTCACAGAGTTCGGGGGACCGCCGCGTCCTCGACGATGGAGTCGGCGTTTCGCGAGCGCCTACGGTGTGGGCCGTGGACGACTTCGTGATCGCCCGGAACCCCGACGAGTCGTCGTCGTTGCCGTATCTCTTGCGGATTCCGCTCGCCTCGGGCGCGGTGGTGTTGAAGGCCAAGGACACCTGGCCGCGCACGAACAAGATCTACTGCCACCCCGCCGACGCCTGGCCGTCACCCGACGAGGTCGACATCGTCGAGCGGGTCGCGGTGCGCTCGTGCGTCCGCCGCGGCGTGGCGGTCGACTTGGTGCTCGACCGGGGCCGCGAGAATCGATCGCAGTTCGTGTTCACCACCGCCCACGGGCGTGAAATGGTGTTCTGGCAGTCAGCGCGCACCAGCAAGCAGGCGCGCCCGAGCGTGCGGGTGCCGACGGCGCGGGCCTCGGGCCAGGAACTCCACATCCTGGTCGACACCCGCGAGCGCTACGCGTGGAAGTTCACCGAGCAGCAGGCGACGACGGCGAAGCGGTCGATACCGGTCGGCGACTACGCCGTCGAAGCCGACGGGCGGTCGCTCGCCGTTGTCGAGCGCAAGAGCATCGACGATCTGGTGTCGACGATCGTCGGCGGCAAGCTCTGGATGCTGCTGGCGGAATTGTCGGCGTTCGTCGCCGAGCCCGGCCGGGTTGCAGCCGTGGTGGTCGAGGATCGCTACTCGGCGGTCTTCAAGCTTCGTCACGTGCGTCCGGCCTCGATTGCGACACAGCTCGCCGAAGCAGCCGTGCGGTACCCCTCGGTCCCGATCGTGTTCGCCGAGACCCGCCAGCTCGCCCAGGAGTGGACGTTCCGCTTCTTCGGCGCGGCCGTCGAGCACACGCTCCACGAACGAGTGGGCGAGGCGCGTGCAGCCGAGCTCGTATCGGCCGGAGCGGTCCCACGCCGAGCACCATCGACGGCGGACGTCCACGCGTGGGCTGCTGCGAATGGGCTGACCGTGAGCGACCGCGGCCGAATCTCGTCCGAGGTCATGCGCGCCTACGTCGTCGCGCACGGACCGTCGTCGTGACCCGACCATTGCGATGAGCGAGCCGACCGCATGCGGCGTGGCTCATCGGCGGGGTGTGGAGGTCACGACTCGGTCGGGTCGAACATCTCCAGCTGTTCCCAGGTCACGGCGACGTCGCTGACGATGCACCACCGCAGGCGGCCGCGAGAGCCCGGCCGGCGGACTTCGACGCGATCGAGCGCGAAGCGATCGGGCGGAGCCGTCGGGGTCGCGGATCGCGATGCTGCCGTCGTGTTCGATGCCGACGACGCGTCCGACGATCCAGCGACCCTTGTCGTTGCGGCGGAAGCGGACCGGTTCGCCCATCCGCAACCCGAGGCGGGCGAGCGATGCTGGGGAGCGGTGCATGTCGGTCGATGCGTTCAGGCGCCGATGGTGCGCCGCTGAAGCTTGCGCATTCCGCCGAGCCAGCGCTCGGGATCGGTCGCCTTGAGCGCCATGTAGTCGGCCACCTCGGGATGCGGGAGCACCAAGAACCGTTCGGCTTCGATTGCATCGGCGACCTCGACGGCGACGTCGGCGGGTTCCAGCACGACGCCCGCCGCTTTCACGACATTGCTCCCGCTCACTTCGTCGTCGCCCGCATGCAACATCGCCGTGTTCACGCCCTGCGGACACAGACAGGTCACCTTGACGCCGGCATCGCCGTACGTGACCGCCATGTACTCGGCGAATGCGACCGCGGCCCGTTTCGTGAGCGTGTATGGCCCGGAACCGATCTGCATCAGCAGTCCGGCTGCCGATGCGGTGGAGCAGAAGTAGCCGTCACCGCGTTCGAGCCAGTCGGGCAGGAGATACTTCGCGGCCCATCGGTGTGCGTGGACGTTGACGGCGAACGCGAGCTCCCAGTCGTCCTCCGGTGTCTCCACGACGCCACGTCCGGTGCCCACTCCGGCGTTGCAGAAGAAGAGATCGATCGAGCCGAGTTCGGCGCGAGCGGCTTCGATCAACGCTGCGTTTGCTGCTTCGGTGCTGACATCGGCGGTGATCGCAGTGGCGCGTTCGAGGCCGACGGCGACATCCTCGGCGCCGGCGAGGTCGGCGACCACCACATTGGCGCCGCGAGTGTGGAACTCCCGAGCCAGCGCCTCACCGATGCCCCGTCCCGCTCCGGTGACCACGACGTTGCGTCCGGCGAACTCCATGACCGCATCGTAGGTCGACCGCTGCCAGCCGCCAGCTCCAACCGATCGCTCGCCGTGACACGTAAAGGTTGTGTGACACCTTCGTCACGACGACCCAGGTGCGCGGCGAGCGCCGCGACACGGGTACCGTGTGCACCAATGACTGATGAGCGCATCGCCTCCGAAGCAGTGATCACCGAAGCACTGGGCGTCATCGACGGCGCCCTCGCCCGAATGATGCAACGCGAACTCGTCTCGACGGGCGAAGTTGCCGACCTGTTGCTGGATGTACGCACCCTCCTCACCGCGGAGCCGGCCACCCTGGTCGAAGCCGCCGTGGCCACCGACGCCGTCTGAGCGTCCAGGGCGGGCGACCTGCGCCGCGCTGGCGCGGCCTCAGGGAGCGAGGCGCTTGGCGATGCGTCGACCAGCCAGGCCGAGCAGCGTTCCGACGACAGCGCCGGCGACCACGTCGGAACCGTGGTGGATGCGTACGTACGCACGGCTGATCCCCACGATCGCCGCGACCTTCCACCAGAGCATGCCGAGCTTCGGGCCATCCCAGCCCGACAGGATCATCGCAGCAAACGCTGCCGAACTCGCATGACCAGACGGGAACGACGACGTCTTCGGCTTTCGCACCTGCAGGCGGTCGTCACCGGTGGTTGTCGGGCGTTCGCGACGGAACAGCCGTTTGACACCCTGGTTCACCAGCAGGCTCTCGGCGCCGAGCATCACGGCCAGCACGACCACCTGGTCGGGGCGACCCTTGACGATCGCTCGAGTGATCGCGATGCCGTGCCAGATGAGTGAGAAGTCGCCGACGTGGCTGGCGGTGCTGAACACTCGATCGGCGATCGGGTTGCCGCGGAGCAACTCGAGCGCGTCGTCGACCCATTCGTCGAATGCGTCGACCTGTGGACCGAGGTGACCTTGGCCGGGGACGACCGGGAACGGACCGACCTCGATCGGGTCCGGATCGGCGTGTCCGAGTACCGAGTGGGCGTCGGCATCGTCGAGCGGGGAACCGCTCCGGATCGTCTGGTCGCTCGTCATGACGGGCCCGATGCTACGGGCTGGGCCAGCAGGTCGTTGTAGGCCGTGACCGCTTCGGCGGCCGCCAAGGACGGGTTGCCGCCGAAGGCCGGGCACCACCGCTGGAACGAACACCAGTCGCACAGCTTGCTCGTGCGAGGGCGGAAGTCGCCCGTTGTGCACGCCCGCTCGACCGCCGACCACACGGCGGTGGTCCGCGTGGTGATGAACTTCACCGACTGCGCCGACGGCACCGTTTCGATCGTCTCGCCGGACGCGAGATACATCAGGCGAATCTTGGCAGGCCGCTTGCCGAACACCGCCTCGCACAGGAACGAGTAGAAGTGGACGCCGGCGAGACTCTTCTGTTCGAAGTTGCCCGACGGGGCACGTCCCGTCTTGTAGTCGGTGACGACCAGTTCGCCGTCGGCGTCGAGTTCGAGCCGGTCGATGATGCCACGCAGTGTGAGTTCGCCGACCGGGGCCTCCATCCAGAGTTCCAACCCGATCTCGCGTACGGCGGTGGGGTCTTCCATGGCGAAGTACTTGTCGATGAGCGCATGGCAGTCGCTGTCGAAGCGGGCGATCGCATCACCCTCGAGGCGCAGGCCGACGTAGTCGGGGTGGGTGCGGTACTCGTCGAGTGCCGCCGTCATGTCGTCGGCCAACGCTGCCGGGGTGCGCGTGGCCGCAGGCCGGACGAACAGCAGCTCGAGAGCCCGGTGCACGACCGTGCCCTTGGTGGTGGCGACACCGGGCGGTTCGGGAAGCCTCTCGATACTGGAGAACCGGAACTGCATCGGGCACGACGTGAACGACGACACGCGCGATGGCGACAGCGACATCGGCACCGGGAATGTTGGCGCAGGAATGGCGGTGTCGGTCATGGCAGCCATCGTAGATGGGGGTTGTCACAGAGTTGAGGAGACCCACCTCTACGTCGATCGGCCCATTCACGTCCGTTGGACGCAGTGGTAGACCGAGTTGATGCGCGCCGTGGTGATCGTTCTGGTCACGGTTGCGATCGCTGCGTGTTCCGGCGGGTCGACCGACAGCTCCGATTCCGCTCCCAACGACTCCGCCCGACCGACGACTGCACCCAACGCGGCGGACACCTCCGCCCCGGTTCAGCACGATGGTGCCGCCGCATACGACGAGGCGATCGAAGCGTTCGGTCCGGAGTCGGCCGAAGCGACCGTCGCCGGGTTCGCGGCGTTCACCGGTGCGCTTGCCTCGATGCCCGATGTCGCTCGCAGCACGGAGCTGTACCCGTCGTTCACCGGGCTGTTCGAGCAGTACCCGGTCGTCGCCGACGAGATCGAGGTCGCCGACCAGCAAGCGATCGACGAACGCCTCGACGAACTGTTCCAAGCCGACTTCGTCATCGAGCTCGCCGATCTCACCGACGAGGAGGATCTCGTCGGGCCCGAGGGGCTCCGGTCGGCGTCGCCCCCCACGACGTTGCGCGAACTCGACGACGACGTCGACGACACCGACCGTGCTGCCTGGACACGGGCGTTGGCACCGGTGTGGAGTCGGCTGAACGCCGAACTCCCGGCCCCGAACTCGCTCGACGCCGTGATCCTCGTGTCGACGCCGAGCTTCTGGACGCTCGAGGGAGCCGGCGAGGGCGCCGAACCAGGTGCCGGCACCGTTCGGCGCAGCTTCGTGGACGACTGGCCGGCGTTCGAGCCGCTGCGCGAACGGTACGGCGACCACGACTGCTACATCGTCATCGCCCGAGACCGCGACTCGGCTGCCGACAGCCCGGTCGCATCGGCCGTGATGGCGCACGAGTTGTTCCATTGTTGGCATGCGACCCGGTTCAGTGACGACCAGGACCGCTTCCACGGCGCCGGACCATGGGTGTACGAGGGGCTGGCGGCGTGGGTCGGTGAGACGATCGCCGGCGGCACGACGTATCCGCTCGGTCGATGGTTGCCGGCCTATGTCGCCAACGACTTCGCCCTGTTCGCCGGCTCGTCCGACTACGAGGCGTTTGGCTTCTGGGCACGCGTCGACGAGTTCACGGACCTGTGGGGCCTCATCCCGTCGTTGGTCGACACGTCGAGCCGTGGTTCCTCCGGTCCGGTGTTCGAGGAGGCGATCGCCGCGACGGGCGGCAATGGCGTGCTGATCGCAACCGGTGCGCTCCAGGAAGCCGACCTCGGGCCTGCATGGGTGACCGGTCCGTGGATGCCCCCGTCGATTGCGCGACGCCCCGCAACACACCGAGCGGTCATCGACGGCGACGCAGTCGAACTGAGCTCCGGAGCAGGCGAGCAGGCAGCGCATCGGGTGACCGTCGATGCACCCGATGGCTCGTTCGTCGATGTCAGGATCACGGGGTATTCGTCTGCCACATGGGCCGACGGCGAGACGATCAGTGCCGGCAGCGCTTCGCTCGACCTGCGCTACTGCGTCGGCGAGTGCGCGTGCCCCGACGAGCCGCCCCCGCCCACCGACGGCGAACTGCCCGTCGGGGTCTCCGGGTTGACGATTGCTCTCAGTGGCACGGGCTCCGGCCCGGCGACCGCGGTGGTCGAGGTGGTCGACAAGGGCGAATGCGAGGACTCCGAGCCGTCCGAGAGCGTGGACGGTGGCCTGCTCGGGACCTGGAAGGCGAACCCCGACTCGGTCGCCCTGGCGTTCACGCAGGCGTCGGGTTTCGGCGTGGGCGCTGAAGCCCTCGACATCGCAGCGGTGACCGGCGACGTGTTGATGACGTTCAACGATGACGGCACGGGCACGCTCGCCTACGACGACGTCGTCTTGTTCTTCAACAACGCACCGTTCCCGGAGCTGACCTTGGGCGGCGAGGGCTCGTTCCTGTGGACCTCGACCGCCGGAGCGATCACGATCGCCGGCACCACCTACGCGATCGGGGTCACCAGCTCGGCCCTGGGCGGCGAGGTCCTCACGATCACCAGCGACGACGTCCCTGCAAGCGGAAGCACGCAACTCGGAGTGTCGCTCGGCGGCGACCAACTGTCGGTGGACGCCGACGGCAGCGCCGGTCCGGTGTTCTTTCCGATCCTGTGGAACCGAGTCTGACGTCGGCGGGCGCGCGGGTCACCCGTTTCAGCGGACGACGTCGGCGACGAGTTCCGCCATCGCTGCGGGATCGATGAACGGCGTGAAGTGGTTCCAGGTGTCGTTCTCGACGTAGGTGGCGTTCGGGAGTGATTCGGCGATCTCTCTGGCGATGGCTGCCGGTCCGAACTCGTCGACCTTGCCGGCGGCGACGACGACCGGTGTGTCGATGTCCGGGAGGTCGGCCCACGTCGCGTGGGCACCGCCGGAGTCGAACGTGCGTGCCTCGTGCTCAGGATCGCATTTCAGGCGGACGCCCTCGGGTGCGGGGCGGAACCCGTGGGCGACGTAGAGGCGCAGCACGTCGGGATCGAACGCCATCATCGGCGGCTTCGACGAGTAGTTGGCGATCGCGTCGCCGAAGGTGTCGAAGGTGGCGCGTCGCTTGCGGGCGCCGCGCGACAGGATCGTTCCGTTGTTCTCGGTGCCGTCGTGGGGATCGATCTCCCGGGGCGGGAACACGATTGGCTCGAACGCTACGATCACATCGAACAGCCCTGGGTCGCGGTGTGCCGCCATCAGCAGACCTGCACCGCCCATCGAGTGGCCGAACGCGACGAGGCCGCCGTCGGGGGCCACGGCTCGCGCTGCGGCGAGCGCGTCGTCGCCGTAGCGCTCCCACTCGACCTGCCAGTCGTCGGGGCGAGCGGTGTCGCCGTGGCCGCGGTAGTCGAGTGCGAACGATGTGAACCGGTCGCTCAGCTCGTCGGCGATCGGGAGGTAGCAGTAGCCGTGAAAGCCGGTGGCGTGCGACAGCAGAAGCGGTCGGCCGGTGCCTCCGAACTCATGGATTGCAACACTGACGTGATCGGATGAGCCAACGCGCACCGAGCCATCATGGCGACGCCATGTCGTGGGAGTCGAATTGCATCAGGGGTCAGATCCCTGATGCAATTCCCGTCACGTCGGTTTCGGTTCGCGGGGGAGGCCGAGCAGGCGCTCGCCGATGATGTTGCGCTGCACCTGGCTCGAACCGCCGGCGATTCGGCCACCGGGCGCGGCGAGCATCCCTGCGGCACTCGGCCCGTCAAGCATGGCATTCGGCCCGGCGAGGTCGCCTCGCAGCATCGCCACATCGAACATCATCTCGGTGATGCCGAGCTTCATCAGTGAGGCGGCCGTGGACGCCACCGGACCCTGGCGCTGCGCCATCGCCTTCATCGCGCTGCCGCTCGCGAGCAGCGCGGCCAGCTCCTGGCGCTCGATCGCGGTGAGGTCGCGCCCTTCGGCGAGGTGGGCCATCTGGTCGAGGCGTCGTTCGAGTCCGATCACTGATGTGCCGATGTGGCCACGTTCGCTCGTGAGCACCGCCATCCCGACCCCCCAACCCCCGTGCAGCGGCCCGAGCAGGCACTCGGCCGGAAGCGAGACATCCGTGAAGAAGATCTCGTCGAACTCGGCCTCGCCGGTCATCTGCTTCAGCGGCCGTACGGCGATGCCGGGAAGGTCCATCGGGCACAGGAAGAACGAGATGCCGTCGTGCTTGGGTGCTTCGTCGAGCGGCCGGGTGCGGGCCATCAGGATGCCCCAGTTGGAGTACCGGCCACCCGAGCACCACACCTTCTGGCCGTTGACGACATAGCGGTCGCCGTCGAGTTCGGCCCGCGTCGACAACGATCCGAGGTCGCTGCCGGCACCCGGCTCGGAGAACAGTTGGCACCAGACGTGCTCAGTGGAGAGCGTCGAGCGAAGGTGCGCGGTCTGTTGCTCGGGCGTTCCGTAGCGCATGATCGCCCCGCCCGCGAGCACGAAGCCGACCATGTTGAACACCGCGGGGACGCCGGCGCGAGCGCATTCCAACAGCCACACGCCGTTGTGTTCCGCCGTGAGGCCGCGGCCCCCGTGCTCGACGGGCCAGTGGATGCCCGCCCACCCGCCGGTTGTCAGACGTCGCTGCCAGTCGAGGCCGACGGCGACGAGATCCGGCGGACAGATCGCCCCGTAGTCACGCGGCGCGTGCTGCCGATTGGCTGCCAGCCACTCCGCTGCCTGTGCCTGGAACTCCTCGACCCCAATCACGTCGGCCAGTGTTGCGATCAGCCTGCGTCTCGAACGACCCCGGCGGCCCATCTCGTGAACAAATGCGCCTTCAGGAGGTGAAGTTGTTCACGAGAACGGGCGGCGGGCGAACCGGCGCTCCCTCAGGAGAGCGCCTTGAGGAACAGCGCGGTCTCGTCGGCGATGGTCGCCGGCACGGCATAGCCGTCCTGTGCGGTGACGTCGCCCCAGTGGGCGGCGAGATCCTCGGGCGAGAGGTCGGCGGTGTTCGTGTAGCCGACGGTCTCGGCGATGAACACCTCGGCCACGCGGCCGCCGCCGACGGAGAACACTCGTCCGGTCGCCTCGCACGACTCGTGGGCGAGGTAGGTCACCAGCGGCGAGATCAGTTCGGGCCGTAGCTTGTCGCCGAGGCCACCGAGGATGTCCTCGGTCATGCGGGTCAGCGCGAGCGGAGCGATGGCATTGGCCTTGATGTTGTACTTGGCGCCTTCGACGGCGAGCACGTTGGTGAAACCGACGAGCCCCATCTTTGCGGCGCCGTAATTGGCCTGGCCGAAGTTGCCGAAGATTCCCGCCGCCGAGGACGTCGACACGATGCGGCCGTAGCCCTGGTCGCGCATGACCTTCCACGCGGGCTGGGTGACGTTGAACGCGCCGCGCAGGTGAACGGCGATCACCGGATCGAACAGGTCGGCATCCATGTTGTGGAACGACTTGTCGCGCAGGATGCCGGCGTTGTTGATGACGATGTCGACCTTGCCGAACGCGTCGACGGCGCTCTGGACGATCGCTGCGCCGCCTTCGGGAGTGGCGACCGAGTCCGTGTTCGCAACAGCCTCGCCGCCTGCAGCCTTGATCTCGTCGACGACGATCTGCGCTGCGCCCTTGTCGCTGCCGGTGCCGTCGACGGCGCCTCCGAGATCGTTCACCACGATGAGCGCACCACGCTTGGCCATCATCAGCGCGTGCTGCTTGCCCAGGCCGCCACCGGCGCCCGTGATGATCGCTACCTTGCCGTCGAATCCGAGATCAGTCATGGGCTCCAACGCTAACGGCGCTCAGGTGAACCGACGAAATGTCGATCCGGGTCACAGATCGTGGACGTTGTGCCACGCGAACCGGTCGAAGCCACCCTCCACATCGAGGACCTGGCCGCGGATCCATGCCCCCTCGTCGCTGACGAGCAACCCGATGACGTCGGCGATGTTGCCTGGCGTTCCCCATCGGCCGTCTGGGAACATCCGAGCGACCGCGGCATGCGCGTCCCCGTCGGCGTAGCCGGTGTCGACGGGTCCGGGGTTGATGCAGTTCGCGATGATCCGCGAACGCGAACAGGGCATGGTCGATCGAGGCGGTCATCTGGTGCAGCGCGCCCTTCGATACGGCGTAGGCGATCTCGCCGTCCATCGGCTGGAGGTGCTGGCCGCTCGTGAACCACAGCATCCGCCCGACGGGTGGTTCACTCGACGGGATCGACACGTGACGTTGGGAGAATCGCTGTGCGAGCAGCACCACGCTGCGCACGTTCGCGGCCCAGCACCGATCGAGTTCCTCGGCGCTCACCTCGTCGAGCGACTCGTGTGACGATCGCGCGTGGACCGCCGCGACGATGTCGATTCGGCCGTGGAGTTCGACGACCTCGTCGACGAGCGCGCCCGGAACTGCAGCATCCTCCAGATCGTGGCGACCCACCTCGAACGAGAGCGGCCCGAGGGGCTGTTCGCCCCACGGCATCTCCGCGTCGTGCGGCGCCCAGCCCGTGGCGACGACGGTGGCGCCCTGGTCGTGGAGCCGTTGGGCAACCGTGGCGGCGATCCCGATCGGACGCGACACCCCGGTCACCAGTGCCACGCGCCCATCGAGTCGCCGTCGATCGGGGAGTTGTGGAGCCATGCCGGAGACTACGTCCGCACCTCGGCTCGGGTGTGATACTGGGTGATGCTCCACGTTCGCTCCGCCGGTCGCGTCGCACTCGCCGTCGTCGCTCTTGTCGCCGCCTCGTGCAGCAGCAGCGCTGCCGACAGCGGCGAGACCGTGATCGAGGAGAAGCTGGCCGAGGAGATCGGCCTCGGGGACATCGAGGCCACATGCAACGAACCCGACGGGCTCGAGGAAGGCGAGACATTCACGTGCACCGCGACGACGGACGACGGCCAGACGATCGAGTTCCTCGGCACGATGACCTCGGATGACACGCTGAACATCGTCACGACGAACCTCCTGACCGCCGACGACCTCGTTGTGATCAGGCAGGAGGGTGCCCGTCTGCTGTCCGACGAGGTCGGTGCCACGATCCTGCCCGAAGACATCGAGTGCCCCGAGGGCAGCGTCGTGCTCGACGATGTCGGCGACTTCCAGTGCACGATCACCGACACCGGCACCGGAGATGTGTACGACCTGACCATCAGCACCGGCGGCCTCGAACCGGGCGGTGGAGCGCGCGAGCTGTCGTTCCAGATCGGCGACGCACCGCTGTGACCCGCAGGGCGGCGCTCAGCGATTGATGCGCAGGGGCTCGTCGACGGTCACCAGCACGATGGCGTCGTCCTCGACACGGACCGGCACGCCACTACCCGTCAATACGGTCACCGTCAGTCCGTCGGGATCGACCTCCACGCGGAGGATCGAGCCGTGACGCCGGAGCCGGAAACTCAGACCCTCCCATCCGCGCGGCAGTCTCGGCGTGAACTCGATGTGGTTGCCCTGCTCGACCATCCCGGCGAAGCCGTGCACGATGCCCGCCCACACGCCGCCGGCGTTGGCGACGTGCACGCCGTCGGCGGTGTTGCCGTGCGAGTCCGACAGGTCGAGGTACAAGGCGCGGGTGAAGTACTCGAGTGCGAGTTCGTCGTAGCCGACCTCGGCGGCGACGACGGCCTGGACACACGACGACAGCGACGAGTCGCCGGTGGTGATCGGGTCGTAGAAGTCGTAGTTCCGGCGCTTCTGCTCGACCGGGAATCGCTCGGAGCGCAGGAACATCGCCAGCACCACGTCTGCCTGCTTCAGCACCTGGTGCCGGTAGATGACGAGTGGGTGGTAGTGCAGCAGCAACGGGAAGTGCTCGGGCGGGGTCGTCTCCCAGTCCCACGGTTCGAGTTCGAGGAATTCGGAGTCCTGCGGATTGATGCCGAGTTCGTCGTCGAACGGGATGAACATGCAGTCGGCGGCGGCATCCCAGTCGTCGAGTTCCTGCAGGTCGAGGTCGGTCGACCGGGTCAACGCCTCGAACGCCTCCGGGTTCCACTGCGCCAAGAACCGAACCGTGCGCGCTGCGTAGCGGAGATTGAACCTCGCCATCACGTTCGTGTAGAAGTTGTCGTTGACGACGGTCGTGTACTCGTCCGGCCCCGTGACGCGGTGGATGTGGAACGTTCGTGACCCATTCTGCGAGTAGAAACCCAGATCGGCCCACAGCCGTGCCGTCTCGACGAGGACCTCCACGCCTTCGTTCGACAGGAATTCGATGTCGCCCGACGCCTCGAGGTAGCGACGCAGCGCCAACACCACGGCCGCATTGATGTGGTACTGCGCGGTTCCGGCCGCGTAGTACGCCGAGGCTTCCTCGCCGTTGATCGTGCGCCACGGATACAACGCGCCGACCTGGCTCATCTCCCGGGCCCGCTCGCGGGCGGCATCGAGCATCTGCCAGCGGAACCGAATGACCTTGCGAGCCGCTTCGGGCATCGTGTAGGCGAGGAATGGTGCCACGTACACTTCGGTGTCCCAGAAGTAGTGGCCGTCGTAGCCACCTCCGGTGACCCCCTTCGCGGCAACCCCCTGCTCCTGCGTGCGCGCCGAGGCCTGGGCCAACTGGAACAGGTTCCACCGCAGGGCCTGCTGCGCACGATCGTCACCGCGCAGCTCGATGTCGGAGTGCTCCCAGAACTCGTTCAGCCACTCGCGCTGTTCGAGGACGACCTGATCGACGCCGTCGGCCTCGGCGCGTTCGAGTGTCCGTGAACAGCGGTCGGCGAGTTCCTCGGCGGGCACGCCGTTGGACGAGTGGTACGAGACGAGTTTGGTGATCTTGATCGGGTCGCCAGGCGTCGCGCGCACGGTGAAGACCGTCTTCGCGAGGTCTGGACCGACATCGGTCCTGACCTCGGCCTGGCATGACGTGTCGATGTGGTGACGGGTGCCGCAGGCGAGCGTCATCTTGCTGTTCGCACAGCGATAGCCCAGAACGATCTCGTTGCCGTCCTCGCGTTGCAACTTCGGTTGCAGCACCCGGTGGTTGAACTTGCGCGACCGACGAGGGTCCACGCCTTCGCCGAGCGCGGCGGACTTCACGTGGTACTCGTCTTCGCCGTCCTGGCGGTTGAGCAGCTGCGAGGAGACCACCACCGGCGCGGCGGCGTCGAGCAGGGTGATCTCGAAGGTCATCACGGCGAGGTGGCGATGCACGAAGCTGACCATTCGCTGCGACGTCACCCTGACCCGTTTGCCGGCCGGGGTACGCCAGATCATCTCGCGGGTGAGTGCACCGTTGCGGAAGTCGACAGCGCGCTCGTAGCTGTCGAGATCGGCACTGGGCAGCAGCAGCGGTTCGTCGTCGACGTACAGCTTGAGGAGTTTGGCGTCGGGCACGTTGACGATCGTCTGGCCGGTCTTGGCGAACCCGAACGCGTCCTCGGCGTGCAGGATGGGCCACGTCTCGTGAAATCCGTTGAGGTAGGTGCCGTGGCTGTGGGCCTCGCGACCCTCCTCCGGATTGGCGCGCATGCCGAGGTAGCCGTTGCCGAGCGCGAAGAGGGTCTCGGTCGTGCCGAGGTCGTCATTCGAATACGAGCGCTCGACCAGCCGCCACGGCTCGACGGGGAACCGGTGGGCAGGGAGGCCGAGCGGCGCGGGATGCCGGTTCATTCGGCGCTGTCCCGGAGCAGTTCGGCGAGGTCGCCGACGACGAACGATGCGCCATGTTCGAGCAATGTGTCGGCGCCGGCCCCGCGGTCGACGCCGATCACCACCGCGAATCCTCCGGCCGCACCCGCCATCACGCCCGACACCGCGTCCTCGACGACGACCGCCCCGCTCGGTGAGACACCGATCCGTTCCGCCGCGACGAGATACATGTCGGGCGCCGGCTTGCCGGAGATGTGTTCCGCCGCTGCAACGGCGCCGTCGACGACCACGTCGAAACGCTTGCCGAGGCCCGAGGCATCGAGCACGCGTCGGGCGTTCTTCGACGACGAGACGATCGCGGACGGGATCCCTGCCTCGTCGAGCAGGTCGATCGTGGCGAGCGACCCGGCGTAGGCAGCGATCCCGTCGCGTTCGAGGATCGTGTTGAACAACTCGTTCTTGCGGTTGCCCATCGCACACACCGAGTCGACGCCCGGTGCGTCGGTCGGGTCGCCGTCGGGCAACGTGATGCCACGGGAGCCGAGGAACGAACGCACGCCGTCGTAGCGCGGCTTGCCGTCGATGTGGCGGAGGTAATCGGTTTCGGTGTAGTCGAAGTCGGCGAACAGATCCCCCCACGCGTGTTCGTGGATCTCGGCGGTGGGCGTGATCACCCCGTCGAGGTCGAACAACACGCCGGCATGGTCGCGCCAGTCGAAGTCCGCCATGGGCGTGGTCGCCGTCACTGTGGACAGGTTAGACAGCTGGCGCGTCGATGGCGGCGGACCGGAGCTGCTTGTAGTCGAGTTTGCCGTTCGCCGCCCGACCGATCGACGCGACGGCGATCACACGCTTCGGTGCCTTGTACGCGGCGAGTCGGGACTTGACGTGGGCGATCAGCTCGGCCGGGTCGACGACGTCGCCCGCGTGCGGTTCGACGAGCGCGGTGATCGCTTCGCCCCACTTCTCATCTGGCAGGCCGACCACAGCGACGTCGGCGACGGCCGGGTGCAGCTTGAGGCACTCCTCGACCTCTTCGGGATAGACCTTCTCGCCGCCGGTGTTGATGCAC
This sequence comes from Ilumatobacteraceae bacterium, assembly GCA_963774765.1. Taxonomy (GTDB): domain Bacteria; phylum Actinomycetota; class Acidimicrobiia; order Acidimicrobiales; family Ilumatobacteraceae; genus Sva-07. The sequence continues at coordinate 744,051 of CAVZGP010000011.1, forward strand.
TGGCTGCCGCGTCCGAGCAGCGTGACGGTGCCATCGGCCTCGATGGTGGCGTAGTCGCCGGGGATCGAGTAGCGCTCGCCGTCGATCACCACGAACGTCTGGGCCGACTTCGCCTCGTCCTTGTAGTAGCCGATCGGCGTCCGCCCGGGGAGGGCCACCCGGCCGAGCTCGCCGGAGCCCGGCACGACGTCGCGGCCCTCGTCGGTGATCACCCGGGTGGTCGGGCCGAGTTCGAACTTGGCGGTCTCGCCGCTCGACTCGGACGTCGTGGTGTTGCTCGCCATGCCGATCGCCTCGCTCGATCCCAGCGAGTCGACCATGATCAGCCGCGGGTTGTGGCGCAGCAGACCCTCCTTGGTCTCCTTCGACCACATCACACCGGACGACACGATCACCCGTAACGTCGAGATGTCCCACCGGTCCGGCTCGGCGTCGAGCGCACGGAGGATCGGCTTGGCGAAGGCGTCGCCTACGATCGAGGTGGAGTTGATCCCGTAGTGCTGCACCGTGTCGAGGAACTCCTCCGCGCTGAAGTGGCGGCCCTCCATCGTGGTGATCGAGCCGCCGACCATCAGATTGCTGAGCGCGTTGAACAGCCCGGTGCCGTGCATCAGCGGCGCCGCCGGCATGTTGCGCGGTCCGGCTTCGACGATCCGTTCGGCAACTGCGTCGAGGTCCTGCTCGGGTGGCATCCGCTTCTTGTTGTTGGCGTCGAGCACCCCGAACAGGTCGTCCTGGCGCCACATCACGCCCTTGGGCATGCCGGTGGTGCCGCCGGTGTACAGCAGGAGGAGGTGATCGCCGCTGCGTCCCCACGGACCCTGAAGGTTGTCGTCGGTCCCCGCGGATGCGGCAGATTCGTACGGCGTCGCCCAGTCGGGGCAGGGGCCGCTGCCGTCGTCGACCCACAGCCACTTGCGGACCTTCGGAACGCGGTCTCGGATGGCATTGCACTGCTCGACGAACGTGCCGTGGAAGACGACGGCGGTGGCGTCGGCGTTGTCCCACAGGTAGACGAGTTCATCGGCGGCGTAGCGGTAGTTCGTGTTGACCACGGCACAACCGGCCTTGAAGGCACCGAAGACCGATTCGAGGTACTCGGGGCTGTTGTAGAGGTACTGGGCGACCTTGTCCTGCTCGGCCGAATCGGGCCGCAGCAACGCCGAGGCAACGCCGTTGGCGCGCCGATTGAACTCGGCCCACGTGTGCGTGCGGTCACCCTGCTGCTGGGCCAGCGCGTCGGGGATCTGTGCGGCCACCGTCTCCCACAGATCAGCGAAGTTCCAGCCGGTGTCGGTCGTCGTCACGCGGACGAACGTAGCCGCGCGAGCGCAGGCGCGCGTCGCTGCACCGACGCGATGAGTTTCCGTGCGGACGGGTCGCGCGGAAACTCATCGCTCGGCGATCGGGCGGGGCGGTTCAGCGCGGAGGACCCTGGCGGAGGCGGTCGTAGGCGGCGGTCACCGGCGAGTGCTCGGCCATGGCATCCCACATCGACTCGATCCACCAGGTCGCGCCCGCGTCGGCGTACGCAGCGTGGGAGTGCTCGGCCATCGTGCCCTCGACGACGATGTCGACGGCGTCCACCGGTCGGTCGGCATCGAGCCGCGCGCGGAGGTTGGCCACCTCGTCGAGGTGCGGCTGACGAGCCCCACCGTCGCCGTCGAGCACCTGCGGAATCACGCCGTCCCAGCGCATCGCACGGGCCATCGACTTCGGACGACCGAGTGCCCCGACGCACCAGATCGGCACCCGCGGTTGTTGCACGGTGTGGCCGATCGTCGGGAACTCGGTCGGTGACACGTGGTGGTGGCGGCCCTCGTAGCCGAACGGCTGCCCGCCCCACAGCCCGCACATGATGTCGAGTGCTTCGTCCATCAGTTCGGCGCGTGTGCGCCGGTCACATTCCTCGCCGAAGGCATCGAACCCGGTGTTGACCGCGCCGAGTCCGACCGACAACGTCACCCGGCCGGCGGAGATCCGATCGACTGTCGCCACCTGGCTGGCGAGTTCCCAGGGACGACGGCGCGAGGGTGGCGTCAGCAAGGTGCCCAACCGGATCTTCGACGTGCGCACTGCTGCGAGACCGAGCGAGATCCAGGCGTCGACGCCCCACACCGGCTCCCACACGAACAGCCCGTCCCAGTCAGCGTCCTCGGCCGCGGCAGCGAGATCGCCGACGTCCTCGGCGTCGCCCCAGGGGACCACGAAGCCGAACTTCATGTCATCGACCGTAGACCCTGGAGAGAACCCATGCACGCGGTCGGCCGGTGGTTGACCAGAATTGCCCCATGACCGACACGATCGTGCCCGACGACAAGGACTGGACCTGGGTGCTCGAGCGCCGGTGCCCCGAGTGTGGTTTCGATGCCCGATCCGTCGACGTGCATGGAGTCGGCGCGTTGATCAGGGCGAACGCCGAGACGTGGGGCGAGATGTTGGGTGGCGATGCCACGTCGGTCCGGACTCGTTCGGAGCCCGAGCGCTGGTCGCAGCTCGAGTACGGCGCCCACGTGCGCGACGTCTTCGTCCTCTACCTGCAACGTCTCACGATGATGCTCGACACCGACAATCCGCTGTACCCCAACTGGGACCAGGACGAGACGGCGGTCGAGTCGCGCTACGATCTGCAGGACCCGGCCGTCGTCGCGGCCGAACTGCGAGTGGCGGCGGAGGCGCTCGCCGGTGCGTTCGATGGCGTGCACGGCGACCAGTGGTCACGCCCCGGACGCCGTTCCGACGGGGCATCGTTCACCGTCCAGTCGTTCGCCAGGTATCTGATCCACGATCCGGTCCATCATCTCTGGGACTGCGGGATCGACGCATCACCGGGTTCGTGACCAGCCCTCCAGGTGTCGGCGCGGTGCCTGGTTTGCCGACGCAAACGCCGCGAACGTCGCCGTGAGGAGCAGGACAGATCGCCGCACAGCTGTCATGAGCGCGGCCCGACGCGACGAGCCGTGGCGTGGCGTCCGAGCCCTGTCGGCGACCTACAGTCGCCGGATGGGTTCGTCACCGATCGTCGCTTCGGCACGCGACCTCGCCGAGTTGATCGAGGCGAACGCCGAAGACGGCGAACGGATCCGGCGCCTGCCGCTTCCCACGGTCAAGGCGCTGCGCGACGCGCAGCTGTTGCGAATGTGCGTACCTGAGGCGTACGGCGGCCCGGAGGTCGACCCGATGACGCTCGTGGGAGCGATCGAAGCGGTCGCCCACAGCGATGGCGCGGCTGGCTGGTGCACGATGATCGCCTCGACGACGTCGTCGATGGCATCACTGCTTGCGCACGAATCGGCGAACGAGATCTACGGCGATCCCAACTCGATCACCGGCGGCGTGTTCGCCCCCAACGGCAAGGGTGAAGCGCTCACGGTCGACGGCGTCGACGGGTTCTCGGTGACGGGTCGCTGGGCATGGGGGAGCGGTACGCAGCATTGCCAATGGGTGCTCGGTGGTGCGCTCTGCGACGATGGCACGTTCAGACTGTGCTGGTTTCCACAGTCGGCGGTCACCTTTCACGACACATGGCACACGACGGGGATGCGTGGGTCGGGATCGCTCGACTACTCGGTCAACGCAGTGTTCGTACCGGCCGCTCGCACCATCCAGCCTGGTGTGACCCGCCCCGTGGTACGAACACCGCTGTCGCAGTTCCCGAACTTCACGCTGCTGGCGGCCGGCGTGTCGGCGGTGGGGCTCGGCGTGGCGCGTCGGGCACTCGACGAACTCGTCGAGCTCGCGCAGGGAAAGAAGCCGCAGTACTCGTCGAAGACGCTCGCGCAGAGTGGCTTCACCCAGACCGAACTCGCCCGGGCCGAGGGCAAACTGCGCGCGGCGCGGGCGTTCCTGCTCGACGAACTCCGATCGTCATGGGGTGCAGCGGTCGCGGGCGCCGAGGTCACGGTCGAAGCGCGCACGGGGATCCGGCTCGCCGCGACTCACGCAGCGAGCGTCGGTGCCGAAGTGGCCGACGTCGCGTTCACCCTCGCGGGCGGTAGCGCGGTGTACGACACCAGCGTGCTCGGGCGGTGCCTGCGAGATGCGCACGTCGTGACCCAGCACATCCAGACCGCTCCGAAACTCAACGAGACGATCGGCAAGCTGCTGCTCGGCCTCGAGGTCGACACCTCGATGTTCTGATGGGAGACGCGGTGATGGACACCATCCGAATCGAGCGCGACGGCCCGCTCCTGGTCGTCACGATCGACCACCCCGATTCGGCGATGAACGCCGTCGACGAACAACTGCACCGCGACCTCTGGGAGCTGTTCCGGCAGCTCGCCGCCGAGAACGAGGCGCGGGCGATCGTCCTCACGGGATCTGGCCGAGCGTTCTCCGCAGGCGGCGACATGTCGTGGTTCCCCGAGCTGCGCCACCCGGAGCGGCTGCACGCGCTGCGACGCGAGGGCAAGCAGTTGATCTGGAATCTGCTCGATGTCGAGGTGCCGATCGTGTGCGCGCTCAACGGGCCGGCTGTGGGGCTCGGGGCGTCGGTGGCGTTGCTCTGCGACGTGATCGTGATGGCCGACACGGCGTCGATCATCGACCCCCACGTCCAGGTCGGCCTCGTCGCCGGTGATGGTGGCGCGGCGATCTGGCCGCTGCTGCTGGGGCCGCTGGCCGCGAAGCGCCATCTCATGCTGGGTGAGCCGCTGACCGCCGACGCGGCCTTGGCGATGGGGGTCGCGTCCGAGGTCTGCCCTGCGGGTGACGTCGTCGATTCGGCGCGGCGGTGGGCGCAACGGCTCGCCGATCAGCCTCCGCTCGCCGTTCAAGGCACCAAGGTCGCGGTGAACGCGCAGATCAAGCAGGCGCTGTTGACGAGCTTCGACGTGTCGACGGCGCTCGAGATGAGCTGCTTCCACTCGGCCGACCACGCCGAGGCGGTCAGCGCATTCGTCGAGAAACGAACACCGACCTTCGAGGGCCGCTGACCCTGGAAACGGGTACGGTCGCCGAGATGGATGCAATCGAGGCGATCATGACGACGCGGGCGATCCGCCGTTTCACCGACGAGCCCGTGACCGACGACGAGATCGCGATCTGTCTGCGCGCGGCCCAACAGGCTCCGAGTGGCGGCAACGTCCAGCCGCAGCAGTACGTCGTGGTGACCGACACGGACACCAAGGCGACCATCGCGCAGTGGTATCGAACGTCGTTCGACCGCTACGAGCAGTCGCTTCCCGACGCGTCGGCGTTCCGGGATGAAGCTGCAGCGGAATCGTGGCGCAAGACCCGGGCCGCGAGTCGGCATCTCGCCGATCATGTGCAGGACGCACCGGCGATCGTGTTCTTCCTGCAGCCGATCATCCCGTGGACGCCGTCCGACGACGACGGTCCGATGGACATCGGGCGTCTCGACGCGAGCGTCTACCCGGCCGTCCAGAACTTCTGTGTCGCTGCCCGGGCGCTCGGCATCGGCACCTCGCTGACCACCGTGATCCGCATCCACGCCGCCGAGACACTCGCGGCGTTGGGAGTCCCGGCCAACGACGACGGCACACCCCGCTTCGAGATCGCCGCGTGCATCCCGATCGGTCGTCCCGCCGGGAACTTCGGTGTCGCTCCACGCAAACCAGCAAGCGCCGTCACCCACTGGAACACCTTCGGCGACCGCCGCCGCTGACGGTCCTCCCGGGGGAGTCCGGGACGGGGCCGGGGAGGACCGAAGTCGGGCTCGGGGAACCAGGGTGACGATCTGCGACGATGATCCGATGACCGCTGTCGAGTCCGATCGTCTCACCGTGGACCTGCTGGACCCTGCGCTGTACCAGCGCAACCCGCACGACGTGTGGGCGTGGATGCGGGCCAACGAGCCGGTGTACCGCGACGACCGCAACGGGCTGTGGGCGGTCACCCGCCACGCCGACCTGATGGACGTCGAGCGACGCTCGACGGTGTTCCTGTCGGGCCAGGGGTACCGGGCGGTGTGGTCGCCCGAGGAGATCAACATGATCGCCCAGGACGATCCTCGCCACCGCCAGCAGCGCATGCTCGTGCAACCCAAGCTGACGGGCAAGTCGGTCGCCCAGCGCCAGGCCGAGATCGTCGCGCTGGCGACCGAACTGATCGACGACGCCCTGGCCGCCGGCGACGAGATGGACGTGATCGAGGCGCTCGCCGGGCAGTTGCCCGGCCCGGTTCACCGCTCGGATCCTCGGCTTCCCCGAGGAGATGTGGCCGCAGATCAAGTCGTGGTCGGAGCGCTTGATGCGCACCGACATGCGCGACCGTGACGGCGAGGTGTTCCGCGACTTCTTCGCCGCCAACATGGAGTTCGTCGGGGTGCTCGGCGAGATCGCACCGAACAAGCTCGCAGAACCCGGTGACGACCTGATCAGCGTGTGGCTGCACTCGACGATCGATGGTCAGCCGCTCCCGCCGGCGACCATCGTGCACGAAGTCGGCCTGTTCATCGCTGGCGGTGCCGAGACCACCCGCACCGCGATCGCCCACGGCCTCCACGCCTTCACGCAGCACCCCGAGCAGTGGGACGCGATCGGCGCCGATCCCGACCTCGTGCCGGGTGCTGTCGAGGAAGTGCTGCGGTGGGTCACGCCGCTCAACAACTTCTTCCGCCGCGCGGCCACCGACGACCGGATCGGCGATCAGCCCGTCGAGCGCGGCGACCGAGTCATCCTGCTGTACCCGTCGGCGAACCGTGACGAGGAGGTGTTCACCGATCCGTTCAGCTTCGACATCCGCCGCGACCCGAATCCGCACGTGGCGTTCGGCTTCGGCACGCACCTGTGCGTCGGCACCCACGTTGCCCGGGCATCGTTGGCCGCGGTGTTCGGCCAGCTCAGCGCGCGGGTCACCGACCTGCGGGTGATCGGGGAACCCGTCGTCGAGGCGAACATCTTCGCTCGAGCGGTGCAGTCGTTTCGGCTCGGCTACACCGTCCGAGAGTGACCGGAGCCTTCGCCGAGCACAAGACTGTCGGCGACCTCGGCCACGGCGCTACGTCGCATGACGTATTGCGGTGAACGAGGCGAGTTCGGACCATGGAGCGATGATGCGACAGTGGACTGCCCGGCCAGCCGACGGTGCGATCGACCACGGTCGATGCGACCAGCACCACCTCGATCACCAGCACCACACTGCCGACCACCACCACCACCACGACGACGGTACCGACCACGACAACGGCACCGATCACCACGACGGCGTCGGCCGTGCTCGCCTACTGCGATGACGCGGGACTGCTCCCGACCGCAGCGGTGCTCGATTCCGCGCTGACGCTCGACATCTTGGGCGACGGCAGCGCCGACGACGTGATCGAGGCCTGGGACGTCGAGGGATGGTCGAGACTTCGCCTCACGACGGGTGGATCGGTCGTCTCGGAAGTCATCAACCCGGCGCACGACGGCCGCTATCGCCCGCTGGGGGTCGCCCCCGTCTTTCCCGGTGACAGCGCCGAGTTGTTCTCGGTCGTCGGAGACGGCTCTGCCGCGACAGAGATCGGTGTGTTCGGGATCGATGCCGCGGAGTGTCTCTTCAGCTACACCTACGCCGGCGTCTGCGTTCCGGAGTGGTCGCTCTGTTTCGACGGCGGCATCGACCTCTTCACCGCTGGGCAGCGCAGCGATGGCAGGTGGGACGCATCGTCGGCTGCGTACGAGATCGCAAGCCCACGGACGGTGCAATACATCGGGGGGACCGACGACCACGCGGAGGGACTCGACGAGCTCGAACTCCGCCCGTACGTGTTCGACTGCTTCGGGCTGTGGCTGTAGAACGCCCGCGCGATCCGCCGGCCTGATCAGCAACGAGCGTCGAGGATCACGGCGACCTGGTCGCCGTGCGGACGGGTCGTGCCGATCGCATCCATGAGGAACGAGCCGGACACGATCGCACCGTCCACTGTGAGCGGCTCGGTGTCGAGGTCGGCCTTGTAGAGCATCTGTTCGTTCTGGCCATTCTCGTCGTAGTCACCTTCGAGCGTTCCGACCTGGGTGATGAAGTCCTGATCGAGGCCCGCCCGCGTGAGTGAGAATCGGAACGCGCCATCTGCCGTGGTCCCGAACAGGTCGTAGCTGTCCGGAATCTCGAAGTCGTCGGTGTTCGACGTCTCGCAGGTCGACATCACGAACTCGTAGGTCGTTCCATCGACCATCGTCAGCGTTGCCGTACCAGAGCCACCGGACGCGGAATCGGCTGCGCCGTCGTCGCCGGTGCTGGGATCGGCGACCTCGCCAGTGGACTGGTCCTGGACGGAACCGGCCGTGTCCGGCGTTGTCGTGGAGTCGCCGTCTGACCCGCAGGCGCCCAGGCTGCCCAGCAACACCGCAGTCAGAGCGATCGACCGAGCCGTGGTGCTGAGGATGGCGAGATGCATGCCTCAACGCTCTCCTGCCTGCCTGCCCGACGCAATACGTCATCCGACGTAGCCGCTACGGTGGCCCATGGATTCCGTGCTCGATGATGCCGACGTTCGTGCGGTGCTCGACACGACCGCCGTCCTCGCCGCCGATCCGACGCCCGGGATCGGCACCGTGCTCGAGCTGCTGCGCTCGCGGATCCCCTGTACGAGTGCGTCGTTCAACGACATGACCCTGGCCGCGGGCGACTTCCGGTACGTGATCGTTCCGCCCGATCACGCGGATCTGGCCGCTCGACTCAAGCCTGTCTACGACCGACTCGCCGCGTCCCAGCACCCCATGATCGGCACAGCGTTGTTGCAGTTGACCAGCGGGGCCCTCCGGTTCTGCGATGTTCCCGCCGGCGACACGTTCACCGAGACCGAGCTCTACAACGAGTTCTTCGTGCCGTTCGGGCTCCGCTACCAGATGGTGATCCAACTCCCCGCACCGCCCGACGTCATCGTGGGGTACGCACTCAACCGTCGCCCCGACGAAGGCGAGTTCAGTGATCGTGACGTGGCGGTTCTCAACGCGCTCGCCCCCCATCTGGCGATGCATCACCGCCAGATGGTCGACCGCGAGCGATCACGGGCGATGGCGGCCGGCGTCGACCGTCACGGCGGCTGGACGGTGATGACCGTGCGAGCCGATGGCACCGTCGAAGCATCGACATCGAGTTCCACAACCGCCTTCTTCGCTCCGGACGGTCGAGTAGCGGACAGCGTTGTTGCGCTGTTGCCGACCGTTGACGATCTGGCAGGCGGGTCGACCGCCCACGACGTCATCGTCGACGACGAGCGATGGCGATGTGTGATCCACCCCGTCCCGGTCGGGCCGACCGTCCTGCTGGCCCGTCCCCTCGGAGACGAACCAAGCGAAGCGATCCCGCTGATCGATCTGGGCCTGACGCCGCGTCAGACCGACGTGGCGATCGCGCTGGCACGATCGGGTGGCACCAACTCGCAGCTGGCGCGTTCGCTGGGTATCTCCGACGGCACGGTGAAGAAGCACCTCGAGGCGGTGTTCCGCACACTCGGTGTCGACAGCCGCGCTGCCGCCATCGTAGCGATGGGCTCGCTGCAATCTGTCTCGGTCACGACGAGTGTCGACCGCTTACGGTAGGGCGATGGGGAACATCATCTGCCTGGCTGACATCATTCGCGTGCATGGGGTCGACCGCGCCGAGCATCCGGCGTTGATCCAGGACGAACGAACGCTGAGTTGGGCCGAGCTCGCAGCTCGATCGGCGCAGGTCGCGCAGGGTCTTGCTGCCGACGGTGTCGGGTCGCAGGACCGGGTGGCCTTCATCGACAAGAACGGCATCGAGCACTTCGAGGTGTTCTTCGGCGCCGCCCTGCTGAACGCCGTGTGTGTCGACGTCAACTGGCGCCTCGCCCCGCCCGAGGTCGAGTACATCGTGAACGACGCCGACACGAAGGTGTTGGTGATCGGCCCGGATTTCGTGCCGATGATCGACGTGATCCGCGAGAACCTGACCACGGTCACCCGGATCCTCGTGATCGGCGGCCACGATGGCTACGAGAGCTACGAGGACTGGGTCGACGCATTCCCGGCCGACGATCCGGGTGTGTCGTCGGCCAACGACGACGTTGCGTTCCAGCTCTACTCGTCGGGCACGACCGGCCGCCCGAAGGGGGTGATGCTCACGAACGACAACTTCTTCAGCCTGCTTCCCCTCGCGAAGGACATGTGGGAACTCGACCCCGCTGCGGTGAACCTCATCGCGATGCCGCTGTTCCACATCGGTGGTGGGGGATGGGCGGTCGCCGGCATGTTCGAGGGCTGCACGTCGGTGATCTTCCGTGAACTCGACCCGGCGGCGCTGATCCGCACGATCGAGGAGCAGCACATCACGCATGCGTTCATCGTTCCTGCTGTCTTGGCATTCATGTTGATGGTGCCCGGCGTGGCCGACGCCGACTATTCGAGCCTGAAGATCGTCGTGTACGGAGCTTCGCCGATCAGCGAGGACGTGCTCGCGAAGTGCGTCGAGATGTTCCAGCCGTGCAAGTTCTGGCAGGCCTACGGGCTCACCGAGACCACCGGCGCCGTTGTCAACCTCGCCCCGGAGGACCACGACACGACCGGACCGAACCGGCATCGTCTGCGGTCATGTGGTCTGCCGGGGCCCGGTGTGGAGATCCGCATCGCCGGCGACGACGACCAGGACTGCGAGGTCGGTGAGGTCGGCGAGATCTGGATCCGATCTGGCCAGGTGATGAAGGGGTATTGGAAGCAGCCCGAGGAGACCCAGAAGTCGATCACGTCCGACGGCTGGTTCAAGTCAGGCGACGCAGGCTACCTCGACGCCGATGGCTACCTGTACATCCACGACCGGGTGAAGGACATGATCGTGTCCGGCGGTGAGAACGTGTACCCCGCCGAAGTCGAGAACGTGCTGATGGGCCACCCTGGCATCGCTGACGTCGCGGTGATCGGCGTGCCGCACGAGAAGTGGGGTGAGACCGCCAAGGCGATCGTGGTTCGGGCGCCCGACTCCGAAGTGACCGAGGTCGACATCATCGCCTACGCCAAAGAGCGTCTGGCGACGTTCAAGTGTCCGACGTCGGTCGACTGGACCGACATGCTGCCGCGCAATCCGAGCGGCAAGGTGCTGAAGAAGGACCTGCGCGAGCCGTACTGGGAAGGCCGCGACCGGCGCGTCGGCTGAGCCCGTCCCACCTCCCGATCTGGGCCCCTCCTGTCCCGGATTCCGGGACGCAGCGGGCACAGATCGTGCACGAGCGGGCGAGCGTCCGTCGGCTCAGAGCAGTGCGAGGATCGAACTCGTCGCCGTGTAGATCGCCACCACCACCAGCAGGATCACGAACCACCTCTGCAGGAAGCTCGGGTCGCGTGTGCTCGCCAGTCGGCTGCCGACGAACACCCCGATCAGGCTGGCGATGGTGAACGGGACCACCGTGATCCACTCGATCGATCCCGATGGGAGTCGCGTGGCGAGGGCAACGGTCGAGTTGACGGCGATCACGATCAGCGACGTGCCGACGGCATCCGGCATCGAGAAGCCGAGTGCCAGCACGAGCGCCGGCACGATGACGAAGCCTCCGCCAACTCCGAAGAAACCCGTGAGGAGCCCGATGAACGATCCCGCGATCACGACCTTCACTGCGGTGGTCAGATCGAACTGGATCGCCGGCCCGGCGGCCGAGTCGGAGTCGAGTTGCTCCGGCGAGGCGGCCGCCGCTCCCGCCGATCGAACGCCAGGACTTACGGCCTGCTTCTGCAAGCGCCGCCACATCGCGTACGCCGCCACCAGCATCAACGTCGAGAAGGCGAGCAGCAGGACGTCGGCGTCGACCGCCTCGTTCCACGCCGAACCCACCAGCGATCCTCCGATTCCGGCAAGCCCGAACACCGTGCCCGCCACCAGGCGGACGTGTCCGGCACGCCAGTGGGGGATGATGCCGATGAGCGCCGTGATCGTGACGAGCACGAGCGAGGTCGTCGTGGCCGCCTTCGGATCCTGGCCGGCGGCGTAGACCAGTGCTGGAACGGCCAGAATCGATCCGCCGCCACCCAGTGCGCCGAGCGACAACCCGATCAGGAAGCCCAACGGCGAAGCGAACAACGAACGCATTGAGGCAATATACCCCCAGGGGTACTAGTCTCGCCCGAAAAATGCCTGGATCTGCGCGCTCAGCGCGACAAACCGGGCACATTTCGGGCTCGGTCGGGGCCGATCGTTCGTTCGTGAACCGGCGATAGCGTGGTTCGTCGTGTCCCTCCACGACCAGACCCTTCTCGACGGCCCGACCGGCGTCGACGGCGACGCCCTCGCCGACCCGGCGAACGTGCGCCATCGCGCCGACATCCGCAACCTCGCGATCGTCGCGCACGTCGACCACGGCAAGACCACGCTCGTCGACGCCATGCTGCACCAGTCCGGCGCTTTCCGTTCGAATGAGGAAGTCGCGGAACGCGTCATGGACTCAGGCGACCTCGAGCGTGAGAAGGGCATCACGATCCTCGCCAAGAACACGTCGCTCGTGTGGCACGATCCCCGCAACGGTGACGACATCACCCTGAACATCGTCGACACCCCCGGCCACGCCGACTTCGGCGGTGAGGTCGAGCGCGCGCTCACGATGGTCGACGGCATCGTCCTCCTGGTCGACGCTGCCGAGGGCCCGCTCCCGCAGACGCGCTTCGTACTGCGCAAGGCGCTCGCCCGTGACCTGCCGGTGATCCTCGTGATCAACAAGGTCGATCGCGCCGACGCCCGCACCGCCGAGGTCATCGACGAGGTCTACGAGTTGTTCTTCGACCTCGATGCCAAAGAGCATCAGGTCGAATTTCCGATCGTCTACTGCTCGGGCCGCGATGGCTGGGCGACGCTCGACCACGATGAGGCGATGCGGATCATCGCCGAGGGACAGGGCGACACGAAGCTGGCCGCACTCGTCGAGGTGCTCCTCGACCGCATCCCGTCGCCGACGTACCACGAAGGTGCGCCGCTGCAGGCATGGGTCACGAACCTCGACGCATCGCCGTACCTCGGACGTCTCGCACTGCTACGCGTGATGGAAGGTGAGATCACGAAGGGCCAGTCGGTCGCGTGGTGTAAGCGCGACGGCACCATCGCCCGCGCCAAGATCGCCGAGCTGTTCCTCACCGAGCACCTCACCCGCGTCGCGGTCGACGGCGCCCGTCAGGGTGACCTCGTCGCCGTTGCAGGCATCGAGGAGATCTACATCGGCGAGACGCTCGCCGACCCGGAGAACCCGGTTGCGTTGCCCGTCATCACCGTCGACGAGCCGGCGCTGTCGATGACCATCGGCATCAACACCTCGCCGCTCGCCGGACGCGAGGGCAAGAAGCTCACCGCTCGTCTCGTCAAGAATCGTCTCGATGCGGAACTGGTCGGCAACGTGAGCATCCGCGTCCTGCCGACCGAGCGTCCCGACGCATGGGAAGTCCAGGCCCGTGGTGAGCTGCAGCTGGCGATCCTCGTCGAGCAGATGCGCCGCGAAGGCTTCGAGCTCACCGTCGGCAAGCCCGTCGTGCTCACCCACGAGGTCGACGGCAAGGTCCACGAGCCCGTCGAGCGCGTCACGATCGACGTCCCGAACGAACACATGGGTGCCGTCACGCAGCTGCTCGCCACCCGTAAGGGTCGCATGCAGAACATGGGCGGCACCGGCTGGGTCCGCCTCGACTACCTCGTCCCCGCACGCGGCCTCATCGGCTTCCGCACGGAGTTCCTCACCGAGACGCGCGGCACCGGCGTGATCAGCCACACGTTCGAGGGGTACGAGCCGTGGGCCGGCGAGATCCGCTCGCGCCAGTCCGGAGTGCTCGTCGCTGATCGCATCGGCCCGGCCACCACCTATGCCATGATGAACCTGCAGGATCGAGCCGCCATGATGGTCGGCCCCGGCACCGAGGTCTACTGCGGCATGATCGTCGGCGAGAATTCACGCGCCGGTGACATGGACGTCAACATCTGTCGCGAGAAGAAGATGACCAATGTGCGTGCGGCCTCGGCCGACGAGACCGTCAAGCTCACACCGCACATGGTGCTGTCGCTCGAGGGCGCCCTCGAGTTCATCGCCGACGACGAGTGCGTCGAGGTCACCCCGCAGAACATCCGCCTGCGCAAGGCTGACCTCGACCCCACCAATCGCGCACGCGAAGCCAAGCGCCGCAGCCAGAACGCCTGACGTAACGTTTGGTGTCTGACACCAAACGTTACGGGCCGGTGGCGTGGGCGGCGTCGGGTTCGTGGAGGTCGATCGCTTCGTTGTCGTGGGCGTGCAGGCCGGTCACGTCCCAGGCGAGCACACCGATGCGGCAGCGCTCCCACCGGTTGCCGCTGACCTGACAGTCGGCCGCCCCCCATTCGACGATGCATCCGCTGTCGCCGTCGCAGACCGCGTTGCCGTCGATGACCGCTTGGGTGCCGCCATCGATGTCGATGCCGCGCATGGTGTGGTCGACGAAGTTGCCGTAGACATGCGCGCCCTCGGTCTGGTCGAGGTGGATACCCCACCAACGACCGACGATGTTGTTGCCGCGCACGATCGTTCCCGTCGTGTCGCTCGCCCGGACGCCGCACAGGTGGTCGCGGAACTCGCACGAGTCGACCTCGTGTCCGGTCCCGCCGATCAGATCCACGCCGACGTCCCATCGCATTCCGCGGAAATGGCAGCGTGACACCGTGAGACGGTCGGCGCCCTCGGCGACGATGCCGACAGCGGTCGTGGCTCGGATCACCGCATCGTCGGCGCGAACGATCACGTGGCCCTCGACCCGACAGCCGAGCAACGTGGCGTACGGTCCGCGGGCCTCGACGAGCGGGCACGGGAACCAAGCCACTCGGGCCGCTCCACCCGCCACTCGGAGGTGCTCGAGGCGTGCGTTGCGTTCGAGTACCACGGCCGTGGCGCCTCCACCGTCGATCGTCGTGCGCCCCGCGCCGAGGCCCCGCACGATGACTCCGGCGGGCACCGTCAGTGGGCCGAGGTAGGTGCCGTCACCGAGCTGCACGATGTCACCCGGGCGTGCATCGCTCACGAGTGGGGCGAGATCGATGGGTTGACGAGGCTGCGGCTCGAAGAGTTCGATCGGTCGTTCCACCGCCGTCAACATCAAGCGGTACACCGAGATGTCATCGACTCGTCCAGCATGCGCCCGCCGTTCGAGTGAGGACCGGCCGTCAGTGACGCGCAGGCCGTCCTCGTGCTGGTGGAAACCGACCGGCGACCCGTCGCGTTCGACGGCCGTCACCCGGTAGAGGTCCGGGGTGATGGCCGCGAAGCGGCCGCGGCCCGAGAGGTCGACCACGTGGAGCCGGTCGTCGACACACAGGTATCGGACGTCGTCGTCGCCCCACACGTCCCACGGCATCGCATCGTCGACCAGTTTCCGGTGTGCTCGGATCCATCGCCCGGCGGTCTCGAGTGGAACGCGTTGCAACTCGGGAATCGTTCCGTCCGCCGCCGGACCCACATTCAACAACAGGTGTCCACCCTTGGCGACGACCTCGGTCAGCAGTGCGACGATGTCGAAGCCCGTCAGGTGGTGTTCGGCCCGTTCGGCGCGGTTGTGGCAGAAGCTTGCGCCGACGCCACGGCACAGCTCCCACGGTCCGTCGATGATCCCGTCGGGCGCCTCGTACTCGAACGTCCGCACCAACTCCGGGCTCTCGGCAGGCACGTCATCGTCGCTGGCCCACCAACGGTCGTTGATCACGACGGCGGGATCGATCGCGCGTGCTCGAGCGAGAAGCTCCTGCGTGCGCCAGATGTCAGGGCCGCGTCCCCAGTGCCCATCGCCCCACAGGACGCTCGACCCGTACCGTTCGACGAGGTCGATGACGTGCGGGTGCAACACCTCGTCGACGTAGGCGGGGTCGGGGAACCGGGGATCGCCCCAGTCGAGGAGTGAGTAATAGGTGCCGAAGACGATGTCGTTGCGTTCGCACGCCGCCGCGTACTCGCCGAGCACGTTGCGTCGTGGGCCGCCATGCAGCATCGTGCGTTGGGTGTTCGGGGCGTCCCACCACGACCAGCCATCGTGGTGCTTGGCGACGAACACGCTGTAGCCCGCTCCCGCGTCGGCCACGAGTTGGGCCCAGTCCTCGGCGTCGAACCGATCGAAGGTCAGGAGTGGGAGGAAGTCGTCGAAGCGCTCGATGTGGCCCCACCGGTCTCGATGGTGGGCGAGCACTTCGACCAACGGCCGGGGATGGAGCAACACGTCGGCGACGTCCTCGCCAAGATGGCTGCGATACCAGTCGGAGTACTCGCCGATCGGTGACCACGCAGGCACCGTCGCCAGGTTCGAGTGAACGAAGATGCCGAAGCGCCGCTGGTTCCACCATGTCGGCATGCTCATCGGAGTGCCATTGTCGCGCGTCGGCCGTGTGCGCACGAACTGCGTGAGGACGATGGTCCGCGCAGTAGCTTTCCGCCGTGACGTACGTGCGGGGGCTCGACGGGCTGCGAGCGCTCGCGGTGATCGTCGTGTTGTTGTTCCACGCCGAGGTGCCGTTCGTCGATGGTGGCTTCCTCGGCGTCTCGCTGTTCTTCACGCTGTCCGGGTTCCTGATCACGACCCTGCTGCTGGCCGAGCACGATGCGACCGGCGGCATCTCCTTCCGGCGCTTCTACGGACGTCGGGTTCGACGTCTGCTCCCGGCCGCGTATGCGTGCCTGATCCTGGTCGCTGCGTGGGCAGTGTGGTGGAGCGCGGCACAGCAGCGGTCGCTGCGCGGCGACCTGCTCGCGTCGGTGGCCAATGTCGCCAACTGGCGATTCGCGTTCGCAACGAGGAGCTATCAGGAGCTGTTCTTGTCGTCACCGAGTCCGGTGGCACACTTCTGGTCGTTGGCGATCGAGGAGCAGATCTATCTGATCCTGCCGATCGTGGTTCTGATCGCCCTGCGACGGGGACGCCGGGTGCTCGCCGCAACAACCGCAGCGCTGCTCGGTGCGTCGTTGCTCGCCACCTTGATGACGAGCGACCGCGACCTGGTCTACAACGGCACCCACACCCGCGCCGGCGAACTGCTCGTCGGCGTCGCCCTCGCCCAACTGTTGTTCAGCCGTCGATCGGGCGACCGTGTCCACACTCGATTCGACTCGATCCCCGGAGGATTGGCGCTGGTCGCCTTCGGTGGATTGGTGGTCGGCGCATCACTCGAACAGCAGTGGCTCTACCGCGGCGGGTTTCTCGTCGTCGCGCTCGTGTCCGCGATCTTGGTGCACGCCGTGTGCGGGGGTCGGTTTCCTGCCCGCCTCCTCGAAGTGCGTCCCCTCGTCGCCATCGGGGCGATGAGCTACGGCATCTACCTCTACCACTGGCCCGTGTTCCTGCTGCTCGACGCGGATCGGACCGGACTGCACGGTGTCGGTCTCTTCGGTGTGCGGATCGCCGTGACGGCAACATTGACGGTCGCGTCGTACCGGCTCCTCGAACAGCCGGTCCGACTCGGCCGGGTCGTTTCGCGCGACCGGGCGATGGCGCTCGCGTTCGGGGCGCTCGCCGTGACGATCGCGGGGATGGCGTGGTGGGTCCGTGGTCCGGCACCCACGGCAACAGAGCAACTCCTGTCGAGTGGCGAACAGTCGATGATCGAGTTCGCGCCACCGCTGGACGGGCGCGGGGTGGTATTGCCCGCCGTGGCCGACGCGAGTCCGGCGGTCACCGAACCCGAAGCGTTGCCGCGCTTGCTCGTACTGGGCAGCGAACGATCGGCACTCGACGTGCTCTCGACGATGTCCGTCGAGGTGATCGACGGTCTCCGGTCGAGCAGCCGATTTCGAGTGCCACGGCACCTGGGGGCATTCCGCTCGCCGGATGGTTCGAGCGGCTCGTCGACCGCCAGGACCCCGACGTGGTGGTCATCGCGATCGGTGTCGCCGAGGATGCCGACGCCGTTGGCCAACTCCCGATCGTGGGCGCTGAGTGGAAGGCGGCCGAGCGAGAAGTGCTCGCCGCACTCGACCAGGCGGTCGAGCTCGGTCTCCCGGTCATCTTCTACTACCCGGCGCCGCCACCCGCACCGTTCGATGCCCATCTGGATCGGTTGGCACTGATGCGACCGTGGCTCGAACCTGCCGCCCGCAGCGGCGACGAACTCGTCGCCGCTGTCGGCGATGCACTCGGCGGACTGACCGATCGCAGGGTTGTCGACGGTCAGGAGGACGAGGCGGTCCGGGTGATGGTCATCGGCGATTCCACCTCGATCAACATGGCCAAGGCGCTCAACGACGGCGCCGACGGTCGGCTGGCCGTCATGTGGGCGGGCGCGAACGGCTGTCCCCTCGTCGCGGTCGACGGTATTCGAGTGTCGTCCGAGGTCGACTGGTCCACGCCTGTGTGCGAGGCGTACGAGACGAAGCTTCCGCCGTTGGTCGATCGTTTCGGACCGGATGTCGTGCTGCTCGTGCTCGGACCCACCGAGCTCGCGGAGCAGCGGTACGTGGGCGATCCGGCCGGTCACGCCGCGGGTGATCTCGAGTACGCCGGTGCGCACCTCGCTGCGATGGAGGCGCTCCTGGCGGTTCTCGACCCGTCGATTCCCGTGCTCGTCGCCGACGTGCCCGCGGTGGCGCCGGGATACTACGTGACCCGGCAGATGGCGGATCCCGATCGTCTCGAGGACCTCAACGCCCTGGTGGAGTCAGCGGATCGGCGCTGGGCACAGGTCGAGCTGTTCGACTACCGATCCACGATCGAGTCGACTGAGCAGACGTTCGGATCGATCCGCAGCGATGGAGTGCATCCCGACGCGGCGCCACTGGAGAACATGGCGAGAGGAGTGTTCGTCGGCCAACTGATCGACCAGCTCCAGTCGTGGAGGGCAATGTCGGCTTCGTCGGGCTGAGCGTTGGGCCGGTTCTGACCGGCATACTGCGTCCGTGCCTCTGCCCGACTCCGACACCGGCGAATCCGGCGAACGGCTCGGCGATCGGGTCGAGTCGCTCGAAACAGAACTGCGACGCCTCGGGCGAGTTGTCGTGGCGTTCAGTGGCGGCGCCGACTCGTCGTTTCTCGCAGCGGTGGCCACGAGGGCACTCGGCGCCGAGCGGGTCCACGCGGTGACCGCCGTGTCGCCGTCACTGGCGGGGAGTGAGGAGGCCGACTGCCGGTTGCTCGCGTCCGAGTGGGGTCTGCGCTGGACCCCCGTCCCGACCGCCGAGATGGAAAGGGCCGCGTACCGGCTGAACGACAGCGATCGCTGCTATCACTGCAAGGCCGAGCTGATGGATGTCGTTGGCCCGATCGCCGCCGCCGAGGAGGCGACAGTCGTGCTCGGCGTGAACCTCGACGATCTCGCCGATCACCGCCCCGGCCAGCGAGCGGCCGCCGAGGCGGGGGCAGAGTTCCCGCTCGCGACCGCTGGGTTCACGAAGGCCGATGTGCGGGCGGCATCGAACGCGATGGGTCTGCGTACCTGGGACAAGCCGGCGGCTGCCTGCCTGGCGAGTCGGATTCCCCACGGGACTGAGGTGTCGGTCGAGATCCTCGGTCGGGTCGATCGCGCCGAGGCGGCGCTGCACCGGCTGGGATTCGGCCAGGTCCGGGTGCGTCACTACGACGACACCGCCCGCATCGAGGTCGACCTCGACGACCTCCCGCGTGTCGTCGCCGTTCGGGATGCGATCGTCGACGCGGTGCGAGGCGCGGGGTACCGATACGTGACGGTCGACCTCGAAGGGTTTCGGTCGGGCAATCTCAACGCCTGACGCGGCCGCGGTGGCGCGGTCCGACTACAACCGCGAGCTGGGCCCCACGTAACGTTCGGCGCCATGAAGCTGTCGATGAGCATCAACTACTCGGGTGATTTCCACGCAGACGTGGACAAGGTCGTCGAACTGGAGAAGGCGGGCCTCGACGTGGTCTGGGTGCCGGAGGCGTACAGCTTCGACGCGGTGTCGCAGATGGGTTACCTCGCCGCCAAGACCTCGACGATCGAGATCGGCTCGGGCATCTTGAACGTCTTCTCGCGTACAGCGACGTGTATGGCGCAGACCGCGGCTGGCCTCGACTACGTGTCGAAGGGCCGGTTCATCCTCGGGCTCGGCGCGTCGGGGCCGCAGGTGATCGAGGGGTTCCACGGGGTGCCGTACGACAAGCCGATGCCGCGCATCCGCGACTACATCAACGTCTGTCGGATGACCTGGCGCCGCGAGAAGGTCATCTACGACGGGCCGACCACCAAGATCCCGCTGCCCGAAGGTGAGGGCACCGGCCTCGCCAAGCCCCTCAAGCTCATCAACCATCCGGTGCGCGAGAACATCCCGATCTTCTGGGCGAGCCTGATGGGTCAATCGGTCAAGAACACCGCGAAGTACGCCGACGGGTGGTTGCCGATCTTCTTCGACCCCGAGAAGTTCCAGTCGGTGTGGGGCGACGACCTCAAAGCCGGCACCGCCGAACGAGCCGACGATCTCGACCGGCTGCAGATCTCGGCCGGCGGGATGGTGGCCATCGGCGACGAGTTCGCCGGCGACGCCCGGCAGCGAATCCTCGACTTCGCGCGTCCCGGCGCGGCGTTGTACATCGGCGGTATGGGTGCTCGCGACCAGAACTTCTACAACACGATCTGCCAGCGCTACGGCTACGTTGCCGAGGCCGCCGAAGTGCAGGACCTGTACCTGTCCGGCAAGAAGGACGAGGCAGCAGCGGCGGTGCCCGGTGAGCTGCTCGAGAAGTCGAACCTCGTCGGACCGGCGGGCTACGTGAAGGAGCGCATCGCCGCGTTCAAGGAGGCCGGCGTCACGCATCTGTCGGTCAACCCCGTCGGCGGCAACGCCGTCAAGACGATCGAACAGCTCAGGGAACTGCTCTGACGGTCCTCCCCGGCCCCGTCCCCGCCCGGACCCTGACGGTCCTCCCCGGCCCCGTCCCCGCCCGGACCCTGACGGTCCTCCCCGGCCCCGTCCCCGCCCGGACCGTCAGACCATGCCACGGAGCCACCACAGGCTCAGCGCCCAGGCGAGTCCGAGGCAGAGGAACGCGGCCAACGCCCAGCGCCAGGTGAGTTCCGCGACGAGCTCGATCGGGTCACCGATCGTCTCACCGAGCGACTCGGCGATCTGGTCGTAGGCGCTTCCCAGTTCGTCGCCGGTGCGAGCCTCGAACGCCTGACCTCCGGTCGTCTCTGCCACCAGTTCGAGGTCGGCCGGCCGCACCGGGACTGGGACGACGTCGCCGCTCTCCGGGTCGACGATCGTGCCGCCGTCGGTGCCGAAGGCGATGGTGTAGACGGGAATCCCCGCGTCGGCCGCCTCGGCCGCCCCGTCCGAGGTCAGACTGCCGACGGTGGTCTCGCCGTCGCTCAGCAACACCATCACACCGGGCGGGAGATCGGAGTCGTCGTTCGGGTCGGCGGAGTTGACGAGCAGTTTCGTACCCGCCGAGAGCGCGTCGCCGATCGCCGTCGACTCTGCGAGTTCGAGGTTGTCGATGCCGCGCAGCATCGTCGCCCGGTCGAGGGTCGGGTCGACGTCGACGCTGACCGAGCCCGAGAACCCGATGAGGCCGACCTCGACACCGGGGTCGACGAGGTCGACGAAGTTCCTGGCGGCATCCTGCGCCGCCTCGAAACGTCGCGGATCGACGTCGTCGGCCATCATCGACAACGACACGTCGAAGAGCACCAGGATGCGGCCTTCGGTCGTGGTGTTCTCCGTCGTGCGCTCGACGGGCCGGGCGACGGCAACCACAGCGAACGCCAGACCCAGCAGTTGTAGGCCCGCCACGACGTGACGCCGCCAGCGGGGCCGCTTCGGGGCGACCTTGTCGAGCAGGTCGACCTGCGTGAATCGAACGGTCGCAGCGCGTCGCCAGCGCAGGACGACCACGTACAACACGGCAAGACCGGCGACCAGCAGCAGCAGCCACAGGCGCCAGGGAGCGAGGAAGTCGGTGCTCATCGGCCGATCCCGTCGCCTCGAACTGCTTGCACTCGTCGGCGCTGCGTGTGCTGGACGATCGCTCCGAGCCAGTCGCCGTCCGTCGACAACTCGATCACATCGGCGCGTGATCTGCCGAGCGCATCGTCGCGTCGATCCCGCTCTTGCTGTGCTGCGGCAGCGAACTTCGCCTGCACTTTTGCCGTCACCCTGACCTCGCGACTCGCGCCTGTCGCCGGATCGACCAGTTCGACCAGCCCGATCGGTGGGACGTCGAGCTCGCGTGGGTCGTGGACGGTGATCGCGAGCAGGTCGTGGCGCATGCTCGAGCCGCGCGAGCGAGGGCTGCCAGTCGTCGCCGTGGAAGTCGCCGATGACCGCCACGAATCCACGGCGGTTCGCGATGGCGCCGACGCGGTCGATCGCTCCGGCGAGGTCGGCATTTCCGAGACCCTCGGAGATCGGTGGCGCACTGAGCAACGACAGGATCGCTCGTACCTGGTTCGAACCGGCGCGGGGCGGCACGACGTGGATCGACGGACCGGCGACCAACACGGCACCGAGGCGATTCTGGTTGCGGGCCGTGAGGAACCCGATGCACGCCGCCGCTGCCGTCGCGATCTGTGCTTTGTCGTTGGCGACGGTGCCGAACTGCATGGTGGCCGACACGTCGACCACCAGCCAGGCAGTGAGGTCGCGGTCGGCGATCTGCTCGCGTACGTGGGTCTCGCGGGTCCGCGCGGTGATGTTCCAGTCGATCCGGCGCACGTCGTCGCCCGGCTGGTACAACCTCGACTCGCCGGGCTCGGAGCCGTGGCCCGGCGTGAGACCCTGGTAGTGCCCGTGCAGGACGCCGTCGAGCCGGCCCGTGATCGTGAGCTCAAGTGTGCGAAGCAGCTCGGCGACGGTCTCTGTCGGCGGGCCTGCTGCCCACTGGTTCGTGCGCGTCGACGGGTCGCCGAAACCGCGCGCCGCAGCGGCGGCCGTGGGCGAGACGCTCGCTGGGCCCAGCTGTGCCACGGTCAGCTTCTCGGGGCATTCAATCCGAACGCGTCGTTCGGCTTGGGCGAAACCCAGGTGGCAGGGACGGTCGCCAGGATGCGTTGGATGACGTGATCGGTCGTGATGTCGCGGGCGAGAGCGTCGTAGGTGAGCAGCAGGCGATGGCGCAAGACCTCAGGTGCCAGATCGAAGACGTCTTGTGGTGTCGTGTACGAGCGACCACGCATCAACGCGAGTGCCCGAGCACCGCGCACGAGGTTCAGCGACGCGCGCGGGCTGGCGCCGAGTCCGATCACCGTCGACAGGTCGCCGAGACCGAACCCTGCCGGGCTGCGTGTGCACTGCACGAGATCGACGGCGTACTGCGACACCGACCGATCGACGAACACCGTGTCGGCACGTCGCTGGAGTGCGATCAGCTCGTCGAGGGAGATCACCTGCCGGGGGATCGGTGCGCTGATACTCATCCGGTCGATGATCGTCAACTCCTCGTCCGCGGTGGGGTAGTCGAGGACGATCTTCATCATGAAGCGGTCGCGTTGGGCGTCGGGGAGTTGGTACACGCCCTCGGATTCGATCGGGTTCTGGGTGGCGACGACGAAGAACGGGTTCGGCACCTGGTGCGTGATGCCGCCGATGGTGACCTGCTGTTCGGCCATCACTTCGAGCAGCGCCGACTGCACCTTCGCCGGCGCCCGGTTGATCTCGTCGGTGAGCAGGAAGTTCACGAACACCGGTCCGAATTCGACGTCGAACGTCTCACTGCTGCCGCGGTAGATGCGGGTGCCGGTGATGTCGGACGGCAGTAGGTCGGGGGTGAACTGGATGCGGGCGAACGTGCCGCCGACGACGTCGGCGAGCGTCTCGGCGGCGAGTGTCTTCGCGAGGCCGGGCACTGATTCGAGAAGGCAGTGACCTCGACAGAGCACGCCGACGAGCAGACGCTCGAGCAGGCGGGTCTGGCCGACCATCACCTTGCGGAGTTCGAAGAAGATCTTCTCGAAGGTCTCGGCGGTCTGGCGGTCGTCGTCGGCAGTCGACTCAACGGGAACGTCGGTCACCGGCGCGGGGGAGTGATCGCTGTCGGTCATTGCCCGATGACGGTAGCGGTGCCCGGACGATCGTCGGGTGCGCCCAGGCGTCTCTCACCGACTTCACGTATTCTGGTGCGGTGGCCGATGCACCCGACGAGGACCCCCACACCGCCGCGGCGGCAGCGCTCGACGCCGAACTGGCCGCAAGCATCGACGTCGCGCGTATCGAGGCCGAGGAAGTCGCCGCTGCCCGTCGGCTGTCGATGATCGAGGCCGGCCGGCGCAAGGGCGGCGTCCTCGGCGCAGCCGCAGCCGGAGCGATGATCGGGCTGCGTGACGTCTACGAAGGCCCGCCGAAGCAGGACGACGTCGTGATCGTGTCCGAGGCCCCGGGTGATCCGGAGGACATCGACGTCGACGGCATCTCGGGTCGTGTCGACGATGTCGACTTCTGGGCACCTCCTCCAGGCGATCCCCGAGCCTGAACTACACCAGCGGCGCCCAGGCGCCGGGTCGGTTGAGCAAGCGTCGGTGCCAGCGGCTGGGGGTGAGCAGCAGCGCCCGGGGTTCGTCCTCGAACATCCACCTCGCGAAGTTCCGCTTGCCCCACCCACCGCTCGCGGCGACAACTCGGATCGCTCCGCGCGCACCCCATGGCGTGGTCAGGATCGAACCCAGCGCCAGCGACATCCGATGATCGGCGATCAGGTGATGCGCCACCTCGGCTCGATAGATCGCGGCTGCGTCGTCGGGCTGGAGGGCGCCCGCGGCGACGATCGCTTCGGCAGCGAGACGGCCGGTCAGCAGCGCCTGGCCGATGCCCTCGCCGGTCATCACGTCCGTGGCCATCGCGGCGTCGCCGGCGAACAACACGCGACCTGCGCTCAGAGTGGCCTCGTCGATGCGGGCCGGGATCGGCCACGCCGTGTGGCGGTCCTCGAGCGCGAAGCCCTCGCCGAGCGCGTCGACGATGTGCGGACGATTCAGCAGGTCGGCCCAGAGTTGCTTCATGTCCTGGATCCGGCGGGCGCCGTCGCGCAACACGCCGAACCCGATGTTCACGCGACCGTTCGGCAGCGGGAACGACCACGCGTATCCCGGCAGCAGGTCGGGTTCGAACCAGACGTAGAGCTGCTGCGACGCCGGGCCGCTGACCTCTCGGGCGTACTGCCGGAAGCCGTGCCACTCACCGAGGTAGCCGGGCTCGTTCGCTCCGACCGACTTGCGCACCGGGCTCCACATCCCGTCGGCGGCGATCACGTAGCGGGCTTCGATGTCCAGTCCGTCGGCCGTCACCGTGACGTGGTCGGCATGATCCTCGAGCCGCTGGAATCCGTGG
Source organism: Ilumatobacteraceae bacterium (assembly GCA_963774765.1). Taxonomy (GTDB): domain Bacteria; phylum Actinomycetota; class Acidimicrobiia; order Acidimicrobiales; family Ilumatobacteraceae; genus Sva-07. The sequence continues at coordinate 769,195 of CAVZGP010000011.1, forward strand.
CCGTCGCGGATGTCGGCACCGAGGTCGCGGGCCATCCGAACCAATGCATCATCGAGCTGGAGCCGTGGCGCGACCGCAGCGTAGGTGCCGGTGGAAGGCAGCGGAACGAACACCTCGCGACCGCTCGGTGAGCGAATCGTTGCACCGCCGACCTCGAACCAATCGGGGATCGTCTCCCGATCGAGTCCGAGGTGCTCGAGCTCACGCAACCCGAGCGTGGTGAGCCCGTCGCCGCAGCACTTGTCACGTGGGAACACGGCCTTGTCGATCGCCACGACCGAGCGGCCTGCTCGGCGCAGCTCGATGGCTGCTGCGCTCCCGGCCGGGCCCAGCCCGACGATGACGACGTCGGTGGTGAGGTGCTCGCGTGGCGTCGTGGTCGGTGCGTTCACGCCCGAGAGGCTACGGGCGTGGTCGTGAGCGTCGTCGGTCAGGTCAGGTGTACGCCAAGACGAACGGCCCGTTTCGTCGGGCCCGGATCGGCGCGCTGCAGTCGGGTCGCGTGGACCCGACTGCGCCATCCCGCAAGCAGCGCATAGCCGCTGTCGCCCGGGCATGCGGTGTAGGTGACGTCGCGGTGACCTGAGATCGTCGAGGTGGTGATCGTGGTTCCGGAGCGGTACTTGTCCGATCCCCTGGACACGAACGTGGTCGTGGCCGCCGGGTCGGTGTCGACGCCGTACCGGTCCGAAAGATGGATCAGCATCCGCATCAACGAGTCCTGTGCGGCGGGCGTCGGCGGCTGGTTCTGGAAGTCGCCGATCAGGCACACGAGCTGTGCGTAGCCCTGGTTGCCGCCGGTGGCGTCGGCGACCACCGGTCCAGCGAGCGATCCCGCGCGTGTTTCCCAGATCGAACCATCCGGCCCGATCATGAAGTGGTAGCAGATGTCGGGCCAACGCTTGTCCGGTCCGGTGTGGAACGCGTAGGTCTGGCGGATGATCGCCCGAGGATCGGGCACGTTGTTGCTCGACGCGGTGTGGTGGATCAACAGGAACTTGACGGTCTCCGGTGCGATCGCACCCTTCGGTGGGAGATCCGCACCCCAGTCGTTGCGCGGGTGGATTCGCAGTCCAGGTGCCACCTCGACGCTGGCGAGTGACGCCACGGGTGGCAGCCGTGACAACCCCTCATCGGAGTTGTCGGCTCGTTGGCCGCATGCCGCCAGTCCCATCACCGCCGCGGCACCGAGCGCCCCTGTCAACAACTCGCGTCTCGTCCGCTGGCAGTCGCACACGCCGCCGACTCTACGATGCCGACGGGTCACGCCGCGGGTGTGTCGATACGAGCAAGGGAGCAGTCGATGAGTGGGTTGTGCGAGGGTCGGGTCGCGATCGTTACGGGGGCCGGACGGGGGATCGGGCGCGAGCACGCGCTGAGCCTCGCCCGCCAAGGTGCCAAGGTGGTCGTCAACGACCTCGGTGGCAACGTCGACGGCAGCGGTGGCGACATCTCGCCTGCCCAGCAGGTGGTCAACGAGATCATCGAAATGGGTGGCGAGGCGGTCGCCAACGGCGACAACGTCGCCGACTGGGAGGGTGCGCAGCGGATGATCAACACCGCGATCGAGACGTTCGGCGACCTCCACGCACTCGTCAACAACGCCGGAATCCTCCGCGACCGGGTCCTCGCCAACATGACCGAGGAGGAGTGGGACTCGGTGATCAACGTGCACCTCAAAGGCACGTTCGCTCCGTCGCGATGGGCGGTGGCGTACTGGCGTGAGCGAGCCAAGGCGGGAGAGCCGGTCAGCGGCCGCATCGTCAACACGACGTCGGTGTCGGGCATCTACGGCAACCCCGGCCAGGCGAACTACGGCGCGGCGAAGGCGGGGATCGCCGCGTTCACGAACATCGTGGCGCTCGAAGTCGCCCGCTATGGCGTGACGGTCAACGCGGTCGGCCCCGTGGCGCTCACCCGCATGACCGAAGGCCTCGGGCCCGCCCCCGAGACCGACGAGGAGCGCGAGGCCCGTGCCCCGCACTGGATCGCTCCGATCGTCACCTGGCTGTGCTCGGACGAAGCCGCTGGTGTCACCGGACGCGTCTTCGAGGCGTCCGGACAGACGCTCGCCGTCGCCGAAGGCTGGGTGCGTGGCCCGTCGACCACGCCGATCGACGACCCCACCAAGATGGGCCCGGCGGTCGCCGACCTCCTCGCGAACGCCCGACCGAACTCGGGCATGAGTGGCGATCCGGGCGGCTGGCCACAGACGATGTTGAACTCCTGACCCGCACGACTACTCCTCCACTGAAAGCGAGACCCAGATGCCACTCAATCCCGATGCCGTCGGCTCGACCAGCGACCCCGTCGAGGTCAGCTGGACCTCCAAGGATGCCCTCCTCTACGCGGTCGGCATCGGTGCCGGCCACGAGGAATTGGCGTTCACCACCGAGAACACGAACGGCGTCGACCAGTTGGTGTTGCCCACCTTCCCCGTGGTGATCGGGTGGGGGAGAGGGTCGGCGATGGGCAACATCGGTACGTTCAATCCGGCGTTGCTCGTGCACGGCCAACAGGCCGTCACCCTCCACCGTCCGATTCCGGTCGCCGGCACTGCCACGATCACGAGCGAGTTGGTGGCGATGTACGACAAGGGCAAAGCCGCTGTCGTCGTCACCGAGTCACGGGCCGTGATGGACGGCGAGCCGCTGTACACCAACACGTCGTCGGCGTTCATCCGCGGCGAAGGCGGTTGGGGTGGCGACCGGGGGCCGTCAGGCCCGAAGAACGTCCCACCAGAACGGGACCCCGACCAGGTCGTTTCGTACCAGACCTCGATCGACCAGGCGTTCGTGTACCGGCTGTCCGGCGACCGCAACCCACTACACACCGACCCGGCGTTCGCGGCGATCGGCGGTTTCGACCGTCCGATCCTTCATGGGCTGTGCAGCTACGGCTTCACCGGCAGGGCACTCCTGCACACCGCGTGCGACAGCGATCCGGCGAAGTTCCACCACATCGAGGCCCGCTTCGCGGCGCCGGTCCTCCCCGGCGACACCCTCACGATCTCGATGTGGTCAGGTGACGGCGAAACCTTGTTCACCACGAGCGCCGTCGATCCCGCCGACCCCTCGACCGAGCGCGTGGTCATCGACCAAGGCCTCCTCCGCCACTCCTGACCCACCCCAGCCCGAAAATGCCTGGATCTGCGCGCTGAGCGCGACGAACCAGGCATTTTTCGGACGGATGCAGTCGACGGCGGGCGTCAGCGGCAGGTGGTGACGAGGTGGGCGACGACGTCGGCGAGACCGACGTCCTGGCGATCGCCGGAGCGGCGGTCCTTGACCTCGATCGTCGGGTTGGTTTCGTCGCCGACGCCGCGGCCGACAATGGCGATCGTCGGGATGCCGATCAGCTCAGCGTCCTTGAACTTCACGCCCGGTGACGGGCCATAGCGGTCGTCGAGGAGTACCCGCAGACCGGCGGCCTCGAGGTCGGCGGCCAACTGCTCGCCGGCGGGGATCTGCGGGCCGTCGGCCTTGCCCGCGATGACGACGTGCACGTCGGCGGGCGCGATCTCCCGGGGCCACACCAGACCGATGTCGTCGTGGTTCGCCTCGGCGATCGCCGCGAGCGCACGGGTGACACCGACGCCGTAGGAGCCCATCGTGGGCGTGACGGGCTTGCCGTGCTCGTCCTGCACCTTGAGATCGAGCGCTTCGGCGTACTTGCGCCCGAGCTGGAAGATGTGGCCGATCTCGATGCCCCGAGCGATTTCGACCGGCGAGGCGCACACCGGGCACACGTCACCGTCGCGGATCTCGGCGGCCTCGATCGTGCCGTCTGGCGTGAAGTCGCGGCCTGCGACCAGGTCGATCACGTGGTTGCCGGGCGAGTCGGCGCCAGTGATCCACGCGGTGCCGTCGACGATGCGGGGGTCGAGCAGGTAGCGGATGCCCGATGCGTTGTTCGTCCCGAGTACGCCGGGGCCGATGTAGCCCTTGACCAGCGCCGGGTGCTTCGCGAAGTCAGCCTCGTCGAACGTCTGGACCTCGGCGGGGGCCAACTGCGCTTCGAGGCGCTTCATGTCGACTTCGCGGTCGCCGGGCAGGCCGATCGCCAACGGTTCGATCGTGCCGTCGGGATGACGAAGCTTGACGACGACGTTCTTCAACGTGTCGGCAGCCGTCCAGTCGCGATCGGGGTGTCGCAACGCCGGATTGCCGTTGACGAAATCGACGAGCGTGGCGATCGTCGGCGTGTCGGGGGTGTCGTGGACGACCGCGGCCAGCAGCCCCTCGAACGCGATCGCGGGTGGAGCGGGCGTGACGACGGCCTCGACGTTCGCGGCGTAGTCGCACGATGTACAACGGATGAAGGTGTCCTCGCCGACGTCCATCGGTGCGAGGAACTCCTCGGAGGCGGATCCACCCATCGCCCCGGACATCGCGGACACGATCACGTACGGCAGGCCGAGACGATCGAACAATGAGATGTAGGCCGCTCGATGAGCGTCGTAGGAGACCTGGAGGCCGTGGTCGTCGAGGTCGAAGCTGTAGGAGTCCTTCATCACGAACTCGCGCCCGCGCAGCAGGCCGGCGCGCGGCCGGGCCTCGTCGCGGTACTTGGTCTGGATCTGATAGATCGACAGCGGCAGATCCTTGTACGACCCGCAGATGTCCTTCACCAGCAGGGTGAACATCTCCTCGTGCGTGGGGGCGAGCAGGAAGTCGGCGCCCTTGCGGTCCTGCAAGCGGAACAGGTTGTCGCCGTATTCGGTCCAGCGGCCGGTGGCTTCATACGGCTCGCGGGGAAGCAGCGCGGGGAAGTGGACCTCCTGGAATCCCGCGGCGTCCATCTCCTCGCGCACGATCCGCTCGACGTTGCGGTAGACGAGCCAGCCGAGCGGCAACCACGAGAAACCGCCGGGCGCCGCACGCCGGATGTAGCCGGCGCGCGACGAGGAGCCGATGGCTCGCGACCTCGGCGTCAGCCGGGTCGTCACGCAGGGTCCGCAGGAACAGAGTCGACATCCGAAGCACGGCGGCACTGTACCGACCGCGCCCACCAGAGAGATGAGCGATGAGTTTCCGCGCTGACGGGTCGCGCGAAGACTCATCGCTTGCGGTTCGACCCCCTGTCCGAGCAGGTCGGGGCGCTGCTATGATGACCCCTCCATTTGGTTTGGTACCGAAAGGCGTGGGGCTGAGCCCCACGCCTTGTTTGTTGAAAGGAGGCAGTTCGGATGAGTGCGTCGACCGAGATCGATCGTGTTCACGCACTTGTGGCACCGATCGCTGCCGACCTCCAACTCGACGTGTACGACATCGAGCGCCGCGGTGCCACGATGCGCGTCACGCTCGACACGCCCGCGGGCTCCGAGGGCGGGATCACGCTCGACTCGCTGTCGCTGGCCACCCGCCTGATCTCACGCGAACTCGACCACGAGGATCCGATCGCGGGGCACTACACGCTCGAGATCACGAGCCCCGGTCTGGAACGTGCCTTGCGCACCGCCGCCCACTACCAGCGCGAGGTCGGCAAGATCGTCAGCATCCGCCTGCGCGACCCCCAGGCCGACCCCCGTCGCATCCAGGGTGTGCTGAGTGCCGCCGACGAGAGCTCAGCGACGGTGCTGCTCGACGACGGTATCGAGCGCATCGTGCCGATTGCCGATGTCGACAAGGCCAGAACCGTCTTCGAGTGGGGACCGAAGCCGAAGCCCGGCAAGCAGATGTCCGGCGCGAACAGCAAGAAGAAGACTCCGAAACCATCGAACAAGGAGAAGCAAGCGTCATGAGCAACCTCGACATGAGCGAGGCCATCGGCATGCTGGCCCAGGAGAAGGGCATCTCCGAGGACACGCTGCTGCACGTCCTCGTCGATGCTCTCGCATCGGCCTACAAGCGTCGTCCTGATGCCGCCGACGAGGTCGTCGTCGAGGTCAACCCCGAGACGATGGAGTTCTCGTTCATCGCCTACGACGTCGACGAAGACGGCAACTGGGTCAACGAGCGCAATGACACTCCGAAGAAGGAAGAACTGGGTCGCATCGCGGCGCAGACATTCCGCCAGGTGATGAGCCAGCGCATCCGCGAGGTCGAATCCGAGCGCAAGTTCGAGGAGTACGCGAACCGCGAGGGCGACATCGTCACCGGCATCATCCAGCGCACCGACGCGCGCTACACATTGCTCGACCTCGGTCGGGTCGAGGCGCTGCTGCCGCAGGCCGAGCAGGTGCCGTTCGAGCGGCCCGCCCAGGGCGATCGTCAGAAGGCCTACATCGTCGAGGTGCGTCGCACGCCGAAGGGTCCGCAGATCGTCGTCTCGCGCACACACCCGGGTCTCATCAAGCGCCTGTTCGAACTCGAAGTGCCCGAGATCGCCGACGGCATCGTCGAGATCAAGGCCTGCGCTCGTGAACCTGGCCACCGCACCAAGATCGCCGTCTGGTCGAATGACCACAACGTCGACCCGGTCGGCGCGTGCGTCGGCGCCCGCGGCGGCCGTGTGCGCATGGTCGTCAACGAGATGCGTGGCGAGAAGATCGACATCGTGCCGTTCAGCGAGGATCTGGCCGACTTCGTCGCCAAGGCCCTGTCGCCGGCGAAGGTGACGGCGGTGAACATCTCCGAGGACGGCACCGCCGCCGACGTGATCGTGCCCGACCACCAGCTGAGCCTGGCGATCGGCCGTGAGGGTCAGAACGCCCGCCTCGCTGCGCGTCTCACCGGCGTGCGTGTCGACATCCGTTCCGAGACGCAACTCGCCGAGGGGATCCCGGCCGGTGGCCGCGACGCCGACGTCGAGTACGCCGACGGCGAATGGCGCGCCAACGCCGAGACCGGCGAGATGGAGTGGCACGCCGCGGACGGCAGCGTCATCAGCGAGTCCGACTGGCAAGCCCAAGCCGCCGCCGCCAGCGAAGCTGCGGCCGAGCCCGACGCCGAAGCAACCGAGTCCAGCGACGAGGCTGCTGACACACCTGCCGAGGGAAGCGCCAGCGACGAGCCCGCCACCAGCGCGGACGACGAGCCCGCCACCAAGAACGGCGGCGACGACTGAGTGTTGCCGACCGTCCCGAACCCGTCCGCAGCTGTATTGGCTGTCGGCAGCGACGTCCGCAGTCTGCCCTCGTGCGTGTCACGAGGTCGGATGTCGGTGTCGTGGTCGATGGCCCGAGCAACGGGCGCGGGGCGTGGCTGTGTCGGAGCACCGCAGCGGGGGAGATCGCCGCTGCTGCGTGCGTCGATGCCGCGCTGTCCCGACGAGCATTCGCTCGTGGGTGGCGGCGAGAGGTCGGCGCTGACGACGAACGTGCAATCAGCGAACTGGTCGGTCGAGGGGCCGACGGTGAGGAACACCCGGATGCGCATTGATTCCAGCATCCGCGAGGCAAAGACGACTGTGAAAGGTTGAATCGACAACGTGGCTGCGAAGAAGATCAGGATCCACGAGCTCGCGAAAGAGCTCGGGATGACGAACGCCGAGGTCCTGGACCTCTGCGGTGTGCTCGGCGTTGCCGCCAAGGGCCCGTCGTCCTCGCTCGCCGAGGCGTACGCCGACATGGTGACCCGTCGCGCTCGAGCGCGATGGGTTGACCCGTGACGAACAACCCGAAGAGGCCAAGCCGGCGAAGAAGGCGCCGGCGAAGAAGGCAGCCGCCAAGAAGCAGGCGGCCGGCGGATCCGACGCGAAGCCGAAGCCCGCCAAAAAGGCGCCAGCGAAACCGGCAGCAGAGAAGCCTGTCGATGCCGCCCCAGCGGACGATGAAGCGACGGCACCTGCCGTCGCGGCCGAGGTGGCCGTCGACGTTGCACCCGAGCCGACTCCGGAGCCCGAGGTTCGCACAGCGACCGTCGAGGAGACGCCGGTCGACGCCACTCCCGCGGTTGTCGAGGCACCGGAGAGCGAACCGGCGCCGACGCCGCCCGCTGCTTCCCCCGAACCCGTGGCATCCGCGCAGCCCGTGACGTCCCCCGAGCCAGCGCCCGTCGAGTCCGCACCGACGCCCGAGCCAGAACCGGCGCCCGTCGCGACCGCTCCGGCGCCCGCGCCTGCGGAGGTCGCGGACGCGTCGTCCCGCGTGATCTCGAGCGGCCGTCCCGCCGCCGACGGCCGTCCGCCCGAGCACCCAGTGGCGCCGGGCGAGGCCCGTCGTCCCGCACCGGACCGTCCCGAGGATGCACCCGCCGAGCGTCCGTTGTCGCCGAGCGGCAAGGCCATCCCGCCGCCACCCGGCCGTCCGCTGTCGCCCAGCGGCAAGGTCATCCCGCCTCCGCCCGGCTCGGCGCGCCCTGCCGGCTCGCGTCCTGGTGGCGGCCCCGGCGGCGCCCGTCCTCGTCCCGGCGGATTCACGCCGCGTCCTGGTGGTGGCCCCGGCGGTGGCCCAGGCGGTCGTCCCGGCGGCCCCGGTGGCGGGCCTGGTGGTGGCGGCCCCGGCCGTCCCGGAGGCAACCGTCCCAGCGGTCAGCGGCGTCCGCCGCGTCGTACCGGTCGTCGGCGTCGTCGTCGCGACCAGGACGACCTGCAGCCACAGTTCACGACCTACACGTCGTCCGACGCTCCCGTTCCCGAGGGCGTGGTCATCATCGAGCGCGGCGTGTCGGCACAGGAGTTCGCTCCCAAGCTGAACCGCACCGCTGCCGATGTCGTGCGCTTCCTGCTCAACAACGGCGAAATGGTCACGGCCACCATGACGCTCGCCGACGAGCAGATGGAGCTGTTCGCGCTCGAGGTCGGTGCAGAGATCCTGCTGGTCGAACCCGGCCAGCAGGAAGAGGTCGAACTGCAGAAGTTGTTCGACGACTCCGACGACGACGAGATGCAGGAACCGCGTCCCCCGGTGATCACCGTGATGGGTCACGTCGACCACGGCAAGACCACCCTGCTCGACCACATTCGCGGCGCCAACGTCGTCGAGGGCGAGGCCGGCGGCATCACCCAGCACATCGGTGCCTACCAGGTGCAGAACGAGCACGGCTCGGTCACGTTCCTCGACACCCCCGGCCACGCAGCGTTCACGCAGATGCGTGCCCGCGGTGCCGACGCCACCGACATCGTGGTGTTGATGGTCGCCGCCGACGACGGGATCATGCCGCAGACGATCGAGGCGATCAACCACGCTCGGGCGGCCGATGTGCCGATCGTCGTGGCGGTCAACAAGATCGACAAGGACAACGCCGATCCGCAGCGTGTGCTCACGCAGCTCGCAGAGTACGAACTCGTGCCCGAGTCGTGGGGTGGCGACACGATCGTCGTCGAGATGTCGGCGCTCCAGGGCGTCGGCGTCGACGAGTTGATCGAGCAGTTGCAGGTCGTCGCCGAGCTCGAGGAGCTCACGGCGAACCCCACCGGGCGCGCCAAGGGCATCGTGATCGAAGCGCAGCTCGACAAGGGCCGGGGCCCGGTCGCCACGATCCTCGTCGACAAGGGCGAGCTCAAGGTCGGCGACCCCATCGTGGCGGGAGCCGCGTGGGGCAAGGTCCGAGCGATGATCAACGACAAGGGCGAACAGGTCAAGGTGGCCGGTCCGTCCACGCCGGTGCAGGTGCTCGGGCTGTCGCTCGTGCCCGAGGCCGGCGACGAGTTCCGTGCGGCCCCCGACGACAAGATCGCCCGCACGGTCGCCGAAGCACGTGAGCTGCGCCTCAAGGCGAAGCATCTGCGTGAGGACGCCCGGGTCAAGACGGGCACGAAGCTGGAAGACATCTTCGCCCAGATCCAGTCGGGCGAGAAGGCCGCCGTCAACCTGATCCTGAAGGCCGACGTGCAGGGTTCGCTCGAAGCGGTCACCGAGTCGCTGCGACGCCTCGAACGCGACGAGGTCGACGTCAGCTTCGTGCATCGCGCCGTCGGCGGGATCACCGAGAACGACATCACCCTGGCGAACGCCACGAACGCCACGATCATCGGCTTCAACGTGCGTCCCGATGGCAAGGCCCGCAAGCTCGCCGAGCAGGAAGAAGTGGAGATCCGTACCTACGAGATCATCTACAAGCTCCTCGAGGACATCGAGCAGGCCGTCATCGGCATGCTCGAGCCCGAGTTCGAGGAGCAGGTCACCGGCGAAGCCGAGGTCCGCGAGATCTTCCGGGTGCCCAAGCTGGGTGCGATCGCCGGTTGCTATGTGCGCTCCGGTGTCATCACCCGCGGTTCGAAGGTGCGCTTCCTGCGCGACGGCACGATCATCTGGAAGGGCGACATCACGTCGCTCAAGCGGTTCAAGGACGATGCACGCGAGGTCCGCGAGGGCTTCGAGTGCGGTATCGGCCTGTCGGACTTTCAGGACCTCAAGCCGGGTGACCTGATCGAGACCTACCAGGACGTCGAGATCGCTCGTACGTGATCGGCCAGCGGGGTTCGTCCCGGTAGGTTGCAGTGATGTCCGCTGACCTCGATTTCTTCTTCGATCCTGTCTGCCCGTGGGCGTGGATCACCTCGCGATGGGTGACGAACGTCAGCGAGCTGCGCGACTACGAGGTCGACTGGCGGTTCATCTCGCTGTGGATACTCAACGAGGACAACACCCAGGAGTGGTACACGCCGCGGTATCGGGCCGGCCACTATCTCGGCCAGCAGGGCTTGCGGATCGCAGACTCGATTCGGCTGAGCGGGGGCGACCCGACGGCTGTCGGCCGGTGGTACACCACGATCGGTGAAGCGCTGCATGTGGGTGCCGAGCGCGAGGCCGCTCGTGACGACTCGCTGGTGTGGTACAAGGGTCTCCTGTCGGGCGCCGGGTTCTCCGAGTCGCACCTCGACGCCGCCGACGACGAGTCGCACGACGAGTACATCCGCGCCGACACCGAGTTGGCGTTGAGCCGCACCGGCAGGGACGTCGGTACGCCGATCCTCACGTTCCACCCCGGCGCCGACAATGAGGCGAGCTTCTTCGGGCCGGTGATCTCCAAGGCTCCCTCCGGCGTCGAGGCGGTCGAGCTGTGGGATGCCGTCGAGAAGCTGGCCACCATGTCCGGCATGGCCGAGCTCAAGCGATCCAACCGGGTCGCCCCCGACTTCACCTGATTGCACCAGGGGTCTGACCCCTGGTGAAATTCTCACCGAGGAGGTTTTCGATGGCAGGCAAGCGCAGCAGTCGCAGTGGTAGTCGCAGCAGCACCCCGAAGTACTCGCGCAGCGCACGGGTGAGCACCACCTTGCAGGAGATCATCGCCGACGAACTCGTACGCATCGACGACGAACGGCTCACGTTCGTGACCGTGACCGGTATCGACGTCGACCCGGAACTCAACCGGGCGATCGTGTTCTTCGACTCGCTCGCTGATGAGGACGGCGACGCTGAGATCCTCGAAGCATTCGCCGATCATCGGATCCGCTTGCAGTCCTCGATCGCGAAGCAGATCCGGGCGAAGAAGACCCCGATCCTCGACTTCCGTCCCGACATGGTGATCCGCTCGGCGGCCCGCATCGACGAGATCTTGAAGTCGGATCGGGCACGCATCGAACGCGAGGCATCGGCAGCGGCCGAGGCGTCGGACGCCGACGATTCCACCGAGGTCTGATGGCACGGCGCAAGCCGGCGACGACGCACGGGATCGCCGTCGTCGACAAGCCCGCCGGGGTGACGAGCCACGATGTCGTCGGCATGCTCCGCCGACGATTCGGCGAGCGCCAGGTCGGCCATGGCGGCACGCTCGATCCCGACGCGACCGGAGTTCTCGTCGTCGCCGTCGGCAAGGCGACTCGGCTGTTGCGCTTCGTCGAGAAGACCCGCAAGGGGTACACGGGCGAGATCGTCCTCGGTGCGGCCACCTCCACGCTCGACGACTCGGGCGACGTGCTGGCCACGTTCGACATGTCGACCGTGACCATCGACGACGCCCGACACGCTGTTGCCGAGCACCTCGTCGGTGACATCGAGCAGGTGCCGCCGATGGTCTCGGCGATACGGATCGACGGCAAGCGACTCCACGAACTGGCACGCGAGGGCATCGAAGTCGAACGGGCACCCCGACCGGTGACGATCCACCACTTCGACGTGATCGACTGGGCCGAGCCCGGAGTGCTGAGCGTTGATGTCGAGTGTTCCGCCGGCACCTACATCCGCACGCTCGCCGATGATCTCGGACGTCTGCTCGGCGGGGGAGCGCATCTGCGCACTCTCCGCCGAACTCATGTCGGCGAGTTCACGCTCGCCGAGGCCGCGGGGCCTGATTCGTGCGAACTGCTCCCGGTCGCCAGCGCGGTGCGCTCGCTGATCGCGGTCACGGTCGACGACGACGTGGCGGGGCTCGTCGGCAACGGACGCGTGCTCGATGCGTGGGATGGCGAGGGCCCGTGGGCGGTGTTCGACACCGCGGGCGAGCTGCTGGCCGTCTATGAGGCGTTTCGTGGCCAGGCCAAGCCGGCTGTGGTGCTGCCCCGGTGACTGCTTCGCAGAGGTAGCGGCGCCGCTAGCGTTGCCACCGTGCTCGTCGTGACCGACCTCCAGAGCTGTCCGTGGACGGACGAACGCGCGGTGATCACGATCGGGGCCTACGACGGCGTGCATCTCGGCCATCGCGCCGTCATCGACCAGGTGAAGCGGCGTGCGGCCGACGTCGGGGCGAGGTCGGTCGTCGTGACCTTCGACCGCCATCCGGCCAGCGTGGTTCGACCGGAATCGGCACCGAACCTGCTGACGAGTCCTGATCAGAAGATGGAGCTGCTCGAGTCGACGGGTGTCGATGCTGTCGTCGTCGTCCCGTTCGACGCCGACCAAGCCGCCGAGAGCCCCGAGTCGTTCGTCGATCGGGTCCTGGTGCAATGTCTGCAGACTCGGGTGATCGTGGTCGGTGAGGACTTCCATTTCGGACGTCATCGCGACGGCAACGTCGATCTGCTCCGCAAGGTCGGCGTCGACGCCGATTTCGATGTCGAGCCGATCCAGCTCGTGATGCGCCTCGACGGGATCGATGAACCGGTCAGCAGCACCGCGATCCGACGCGCCCTCGCCGGCGGAGACATCACTCGCGCGAACGCGATGCTCGGTCGTCCGTACGAGGTCCGCGGCGAGGTCTTCGCGGGTGACCAGCGTGGGCGGCTGCTCGGCTTCCCCACGGCGAACGTCGCGGTGCCTGCCGGGATGTGCCTTCCCGCCGATGGCGTGTACGCCGGCGTGTACGAGCGCCCGAACGGCGATGTCAACGGATGCGCGATCAACCTCGGGCGCCGACCGACGTTCTACGAGCACGCCGACACCTCTCTGCTCGAGGCGCACCTGCTCGACATCGACGTCGATCTCTACGGCGAGACTGCCCACGTCCGTTTCGAGTACTTCCTGCGCAGCGAGCGCAAGTTCGACGGTGTCGACGCACTGATCGCGCAGCTCGGCCACGATGTCGCCCACGCCCGCGATCTGCTTGCCTGACCCACCCGAACCCGACGACGCGGCCGCAGCCGGGTGAGCCTTAGCCGGCGGGCCAGATCACCTTGGCGTCGGCGTCGTAGATGCGATCGAGGATGTCGCTGAGGTAGTCGGCAGCGCTCGGGGTTTCTGCGTCACCGAACAACCCGACCTCGGCGTAGGTGTCGAGTTCGTCCTGGAGCGCCGCCACGTCGGCGACGCCGTAGCCCGTTCCGGCGGGCGTCAGTTCGGAGATGAGGGCGGCATCGGTGGTCCAGCGGAACACCTCGCCTTCCGGCGACAGGAAGTTGGGGTTGCCGCCCGAGTTGATCAACTCGACCGCCGTGTTCGCGGCGGCCTCAGGGTCGGCGATCGCGTCGGCGAGGCCGAGCATCGTGGCGCGCATGAAATCCTCGGCGGCGGTGGGGTGCTCGGCGATGAATCCAGCATTGCCGTAGATGATGCCGAACGAGCCCGGGATGTCGTAGTCGAGCGGGTCGAACAGGTCGAACTCGATGCCGGCGCGTTCGAGTGTGCCGGGCTCGTTGCTCTTGTAGCCCGGGAATCCGTCGATCGACTCGATGGCGATGTGCGCCGTTGGATCGAAACCGTCGAGCAGCACCGTCTCGTAGTCCTCGTTCTCGACCAGTCCAGCGGTGGCGAGCATGGCCGCGATGCTGGGAGGCAGCTTGCCCTTGACCCCGATCGTCGAGCCGGCGAGGTCGGCGAGTTCGGCGGCGATGCCCGGCTTGACGATGAGCGAGTCGATGGCGGTCGGACCCTCGACGGCGGTCACAACGAATTCAGCATCGTTGGCGGCGGCGAAGGCAACCACCTCGCTGAACGAGCCTCCTGAGGAGAACTGGGCGTCGTTCTCGGCGATGAGTGGGTAGTTGGCCGTCGAGAAGCTCGGAGTGATCTCGACGTCGAGGCACATGTCGTCGTAGTACCCGTTGGCGTCGGCGACGATGATGTCGACGATCGAGGCCGTGGCGGCGAAGTCGAACCCGGTGAGGTAGGTGATGGTGCCAGCGGCCTCGTTGGCAGCACATCGATCGGCGGGGAAGGCCGCGCCGGCGACGACCTCAGCACCTCCGCTCGACGAATCGGACGTGGCGGTCTCGACGCCGCTCGTGTCGGTGCTCGCGTCGTCGGTCGACGAGTCGCCGTCGCTGCTGCATGCGGCGAACACGACGACGGGAACGATGGCGAGCGAGATTGTGGTGCGAAGTCGCATCGGTGGTCCAGTTCTGGGGAGGTTTCGGGGCCTCATGATGCCACGCAACTCCCCCGATCGGGCAGTCACGGTGGTCGTCAGGAGCGCTGCGATACGTGCCACTTCAGCAGGCTGCGCTCGAGCACCGAGATGAAGAGCAGGCCGACGATGCCGAGCAGCGCAGCCGAGGTGATCGTCGCCCACAATGTCTCGGCCTGATTGCTCGCTGCGGCGGTCCGCCCGATCGCGCCGAGGCCGTCGCGGGTGAGTGCTGAACCTTCGGCGAAGTATGCGGCGGCCAGCCCCAGGCCGAGTGCGAACCGCAACGTCGTGAAGATCGACGGCAGCGATGCCGGCAGCCGCAGCCTCCAGAAGACCTCCCACGGGCGTGCGTCGACGCTGGCGAGAAGTTCCCGAGCGGCGGGGTCGGCAGACTTCATTCCGCCGACCACCCCGAACGTGCACACGGGGAATGCGGTGAAGGCAACCATGAACAGAATCGTCGGCGCTCCGCCGTCGAGCCACAGCACGACCGAGGTGATGTAGGCCACCCAGGGTGTCACCAGGATCAGGATCAGCACCGGTTGTGTGGCCTCCTCGATGAACCGCGATGACGCCATCAGCGCGCCGACGACGATCGCGCAGGCCATGGCGATCGAGAGTCCCACCACCATGTGCCAGGCAGTGGTGACGGCATTGGACCAATAGAACTCGGGTGCTTCGGCGAGTTGGCGCAAGATCTCCGACGGTGGCAGGAGGACGAACCGCCGGATGTCGAAGAACTGGACAGCCGCCTCCCACAGCACGCAGAACGTGGCGATGCCGACAAGTGGTGCGACGACGCGTCGAACGTTCGGGCTCACCGGTGCATCCCATCGCTCAGCGCTGCCCGCAATCGAGTCGTGATGTGAAAGAACTCGTCGGTGTCCTCGACGTCGGGCAGGCGCGGATGTTCGAGGTCGATCGCGATGTCCTCGGTGACCCGTCCCGGTCGTGACGACATCACCGCGACCCGGTCGGACAGGAATGTCGCCTCGGGGATCGAGTGGGTGACGAACAACACGGTCGTGCCGAGCGGTTCGCACAGACGACCGAGCAGGTGGCGCATGTCGGTACGGGTCATCTCGTCGAGCGCGGCGAACGGTTCGTCCATCAAGAGGATCGGTGCGTCGATCGCGAACGCGCGCACCAGCCCCACGCGCTGCTGCATGCCACCCGAGAGTTCGTGCGGGTAGGCGTCGCGGAAGTCGCCGAGGCCGACCTCGTCGAGCAGGTCGTCGACCGACGCGCTCGGCGTCGCCGGCGATGCCCGACGGTTGATGTCGAGCAGAAGGCGTGCGTTTGCCTCAACCGTTCGCCAGGGAAGGAGTGCGGGCGACTGGGGAACGAAGCCGATCTGCTTGTGGCGCCGGGCCTCGGTCGGCGACATGCCGTTGACGACGATCTCGCCCGACGACGGTTGTTCGAGTCCGGCGATCAGCCGCAGCAGGGTGGTCTTGCCGCACCCCGATGGCCCGAGCAGCGTGACCGTCTCTCCCTCGTCGACGAGGAGATCGATCGGTGCCAGTGCGTCGAGCGGCCCGAACGACTTCGCGACGTTGCGCACTTCGATCCGGGGCGACACGACGAGCGAGCGTACTTGCGCCACCGGAATCTGCTCTCCGGAGCACCATCCGGGGTCCCGTTGTGGCGTGCCATCCGTGCCCGTAGCATTGCGAGGTCCGTTCGGGCTGGATCTCCGGCGCGGGCGTGATGCACACGGGAGCCATCCGGCACCCGATGCGACCTCCGACCAAGAAGGCGACACACCATGGCTGACATTGCCGACACCACACCGAACACCACGGCGACGATCGAGAAGTACCGCACCCACGAGACCGACACCGGCTCACCCGAGGTGCAGATCGCGCTGCTCACCGAGCGCATCACGCACCTCACCGAGCACCTCAAGGTCCACAAGAAGGATCACCACAGCCGCCGTGGCCTGCTGATGCTCGTCGGCCGCCGTCGTCGCATGCTCGACTACGTCAAGAAGATCGACGTCGAGCGCTACCGCAAGATCATCGCCGATCAGGGCCTGCGCCGCTGACCCCTCCGGCCGTGCGCCCGTGCCGTCGCACGGCGACGAACTCCAGATAGAGTGCCATTCGGAGTCGGAACGTCCGGCCCCGCAACATGAGCGAACCGTTGTCGGTTGCCGGTTGCTGAATCCGAACGCTGCACGTTTCTGACGGTGCCGGCCGTGTCGGGTTGACCAACTGGGAACCGGCCGATCGCTCCAAGAGGCGCACTCCCGAGGGGGAGTGCACGCGAAAGGAGCCCTTGTGGCTGACCCAATCATCGTGTCCGGACCCGTGTCCGGAACCGAGAAGACCCTGACCTTCGAGACGGGCAAGTTTGCCCCCCAGTCGATGGGTGCCGTTGTGGCATCGATCGGTGGTACGAAGGTCCTCACCACCGCCAACGCCGCCAAGAGCGTGCGTGACGGTATGGACTTCTTCCCCCTGACGGTGGACGTCGAGGAGCGGGCGTACGCCGCCGGCAAGATCCCCGGCTCGTTCTTCCGTCGTGAAGGCCGTCCGACCGAGGACGCAATCCTCACCTGCCGTCTCACCGACCGGCCGCTGCGCCCGTCGTTTCCCGACGGATTCCGCAACGAGACCCAGATCGTCACCACGGTCCTCGGCGCCGACCAGTCCAACCAGCACGACGTGCTGTCGATCAACGCGGCGTCGGCCGCGCTGATGATCTCGGGCATCCCCTTCGAGGGCCCGATCGGCGCCATCCGCATGGCCTACAGCCAAGACGGCTCGTGGATTCCGCACCCCACCTACGAAGAGGCCGAGAACGGCACCTTCGAGCTGGTCGTGGCCGGCCGCGAACTGGACAACGGTGACGTCGCCGTGATGATGGTCGAGGCCGGTGGGTCGGAGAACGCGTTCTACTACTACGCCGATGGCGCCAAGAAGGTCACCGAGGAAGTCCTCGCCGACGGTCTCGAAGCGTGCAAGGTGTGGATCAAGGAGTCGATTGCGCTGCAGCGTCAGCTCGTGGCATCGGTGATCGCCACCGACGGTCCGATCACCCCGATGAAGTGGACCCCGGTCCTCGACTACACGCCGGAGATCTTCGCGGCCGTCGAGAAGGCCGGCAGCGACAAGCTCGCCCCGGTCATCACGATCGCCAACAAGTCCGAGCGCAACGAAGCGACCGACGCCGTCACGGCCGAGATCCTCGCCGAGCTGTGCGGCACCAAGGACGAGCCGGGCGAGTTCGCCGGGCAGAACAGCATGGTCAAAGAGGCCGTGCGTTCGCTCAACAAGAAGCTGATGCGGGCACGCGTCGTGAACGAGGGCGTCCGCATGGACGGCCGTGGCGTTGCCGATCTGCGGGCGATCTCCGCGGAAGTCGGCGTGCTGCCGACCGCTCACGGCTCGGCGCTGTTCCAGCGTGGCGAGACCCAGGTGATGAGCGTGTTGACCATGGCCATGCCCCGCATGAACCAGATGATCGACTCGCTGTCGCCGAACGACTCGAAGCGCTACCTGCACCACTACAACATGCCGCCGTGGGCCAACGGCGAGACCGGCCGCGTCGGTTCGCCGAAGCGTCGCGAGATCGGCCACGGTGCGCTCGCCGCCCGTGCAGTCCTGCCCGTCATCCCGAACCAGGAAGACTTCGCGTACACGCTGCGTCTCGTCTCCGAGGTCATGTCGTCGAACGGTTCGACGTCGATGGCGTCGGTGTGCGCCTCGAGCCTGTCGCTGATGGACGCCGGTGTGCCCTCGCAGGGCCACGTGTCCGGCATCGCCATGGGTCTGATCTACGAGGACGGCAAGTACATCACGCTGACCGACATCCTCGGTTCCGAGGACGCGTTCGGCGACATGGACTTCAAGGTCGCCGGTACCGAGGACGCCATCACGGCACTGCAGCTCGACACGAAGATCGACGGGATCCCCGCCGACGTGCTCACCGCCGCGCTCGCTCAGGCCCGCGTCGCCCGCCTCGAGATCCTCGAGGTCATGAATGCTTGTCTGCCGGCGTCGCGTGACGAGGTCGCCGAGACGGCACCGAAGATCACCACGATCCACATCCCGCTCGACAAGGTCGGCGAAGTGATCGGCCCGAAGGGCAAGGTCATCAACACCATCCAGCAGGAGACCGGAGCCGACATCGGCGTCGACGACGACGGTGCCCGCGGCATCGTCACCATCGGTGCCGTCGAGGCATGGCGCATGGAGGAGGCGAAGGCGGCGATCCTCGCGATCGTCGATCCGCCGAAGGCCGAACTCGACAAGGTCTACATGGGCCGCGTGGTCAACATCACCAAGTTCGGTGCGTTCGTCAACATCCTGCCCGGCCGCGACGGTCTCGTGCACATCTCGAAGCTCGGTGGCGGCAAGCGCATCAACGCTGTCGAGGACGTGCTCGAGTTGGGTCAGGAGATCGAGGTCCGCGTCGAGGAGATCGACGACAAGGGCAAGGTCAGCCTCACGCCGGCCGGCGATCCGCCCCCCGCCAAGCAGGGTGGGTCTGGTGAGTCGAGCGGCTCGTCCGAGCGTCGTGAGCGTGCGCCCCGCAAGGAGCGTTCGAACGACGCCGACTCGGCACCCGCGAGCTCGGGCGTCGACGTCGTCGAGGTCAGCTTCGAGGACAGCTTCGACGCGCAGCTCGCCGATGAACTCGGCGATCTCGGCCCGAAGTCGGACCGTCCGGCGAGCGACAACGGTGGTCGCAGCGGCGGCCGTCGTCGCCACCGCTGATTTCACCAGGGGTCAGACCCCTGCTGCAATCGCGATCGATGCGAACGCATCGGCCAGACTGAACACATGAGAATCGGGGTCAGCGGCGCTGCCGGACGAATGGGTCGAACCGTTTGTGCGGCGGTGGTCGCTGACCCCGATCTCGTTTTCGTGGCTGCTGTCGATCCGGTCGGCGTCGGCGAGACGGTGGAGGGGATCGAAGTGAGTGGCGTGCTCGATGCCTTCGCCGAGGCGGCGTGCGATGTCGTCGTCGACTTCACCGTCGCCGACGCGGCGCGCCTCGCGCTCCCGTGGCTGGCCGAGCATGACATCCACGCCGTCGTGGGGACGACCGGCTTCACGGCCGACGACTTCGCGATGTTCGAAGCGGCGTTCGGAACCGGCCGCAGTCCCAATTGCGTGATCGCGCCGAACTTCGCGATCTCGGCGGTGCTGATGATGCGCTTCGCCGCGATGGCAGCGCCGTTCTTCGACACCGCCGAGATCATCGAG
Organism: Ilumatobacteraceae bacterium; assembly: GCA_963774765.1. Lineage (GTDB taxonomy): Bacteria > Actinomycetota > Acidimicrobiia > Acidimicrobiales > Ilumatobacteraceae > Sva-07. Next base: position 788,960 of record CAVZGP010000011.1, read on the forward strand.
TTGCACCACGACCGCAAGATCGACGCGCCGTCGGGCACCGCCGTGAAGACCGCCGAGCGGATGGCCGCATCCCGTGGGGGAGCGTTCGCCCCCGATCCGACCACCGACGAGGTCTACGAAGGCGCCCGCGGCGGGGAGGGCCCCAACGGAATTCGGGTGCACGCGGTTCGCATGCGCGGGATGGTGGCTCACCAGGAAGTGATCCTGGGAGCGCAGGGCCAGACGCTGACCATCCGCCAGGACAGCTATGACCGCGACAGCTTCATGCCCGGTGTCGTCCTGGCCTGCAAGAAGATTCCAGGCGTGCCGGGCCTGTCGAGATCCCTCGACGCCTTCCTGTAGGAATTTCACCAGGGGTCAGACCCCTCGTGAAATCGCGCTGTGACACCCCTTTGTCAGAGTGGTCGACATGGCACGACCTCTGCGCATCGACATCGAAGACGGCTGGCATCACGTCATGAACCGCGGCGCTGATCACCGAGCTGCGTTCCTCGACGACTCCGACCGGATCGAGTTGGGAACGAGGCTCGGTGACATGTACGAACGGTTCGGCGTCGAGACGCACGCGTACTGCCTCATGACGACGCACTACCACCTGCTGCTCCACTGCCCGAACGGCGGGTTGTCGGACGCGATGCAACGGCTCGGTTCGATCTACACCCGCCATCTCAACGATCGGGTGGGGCGAGACGGTGCCCTGTTCCGGGGGCGGTTCCATTCGCGACTGGTCGTCAGTGACGCCCACCTCGTGGCTGCTGCTCGCTACATCCACCGCAACGCACTCGACCTACCGGGCGTCGATCGTGTCGAGCGGTACCGCTGGTCGAGCCATCGCGCCTACCTCGGTCATCGGGCGGCGCCACCCTGGCTGCGGACCGACGTCGTGCTCGGCCACTTCGGCAACGACACGACGGCGTTCGCCTTCGTACTCGACACGCCGCACATCTCCGAAGCCTGGATGAAGGCAGCGTTCCGGTTCCCGAGTCGCAATGCGTTGCGATCGGCCGTGTCGCGGGTCCGCAACCGCGTGGCGACCGATCCGGTGTTCGGGGCAGCAGTCGAGCGAACTGCAGCACTCGTGTTTCGGACTCGATTGCAGCAGGGGTCTGACCCAAGGTGCAATCAGAGGGCGGCGAGGGCGGCGTCGTAATCGGGTTCTTGCGCGATCTCGCCGACGAGTTCGGTGTGCTTCACCGTGCCGTCGGGGCCGATCACGACCACTGCCCGGGCGAGGACTCCCTGGAGCTTGCCGTCGGTCAGCGTGACGCCGTAGTCCGAGCCGAAGTCGGAGCGGAAGGTCGAGCCGACCTTCACGTTCTCGATGCCCTCGGCGCCGCAGAAGCGGCCCAACGCGAAGGGCAGGTCGGCCGAGACGCACACGACCACGGTCTCGTCCATGCCCGCGGCGCGCTCGTTGAACTGGCGGACGCTCGCGGCGCACGTCGGCGTGTCGATGCTCGGGAAGATGTTGAGGATCACGTTGCTGCCCGCGAACTCGGCGCCGTCGAAACCGCCGAGGTCGGCACCGACCAGCGAATAGGCAGGAGCAGACGCGCCGACTGCAGGGAGATCTCCGGACGTGTTGACGGGGTTTCCGCCGAGTGTGACTTGAGCCATGGCAGTCGTTCTACCAACGTCGGGCCGGTTCGACACAGGCGGGGGCGCCAGAATCCGGCGATTGCACCAGGGGTCTGACCCCTGGTGCAATCAGGTGGAGCGGAGGTTGCGGAGGTTGACGAGTACGACGACGGCGATCGAGATACCCACGGCCCACCATTGATAGCGCTGCAACCATTCGAGGAAGTCGACGAGTTGCGCTTCGAAGGTGCGCGCCAGCCACCACATCAACGCCAGGCGTCCGGCGATGCCGATCGCGAGCAGCGCGGCGAGGCGGACCGGGGGAGTGCGGTGCACGCCGCTCAGCGCCGCCACGATGTTCGAGCCGGCGAAGAACGGGATCAGGATCCACTCGGCCTTGGCGAAGCCGCGGTTGAAGCCGTCGATCGCCTCGGCGCTGACGCCGAGATACTTGCGGAACCATCCGATCGCGTCATCGTGGTAAGCCCGCCCGATCATGTGACACACGAGAAACGCCGCGCCGATACGGGCGAATCCGATGATCACGTACACCGGTACCGGAACCCCGGCGGCGAGCGTGAGCGCGAGGTAGCGATTGCGCGACGACAACAGGAGCAGGCCCTCGGGGTTGGTGTCGACCCAGCGAGCCCACACGCCACTGGCAACGTTGGTCGCGATCACCAAGAGCACGAACGCGACGAGCGTCAAGGGGGCCCAGGCTGGACGCACATGCGGTGCATCGGCCTGTTCGATCGCCGCGCTCTCGGTCATTCCGAGCAACGGTATCGCCCACGGTGGATCGGCGGGCGGCGACGTGCGATACGTTCAGCGGTCATGCAAGGCCTGATGCAAGACGTCCCGCTCGCCATTCCGCACATCTTCGAACGAGCCGAGAAGTACCACCCGCACAAGGAGATCGTCACCGCGACCGGGGCGGGCCTCGAACGCACCACCTACGGCGAGTGGGCCGCTCGCACCCGCAAGCTCGGCGGCGTGCTCGACAACCTCGGCATCTCCGCCGACGGTCGCGTCGCCACATTCGCCTGGAACACCGCCCGCCACCTCGAGCTCTACTTCGCCGCGCCGTGCACCGGCCGTGTGCTGCACACGCTGAACATCCGCCTGTTCCCCGAGCAGCTCACCTACATCGTCAACCACGCCGACGACGAGGTCATCTTCGTCGACCGTTCGCTGCTCGGTCTGCTCGCTCCGCTGCTGCCGACGTTCGAGCGTCTGAAGCACCTCGTGATGATGGACGACGGCAAGGGCGACATCCCCGCTGACCTTTCCGGCCACGAACTGCTCGACTACGAGGAGCTGCTCGCCGCCGCCGACCCCGTCGAGTTCCACGTCGCCGACGAACACCGCGCCGCGAGCATGTGCTACACGAGCGGCACCACCGGCAACCCCAAGGGCGTCGTCTACACCCACCGCTCGACGTTCCTGCACACGATGGGAGCGATGACCGCCGACAGCCTCGGCGCTCGCGAGAGCGACGTGATCCTGCCGGTCGTTCCGATGTTCCACGCGAACGCCTGGGGTCTCGCCCATGCCGCCGTCGCCACCGGCGCGAACCTCGTGATGCCCGGTCCCGACCTGTCCGGCCCGGCGGTGGCGAATCTGATCGTGAACGAGAAGGTCACCGTCGCTGCCGGCGTGCCCACGATCTGGATGGCGGTACTGCCCGAACTGAAGGACCGCGACACGTCGTCGTTGCGCTCGATTCCCTGCGGCGGCTCCGCGGTGCCGAAGTCGCTGTCCGAGGCGTACCGCGAGCAGACCGGGCTACCGATCTTCCAGGCGTGGGGGATGACCGAGACCAGCCCGATCGCCGCGGTCTGTCGCCTCGACGCCGACCAGGAACAGCTGCCGAACGACGAGCAGGCGGAACTGCGCACCCAGGTGGGTCGCATCGTGTTCGGCGCCGAATGTCGCGTCGTCGAGCCGGGCACGGCCAACCCCGTGGCGTGGGATGGCGAGAGCAGCGGCGAGTTGCAGTGTCGTGGCAATTGGATCGCGTCGGACTACTACGACGATCCGCGCTCGGGAGAGAGCTTCACCGATGACGGCTGGCTCAAGACCGGCGACGTCGCCACCGTCAACGAGCGCGGGTTCGTCCGGCTCGTCGACCGCACCAAGGACCTCATCAAGTCAGGCGGCGAGTGGATCAGCTCGGTTGAACTCGAGAACGAACTGATGGCGCATCCCAAGATCGCCGAGGCGGCCGTGATCGGCGTCGCCCACGAACGCTGGGGTGAGGCGCCGCTGGCCTGTGTGGTGGTTGCCCCGGGCGAGGAGCTCAGCGAGGACGAGGTGCTCTCGTTCCTCGAGGGCAAGATCGCCAAATGGCAGATGCCCAAGGGCGTCGTGTGGATCGACGAGGTGCCCAAGACGAGCGTCGGGAAGTTCTCGAAGAAGACGCTGCGTGACGAGTATTCGTCGACGCTGATGTCCTGATTGCGACGGCCCGCCTGGCCTGATCGTCTCAGCAACAGCCGCGGCGCTCCCTGACCGACGTTCGCTCGGCGTCGTGCAGTTCTGTGCGGATCTGGTTCCAGCTTTCGCGACCAGATCCGCAGAGAAATGCAGCGGCGGCTAGAACCGGCCGGCGTCGATCACGCGCTGCAGGAATTCCTGGGTTCGCTGCTCTCGTGGTGACTCGAAGATCGCCGATGGTGGTCCCTCCTCGAGGATCTGTCCTTGGTGGAGGAAGCACACCCGGTCGCTGATCTCGCGTGCGAACGCCATCTCGTGCGTGGCGATCAGCATCGTCATGCCATCTGCCTTCAAACCGCGGACGACGTCGAGCACTTCGCCGACGAGTTCGGGGTCGAGCGCCGATGTGATCTCGTCGAGCAACATCACCTCGGGGTTCATCGCCAACGATCGGGCGATCGCCACGCGTTGCTGCTGGCCACCGGAGAGCTGGTCGGGGTAGGCATCGGCGCGGGCGGCGAGCCCGAGCCTGGTCAGCATGTCGACGGCGTTGGCCCGCGCCTCAGCCTTCGGAACCCGCAGCACCTTGCGCGGGCCGACGGCGACGTTGTCGATGACGGTCATGTGGGGGAACAGGTTGAAGCTCTGGAAGACCATGCCGATGCGTCGCCGAATCGGGTCGGGATCGAGGCCGGGCTCGGCGATGTCGATGCCGTCGAAGAGCAGTTCGCCATCGTCGACCGGTTCGAGCAGGTTGACGCATCGAAGCAGTGTCGACTTGCCGGAGCCGGACGCCCCGATCAGCGTGATCACGTCGCCGGGGGCGACATCGAGGTCGATGCCGTCGAGCACGGTGGCATCGCCGAACGCCTTGAAGACCCCGCGGAGTTGCAGCTTGAGTGGAAGCGTCGTCGCTGGTGGGGGAGCGGGCTCGTTCGTCATGCGATCGTCGTCGCCCCGGTGCGTCGTCGCTGCCGGGCGAGCGCGTAGTCGGCCAGGCGGGTGCACGGGATCGTCAACGCGAGGAAGATCACCGACGCCGCCACGTACGGTGTGAAGTTGGCGTAGGTCGCCTTGTCGATGCCGGCCTGACGCAGGATCTCGACCGGGCCGATCAGGCTGACCAATGCGACGTCTTTCTGCAGGCTGACGAATGTGTTCATCAACGGTGGAACGATGCGGCGGAACGCCTGCGGGAGGATCACCGTCGACATCGTCTGGCGGCTCGACATGCCCAACGATCGAGCGGCGGCGCGTTGGCTCTCGTGCACGCTGTCGATGCCCGCTCGGATGATCTCGGCGGTGTACGCCGAATACGACAGCACCAGGGTGACCGTGCCCCAGATGACCGGATTGGCCCATTCCCGTGACAGTCCGAGCGCGGGTACGCCGAAGCCGATGAGGAACACGAGCAGGATCACGGGGATCCCGCGCAGCACGTCGATGTAGACGATCGCGAACGCCCGCAGCGGGAACAGCGCCGGGCTGCGGGTGTTGCGGGCGAGGGCGAGCAGCAACGACGCGACGAGGATCAACGGCGTCGACCACAGCAGGATCTTGACGTCGAGCCAGAACGCGCGCAGCAGTCCCGGGAAGCTCTCGCGGAAGACGTCGCCGTCGAAGAACGCCTGGCGTACGCGGTCCCACCCCGGCGACATCGGGATGAGAATGATCAGCGCGCCGATGACGACGATCGTGCTGACGGTCGCGATGACGTTCGACCGCCGGCGTCGAGCGCGCTCGTAGCGCTCGCGCCGGGTCGGTCGAGTCGTCATGAAGTGGTCGGGACCGGCCCGGTCACTCGACCGTGATCACCGGTGCGCCGGTGAAGTCCGACAGCCACTCCTGGGTGATCGCGTCGAGTTCGCCGTTGTCGGTGAGCGTGGTGATCGCCGCATCGACACAGGCCGTCAGCGCGCTGTCCTTCTCGAGCACGAAACCGAACTGGTCGGCCGTGCCGCCGGCGTCGGCAGGGAACTGGCCGACGACGGAGCTGCCCTCGATCTCGACACCGGACACGTACAGCGCCGTCGGGAGGTCGAACACTGCAGCGTCGATCTGGTTGGCTTCGAGTGCAGCCTTGGCGCCGACGTTGTCGTCGTACACGAACGGTTCCTGGGTGGGCTGGATCACGTCGTTGATGAAGTCGAGGCTGGTCGTGCCGACCTGGGCGCCGAACTTGACGTCCTTGAGGTCGGCAACTGTCGTGGCGCCTTCCGCCGCCGATCCGTCGAGGGCAACGATGGCCTGGTTGCTCGTGTAGTACGGCAGCGAGAAGTCGATGTTCTCGCGTCGATCCTCGGTGATCGAGTACTGCTGGAGGTTGATGTCGAAGCTCTTCGCGCCGGGTTGGATCGCCTCGTCGAAGGTGGTGCGGGACCACACGACGGCGTCGCCCTCGTAGCCCATTTCGCTGGCGACCGCGTAGGCCACGGCGGCCTCGAAGCCCTCACCGGTCTCGGGTGCATCGTCGATGACCCAGGGGTAGAAGGCGGGTTCGCCGGTGGCGATGGTGAGCACGCCGTCGTCGATGGTCGAGCTGCAGTCGGCAGCAGCGTCGGCGTCGCCATCGGCCGACGTGTCGGCCGGGGCGGTGGTGTCGTCGGCGGAGTCGCCGCTGTCGTCATCGCTACCGCAGGCGGCCAGGACGAGGGCGCCGACGGCGATGACCGGGATGATCCGGCGCAGGGCGGGGGAGCGTCGCATGAGGTTCTCCTTCAGGTTGTTGTTCACGCGATCGAGAAACTACTGCCTGCCCCGACCGAGCACATCCTTCGTTGCCCGCGATGAGCGAAACGACCGTATGTGGCGGTTTGGCTCATCGGTAGGTGTTTGGGTGGGGTTGCGATGAGCGAGGCGACCGTATGTGGCGGTTTGGCTCATCGGAGTGGCTTGGAACCGAACTGCACGGAACGGTTGTGATCGAATAGGTTGCGGGGCGTGAATTGCGCGATGGCCGGCCGACATCCCCAGACCTGCGCGGGGTGGTGGCGCTGATGGCGCGCTTCGGTCGGATTCTCACCGCCATGGTCAGCCCGTTCGATGACGACGGTGATCTCGACGTCGACGCTGCGGTGACGCTCGCGAAGTGGCTCGTCGAACAGGGCAACGAGGGTCTCGTCGTGGCCGGCACCACGGGCGAGTCGGCGACGCTCTCGATCGACGAGAAGTTGACGTTGTTCGAGGCCGTCGTGACGGCGGTCACGGTGCCGGTGATCGCCGGCACGACCGGGTTCAACACCCGTCACGACATCGGCCTCACCGAGGAGGCCGGACACCTCGGTATCGCCGGAATCCTTGGTGTCTGCCCCTTCTACAGCCGGCCGTCGCAGGCGGGAATCGAGACCCACTTCCGGGCGATCGCCGCGTCGACCGACCTGCCGCTGGTGCTCTACGACATCCCGGCGCGCACCGGACGCAAGATCGACAGCACGACCCTCGTCCGCCTCGCAAACGACGTGCCGAACATCGTCGCGCTCAAGGACGCGGCCGGCAATCCCGGAGCCACCGCCGCCGTCGCCGCCAACTGCCCCGACGACTTCGAGATCTATTCGGGTGACGACTCGATGACCTTGCCGCTGCTGGCCATCGGTGCCGTCGGCGCGATCGGGGTGGCGACGCACTGGTGCGCTCCCGACCACGTCGCGATGTTCGACGCATGGCAGCGCGGTGACACCGCGGAAGCCCGGCGCATCAACGCCCGCCAGTTGGAGAGCTACGAGTTCGAGACCAGCGACGTCGCCCCGAACCCGGTACCGTCGAAGGCCATGTTGAGAACGCTCGGTCATGCTGTCGGGGAATGCAGGTCCCCGATGGGGCCGACGCCTCACGGTCTCGAACACGCCGCCCGCGGCATCTACGAACGCCTGGTCGGCGCCCGTGGCTGAGCGCCGTCAAACACGTTCCCCCGACTCGGCCGTGCCGGTTCGGATCGTCTTCCTCGGTGGTCTCGGCGAGATCGGCCGAAACTGCATGGCGATCGAGCAGGGTGCCGCCGACGACCCCGACCGCACGATCATGCTCATCGACTGCGGGCTGATGTTTCCCGACGCCAACATGCACGGCGTCGATCTGATCCTGCCCGACTTCACCTATCTCCGTGAGAACGCACAACGGATCGCCGCGCTCGTGCTCACGCACGGCCACGAGGACCACGTCGGCGCCATCCAGTACCTGTTGCGCGATCACGACGGCATCGGTGACCTGCGCGACGATCCACTGCCGATCTACGGCGCCGCCCTCACCCTCGGCCTGGCCCGCAACCGCATCGAGGAAGCCGGGCTGCTCCCGAAGACCGACATGCGCAAGGTCGCCGACGGCGAAACGATCGAGATCGGTTCGCTGAAGGTCGAGTTCATCCCGGTCACCCACTCGGTCCCGCACGCCCATGCAATCGCCGTGCACACCGCCCAGGGCGTCGTGCTGCATTCGGGCGACTACAAGATCGACCTCACTCCGGTCGATTCACGGCGCACCGATCTGGCCCGCATCGGTCAGCTCGCCAAGGATCCTGGCATTCGGTTGCTGATGGCCGACTCGACCAACGCCGAAGAGGCCGGCTACTCGCCCAGTGAAACCAGCGTCGGAGCTGTCCTCACCGGGCTGTTCGCGTCGCACCGCGATCGTCGCATCGTCACTGCGAGCTTCGCCAGCCACCTGCACCGCATCCAGCAGATCGCCGCCGCGGCAATGGCGGACGGCCGCAAGATCGCGACGCTCGGGTTGAGCATGAAGAAGAACGTGCGGCTCGGTCGCGAGCTGAAGGTGCTCGACATTCCCGAGTCGGCGATCATCGACATCGAGGAGATCGACAAGTACGAGCCGGGTCAGATCTGCATCATCTCCACGGGGTCGCAGGGCGAGCCGATGTCGGCACTCGGGCTGATGGCCCGCGGCGAGAACAAATGGCTCAAGCTCGGCGAGCACGACACCGTGGTGCTGTCGAGTCATGCGATTCCCGGCAACGAGAGCAACGTCAATGCGGTCATCGACGGGCTGATCCGCATGGGCGCCGACGTCGTGCACTCCGGGATCCTCGACGTGCACGCCACCGGGCACGCCCAGGCCGACGAGATCAAGACCTACCTGTCGATCGTCAACCCCGAGTGGTACGTCCCGATCCACGGCGAGTATCGCCACATGGTCGCCAACGCCAAGCTCGGCGAGCTGATGGGTGTGGCGCACGATCGAGTGATCCTGTGCGAGGACGGCGACGTGCTCGAGTTGACCGACGACGACCTCAAGCCCATCGGTCGGGTTCCGTCGGGCTATCTCTACGTCGATGGCATCGTCGGCGACGTCGGCCAGGGCGTGTTGCGCGACCGCCAGAAGCTCGCCGAGGAGGGTGTGGTCGTTGTCGTTGTCACGGTCGACATCCAGACCGGCAAAGTGCTCGTCGGCCCCGAGATCATCACTCGCGGTTGGGTCTATGCCCCCGAAGCCGAGGATCTCCTCGACGAAGCATGCGACACGGTCGCCGATGCCGTCGAGGCGTCGCTCGGCAAGGGCGTGCGCGATGTCGAGGCGTTGGAGCGTGACGTGCGTCGCGCCGCCGGCAAGTTCGTCAGCGAGCGCACCAAGCGTCGGCCGATGATCGTGCCCGTCGTCATGGAGGCCTGAGCGTTGAAGGCGGTGGCAGTGGCGGTGCTGCTCGTCGCCGCGCTGGCAGGGTGCAGCGGCGACGAGGCGGGGAACGGCGACTCGTTCGTCGCCGAGGTCCGTCCGGCCATCGAGGCAGTCGAAGCCGAACTCGGCGCCGGTCAGGAGTTCTTCGAGGTCACCGCCAACGCTCAGGTGACGAACCTGTTCGTTGCCGTGGACGATGCGACCGCAGCGGTGCCGTACGTCTATCTCGATGGGGAACTCCAACCCCCGGCGCCGACGTTGACCGGCGCGTCCGGCTACACGTTCGATGCCGATGCCGTCGTCTTCGACGAGGACACGATCCTCGACGCGGTCACCGAAGAACTGCCCGAGTCGACGATCGAGGCGTTCAGCATCGAGGGTGGCGACGGGGGCGTCGTGCGCTACGTCGTGTCGACCCTGTCGCCCGAAGGTGGTCGACTCGACGTCACCGTCGGCCCCGATGGGACCGTCGTCGCTGTCGACCCCCTCTGACCGTTCTCGTGAACTCGTGCGGGAACTATTCCCCAACGAGTTCACGAGAAGCGTGGAGGAGGTGGCGAGGGGGGCGCCAGGGGGGAGGGTCACGGTTTTGGGGGTCGCCGTTCCGTGTGGCATCCGGTTGGTACCGTGTACGACGTCATGTCCACGTGGGGTGCCTCCAAGAAGAAGTCGCCGTCGACCAGCCGGAAGACGGCGCCCAAGAAGCGTTCCACGACGTCGTCGAGCCAGTCGACGAAGGCTGCGGCCGGCAAGTCCTCGGCCGGCAAGTCGTCGGCCGGCAAGGGTTCGAAGGCATCTGGCAACGTCCGTGACCTGACGCCTCCCGAGGGTTCGAGTTCGCGTCGCGACCAGGCCACCGCCGAGCTGCGTGAGGCGGTCGGCGGACGGGAACACGAATTCGTGGGGCTCGGTCTGATCGGTCTGGCAATCCTGCTCGGACTTGCGGTGTACGTGAACCTCGCCGGTCCGTTGGGTCGAGGGATCGAGACGCTCACCGGCTGGCTGTTCGGTCTCGGTCGCTACGCCGTCCCGGTCGTGCTCGCCGCCGTCGGCATCTCGTTCGTGAGAAAGGGCCGATCGGCGAGCCCGTTCCAGCTCGCCGTCGGCTGGACGATGATGTCGCTCGCGATTCTCGGCCTGTTGCAGGTCGCGCGAGGAGCCGAACAGTTCAGCGATGCCGCCGACGGGATCGACGAGGCCGGAGGGTGGATCGGCGCGTTCGTCGGCATCCCCGTCGAAGCACTCCTCGGGACGGCCGGCGCGGCCGTGGTGCTCGTGACCGCATTCGCCGGCGGAGCGCTGCTGGTCACACGCACGTCGGTCAGGACGTTCGCGCAGCACACCGGGGGATTCCTCGCTGCGGTCGGAGCACCGCTCGGGCGGGCCGCCAAGTCCGGCATCAGCAACATCTCGACGCTCAGCAGCGACCGTGAGGCCGATGCTGCCGCCCGGTCCGCATCGCTCGGCGATCCCGGCGTCGTCGGCGAGGCGTCGTCGCTGTCGCCGGGATTGTACGACTTCGCAGCAGAAGGCGACGATCTCGGCGGGGGAGAGCTGCCGGCTCCGAGGCCGCGCCGCACGAAGAAGCCGAAGTTCGACACGGGGAGTCAGCCGTCGTCCGCGGTCGTCGGTGACGGCGCCCAGGTGGGCGAGTGGGTACTGCCCCCGATGACGTTTCTCGATCGGCCAGGCGAGCAGACCATCGACCGCAAGGCTGTGGAGGCTCGCGGCAAGATGCTGCACGAATCGCTCGCGTCGCACGGCGTCGAGACCACGTTGCTCGGCATGACCGTCGGCCCGACGGTGACCCGTTACGAACTCGAACTCGGCCCTGGCGTGAAGGTTGCCCGCGTCACCAGCCTGCAGAAGGACATCGCCTACGCGATGGCGGCGGTCGACGTGCGCATCCTGGCGCCCATTCCCGGGCGGTCGGCGATCGGTGTCGAAGTGCCGAACCACCAGCGCCAGCTGGTTGCGCTCGGCGACCTCTTGACATCGCCCGAAGCGGCCAAGGCCGCCAACCCGCTCGATGTGGCCATCGGCAAGGACATCGCCGGCAAGGCCGTGTTCCTCGACCTCGCCGCCACACCGCACATGCTGATCGCCGGTGCCACCGGTGCCGGCAAGTCGAGCGGCATCAACTGCATCATCACCTCGCTGCTGATGCGAACGACCCCCGACGACGTTCGCCTCATCCTGATCGACCCGAAGCAGGTCGAGATGGGCCAGTACGCCCGGCTCCCGCATCTACTGACCCAACCGGTCACCAACCCGAAGAAGGCCGCCAACGCGCTGGGATGGGCGGTCAAGGAGATGGAACGCCGCTACGACGTGCTCTCCGAACTCGGCTACCGCGACATCACCGGGTACAACAAGGCGTTCGCCAAGGGCCAGATCCAGCCATCGCTCGGCTCGGAGATCGAGTACGAACACATGCCGTACATCGTGGTGGTCGTCGACGAGCTCAACGACCTGATGATGGTCGCCGCCCGTGACGTCGAGGAGTCGATCACCCGTATCGCCCAGAAGGCGCGTGCGGTCGGCATCCACCTGATCGTCGCGACGCAGCGGCCGTCGGTGAACGTCATCACGGGTGTCATCAAGGCCAACATCCCCGCTCGTATGGCGTTCGCCGTGTCGAGTCTCACCGACAGCCGGGTCATCCTCGACCAGCCCGGCGCCGAGAAGCTCGTCGGCAAGGGCGACATGCTGCTGCTGCCGGGCAACTCATCGGTCGCCAACCGCATCCAGGGGTCGTTCGTCAGCGAGGACGAGGTGCGACAGGTCGTCGCCCACTGGCGGGCGCAGTCACCGGAGCCGATCTATTCCGACGACGTCGAGTCCGGTGGCGAAGGCGACCGGAACAGCGACGGGGGATCGGGGCAGTCGGCGCTGGTGCCGCCGCGCGGGGGTCCCGGAGGTGGAACTCCGGCAGGTACTCCGGGTATGGCGTCGCTCGACCTCGACGTCACGTCCGACGCCAATGCGTTCTCGGCTGGCGAGGACGACGAGGACACCGCGATGATGCGCCAGGCGATGGAGCTCGTGGTGCGCAGCCAGCTCGGTTCGACCTCGATGCTGCAACGAAAGTTGAAGGTCGGTTTCGCCCGTGCCGGCCGGATCATGGACCTGCTCGAGCAACGCGGTGTGGTCGGACCCAGCGAGGGCTCGAAGGCCCGAGCGGTGCTGATGACCGTGGAGGAGTTCGAGCTCCTCCAACAGAACGGCCAGGTCTGACCCACGCTCTGCATTCTCGTGAACAACTTCACCTCTGGGAGGTGGACTTGTTCACGCGAACGGGTTGGGCTACGGGCGGGGTCGGCGCCGATGGCATCATGTCGCGATGCCAGCACCCGTCGTCCGTGAGTTCGCCCCCGAGTTGACCGAGATCGCCCACGGCCTCCGGTTCCCCGAAGGCCCGATCGCGATGCCGGACGGATCGGTGGTCGTCGTCGAGATGTTCGGCCCTCGCCTGACGTGCGTCCATCCCGACGGTTCGACCGAGATGATCGCCGAGATCCCTGGCGGACCCAACGGTGCTGCCGTCGGCCCGGACGGCGCCATCTACGTGTGCAACAACGGCGGCGCGTTCAGCCCGGTCGATTTCGGCGGAATGATGTTCCCCGGTCCGTTCGATCCCGAGCGCTACCTCGGGGGGAGCATCCAGCGCGTCGACGTCCACGACGGCACCGTCACCGACCTGTACACCGCATGCGGCGGTCACCCGTTGCGTGGACCGAACGACCTGGTGATGGACGGCCACGGTGGGTTCTGGTTCACCGACCACGGCATCCGCGACACCGAGGCTCGTGCCGCCGACCTGACCGGGATCTACTACGCCCACGCCGACGGCAGCGGCATCGAGGAGGTCGTGTTCCCGACGGACTCGCCGAACGGCATCGGGCTGTCACCGGACACCGACACGCTCTACTGGGCCGAGACCCACAACGGGCGCGTTCACCAACGGAGCATCACGTCGCCGGGCGAGGTCGTCGCCCCGGCCCCGCTCGACCTCGCCGCGGTGCTGTACGGCTTCCCCGGCTACCAGCTGCTCGACTCGCTGGCGGTCGACGGTGACGGATGGATCTGCGTGGCGACCCTGATCAACGGCGGCATCACGGCGATCTCGCCCGATGGCAGCGAGGTCGAGTTCTACGAGACCGGTGATCCCATCACCACCAACATCTGCTTCGGCGGCGACGACCTGCGCACTGCATACGTCACGTGTTCGAGCAGTCGGGCGTCTGGTGTCGTTCCGTTGGCCCCGACCCGGCCTGCGACTCGCTCACCAGTGAGCGAGTCGTCACCGGCGTCGGTGCCGGTCATCGATCTGAGCGGATTCCCCGAGGGCGATGGACCGCAGCGGCGCGTGCTCGGCGACCAGATCGATCGTGCCTGCCGCGAGGTCGGCTTCTTCACCGTGGTCGGCCACGGGGTGGACGATGCCACCATCGAGGCGCTCCGGTCGGCGGCGATCGATTTCTTCGACGCACCGCTGGCTGATCGGCTCGCGGTGGCAATGCCCGAGCCCGGCTACCCCTACGGCTACAACCCGCTGCAGGCGGAGTCGCTCAACCGTTCGATCGGAGGGGTGGCGCTCGCCGACCTCAAGGAGACCTTCAACGTCGGGCCGATCGATCCGCCGCCGCGCCCGCTCAGCGAGATGGTCGACCCCGACGAGCGTGCGGTGTACGCACCGAACCTGTGGCCCGAGGCGGTGCCCACGTTGCGCCCTGCGGTCGAGGCGTACTACCGATCGATGGCCGAGCTTGCAGCGACATTGATGGAGGCCTTCGCGGTGGCGCTCGATCTCGACGCCGGGACGTTCGACGATCTGATCGATGCGCACGGCTCGGCGTTGCGGCTCGCTCACTACCCGGCGCTCGGTGAGCCGCCGGTCCCCGGTCAGTTCCGCGCCGGCGCTCACACGGACTACGGGACGCTCACGATCTTGTGGACCGACGGCGAGCCGGGGCTGCAGGTGCAGGCGATCGACGGGTCGTGGCTCGACGTCGCACCGGTGGACGGCGGGCTGATCGTCAACCTCGGTGACCTCATGCAGCGGTGGACGAACGATCGGTGGCGCTCGACGATGCACCGTGTCGTCGCCTCGAACCAATCGGGACGTCGACTGTCGATCCCGTTCTTCCACAATGCGAACTGGGATGCCGTGGTCGAATGCATCGTGCTCGACGGTGAGGCGCCGAAGTATCCGCCGATCACCGCCGGCCGCCACCTGATGGAGAAGTTCCGCTCGACCGTCATGTGACGGCGTCCGATGAGCGAAGCGACCGTCTACGGCGGTTTGGCTCATCGGTGAGGGGCGGGCTGGGGATCGGTCTCGGCGGGAGGTGCCTCGGGTAGCGTGGTTGGCCGTGTCCCAGCGGTTCTACATCGAGACGCTCGGCTGCCCGAAGAACGACGTCGACTCCGACAAGCTGGTCGGCGCGCTGCTCGCGGACGGCATGGAAGCAACCGACGACGCCGCGCTCGCCGACCTCGTCGTGGTGAACACCTGCGCGTTCATCGACGAGGCCCGTCGCGAATCGATCGACACGATCCTGGCCCTCGCCGATCAGCGCCGCGACGGCTCACGGCTCGTGGTCACGGGCTGCATGGCGGAACGTTACGGCGACGAACTGGCCGCGGAGCTTCCGGAGGTCGACCAGGTCGCCGGGTTCGGGCAGGCGTTCAATGTGACGCCGGAGCCCCGAGACGGCACCGAGGAGCCGAAGGGATCCGGGCGCAAGCTGATCCCGGTGTCGTCGACACCCCTGCCCGAGTTCGATCTGCTCAACCTGCCGCGCCCGAAGTCGGCGGTGCCGTGGGCGTACGTGAAGATCGCCGAAGGGTGCGATCGTTCCTGCGGGTTCTGTGCGATCCCGAGCTTTCGTGGCCCGCAACGCAGTCGCGACGTGGCCTCGATCCTCACGGAGGTCGATCAGCTCGAGGCGCGCGAGATCGTGCTCGTCGCGCAGGATCTCGCGTCGTACGGCAAGGACCGCCCCGACGAACTCGGTGCGGGCTCGATCGTCCAACTGGTCAAGGCCGTCGCCGACGAGATCGATCGGGTCCGTCTGCTGTATCTGTACCCGAGTGATCTCACCGACGGGCTGATCGACGCGATCTGCGACTCGGGAGTGCCGTACTTCGACCTCTCGCTCCAACACGTCAGCAAGCCGCTGCTGCGCAGGATGCGGCGCTGGGGTGACGGGCAACGCTTCCTCGACCGCATCGCCGACATCCGCGAGCGCGAACCCGAGGCGGCGTTCAGGAGCAACTTCATCGTCGGCTACCCCGGCGAGACCGAGGACGATCACGACCAGCTCCTCCGCTTCGTCGAAGAGGCGCAACTCGACTGGTGCGGGTTCTTCTCCTACAGCCGCGAAGACGGTACGTACGCGGCGGACCTCGACGGCGCGGTCGAACCAGGTCTGATGAGTGAACGGCTCGCGGAGCTACGCGAGTTGCAGGACGACATCACAGCGACGCGCCGAGATGCGCTGATCGGGTACACCCTCAGCGTGCTCGTCGACACTCCGGGCGTCGGTCGCAGCCATCGAGAGGCGCCCGAGATCGATGGCGTGATCCACGTCGCCGAGGGTCTCGCGCCGGGCGAGATCGTCGACGTCGAGATCGTCGATGCGCTCGGCCCCGATCTGGTGGCGGCGGGTGTGAGCGTCGAGGCGCTGGAGACGGTCTGATGGTCGAGCCCGACAAGTTGGCGACGTGGGCGAACGCCATCACCGTCGGACGCTTGTTGCTGTCACCGCTGATGTTCTGGGTGATCCCCAACGACGAGTTCGGGTCGTGGATCGCCTTCTCGATGTGGATCGTGTTCAGCTCCACCGACTTCCTCGATGGGTACCTCGCTCGACGTCAGGGCACCACGTCGGCCGGCGCATTCCTCGACCCGCTCGCCGACAAGGTGCTGATCCTCGGCGCGATGTTCACGCTCGTGAGCACGGGCGTGTTCGCCGTGGTGCCGGTGGTGATCATCACCGCACGCGAGGTGATCATCAGCGTGTACCGAGTGCTCGTCGGCGGCAAGGGGATCAGCGTTCCGGCCATCAGGCTCGCCAAATACAAGACCGTGTGTCAGCAACTCGCTGTGGCGTTCGCGCTCCTGCCCCTCACGGCGGTCGATGCGACATGGCTCTGGAACGCGTTCCTGTGGCTGGCCGTGGCCCTCGCACTCGTCAGCGGCACCCAGTACCTGCTGCGGGCCCGCCGACTCGACGCGGTCACCCCGCAAGCAGCCGTCGATCCCGCGAGCCGGGTGGCGACGGCCGAATGACGCTTCGCTGCGATGTCCTCGCCGTCGGCACGGAACTGTTGCTCGGCCAGATCATCGACTCGAACTCGGCATGGATGGGTGGTGAACTCGCGGCGAACGGCATCGACTCGCTGGTGCAGGTGAAGGTCGGCGACAACGTCGGACGCATCGAGACCCAACTCCGACGCCTCCTCGAAGCGGCCGATGCGGTGATCATGTGCGGCGGTCTCGGCCCGACGCACGACGACCTGACCCGCGAGGCGATCGCCGCAGTGATGGGTGTCGACCTTGTCACCGACGATGCCGCCGCCGACGCGATCCGTTCGATGTTCGCTGCTCGGGGCAGGCGAATGGCAGACAACAACCTGCGCCAGGCCCAGGTTCCCGCAGGTGCCACCATCATCCCGCAGACCCGCGGGACGGCCCCTGGCCTGATCTGCCCGGTGACCGTCGACGGAGTCGACAAGGTCGTGTACGCGGTGCCCGGAGTACCCCACGAGATGTACGACATGGTGCATCGGGCGATCCTGCCCGACCTGCGGCGGCGCAGTGGTGACGATTCGGTGATCGCCAGCCGGGTGTTGCGCACGTGGGGTGAGAGCGAAAGCGGGCTCAACGAACGCCTCGACCACGTGATCGAGCAGCTGGAGGGTCCGGACACGCCGACGCTCGCCTTCCTGGCCAGTGGCTGGGAGGGCCTCAAGGTGCGCCTGACGTACAAGGCTCCGACGGCCGACGAGTGCACGGTGCAGCTCGACCGTTGGGAGCGGGTCGTGCGGGACGAACTCGGCGACCTCGTGTTCGGTACCGACGGTGACACGATGGAGTCGGTGGTGCTCGACCTGTGCCGTCAGCGGGGTCTCACGCTGGCAACAGCGGAGTCGGTCACGGGTGGGCTCGTCGGTGCTCGGCTGACTGCCATCCCCGGGGCGAGCGACGTGTTCCGGGGCGCGATCGTGAGTTACGCGACCGACGTCAAGAAGACGTTGCTCGGGGTGGGGGAGGGGCCGGTGGTCAGCGAGGCTGCCGCCCGCCAGATGGCCCACGGCGTCCGTGAGCGGCTCGGCGCCGACGTCGGGTTGTCACTCACCGGCGTCGCCGGACCCGACGAGCAGGACGGCCAACCGGTCGGCACGCTCTACATGGGCATGGTCGGTCCCGGCTTCGACGAGGTCCGACACGCCCGCCTTCCCGGCCAACGTGAGCAGATGCGCCAGTTCTCGGTGATCACCGCGCTCGGCCGCCTGCGCACCGAACTGGCCGCCCGCTAGCGTTGCGTCGAGGCCCCCGTAGCTCAGCTGGACAGAGCAAGTCCCTTCTAATGACAAGGTCGCAGGTTCGAATCCTGCCGGGGGCGCTGTAGCCTGGAACATCGCCGCGTCGACCCGAGTCGTCCGCGGCCCCACCCCCGACCAGGCGAGGTTCTGCGTGAAGTTCAAGAAGGGCGAAACCGTCATCTACCCCCAGCACGGCGCATGTGTCGTGATGGGAACCAAGAAGATGGAGTTCTTCGGCGAGAAGCAGGACTATCTGATCTTGAAGACCGTCATCAATGAGATGACGCTGAAGGTGCCGATCTCGAGCACCGACGAAGTCGGCGTGCGGCCCCCGGTGTCGGCCGACGAACTCGAAGACCTCGTGGCAGTGCTTGCCAAGCCAGACCCCCGCGTGCCGTCGAACTGGAGCCGACGCTTCAAGAACCACCAGGAGAAGCTCAAGAGCGGCGACGTGTATCAGGTGGCCGAAGTCGTCCGGAACCTTGCGGCCCGCAATCGCGATGCGTCGCTGTCGGCCGCCGAACGCACGATGTACGAGCGTGCCCGCGTGAACCTGATCTCTGAGATCTCGCCGGCACTCAAGGTGTCCGCCGAAGAGGCCGAGGCCTACCTCGACGACGCGCTGGCCAAAGGCGTGCTCAAAGCCCCGCCCGCCGAGGCCAAGAAGAAGAAGTAGCTGTCACATCTGGGGTCCGACCCCAGATGTGACACCTGGCAGGGTGAAGCGGACGGTCACCGGCAGGTGGTCCGAGATCGCGGCCCACTGCTCGCTGCCCTCCGGCACCGAGACTGCGACATCGCGTGCGTGCGCCGGCAGCAGGACATGGTCGAGTGCCTGAGTGGGGGAGTCCGCGGGATTGCTCATCGGGGCAGCGACATGTTCGACGCCGGGCAGCAGGTCGATGATCGACGGATCCCCCGCATCGTTGAAGTCGCCCGCGACCACAGCGGGCGGATCGTCGCCGATGCTCGCCACCAACTCGCCGACCCGCACGGCTTCGGCGCGCCGCGAGTCGTCGGCGTCGTGCGGCGTCAGGTGCAGGTTGTAGATCATCAGCATCGATCGGTCGACTCGACCGACGAGTCCCCACTGGGCGATACGACGGCGCCAACTGCGCATCGGCTGACCGTCGGACACCTCGGTGTGGCCCACCGCATCGAGGAGATGTGGCGTCATGATCGCCATCCCTTCCGACCGCCACCACATCACCTTCGTGTACGGCTCGTGCTTCAACGACCACGAGTACCGCATCTCCAGCTGAGCCGACAATGCTCTGGCCTGACGTCTGCGGATCTCCTGGACGACGACCACGTCGGGCGACTCGGTACGGACGACGGCCGCGATCGCGTCGAGATCGGGAGCCGCGGAACCGTGCACGTTCCACGTGAGCACCGTCCACGGTCGCGGTGTGTCCTCCGGATCCGGCTGTTGCGACGACATGGGGCGAGTGTCGCGCGTCGCCGTGCCAGACTCGGCGACCATGAGCAACGTTGCATTCCTCGGCCTCGGCGTGATGGGCGCCCCGATGGCACGCCACCTCGCCAAGGGGGGCCATCGAGTGGTGGTCTACAACCGCACGGCATCCAAGGCGTTGGCCTGGGTCGCGCTCAACGGCAACCAAGCCGCGCCGACGCCCGCCGAGGCTGTCGAAGGCGCCGACATCGTGATGCTCTGCGTCGGCAACGACGACGACGTGCGCGAAGTCGTCCTCGGCCCGAACGGCGCGCTCGATGTGATGGCGCCGGGATCGATCCTGGTCGATCACACCACGGCATCGGCCGGCGTGGCTCGCGAGCTCGCGGCGGCGAGCGCCGAACGCGGGGTTGGCTTCGTCGACGCGCCGGTGTCGGGCGGACAGGCGGGCGCTGAGAGCGCCCGGCTCACGGTGATGTGCGGCTGCGACGACGCCGAGGTGTTCGAGCGAGCCAAGCCGGCGATCGACACCTATGCCAAGTCCTGTGTGTTGCTCGGTCCGGCCGGCGCCGGCCAGCTCACGAAGATGGTCAACCAGATCTGCATTGCCGGTCTCCTGCAGGCGCTCGCCGAGGGCGTCAACTTCGCCAGACTCGCCGGGCTCGACGTCGATCAGGTCGTCGACGTGATCGGCAAGGGTGCTGCGCAGAGCTGGCAGATGGACAACCGGGCACGCACGATGGCCGCCGACGAGTTCGACTTCGGGTTTGCCGTCGAGTGGATGCGCAAAGACCTCGGCATCGTGCTCGACGAGGCCGACCGAAACGGTGCGCGGCTCCCGGTGACCGCGCTCGTCGATCAGTTCTACAAGGATGTCGTCGCCCGCGGGGGTGAACGTTGGGACACCAGCAGCCTGATCCGGTTGCTCGGCTGACCCGGGAGATGCGTCACTCCCTGGCGCCCAATTCACGAACACACTAACCTCTCCCCAGCAGAGGGGGTCTGCCATGTCGACCATTCCAGCGATTGCCCAGGCGTTGCTCGGGTCCGACGCCGTCGCCCACGTCTGGACCGAGAACCTCGATGGGACACCGCAGGTGTCGGTGGTCTGGGTGATCGCCCAGGGTGACGAGATCCTCTTCGGGACCGACGCGCTGAGCCAGAAGGCGAAGAACCTCGCCCGCAACGACCGCATCATCTTGTCGATCGAGGATGTCGAGCGCAACGAGCGCGGATATCAACGCCACCTGGTGATTCGCGGTCGCGCTCGCATCGAACCCGGGCCGGATCCTGATCTGATGGATCGGATCGCGCTCGCGTACACGGGGCTTCGGCGTCACCCGCTCGCGTTGCGTGACTCCGATTCGAGTGTCGTGGTGCGTGTCGAGGTCGAACGCCTGAGCGGTGTCGGCCCCTGGATCGACGAGGCGATCAGTCGGCCCGCGTGAAGTGCTCGCGGGCGAACTCGTAGACGCCCTGATCATGGGAGAACTCCACGGTGTTGCCGTCGGGGTCGTGCACCATGCAGATGTAGCCGATCGGATACGGAAGCTGTAGAGGGGGAGTGGCCAGCCAGCCGCCCTCTTCGGCGATTGCCGCGATCTCGTCGATGTCGCTGCGTTCGGCGACCTCGAAACCGAGGTGGGCGAACGAGCCGAGCGGCGTCGGCTTCGCGTTCTCGTCGGGCTCGTGGCCCGGGAAGAACTGGGCGAACACGAGGATGAACGGGGTGTCCGGAGCATCGGGATGGCCGAGCCAGGCACCGTAGCCATGTCCATCTTCTCGCTTCACGAGTAGCTGCAACGGGGTGTAGGTCGTGTACCAATCGATCATGGCGTCGATGTCGGTCACCGACAGCGCCAGATGGGTCCAGCGGGGAAGTCCTGCCACGCCGTCGAACCTACTCCCCGCCAGCTCTCCGCGAGCAGTGCGGCAGGAGCGACT
Organism: Ilumatobacteraceae bacterium; assembly: GCA_963774765.1. Taxonomy (GTDB): domain Bacteria; phylum Actinomycetota; class Acidimicrobiia; order Acidimicrobiales; family Ilumatobacteraceae; genus Sva-07. The sequence goes on from CAVZGP010000011.1 coordinate 810,510, forward strand.
CCATCTGCGATGAGCGAACCGACCGTATACAGCGGTTTGGCTCATCGCTGGGCGCGCGACCTGGTCTGCGATGAGCGAACCGACCGTATACGGCGGTTTGGCTCATCGGTGGGTGGACCGGGTGGCCAGTATCGGAGGGTCAGGAGGGGCGGGGGCCGTGGACGATCTTCGGGCGGCGAGGGTTTGCCTGCCAGGGGATCACGTCTGAGGTGTCGGCCAGCCACCCGAACAGCAGGTCGCGCAACTCGCGCTGCAGGTCGACGTCGTCGGCGCGTCCGATGAGGTTGCACGTCTCGTTCGGGTCCGCCAGCCGGTCGTAGAACTCGTCGGGCTCGTAGCGGCGGTGGACGTAGGTGTGCGTCGGCGTGCGCAACGCGAGGGCCGTGCCGACCAACGCGGGTTGCTCGCGTTGTAACCGTGACTTGGGCTCGTAGATGTACGTCGACAACTCGAACAGGTGCTGGTCGCTGACACGGAACCCACCCTCGGAGCACGCGAAGTCGCGGTGCATCACGGCGGGATCGGCGATCGCCGGGAGCAGCGAGCGTCCGAAGTGCGTGTGTTCCACCTCGGCACCCGCGAGGTCGCACACCGTGGGCAGGAGGTCGATCAGTTCGACGGGTCGGTCGACGACCCGACCAGCCGGCAGGTCGGCGCCGGCCATGATCAGCGGGTTGCGCAGGATGCACGGATCGAGCCCCGACGGCCACTTCTCGACGAGGCCGAAGTCGCCCAGATACTCGCCGTGGTCGGTGAGGAAGACCACGATGGTGTCGCCCGCGGCACCGATCTCGTCGATCGCGGCGACGACACGCCCCAACTGATCGTCGACCCGGCTCACCATGCCGTGGTACGTGGCAGCGATCTCGCGGAAGTCATCCGCAGTCAGGTCGCCCCAGCCGTAGATGTCGCGGTAGGCCTCCATGAACCCGGCCTTGCCCACGGTGTCGGCGAGGCCGATCGGGGCTGGCATGTCGGCGCGATCGTGCAGCGAGAACCACGGCTCCTCCACCGTGAACGGCGGGTGCGGAAAGATCAGCGGCACCCACATCGCCCACGGCTGATCGTCGGGTGCGTGGTCGTGGAGCCAGCGTTCTGCGGTACGAACGGTTGCCTCGTCGAAGTCGACCGACTCGGCGGTACCGGTCTCGCCGAAGTACATCGCACGGTGCATGCGGTGGTCCTCGGGGAACGGTGACGTCCAGCGTTCCATCGAAGCGGTCCGATCGGGGGGTTCGAGGAACCCGCACATGTCCGAGCTCGTCTCGGTGACATCCGGAGCGAACACGTCGCCGCGATCACCGGCGATCATCACGTCGTAACCGGACGCTCGCAACGTCTTGAACAGGTTGGGTTCGTGGTCCTCGATCAGGTTGTCGAGCGTGCGGTGACCCGCAACGTGTGGATACCAGCCGGTCAGCAGCGACACGCGGCTCGGGCCGCAGACGGGGTGTTGCGCCCAGGCGTCGTCGAAACGCACGCCACGAGCGGCCAGGGCATCGATGTTCGGTGTCTTCGCGACCGGGCTTCCAAAACAGCCGAGCGCATCGGCGCGCAGTTGGTCCGGCATGAAGAACACGAAGTTGGGCTGCGACATGGTGGTCAACGAAGCGCAGTCGCGAACGCGTCGACGATGCGGTCGACCTCCGCGTCGGTGGTGACGAACGGCGGGCAGAACGTGACGGTCTCGGTGCCGATCGCCCGGGTGATCACGCCGAGTTCCAGCATGCGGTCGCGCACCGTCATCGCATTCTGGTCGGGATGCATCGCTGCGCCGAAGATGGCGACCTCGCCGCGCAGGTGGGCGAAGGCGCCGTCGGCTTCGAGCGATCGCAACCCCGCCTCGAGCCGGGCGCCCATCGTCGTCACCGTGTCGAGCAGACCTTCGCGCTCGATGATGTCGAGGTTGGCCAGCGCAGCGACACAGGCGGTTGGATGCCCGGAGTACGTGTAGCCGTGACGCAGGATGAAGTCGGGATCGGCCTCGAGTGCGTCACGGACGGCACGTCCCACGATGACGCCCCCGAGTGGCTGGTAGCCCGACGTGACGCCCTTCGCGAACGTGGTGAGATCCGGCGTCACGTCGTAGTGCTCGGCGGCGAACCACCTGCCCATGCGCCCGAACCCGGTGATCACCTCGTCGAAGATCAACAGCGCTCCGTGCTGATCGCACAAGCGCCGGGTTTCGGCGAGGTACCCGTCCACTGGCGGGAACACGCCGGCGGCACCCTGGACGGGCTCGGTGATCACGGCGGCGAGCCGATCGGCGTTCTCGGCCATCAGGATCGAGAGTGCCTCGATGTCGTCGCTCGGCACCTGCACGACGTCGGCAAGCAGTTCGCCGTACCCCTCGCGATTGAGAGCGATGCCCTGCGCGCTCGTGCCGCCGTAGTTGGTGCCGTGGTAGCCGCGGACGCGCGAGATGATCAGGCGTCGCTCGGGATGGCCGGCCTGTACGTGGGTGAGTCGGGCGAGCTTCATCGCCGAGTCGACCGCCTCGGAACCGGAACCGGCGAAGAACACGCGGGCGTCGGCGATCGGCGTCAGCGCTGCGATGCGCTCGGCGAGCGCGTCCGCAGGGGCATTGGTGAACGGATCGAAGCACGAGTACGCCTCGATCGTCGAGATCTGGGCGGCCACGGCGTCGGCGATCTCCTGGCGGCCATGGCCGACCTGGCAGTACCAGAGGCTGGCCATCGCATCGACGAGTTCGTTGCCGTCGGCGTCCCACAGCAAAGCACCGTCGCCTCGGGCGATGGTGATGAACCGCTCTCGGGTCGGCTTCGCGAAGGGGTGGAGGAAAGCGCCGGGCATGTCCGCATTCTGCCAGCCGCCTGCGCCCGAGCCGGTTCCCGACGGTCGCAACGCGGCGCCGTGTATGGCAAGGTCGCGCCATGTCGACACCATTCCAAAGCGCCGCCGCCCGGGTTCGCGCCGGTGGAGATCATCGCGCAGAGGCCGCAGCGCTCGTTGCGCTGATGACGCTCGACGAGCGGCTTGGCTGCCTCGATGGTGACACGCCGTTCTGGCCCGGCCTGATCGACATGACCGCCGGCGGCTACTACCGTCACCCCTGGCCGGCAGCCCACGTCGAGCGTCTCGGCGTGCCAGGGATCGACTTCGCCGACGGGCCGCGGGGCTGCGTCGTCGGCGATGCGACGGCGTTCCCGGTCAGCATGGCCCGCGGCGCGACGTTCGACCCGGATCTCGAGACGCGCATCGGCGACGCGATCGGCGCCGAGCTGCGAGCGAGCGGCGCCACCTACACCGGGGCCGTGTGCATGAATCTGCTGCGCCACCCTGCCTGGGGGCGCGCTCAGGAGACGTACGGCGAAGACCCGCACCACGTGGGTGTGATGGCGTCGGCGTTCGTCGCCGGATTGCAGCGCCACGTGATGGCGTGCATGAAGCACTTCGCCCTCAACTCGATGGAGAACGCCAGGTTCACCGTGGACGTCACGGTCGACGAACGGGCGCTCCACGAGGTGTATCTCCCCCACTTCGAGCGGGTTGCAGCCAGCGGAGTGGCATCGGTGATGAGCGCCTACAACTCGGTGAACGGCGAGTGGTGCGGGCAGAACGCAACCCTGCTGACCGAGATCCTGCGAGACGAGTGGGGCTGGGACGGCTTCGTCACGTCGGATTTCATCTTCGGACTGCGCGATCCGGCCGGCTCGGTGCGGGCGGGACTCGACATCGAGATGCCGTTCCGCCAGCAACGCGCGATGGCGCTCGGCGAGGCATTGGCCGACGGATCACTCACCGAGGCCGATGTCGACCGGGCTGTCGAGCGGATCGTGGCCACGCTGCTTCGCTTCTCGACCGTGTTCGATCGGCAGCCGGCCATCGACGTGATCGGCTGCGACGACCACCGGGTGCTTGCCCGCGATGCCGCGGCTGCATCGACGGTGCTGCTGCGCAATGACGGATCACTGCTGCCGCTCGATGCCCCGGCGGTGGGTCGGGTGGCGGTGCTCGGGGCGCTCGCTGCCGTGCGGAACCTCGGGGACGGTGGGTCGAGCGATGTGCGCGCATCGCAGGTGGTGACCGCGCTCGACGGGTTGCGCCAGCGGTTCGGCGCGGACCGCATCGACTACTCCGACGACGACGCCTCGATCGCCGCTGGTGCCGATGTGGTCGTGGTGGTGGTGGGCTACACCAAGGCTGACGAAGGCGAGTGCATCGAAGCAGCGGGGCTCGACGAGCTCGGGCGCTCGTTGTTTCCGCCTGCCGACCACCCGACGCTGGGTTCCGCGGTGGCGTGGACGGCGCCACCCGATCCGGTGCGACCGCCGGCAGCGGTGAGCGCTGATGGCGATCAGATGGCACCAGGAGGTGACCGGACCTCGCTGCGCCTGTCCACGGCAGACGAGTCGTTGATCGCCGCCGCGTCCGCAACGAACGACAACGTGGTGGTCGTCGTGATGGGAGGGTCGGCCGTGGTGATGCCGTGGGCGCCGACGGTGCCCGCGGTTCTGTTGACCTGGTACTCGGGAGTCGAGGGCGGATCGGCCCTGGTCGACGTTCTGGTCGGCGACGTCGAACCGGCGGGCAGGCTCCCGTTCGTGGTGCCGACCGACCCAGCGCATCTGCTCGACTTCGATCGAGACGCGACCGAGGTCACCTACGACCTGTTCCACGGCCAATGGATGCTCGACCGAGACGGTCACACCGCGCACTTCCCATTCGGATGGGGGCTCGGGTGGGGGTCCGTAGAGGTGCTGGGCGCGGCGTCGATCGATCCGACGACCATCGTCGTCTCGGTTCGGAATCCGGGTTCGCGTCCGTTGCTGCCAGTCGTGTTCGCCCACGCCGGAGTCGAACACAGTGCCTGGGAACGCCCGCATCGACGGCTCGTGGGTTTCGCCCGAACGGTTGTTGATGCAGGTGCGACGGTCGACCTCGAGATCGACGTCGACTGGTCGATGCTCGACGTTCGTGTCGATGGCGACTGGGTGACCGAGCGGGGCGCGTACGTCATCGACGTCGGGCGGTACGCGGGTGACCCCGAGGCGGCCGCCGTGAAGGTGCACCGCTAGCCTCGGCGCCCATGCGCAAGCCCGACGTCACCATCCCCGACAGCACACCTCCGTCGACCCTCCTGATCGAGGATGAGACGGTGGGCGACGGCGATGAAGCGGTTGCCGGCAAGGACGTCACCGTCCACTACGTCGGCGTGTCATGGTCGACGGGCGAACAGTTCGATGCCTCATGGGATCGGATGGAGCCGTTCCAGTTCGGGCTCGGTCGTCGCCAGGTGATCCAGGGCTGGGACGACGGTGTCCAGGGCATGAAGGTCGGCGGCCGCCGCAAGCTGACCATCCCGCCGCACATGGGGTACGGCGCAGCCGGCGCCGGCGGCGTGATCGCACCGAACGAGACGCTCGTCTTCGTCGTCGACCTGCTCGCGGTCGGCTGATCCGCGTCCACGCGGATCTGGGAGAGCCGACGCCATGGAGCACGATCACACCCATGACCATCAATTGGCCTCGCCCGACGCGGACGACGAGTCGTCGCCGAAGCGTCCGCCAAAACAGGAACAGGAGCACGCGACCACCGACGTGACCGAAGTCGCGCCGGGCATCGTGCGCACCCAGCTTCCGATCAGCATGCCGGGCCTCGGCCACGTCAACTGCTACCTGCTCGAGGACGAGCGCGGCATCGCCGTCGTCGATCCAGGCCTGCCCGGCGACGACTCGTGGGACCATCTCGTCGATCGGCTCACCCGGGCGGGTTACAGCGTCGACGATGTCCACACCGTCGTGGTCACGCACTCGCACCCGGATCACTTCGGCGGAGCGATGCGGCTGCATCATGAGTCGGGCGCTGACGTCGTGACCCACGAGTCGTTCCGCACGATGTTCGACCTCGCCGAGGCCGACGACCACGAGGACTCCGAACGCCTCGACGTGAACTCGCCCGAGGATCGTGTCGCCGCCATGGAACGCTGGATGTCGGCACCGACGCCGTGGGGCGGGCGCCGCAGCGGCCCCTCCCCGGAATTCCTGGAACGGATTCTCAGCAGCGGATCTTCTCCTGGTTCGATCTTCGCAACGCCTCGTCCGACGATTCCGCTCGTCGACGGCCAGACGATCAGGCTCGCACGCCGCGAGTGGGTGGCGATGCACACCCCCGGCCACACCTACGACCACCTGTGCCTGTACGACCCCGAGTTCGGCGTGGTGCTGACCGGTGATCATGTGTTGCCGTCGATCACCCCCCACATCAGTGGGATGACGCCGGACAGCGATCCCCTCGCGCTCTTCTTCGAATCGCTGCGGCGCATGGCCGACATCGCCGACGTCTCGGTTGCGCTGCCGGCCCACGGGCATCCGTTCACCGACCTGGGCGGGCGCGCCGAACACATCATCGAGCACCACGAGGAGCGCCTCGACATCATCCGCGACGCGAGCCACGAACTGCCCAACGGCACCGTCGAGGACTTCATGCGGGTGCTGTTCAAGGAGCGGTCGTGGGGCGAGATGGCCGAGAGCGAGACCTACGCCCACCTCGAGCATCTGCGCGAACTCGGCGAGATGTCGCGCCACGCCGACCACGGCCTCGCCCACTACGTCCCAACCGCCTGAGCGCAGCCCGACGCTCCGGGTTGCGATGAGCGAAACCGCCGTATCCGGTCGCTTCGCTCATCGGTGGGGTGGGGTGGGGTGGGGTGGGGTGTGCTGGTCTGAGTCGTCGTGGAGTGTGACAGTCGGAGAAGATGACGGCGTCACATTGCCGTCGAGTCGAGGTCAGATCACCATGTCCATTGCAATCACCGAGGAACATCGCTCGCTCGCCGAGACCGTGAGCAGCTTCGCCGACAGGCGCAACCTGCGCGGCTCGGCCCGGGAACTCCTGGAATCAACAGCCGAGACGCTGCCCGACTTCTGGAACGAGTTCGCCGAACTCGGCTGGCTGGGCTTGCATCTTCCGGAGTACGTCGGCGGGTCGGGGTACGGCATCGACGAGTTGGTGATCGTGGTCGAGGAACTCGGACGCGCCGTCGCACCCGGACCGTTCGTGCCGAGCGTCATCGCCAGTGCCGTGTTGGCGGCGACTGCGGACGACGAGCTTCGATCTCGGCTGCTTCCCGGATTCGCTGACGGATCGACCGTCGGCGCGGTTGCGCTCGGCGGCTCGGTGACGCTGGCCGACGGTCGTGCGTCTGGCGACGTCGGCGTCGTGCTCGGCGCCGGGCTGGCGTCGGTGATCCTCGTTCCGGTCGGTGACGACGTCGCGATCGTGGATGTCGGCGACGGCGTCACCGTCGACACGCCGACCAATCTCGATCCGAGTCGGCGCAGCGCCCGCGTGACGCTGGACGGTGCTCCATCGGTCGTGATTCCGGGCGCTCGCCGCGCACTGGTCGACCTGGCGCGGGTGATCCTGTCGGCGGATGCGGTCGGCGTTGCCCGCGAATGCACATCGATGGGTGCGGCGTACTCCAAGGAGCGCATCCAGTTCGGTCGTCCGATCGCCATGTACCAGGCGGTGAAGCACCACTGCGCCAACATGGCCGTCGCCACCGAACTCGCCACGAGTGCCACCTGGGACGCCGCTCGCGCGGCTGCCACCGGAGGCGACCAACTCACCTACGCGGCAGCGGTCGCCGCGACGCTGGCCGCGCCCGCAGCGGACCTGTGCGCCAACCTGAACACCCAGGTGCACGGAGGCATCGCGATCACCTGGGAACACGACGCTCACTTGTACATGCGCCGAGCGACGACCCTGCTTCACTACCTCGCGGCCGCCGAGGCGGCGAGCGAGTTGACCGACCTCACGCGCCGAGGCGTCGTTCGCGAGAAGGCGATCGAACTTCCGCCGGAGGCCGAGGCGATCCGCGACGAGGTGCGCGCGTTCGTCCAGCGCGTCAAGGATTTGTCACCCGACGACCAGCGCGCCGAGTTGATCGAGACCGGCTACGTGATGGCCCACTGGCCCAAGCCATACGGGCGGGCGGCGGGAGCGGTCGAACAGTTGGTGATCGAGCAGGAATTCGCCGACGCGGGCATCACCCGGCCGACCTACGGGATCACGGCCTGGAACATCCTCACGATCATCCAGTACGCGACTCAGGACCAGATCGATCGGTGGGTGCGTCCCGCGCTCAATCAGGACGTCATCTGGTGCCAGCTGTTCAGCGAGCCCGACGCCGGCTCGGACGCCGCTGGCGTGAAGACCAAGGCCACGCGTGTCGACGGCGGCTGGTTGGTCAACGGCCAGAAGGTGTGGACCAGTGGCGCTCATGTCTCCGGGATGGGGTTCGCGACGGTTCGCACCAACCCCGACGTGCCCAAGCACGACGGCATCACGATGATGGCGATCGACATGCACGCCGAGGGCGTCGAGGTGCGGCCGCTGAAGATGACATCGGGCAACTCCGAGTTCAACGAGGTGTTCTTCGACGACGTCCTCGTGCCCGACGACGACGTCGTCGGACCGGTCGATGGTGGCTGGACGGTCGCGCGGGCAACGCTCGGCAACGAGAGTGTGAGCATCGGAGGTGGCCAGGGTGGCATGACGATGCCAGGGGCCGCGTTGATCGCGCCGTTCGATGCGCATCCCGAGCGACTCGACGGGGGAGCGGCACGCATCGGCCGCTACATCGCCGAACACCAGGCGATGGGCCTGCTCAACCTGCGGAGTGCGAATCGGGCAGTCGCCGGGGGCGAACCCGGCCCCGAGGGAGCGATGACCAAGTTGGTGCTGTCCGAGATCGGTCACGAGGCCGCAGCGATCATGACCGAACTGAACGGACCGGACTCGCTGTTCATGGACGGGCCCGGAGGGATCAGCAACCTGCTCGTGTTGATGCATCGAGGCATGTCGATCGCCGGCGGCACCTCTGAGATCAAGCGCAACCAGATCGGCGAACGAATTCTGGGTCTCCCGCGCGATCCGCTGCTCAAGTAGTCGGATGCAGGGGCGCCCTCTGCGTGCCATCGCCATGCAGTGTGACGGGCCGCGCGTGCCTACGCTGGTCGTTCGCAGTGACTATCTGAGGGACGAGCAGACTGATGTCGACGGATGAACGTGGAGTGCTGAGGCCGGCCGGTCATCGACCATCGCTTGGCCAGCTGATCAGGCGGAGCATCGCCACGGTCCTGGTGGTCACGATCGCGCTCTTGTTGTCGTCGTGGGTTCTCGACGGGTTCTCGATCGACAGCTTCGGTGACGCCTTGCTGGCGGGCGCGGTGATGGGCCTCGTCGACGCGCTCGTGTGGCCGGCATTCGCGTTCCTACTGGTGCCGCTGTCGGTCTACACGCTCGGTCTCGCGAATCTGGCCGTCAATGCGTTGGTCACGTGGGCGGTGCTCGACGAGCTTCCTGGAGTGCAGCTCGACGGCTTCTGGACGGCACTGCTCGTCGCTGTCATCACCACGACCGTTGCAACGCTGCTCAGCAGCGCACTCGCGCTCGACGACGACAGCTGGTACGACGAGCGCACGGCGCGGCGCCGACGGCGTCGCCGCGGCACCACGGTCTCCGAAGTTCCCGGCATGGTCTTCGTCCAGCTCGATGGGTTGTCCGAGAATGCGCTGCAATTCGCGCTCGCTTCAGGCGATGTCCCGACGCTGCACCGGTGGCTGAACGACGGAAGTCATCGCAGGATCGACTGGCAGACCGAATGGTCGTCGCAGACAGGGGTGAGCCAGTGCGGGATCCTCCACGGCTCGACGATCGACATGCCCGCGTTCCGGTGGATCGACAAGACGACCGGCGAGATGGTCGTCTCGAATCACCCGAAGTCGGCGCTCGCGATCGAGGGCCGCCACAGCGACGGCAATGGCCTGCTCGCCCACAACGGATCGAGCTATGCGAATCTGTTCACCGGGGACGCCGAACGCGCTGTCCTGACGATGAGCGTGGCGGGGCGGCGCAAGGAGAACAAGCTCGGCGCCGGCTACGCGCAGTACTTCTCCAGGCCGTCGAACGCCATCCGCACGATGAACTCGAGCATCGCCGAGCTGTTCCGTGAACGCCGCGCCGCTCGCGACCAGATCCGGCGTGGCGTCGAGCCCCGCGTGAGCCGGAACTGGACCTACGCCCTCCTGCGCGCGTTCACCACGATCATCAGTCGCGACGTGTGCGTGAACGGTGTGCTCAACGACATGGCCGAGGGCCGTGATGCGATCTACATCGACTTCCTCGGCTACGACGAGGTGTCGCACCACTCGGGTCCGTTGCGCGAAGACACCTTGAAGGTCCTTCGCGATCTCGACCGCCAGATCGCCCGGTTCGAGCGGGCGATCCCGTTCGCGCCGCGGCCGTACCGGATCGTGGTGCTTTCCGACCACGGCCAGACGCAGGGCGCCACGTTCGAGGAACGGTACGGCGAAACGCTTGCCGCGGTGGTCGGCCGGTTGTGTGGCGCGGTCGTCGACGTCGACGACGACTCCGAGGCGGGACGCACGGAGTCGTCGGCTTGGATGCGCAGTGCCCGCCACGACGACCATGAACTGCAGCGTTCCGAGTCCGAGCCGATGGTGCTGGCGTCGGGCAACCTCGGCCTGGTGTATCTGCCGATCGACGACCGGCGGCTGACGTTGGAGGAGATCGACGAGCGCCACCCCGACCTCGTGGCGGGACTCGTCGCCCATCCCGGCGTGGGGTTCGTGCTCGTGCAGACCACCGCTGCCGGTCCGGTCGTCATGTCATCGACCGGGCGTCGTGTGATCGACACCGGCGAGGTCGAGGGCGACGACCCGCTCGAACCGTTCGGGCCGGACGCGGTGGCCATGGTGGCGAGGGCAGCTGCGTACTCGACGGCGGGCGACGTGATGGTCAACAGCATGTACGACGCGGAACGCGACGAAGTCGCCGCGTTCGAGCACCAGGTGAGTTCGCACGGTGGCCTCGGCGGTCCGCAGACACGACCGTTCGTGATCTACCCGTCCGACCTCTCGGAGCCGTCGATGCCGATCGAGGGTCCGGCAGCTCTGCATCGGGTCCTGAAGGCATGGTTGCGGGAAGTGGGACAGCCCGTCGAGGTTCCTACGTGACGGCGATCGGCCCCACGATCGGCGGCTGGGAGGTCGCCCACAACGTGTCGCAGTGGATCGAGATCGCTGCCGTGACCGTCATCGCCGTGACGGTCGTCGTTGCGCTCGCGGTGATGATCCGTTGCGCTGTCTCCGGTGGGGATGCCGCGAAATCACTCTGGGTCTTCAAGCAGGCGTTCTCCCGGGGTGTGTTGTTGGGCCTCGACCTCTTGATCGCGGCCGACATCATCCGCACCGTGACGCTCGATCCGACGCTGGAGAACGTGGCTGCGTTGGGACTCCTGGTCGTGGTGCGAACGTTCCTGTCGTGGGCGCTGGTCCTCGAGGCCGAGGGCAAGTGGCCCTGGCAGCGCAGCGACGGCGCCGAAGCAGTCCGCTGAGGCTTCGAGCGTTCGGCACCGGTCACCTCACTGGCGTCGCCACCGAGCGCCGAGCAGGCTCGGCAAGTGCTCGTGGCCTTGCTGGTTCGCTGAGGTGGCAATCGTGTGTGCGGTTGCTCCGGTTTCGATCAGGCGCTCGAGGCACCATCCGGCTGCCGCAGCGGTCGTGAGGAGTTCGCCCAGCGGCCGGTGGTGAAGCTCCACCGCTCGGTGTCCGGCCGGTTGCGTGAGTGAGCCCCGTTCGAGGTAGCGGCCCCACCGCCAGAGCACTTGGCCTTCGTCGTCGACGAGCGGTTCGGAGTCCGGTGCGGTGACCACCGGATGGTTCATCACCACGACGAGAGCGCCGTCGGGCCTGACCGCCGACGCGACCTGTTCGAAGAGCTGTCGATCGTCGGCGATCAGGTCGAGCAGGCCGACGGCGACCGCCTGGTCGATCGACCCTGGGCGCACCCACGACAGATCGGGCAGTCGGCACCGGACCACCGGGGCGTGTTCTGCGGCGGCGACGAGCAACCGGTGCGAGAGGTCGACGCCGATCGCGCGTTCGCCCAGCAGGGGGAGCGCCTGACCGTCGCCACATCCGAGGTCCAGAGTCCGGCCTGCGTCCGCATCGATGAGTTCCCCGAGGACGTCGAGCAGCTCGTCGGCATCGGCGGCACCGTCCTCGGTGGCGGCGATCCACCAGTCTGCGATGTCGTCCCAGTCGTCGCTCACCGAGCCTCGAGCACAGCTTTCAGGTTGGCCATTGTCGTCTCGCAGCCGCGCTGTAGCTGGTCGCGGCGACCCTCGATCGTGCCGGGATAGATCTCTGGATGCTCGAGCAGCGGCGCGTGGAACGATTCGGTGACCACGCAGCCGTCACCGTCCGGTTCGACCAGGTAGCTCCACACCGTGGCGTACCGGAAGTCCGGCGGCACCTCGTAGGAGAACGAGTGGCCCGGGGTGAGTTCGGTGACGACGCAGTCGGCGTGCCACTCGTAGTCGCGGGCCTTGTTGTGCCCGCGGAATCTGGCGCCGACCTCGATGCGGGTGGACGGTTCGAGGAACTCGCAGCGGACGTTCTCCGGGCTCAGCTCCGGGAGCTTCGTCAGATCGGTGAGGTGCGCGAAGGCGTCGTCTGCGGATGCGTCGATGCGCACGGTGGCTGATCCTCGCGTCGGTGATGTGTTCACTGGGTTCCTTCGGGTCGTCGGCGGTCGCAGCGTAGGTCGGGGCCGGTCGGGCGGCCATACTTGGACCCATGGACGACAGCGACGTCGAAGAAGGTCACGTGTTCCGTCATCACGACGAGGTCGAGGCCGCCACGCCCGAAGAGGTCGACGCATACGACCTCGATGACGACGGCAAGATCTCGCTCGCCGAGATGAGCCGGGCGCAGATCGGCATCGTCGATGCGCGTCTCGAGCAGATCGCCGAACACGACGGCATCACCGGCAAGCTCGCCGATGCAGCACACAAGGTGCTCGACGCCATCGACAACGACGACACCTGACCACCCGGACACCGCCGCGGGCGCGTGGGCGAATGTGTCCCACGGCCCTATGCGGGGTTCGCCGGTGCTGGTTGGCTGTACGCATGGGTGAGGGACCGTCTGTCGCTCGAGCTGTACCCCCTGCAGCGGCCGCCGGGACTGCTGTTGCCTGGCACAGCCTGGCTGGAGACGACGTCGAACGGCTCCTCGAGACCGGTGGCCACGGCCTCACCGCGGTCGACGTGTCGGCCCGCCGCTCGCGGTACGGCCCCAACCAGATGGAGGAGGAACCGCCCACGCCCGCCTGGCTGGTGTTCGTCCGCCAGTTCCGAAGCCCGCTGATCTTCATCCTGCTCGTTGCGCTCGTCGTCACGGTCGTTCTCGGAGAGCACCTCGACGCGGCGGTGATCGCCGTGGTGCTGCTGCTGAACGCGGTGATCGGGTTCACACAGGAACGCAAGGCCGAGGGTGCCGTGCGGGCGTTGATGCAGATGGTCGTCCCGCACGCCCGCGCCGTCCGTGATGGCCGCGACGAAGAGATCGACAGCAGGGATCTGGTGCCGGGCGATGTCGTCCTGCTCGAGTCAGGTGCGCGAGTTCCGGCCGACTTGCGCCTTGTCGGAGCCATTGCGTTGCAGGTCGATGAGTCGCTGCTGACGGGAGAGTCGGCATCGGTCACCAAGAACGTCGAGCTCGTCGTGCCCGAAACTCAGCTGTCGGACCGGTCGTGCATGGTCTACACCGGCGCGACCGTCACGGCGGGCCGGGGCCGGGGCATCGTTGTTGCGACCGGGTCGAACACCGAACTCGGTGCAATCGCCGGCCTGATGCGTTCCGAAACGGTCGCGGCCACGCCGTTGCAGCGCCGGATGGACCATTTCGCCCGGATCATCGGGATCGCGGTCGGCGCGGCAGCGCTGGTCGCGTTCGTCAGCGGGGTCGCGCTCGGCGAACCGGTCGAGGACATGTTCCTCGTCGCCGTCGCTCTGGCGGTGTCCGCCGTGCCCGAGGGTCTTCCCGTGGCGGTCACGATCACGCTCGCGGTCGGGGTTCGCCGCATGGCGCGCCGCAACGCGATCGTCCGCCGCCTGCCGGCGGTGGAGACGCTGGGAAGCACGACGGTGATCTGCTCCGACAAGACCGGCACGCTCACCGAGAACCGGATGACGGTCGAAGAGATCTGGACGCCGGGCCATCGCTACACCCTCGGTGGGGGAGTCCCGGATGGCGAGTACTTCGAGGGCGATGAACCCGCTGCGATCGGCGACCATCCCGGGCTGCACGAGACTTTGCTCGCAGGCGTGCTCACCAACGAAGCCGACCTCCACTGGGCGGGCCACGACCTGGCCACCACCGGCGACCCCACCGAAGTGGCACTGCTGATGTCGGCGCTCACGGCGGGGCTGGAGCCCGGAGACGTGCGCACCGCCTACCCGGTGTTCGCGGAACTCCCGTTCGAACCGACCCAGCAGTACTCGGCCAGCATTCGCGTGCGCATTGATCGGCACACGGAGTTCGTCAAGGGCGCACCGGAACGGGTGTTGGGCATGTGCACCCAGATGCTCACCGATCGCGGTCCGGTCCCGCTCGACTCCGAGGCCGTTGCTGATGCCGCACGCAAGATGGCCGCTCGCGGCCAACGTGTGCTCGGCTTCGCCCGCCGGACCTTCTCCGATCCGCTGGGCGACCGCTACGAGGTTGGCGAACCCGATGGGCTGGTGTTCGTCGGGCTGCAGGCCATGATCGACCCGCCCCGAGCAGGAGTGGCGGCCGCGATCGCTGCGTGTCAGACCGCAGGCATTCGCGTCGTGATGATCACCGGTGACCACGTCGCCACCGCTCGCGCCATCGCCGCCCAGATCGGCATCACGGGAACCGATGCCGCCATCACCGGTGCCGAACTCTCGGAACTCGACGACGAAACGCTCGCCGAACGAGTCGATCGAGTGTCCGTCTACGCCCGAGTGTCCCCTGCGGGCAAGCTTCGTATCGTCCGCGCCCTGCAGGCAGGGGGCGCCATCGTCGCCGTCACCGGCGACGGTGTCAACGACGCTCCGGCGCTCAAGGCCGCGGAGATCGGCATCGCCATGGGCGACAAGGGGACCGACGTCGCCCGCGAGGCTTCGGAGATGGTTCTCGCCGACGACAACTTCGTCTCCATCACCGCCGCAGTCGAGGAAGGGCGGGTGACCTTCGACAACATCCGCAAGGTCACGTTCTTCCTCGTGTCCACTGGCGCTGCCGAGATCACGGCCATCCTCGTCGCGGTCTGGCTCCACTGGCCACTCATCCTGCTGCCGGCCCAACTGCTGTGGCTCAACCTGGTCACCAACGGGGTCCAGGATGTGGCCCTCGCATTCGAACCCGCAGAGCGAGGTGTGTTGCGCCGCCCACCGCGTCGACCCGGCGGTGGAGTCCTCGATCGACTCATGTGGGAACGCGTCGTCCTCGCCGGCCTCGTCATGGGCGCCGGCATGCTGGCGATGTTCCGTTGGGAACTCGACTCCACCGACTCGCTCATCGGAGCCCAGACCGTCGCCCTGACCACGATGGTCGTGTTCCAGGTGTTCCAGGCCGGCAACTCCCGGTCGGAGACCGAATCCGTGTTCCGCCGCAGTCCGTTCTCGAACAAGCTCCTGTTCCTCGCCACCGTGGCTGCCCTCGGAATCCACGTCGCCGCGCTCCACCTGCCATTCACCCAGTACGTGCTGCGAGTCGAGCCCATCGGGCTGGGCACCTGGCTGCGCATCGTGGTGGTCGCCACGAGCATCATCGTGGCGATGGAACTCCACAAAGCGTTTCGTCGACGAGCGACCTGACGCCCGTTTTTGGGGCAGGATGGTCCGATGCCCACCTCGGACGGACCGACACCCGTCACCCGCGATGCGCCCGATCGGCCGCTGGCCGGCATCCGAGACGTCGACGTTCGGGAGGTGGAGCTGACAGCTGAGCTCGCCGAGCGCCGAGCGGTGGTGGCCGAGTTGGGGGAGGCGCTGCGCGATCTGACGTCGAGTGCGATCGGCAGCGAGGTCGATGTCGACGTGATGCGTCGGGTGGCCGAGCATGCACGGTCGCTGGCCACGACGCTCGCCGAGCGACAGCGACGTCTCGACGAGCAGTCATCGGTCGACGACCTGCACCGCGGCCAACGCCCGTACAACCCTGTGGTGGGCCTCGGCAACCCGGTCGCGCCGCCGATGCGCGTGGAGATCGTGAACGGCGCCGCGGTCGGCTGGTGCACCCTCGATTGGCGCTACGAAGGGCCCTTCACCTACGTCCATGGTGGAGTCAGTGCCCTGCTCCTCGATCAGATCATGGGGTACGCCGCTGCTGCTGCGGGACATCCCGGCGTGACCGGCAGGCTGGAAGTGCGCTACCGCGCCACGGTTCCGCTCGGCCAGCCGCTACGACTGCAGGCCAGGCTCATCGACGTGCTGGGCGTCCGGGCGGCAGTCCGGGGCACGATCAGCCTGGCGACCGCCCCCGACGACGCGCTCGTCGAGGCCGAGGGGCGATTCCTGACGCTGCGCCCGGAACAGGCCACCCGTCTGTTCGGCGGCGTCTCCGAAGGCGCTCACTGAGCGTCGCAGCCAGGGCCAAACGCGCGTCAAAGGCAACAACCCCACGGCGATGCACCGCCTCGCCGATCAGTTCGATGCCGCAAGCCAGAACCTCGCCGGCGGCGCTTGACATGTCCAACACGGGGAGACGCTGACCGATGTGGCCGCCTACCCGGACTGGAATCCCGAAGATCGCCGTTGACAAGCGCTGCTCGTCGACGAGTCGTGCGTTCGAGCAGCCGGCGTCGAATTCGGATGGTCAGAGCGAACAGGCTCTGGCGGCGGCGGCGATGACGTGGCGTGGATGGTCGACGAATCGATCGACGAGATCGGTGAGTTTCGGGTCGGCGATCAAGTGCGCCACGATGAGGGCGCGGTAGAGCGCAGTGTCGTCGACGGGCTCGACGAGCACGTCGGCGACATCGACTGACGCCCATCGCCGAACCCGGCGGAGCACCATGTGCGCTGCTGCGGGTGAACACGACGACACGTCCAGCGAACGCACGCCGGCAACAGGTTGAAACGCTGACGTCAGGACATCGTCGCCTTGTCGGAACTCGACGAGTTCTGGCTCTCCGACCACCAGCGGCGCAGTTCGGTCGCGCACCTCGGCCGTCCAACCGAGTGTCGACAAGGTCGACTCGAGCTGCTGATAGGTCATCTCGCGCACGACGACGAGATCCGGCGTGGGTTCGAACAAGGACGTCGCGTCGTGACGATCGGGCACGAACACCACGACGGAGTCGCCGGGCGATCGTGGTTCGCGCACGCCGGTCTGCGCACCGACGCCGATTCCGGTTGCCAACGACCACACACCGTCGGCGCGCACGAGCGCGTGAGGGTCCGACTCGCGCAACATGGCGACGACCGTGCTGTAGGCCACGCCGAGGATCGGCCTCCCGTCGAACACCGGCCCGAGCTCTGGCCACACCTCGACCGACTCCACGCGTCCCTTGTCGTATCGCACGACGACACCGTCGAAATGGTCAACGGACTCGTCGTCGACGGACGACGTCGGTGATCCCAGCATCGTGACGACGTCCGCGCGAGGCGCGCCGAGCGCGATCGGTCCGTTACGGACGCCGGCGACGACACTCCAGGTCATGGCGTCGTCGGATTTCGCAGGTCGTTGATCGTGAGCATCGAGTTCCGGTTCATCGTCTTGACCGTGGGATCGAACTCTATGTAGTCGAGCATCTGCTGAATCCCCTTTTCGTACTTGCCGGGGTGTTTGGCGCGGATCTCGTCGAGGTCCATCTTGATCGCTTCGAGGTACTTGCCTTCTGCGATGAGACGGGCCTGCTTGGCGCGCCACTCGAGCCCACCCTTCGGTCCGAGGCTGTTGTCGGTCGAGGTGAGGGCTCGGTGGTCCAGCTTGTCCATCCGCAGCGCTGCGCCCTTGCCATAGCTGGGCATACCGTTGACCGAGTCCGGCGGAATGTGGTTGACCTCTCCGCCCTGGCTCGGCACGTCGTAGTACCGGCCACCGAGCGGTAAGCGGTCATCAGCCAGGTCCGGTCGCAACTTGTAGGTCAGATCGTCGAGTTCGCCCTTGAGTTCGCTGACCCTCGCTCCGGCAAAGTTGAGATCGTCGACGAACTCCTTGTGCACTGCCCACACACCCTGCCCACGCAGTGATGCGTCGACCTCGCCCGGTGTCAGCCCCAGCTTGCTCTGGTACTCGGCGAGCACACCGCGCAGTTCGCGCATCGCGTTGATCCGCTCACCTTCCAAACGGGCACGTTCGACCGGATCGGCCTCTGTATGGAGCGCGTGTTCGGCGTCGAGCTTCCGCTGCACCGCTGCGTTGGCGCGATCGCGCACCTCGCCGAGGGCTTTCCGGTCGGCGGCGACCCGGTCGAGTTCGGCTTGGGCGGCTGCGACGTGTGGTCGGTATTTCGCCTCGGCGTCGGCGCGCGCCTTGGCAGCAGCGACGTCCGCGGCCGTCGGCGG
This sequence comes from Ilumatobacteraceae bacterium, assembly GCA_963774765.1. Taxonomy (GTDB): domain Bacteria; phylum Actinomycetota; class Acidimicrobiia; order Acidimicrobiales; family Ilumatobacteraceae; genus Sva-07. The sequence goes on from CAVZGP010000011.1 coordinate 828,880, forward strand.
AGGCAGCGTCGTGGTCGCGCCGGCAGCCGGCGTCTTCTTCTTGCTGAACAAACGTGAGGGCTCGTCGAGGTAGAGCGGTGGCGCTCGTCGTCCGGCAGTGATCTCCGCCAGCGCGCTCGCATCGAGGTCGCCGAGCTCGGCCTGTCGTGTGGTCATGACGTCATGGGCCGAGCGTGCGTCGTCGAGACGAGACCGCAGGTCGGCAGCCACCGCCGGATCGTCCGTCGTGCGAATCTCGGTCTCCAGATCGCGGATCAAGCGGAGTTGGGCGTCCACCTCCAGATCGAGTTTGGCGTGCCAGGTCGAGATTCGATCCTCGATCGACAACGAGTCCCAGTTCTGGAGCCGACGTTCGTCGAGTTGGGCCAGCTTCTGGGCATGCACCGGGTCGTTGAGTTGGGCCACATGGATGCCTTCCTCGCGCAACGCGGAGATCGGGGCGCCTTCGCGCACGGCAATCACCGGCCGACCGTCGATCACCAGCGTGACCGCTTGACCCTTGCTCGTGCTCCCGGTGCGCGCCCTGAACTCGGCAGCGGACAGGATGACGATCGGTGTGTCGGCCAACGCCGCTCGCTGAGTCGGTGGAATGCTCGACAACATCTCGGTGCGCATCGCCTTGATCGTGCGCTGAGCGGCGTCGACCTCGGTCTGGAGGTGCTGCCGCCCGTGCTCGAGGGCGCGATTGAACTCGGGCATCGTGGCATCCGGGAACTGTGATTTGTACTCCTTCCATGCCTGGGTCCGCTCTTCGATCGAGCCACGACCGCGAAATTCGTCGTGATGCCACTTCCCGGTTTCCGCTGCCTCGCGCATCGACGCCAGGACCACGCGGTCGGGGTGGAGATCGGCTCCCGAACCGAAGTGGAAGTGGAACGACCGCTTCGCGATGGCGGCGAGGCGCATCGCCTGTTCCGAGACGTGGGACACGGCGCCACCGATGACGATGCTCGCGGCAACGGCGGACGTGGTGTCGCGGATCACGTTGGCCAACGGGTCGCCCTTCCAGGTCTCGCGGTTGAGCAGGCTGGTGAACACAGCGGTCGGTGCCGATCCGGCGACCTGTTCGGCGAGGTGCGCACCCGCACGTGCCAGAAACGGCTTCGCGGCACGCTGGGCGGCGATCTGCTTCGCCGAGGCCTTCAACGCAGCCTTGGTGGCGCCGGTCGGTTTGGGCAGCTTCAACAAGATGTTGCCGACACGCGTGGTCGCGATCGAGACGGCGAGATCGAGCGCACCGATGACCACGTCATCGGTGAGCTGATTCTTTCCGTACGCGTTTCCGAGCAACGCAGCTTTCGTGCCGATCGTTGCCGCGGTGCCGGCGACGGACGCGATCGCCGCGATCGCGACGGGGCCGAGCGTGCCTCCCGACAGAAAGGTGGCAGCGGCACCGACGGCGACGACGACGACCAACGTGATCGCCTGGACCCACGAGTCGACCTTCGCGTCGATCGCCTCGCGGTAGGCCTGCGAGGCCCGCTCAGCTCCGGCAACCTGGTCGTAGAACGCCGACTGAGCGTTGCGGACCGTGGTCATGTCGCCCGAGGTGATCGCGGACTGCAACTTCGCGTAGCTCGCTTCGGATCTTGCGAACTCGGTGGCCATCGTGTCGAGGCCCTCTGCGCTGATCGCGTAGGTGTCGCGTTCGTACTCGAAGCGACGACGGGCGGCGTCGATCGCCTCTTTGGCGTTCGTCGGGACGCCTCGTTTTGCCTCGTCGATGTCGAACCGTTCGCGGCTGACGTCCTTGCGTCCGTCGATCGACCCGCCTCCCGCCTCGTCACGCAGGCGGCCCCACATGTCCTCGTTGTATTTCGCTTGGTAGTCGGCGGCGATCTCGGCCAACTGCTCCTTGGTCTTGCCACCGATGCCCGACAGCACCTGCTTGGCGTCCATGTTCCAGCCCTGCACACCGAAGCGGACTTTCTGGGCGTCGTTCAGGAAGCCACCGGAGAGCTTGAACTCGCCGGTGACCTCGTCCTTGCCGTACCTCGCCAGCGCTTCTTCCTCGCCGGAGAACTGCGTGCTGTCGATGATCATCCGGCGCAACGCGAGCTTCGGGTCACCGCCCCATTGATCGCCGTACTTCTCACCGAAACGGGTGTCGACCTCCTTGAAGTATTTGGTGGCGAGACCCTGCGTGACACGATCGACGACCGCCGTGCGGTACGCCTCGACCTCGCGTGGGCCGAGGGGACGGCCCGCGACCTTCGTTCGTTTGTCGAGTTCGGCCGCCAGTTCCTGACTGACGACCTCCTGGAGTGCGTTCGAGCGTTGCACTTCCTTGCTCGCTCGGTCATATGACGCCTGCAGCGCGTCGTTGACCTCGCTGTCGGAGGCGTAGAGACCGCGCGTCGTCTGCTGGAGGCGTCCTGCCATCTGCCCGGAACGGTCGACGTGCACCTGCGCTCTGGCGATGTCGAGCTTCTCGCCTCCGAGGAACGTCCAGTTCATCGCGGTCTCGAGTGCGCTCACGCCGCCGCCGGGCACTTCCTTTGCGAAGCGCCGCTCGTACGCCAACTCCATGCCGCGCATCCGACGCCGGACTTCGTTGTCGAACTGTTCGTCGTCGAGGTCGGCGGTGCGCGGATCACGTGACACCTGGGCCCGGATCTGGTCGGCAACTTTCTGCATCGCCGCCAGGTCGCCTCTGCCGCCCTTGTCGCGTACCGCGCGATCCATCGCCAGCGCGTTGACGTCGTCCTGCAAGGCCCGTTCCTGCGCTGGAGTCGACTCACCTGGCTTGGCCTGCATCGCGTTGAGCTGCATCTGCAGGTCGATCTGCGTGGCGGCCCGATCGTCGGGCACGCTGCGCAAGCCGCCACCGATGCTGGTGTCACGGCGACCGTGGGTGACCTTGGCGAGCTTTTCCTTGACACCAGGCTGTGCGAGCAGTTGTTGGGCTTCCTCGGGGGAGAGTGCCGCCATCGCGTCGATCGCTTCCTGCGGATCATCGGAGAACCAGCCATCTGCCAGGCTGACGCTGGCCTCGGCAGCGGCGACCTTGTCGTTCTTGCGCAGTGCCTCGGCTTTGCGGAATTCGGCCCCGCTCATCTCGTCGTCGATCCGCCAGGCGAGCGTCTCGCCCTTCTTCAGGCCGTACCACGCGTCGAGCATGTACGACTGCTGGGCGTCGAGCCCGCTGAGCATCTCGTAGACGGTGCTCTCGGTCGTGCCGACGCCGTCGAAGGCCGACTTGAGACGGTCGGCGCGTGTCTGCATCCCTTGGCTGCCCTCGGGAAACACCACTGTGGCGAGGTCGAGCAACTCGCCTTCCGTCGTCGGCCTCATCTTCAAGACCGCGGCACGGATCCGTTCGGCGATCGGCGTGAGCCGCGACCGGTCCGCGAATCGGGAGCGCTCCGCAGCCGCGACGGCTGCCATCGGGTCTGCCAGGTCGCCGCCGGAGGCGAGATAGGCCTCGGCGTCCTTGCGTTGCTCGACCGTCATCTTTGCGACGATCGCCTTCATCTCGTCGGACGCCTGCTCGTTCTTCGCCTCGTAGGCGACGATCGCGAAATTGACCTGACCCAGCAACCGGTTGCGTATCGCCCCGTCCGCGGCGTTCTTCTTTGCCGTGTCGATCGCCTTGTTCTGCCGCGTCACATCGGCGTCTCGCGCGAAGCGACGTGCTTCGTCGCTGATCTTCGCCCGCGTCCGTTGGGCCGCCCATTGGCGCAGCGCCGAGCGAGCATTGGTGCCGGTCTCCTTCAGCCGATCGACGAGCGCGGTCTTGTCGACCTCGACTTGCGACTTGAGGGTCTTGAACGTGGCGGCGAGTTCGTCGTTGGCGACGTCGAGCCAGACCTTGCCGTCGATCGTCGGCGCCCAGCGCGTCGCGGCCGGACGCGCGGCCTGAATGGCGTCGTCGGCTTTCCGGTAGGCCGTGGCGTAGGCCGCCTGATACAGGTCGAGCAGCGTGGTGCGGCGCTTGGCGCCGCGCTCGTGCGCCAAGACGCCCTTGCTCACGTCGGCGTCGATCACCGTCATCCGCAAGTCGAACAGTTCGTTGACGATCTCCGGGTTTCTCGACCACAGCGCCGACTTCAATCGACGGAGTCTCCGCGCCTCGTCGCGGGCGCGAGCGCGTGCTTCCTTGGCGAGCTGCTTGCGGGCCTCGTCGCTGAGTTCCTCGACGACGGCTTTCGCGAAGGCGGTGCGCGTCTGGAGTCGCTGCACCTTCGCGTCGGCGACTTCCTGTGCACGCGCTGTGACCGCCGCTTGGATTTCTTCGACCGCCAGTCCGGCGATCTTGGCAAGGTTGTTCATCTCCGTGGTGAACGCCTCGGCAAGCGGAGGCTTCTCCTTGTCACTCACCTCGGGAAAGGCGTTGGCGAGCTTGTTGCCGGGGAAGGCCATCGACCTGCTGGTGTCGATCATCGCTTGCACTTCACCGTCGACGTCCTGCAGGAGGCGAGCGAGTGCGCGGGCGACATTGGCCTTGTCCGCGGCGCCTTGAGCCGCCGGTACGACGGAGTCCGGGGGGTCGGGCTGACGGACGTCGAGGAGTACGGGCGGATCGATGGCGACCGGAAGTGGGGCCGGCTCGTCGGTGACGGGCTGCTTGCCCTCCGCGACCGCCTTGCGGTATGTCGCGCTTTCCGCATCGGATTTCGCCTTGACCTTGGGGCCGACATCTGCCGCGGTGTCGGTGTCCAGTTCGAGTTCGACGTCGAGTTCGCCCGTACCCACTCCCTCGGGAGCGATGACGGTGGGCACCGTGCGATTTGGCAGTGGCTTCGGTGCAGGGAGACTGAGCGGCGACAACCGGGCGTTGCGTGCGGTGAGGACGTTGGCTGTTTCCGTCGGCACCGGGTCGATCTCGAGCGGGTCAGGTGGCCGCGGAGGTGGTCCCCCCATCCGGCCACCGCCGCGGGCGCGATGCTGCGCGGTCGTGACCTTCGCGGCCTGCACCAGCCTCGCAGTCGTCTCCGCGGAGTTGTCAGCCGGCAGGTCGACCGGCTTGCGGCGGCCGAGGTCGGAACGAATTGCTGCCTGCAGACCGTCCGGAGTGGTCGCGGTGACGTTGGACCGATCGACTCCTTCGACGTCGACATGCTGAGTGGCGTCGCCAGGCGGGCCGACGCCCACGGCGTCGGCGTCGCCAGCCTGGACGGAGGCTTCGGCCTGGTCGGGTGATTCGGCCTGGTCGGGCGGTTCGGCCTGCTCCGGCGATGCCGACTCGTCCCCGGTGCGTTCCGCGCCGGCTGATGCAGTGTCATCTGACTCGTCCGGCGTCGTGACCTGCTCGATGATGTCGCCTGCTGCGTCGAACACGACCGACGGTTCGTCGTCGCCGCCGCGACGTGATGCATCCTGAGCGGCCCGGCCGGTGGCGGTGGGTCTGATCGCGGCGCTCGTCATGCCGCGGTTCTCTGGTGCACGGTCGGCGGCCGCTCGCCGCCGCCGACGAGCCCGTTCGGCTGCATCGTCGTTGCCGAGCGTGCCGGCCGACCGCGGCCGAGGCGTCGTCGCGGGCGGGGGCCGCGCCGTGATGACGAGTGGTTCCATCACGACGACTGGACCCTGATCACTCACGCCGTCGCCCCGGTGCTCTCGTCGATGAAATCCGCGAGGGTGCCGAGTTCGGCGCGAGTCGGCGGTGCACCCGCCTTGGTGAGTTCGCGAACCGCTGCCCGGACGAGGTGCTCGAGCCTGATCACCGATTCGACGTCGGCGGCTGCGCTGTACGCAGCGTTCACGGCGGCCGAGCGGATGGCGCCGCCCGACAATTCGAAGTGGTGGGCGAGCACGGTGAGGTCGGTGCGGTCCGCGAGTGGTGCAACGTCGGCGAACATCTCGCCCCACAGCCGCAGTCGGAGGGATTCGTCCGGTGCCGCGAACTCGACCCGATGGGCGATCCGGCGGTCGAACGCGTCGTCGAGTTGTTGCCCGAGGTTCGTCGTCAAGACGATGACTCCGGGATGCTGTTCGATGCGCTGGAGCAGATAGGCGACCTCCAGGTTGGCCCAACGGTCGCGGGCTTCGTGCGTCTCGCCGCGCCGACCGAACAACGATTCGGCCTCGTCGAAGAGCAGCATTGCTCCGCATGACGCCGCAGCGGTGAGGACCCGGTCGAGTTGCTTCTCGCTCTCCCCGAGGTACTTGTCGGTCACCCTGGCGAGATCGACCATCCACAGGTCGAGCCCGGTCTCGGCAGCCAGCACCCGCCCGGCGAGCGTCTTGCCGGTTCCGCTGGGACCGTTGCACAGGACGCTGATGCCGACTGATCCCGGGCGACGTCCGAAGCCCCAGGTCTCCATCACCGTCGAGTGATTGGCGATCGCCGCGACGACGTCGCGCAGGTGACGCTCGGTGCGCGGTGCGACGACGAGGTCGCTCCACCTCGCGGAGGTGTCGACCCTCGTGGCGAGTCGGGACAGGGTCGACCAGGCGACGTCGGGATCTCCGCCCGTTCGTAGGCGCACGGGTCGACGTGTCCGTAGGTGACGCCAGCCCTGGGGCAACGGGAAGTGGGAAGCCTGGGGGTCGTGGAGCGCGACGGGCACGCCGAGATCGGCGATCGCCTCGCACGACGCCCTCGCTCGGCGATGATGTGCAGCGGTCTCGACGAGCAGGCCGCCTCGCTCGGCGAGGCACTGACGCGCTGCGGCGATGACGATGTCGGATTCGTTCCAGGCCACGTCGTCGTCATCGTCGGTCAGATCGAGCATCGCGACCGTGCCGAGTCCCGCTTCGTCAGCCCATGCGGCCGCGTCGGACGCCACATCGGGATCGGTGCACAAGAGCGGCCCGACGGGTGCAGCCTCCGGCGCGGTCGAAGCCCCTCGGAGCCACAGGAGTCGCCGATCCACCGGACGTGGAGCAGTTCCACCATCGACGATGCCGTCCAACACCCACTCCGCTGGATGCACGACGCTGTCGCCGACCGAACCGCTGCTGCCTGCGGCGCTTCTGATCAAGCGGAGTTGCGCCAGCCGTCGATGGTCGGCAAACGAACGGCGCACCGTGTGGCGCGGCCACCCGAGCAGCCGGCCCACGTCGTCGAGCAGCGTCACCGTCGGATGACGCAGCGTCGGGACATCGGTGAGGCATGCGACCATCGGCCCGAGTCGCTGCTCGATCTCCAGTGCAGACGCGAACGTGACAACCAGGCGCTCGGAATCGTCGAGATTCAGCCGCTCGAGCAGCAGGCATGCCGCATCGCTCATCAGCGCCTCCCACGCGTCGTCGAGTCGGTCGCATGACGTGGTCGGCGCTGTCGCGGCAAGTGACCGTGTCGCCGCTTCGAACGCGACCCGATCGCCGCGGTCGAGGTCGTCGCCGCGATAGGTCCCCGCGGCGCGCTGCTGCGCCGCCAACGTCGCCAGGGCTGCTCGCGCGAAGCAGGTCACCGAGTCGGCGAACGATTTGCTCACGATCGCACCTCGTGCCGGACGACGATGACTTCAGGCCGCCACGGAAGCGTGGCCACGAAGTCGGCGAGGCCGGCGAGCTGGAGGACGACGAGCAGCGGCGGCGCCTCGATGTCGACGGTGATCGTCTCGTCGTCGATGGTGACCAGGCCCCACGAGCCCAGCAGTCGAGGCACCAGGTACTCGAACGACGTGGAGCGGAACGCAATCAACCGAGCAGTGAACGTTCGGCCGAGATGGCCGGCGAGTGCGACAAGCGGTTCGTGGGCGTCACCGTCGGCGAGCGGTGCGTCGGTGGCCAGCCACTCGCGGTCGGTTCGCGCGAGTGGTTCGCCGCCGTGTCCGCCGATTGCTGCTGCGATTTCGGCGAGTCGTGCCGAGTCGGGTCGTCGCTCGAACTCGTTCGGTGGGGTCGACGATCTCCACCCGGCGGCGAGGAGCACCGCCGGATCGGTGGCGCCGACGTGCAGGAGTCGACGAATGACGTCGGCCCTGACCGCGAATCCGTCCGTTGACGCTTCGAGCATCCACGACAGCGCGAGTTCGTCGGCGACGTCCGGCAGCACCGTCGCGACGACGAAGGCGGCGACTCCCGCCGAGGTGAACCTGGTCGGCAGATCGGTCGGTGCGCCAGGCTCCTGTACACGAGAGTGAGCCGACCCGTCGTCCGGTCCCGTGGACACGAGGTGTGCGAGTTCGGTCAACTGTCGATGGTCGACGGCGGAAGCGATGAGTTCGCCTACCTCGTCATCGGCGCAGTGGTGCAACAGGCGGCCGAGCGCCAACAGCCGCACGATCGGCCGAGCGAGCGGGCCGTGAGTGTGCAGCAGCTCGGCGGCGACGGTGGCGATGCGTTGTCGTGATGCTGTCGACGATCGTTGCTCGGGGAGCGCACGCCGAATCGATTCGGACAGTTGCAGGGCGTCGTCGACCGAGAGACGCTCCACCATCGTCTCCCAGACGCCTTCGTCGATCGCGGCGAGGAGAAGGTCGATGAGGTCCGCTTCGACCAGTCGGCCGGCGACGATCAGGGCGGTCGCCGGCGGCAGTTCGCGCGCCACTGCGAGACGACGGAAGATCCACGAGTCCTGCGTCCTGTCGATGATCGCTCTGACGAACGCAGCCACGAAGATCGCCCGGCTCTCGAAACGCACGCAGTCGGGAGTGCCGACGGCCACCGCGCGGCACACCGCTGCGAGCACGTCGGCCGCCAACCTGTCGGCGATCACGTCGGGGTCCGAAACGGTCACGGGCACGATCGAGCGGACGTCGAGCGAACGAATCGCCCACACCGCTTCCGGATCACCGTTCTCGATGCGGTCGAACGTCCTGGCGAGCGCTTCGCGCAACGGCGCTCCCGCTGCGGCTCGCATGCGGGCTTCGATCGCCTGGTCGCCTGCGAACGACCCGCTGATCGATTCCGGGATGTCGAGCTCGATGCGCAGGCGATGGATGCACGACGCCTGACTCAGTGGGCCGCGGTCCATGGTTCGTCGACCCGCGAGTCAGAGTCAGAGTCAGTGGCACTGCCGTCGGAACCGGCCAGCAGCTCCTCGAGGACCTGGATGGCGCCGCTGATTCGGAGCATGGCGGTGGTGAGTTCGTCGCGTCGCGGCCGACAGCTCGTGCACCGCGCGCTCGCCGACGGACAACTCGTCGCGAAGCTGGACGAGGCGGCGTTGGATGTCGATCATGTCCATTTTCGCCCGATCACGAGCACGTTGAAACGGACCTCGTTGTTGCTGTCCTGCGCCGGGTCGGACTGAGCGCAGAACGCACGTCCCGAGGCCCCCGTCGCCGTCGAGTTGTCGACTTCGACCCAGACGTGTTGAGGGATCACACCGAGCGATTCGAACCTGCCCGGGTTCGCCGTGCCGATCTCGCCGGTCACGCTGAAACCGGTGACCATCGCCAACACGCTTTCGACCTCGTCGAACGCGTTGCCCCAGCCAAGGCTCCAGGTGCCTGGCGCTGACCCATTGTTCGGGACGGTCATCTTGTACGTCTGGAACTTGACCACGCTGGCGACGGATCCGAACACTCGGAGGTCACCGCTGACTTCGAGGTCGCTTCGCACGCCGGAAGGATTCCCGACGATCACATCGCGCCCGTTGTTCCAGTTCAGGTAGAGATGGTCGAGCGCATCGCTGCCAGAAGCCTTGCCGACGATGTGGCGAGTTCGCAGGACAGCATCGCCTCCGGCACCGACGGTGACGTCGTCGGTCGACGACACCGGCCCGAACACGTCGAGCTCGCTCGTATTGTTGAGTCGCATCGCCAGGACGCCGCCGCCACCCGGGGAGCTGCGGGTGTCGACGTGGGACCCTCCACGGAACCAACAGACGTCTGCGTTGGTGCGGAAGTACAACGTGGACGACTGCACGCCGATGCCGTAGTGGTGGCCACCTCCAGTCGACCAGAGGTCGAGCATCTGCCGCGTCCGTGCACCGAAATCCAGTGTTCCATCGGCGTCGAGCAGCAATTGTCGAACTCCACCCGGACCGGCGTTGCGCGCCGTGTCGACGTGGGATCCGCCCTTGAACCAGGCGAACTCTTGATCGCTGCGCAGGTACGTGACGCCGGGCTGGGTGCCGATCCCGTGAGCCGGACCCGAGAGGTCGATCTGCTGGCGGTCGTCGGAGCCGAACTCGAGATGTCCGGTCGGAATCGACGTCGTCCCGTCAGCGCGTACCTCCAACGACGTCGTTGCCGTCGGACCGGAGTCGGCACCGACCGACAGCGAGGTGATCGCCGACGCGGGGTCGTCACCGAGTTGCAGTCGGAGTTGGTCGCCGATGTCATTCGGCCCGTGCTGGCGGCCGAGCGTGATCGGCACCGCGTTCTCGGCCCCTCCGTCATAGGTGAATCGGGCGGGTTCGCCTTCCAACCAGAGTTCGCGCTCGGCAGTCATGCGGCCTTGGACGCGGAGCCGGCCCTCGACGGTCGTGAACTCGTCGCCGTCGACATCGATGGCTGCGACACGGGGTGCCACGCGCAGCGTCGGAGTCGGCGACAGCACGTGATCGGCCACGGCGCCCGCATACCGTCGGAGCTCGTTGAGTCGTTGGGGCGCTGCCGGACGAAGACGCCCGACGCTGCCGTCCCAGCGCACGGTGCCCAGTCTGATCATCCAGGTCGGCACGGGGTCGTCTCCTGGGAGCTCCTGATGCGGCACCGACAGATCGGCCGGACCAGGAGGCGCCACGATCTGCAGCCCGTCGACCAGCACCGCCGGGTTGTTCACCGGAGGGTCGATGACGATCCTGAAGTTCTCGATCGTGCGGGTCGGCGACCCGTCCGTGCAGTTCGCGAACCCGTCGCCCGGTTCGCGGGCGAGCGTTTCGGAGTAGGTCATCCAGACCGAACGATGGGCGGCGTCGGTGAACGCATCGAAGAGCGCCGCACCGAGCCGCAGAGGAGCGAAGGAAACGATCTGGCGCCCATAGCCGTCGACGGCGAGACCGGGAGCGATGATCGCGTCCACGAACTGGGCGTCGACGGGATCAGGTGTCTCCGACAACTCGAACCCGGTCACGATGCCCCAGGTGTGTGGACCGAGTTGATGTCGTCTCGTCTGATCTCGGTGATAGCGCTGCTCGTCGGCCAGGTCCGCAGCACCGAGGAACTGGCCCTCGGTGTACCGGACGCGAGCGGTCTCGTCGGCACGGGTGGTCGACGGGACTGCGTCGTCGCCGGTGCTCTCCCACGGTGGGGTCCAGGTCGGGATCACGGCTCAACCGCCCTTGGGAGTCCGACCGGACTTCCGGTTCGCGGGCTTCCTCGTCGATGTATTCGTCGGCGGCGGTGCGGCACCGGTTGGTTGGAGTGGTCCGAATCCCACGATTCGGCCCGCTCGTTCGTAGGCGATCAACCGGTCGCCGGCGGTCGCGGACGGGAACAACGCCATTCGCACGGGCAGTGGTTCATCGGCGGCGAGGACCTGTGTGGACTCGATGACGACCTGTGCGTCCGCCAACCCGCTGTGCGCGGTTGCGACCTCCATGCCCATGAATGCCGCCAGGTTGACGTTGTCCGCCAGGGGCTCGGCGATGCGATCGGTTCGGCGGAGCAGGCTGTCGAACCGGATCGACCGACCGAACGATCGGGCGCGCTCCTGCCAGCCACGAACGACGGCGAAGTCGTCTCGCAACACGGCGTTGCGTACGTTCGAGACCCGCGCCTGGGCAACGAACATGCGCACTCGGTCGCTCGACGACAGGCGACCGCGTTTGCGGCCGAGCAACGGCGTGCAACACAGCATGCCGATGACCCAACCGATGATCGGGCCGATCGGGAGCCAATAGTTCCGCGCGACGAAGCTGCCGGCGTGGCGGCGACAGTCGAAGTTGCAGATGTCGACGACGCGACCGTCGCGCACGGTCATGCACGCCAGGATCACCCGGTCGTCGCATGCCGGTTCCGGGCAGGGTGGCATCAACTGGTAGCAGATGCAGTCGCGGACGTAGGCCACGATCAACATGAGAATCGCAGCGGCAGCGGCACCCATGCGGTCGGCGTAGGCGCTCTGTTCCTCGTTCGGGCCGCGCGGCGAGCAGTCGATCTCGCCCAACTCGGCTGGCAACACACACATCGTGCGCATCGGGTCGGTCCGGTACGTCTCGACGACGGCGTCGTAGAGCGCACAGATCGCCGCGCCGGGATCGACGTCGGTGCTGGCGGATGCGCCGGGGTCGAGCAACACCGCCGCTGCGGTCTTCGCGTGCGTCGTCGTCACGTGGCGCTCGAAGATCGGACGGATCTTGGAGAGACACTCGAACGCCTTGACCGGGAACGTGCCGGCGAGCCGGTCGCCGAGATCGCGACACGACCCGTCGCTGCGACAGACCCCGAACTCGTACAACTCCTTCGTCCGCGTCGGCTCGCACTCGGGCTGACGGTTTGGCGTCACCGGTCCGCCGCCGCACCCGCACGTCGAGGCGTTCGCCGATCCGGCGCCGCACGTACACTCCCAGCCGGGTCGTTTGCCGGCTGATCCGCACGAGCAACTCGATGTGGAGCCGCAACCGCACGTCGGCTTCGACCCTGCGAGTGGCGTGACGGCCCGCGTGTTCCACTCGCGGTAGCGGGCGTAGAGGCACCACGTCGATTCGTCGTCACAGGTCTGCGGTTGTTCGTACTGCGGTGGATCGCACGGGGCCGTCGCCTGCTGGATGCACGCGTTGAGCATCCGGATCACGTCGATACGTTGTGCTTCTGGCACGATGATGTCGTTGCCGCACGGATCGATCGCGTAACCCGGTTCGACGATGACACCGTCGCCACAGTCGTCGCAGCGGACCTGGAGCCCGCACACCACGCCCCATCCGTGCAGGTGGACGTTGTGCAGTCGATGCTTGTCCAAGACGTACTGTTCGAGCAGCATCAGTTCGGATTCGGTCAGCAGTTGCCCCGCGAAGAACCTCGGCCGGACGAACGTCTGCAGGCCTGCACAAACCGGACATGCGCAACCCGAATCGTGGCGGACGTCGGTCTGACGTCCGACTCCACGCGGCCTCGTCACGTCGGAGTGGGTCAAGGCGCTGGTGTCGGTCGAATTGGTCATCATCCCTCCCTCGGGAGTTCGAACCAGCTCACGAAGTCGCCACCTTCGATGAAATCGCCAGTGGGACAGCGTTTCCGAAGGTGGGGCGTGAGGTGGTTGCCGTCGAGTGCGAGCGGTCCTTCGGTGCCGTCGAATCGCACACCCGTGCGTTGCGACGCGATCGCGTCGCCATGCAACGCGACCAGGTATCTCCCGGGAGCGAACGTCTCGACCGGCCGGAACCGCACGCCGGTGACGAGTTCTGGTTGGTCGGTCTCTTCGAACCCCTGGATCGGATCGTCACAATCGGCTTCGATGTGTCCGGGGTCGACATCGCCCACCAGGCCCATCCACCGATACCCGGGCATGCCGTTCGCAGTGTCGGCGACGCGATACGAAACGGTCACCGTCATGTCGTTCAACGTGCTCGGCTCGATCGGTTCGCTGAACGCGATCAGGAGGCCGACCTCACGGAACCGATCCGCCGGCTGCTCCTGTCCGTGTTCCCAGTTGATCGCCGTGATGCGGGGGAACTCGAGGAGCGGGAACGTACCGGGAGGCCCGGCGGGTCCGGCTGGTCCGGCTGGTCCGGCTGGTCCGGTCGGTCCCGCCGGACCGGTCTCACCGGCCGATCCTGCGGGTCCGGCTGGTCCGGTCGGCCCGGCTGGGCCGGGGGCACCTGGAGGTCCGACCGGGCCTTCTGCGCCGGCTCCTCCCGCTCGAGTCGACAGACAACGAACGGCGGCGGCGAGTTCCGCGATCGTCGGCAGTTCTGCACGGTCGCTCGTCGACAACGTGTCCTTGTCGAATGCGTCGCCGAGTTCGTATTCCTCGATGGTCGCGAGCACGATGCAATCGGCGGTGTCGCAGGTCGTGCACGGGCCACCATCGAGCACAGACGTGCAATCGTGGTGCTCGACGTCGAGCACGGCGACTCCACCCAACTCCGGTGCGTTCGGCGGGCCGGCGAACAGTGCGAACACCGCACCGCCGGACCCGTCGATCACGACTTCTGAGGGGTCGACTCCGATCTCGGATGCGTCGCTCGCGACAGCCGGACCGTTCGCCATCGAGGCGAGGTCGATCACCCGCACGACACCATCGCCCGCAGCAGTGGTCTCGGTGACGGCCGCCCAGGCTCCGACGGAGTCGGTGGCGACTCTGACAGGAGTGTCCACGGTGTCGGCGTCAGAACCCCACTGTGTCGCCGTCGACGACGTGAGGTCGAGTGTCACCACACGCAGCGAGTGCGCCGCGGCGTCGATCGTGGCGACGCGTACCTCGGTGGCGCCGGGGATCACCGCGAGATCATCGTGCGCACCGGTGAACGCGATCTGGTTCGTCGCGGTCGCCGAGGCGGCGTCGACGTACTCGATCTCACCATCCGATCCGACCAACCAGCCGCTGCCGTCTCCGAGCGCAGTCAGGCTCCGCGCGGTCGAAGACGTGGTTGCGACACCGAGCAGGCTGGTGGTCGGGTCACCGCCGGTCTCGACCGCGGGACCCCACCCGATCGTCTCGGCCGCGTCGACATCGAGCATCACCACACCGCCTCCGGCGAGCGTGACGAGCCGCACGGCAGCGGCAGGTGGCGCACTCCGCTTCAAGACGTTGACGGGGGTCCCCCATGCGCTGGTGTCGAACACCTCGATGACGTCTGTCGACGCCTCGGCCACGTACAGCCGCGACCCGTCGGAACTCAAGGCGAGTGCGAGGGGTACAGCGGCGACCGCCACCACCGAGACGATTGCGCCGGTCGAGCCCCGCAGCACGACCACCGCCTGGCTCGGCGCCGACGTCGCCACGTAGACGAGATCGTGCGCAACGTCGACCGCGATCGCGGTGGCACCACCGACGGGATGGGTGTCCGACCAGGTCAACGTCGTCGGTCGGTCGACTTCGACGAGTGGGGCGTCGAGGATCACGGCGAAGTCGTACGCATCGAGGATGCGGTTCGGTCGGCACGCGGTCTCGTCACAGCCGCAGTCGTCGTAGAGCGCCTCGACGTCTTCGGCGAGACACTCTCGGTAGCTGATGCACAGCTGAACGCGATGGGTGCCGGTCAGGCCGGCACCGTCATCGGTGCCGGCGGATTCGCCGTCTTCCCGTTCGCTCCAGGCAGCGGCGATGAGTTCGGCGAGCGGCACGACTTCCGGCTCGGTCAGAATGATTTCGTGCCCGCAGCAGTCGATCGCCGCCCCCGGTTGCACGACGACGTACGTGTCGCGACATGCCGGGTTCGGGTGTTCGTCGACTTCGAGACCGCACGCGATGCCGACCCCGTGCTGCTGTTGGTTGTGGCGGCGGATCTTGCCGAGCAGATACTGCTGTTCGTCGGTGAGGTCGCGTTCGGTCAGCAACTTGCCCGTGAACCAGGTGTTGCGCGCCCGCTGCACGCTGTCACATTCTGGGCAGGCGTCGAGATGGCCGTGCCCACATCCGCAACGACTGCTTCGGTTCCCGGTGATCTGGTGGTCGGGCCCATGGTGTGTGGTGAGGGTCATCGTCTGCTCCTCCAGAGACGCGGCCGGTTCATCCGACCGCGGTGCGGGCGACCCGCGTGGTCTGACCGACGCGAGGGCCGGTTCGGGTGGGGTCACCGCCGAGGACGAATGCGCTGCCGAGGTGCCCGTCCCCGAGCGGTTCGGGGTCGGGGGCGGCCCCGACGAGCGCGTCGATTCCGATCGTCGCCTGGACTCCGACGCGGAGTTCGGGGCGGACGACACAGATCTCGGCGAGTGAGTGAGCCGGCGCCACGACCGACGTGATGTGAGCGGCCCGGTCGGCCAACTCGTCGCAATCGTCGGATCGCGTCGCTCGGACGATCAGTGTGAATCGGTGAGCGTAGAAGTGGAAGGGATCGCGCAACGGGTCCGGAACGTCGATCAGCCGGACGGCGCCGACGGCGGAGAACTCGTCGAGTTGGAGGCGACGAACGATGTCGGGACCGAAGAGCCGGCTCGTGTCACCGAGGCGTCCGCGGTGCACGACCGCCCACCGACGGAGGTGGTAGTGCTCGAGCAGGTGCACGTTGCGACCCAGCCAGAGCGCAGTGTGCCGCTGCACACCATCCGGTGTGCCGCGATGTCGATACAACGCTGGTGCGGCCTGCAACAGCTGCCGGCGACGCTCCTCTGGCAGCATCTCGGCGTCGTCGACGCCCAACCAACCCGACAGCCACGAAAGAAAGTCGCGTGTCGGGTCGGCCGGTGTCGAGTCGGCGTCGAGGAGCAGCGGTGTGTCGTCGAGATGAGTGGTGACCGAACGACGGATCGAGTCGCTGATCGAGAGGAACTCGTCGATGAAGGCGCCGCCGTCCGGTCCGGTGCGGTAGGCCGGGGGCAGGTACTTGGCGGACGTGTCTCGCGGGAAGTGCACTTCTACATCGTCGACTCGCGGCGTCACCACACCATCACCGCTGAGTCGCAGTTCCAGCCACAGCCAGCGACCAGGGCGGCTGTGGACCAACGCGTCCCATGATTCGTGCCCTTTCCCTGTGCAGGTCGCAACACGTGCCCAGGCCCCTTCGTCCACCAGCGCGACCTCGGCGTCGCTGTAGAGACCGTCGGATGTCGTGGTGCGAATGTCGAGTCGGCTTCCGGGAGGTGTTGCGCCCCGCAGGACGATGCGGTCCCAGACGCACGAGTCGATCCCCGAGTCGAGTGGACCGATCACCGCTCGTCCGGACGCCGCGAACGGAGCCACGGCACGATCCGCGGCCGGGGAGGGCACGAGGAGGCCCTCGAGGCTTCTGACCCATCCGGTCCGGCGGTTGATCTCGTGTACCCGGTCGTTGTTGGCGTCGACGACCCACACGTGCCCGCAAGCACCCGACGTCACCGCGGTCGGTTCCCACGTACGGTCGGGCCACACGAGCACCGGCATCACATCGGTTGGCGAGAGTCGCCGTGAGGGTGCAGCACGCACCGCACCGGGCGGGGTTGCGTCGTCGAGGGCGATCGGCCCGACGACCGAACGGATCTGACCGTCGGCGGTGGTGAAGAGGAGGCGACGGTTGGTGCGGTCGACCACGGCCAATTCGTCACATCCGCTGACGACGCAGGTGTCGGTCGGCGGAGCAGGAGGTGGTGCGATCGAAGCCAACTGGAACGATCCGTCGACGTCGGCGAGATCGGTCAGTGCCGGCAGATTCCTCCAGCCCGGACGGCGGGCGAGCAGAAACCACGTGGTGCGGGCGTTCGCTGTGGCCGTCATCGGTATCCGACCCTCACCAGCGGTGCGAGCGCCTCGATCAATTCACCGGGACGAAGGTCGACGTCGCGGCACAACGGCTGGCGATCGCCGTCGAGTTCGACGAGCAGCTGGTTGTCGCGGATCCGCTCGACGCCGGGTGCCGTGAAGACGATTCGCAACAGGTCAGATGCGTAGATCGTGCCGCCGAACGGCCAGCCCGTGCCCTCGGCGCCGCCCTCGAGCGGGTGGAGCCATGTCGTCAGTGCGTCGACGATTCCGTCGTGGGTGGCAGCGAGGTCGCTGCCCGACTTCACGACGACGTCGACGTCGATCTTCACCTGTCGGTAGCGCGGGCCGATCGCGAACACCTCGGTGGTGAGAAGCCGACGGGAGTCGAGCCAAGCACACACCGTTTCGAGGGTCGTGCGGGTCGGGTGCGGGGCCTGACCCTGCGCGTCGGGCACGACGATGACGGTGACTGCGCCCGGCACGCTCACCGACGGGTACGCCGGGTGCAGGCGCGCAACAGCGTGCGCTCTGGCGACGTTCGCGGGAGCGCCCCGGGCGATCGTCTCGAAGTCCTCAGCTGCGACGGCTCTGTCCTTCGACTTCAGTTCACCCGCCGCCCGCGTCTTCGCCTCGGCCACCGACTCGCCGTCGCTGCCTCCGGAGGCCGCTTCGACGTTGATCACCGACTTGATGCCGGGAACCGCGCTGTGCATCGTCGCCACAGCTGACGGACCGACGTTGCCTCGCAGCCCGCCGCCCGATCGGTAACGGCGGGCGACGATGTTGCGGCTCGGAAGTGCAGGGTTGGCGGCCGGAATCGCCCCGCGTCGGCCGTCGCCGAATCGGACCTCACCGAGCCAACGATCGACGGTGAAGTGCTGGTCGTCCGGCCCCGAGCCGGCGAAGTCGGTGACCTCCTGCCAGGCTTCGAATCCGCTGCCCTCGTCGATCTCGATGTGCACCGACTCGATGCCGACGACCGTGCCGTCCGAGCGCACCACGTCGAGCACGGGTTCGGCGGCGAGGACGGGGATGGCTCCGAGCACGAATGGTCCCTGGAGGGGCATCCCGTTGCTGCCGCCGATCACCTCGTGCTCGACCGTCGTGCCCTCGACGGCCGGAATGGTGTTGATCGCGACTCTGGTGAGCTCCGGGCTGCGTTCGAAGGCGCCGCGCACCTTGCGGCTGCGGACCCAGTGCAGCACGGGGAGACCAGGCCCTGGGGAATGAGCGATCGATCGACTTCCCGGGCCGAAGACGACCAGGCGACCTGTCACGGTGAAGGCTCTGGTGTCGTCACGCTCGACGGCGAGCGGTGACCACCCGGAGCCGTCCCAGAATTCGTGCGCGACGTCTGCCGGTGGCGCGATGCCGAGCGCGCCAGCCTGTGCGACGATGGCCTGGCGCGCGTCGGCCGAGTAGATCATCATCGTGATCGATTTCTCGGTCATTCCCGCAGGTGCGTCGAATCCGTAGAGCAGTGCGGCGTCGTCAGGGGCGTGACGACCGAACGGTGGAATGCTGCCCGACGCGGCGTCGCCCGGAACGTACTGGCGGATCTCGATCGTGTCGTCCACTGCGAGTGTTGCGAGCGTTGCGCCGATCACGGTGAAACCTTCCGGCAACTCGAAGATCACGGGTCGGCCGTCTCCGCCCTGAGCTGCGGCCTGCGTGCGTGCGGGCACGAGTACGTCGTCGGTCGGTTTGGACGCGCTGAACGTCAGGTCGACACGCGCGGGTGCAGGCGTGGTCGTCGAGATACCGAGCAACTGGAGGAACTTCACGTAGTGCAACTCGGGCACCTGATTCACCCGGTACAACGTCAGCTCGGTCAGCCAGGTGAACAACTCGAGCAATGCGATTCCGGGATCGGACTCGTTGTAGTTCGTCCACCCGGGTGCGTACCGCGGTATCAGCGACCGGGCTTGCGCGAACAACTCGTCAAACCGTCGATCGTCGAGGTTTGGTGCGACGATGGGCATCAGCGTTCCCCTTCGGTGACGAAGAACGGGTACACGAGATTGTGCACCGTGTTGTTGTCGAGCAGTCGGTAGTCGATTTCGATCAGCAGTTCGTTGACGAGCTCGCCTTCGCCCGTGACGCGTACGTCGATCACGTCGATCCGCGGTTCGTGTTCCACCAAGGCGTCGTACACGTGCTGGGCGACCATCGCCCGAGTGGCGGCATCGTTCGGCCCGAAGAGCAGGTCGCGAAGACCGCATCCGAAGGTCGGACGCATCGGGCGTTCGCCGGGATTCACCGACAGGATCAGCCAAATCGATTCGGCGACGAGTTGTTCGCCCGCGGACCAACCGATGCTGCCGGAGGGCCCGACCGTGACGGGAAAGCGCACGCCGGACCCCAGGAAGCTCCGACGATCAGCCATCCGCCGGCCCCACGATCGTGTCGATCGCGTCGACGGCGGTCTGCAGCGTGGCGATCACCGCATCGAATGCCTCGAGGTCCTCCGGTGGTGCCGCCGGAGTCGAGAGTTCGAGGGACAGGTCCATGCCGGCGATTTCGAGGAACGGTGAGACGAGCGCGATGATCCCGGCGATCGGGTCGATCGCACTCGTCAAGTTCTGCATCGCGACGCCGGCGTTCTCCTGTGAACATCCGAGCGCTTCGAGCAGATCCGGGTTGCCCTCCGCCGCGGCGAAGCGCAACTGGAGCCCGTTCATCAAGTCCCGCAACGAACGCATCTGCGTGAGAAGGCAGTTGAGGATCGAACGGATCAAGCGCAAGATGTCCAACACGAACGCCGGGATCCCCGCCAAAGACAGGAAACACGGGGCGATCTCGACGACCGACTGAGCGAACTCGGCCAAGACCTCGGGCGACGGAACCCCTGGCGGGACCTCGGTCAGGGCGCCGAGGATCTCGGTGAGCGGTTTGAGGAGTTTGAGTATCCGCATCGGGCACTCGAGCGCGACGAGCAGCGGCTGCAACTGCAGCATGAGGTTGAAGCTCATCGAGCAGTCGTTGGGAATCCCTTTGGAGATGTCGACCAGCGCCTTCATGCTCCCCCCCGACGGAAGTTGCAGAGCGAGTGGCGTCGGCATCGGCAACTTGAGGACGTCGCACGGCGGCAGATCGAATGCCTCCTGCAGACTGGCGCTGATCGGGATGTCAATGGTGGTCATGACGTTTCCTGTTCAGATCGGGTTCGGTGTCGGGCTGACGATGCGGGCGACACCGCTGCTGCGCACGATGACGGTCGCGGCGTCGAGCTCGAGGACGCCCATCGAGCGGATCGTGACCTTGCCGTTGGTCAACACGATCGAGTTGCCGTGAGCATCTTCGATGGCGATGCCGCCCTGATTTCCACCACTGGTCGGGGTCGAATCGATGAAACGGATCGTGTGACCGTTGAGTGATCGGATCATCCGCTCGCGTACGGCGGTCGACGGGGCGTTGTCGACGGCGTTGTGGGTGAACCCGATGATGATCGGAGACGACGGGTCGCCACGCTCGAACAGCACGACCGCTTCGTCGCCGACCTCGGGGACCATGAACACGCCGCGGTCATTGCCGGCCATCGGCGAGGCGATCGGAGCCCAGTGGGCCTGTGCGTCGCTGCCGAGGAACGGGAACGTCACGCGCACGCGGCCCTGGCCGAGCGGATCGTCGACGTCCGCGACGATCGCGAGCACCGCACTCGCGCCGCCGAGGCTGTTGGTCGAATGTTCCGCGGCGTCGATCATCGTCATGACTGGCGTCCTTCCAGACGGGCTTTGAACGTGGTTCGGTACCCCGCGTCGTTGATCACATGGCGCGTCTCGGTGATGAAGTACGTGCCGCCGAGGTGGGTTCCAACTCGGCCGATCTCGACGGTTCGCCCTGCGCGCAGGTCCGGGAGCCCGACCGTGGTCGCCTCGATCTGGATCAGCGTCGAAGCGATGTGGTTGAGCAGCTTCTTCGCCTTCAGATCGGCCGCCGCCTTGTCAGCGACCACATGATCGGTGACCACCTCTTCTCGTCCGTTGGCCAGTGCGAGGGAACGAACGGTGAGCGACGTCTTCGGATCGAGGTGCTCCTCGATCGTGGCCTCTCCTCTGATCGGCTCCTTCTTGGCGCGATCCCACCCGAGCACGGTCAACTTCTTCACTTGGCGTGTCGTCGACACAGCGGCCTTCAACGCGGTCAGCGACTTGCCCCAGTCGAGCTTGTACGTCCGATCGGTGACCTGCCGACTCGGTCCGAAGTACAACACCTCGTTGTCGTCGCTGTCGGCGGTGATGAACACGTCGTACCCGTTGCGGCGGGCGAGCTGGAGGAGGAACACGATGGGGTACTGGTTGTTCATGAACACGTTGTCCCGGTAGGGCTCGTCGTCCAATGCGGCGTTGCTGATCTCGACGCGAACCGGCAGCCCGGGTTTGCCGGGCGGTGAATCCGGTGGCCCGCCAAGGTCCGCAGCGACTTCGCTGTCACGGACCCTGCCGTTGCCCTCCGGCGGCCAGGACCAGGTGTACTGCTTCAACCGGAAACGGTCGAGGACGTTCAGTCCGCGCATCGTCAGACGGGTCGTGCCGGCTTCCGGGAAATCCGCTTCGAGCGTCGTGATCAACCCGGTCGTCATCACCCTGAAGTCCGCGGTGCGACCCTGGTACCCCATCGAGAGCGTCACCGTGTTGCCGGGTTGCACCGCTTCCCAGAGCTCCTCGGTCGCACCTTCACCGACGAACTTGGCAGTGCGCCTGGTCGTGTCGAGATTGTTGAACACGAACGTGAACGAGTCGATCTTGTCGATCGAGTCCTCGTAGGTCACCTCGATCACGTCTCGGATGACACCGCGTGGCATCGGTGCACCGTTGACCTCGACTTCGAACGCCGGAACGTAGAACGCCTGGTCCGTCTCGTGCAACTCGATCACCGACATCTCACGACGCCTTCGGGATGCGCAGGATCGCTCCTGCGCCGAGGTCCAGCGGATTGGTGATCCCGTTCTCGTCGGCGATCAGGCGCCAAGCCCGATCGTCGCCGTACGCCCGGTAGGCCAGTGAGGTGATCGTGTCGCCGTGGCGTGTCACGGTCGCTTTGGTGTGGTCCGCCGACTGGAGTTTCAGTTCGTGGATCTGCTGAGCGAGGGTCTTGTACTCCTTCAGATCGACGGTGAGCTTCGCTCGGAGGGGCACCCCGTCGGGTGAGAACATCGTGTACTGCTGGTGGATGTTCGCCACCACACAGCGAAGTGCCCGACGATCCTTGCCAGGGAACGATTCGCCGCCCCACGAGAAGAGCAGAACCGGCGGAGCGTGAGTCGTCGGGTCGATCTTGACGAGGTCGTAGAACTTGTCGGTGAGCTTGGTGACCGGCGTCGCGCCGCTGCTCTGGCCGTCATCGGTGGTGTCGAACAGCAACTCGATCTTCATCGATTCGATCTGTCCACGCACGAATTGGACCAGCGGCGAGTCGAGGCCCGGAATGGGGATTTCGGCGAGTTGGGCGCCTTTGGTGAACGTGAGTTCGCTCGGGTTGAACTGCACGGACAACCCGGTGCCGGTGGACGCGCCGGGGTTCGCCAGCCGCTGGAAGCGGGCCTTGGAGAGCGTGCTCATGTGCCCACACCGCCGTCGCGAACCGAACCCCACATCGACACGTCGCGGTCGTGGCGTTCGCGAGAACCGGTCTGGGCGTTCAGCCGGTTGATCACTTCACGGACGACGACGTCGAGGACGTCGGGGCTGAGCAGCGTGCGATCGTCGACGGTCCGAACCTCGAGACCGACCTCGCCGATGTCGAATGCCATCACAACCCTCCCAATGCTTCGATGACCGAGCCGACCGTCTGGGCGATGTCGCCGACGACACCACCGGCCTGCAAGTACAGACCTTCGTGAGCGATCTCGAGTTCCTCCACCGCCACGCTCGCCTGCACGGCGTGCAGCGCCGGTCCTGCCCACCGAGCGGGCAGTCCGCGACGGAATCGCCACGTACGCACGGTGTTGCCGGCGTCATCGAGCAACTCGATCACGCCGTCGCGCCGCTTGCCCCGTCCCCTCGCATAGCTCTCGTACCATTCGAACAAGTCGTTGGTGGACGTGACCCCTCGACGCAGCTTGATGTTGGGATGGGTGATCCGGCCGGGGAATCGCAGGACTGCGTCGTTCCGACCGCCTTCGCGCCACTCGTCGATCTGCATCGTCGCCTCGAGCCCTGTGCATTCGCTGAACCCGCCGGCAACCGGGGCGGACAGGGTCGAGATGATCGCCGACGCCGGCTTGGCCGTCTCGACGAGACGGACGGTGAAGTTGATCCCGGTGACCGGCCGCGCACTCATGGCCATGAACCCGGTTGTGGAACCTCGATGAGCTCGAGTCGGTTGTCGGTGCGGTGGACCTGGACGGTGATGAATTCGGCCGGGCGGGCGAGCGCGACGCCGACCGTGCAGACGAAGTGGCCGGCAGGGTTGGTCCTGGCGTCGGCGGCATGGACGAAGAACGATTCGCTCGGATCGTCGCCGGCGAGACCACCGGCGGACCACACGTCGTAGAGCAGACCTTCGAGCGTGGTCGTCACGGAACGGGCCAGCGTGTGGTCGTTCGGTTCGAAGGCGGTCCAGGTGAGCGCGGCCCGGATCGTCCGACGCAGCCACATCATCGTCCGACGGACCGTGACGAACACCCACAACGGATCGCTGCTCAAGGTCCGAACACCCAGTGGCATCAGTCCGAGTGCGGCGACCGATCTGATGACGACCGCTCCAGCTTCGTTGAGCAGGCCGTGCTGATCGTCGTCGTAGACGGCGCCGAGGCCGTGGGCCCACACCAGCGGCTGATTCGCCGGGGCCGCCCAGGGTCCGACGTTGATGTCGGTTCTGGCGATCAGCCCCGCGTAGTGCCCGGACGCCGGGAGCAGCGACGGGGCGCGAGCCGAGCCGACCGCGGGGTCGACCACGGCGATCCACGGCACGACGAGGACGGCACGGTCGCTCACGAGTTGCAGGACGATTCGCGACACGTCCGACACGCTCGGGGTGCCGACGCTCGATGACGCCGGTGGATGCGACTCCGACGTCTGCGATGTCGACGGGTCGAGCAGGGCCATGCGCTCGCCGTTGCGTTCGCAGTGTTCGATCACGGCCTTCTGCGCCGCGAGCACCGTGGCGTCGTCGAAGCCGTTGCGGCCCTCGAAGACCTCGACGTCGTCGAGAGGCGGTGGTGGCGCGTCAGGCTGACACGGCCAACACGGATCGGCCTCGAGGTCCGGAGGATCCTCGAGGACTCCTGGCGCCGATGGGGCGACGAGATCGGCGATGACGACGGCCGCCGGCTCGTCGAGGTCGACGGTCGTGGCCAGCCCATGTATTCCGGCGGCGGCACTCCCGCCGGCGGCTGCCAGCAGGTCGTCGCCCAACATGTCATCGACGCGCAGCGCAGCAAGGCCGTCTCGGCCCTGCCGGGGACGCACGGACTGGATGACCGGAACCCGACCGGTCGGTGCCTCGGCATGCACGAATCGCGAGTTCGAGAGTGCATCGACGACGTAGCGCGACCCGCCGACGACGGCTTGCAGGTCGGTGAAGATCTCGCGCACGGTTCCGCGCTCGGCGACGGTGAGGGAAAACGAGTGTGACCGCACGGTCAGCGACGCCGTCACGTCGAACGCTGCGGGCAGCGACGAGTCCCACCGCAGCAGGCCGGACGCGGGATCCCACGCGGAGACCACTCGCTCGGCGGTGGAGACGACGCCGGCGATGTCTTGCGAGACGACGACGGTCGTGCCAGGTTCGAAGCCGACCGCGGAGTGCACGACGGTGAACGATCCGTCGCTCGGCTCGGTGACGACGTTCGTCGTCGCCGCAACCCGTCCCGGTCCACTCGTGATCGTCAGGTGGTTCCCCCAGACCCCTGGCGATGCCGCGACGAGGCGAAGACACGGCCCGCTGGGTCCTTCGACGGATGTCGAGGCGGCGTTCGCGCCGGTCGACACCCCGATCGGGAAGGTGAGGTCGAAGTCGTGGTGCAGCGCACGATCCCAGGTGACCGCCGACGTCGGTGCGTCGATGCCGGTCACCAAGTACGTACGGTCGAGCACGCCCTGGGACAGGGTCGCGGCGGCACCGACGACGAGTCGGTCGAGATCGGCCACGATGCTGGCGCGCCGATGGGCGGGTTGCGCGCCGACCGTGGTGGTCGACACCGACGGCGTCGCGACGCGAACGACCCAGCAGGCATCTGCGCCGTTGTCGAAGTACGCCTTGACGGCGTACGCCCCGAACGCGCCGTGGACGAATCCGCCGAACCGCATCACGAAGTCGGGCCACGATGTCACTCGCTGCGGAGCGTCGAGTGGTCCCCGCTCGGCGACGATGACGAACGCAGCGACGTCGATGCGCGCCGGATCGGCCGGGCGGTCGACGGTGAACCGCTCGATCAGAACTCCGGGGGCGCGCAGGTCCGACACCATGATCGGCGGTCAGACCAGTTCGAGCTTCTCGACGCAGAGTTCCAGGACCTCGAGGCCGACGTCGTTCGTCGTCGCGTTGAACGTCGGACCCTCGTACTTGCACGGCCACGCCTCGTAGAAGTTCCAGCGCAAGACGTCGGCGAACTGCTCGTCGAGCATCACGATGGAACCGTTTCGGCGGTCCTCGACACCGTTCACGATCTGGCGGTACCAGGCCCAGAGTTCGCCGTTCTCGGTGATGCCGCGGCGGAACATGAGGTTCGCCGATTTGCGCATGCCGGGCAGCTTCTTCGGGTGCAGGTCGCGGGAGTTGCCGACCCGATACTCGATCGGATCGATCGTGTTCGACAACCCGCTGACCTCCCGAAAGGCGGCGACGGCCTCCGAGGTGCCGGTGATCTCGATACGGAAGTTGTAGCCCCGGTATGGGTCGTTTCGATCGCCGGTTGCCATGGTGGTGGTCCTTTCTCGATGCTCTCGATGTGTTCGGTCTGGTTCAGAGTTCCTGGGTCGCGGACCCGCCGATCCACTGGCCGATTCGCAGGATGACGAACTCAGCCGGGAACACCGGGGCGATACCGATCTCCATCACGAGGCGACCGTTCAAGATGTCGTCGTCGCTCATCGTGTTGCGGTCACAGACGACGAAGAACGACTCCTCGACCTTCTCGCCCATCAGCGCGCCGTCCTTCCAGGCGCCGGTCAGGAAGATCGACACCGAGTCGCGAATGCGAGCCCACAACCGGTGGTCGTTCGGCTCGAAGACGGCCCACTGCGTTCCTTCGTCGAGCGACTCTTCGAGGAAGATGAAGAGCCGACGGACGTTGATGTAGCGCCACGGCTGCTCGCTCGTGAGGCATCTGGCGCCGTACACGCGCAGACCCCGTCGGTCGGCGCGCATGTCCCGCAGGACGTTGATGCCGCGCGGGTTGAGGATTTCCTGTTGGCCCTTCGAGACGAAGACCTCGATGTCGACGATGCCGTTGATCACTTCGTTGGCCGGTGCCTTGTGCACCCCTCTGGTGTTGTCGACGCGGGCGTAGATCCCGCACATGTGGCCGCTGGGAGCGACGACGCGCCGCGCCCCGGTGATCGGATCGGACACGACCACCTTCGGGTAGTAGATCGCTGCGTACTTCGTGTCGAAGTTCGACGCATGGGTCTGGATCTCGGCGAGCGTGGCCGGTGTGGTCAACGTGCCCGGCGGATCGAGCACGGCGAAGCGGTCCATCAGACGTTCGCACTGGTCGATCACCATGCGCTGCACGTCGATCACGCCGACGCCAGGAGCGGCGAGGATCGCGACTTCGTCGACATCCTCCACCGAGAGCAACCCGGTGCGCTGATTCGGTCCCAGGTCGGCGCCACCGAAGTCGGTCGCGGTCGGTGCAGCGGCGCCGTCGTTGCCACCGGTGGTCAAGGTGTCGAAGAAGCCGTCGGCCGGCGACGGGAAGAGGAACGGATGGGTGTCCGCGACCGCGATTGCCGGGTCGACGGTCGCCAGCGACGACGACGCCATTTCGGTCGCGTAGTGGCGCCCTGGAACGTTCTCGAGGGTCAGACCGGTGTAGCGCTCCTCGGTCCTGGTCCGCTCGACGGGATCCTCGTACAGCATCGCCAGATCGAACTCGCACGTCGAGATCCGAGTCTCCGGCACGCCGACCGGGTTCAGGGCTCCGGCCGCAAACGCCGGGCCGTCGACGTCGATGGTGGTGCCGGCGATCGCTGTGACCTTGCGATACAGCCGATGCACCGCCGTGTCGCCGAAGTCGATCTCGACCCACGCATTCACGTAGAACCCACGCGTCGTGCGAAGGATGAGCGTGTTCCCAGGGGCCAACGCCGCATGGTCGACGACCGATGTCGCAACGGAACGATGACTGGCCGAAACCTGCAGATCCCGCGCCCAACTCCCGGCGTTTGCCGCCTGCAGTCCGAGGGTCGCGGGTTTGGCGGTGAGCGGTGTCGCCAGGTTCGTGACCGACCCGACTGCGGCAAGGGCACCGACGTTCGTGAACACGGTCGTGTAGCGGGCTTCGAAGGTGGTGGTCGCTGACACATTGGCGCCCAACGTCACCTCGCCGGTACCGCGGTTGAGTCCGGTGATGGCGAACGGGCCGGCCGACGTCGTCAACCCGTTCTTCGTCATACGGAGCGAGACGGCGGAGCCGGTGCTCAACCCGCGCAACGTGGGCAGGGCGAGCACGGCCGTCGTCGCGGGGACGTCGCGCACGAGTCGGGTGACGAGCCCGCCGCGCAACGTCTCGGTGGCGACGGTGGCGGTGGCTGGCACGACACGCTGCACGTACAGGCGGCGACCGCCGTTCGCGAAGAAGCCCCGTGCCGCGTACGGCAGGTCGGAGTGTCCGGCGAACGGCGCGCCGAAGTCGAACGGTCCGCCGTACAGGCGGACGAACTCGCCATAGTTCGTGACGAGCTGTGGGCGTCCCGCGGTCGGGCCGCGCCGGGTCACCCCGACGAAGCCGGTCGTGCTCGTGCCGACGCCTTGAATCGGGGGTGGCCCCGAGTTCACTTCTTCGACGTAGACACCTGGCGCCAGGTACTCGGGCATGACGATCTCCTTGCAGGTTTAAGCGAGTTCGGCGTCGATCACGGTTGGATCGCGCCCCGGGTCGAGCGGATGGGACAGCGGGCCGAGCGTGGTGAATCCGGCTGCTGCGAAGGTCAGTGCGACGGCGCCGACATCGCGAACACCGGCGATCCGGTACCGGCCGTTGAGGTCGGTGACGGCTCCGGTGGAGCGAATCTCGCGTCGTGTGGGTGTGGGGTCATCGATGTCGACGGTCGCGGCGGTGATCGCTCCGGCGCACACGAGGACGCCATCGCCGACAACCGCGTCGCGCGTCAACAGCGACGTGGACGACGGCGCGCCGAACGTCGCCTCCTGAATCGTCGCGCCGACGAATCGGGTGCGCTGCAGCGGCTGGCGCAAGCCGACCCGCAGGGCTGCGGCGTCAACGGCGTCGACGATCCCGAATTCACCGTCGCCGAGCGCCAGGATCGAGCCGGACACGATCGCGCCGATGGCATCGAGGTCGAGGAACGTTGCATCGCTGCGAGCCGGTGCGGTGATCGTGTGGGGTGCACCGAGTAGCGCGGTGCGGGAGTGCACGGGCGTGCCGATTGCATGCGAGGCCGCCACGACGCTGCGTAATCCGAGCATTTGCCCCATCGGATGGGGTCCTGTGGCAGTGATCGACGTGTTCGGTATCGGCGTCCGGGGAAACGCACGTCGCCGGACGAGACCTGCCAGAGCGATGGGGGTGCCGACCAGCGTGATGGTCGCGCCGAAGAACGGCAACGCGGAGCCGGCGGGGATGATGAACGTCGCGGTCTCGACCCCGGAGTCACCGACGAGGTCGATGCTGATCGTGAACGCTGTCGTCGCCAGGTCGGGGCAGACGATGTTCGGGTCGCCGGTGATCACCACCCACCCACCGGACGCGATGTGCACGTTTGCGTGCGGGTGTGAGGTGGTCACCGATCGGTGACCGGTGATGTGTGTGCCGCCGGTCAGCTGCGCGACCACGAGCGCGTCGGCGCTCGGCGAGACATCGTCTTCGACGCGGTACGTGCGACCCTGCGTGACGACCTCGCGGATCATGCCATCTCCATGATCTGGCTCGGTTTCGCAACCCGTTGCGTCACGGGCTCGCCGGTGAATGCCTCGAGGTCTGAATCGATCAACACCCCGCTGACGCGGAGCCCGGTCCCGACTCGGTGATTGGTGTGCAGACCTGACCACACGAGGTTCGTGTCGTACGCGGTCAAGGGTTCGAAGGCCAAGAACAGCTCGGTGCCCGTCGCCGCGAGCGAGCCTTCGAGGTGCGGGTCGGCGAGACGACGATGGTCGAACAGTGCCTGGAGGATCCGTCCGTTGACCAGCAGTGTGGTCCTCGCGTCATCGTCGACGACGCTGGCATGCATCACGACTTCGACCGGCAATGATCGGCGTGCCTGCTGATCCGTTCCGAGTCGCTGCGGGCCGCGGTTCACCTGATCGGGTTGGACGTCGATGCGATGCGTCCACAGTGAGACCACCCCGCTCACGGCGGCCAGCTCGAGTTCTCGCGGCGACCGCAGATCGACCTCGATCCCCGTCAGGCTCGGGTCGTCGCTCAACGTGATTGCCTCGCGCAGCACACGGCGCACGCTCAGTGCGGCATCTCGAACAGCGGTGAAGTCGGCCACGAGACGAGCGTGCACCGGCCGCAGTCACTGGTGCGTCACGGCCGCGTTGACGAGGCAATGGTGACGCGACGGTGACGCGGCAACAGCGATGATCGGCCGATGTCCTCGATTGGACCGTCAGTTCCGATCGGCAGCTCGTCGGCGGGAGCCGAACCGAGCGGCCCCGGTGGTCTGATGAGGGTGCGAATCACTCCCGAAACTGACAAATTCGGTGCTCGGGTACGGATTATGTGGCAGTGTTCGGAGGGCGAACTCCACGTCATCGGCCCGCAGAGCGTGGCCGACGTGGTCGAAGGGACGGGACTGGTCAGTGCATCGTTTCGCGCGATGTATACCGAGGTGACCAGGGACCTCTAAGCGGGCACAACGGTGCAAGAGAGCCATCTCGCTCAGGAGGGACCATGCAGAGCATTGTCGAACCGATCACCCCCGCCGAGACGTCCGTGCAAGCCGCAGCAACGGTGCAGCTGCTCGGAGGATTTCTCGTCAGCGACGCCATCGGACGAATCGAACTCCCGGCCAGCACGTCGCGGTTGCTGGCATTTCTGGCGATCCAAGATCGTCCGTCCGAACGCTCCTACACCGCAAGTTGTCTTTGGATGGACAAGCCGGACGATCGGGCCCAGGCCAACTTGCGATCGTGCCTGTGGCGTTTGAGTCAGGCGCGTACCCAAGTCGTGTGCCGCTCGCCGACTCACCTCTGGCTCGATCCACGAGTCGTCGTCGACCTCCACGAGATCCGACGGGTCGCCGAGACGCTGATGTCGGGCGGCAGGATCGACCCGGAGGCGTTCGACCCGAGTCTCCTGTGCGCTGAACTGCTGCCCGCGTGGTACGACGACTTCGTCGAGATGGAACGCGAGCAACTCCGCCAGATCCGTCTCCACGCGCTCGAACAGATTGCCGATCAGTTCCGCTTGGCGCAGAACTGGAGCCGCGCGCTCGGACTCGCCCTGACCGCCGTCGCCTGCGATCCGCTTCGTGAGAGTGCTCACCGCGCCGTCATCGCGATCCATCTCGACGAAGGAAACGTCTCCGAGGCGTTGCGCCAGTACCGGTCGTTGGTCGACATCTTGTCGACCGAGTTGTCGATCGCTCCATCGGCGCTGGCGAGCGCGCTGGTCGCTGACTGGTTGTCCGAGCCGCTGGTGGCAACCGGCGTGTGACGCGATTTCAGCACGACCCGTCGAGAATGGCAGCGACGGATGCGATCGCCGAGACGAGTAGTTCCAAGGGATTCGCGCGCTCCGATCATCCACGACTTCGCTGACGCGGCTGTCCATGATCAGGGGTATTGAACAGACCCTGATCCTGGAGGAACGGTTGAAGTTGCACCGGTTTCGCCGACACCGCCCACTTCACGCGGGCGTTCAAGGACGCCATTGGCACGACACCGACGGCTTGGCGACGTGAGCGCGCCGGCGCACGATAGGTACACGGCAACGGTCGGTCGAGCAATCGCCGAACCGACTGGGGTCGTCGGATCCGTGCTCGCCGACCTGGGCGTCGGCGGGGTCAGGGCGCGAGTCGGATCAAGCCCGTGTACCGGTCGTCGATTCCGTCGTTCACGCAGGCGGTCCCGGGACCGCCTGCGTTCCGGTAGCTCCCCACCAGCAGGCCCCCACCCTTCACACCACTGAACGAGCCAGCGCCGTCGGTCACTCGCCAAGTTCCGACGTCGATCGGGCTGCAGCCCCGCACGATCGCGCGGAAGGTCAAACTGAATGTGTCGCCGCCGCCGCAATCGAACACCTTCGTCCCCCGGAAAGTCGTCGTCCTTCCGCGGTCGGTGCGGCTCGCATCGACGGTCGCAACGGTCGCCGAGGCGCATCCCGGAACGTTGCTGGCGATCAGCACGCCAGGTGTCCCGACCGGGAGCATCTCGCGAACGGTGAAGTCGACGAAAACCGGCGCAGCGGCAGCGGCCGGGGCCGCAACCGATACGACGCCACAGACCAAGGCCACCGCCACAAGAGCCCGTCGGATTCGCCCGGAGCTTCGGTCGTGCATCACGTACCCCCTTGATTGCCACAACATTTCATCGGAGCGAGCTGCGCTCGAGAAGACCGTAGCAGGCGGCGGAGCACCACCTCGCCGGACGCCAACCGCGCTCGCGCTCACCTGCATCGCCTGTGCGCTCCTGACCGATGTCGAAGTCCAGGCACTCGTCGGTGCGATCGTGCCCGGTGCACCGGAGAACGTTGAACCGTTGTTCTCTGGGTGTCGTTGGGAAACGGACGTGGCGGCTGTGTCGATCGACGTGATCAGTCATGGCGATGCCGAGGCCGCGCGGGCGAGCTTCGACACGTTTCTCGGTGACCACGCGATCATCCCCCCGCCTGCAATGACTGCGAACTGAATTCGCTGTGGCTTGCACCGCCATTGAACGGTGGATCACGCCAGCAGATGCTTCGCGAGGTGTGCGGCCCGTGCCGAACCGGGCGCCGCGCGCCGAGCCGATGGCGCACGGTCTCGTTCACGGAGCTGTCGTGATTCTGGGCGGGTGGTATCGGGTGGTTGAATTGGCGGCATGCCGGGCAGACCGACTGCTGCTTCGATGCTGCTCCTGGGGCTCTGCGCGGTCATGGCGTCGTGCGAGTCCGCGCCGGCAACGTCGGGACCCAGCATCTCGGATCGGGTGACCACGACTTCTGCCGCGACGGTCCAAGCCACCAGTGCTCCATCCTCGCCGGTCGCGGCGTCTACGACGGTCGCGTCGCCTTCTTCGACCGCGCCTCGTGCAGCGACGCCGCACCGGATCGCGGTGCGAACTGTGGGCGATGAGGCGGAGTTCTACGACACGGCCACCGGCGATCGGTTCATTCCGAGAGGCAACAACTACAACATTCTCCGTGAGGTCGATGATGCCCTGATGGGCCGAATGGCGCTTGATACCACGTTGTCGACGGGTTTGTACGACGTCGACCGAGCAGAGCGGGATCTGTCCCGGATGGAGGAGATGGGCTACAACATCGTGCGCATCATGCCCGAGACGTGTGGTGCCACGGGTTGCATCACCGGCCTGAGCGGCGGGGTCCGTGGCGACTACATCGACAACCTGGTGGATTTCATTGGTCGGGCGAAGTCGCACGGCATCTATACATGGATCGCGAGCAACACACTTCCTGACGTCGGCCGGTACATCGCAGTGGCGCACGGAGCAGACAACGAGGAGTTCTCCAGTGCGAACTCCGAGTTCCTGACGTCGGCCGGCCTCACTGCCTACGAGAGCTATTTCACCGACATGATCACGGCGCTGATCGACCGGGATGCCCCCTTCGACTACATCTTCAGCTACAGCTTGCGACAAGAGCACAGCTTTGATTCGGCCGCACCGCCGCTCTCGCTGACGACTGGGTCGGTGGTCACCGCCAACGGTCTCACCTATGACATGGGCGATGCTGGGGACCGGATGCGAATGGTCGACGACGGTCTCCGTCACTGGATCACTCGAACTCGCGATGTGATCCGCAGGCTGGATCCGACCGCGCTCGTGTCGGTCGGTTTCTTCGCCCCCAACGAACCGAACGTGTTCAACCCTGGTGACACCCGACTGGTCAGGGCGGCCGCGGCGCTCGACTCGGATCTGGACTTCGTCGACTTCCACGTCTACCCGAACCCGCCGAACGCGATGCTCGCGCAGCACGTCGAGAACTTCCAGATGGAAGGTCGCGATGACATCCCGATCGTGATGGGCGAGATGGCTGCCTTCACGTGGTACGACTCTGAAGCTGCGGGAGCCAAGGCGCTCCATGACCTCCAGGTCGAATCGTGCGATGTGGGCTTCGATGGATGGCTTACCTGGAGTTGGGACATCCCGGCTCAGCCAGACATCTGGCACGCCGCAACAGGCCAAGGTCTCGTCGGTGCCGTGTTGTCGCCCGACGCGAGACCCGATCCCTGTTCGCCGGGCGTCTTCGATTTCTTCGAGTACTCACTCACCGAGCGGGCCATGGCAACGGCTTCGCGGTCAGTGCCCGATCAGCCGCCCGAAGCAGCGATCGACGGTGGGAGCTCGCAGTGGGGATCGGGCGCGGACGCACCGCAGTACATCGAGATCGCGCTCGAGTCGCCGCAGACGGTCGACGGAATCCGGCTCACCGTGGCGCAGTTCCCCGAAGGACCGACCCGACACGAAGTCTGGGTCGGCCAGCGCGGAAGCCAACTCGTGTTGGTACACACCTTCGACGGTCCCACCGCGGAGCAAGACGTCCTCGTGTACTCGCCGGAAGAACCTCTGCAGCAGGTCGATGTCGTGCGCATCGTGACGACCTCGAGCCCGTCGTGGGTGGCTTGGCGCGAGATCAGCATCCTCAGCCACCGGCCACCCCACCGATGATGCCGTCGAGGCCGGCGTGGAGGGTGGCGAGGCCGGCTTCGGTCACGTCGCGGCGCCAGCCCGCGTCCTCGACGAAGAAGAAGTCGCGCATGCGCTGTCGGACCACGAGGCCGGCCTCCGAGGTCGGGTCGCCGTGATTGTGCAGCCAGTTGTCGGCCCGGAACACGCCGACGCCGCGCATCGGATCATGAGTGCCGAACTCCAGCACGAACGCGCTGGAGTTGAGCTTCCCAGCCGCCCACTCGTCGAAGCCGGGGTCCCATGAGGCCGTGGTCGATGGCGTGGGTGCGCCCGCTGCGGTACAGCCACTCGGAGAACCACGCCGCGCCGGCCTGAGCCGCGGCTTCGTGTTCATCGGCGGTCTGGAACACGGTCAGCCGACCGAGCGGTCCGAGGCCGGTGTGGAGGTCGAGTGCGAGCGCGTCGGTGGCATCGGGCAGGTGGTCGGTCCAGATCTGTTCCAGCGTGCGACGCGACCAGGTGGCCTCCTGGCCACCGAACTGGACCCCGCGGGGGTGCGTGTACTGGCCGCCGCTGATCGTGCGGAACGCGACGTCGTCACCGGCCTCGGCCCAGAACGCCAGCAGCGGCTCGAGGAAACTGGTGTCGTCCAGGTCGAGGGTGTCGCCGGTCGGGTTGAGGTACGCGTCGACGTCGGCGTAGCGCTCGTTGGCGGGCAGGTCGGCGAAGTCGATGAAG
Organism: Ilumatobacteraceae bacterium; assembly: GCA_963774765.1. Taxonomy (GTDB): domain Bacteria; phylum Actinomycetota; class Acidimicrobiia; order Acidimicrobiales; family Ilumatobacteraceae; genus Sva-07. The sequence continues at coordinate 863,665 of CAVZGP010000011.1, forward strand.
TTGCGGTTCACGTCGACGTTCTGGTGGTCGACGCGTCGGGACCACGCCATGCCGTACGGATTGACGGCGTGGATGAGCACCACCGCCACACCAGCGGGCAGTGTGGTGAGGCGGCCGTCGGCCACCAGCAGTTGCTGGAGCCCGTTACCGGCGTGGCCTTCGACGCCATGCAGGCCGGAGGACACCAGCACGACCGTGTGGGCGTCGCCGATGGGGGTGCCGAAGCGGGCGGTGTCGGTGGAGAGCGCTTCGCCGCTCGGTCCCAGCAGCGGGTGCGGGTAGGAGGTCAGGGTGGCCCCGGCCCGCTCGGCCGCGCCCAACAGGGCGGTGCGGGAGGTGCGGTAGTCGGTGAGATGGGGGATCACGTTCAGGCTCCCTGTGCGACGAAGTGGTCGACGCCGCCGATGACCGTGCGCTGCACCTGTACCTCTGCTGGACGGACGGCGGTGGGGTCGGCGGACAGCACCACCAGGTCGGCCCGCAGGCCGACATCGAGCGAGCCGAGCCGGTCCTCGGTGCCGCGGACGGCCGAGGCCGCGGTGGTGTACATGCGCAGGGCTTCCAGGCCGCTGATGGCCTGGTCGGCGGCCAGCGTCGGGCGGTGCACCGCAGCGTCCATGGCGGCGAGCACGTCGGTGGACTCGATGGGGGCGTCGCTGGACCCGGCGAGGCGCACCCCGGCGTCGAGCAGCGAGCGGAACGCGTAGGTGCCGCTCAGCCGTTGCGTGCCGACCCGATCGGCCAGCCAGTGCGCCTCGCTGTGCAGGTTGATGGGCTGGACCACTGCGGTCAGGCCGAGGTCGGCGAACCGTTCGATGGTGGCTCTCGTCGAGCACCGACGCGTGCTCGACCCGGTGCCGGTGGGCGCCGGGGTGCGCGGCCAGGAGCCGACCGAACAGCTCGGCGGCGCGGGCGTTGGCGGCGTCGCCGATGGCGTGCACGCAGACCGACAGCCCGGCCAGGTGGGTGGCCTCCAGCCGGCGGTAGGCCGTCGTCGGGATCGAGGGTGGCCAGCCCGCTGGTGTGCGGGTGGTCGCCGAAGGGCAGGTGCATGCACGCCGTGCAGCCGCCGAGCGTGCCGTCGAGGAACAGCTTCACGGCGTCCAGCCGCCGACCGGCGCCGGGTCGGTGCAGCGGGGTGTCGCGGTAGACGTCGACGTCGCCCACGTCGGGGGTGATCAGGATGGTCTGGACGTCGAACGGCAGCTGGTCGACGAGCGCCGACCAGCCCACGGCCTCGAACGTGCCGGCACCGCCGGAGGGCCCTTCGGCGGTGGTCTGGCACATCGCGGAGATCGCGGTGACGCCCTGGCGCAGCAGCCGCTCGGACCAGCGAGGCAGCGCCGGCGGCGAGGTCGTCCATGGTGACGTCGCCGCAACAGCCCGAGCAGGGGCTCCACCGCTCGTTCCCGGACCAGACCGGTCGGGACGCCGGTCGCGTCGAACTCCACGTGCGCCGCCCTCGATGACGGTGCCCGGCCGGTCGAAGCCCACCGCGCGCGAGCGCCGCTTCGGAGGCGACCGCGTGGTGGCCGTCGCGACGCATCAGCACCACGTTGCGGCCGGGCCCGGCCGCGGCCTCGAGCTCTGCTGCGGTGGGCAGGCGGCGTTCGGTCAGGCGGGCGTCGTCGAGCTGGAAGCCGATCACGGCCCGGCCGGCGTCGGTGGCGCGTGCCTGGTCGCGAACCGCGTCGAGCACCTCGGCGAGCGAGGTCACCGGAGTCGAGCACCAACTGCTGCTCGAACACGCTCATCACCATCGGGTGCAGGTGGGCGTCGACGAAGCCCGGTGCCAGCACCGCACGCGTCGAGATGCACCACCTCGGCGTCGGAGGGCAGCGCGGCGCGGCACTGCCTCGGCGGTACCGACCGCGCACGATGTGGCCGTCGGCGACGGCCAGCGCGTCGACTGCTGCCGGCGCCGGGTCGGGCCGCAGCAGCCGGCCGCCGCTGAAGAGGCGTGCGGTCATCGCCCGATCGAGATGGGTGCGGCCACCAGGTGGTCGTCGAGGGCGTCACGGTCGACGTCGATGCCCCAACCCGGCCCGCCCGGGAGCACGAGGTGTCCGTCCTCCATCGCGTAGCGGGTGGTGGTCAGGTGCTGGTCGAACATCACGTCGCCGGCCAGCTCCACGGCGTGGCCGAGGCGGTCGAAGCGGGCGGCGGCCAGGTGGGCGTGCATCGCGGTGCCGATGCCGAGCGGCTGGTTGTGGATGATCGTGCCCAGACCGCGAGCCGAGGCGTAGTCGATGGCCCGCAGCGCCGCGGTGATGCCGCCGGGGCGTTCGCCGTTGATGCCGACGACCCCGCAGCCGCCCGCTTCGACCAGGGCGACCAGGTCGCCGAGGGTGAAGAAGCCCTCGTGCAGGAACAGCGGGACGTTGGTGCGCCGGGCCAGGTCGACCATGCCGACCAGGTCGCCGACCGGCAGCGGCTGCTCGGCGGCGTCGATGCCGAACGGTTCGATCAGCGCCAGGGCCCGCGCGGCCCCGCGGCGGAGTAGGCCTGGTTGTAGTCCACCCGCAGACGCAGCTGGTCGCCGCAGCGCTCGCGCACTGCCGCGATCACGTCGCGGTCCTCGTGGGGCCGGTGCCCAGCTTGATGCGCACCGTGCCGTAGCCGGCCTTCTGGTAGCCGGCGCGATGGCGGCCACCGTGGCGGGGCTGGCCAGCGGGATCAGCCCGCACAGCGGGATGCGGTCCACGGTGGCGCCGCCGATGAGGTCGTGCACCGGCCGTCCGATCTGGCGGGCGGCCAGCTCGTGGCAGGCGATGTCGAGCAGGCCCTTGGCCATCTCGTTGCGGGCCACGTTGCGGTCCATGCGAGCCGCGAGGGCTTGGACCTCGATGGGCCGGGAGCCCGAGCACGTAGGCGGCCAGGTGGTGGTCGATCGCCGACGCCATGTCGCGGTTGCGACCCCGCTCTCGGGCAGCCACACGTAGGCCTCGCCCCAGCCCTCGACGCCGTCCTCGTCGACCAGCCGGCAGAACAGGAAGTCGGCCTCGAGCCACGGCTCCTCGGCGGGGATCGCCATGCCCAGGCCGTTGTCGCTGGCGGCCATGGCTCCGCGGGCGAGTTCGGACAACGGCACCCGGGCCTCGAACAGCTCCACTCGTTCGACCGGCGCCGAGCCATCATGTATCGATCGCTCATTCGATGTAACATACACGACATGACCTCGGCGCGCGTCCCGCACGTTCCGAGCATCTCCTCGCGGTTGGCCCAGTCCTCGCTCACCCCGGCCTTGCGCCAGGTGGCTGAGCTGTTGCTGGTCGACCCCGAAGCGGTGGCGTTCGGCACGGTGGCTTCGGTGGCCGAGCGGGCCGGGACCAGCACGCCGACGGTGGTACGCCTGGCAACCGCCCTGGGTTATGACGGCTTCGCCCATCTGCGCGAGGCGGCTCGGGCCGAGCTGTCGATGCGCCTGTCAACCGATGCGGTGCGGGTTCGCTCGGCGGCCCCGGCCTCGGACCTCGATGCGCTGCGCGACGCTGAGTGCAGCAACGTCACCGCCACGCTCGACGGACTCGATCGAGCCGCGCTGGATCGCGCCATCGACCTACTCGACGATGCCACGCGTCGGCTCTGGGTGCTGCCCAGCACCCAGACCGAGGGGGTTGCCCAGCGGTTGGTCGACCAATTCCACCTGCTCGGGCGACCTGCTGTCTTGTTGGCGGGCTCAGAGTTCCGCACCAGCACCTCGCTCACCGCCGTCCGCCGCGGCGACGTGGTGATGACCATCGACATTCCCCGCCACGAACCAGCCATGCTCCGCATGCAAGCGCTGGCTGTACAAGCGGGGGCGGTGCCGGTGGTGGTCACCGGCTCGGTCCCCACCGCGCTGGCCACTGGCGGCGGGGTGGTGCTGCCGTTCGCCTCCGGCGCTGTTGGGCCGTTCGATTCGCTGGTCGGGCTGACGGTGGTGGCCAACTTGCTGATCAACTCGATGAGCGAGCGCCGCCAACCTCAGGTGGCCAGGCGGCTGGCCGACCTCGAGGCAGCCTGGACCCGATCGGGAGCCCTGCGGAGCTGACCATCAGGTCCGACCGCATCACGGTGTCGCGCTCGATTCACCGCCGAGCCTCGTCCCACGGCTCGCCGCGAGACTCACCGCTCAGAACTCAGTGGAACGTCGCGCGATCTCGATCGCCACTGAACGGTGAGTCTTCCCGCCGGCGGAGCCGCCGGTCGAACTGACCGGCGATATCAGCCAATCGAATGGTTTGTGGATGGTGGAGCTGGGGGGAATCTGCTCGGAGTCGGCGGTGTCGCACGAAAGCCCTGGTAGATCGTGTTGTCCAGTTCGGCTGTCCTGCCGTGCGGAGCAACCGGCGGAGCAACGGAACCTGGGCGGTGTTCCGAGCGATTCTCTGGCGTCAGCCGTGTCCGACTGCCTGGGACGCGGCGTCCGTTGCGACCAAACCAAGTTCGAGCTGGACCCAGACCCGGTTGGCGTCGCGACGGGTGATCCGTCCTCGAATCGATGGTTCCTCATCGTCGCCGACGGTGACCCAGTCGCCCGGCTGGGGGTCGAAAGTTGGGTCGGACGCACGGGGGCTGTGGCTGATCCACGTCTCGACCACGAGGTCGGCACCAACGGAATTGGCGTCGTACCACAGGTCGTAGCTACCGCTTTCCATGCTGGTCATAGTACGTCAGCGACTTCGGGGTCGATAGCTCGGGTTGGCGATCGGGCCCTCGAAGTGAGTTCGAACCCGACTGAACTGCGGGGCAGTTGCCGAGGCGAGGACGACGGTCCAATGCGGGGCGTCGAGCGTGGGCAGGAGCGGGAAGCCATCGTCGATGAGTTCGCCAGCGTCAGCGACGAGCAGCTGTCGTCGCTCGGCCACGATCGGGCGAAGCCGGGCGAGTTGGTCGTAGTCGCCGTCGGGTACCTCGAAGACCGAGAAACCCCAGAAGCCCCATCGGTGGTGACACTGCTCGACTGAGCGCAGGAGCAAGTCGTCGTCCATCGTCCGTGCTCCGAGGCGCACTACGACGAGTCCAGATGGAACGGAATCGTCGCGGAGTGAGAGAGCCTCGGTCATGGAGTCGACTTCAGCGTTCGTCCGGAGACGGGCGGATCATTCGATTGAAAGCTTCGGCGAGCAGAATCTTTGCCTCGTTCCCCACGAGATGATCGTAGTGCGAGGTGTGGAGAGTGAACAGAGCGTCATGCGGACCGATCCCGTTCAGCGGTCGGTCTGAGCGCTGCGATCGTTCACGAACTGTTCGAGTTGCTCTACCGAGAAGCGGACGCTCCGACCGATGCGGATCGGCATGAGCTGCTCGCTCCAGATGAGTTGATAGATCGATGAGCGACTGATCGCGAGGATGGAGGCAGCCTCGGACACACCGACCAGGAGCGGGCGGTGTAGGTCGCGGGTTGGTTCGTTGGTGGCACGGGACGGTGCGGTCATGCACACGTAAAGGCGGCGCTGCGGACGAAACGGGACATCAAGGCACGTGAGCACACTGAACCCGATCGTGTCTGAGGCGGCCCACACGATCGGGTGAAGCATCGTGCGCGTCAAGAATGGCGGACGATGGCTGACGCTCGACGGTCGGGCAAGGCCGATCGATTGATCGGTCTGGATCGTGTCGCTGCTCCTCGAGCAGAAGAATCGCCTGCGCAGCGAATTCGCCCGGCTGGCTCGGCGCCGCAAAGTTTCCTCGTGAAATTTGTCCCGTTGCCAGAATCACGGTGCCTTTACGCCGGTGATGGGATTCTGCATTCCGCACACGCTGCGTACCCGCGACCAGCGCGCCGTGCTGCCAGCCGGGCGCTCCGCCCTCGAACTGTCGAAACAGCGCGAGACCGTCGGAGTCGCCGTAGATGTTTCGTCTGAGTCTGCGGGGCCTCGGTTGTTGTCGGGGCCGGCCCGGGCTCTGGGCGGCCCGGTGTGCTCGGTTCCGCCTTGCCGTTCGCTGGCGGCTTCGTTGTTCGCGTCCGCCTGTGGGGTGCGGCGGTCCGCGGCCCGGGCCGCTGCGTGCGGTCACGCCGGGGAAGGGCAGTTCAGACATTTGCACCAGGGTGATCGGGTGCGGTCGTGTTGAGCGTCGGCAAGGTCGGCCCGGCGAATGCCGGCTACTACCAGTCGGCTGTCGTGCAAGGAGCGGAGGACTACTACGCCGGTGACGGCGACGCCCCCGGCCGATGGGTCGGCCGTGCGAATCTGGTGGGTGCTGTCGTCGGCGAGTGTGGTGACGGCGGTCGAGGCCGGGTTGCTGTTGGAAGCCAAGGCCGCACCCGATGGCAGCCGGCTCGGCAAGACGACGGTGACGGAGCGTTCGGTGACGGCGTTCGATCTGACGTTCTCGGCACCGAAGTCGGTGAGCGTGCTGTACGCCCTCGGTGACGCACGAGTGGTGGCAGCTGTTGAGGCGGCGCACACCGACGCGGTGCTGCAATCGATCGCGTCGCTGTCACCGCGCATTGCGTACACACGAACCGGTCATGCCGGTGTGGCGGTCGTGGATGCGGAGGGTGTGTTGGGGATTCGGTACCGGCACCGCACCAGCCGAGCGCTGGATCCGCAGCTGCATGATCACGTGTTGATCTCCAACGCAGTGCGCACTGTGTCGGATGGTGAGTGGCGAACGCTTGATGCGCGCGGTTTGTATCGGCAGGCGAAAGCGGCCGGTGTCGAGTACCAGACCCATCTGCGTGCCGGGCTACGCGGATCGCTCGGTGTCGAGTTCGGTGACGTCGACGTAAACGGTCAGGCCGACATCGCCGGTATCGGCGACTCGGTGTTGGCGGAGTTCTCGACGCGCAGTGTTGACATCGAGACGGAGCTCGAGAACTGGGTGTTCGGGTTCGTCGAGCGCGAAGGACGGAAGCCGTCAGCGGTGGAGGTCGGCAAGGCGCACAAGACGATCACGCTTGCCACCCGCACCGCGAAGCCAACGGCGGCGGGGTTGCCGACAGCGACACTACGAGCGGGCTGGCGCGAGCGTGCCGATGGCATCGTGGACGTCGAGCGGATGCTCACCGCCGTGTTGGGTGACCCGTCACCGACAGCGGTCAGTCGACCTTCGGTCGAGGAGGTGCTCGACGCGGTCGAGACGAAGCATGCACAGTGGGCCGAGGCGCAGTTGCTCGAAGAGATCGCCGCCCGCATCACCGGACCCGACCCCGCCACGATCGCCGAGGTCATCGAAGCGGTGCGTGCCGAGGCGATGGGCTCGCTGGGCGTCGTCGACCTCACTCCACCCGCCGAGGACGGTGACCGGCTGCGCGCATCGGATGGCCGACCGGTGCATGTCCCACCGTCGGCGGTTCGATATACGACCCGCCGCCATCTCGAACGCGAAGTCGCGATCGTCGAATGGGCCACCGCGCCAGGCAGCGGCGAACACCGTGCCGTGACGGTCGACGACGAACTCCTCGACGGTCTCGACCACGGCCAAGTCGCAGCCGTCGTGACGATGCTGACCGAGCCGCGTCCGGTGATCACCGTGGTCGGCCCAGCCGGTGCCGGCAAGACCACCATGCTCGCCGCCGCCGTCACCTCCTGGCACAGAGCCGGCATCAGCGTCTTCGGGGTCGGTCCGTCAGCCACGGCCGCTCGGCAACTTCGAGACGGTGCCGGGACCGTGGCGGACACGTTGCACAAACTCGTCTACGAACACAGCGTCAAACAAACCGCCGGACGCGGACCCGCCGACGCGATGTGGGATCTACCTCCACGGTCGGTGGTCATCATCGATGAGAGTGGGATGGTCGACACCCGGCTCCTGCACGACTACTCCCAGATCGCGCGGGCGAAGCAGTGGCGCACGGTGCTGGTGGGTGATCACCGACAGCTCGACGCCGTCGATGCGGGCGGCATGTTCGCCGAACTCGTCCACGACCCTGACGTCGTCACCGTCGAACTCGACACCCTCCACCGCTTCCAACACGAGTGGGAAGCCGACGCGTCACTGCAGCTGCGCGATGGTGACCGTGAGGTGATCGACGTCTACGAGTCGCACGGCCGAGTCCACGGCCACCTCGGCCACGCCGTAGCAGTCGATGCCGTCGCCGACGCCGCATATGTCGGACTGGTGGGGGGTCGCGATGTGTTGGTGATGGCACCAACCAACGCGGTCGTTGACGAGCTGAACGCAACGCTCACCGAACGACTGCTCGCAGCCGGACGCCTCGACATCGCCGACAGGATCGACATCGCAGGCTGCGTGTTCTATCCAGGCCAACACGTCGTCACCCGAGCAAACAACCGCACCCTCACTTACGGAGCAGGCGAGTGGGTTCGCAACGGCGACCGCTGGACCGTGAACGCCGGAACACGCGACGAGCTGTACCTCACCAACACAGTCACCGGCGACCGGCTCGCATTGCCGGCCGAGTACATCGCAGCAGGCAACCTCACCGTCAACTACGCGTCTACCATCCACCGGGCTCAAGGAGCCACCGTGGACGAAGCCCACGTGATCATCAACGACCGCACCAACAACCGACAGCTCTACGTCGCTGCCACTCGCGGACGGCGAGCCAACCACATCCACACCGCACCACCAGCATTCGATCCCGACCGACACGGCCCCGACTCTGGTCGCGAGGACTGGTCGCCGACCGACGCGGTGGCCGCTGCTCTGAGTCGGCAGCCCGACGCGACCAGCGCGATAGCCCGTCGACGCCAACTCCGCGAACTCGTCAACGCCGCGGGGGAACAGAACCGAGGAGAACGAAAAAACCACGACGATGGAGCGGCGCCAACTGGCGACACCTCGAGCCGGGCGGCCGCTGCCGCCGAGCGACTCCAACGCATCAGCATCGAGCGGAGCGGCCAGTCGCGCAGCCGATAGACCTCCTCGCCTGAGAGGGGACCCGAACGCGAGATTATGCGGTGCCCCTCCAGCCCGAACAGGCGACCGACTTCGCCGGCATTGCAGTGGCCGCCGACTCTGATCGGCGGAGCAAAGTGTGCGGGTCTACGTCAAGCTTTTCGACGAGAGTCCAGTGGCCCTGTCGGGGTGAACGGCGAGGCCCGAGTGGTCGCGGCACCGGGCCACGCAATGCGATCTGTCGAGTCGTCGATTCCGCGGTGGAGCTCGCCCGAATCGGTCACCTTGAACGGTCGAGGACCCACCTGGGTACGGTGGCGGAGATCCTCGTCATCTCGACGGGAGCACGATCGCCAGCGGCCGGGGGTTTTCATGGATGCACTCCCGATCGAGCGAGAGCCGTCGGTGCGCTTGGTTCCCGATCATCGCCGGGTGATCACCAAGCTGTTCATGCCAGGCGACGAGGTCTATCGAGATGGTTCATCGCGTCTCGCGGCCGTCCTCGAACGGATCATGGCGCTGACGGAGGATGAGGTCGCCGACACGTTGGCCGATGCGTGCGCTCTATTCTCCGGTCGCCACCGCGATTTCGACGCAGTGCTCCACCGGCACCACGACGTCGTAGCGACGCGGTTCTCGGGTTCCTTGCTGGCTGTGCCGATGACCATGGAGCGTCGTCGTCTCATCGGTGCCTACTTCACGCACGAGTACTCGATCGAGGCAGCGGCGCTGGGCAACCCGTCGATCGTGATCGCACCCGACCAGTCCGCTATCGCCGCAGGTGCTGTCAGGTTCGTCATGAGTCTACGGGCTATCGGCGAGGGGCATGTGTCGTCGATCGAGTTCCGAACGGGTGTCGTCGATGCCGACGGAACGGTCGAACTCGATCCGGTGAGCCCGTACGCAGAGACGGGGGTGCGTTCTCCTCACGCCTACGACAAGGGCTTCTTCTCGACGAAGCTCGCCGACCTTGCGATATTGAACGAAGTAGAAGAGCGCGTGTTGGCGCGGTTGTCGGAGAGGTTCACGATGTCCGAACTCGAGTCGGCCATCGCAGGACTCGACGACGACGGGATCGACCGGTCGATGTCGGGCGAGACGACCCGGTTCCTGCACTGGCTCGCGTCATCGAACTATCGGGTCTCGTTCCCACCGTCCACCGAGATCTCCGAGCGCGTGTTGTTCCCGAGCGGCCCGACCGAGAGCCACGGGATGGAGGACGCCCGCTTCGTCCGCTTCGTCGACGACGAGACGGTCACCTACTACGCCACCTACACCGCGTACGACGGCCATCAGATACTTCCGCAACTCATCGAGACCGCTGACTTCAGCGAGTTCCGGATCGCGACGCTCACGGGACACGCGGCCCAGAACAAGGGGATGGCCATCTTCCCTCGACGGATCGGCGGCCGCTACGTTGCGTTGAGCCGACAGGACAACGTCAACAACTTCCTTATGACCTCGACCGACATCCGTGTGTGGCGTGAGGCGACACGGATCCAGGAACCGAAGCAGCCGTGGGAGCTCATGCAGCTCGGCAATTGTGGCTCGCCGCTCGAGACCGACGCCGGTTGGCTCGTGATCACCCATGGCGTCGGCCCGATGCGCAGGTACACCCTGGGCGCGTTGCTCCTCGACATCGACGATCCGAGTCACGTGATCGGGCATCTGCGCGAGCCGCTGCTGTCGCCGAGCGCCGACGAGCGCGAAGGGTACGTTCCCAATGTCGTCTACTCGTGCGGCAGCCTGATTCACGGCGACCATCTCGTGCTGCCCTACGGCTACGCCGACGTCGGTGCCCGAGTCGCGACGATGCGGGTCGATGAGCTGCTCAGCCGGTTGACCGACCCGCCGACATGAGGTGGCCGGCCTCGTCACGGTCGCTCTCGCGCGCCACGTGCTGCGACGTCGCGATCAGTGCCAAGGTCGACTCGGCGCCCTGATTGAGGTTCGGGCCGGTGGCGGTGAGGCCGTCGTAGCCGCCGTGGGTGTCGGGGTCCCACATCACCACACCGAGGTCGTTGTCGCCGGCGAACCACGCGACGGCCAGATCGACACCCTGTTGCCAGTGGTCGTCGCCGGTCACGACATGCGCCCGGTGACATGCATCGGCGAGCGCCGCGATCTCGATCGGCTGTTGATCGAATCGGCCGGCAGCGTCGCCCGGGCCGGCCCCACCGACCGGCGTCGGTGAGAGATGACCGTCGAGTGACTCGCGATCGAGGAGCCAACGCAGCAGGAGGAGCCCGTCGTCGACGACGTCGGGTCGATTCAGCACGTCGCCGGCGGCGATGAGTGCCTCGGGAAGCGCGGCGTTCGCATACGACAGGCGCGGTTCCGGCCAGGGCCAGTCCGCACTCGTCGACGGTGACCCGATGACTGCGATCGCGTCGGCGAGCAGCTCGCGCGACCGTCGGTGCCGTCGGTCGTGGTTGGCCACCTCGACCGCTCCGAGCGCCGCGAAGGCCATCGCCCGTCGGTGGGGGGAACGCTGCGACGACCCGTGATCGAAGTACGAGATCGCGCTGGCGCGCATCGACTCCTCGGGAGCGCGGCGGGCTGCGGTGCCGAACGCCCACAGGCTCCGACCCCAACAGTCCTCGACGCCGTGACGTCCGTGCCAGCGCCCCCTGGCGTCGCGGCGATTGCGGATCCGGCCGTGCACGTTCTGCGCCTCCGCCAGGAATCGAAACGCCGTACGACCCAGGTCCCGAACCGCTTGGCTGTGCGCCGGTTCCCGAACGGCGACGATCAGCAACCGGGCGACGTCGTCGGTGCAGTACCCCTCTTCTCGACGCGGTTCGGCGTGGTCAGCGTGTTCGAACATCCCGATCCCGTCGCTCATCGACGTCACGTGAGAGAACGAGGGCAGTGTCATGACGGCACCGGTCGGCGAGAGGCCACGATCAGCTCGGCGAGCTCCGCGTAGCGATGCGCGACCGCCGACCAAGCCAGACCGGGCGCGAGTCGCCGGGCTTCGGCCTCCATCGACGACGCCAGCGAGGGGTCGGTGAGCACCGAGCGGATCGCGCGGCCCAGCGCCACGGGGTCGCGTTGGGGGACGACGATGCCGGCGCCGGTTCCGAGCAGTTCCACGGCATGGGGAAAGGCGGTCGACACCACCGGACGACCGGCGGCGACCGCGTCGACCAACACCCCAGAAGTCACTTGATCGCGTGAGTCGTACGGCAGCACGACGAGATCGGCCGACTGGATGAGATCGGTCAACGACATCAGGTCGCGATACGTGTCGTCGAACGTGATGTCGACAATCGACGAGGCGGCGCGACCCACCAGCATCTCTCGATAGACCTCGCCGTGTCGCTCACGGACTTTCGGATGTGTCGCGCCGGCCACGACGTACTGCGGAAGTGGATCGACGTCGCCGAGTTCGTCCATGGCATCGATGGCCCACTCGATGCCCTTGCCCGGCCCGAGAAGCCCCCAGGTCAACAGCCGCCGGGGAGTTCCGGGGAGGCGCTGCGATGCGGCCGGCGCGGCGAGCGGTGTGGCCGCGCCATGGGGGATCACGTGCACCTTCGAACCATCGATGTCGTAGCCGGCCAGCAATCGAACGTGCGCCGTCCTTGTCATGACGACGACGGCGTCGGCGCTGCGGCACACCTGTTCGAGGACCCGCCGCTGATTCTCCGTCGGCTCCGTCAGGACGGTGTGGGCGACCACGACGACCGGTGCATCGATCGCGGCGACCAGATCGATGATCGACTCACCGTCGACTCCGTCGTACAGGCCGTACTCGTGTTGAACGATGACGAGATCGTTGCGGTTCAACGCGTCGGTTGCGCGCCGATGGTCGGCGTCGTCGGAGTCGGTGAGCGAACCCACGACCAGGACGTCCTCGACCTCAGGAGTCGATCCGCAGCGCACCACATCGACCGACGCTCCCTCGCCGATCAGACCCGCAGCAAGAGCGGCGGAGAACGTGGCAATCCCACAGGAAGTCGGCGGGAAGGTCGACAAGATGCCGAACGACGGGGCATCGGCCCGGCCCGCTGGACCAGACGAAACTCGGACAGGGGTGTGCACGGCAGAACTCCTTGTTCGGCTCAGCCGAGGCGACAAGCCTGCGGAGGGCGACAGCACTGCGATGGCCGTCCAGCCCAAGCGGGGCGCACTCGCCCAAGGGGCGTAGTTGCACCGTACTGCCCACGATCGCGAACCGGCATCGGTACCCTGAACTCATCCCCGCTCGCCATCACGACGCCGCCGCCGATTCCCGACTTCGGATTGCGGTACTCGCACCAATTTCCTGGCGCACCCCACCGCGGCACTACGGACCATGGGAACAGTTCGCCTCGCTACTGGCCAACGGGCTCGTCGCCGCCGGGCACGACGTCACACTCTTCGCCACGGCCGACTCGCTCACCACCGCCAACCTGCACGCCACCGCGAGCGGTGGTTGGTCGGACGACCCCACCATCGAACCGAAGGTCGCCGAGTGCATCCACATCGCCTCGGCATTCGAACGAGCCGCCGACTTCGACATCATCCACAACGGCTTCGACTTCCTGCCGCTCACCTACAGCGCGCTCGTCGACACGCCCGTGATCACGACCATCCACGGATTCTCCTCACAACAGATCGTCCCGGTCTACGAGCGCTACGACGCGACGACCCATTACGTCGCGATCAGCAACGCCGACCGCCACCCGCGGCTGCACTATGCCGCGACGATCCACCACGGCATCACGACCGCCGACTTCGACGTCGCACCGGTACCGGGCGATCACCTGCTGTACTTCGGGCGCATCCACCCCGACAAGGGAACTGCACACGCGATCGCCGTCGCCCGACGTGCGGGGCGCCGACTCGACATCGCGGGCATCATCCAGGACGAGGACTACTTCAGGACCGAGGTTGCACCTCACCTCGGCAATGACATCCGCTTCCTCGGCCCGGTCACCGCGACGGAACGCTCCGCCGTCCTCGGTGGTGCTCACGCCCTCCTCCACTTGATCGACTTCGACGAACCGTTCGGCTACAGCGTGGTCGAGGCGATGGCGTGCGGCACCCCGGTCATTGCCACCGGGCGTGGGTCCATGCCAGAACTGATCGACGACGGCACGACCGGGTTCCTCGTCGACACGACCGAAGGAGCCGTCGACGCCGTCGGAGAAGCCGATCGACTCGACCGCATCGCGATTCGCGCGACCGCAGTCGAGCGATTCGACGTGTCCCGCATGATTGAACGGTACGTCGCGGTGTACACGGACATCCTCGAGTAGCGAGCAGCCGTCACTGGCATATTCGGCAACCTGGGTTTGCCGGCGTTGTCGCAGATCCGAGAGGCAATCGTCGCCGTCATCATTTGCCCCATCCCCGGTGATCCCACCCGACACTTCGTCACGCAGAATCCCAAAGCTCCCGTTCGGTGTGCCACTCGGGTTCGGCCCCAATTGTGACGCCGCACCATCACGGGCGTATCCGCACGAACTGATGCGGTCTGCGGCCAGTGGATCAGATCGTCGGGTCGAGCAGCCGGGCGGCCTGCGCGGCCGTGTTCGACGGGCGGTGACCGAGGCTGCGGACGTACTCGGCGGTCGTCGACGGGTCGGAGTGGCCGACGTGACGAGCGACGTCGGCGAGGTCCAGTCCACCGTCGGCGTAGAGCGCAGTGACCACCGTTCGTCGACCGCTGTGGCTGGCCAGTCCTTCAGGATCGAGCCCGGCAACCAGCGCGGCTCGACGAATCTCTTTGGTGACCGCCTGTCGGTTCGTGAGTCCGCCTCGGACTGTTGTGAACACCATTGACACCGCATCGCCGTCGTAGGTGTGCGTCTGCCAATCGGCCCCCATTGCTTCTCGTTCGGCCTGCTGCTCGGCGCGACGCCTGCGGAGGTGGGCGGCCGAGACAGGCGCGAGATAGTGGATGCCCTCGGCCCCGGATGTTTTCGTTGACCCGAGGACCATCCCGACCGATGAGGTGTAGGACGCTCCACGTCGGATGTGAGCAGTGCCGGCTTCGAGGTCGAGGTCTTCCCACGCCAGCCCGAGCACCTCGCTCACGCGCCAGCCTTGGCAGAACAACAGAGTCACGGCTGCGCCGAGTCGCAGTTCTTGGGACGCGGTGATCAGCGCCTTGGCTTCAGCGGGGGAGAGGGCGCGACCCGCCTTGACCCGCTTCGCCCGAGGCGCCTTGACCAGATCGAACGGGTTGGAGGGAATCAGCCGGAACTTCACCGCCTCGGTGAACGCCTGCCGGCAGACCTTCCGGCAGTTGAGCACCGTGTATGGCGCGTACCTGTCGAGCAGCGTCGACTGCCACTGCGTCAGCAGCTCGGGGCCGACATCGACCACGGCGTGGGTCCCGATGTCGTCGGCCAGGTAGCTGGCGAACTTGCGATAGCTGTCGAGCGTGGAGGTCTTCACCTGGTGGCGCGCAACCGAGTCGAGCCACCAATCGGTGAGCTCCGCAACCGTCGTATCTCGGGAGAACCGACTCCCCACGGCTGGCATTGCGGCGATTTCCGCGAGCTTCACCTCGCGTCGGGCCTCTGCCTGGACACGCGTCGGGCCGGACACGGTTCGACGCTTGCCGTCGGCATCTCGATAGCTCGCTCGCCAGAAACCCGGTCGCATCGCGCCGCTGGCACGGGGTCGGGCCGGCTCGAAGTAGACCGATCCGTCGCCGTTGGAGTTCTTGGCCACCACTTCGACGCCGCCGTCGGTGGTGGTTGAGCGCTTCCCTCGTGGTGCTCTCGGCATGCGTCGCTTCCCCTCGTGCGAAGCTCCGCGGGGTCGTTGGCGGAGCAACTGGCGGAGCAACCGTACCACGTGGCGGAGCAACTGGCGGAGCAACACTCCAGCAACGATTGCGGACGTCGGCACATCTCAGCGTACAAAACCCCTGGTCAGGGGCTTGCGATCCGAACTTTGGCGCAAGCGACCGCACAACCGAAAACCTGATGGTGGAGCTGGGGGGAATCGAACCCCCGTCCATCAGCCGGTGGACGAACTTGCTACGACCATTCCCGGTATTGCCACTGACGCTGTGACACCGACGGGTCGGCTGTCCGCTCGAGGCGGACCACGCGCCGTCTTTCCGACATGTCAGCGGTCTTTCTCGCCGTCAGCAGTCTTTCCTGCCGTCATCCCTCACTTCTGTTGCCGGGCTGTGATGGATTGGCCCCGTGCGACATTTCTGCTCACGATGACTCTTCGCTCACTCGATGTGAATCAGGCGGCGAGAGCGAACTGCTCATCGGCAATTCTTGTGGTTCCCCCGTTTAGCGAGTCTGAGGAACTCGGGTCGCAAACTCGAACAGCGTTACTGACGTCGAAACCAGTCAGCCCCGTGATCAATATGTGCAGCCTCAGAATCTGTGGCTGATCCGTGCAGGCTACTGGCGTCAACGCGCCGAGTCGACGTCGGAGTCGCGTACTTCGTCGCAACCGTGCGGCATCTGCGCCCCTGCGGTCCCGGTTTCCGGGACGCTCGGGGCGCAGATCGGGTCGTGGGATGCACGGGGCGCAGATGCCGCGACGGTGGGGCCCCAAACCAGTTCAGCGGTGGGCGTCGCCGTACTTGTTGGCGCGGTTGAACTCGGTTTGAATCTCGCGGTCGGCGTCGCGCTCGGCCATGTGCTGGCGCTTGTCGCCCTTGGTGCGACCTTTTGCGAGGCCGAGTTCGAGCTTCGCCCGGCCGCCCTTCCAGTAGAGGCGTAGCGGCACGATCGTGAGGCTGCCCTGGGCTACGCGTTGGTCGAGCTTGTCGATCTCGGCCCGATTGAGCAGCAGCTTGCGCTGGCGGTCCGGATCGTGGGCGCCGAAGCCGATGGCGTTCGTGTACGGCGGAATGTGGATGCCGTCGATCCACATCTCGCCACGCTGCACGCGGGCGTAGCCCTCGGCGATCTGAGCGTTGCCTTCACGCAGGCTCTTGACCTCGCTGCCGGTCAGGACCATGCCCGCCTCGTAGGTGTCGAGGATGTCGTAGTCGCGA